>NZ_BAOG01000001.1 GCF_000400365.1 Vibrio jasicida CAIM 1864 = LMG 25398 | reverse complement strand
GAGCTATTGTCAAATGTGGTGTATGGAAGATCATGCAGTAGCTTGTTGATGAGTCTCCATTTCTTTCACTCCATTGATGAAGCGAACATCTTTCACAACATCCGCTAGGAGTGCAAAACCTCGTAGACGACGCCACTTCGTCTCTGCACTGCGCATTAACTTGTAGGCCATCATCAACGTAGTCTTTCTGTTTCCACAGTTCTTCGTCTTGTTCGTGCGTAAACGTACTGTGGCGAACATCGATTCTATTGGGTTGGTTGTCCTGATATGAACCCAGTGCTCTGCTGGGTAATCGTAGAACGCCAGCATTTCAGCTTTATCTTTCACCAAGCAGTCGGTTGCCTTTGGATACTTGGCTTCGAAGCGCTTCTGGAAGGTTGAGAAGGCGTGATAAGCATCATCTCTAGTCTCTGCCATCCAGATATCTTGCAGTGCTTCCTTCATTCGTGGTTGTACGCTTTTGGGCACCTTGTTAAGCACATTCGCCGTCTTATGTACCCAGCATCGTTGCTGAGTCGTTTGAGGCCAGCACTTAGCAACCGCTTTCCAGAAGCCAAGCGCGCCATCTCCGATGGCGAGCTTCGGTGCTAACTGTAATCCCTGCGCTCGTAGCTGCTCAATGAGTTCCGTCCAACTTGCTTCTGACTCTCTATGACCATCCAGAACGCCAAGGACTTCTTTGCGTCCAGTGTCATCGACACCAATGATGACGAGTAAGCAGAGCTTATCGTCCATCCTAACGTGACAGTAAACACCGTCAGCCCAAATGTAAACATAGCGGCGCCTACCGAGGTCACGCTTACGCCACTGTTCGTACTCCGCATACCAGCGCTCTTTGAGGCGACAGATGCTGTTGGCTGACAGGCCTTTCGCATCCTTACCAAGCAGAGACTCCAGAGCAGGCAGCATATCGCCCGTAGATATTCCCTTGAGATAGAGTAACGGGAGCAGTGTTGCAACGCTCTTTGTTCGCTTGAGATACGGTGGTATCAAGTTGCTATTAAATTTGACGCCATGCCCTGAGCGATCTCTTACCTTAGGAATTTGCACTTCGACATCACCGACACCGGTTTGCAAGGTTCGCTCAGGTAAGAAACCGTTGCGAACGATAGCTTGCTTGCCGTCAACCATAACATTCTGGTGTTGTGCAAGTAACTGTTGAAGCTCAGCTTCAACAGCTTGTGCAATCAAATCTCTAGCCCCTTGACGTATCAGTTCAGTAAGTGGGTCTTGTGGTGTATTCAGTGAAACAACAGTATTATCAGTCATGCGGTGTACCTTTCTGTTAATCGTTCTGGGGAGAACTGCATCAACAGATTACACCGCAACTTCCTTTCTCTTCCATACACCAGAAATCAGCATAGCTC
>NZ_BAOG01000002.1 GCF_000400365.1 Vibrio jasicida CAIM 1864 = LMG 25398 | reverse complement strand
TTCGCTTCATCAATGGAGTGAAAGAAATGGAGACTCATCAACAAGCTACTGCATGATCTTCCATACACCACATTTGACAATAGCTCACCTATTTTGCAAATCAATGATATTGGCGCGTCATCGCTGAGTTAAAAATAAGCAAAAACAGATTGTTAACTATTTAACTGGATGAAAATTACCCTATGCTATAAACGTGAAGTCACTCAAAGTAGGTAAGGGTATGAGAGAAAGGGTTCTATTTTTCGACTTATTACGTTGTGTCGCTGCCATCGCAGTGATCGCGATTCATGTGCTAGCGCCATATCGTAATGAGTTGGGAGTGATTCCGTTTGACCAATGGTTGACGGCTGTCGGGGTAAACAGCGTGACTCGCTGGGCAGTACCTGTATTCATTTTGATTACTGGTGCTCTAATGCTCAGTGATACACGACCTTTTGATGCCAAGTACTACGTTAAACGGCGTTTAGGCAAAGTATTAGTACCTTTTCTTATTTGGTCGATGTTTTATGCCTACTTGTCGGGTTGGACAGCACAAGGCTTCGATTTTGAAACGGTTAAAGAAGTGGTGAGTAACAGTCCACATCACGCGACTTACTATCACCTCGGATTTTTCTATTACTTTATTCCGCTCTATTTTGTTATTCCGTTATTCCAATGGGTGGTGCGTAACTGCGATGATAACGTTCTCTATGCGTATCTTGCTGTTTGGCTGCTGACCAGCACTTTGTTCCTATTTAAGATTGATGGCCCTTGGAGCAATCAATACTGGCTTTACATGGGATATTTGCCGCTCGGCTATGTGCTGTTTAAGAGAGTGCCTCTTAATCGCACCACTGTCAGCATTTTTACTGGGCTTGGGCTCGTGGCGTTGGCGGTGACGTTTACCATGGTGGTGGCCAACAGTTTAGAAGCTGATAAATATACCGTAGGTCGTTGGTTTTCATACAAAACACTGAATGTGATTCTCGCAGCGTCTATGATCTTTATGCTGTGCCGCTACTTTGGTGAAGGTCTAACACCTAAAGTGCAAAAAGTGGTGAGCTTTATTAGTCAGCACAGCTTAGGAATTTATTTGTTGCACCCAATCTTCTTGTGGCCAATGAAAGCGTTTGGTTGGTATCAGGGACACCCAGCTTGGGTAATACCAGTTTGGATCGTTTTGAGTGGAGCTGGGGCCTTGGCGATGAGTTACTTGTTCTCTAAATCAGCCAAGACCCGTTGGCTATTACCTTAGATTAGCGTTTTAAGGCGAAGTGAAGGAATTTATCGCCACAGTAAGTCAGTGTGCCTTTATCACCAGGGTTTAAGGCGTGGTAATAGTGCACACCGATTTGAAACTCGCGTTTCGGGCCAATAGAGCCGCGCTGAACGTAAATCCAATATTCCTGATCGTCTTGTCCAGGTTCTGCTTCTGGTACTTCTATCGCTTGTTTATCGAGTATGGTGACTTGAGCGCTTTGTTCAGGCGCGTCTTCGCCAAAGTAGTGCTTGCTGTAGAAGCGAAAGAATACCCAAGCTCCGAGAGCAATCAGGGTGAATAGAGCCAAAATAAGTGAGATTGGCATGATAACCTCCAATGTTTCATTGGCATCTATTTTACAGAACTCCCTGATTAAACTATGAGTTGAGATAAATTATTCGTGATCTAGTAAAAGGGATGTAGGTTTTATTCGGCACACTTCACATTTTATATGCGTGCAAGAGCACAATTTAAAAGGAAATTTGCACTTAACGACTCGAAAAAACTCTGAATTTGTAGAAGAATGAAATGACAGACACAGGAAGGGTCAAGTAAGGAGGGTTACGATGTCAGATATTGAGAAAGTAGTCATGCGTACCCGAACGATCGAAAAACTTCTGCGTACTCAATACCACGCGGAAGGGAAAGGGTTGCATCAACTGATTACCAGTTGTGAAGAACGCTTACCGCATGATGTCGTTGCAAAACTGCGCTTTATTGCGACGGTCCGTAACAAAGTTGTCCACGAAGAGGATTATAAACTGGATGACAGAAAGGGTTTTCTTGCTGCATGCGATGCGTGTGAAAAGGAACTCACACCGAGAAGTTCACGCTTTATTTGGCGAGCTGCGATTTTGTTAATGGCCTTGATTACGCTTGCTGCACTCGGTTTTTACTACATGCATTGGGACATACTAGTTAAGCATCTGTAGACGGCAAAATTTGAATAATAAAAAAGGGACGCGAAAGCGTCCCTTTTTTATTGGAAACAGTAACTTAGTACATCATTGGTAGTGTCATTAAACCAACAACCACTGCAATCATTACCAGCCCTTGTTTTTGAGAAGAAGAAATCATAACACTACCCCTAAAATCATTGATGAACTCGATGTAAATAATATAGCACTGTTTTTGAGCTTTGATCAACTTCAAAGCGGAAAAGTTTTCAAAAATCGCACTTAACTAGGGTGTTTTTACCCTAAATTGACTAATAAAACTGTGTTTTTTGTGCTGCTCTTTAAATGTTCGACTTGTTGTTTTTGTCTTCTTTTTGTCTTTAAGTTGCTGATTTTATAGTGTTAAATATGAGTAATGTTATGATGAAATAGTGTTTCTTGTATCAGTGTGGATGTTGGTTGGCTATTTTTGCTGAATTTCTCAAAAGTTGAGAAAATTATGTTTTGTGTTAACGAGAGTCACTCTTGTAGACGTCTATTGTGCTCAACTTTTCCTATCTGATGAGAAAATCTCAATGCGATAAGGGGGTAGCTATAATCCATGCTAGTTAAGGTTGGGTTTTGATGGTTTTTCTTATCTATGCTTATTTATATCAGTTGCTTATGTGTTTTTGATTGAACTTTTATACTCTCAGATTATTGGGCTAATCACGGTTTGTATTGTTGGGAGGAGGCATTTTTGCCTTTCTGAGTGGTCAGAGGTGGTGGATCTGACTTTTGTGTTGGTTATTTGCCCGTAACGGTTGTATAGCGAACAAATTGATGGTTTGTTTTTCAATTTCTGAAGGTTAGAGTTCTGATGAAATTATCGATAACAAACAGATTCAGATAGCTCAGTTCAATGATTGTGAGAAAAACGATAATCAGTAATTGAGCCAGTTACGTTTACAAAATGTTGTGATTCGCTAGCGAGATCCAACTTTCGCTGATAATGCCTTTACATCAAGATTGGTCTACCTAGACTAGCGGCGAGATTACGTGAAAGGTGTATACGGCATGTGGAGTTGGTTAGCGATAGGGCTATCAGGGTTATATTCCGTGTTGGGGGCGAGACAAGCCAATCCAACGCAGTCTCTGGCATTTAAAATCTTTACTCTGTTGTTGCTTTTGATCTTAGCGTTGACTGAAGGTGCATCTGCAGTACCTACCTACTGGATCGCTGGTGGACTGTTGGTCTCTGTATTTGCCGATACACTGCATTCCTTTAAATCTCGCAAGCCACTCTACTTTGCGGGCTACTTACTCGCTCAAATCCTTTATAGCAAATCATTTTGGGTTCAGCTCAATGGGGAAATTGTTTGGTGGTTACTCGCATTGCTGCTTGCTGCTAGTGTTGTGGCGTTCTTCTTATTGCTACCACAGCTCGATTCCATGGTTTTTCCTGTTGTTATCATGGGCATCATGTTGGTTCAGCTTGCTTGGGCGGCGGGGGAAGTTTGGTTGCAAGTACCAAGTTTTGCTAATGCGCTTGGGTTTAGTGGCACCTTAGTTATGATCTATTCAGCCTTGGCGTATGCGATACATGGTTATCGTAAACCGATGAAACATGCCTATGTTTGGGTGAGTGGCAGTTATTTCTTGGCTCATGCATTAATCGTTGCATCTATCATTTACTAATTTAGGTCAAAGTAAGCGGTCAGGTTTTGCGTAAACTAGACGGATTCAACTTAATAACTGGAGTCGATGATGACCGAGATTCATGCTCACAACTTACTTAACCTACTTCGAGAAACGCCAATGGATCGTGATGAACTGGCAGCTCACTTTGGTACAGATGTGCGTTTCCATACCTGTAAGCTGAATGATCTAGACTTAGGTGCATTGCTAGAGTTCTTGCTAAAGCGCGAAAAAGTACGCGAACTGGAAGGTAAGTTTGTCGTGAATATGGCACGCGTTTGTAACCACTAAGCTGCGGCTAAAAATTGTTGATGGAGGCGAAGCATTCATTTCGTCTTCTATCATATCTTCACTGAATCACTTTGTTATACTGGCCGCCAAATTTTCAGTCGAGGCCAGAACATGGATATTCTTTCAGCAGCGACCATGCTGTTTCTTATTATGGACCCACTCGGAAATCTTCCGATTGTGTTATCCATTCTCAAACACCTTGATGCAAAACGCCGCCGTAAGGTGCTGATCCGTGAATTACTGTTTGCCTTGATGATTCTGATGCTGTTCCTTTTTGCGGGACAAAGCATCATGAGCTTCCTCCATGTTCAACCGGAAACGCTGAGTATTTCTGGCGGGATCATTCTTTTCATCATCGCGATTAAGATGATTTTTCCAAGCGCAGGTAGCATTACTGGCCTTGCTGCAGGTGAAGAGCCGTTTATTGTGCCGATGGCGATTCCTATGATTGCTGGCCCTTCAGTGATCGCAGCGTTGCTTTTATTGTCTTCTCAGCATCCAGACAAAATCATGGAGCTGTCTGCTGCTGTGTTGATCGCTTGGGGTGCAACTTTCTTCATTTTGATGTTCTACAGTTTCTTCCATCGTATTCTTGGTGAGCGCGGTCTGAAAGCGATTGAGCGTTTGATGGGTTTACTGTTGGTGATGATCTCAACCCAGATGTTCCTCGATGGCGTGAAGAGCTACATGGGCTAAACCTCCGTCAATTTGATGAATACAAAAAAAGCCGCTCATGTGAGCGGCTTTCGTTTATTTGTCTTTTTACATCATGTGCTTCCGACGAATATCGAGAAGAGCAAAGATGCCGAATATCAAAATGGAGTACTTTTCCCAACTGCTCATCTTAATCTTGTCGCCAAATGCGCCAATGAAGATTGCCATTTGCAATCCATGCATGATGAACAGAAAAGCCGTCATGATGTACAACGCAATGGCCGCTTTGCCAGGGAAGGGCATAAAGAAGTTGAGGATCAATATGAACCAGACGAAGGCGATGGCTGCTTTAGCCAGTATCAATAATGCTTTCATTTAACTATCCTTTTAAATTGGGGCTTTAAGCTGATGTGCGTTCATACAGACGGTAACTGACCTGGCCTGCGGTTTTCTCTCGGTGCAGTCGCCAGTTGTCAGGAAGCCCAGCAATACTTAGCTCTTTTTCAGTTTCAATATAAATCATCGCATCTTCTGCAAGCCAGCCGTTTTGCTCTAGCAAGGTCACGGTTTCATCTAATAAGCCTTTGCGAAACGGCGGATCAATGAATACTACGTGATGCGGTGTACCTGGTTGCTTTAAAAAGCTCAGTGCGTCGGTGTTGACGACTTTAATGTTGTTAGTATTCAACGAGGCAACATTTTTCTGCAATTGCTGAAACGCTTGTGGGTTCAGTTCCACCATCGTCACTTGGTTTGCTTGGCGAGAAGCTGACTCAAAGCCTAAACCACCAGAACCTGCGAATAGGTCGAGACATTTCGCTTGCGGCACATCTTGAGCTAACCAGTTAAATAGGGTTTCTTTCACACGATCCGTGGTTGGGCGTAATCCTTCTGCATCATGAACAGGGAGTTTTCGACCTCTCCATAAACCACTAATAATGCGAACAAAGCCCGTTGTTGGCTTTTTTTGTGATGAGTTTTGCTGGCGACGTCTTACCATAGATTTTTTGACCGCTAATAAAGTGATACTATATCCAATCGCCCAAGCTTTGAGCTTGGATATAGCCCAGAATATTCAAGATGACAGAGTGTAACACTAATAAGATTAGATTCACCTAATTGGAAAGTTTTCACAACTTTGTCATTAGCCTTTTCTGTAAAGATAATAATCTTGTCAGAAAAGAGTCATTAATAGATAAGAGCACAATCTAGGATAGCCCCAGATGACGGAAAAAAAGAAGCGCGGATTACTTTCGTGGCTAGGTTTTGGTGATGAAGAACAGACCCAAAAACCGACAACAGATGAATCAGTAAAAGAAGAAGCAGAAGCAGTAGAAGCGCCAGCTGGTGAGCAACTGCAGGTGGAAGAGGCTGCCGAACAAGCAGAAGAGAAAACCACACTTGAAGAAGAGCCGGAGAAGGGTGAACCTGTCCTAGCAGAAGCAGAAGCAGAAGCAGAAGCAGAAGCAGAAGCAGAAGCAGAAGCAGAAGCAGAAGCAGAAGCAGAAGCAGAAGCAGAGGAGCCACAAGTACCGGTTGCGCCTCGTGTCCAAGAACAAGAAAAGCCAACCGAAAGCTTCTTTGCTCGCCTTAAGCGCAGCCTAAGCCGCACGAAGGCAAACATTGGTGCGGGTTTCTTCGGTTTGTTCAGCGGTAAAAAAATCGATGAAGACCTTTTCGAAGAATTAGAAGAACAGCTGCTTATCGCTGACGTGGGTATGAACACCACGACGAAAATTATCAATAACTTGACCGAAAAAGCGTCACGCGGTGATTTGAAGGACGGCGAAGCACTCTACGGCCTGTTAAAAGAAGAGATGGCAGAAATTCTAGCGAAAGTAGAACAGCCACTTGAAATTGATAGCAGCAAAACCCCTTACGTTATCTTGATGGTTGGCGTTAACGGCGTCGGTAAAACAACCACAATCGGTAAGCTGGCGAAGCAGTTCCAAAGCCAAGGTAAGAAAGTCATGCTGGCGGCGGGTGACACCTTCCGTGCTGCAGCGGTTGAACAGCTACAAGTATGGGGCGAGCGTAACAACGTTCCTGTGATTGCTCAGCACACTGGCGCAGACAGTGCTTCGGTTATCTATGATGCGATTGAAGCGGCAAAAGCGCGTGGCGTCGATGTGGTGATTGCCGATACTGCAGGTCGTCTACAAAATAAAGCTAACCTGATGGAAGAGCTGCGTAAGATTGTTCGTGTCATGAAGAAGATTGATGACTCTGCACCACATGAGATCATGCTGACGCTAGACGCAGGCACTGGGCAAAATGCCATTAGCCAAGCGAAACTTTTCAGTGATGTTGCCCCTCTAACCGGGATTACATTGACTAAGCTGGATGGAACAGCGAAAGGTGGCGTTATCTTCGCTCTTGCTGATCAGTTTGAAATTCCAATTCGCTACATTGGTGTTGGTGAAGGTATCGAAGACTTGCGTCCATTTGAAACTCAAGAGTTCATTGACGCTCTGTTTAGTCGTGAAGAGTAATTAGAGTTAGAGGAAATCAACGGTGATCAAATTTCAGCAGGTAAGTAAAGCTTACCGAGGTGGGCGACAGGCATTACAAAAAGTCGACTTTCACCTTCGACGCGGAGAAATGGCTTTTTTAGGCGGGCATTCCGGTGCAGGTAAAAGTACCTTGCTGAAACTGATATGTGCGATAGAACGTCCTACTGATGGCAAAATCCATTTTAATGGTCATGACATCACACGTATTTCTAACAAAGACATTCCGTTTTTGCGCCGCAATATCGGGATTGTTTTCCAAGATCATCGCTTATTGATGGATCGCAGCGTGTTCGATAATGTCGCGCTGCCGATGCGCATTGAATCGATTTCTGAAAATGAAATCAAACGTCGTGTTTCTGCGGCGCTAGATAAAACGGGTTTGCTCGATAAAGCCCGTTGCTTGCCAAGTCAACTATCAGGTGGTGAGCAACAACGTGTAGGTATTGCACGCGCTGTCGTTAATCGACCAACGCTGCTAGTGGCGGATGAACCAACCGGTAACCTTGATCCAGAACTGTCCAACCGTGTGTTGCGATTGTTCGAAGAATTTAATCGTGCTGGCGTGACGATTCTCCTAGCGACGCACGATATCGGGTTAGTAAACACTCGCCCACAATATCGTCATTTCGAATTGAACCAAGGCTTCCTAAGTGAGGTAGAAGACTATGGTAGGTAACAAGCGCACCCAAAAGAAAGGGAAAGGTCGCAGTGCCAAGCGTGCTAATACCGATGGTTTTTTCTCTGTTCATATCAAACAAGCTAAATCTTCTTTCGGCGCATTATGGCGTCGCCCTTTAGGTAACATTCTGACCTTGGCTGTTATCTCCATGGCGTTAGCAATGCCAGCTTGTTTGTATTTGTTAGGTAAGAATGTGGCTGGTGCAGCACAAGATGTTGCATCACCATCGCAAGTGAGTGCCTACTTAGTCGAAGGGATGCCTGACGCGCGCGTTATGGTGCTCAAAGATCAGATTGAAACATGGCCTTCTGTAAAAGAGGTGGAATATATTTCTCCGCAACAAGGTCTATCTGATTTAAGCCAGTACGCAGGGTTTGACCAAGCGCTAAGCCTATTAAGTGGTTATGCCTTGCCTGGCGTGTTGGTGATTACGCCTGATTCCGAACAAAAAAGCGCAATTCAGTCGCTTGCTAAACAAGTTCGTGAGCAACAAGACGTGACAGATGTTCGACTAGATGAAGATTGGTTGGCACGGCTTGATGCGATAAAAACCCTTGCTGGCATTATTGTCATTACCCTGACAGTGCTGATGTTGGGTGCTGTATTTTTAATCGTCGGTAATACATTGCGCTTTAATGTGTTGGCAAACAAAGAAGAGATTCAGACAATGAAGCTGATTGGTGCGACCGACAGTTTCATTCTTCGTCCTTACTTATACACTGGCATGTGGTTTGGTGTGCTTGGGGCGACCATTGCATGGTTAGTGACGGCATTGATTACGGTTGTCATGAATAACGCAGTTGAGCAATTGGCATCGTTATATGATAGCCAATTTCGTTTGATTGGCTTGAATTGGGATGAATCTCTACTGTTGATCATCACTGGTAGCTTGCTAGGTTGTATCGCCGCGCGCTTTTCAGCGCAGCGTCACTTGAAAGAAATTGAACCAGTTTAGGTGATAAGGGTCTTATACTTGGAATTTATTAGCACAAGCTAATTTTTACCCCTTGTATAGACCATTTGTTTATGGATAATTACTCGCCCTTCTTGAAACTTGTTCATTTTGAGTTCAAGATGGCCAAGCTAAATTGCAATGTAATGCTCCAGATCAGAGATTGATGAGGAATTGAATGACAAAAGAAGCGTATCCGATGGCTCTAGTCACGCAAGATAGCCTTGATAGCTATATTCGTTCTGTAAACAGCTACCCAATGCTGACACCAGACGAAGAGCGTGGGCTGGCAGAACGATTACACTACAACGGTGAGATAGATGCGGCGAAAGGCCTGATTTTGTCACACCTACGATTCGTTGTTCACGTTGCTCGTGGCTACTCAGGCTACGGCTTGCCAATGGCAGACCTAGTTCAAGAGGGCAACATCGGTCTTATGAAAGCGGTCAAGCGTTTCAACCCAGAAGTGGGTGTGCGTTTGGTGTCTTTCGCTGTTCACTGGATCAAAGCAGAAATCCATGAATACGTGCTACGTAACTGGCGTATCGTGAAGATTGCGACAACCAAAGCGCAGCGTAAACTGTTCTTCAACCTACGTAAGTCTAAGAAGCGCTTAGGCTGGTTTAACAACGGTGAAGTAGAAACAGTAGCACGTGAGCTAGGTGTTGAGCCTTCAGAAGTACGAGAAATGGAATCCCGTCTAGCGGCAGTGGACTCAACGTTCGATATGCCAATGGATGATGACGACAGTTCAAATTCGTACACAGCACCAATGGTGTACCTAGAAGACAAATCATCTGATGTTGCCGATAACATTGAAGCAGCAAACTGGGAAACACACACCAATAACCGTCTAGGCCATGCGCTTGCAAGTCTGGATGAGCGCAGTCAACGTATTGTTCGTTCTCGTTGGTTAGACGATGAGAAAGCAACACTGCAAGACCTTGCTGATGAGTTTGGTGTTTCTGCTGAGCGTATTCGCCAGCTAGAAAAGAACGCAATGAAGAAACTGAAACTTGCTGTTGGTGAGTTCTAACTTCTGCTTCTAATATAAAGTAAGATTTTCATAGAAAGCCGAGATCATGTGATCTCGGCTTTTTTATTTCCGATCCAAAATCGATAGCGTTTGCGATCTATTTTATCTGTGCTACCTGTGCATAACTCTGTGAAGTAATTATTCATCAACTGTTCGAAAGCCGGACAAAATAAGGCTTTGTCGTGGTTTTACTGCTGGGGATAGTTCTAAATATACACACAGTTAGATCAAGATCATCACTACATCTTGTGGATCAAAAGATCAAAATATACTTTATCAACGCAATTCACAGCTTTATCCACAAATGGTTGTAATGTGAACAGTTTAGAATGACCGGACTATCTCTGTGTCTAAGTTTGGCTTTGGATAGGTTACAATGGCGTCACTATACGCAAGTGACTTTAAGCGCCTAAATTTCAGTGCCATGAGGTTGCTTGGGTATATTAATAAGACAATGAGAAAGCAAATGGACCAGTTTCAACATATCGATGTACAAGGCGCGCAAACATTACTTGAGCAAAGTGAAGCTCGGCTTGTTGATATCCGCGATCCTCAATCCTTCGCAGTCGCTCATGCAGAATCGGCATTTCACCTTACTAACGATTCGATCGTGTCGTTTATGGACGAAGTCGAGTTTGAACAGCCTATTCTAGTAATGTGCTATCACGGCATTAGTAGCCAAGGTGCAGCACAATATTTGGTTAACCAAGGCTTCGAACAGGTGTACAGTGTTGATGGTGGCTTTGAAGCCTGGCAACGAGCAGAACTACCGATAGTGAGAAGTTAATGAAAAGATTGGTAACGTTAAATAACCCACGTATGGCGCAAGCCTTCATCGATTACATGGCATCACGCCAGGTTGATATCCAAATCATGCCGGAAGGTGAAGGGCAGTTTGCGCTTTGGTTGACGGATGCGCAGCACGAAGTTGAAGTTGAAGCAGAGCTCAAACAGTTCTTAGCCAACCCTTCTGATCCTAAGTACAGTGCCGCTTCGTGGAACGTTGCCGATACACGAAAAAGTAAGTTTCATTATGCGAGTCCAAGCATCATGGGCATGATCAAAGCGAAAGCAGGTCCGGTTACGCTCGCGATAATGATCACTTGTGCTGCTATTTATTTGCTTCAACTACTCGGTTTTGGACGAGGTGTATTTGATTGGCTGCACTTTCCTGCATTTGAAGGACAGCAATGGCAATTGTGGCGTTGGATAAGTCATGCACTGTTGCACTTTTCGATAACACACATTGTTTTTAACCTGCTTTGGTGGTGGCAATTTGGTGGGGATATTGAACGTCGCTTAGGTTCCGGTAAGCTCTTACAGCTCTTTGTTATCTCAGCTGCCCTATCTGGCGCAGGTCAGTTTTATGTCGAAGGTGCAAACTTTGGTGGCTTATCTGGCGTGGTGTACGCTTTGTTGGGGTACTTATGGATTCTTGGTTACCGCTTACCTCACCTTGGATTAACGTTACCAAAACCGATTATTGGTTTTATGTTGGTGTGGCTGGTATTAGGTTTTGTACAACCATTTATGGCCATTGCCAATACGGCGCATTTAGTGGGGTTCATTTCTGGAATGGCCATCGCGGTATTCGATTCTGGTAAGCAGAAATACCAACAAGCTTAGGTATGTAAAAGCATTCTAAGGTTACTGACATAGAGATGCTTTGCTGACAATAAAAAAGACCGCCGATTGGCGGTCTTTTGCATTTTGAAAAGCGGACTTATTGGTAAAGATATTTGGTAAACAGTAAGTCGGCAATGATGGTTTTGCCTGTTTCTGGTAGCAAGGTCTCGTTGAGTTCTTGGACCAACGTTTTTCGTAGGTCCTCACGACCAGACAACGACTTAATTGTATCTTCGGTTTGCTTACCGAGCAGTTCAATTACTGCATCGCGGATTAATGGTTGATGATGCTCTACCACAGCAAGGTCTTGCTGGCTCATGACCATAATATCGATACGTACCTGCACGTAGCCCAGTTTATTCCCTTTTGTGTAAAAGTTGGTGGTTAAGTCTGGTTCTAAGGAGAAGTACGCGAGCTGTGGTCCAGTTTCTTCTTTTTCGGCCCATGTAGGGGATGAAATAAGCAAGCTTAGCGCGACAATAATTTGGGCTACATAACGTTTGTACATATTTATAACTTTTCTTTCTCTGGATCGCGATATTCGAATCGCTTCAGTCTTGGTACAATAGACCGTCTAAAACAAATAACGGAACTTACAGTTTCAATAAGACGGTAAGTTGTTGCTTTATTGTACGCATAAAGCCACCAATTGAATACTAGTATGAATCAGCCGATATCACTCTATCTTACTTCTTTATTGGAAGTAGAGTGGCAAAACCCCGAAGAATTTGAATTCCCTAACGAATTCGCCAAGCATTGGCTTGAAGAACAGGGCTCTTTGTCACGTCGTTTAGGTCAGCACTGCCAACGTTTAACGGTGGAATTGCTGCATAATCAGATCGTCACTGCTAAGACGTTAAAACAGGATGAGAGCCAGCTATTGTCTGAGCAAGATTGCCTATTGAGAGAGGTGATTTTATGTGGAGACAATACGGATTGGGTCATTGGACGCACGCTTATCCCACGTACAACTTTGGTCGATCAGCAATATGACTTGGCTCAGCAAGGTGATATCCCGCTGGGCTTAACAGTATTTAGCGCTGACAATGTCGAGCGTGACGCATTACAGATGGGCTGGGTAAATCTACCTCATGGCCGTTTTTTGGCGCGTCGCTCACGATTGTGGATGAATCACAAGCCGATGTTGGTTGCCGAGGTTTTCTTACCTAATTCACCAGTTTACGCTAAGGAGAAGGTGTAAATGTCCGCAGAAAAAGCCAAAGCATATTGGCAACTGATGCGAATGGATCGTCCAATTGGCTCACTATTGCTCTTGTGGCCAACAGTCTGGGCGCTTGTCATCGCCGCTCAAGGCATGCCTAGTTGGAACGTTCTGATTGTTTTTGTGTTGGGCGTATTTCTGATGCGCAGTGCAGGATGCGTGATTAATGATTTTGCTGATCGTAAGGTTGACGGCCATGTAAAGCGCACCAAGCAACGCCCATTACCCTCAGGTAAGGTGACATCAAAAGAGGCCATTGGCCTGTTTTTAGTATTAGGTGTGAGTTCTTTCTTACTCGTCCTCACCATGAACCCACTAACGATTCAACTTTCGTTTGCGGGCATCTTCTTAGCCTTCATCTACCCATTCATGAAGCGTTATACCCACTTACCACAACTATTTTTAGGCTTAGCATTTAGCTGGGCAATCCCGATGGCATGGGCTGCACAAACTGGTGAACTGCCTTGGATTGTATGGTTTGTCTTTGCGATTAACGCACTGTGGACTATTGCTTATGATACCCAATATGCGATGGTTGACCGCGATGACGATTTGAAGATTGGCATCAAATCAACGGCGATTTTGTTTGGTCGTCACGATAAGTTGGTGGTTGGGATCTTACAGCTCATTACGCTGGCAATGTTGGTGTTGTTAGGCCAACACTATGAACTTGGTCAAAGTTACTATTGGATGATTTTGGTGGCCGCTTCGTTGTTTGTTTACCAACAGCATTTGATTCGTCATCGCGATCGCGATTTATGCTTTAAAGCTTTCCTCAACAATAACTATGTTGGGATGGTGGTTGCTCTTGGGTTGTTTATCGCATTTTGGTAAGCGCTCAGAAAACGCTCTGTGATCAGTCCTGGTATGAAAAAGGCGTCCAATTGGATGCCTTTTCTGTTTGTATCGAGGTTCTGCTATTTATGCATGAAGTTGGTGGATGCTCTCTTCGATGGTGAGCTTCACTTCCGGATAAAGTAGAACAAACAACAGTTTGGCAAATTGCTGCGTCTTTTCTAGGTCACAGTTACCATCACAATCTAAGTATTGCTGTTCTTTCAATGTATTGAACATTGCAGTGAAAACACCTTTGTCGAAGAACTCTGGCGCGTTAATACCGTGTAAACGACCCAAACGCTGTGCAATGTCTTGGCTCTTCTGTTCAAGGTCAGATTTACCAAGTTCTTGGTCTGCAACGAGCAGGTTCATTGCAATTGAGTAGCGTTGCAGTGTTTCAGTGATAGTACGGCCCAATAATACCAAGGATTGGTTGTTTGACTGGTTGATTTCCAGTTTATCGCCGTCTTGGCAAACCATCTTCTGCTCAATGAACTCGTTCAACGTCTTAACCACAAGCTCGTTCAAATCCTCTTCCTTATAGCTTAAGAACAGCTCTTTCTTCAGGAACGGGTAGATTTGAGCAACGTTCTCTTGAATCTTTTCTACGGTCACGTTGCGCTGACGAATGATCATCTGAGCAATCAATGAAGGTAGAGCGAACAAGTGAATGATGTTGTTGCGGTAGTAAGTCATCAGAATCGACTGGCTACGATCCAGCGAAATGATGTCACCCATGGTGTCGGTTTCAATCACAAACTTATCAAGTGAGATAGCGTGATCCACCAATTCTTCAGCCGTTTCTGTTGGTATTGTTGAAGTGTTTGAATATGGGTTGTTCTTAAGTAACTTCAGGTAGCATTCAATCTGGTTGATCAGAGAATCACGAGATAATGCACGTTGACGAGAAGCCAACAGCGCGGTCGCACATAGAGTTAGAGCGTTAGTCGCAGCCGCATCGTTAATGTGCGTCATCATCTTGTTTGCCAGACCGTTCACCACTGGGTTCATCCATTGTGGTTTACTGCCGCCCATACGATCGATGTCTTTCGTCCACTCAGGAGCGTGTTCATTCAGGTATTGGTTTAGCTGAATCGGCTCACCGAAGTTCACGTAACCAAGACCAAAGTTGCGCAGCTTACGCAGAGTACGCAACACAAGACCTGCGTTCTCTTTCTCTTTACGCGAACCACGCAGTTCTTTGGCGTAAGTACCCACTTCCATTACGTGTTCGTAACCGATGTACACAGGCACTAACGTTACTGGACGGTTTAGACCGCGTAGCATGGCTTGAATCGTCATTGCCAACATACCGGTTTTTGCTTGCAGCAGACGACCAGTACGTGAACGACCACCTTCACTGAAGTACTCCACCGAGTAGCCTTTAGCAAACAGCTCTGATAGGTACTCACGGAAAATCGTGGAGTACAGCTTGTTGCCTTTAAAGCTACGACGAATAAAGAACGCACCACCACGACGGAAGATTGGACCCGCTGGGAAGAAGTTCAGGTTGATACCCGCAGCAATATGCGGTGGCACCATACCTTCATGGTACAGAACGTAAGAAAGCAGTAGGTAGTCCATGTGACTACGGTGACATGGTACATACACGATCTCATGACCATCTTGCGCTAGGCGACGAACGGTCGAAGCGTTGTTGATGTGCAGACCTTGGTACAGCTTCGTCCACAACCAGCCAAGAATACGATCGCCGTTTTTCACCAAACCGTACGAGAAGTCCGCTGCAATTTCATCCATGATGCTGTGCGCTTCTTTGCGCGCTTTTTCAATCGAGATGTCTTTGCTTTGTGCTTCGTCTTCAATCGCTTTTTCAATCGCAGGGGATTTCATTAGACGTGCGAACAACACTTGGCGTTGTGGCAAGTTCGGCCCCGAGGCGGCAAGCTTTTGACGAGAGAAGTGAATACGAGCCACGCGCGCCAGCTTATGCGCAATGGCGCTGTCTGTACCGTGAGAGTCCGCCATGTAGCGCAGTGATACTACGGGGCTAAAACGCACCAAACAGTCACGACCAGCACCCATTACCGCTTTCGCTTTTTGTGGCCCATTCATTGGTTGAAGGTACGGTTTGTGGTTTTCTTCTTTACCAGGCTTACGACCCCAAAGTACGGTGGCAGGGATCATTTGTACGTCTAATTCACTATCGAGCTGGTGTAGCTCAAGTAGTTCAGTAAATAGAGAGACTGATTCGCTCGGTACATCATTATCATTGCTCATCACTGTTGGACGTGAAGCAATAAATACGTAGCGAGTAAGGGTTTTGCCATTAATTTCTAGCGGACTGAGTGGGTCAGGTAGACCAAGACTCATCGCTTGTTTTTGTAATGTCAGCAAATCCACGTTCGAACGAAATGGTAAGGCATAAACAATTGGCTTCGTTAGATCGATGTTGAGATCATCAATCGGGTTCGATGGAATTGTGGTGCCCTTTACCATTACCGATAAAGGTAGTTTTAGTAATGAACGTGAAAATGATTGTCCAGAAGACATAAAGTTCACAGCCTCAATAGGTATTCAAACAAGCCTAACCTTATTTCAGTGTCCGCTTCCTTTTCATCAACAGGAAAAGAAATAGGTACGGCTATAGAAATAAGCCTAGGCGATAAATTTTAAGCGCTGCAAGGATAACAGAAACTGGTCAAACCTTTTAATTTTATTGAGTGGAAATTAGTCGAACCCATAGGTTGTTGCTTTCTTTAGACTAAGGAAATCTTTTCTGTTTAAAACGCTAGTTAACTTGAGGTTTGTGGTGGCGTTCATAAAGCATCGGAAATAAATTAAAAAACAACCAATTGGGTTTTCATTTGTTCATTTACTGGATATACTCACAGTTAACTGTATAAAAAGACAGGTGACATATGAAGCCGTTAACGCCACGCCAACAACAAGTCTTCGATTTGATTAAAAGCAAAATCGAAGACACCGGAATGCCACCAACTCGTGCAGAGATTGCGCGTGAGCTTGGCTTCCGTTCTGCGAATGCCGCGGAAGAACACCTAAAAGCGCTTGCTCGTAAACAAGCGATTGAAATTATCCCAGGCGCATCTCGCGGGATCCGAATCCTACTTGAAGATGCGGCAAACGACGATCAAGGTCTGCCTTTGATTGGTCAAGTTGCTGCTGGTGAGCCGATTTTGGCTCAAGAGCATGTGGAGTCTCACTACCAAGTGGATCCTGCTATGTTCAAACCAAAAGCAGACTTCTTACTTCGCGTAAACGGCGAAAGTATGAGAGACATCGGTATCATGGACGGCGATTTGCTGGCTGTGCATAAAACTCAAGACGTACGCGACGGTCAAGTTGTGGTTGCGCGTGTTGATGATGATGTGACAGTGAAGCGTCTAGAGCGTAAAGGCTCTACAGTACTTCTGCACGCAGAGAACGAAGAGTTTTCACCAATCCAAGTTGATCTAACATCGCAACACTTGACGATCGAAGGTCTAGCAGTGGGTATCATCCGTAACACTGACTGGATGTAGGTTTCTTACCTCAAGCAATCTAATAAAGCCCAGCTCTCTGCTGGGCTTTATGTTTTCTGCGCTTTCTTTCCCATTTTGATTTTCTTCAAAGCATATTTCTTTTCTTCCAAGCATAGTTACGCTCGCACTGATTCAGATCGTTTGGCTGTTGCGTTAAAACTTGCAAGTGATATTGAGATTTATTATCATCTAGTTCCATTTAACCATTTTCTTTTCGGCGCAAGGAAATGCCCATGTCCAAGCCTCAACATCACGTACCTAATCATCTGTTGAAACCGTTGTTTTTGCGTAGCCGCGAAAGCTTGGTCGATAACGGCTTGGTGTACGATCCGATCGCTGCAAAAGCGTGCTTGAGCTGCAAAATGGCACCAGATTGCATCAGTGGCGACGTCGATCAGAAGCAGCTGCTGCACGTGACTTTAACTCAGTTGTGCGATCAGCAGGTCAGTCACTTTCTTCAACAACACTCAGACGCTTGGATCATCAACGTAGGTGCGGGCTTAGATACGCGCTTCTACCGTTTGGATAATGGTCGTTGTCATTGGATTGAACTGGATGTCACCGAGAATCTGGTTTGGCGTCAGCGATTGTTCCACAAAAACGAACGTTACGAGCATCGTTGCGGTAGCGTAGAAGACATGAGCTGGTTAGACGAGGTGCGCATTCCTGAAAAAGCACCAGTACTGATCCTGTGTGAGATGGCTTTACTCGATTGCGATGAATCGCGCGTTGCGACCTTTATTCAGACATTGGGTCGTCATTTTGTTTCGGCAGAAGTGTGCATGGTACTAGCAGGTGACTTAACCGAAAGTAAATGGGGACAGAAGCTCGGCTCAGATACGTATGCTCACGGTTTTGAAGCTCCGGCAGAGCAAGTCTTGCATTGGTTACCATGGGCACAATGGGTAAAAGCCTTCTCACCATTCGACCGATTCTGTTCACGTTGGAAAGCATGGCAACGTTGGCTGAATAAAATCCCAATGTTGAAGCATCGCCTCACGCCAGTCCTCGTTCACATCAAGTGGTAATTGGCTAGGCACGAGGGTCTGTTTATCTTTTGTGGTTAAATTTTGTTCGAGATAAAAGCGTTTTAATCGCGACGATAGGCGGACGGCTAGTTGTTAGCCGCCTAGTCACTCTAAGCAATGACCTATCAACAAAGAGTAAAGCGCTTTTAGTGGGGGCGCCCAGCCCGAACCCTTGGGCAGCTTTGCGGCTCTCTTGTACTGAGTTACTGTATTTCAAACTTTTCTCTTTTTTGATTGAATAGTAAGAACCCACAAACAGCTGCAAAAATAAGCTCTAAAGGTCAACAGACCCTTAGTACTCAGGTACACTCGCTGATCTAAACAACGAGGTGCCTGTGACAAACTCTATCTTCTCTCCTTTATCGAATCCTCAAGTGCATCGCCAAGTGTTAGCGCTCGCTATCCCTATGGTGCTTTCGAATATTACTGTTCCACTATTGGGCTTGGTTGACGCTGCGGTGATCGGTCACCTTGAACACGCTTGGTATCTCGGCGGTGTTGCGCTTGGTAGCACCATGATCAGCGTGACGTTTTGGTTGCTTGGTTTCTTACGCATGTCGACTACAGGGTTGGCGGCGCAGTCTTATGGCGGTGAAGACCGAAAACAACTCGCTTTGGTGCTTATGCAAGGCTCACTAATGGCATTGCTGTTTGCGTTGGTCTTTCTTATTGCTCATAACCCAATCGCGGACCTGATCTTTGGTTGGAGTGATGCCAGTGCTGAAGTGAAGCACTATGGCATGCAATATTTCTCTATCCGCGTATGGAGTGCACCTGCTGCACTGATGAACTTTGTTTTGTTGGGTTGGCTGCTTGGAACACAAAATTCCAAAGCACCAATGTGGATGGTGATCATCACCAACGTGACCAACATCGCGCTCGATTTACTGTTTGTGATTGGCTTGGGCTGGAAAGTAGAAGGCGCAGCGCTGGCATCGGTGATTGCTGATTACTCAGGCATGGCGTTTGGCTTGATGTGTGTGTGGAAAACATGGCGTGCACGTCAGTTACCATCTCCGAAGAGCCTGCTAACCGATACTCAACATGGGCTAGGGCGTTTCGTAAAACTCAATCGCGATATCTTCTTACGTTCGCTATGTTTACAAGCTACGTTTAGCTTTATGACTTTCCAAGGTGCGAGCTTTGGTGATGATGTGGTTGCGGCTAATGCGGTATTGATGAGTTTCTTGATGATGATTTCCTATGGCATGGACGGTTTCGCTTATGCCATGGAAGCCATGGTTGGTAAAGCGATTGGCGCGAAAGACCGAGCGCAACTCAGTGCTTCGTTGATTGGTACGTTCTTCTGGAGTCTGATCATCTGTTTAGGTTTGACAGCGGTATTTGGTTTGGCGGGATCGCAATTGATCGCCATGATCACTTCGATTGACGCGGTGCAGCAGCAAGCGTCGATATATTTACCATGGCTGGTGGTCATGCCATTGGCATCGATGTGGTGCTTCCTGTTTGATGGCATTTTTGTTGGTGCCACCAAAGGTAAAGACATGCGAAACAGTATGTTTGTGGCGACTTGCTGTTTCTTCGCGATATTCTTTTTGTTCTCTGGCTGGCAAAACCATGCGCTATGGTTTGCGATGACCAGTTTCATGGCAATGCGAGGGGTTGGACTCGGCGCTATCTTTTTCTATCAATGGCGCAAGGGACGCTTTCTTGTCTAGTTACACATAAAAAAAACAGCAGGTTGAGACCTGCTGTTTTAGCTTTTGGATCATGGCAACCCAATTGAATTAGAATAATCGGTTCAAACCGTTCAGTGCTGCTACGCGATAGGCTTCTGCCATCGTCGGGTAGTTAAAGGTGGTATTGACGAAGTATTCAATCGTATTGGCTTCACCTTTTTGTTCCATGATGGCCTGACCGATGTGGATGATTTCTGCAGCGCGCTCACCAAAGCAGTGAATACCAAGAATTTCTTTGGTTTCACGATGGAAGAGGATTTTCAAGCTGCCGATGTCTTTACCTGCAATCTGTGCACGAGCGAGATGTTTGAACGAAGAGCGTCCCACTTCGTAAGGCACTTTCGCCGCAGTCAGTTCTTGTTCGGTTTTACCCACTGAGCTGATTTCTGGAATGGTGTAGATACCCGTTGGGATGTCATCAATTAGATTGCCGTCAGCTTGTCCTTTAGTGATGGCTTGTGCCACGAAACGACCTTGGTCATACGCTGCACTCGCTAGGCTAGGGTAGCCAATCACATCACCGACTGCGTAGATGTGTTCCACTTCTGTACGGTAGTTACCATCTACTTTGAGTTGTCCGCGTGAATCACCTTCAAGTCCGACCGCAGGTAAGTTGAGTTTGTCTGTGTTACCCGTTCGACCGTTAGCATACAGTAGGCAATCGGCTTTCATCTTCTTACCCGATTGAAGATGTACGATAACGCCATCTTCGGTGCCTTCAATTTTCTCGAATGTTTCATCGTTACGAATTACCACGCCACTGTTCCAGAAGTGGTAAGACAATGCATCTGAGACTTCGTTATCTAAGAAAGAGAGCAGACGGTCGCGAGTGTTAATCAAGTCGGTCTTCACGCCTAAACCGCGGAAAATAGATGCGTATTCACAGCCAATCACGCCCGCACCGTAAATAATGATGTGGCGAGGGTCGTGTTTCAGACTCAGGATGGAGTCGCTGTCGTAGATGCGTTCGTGCAAGAAGTCGACGTCGTTCGGTTGGTAAGGGCGGGAGCCCGTGGCGATGACGAACTTATCTGCCGAATAGATTTCTTCTGTCCCGTCACTTTGCATCACGGCAATGGAGTAATTATCGATAAAACGCGCAGTGCCGAATAATAACGAGCATGAGTTGCGATCATAAAAGCCCTGACGAAGTCGCGTTTGCTTGTCGATGACCGATTTTGCGTGGCCTAAAATGTCAGAAAATGTTGCATGAAGGCTGGTGTTATTACGACAGAATAGCGGGTTGCTATTGAATTCAATGATTCGGCTAACAGCGTGACGCAATGCTTTAGATGGTATGGTTCCCCAGTGCGTACAACCGCCACCAACACTGCTTTCCTTTTCTACGATGGCAACATTTAGGCCTGCTTTGGTTAACCCCATTGCCGCCCCTTCTCCGCCCGGGCCACTACCAATTACGATCACGTCATAGTGATTAACATGCGCCATGATGTCTTCCTTGTTATATTTGTTTAACATTGCTGTAGCGGGATTTTAACTCATTTACTCTAGGAGGAACATGTTATGCCGACTAGAGAGTGGAAGTGATCACGCAGAATCAACCAAAAGAACGAATTGGTATGTTGCATGTCTACTATTTGGATGGAGAGGATTGCAATTGGATGCATGCCAGTAGTAACGTGCTCGCCGCTTATTGGCAGACAACGTTACTTTATACGTGGGGTCGATATGCGTTATATTGAGGTTCTTGTACCCGATAGAAAAAGAGCAAGTTTAAGAATGAAATCGATGGGAATCCGCGCGCAGCAAAAAGAAAAAACACGTCGATCACTGATCGATGCGGCATTTAATCAACTCAGTGCGGACCGCAGCTTTTCTAATCTCAGCTTGCGAGAAGTCGCCCGAGAGGCTGGAATTGCGCCAACTTCTTTTTATCGTCACTTCAAAGACATGGATGAGCTTGGCTTAACCATGGTAGATGAAGGCGGTTTGTTGTTACGCCAACTAATGCGCCAAGCGCGTCAGCGTATTGTCAAAGAAGGCAGTGTGATTCGAACTTCGGTTGAAACCTTCATGGAATTCATTGAAAGTAGTCCTAACGTATTCCGCTTATTGTTGCGTGAGCGCTCTGGCACTTCTTCTGAATTTCGTACTGCCGTCGCTCGAGAAATCCAGCATTTTGCGGCAGAATTAACCGAGTATTTAATAAGCACTGGCATGACCAAAGAAGAAGCGTTTACTCAAGCAGAAGCGTCAGTCACTTTGGTATTCAGTTCTGGTGCTGAAGTTTTAGATTTAGATCGACGCGAGCGCGATGAACTCGCCGAGCGATTGATCATGCAATTGCGAATGATAGCCAAAGGGGCCTATTGGTATCGCAAAGAACGTGAACGTAACCGATTAAAAGGCGGGATAGAATAATGTCGAATGGAAATAAATCTGAAAAGAAAACGCTGATTTTGGCACTGGTTGCAGGTATGTGTGGTGATGCTTTATTGTCATGGTTGACCATGAGTGAAGTATCTTTCTCAATCTTCCCTTTGATTGCACTCGTGCTAGCAGTACAGGCGCTTTACCAAGAATACCTTAACAACCCTGTATCAGAAGATATCCCGCTAGTTGGTTTGGCGTGTTTCTTTGTTGGTGCATTTGGCCACTCTGCTTTCATCAAAGCACAATACCCAGAAGCCGGCTCTAACTTCTTCGCGATTCTGGTTTCAATGATTCTGTTGGCTTGGGTTGGTAAAAAGCTGGGTTTTATGGAGAAGAAAGCTTCTGCTGAATAAGCAAAACAAATTCAATAAAAAGCGAGCCAATGAGCTCGCTTTTTTTGTATTTGACGCTGGTGGATTACGCTTTACGTTCTAGTAAAACGCCCGCTTCCATATGGTGTGTGTAAGGGAACTGGTCAAACAGAGCAAAACGAGTCACGTTGTGCGTTTCACATAGAATGTCCAAGTTCTCTTTCAAAGTATCAGGATTACAAGAGATGTACATGATGCGCTCGTAACCTTGCACCATCTTACAAGTGTCGACATCCATACCTGAGCGTGGTGGATCGACAAAAATCGTGTTGCAGTTGTAGCTCTTTAGATCCACTCCTGCATCTTGTAGGCGGCGGAATTCACGTTTACCTTCGATTGCTTGAGTAAATTCTTCTGCTGATAGACGTAGGATTTGTACGTTATCAATCTCATTTGCTGCGATGTTGTATTGCGCAGAAACCACAGATGGCTTCGCCAATTCAGTTGCAAGAACGCGGTCGAAGTTTTGTGCCAGCGCCAGAGAGAAATTACCGTTACCACAGTAAAGCTCTAGTAAGTCGCCAGTGCTTTCTTGAGTGCAGTCGACCGCCCATTCCAGCATCTTCTCTGCTACTTTGCCGTTTGGCTGTGTGAAGCTATTTTCAACCTGCTGGTAAATGTAGCTTTGACCGTTTACGTCCAGCTTTTCGATCACGTAGTCGCGGTCTAAGACAATCTTCATCTTACGAGCACGGCCAATGATGTTTAGGTTGAAGCCTTCATCATTTAAACGTTGCTTAAGTGCTTTTGCGTTTTCAATCCACTCTTCATCAAGTTGGCGATGGTAAAGCAGTGAAACCAGAATCTCGCCACTTAAGGTCGATAGAAAATCCACTTGGAACAGCTTGCGACGCAAGGATTCATTATCTTTCATCGCATCCACTAAGAGTGGCATTAGGTCGTTGATCAGACGGCTAGCTGCTGGGAATTGGTCTACTCGATATTTCTCACGAGTTTCCTGATCGAACATGATGTAGTACAGGTCTTCACCTTCATGCCAAACACGAAACTCAGCACGCATACGGTAATGCTGCTCTGGTGATTCAAACACTTCCAGCTCTGGCACGTTGTATGGCGCGAACATATCCGTGAGACGTTCGACTTTTTCAGCCAGTTGTTCTTGGTAGCGTTGTGGATTTACATCAAGAGTAGCCATGATCTTACCTTTTATGGTGCATTCAATTTTAGAGCGCAGATTTTATTCAATCTCAACAGTATGTCCAGTTTTGTACTCTATTTGGTTTAAAGATAGTGTGTTCTGTGTCAGTTGATACGCAAATGAACCAAAACGTTACAATTGTTAGGGCTAATATTGGCTGGACAAATAATCAATAGCTTAATAGTATTTGCCCCAAGCTGGTGCTATCTAGCAATCTAGATGGCTGAAATGGGAATCTGGTGAGAATCCAGAACTGACGCGCAGCGGTAAAAGAGAACGAACGCTCATCAAGACACTGCATTAGTTTATGTGGGAAGTCGAGCAATTAGGTGGTACTGCCATGCTCTTGAGTCCGAATACCTGCCAGCAACTGAGCCACAGCACTGGACTACTTAAAACGAGTAGGGCTCGGTAGGAATTACGCGAATTAGGACAATACAATGAGAAAAACGTTTCTTGCGATCACGTGTGCATCGCTGCTTTCACCTACCTTTTATTTACAGGCCCAAGAAGCCTCTGCAGACGAAACGGTTGTGGTTACCGCAAACCGATTCCAGCAAATTGATGGTGCGGTTCTCGCACAAACCGTTACGGTAACTAAAGAAGATATTGAGCGCCTGCAAGCAAACAGTCTGTTTGATGTGTTCCGTACACTACCGAGTGTTGAAGTTGCTCAGTACGGTGGACGTGGTCAATCTGCCTCTATTTATGTGCGAGGTGGTAGCTCATCCCAAGTTCTTGTTTTAGTCGACGGTGTGCGCATGCCACGCGCGATAATGGGCGGCGTCGATTTTAATCAGTTTCCAATCAATTCTATTGAACGTATCGACTACATTCGTGGTGCGCGTGCTTCTATTTACGGCTCAGAAGCGATTTCTGGCGTCATCAACATTATTACTCGAGCAAACATTGATAGTGATGCAAGTCGTGTGTCCGCTGGTTATGGTTCGGACAATCATAAAAAAGGAACGTTTGTTGTCTCTAAGCCAGTCGGTGAAGGTAAACACTTTAAGGGCGTATTAGGCTACGAGAAAACCGATGGTTTCAATGTGAAGCCGTTGCCAGGTGTGAATGATGGCGATGAGCACGGCTTTGAAACGCTCAACCTAAAACTAGGCTACCAACAAAACTTCTCTGATAACTTATCAGGCTACGTTGGTCTGAGTGCTTACAATAATGAGTATGACTACGACAACAGTAGTTATGGAAACCCAGCATGGGGCACCGTTGATAAACACGAGAAGAAAACCGGTGAAGTTGAGTATGTTGGTGCAGACCTATCATTGGAATACAACAAAGACGTGTACTCATCTGAGTTGAAATTGGCTTACGGCCAGCAAGACAACTATGACCATAAATCAGGTCAAAGCAAATCAACCGGCGATCACGTTGCTATTGAGCAGTTCAATGCGATTTGGTTGAACTCGTACAGCGTAAACGAAGAGCTGAGCGTTGGTGGTGGTTTGGACTACCGCACAGAAAAGCTAACCAAGGGTTATATTGCCCCAAGTGATTGGGGACCTGCTAAAGATTACGACCCAGAAAAGAACCCAAGAACCAATTTTGGTGCTAGCGCAATTGCTCAATATGCGTATGACGTATGGACGTTAGAAGCGAGCGTACGTAACGATGAAAACAACCAATTTGGCAACAACACCACTTGGCAAACTGCTGCGGGTTGGAAGTTTTATCAAGGTTATGAATTAACGCTAAGCCACGGTACAGCTTTCCGAGCTCCGAGCTTTGTTGATTTGTATTATCCAGGCTACGAAATGCCAAATCTAAAACCTGAAGAATCAGAAAATACCGAGCTGTCACTATCGGGAGCTGTATCGATCCTTGATTGGACGGTAACGGGTTACTACAACCAAATTGAGAACATGCTAATTTGGGAAGGTGCGGGCATGCAAAATGTCGGCGAAGCAGAAATCAAAGGTGTAGAACTAGAGGTGAAATTCGATACAGATATCGTTTCTCATGAGTTTTACTTAGATTACAAAGATCCAGTCGATAAATCTGGTGCAGAAGATACTCAACTGGCATACCGCGCCAAGCGTGGTGCTAAGTGGAATGCTTACGCGACGTTTGACCAATGGACATTGGGCTCACAGTACCTTTACCAAGGTGAACGTTTTAATGGCAGTACAATATTATCGAGTTACAGCCTATGGAACTTCACCGCTTCTTACGCGGTGAACCAAAACTGGGATGTTAATGCGAAGCTAAGTAATGCCTTCGATAAAGATTACGAGATGTACTCAGGTTACGCGACGCCGGGGCGTCAGTACTTTGTCTCGGCGGACTACCGCTTCTAATCGAATCCAACAAGACCGCCACATCGGCGGTCTTTC
>NZ_BAOG01000003.1 GCF_000400365.1 Vibrio jasicida CAIM 1864 = LMG 25398 | reverse complement strand
GTGCAAATATGGTCCTACAGAAACAAAAGTGGCGGCTATTGTGATAGCCGCCACTCGTAAACTCATTGATTTTAAAGATTTAGGCATCAAACACCTGAGAGTTACCATCGTGATCGTTATCATTTTGCTGTGCCGCTACGATCTTTAACTTGATACCAAACATTTCGCGGTACAGGATTCCCTTCAAATGGAAGAAGAACGGTAGCACGAAGATCAAGCCAATTCCGTAGAACATTGCAGCAATAATAAACATCAACATCACGCCCAAGTAAAGCCCTGCAAGAACAAAAATCTTCTTGTTGACTGCACGAAGAGACAATAGTAATGATTGCATTGGTGGCACTCTTTTCTCACAAATCAATAAGATAGAATGACTAAAAGCTAAAGAAAGGTATAACGATAGTAGAGGAAAAATCATCCCAGCTACGCCCTGCAGCATTAGACTAAATAGCGTCGCTAAAATCACTGGCACCGTGAATTGTAGGCCTTTACCAACGTGACGTACTTTTGTTTTCAACCCAGCGACATGGCTCATAGCCATCAAACTGATACCCGCATAAATTGGCGCACTGATCACTTCGTAACTAAAGTTAGCGACATAAATAGCAGAGACGATGTCAGTGGTAAAAGACTCAGGGTCTTGCAACGCATCAAGAATCACACCTGGGTCACCTAATTGAAGTTGCAATGCGATATAGAAGATGCCCAACTGAACGAAAAGCAACAAGATGATCGCTGGCGAGAAGGACAAAAATTGTTGAATGGTCGTGCGCCAAGCCTCACTAAAAACAGCACCCGCTTTTAGTTCATACTTGCCAGAAAGAGCTCGCTCTACACTCCCTCCTAAATTGAAATCTTTCTCAAAATCGTTGTTCATATGTTATCCAAGGCTAACTTGTAAATTTTTTTCTGGAAAACCAGCCAATTAATAAGGGCGTCATTATAAAGAAATCTTTCCAAGTCTAAAATCAGATCTCGGCCTCAATACTTGCAATATCTTCTATTTGGTCGATAATTAACCACTCGCAAATCTATGAAATTGAAAACATTTGCTGGCGAAATTAAAACCCTACAAAACGATAGCGAAAGCGTAAATACCCCCATAAAAACAGTATGGTAAGGAATGTTTACTTTTGCCTGCAAAATTTTTTCTGTTTCAAGATAAGAAAATGCTTTGATTTCACAATTTTGGTGATTATGATGCGCGCCTCAAAAGTGAATGACTAATGTCACATCAATGGGATATAACCCAATTTGAACGTGGGAGAAATACAGACGTTGAACGCTAAACAGCAAGCAGGAAAGCCAGTAGTTCGTCTATCTGGTATTAGCAAAAGTTTCGATGGCAAGGAAATCATCGGTAATTTAAATCTGGATGTTAATCATGGTGAGTTTCTGACGATTCTTGGTCCATCTGGTTGTGGTAAAACAACGGTTTTACGCATGATCGCGGGCTTTGAGACGGCAGACAACGGTCAAATCGTATTAGATGACCAAGATGTAACACAGGTTCCTGCAGAGCAAAGGCACGTCAACACGGTATTTCAGAGTTACGCACTCTTCCCTCATATGACCGTATTTGAAAACGTTGCTTTTGGTCTTCGCATGCAGAAAACACCTGCTGCAGAGATCGAGCCACGAGTAATGGATGCGCTGCGCATGGTTCGCCTTGAAAAAATGGCACAGCGTAAGCCACACCAACTTTCTGGTGGACAACAACAACGTATCGCGATTGCTCGCGCGGTTGTCAACAAGCCAAAAGTACTGCTGCTAGATGAATCTCTATCTGCACTTGATTACAAACTACGTAAGCAAATGCAAATCGAGCTTAAACAGCTTCAGCGTCAACTTGGTATTACCTTTATCTTCGTTACGCACGATCAGGAAGAAGCCCTATCGATGTCTGACCGTATTATTGTTATGCGCGACGGTGTTATCGAACAAGATGGCTCTCCACGTGAGATCTACGAAGAACCTAAGAACCTATTTGTTGCTCGCTTTATCGGTGAGATCAACGTATTCAACGCAACCATGCTAGATCGTATCGATGAGAAACGTATCCGTGCAGAAATTGAAGGTGTTGAATCGGTGGTTTACTACGATCAAGAAGCACAGGCCGGTGACAAACTTCAAGTACTACTTCGCCCAGAAGACTTGCGTATCGAAGAGATTAAAGAGTCTGAAGAAAAAGGCATCGTAGGTCACGTGACCGAGCGTACCTATAAAGGTATGACGCTAGATTCAGTTATTCAATTGGATTCTGGCATGCGCGTGATGGTAAGCGAATTCTTTAACGAAGATGATCCAGATGTGGACCACTCACTCGGCCAGAAAGTCGCTATCACTTGGGTTGAGAGCTGGGAGGTAGTACTAAATGATAAGCAAGAAGCTTAATCTTCAGAACGCGATCATTACCCTAATCGTTGGTTGGTTAACACTGTTTGTGTTAGTACCAAACCTAATGATTATCGGTACAAGTTTCTTGACGCGTGATGAAGCGAACCTCATTGAATTAACGTTTACATTCGATAACTATCTTCGCCTACTTGATCCTTTGTACGCAAAGGTGCTGATGCACTCTTTCTACATGGCGATCATCGCGACATTGTTGTGTTTGGTTATCGGTTATCCATTTGCCTACATCGTAGCGAAAATGCCAGAGAAATGGCGTCCGTTTATGTTGTTCTTGGTTATCGTACCGTTCTGGACAAACTCTCTGATCCGTACATACGGGCTAAAGATTGTTCTTGGTACACAAGGTGTCTTAAACAAATCGCTGATGGCAATGGAAATCATCGATAAGCCGATACGCTTAATGTATACAGAAACGGCAGTGATGATCGGTCTTGTATACATCCTGCTTCCGTTCATGATTTTGCCGCTTTATTCGGCAATCGAGAAGCTAGACAACACTTACATTGAAGCTGCAAAAGATCTTGGTGCGAACAAGTTTCAAACCATTACGCGAGTAATTTTGCCTTTAACAATGCCTGGCATTATCGGCGGTTGTTTGTTGGTTCTGTTACCAGCACTAGGTATGTTCTACATCTCTGACCTTCTTGGCGGCGCGAAGAACCTACTGATCGGTAACGTAATTAAGAGCCAAGTATTGAACGCTCGTGACTGGCCATTTGGTGCTGCGACCAGTATCGCCCTCACCTTCGCAATGGCTGTTATGCTTTATGCTTACTACAGAGCAGGCAAACTATTGAATAAGAAAGTGGAGCTAGACTAATGGGACGCACAGTTAGATTTAGCTTTATGGCGCTGGTATATGCTTTTCTGTATCTACCAATTATCGTCTTAATTGTTAACTCATTTAATGCCAACAAATTTGGTATGAAATGGGGTGGTTTCACCACGAAATGGTACGAAACCTTAGTAAACAACGACAGCCTAATGCAGGCTGCATGGCATTCATTGAACGTAGCGGTATTCTCTGCAACAGCGGCAACCATCATTGGTAGCTTAACGGCTGTTGCCCTATTCCGTTACTCGTTCAAAGGTAAAGGCGCGGTCAACGGCATGTTATTTGTTGTAATGATGTCACCAGATATCGTTATGGCGATTTCATTACTTGCTTTGTTCCTTGTATTAGGTGCACAGCTTGGCTTCTTTACCTTATTGATTGCTCACATCACCTTCTGTCTACCATTCGTTGTGGTAACAGTGTACAGCCGACTAAATGGCTTTGATGTGAAAATGTTGGAAGCAGCGAAAGACCTAGGCGCGAGTGAATGGGTAATCTTAAAACAGATCATTCTTCCTCTTGCAAAACCTGCGGTAGCTGCGGGCTGGCTATTGAGCTTTACCCTGTCTCTGGACGACGTAATTATTAGCTCATTTGTAACAGGTCCAACTTACGAAATCTTGCCATTGAAGATTTACTCAATGGTTAAGGTGGGCATTTCACCAGAAGTGAACGCCCTAGCAACGGTCATGTTGATTGTTTCTTTGGTATTGGTAGTGATTTCTCAGTTGCTAGCAAGAGAAAAAGTAAAGTAGAATCCGCATCCGTTAACATCACGAAACAGAATGGTTACATGCCATTCTGTTTTTCTATCTATCGTCCAAAATTGGACAACGTTTGGTTTGGAGCTAACGTCAATGAAAAAATGGGCTACTCTATTAGCTGGTAGTGCATGTGCGCTTTCTCTGTTCTCTGGTACAGCGGCAGCGGATGATAAAGAATTAGTATTTATGAACTGGGGTCCTTACATCAACAGTAATATCCTAGAACAATTTACTAAAGAAACTGGCATCAAAGTCATCTACTCGACTTACGAGTCGAATGAAACCTTGTATGCAAAGCTAAAAACTCATAACCAAGGTTATGATCTAGTGGTACCTTCCACTTACTTCGTAGCGAAGATGCGTGACGAAGGTATGCTACAAAAGATCGATAAGACTAAACTGAAAAACTTCGGTAACCTAGATACTAACTACCTAGACAAGCCTTACGATCCGAACAACGACTACTCTATTCCACACGTTGTTGCGATTACAGGTCTAGCGGTTAACGCTGACATGTACGATCCAAACGAGTTCCAAAGCTGGGCTGACCTATGGAAACCTGAGCTTGAAGGTCAAGTAATGCTGATGGATGACACTCGTGAAGTCTTCCATATCGCATTACGTAAATTAGGTTACTCAGGTAACTCTACGGATCCAAAACAAATCGACGAAGCGTACGCAGAGCTACAAAAGCTTATGCCAAACGTTCTAGTATTCAACTCTGATAACCCAGGCGCTCCATACATGTCTGGCGAAGTTGGCGTTGGTATGCTTTGGAATGGTAGCGCGGCAGCTGCTCAAAACGAAGGCATGAACCTAAAGCTTGTATTCCCTAAAGAAGGCGGTATCGGTTGGGTTGATAACTTTGCAATCTCTTCTGGTGCGAAGAATGTAGAAGCTGCTCACAAGATGATCGACTTCCTACTACGTCCAGAAATCGCAGAGCAAATCTCGGCTGACACGGGTTACCTGACTGCTGTTGCAGAGTCTAACGCTAAGTTTAAAGACGTTGCACCATTGTTCCCTTCTCAAGAAGATCTTGACCGTGTTGAATGGCAAGACTCTGTTGGGAACATGACAGCGAAGTACGAAGATTACTTCCTAAAGCTTAAAGCGGGCCAATAATCGCTTAATAAGCCATCTAGTAAATGAAAATAGGCAGCAATACGCTGCCTATTTTCGTAATTGACTGATATAATTACACGTTGCTAGGTTTATTTGACACAGCTTCAACATTCTCCGTCGATGAAGACATGATGTTTAACGTTCGTGCTCAAATAAACAGGATTGTGCTTATCGCAACTTGGCTCAAATCGGTATCTGTTACTAGTATTGATTTGACCTGTTGCTGAACAAAACGGAAATAAAATGAAAAGTAAATTCTACGCAAGCGCACTGTGTGCAGCGACGCTAATCGCTTCCCCTGCAATGGCTGCTGATCAAGAACTGTATTTCTACAACTGGTCGGAATACATTCCAAACGAAGTTCTTGAAGACTTTACAAAAGAAACTGGAATTAAGGTTATCTACTCTACGTACGAGTCTAACGAGAGCATGTACGCAAAGCTGAAAACTCAAGGTTCTGGTTACGACTTGGTAGTACCGTCTACCTATTTCGTATCTAAAATGCGTAAAGAAGGCATGCTGCAAAAGATCGACAAAGAGAAGCTTTCTCACTTTGCTGATCTAGACACTAACTTCCTGAACAAGCCGTTCGACCCGAACAACAACTACTCTATCCCTTACATTTGGGGTGCGACCGGTATTGGTATCAATGCTGACATGCTAGACAAGTCATCGGTTTCTAAGTGGGACGATTTCTGGGATAGCAAGTGGGAAGGTCAACTAATGCTGATGGATGATTCTCGCGAAGTATTCCATATTGCATTGACTAAGCTTGGTTACTCACCAAACACGACTAACCCAGACGAGATCAAAGCAGCTTACGAAGAACTGAAAAAGCTAATGCCAAACGTGTTGGTATTTAACTCAGACTTCCCAGCAAACCCATACTTAGCAGGTGAAGTCTCACTTGGTATGCTTTGGAATGGTTCTGCTTACATGGCTCGTCAAGAAGGCGCGAACATCGACATCATCTGGCCAGAAAAAGGCACTATCTTCTGGATGGACAGCCTAGCAATTCCAGCTGGCGCGAAGAATGTTGATGCAGCTCATAAGATGATCGACTTCCTACTACGTCCTGAGAATGCTGCTAAGATTGCACTAGAGATTGGTTACCCTACTCCAGTGAAAACAGCGCATGACCTACTACCGAAAGAATTTGCTAACGATCCAAGCATCTTCCCACCACAAGAAGTGATGGACAGCGGTACATGGCAAGACGAAGTTGGTGAAGCAAGTGTGCTTTACGATGAGTACTTCCAAAAGCTAAAAGTAGACAACTAATCACTCTGTCGAAATAGTTTAGAAAAGCGGCTTAGGCCGCTTTTCTTGTATCTGAAGGTCGCTATTTGTGGCTCAATCCATACTGCTCAAATTGCAAAGCATCAGAATGCAACGTTTCAAAATACAAAAAGGCATCGAATCACTCGATGCCTTTGTTAAAGAAGGTTCTGTCCGTTTAATTAAGCGCTGGCTTCGTTTTCCAGAGCAAGAATTTCGTCAACCAATTTTGGCACTTCAATACTTGCTTTGCCGTAACGCTTCTCTTCAAACTCACTCTCGACAGCACTTGGCTCCAAGTTAATTTCAATCGTATGTGCACCATGCATCTTCGCATCATGTACAAAGCCTGCAGCTGGATATACCACGCCAGAAGTACCAATAGAAACAAACAAGTCTGCTTCTTCCAAAGCCGCATAGATCTCACCCATGCGTAGTGGCATTTCACCAAACCAAACAATGTGAGGGCGCATTTGCGCTGGGATCTGGCAACAATGGCACAATTCACCGGTTTCAATGTCTTCTGAATGTTCGATGACTTGGTTGGATTCACTGCAACGTGCTTTAAGCAATTCACCGTGCATGTGAATGATATTGGCGCTACCGCCTCTCTCGTGCAGATTATCAATGTTCTGAGTGATAATAGTCACTTTGCCTTCCAACTGCTCTTCTAGGCGTCCTAGTGCGATATGAGCCGCATTCGGCTTGATATCTTCGCCTTGAAGCTTTGAACGACGTTGGTTGTAAAAGCTTTGAACAAGATCCGGATCGCGGTCGAAACCTTCTGGCGTTGCCACGTCTTCTATTCGGTGATTCTCCCAAAGACCATCTTGAGCTCGAAATGTTTGAATACCAGACTCAGCCGAGATGCCAGCGCCAGTAAGTACGACAATATTTCTGTATGGGAAATTCATAACCTATCCTTGTTGCTCTTTTTATTAAGCTTAACACCGATACAAAAACAACAATAGCAATAAGGATTAGACCATGGTCGTAAGCCTGCTGATTTGCCTCTAATTTCTGCTTAAAAACTGGTGACATTAAGAAGATTTTCTACAATAAAAAAGCCTCGCGTTTGCGAGGCTTTTGAACAGATAGACCGTTTTAAAGGTTTGGACCTGTAGACGGTCTGTGCGGCATATTGTTGCGCAGCTGGTTCATACCTTGGTACATACGTAGGAACCACACGAGAATCGCAAGCGTTGCGAACAGCATACCTACCCAAGGAATGAAATAAGCAACCGTGTCTAACAAGGTACTGTGCACCCAATAATCACTTACGCCAACCAATACACCATTCGATGTTGCCACTGTTACGATCAGAACAACAAAGAACGTGAAGTACAGGAAGAATGTGCGAATCAAGCCGTAGTAATGTGAATTCACTACGTCACTGTCTTCACCTTTATCCAAACGGTAACCCGCGTAAATGATTGCGATAACGCCTGAGATCAAAAACGTAAACGGGGTAAAACAACTCAGGATGTAGGCAACCCAAATCCCGTTATGAGGTTTGTTCATTCGTCTTCGCTCCTTTTACGTCCGTTTGAGCTGTGTCAGCCTCACCCATCGCTTCTTTAGATTTCACTTCTTCATACCAAAGGTCGTGGTGCTCTTTCGCCCATGTCTCGTCAACTTCACCAGTAACCATACCTTCTAGTGCACCTTCCATACCGAATAGACCGATGTAGATGTGGAAGATAAAGCCACAGATCAGAATCAGTGCTGAAATCGCGTGAACAAGGTTAGATAGTTCCATATCGCGGCGAGTTTGGCCGAAAATTGGGAAATCCAGAACTAAGCCACTCACTGCAGCAATAGCACCGAAGAAGATCAACAGCCAGTAAATCGCCTTCTCACCACCGTTTGAGAAACCAGCCGATGGATGCGTACCTTTATGCTTACCAACCATGCCGCCCATTTTCATGAACCAACGAATGTCAGTCATTGTTGGAATGGACTTACGCCACCATTTCAACAGAACAAACATCAGCAAGATAAAGAACAAAGGACCCATGTAGTTATGGTACTGCTTCGCCAACATGACGATGAAGCCCCAGAACTCAGTTGGTACGTACGGCTTCAAGAAGTGCTTACCGTAAACCAGCATCAAACCACTGAATGCTAGCGTTAAGAAGGTAAACGCCATGCTCCAGTGTAGTGCGCGGTCTAGTCGAGACCAGCGTTTCATCTTCTTGCCAGTACGTGGCTTGCTTAACATCAGAGGACCAACGAATACGTAAGCCATGATAACCATTGCGATACTGCCGAAAATCGCGACAGCGCCCGCAGGAGACATCCATTTCTCTTTAAGAATGTACCAAGTCTCACCCGGAGTACTGATCAGCACACCGTGTTCCGCTGATTTCGACGTGGTATAGCCTTCTTGCCCCTCTTTGACCTGACGCCAGAAGTCTGCACCTGCAAGTTGCGTCATCTCCTGTTGTACCACTGGAGATGTGTCTTCTTGCGCAGACGCTGGCATCGAAAAGGTCAGCAGTAATGCTGTCATCATAGACAGCATTACAAGAGACGCACGTTTAAGAGTATTTAACATGTGTCTCTCCTACTTAGCTTTTGGTTGCGTCGTAAGAAAGATCGTTACCGTCTGTCCAACCTGCGTTTTTCGCACCGCGCTCAACCACACGTTGACGGAAGATGTCAGAAACTTTCTCTGCATCACCCGCTAGCAGTGCTTTTGTTGAACATAGTGACGCACACATAGGTAGCTTACCTTCAGCAATACGGTTCGCACCGTACTTCTCACGCTCTTCTAGAGAACCTGGTTCTGTGTTTGGACCACCTGCACAGAAAGTACATTTGTCCATTTTGCCACGCTCACCGAATGACGCTTGTTTCGGGAACTGAGGCGCACCGAATGGACAAGCAAACAGACAGTAACCACAACCGATACAAAGATCTTTGTTGTGAAGAACGATGCCATCTTCTGTGTGCTCGAAACAGTCAGCTGGACAAACCGCCATACAAGGCGCATCTGTACAGTGCATACAAGCAACAGAGATTGAGTTTTCACCTGGTTCACCGTCGTTTAGTGTTACCACGCGACGACGTTGAATACCCCACTCAAGCGCATCATCGTTTTCGTTCTTACATGCAGTAACACAGCCGTTACACTCGATACAGCGTTTGGTGTCACATAGGAATTTCATTCGTGCCATTGTCAGACTCCTTACGCTTTACGAATGTTACATAGGGTTACTTTAGTTTCCTGCATCAAAGTAACAGGGTCGTAACCGTAAGTGGTTGCCGTGTTGGCTGCTTCACCAACAACATAAGGATCCGTACCTTCAGGGTACTTAGGACGTAGGTCTTCACCTTCGAACTTACCGCCGAAGTGGAACGGAATGAACGCCAGACCCGGTTTAACACGACGAGTTACCATCGCTTTCACCTTGATGCGGCCTTTTTCTGCACCTTCAACCCAAACGTCATCGCCATCTTTGAAGCCAAGATCGTTTGCGTCTTTCGGGTTCACTTCAACAAACATCTCTTGTTGAAGTTCAGCAAGCCATGGGTTTGAACGTGTTTCTTCACCACCACCTTCGTACTCAACCAAGCGACCAGAAGTCAGGATGATTGGGTATTCACCAGACTTGTCTTCTTTCTGGATCGACTTGTAAAGCGTTGGTACACGGAAGATCGCTTCTTTGTCGTCCCAAGTTGGGTAATCCGTTACAAGGTCACGACGTGGCGTGTATAGTGGCTCACGGTGTAGCGGCACGCGGTCTGGGAATGTCCAAACAATCGCACGCGCTTTTGCGTTACCAAACGGGATACAACCGTGCTTGATTGCAACGCGTTGGATACCGCCAGACAGGTCCGTTTTCCAGTTTTTACCTTCCGCGGCTGCTTTTTCTTCAGCCGTTAGGTCGTCCCACCAACCAAGCTGTTTGATTAGCTTGTCTGAGAACTCTGGGTAACCGTCTTTGATTTCACAGCCTTTTGAGTAGCTGTCTTCAGCAAGTAGGCTTTGCCCTTCGAATTCAACACCGAAACGCGTACGGAAGTTACCGCCACCTTCTGCAACCGTCTTAGACGTATCGTACAAAATGTGCGTACCTGGGTGCTTCATCTCTGGCGTACCCCAACATGGCCAAGGTAGACCGTAAGTCTCACCATTCACAGGACCACCCTCTGCTTCCAGAGATGTCTTGTGGAATGTGTGCCAGTTTTGTTGGTGCGCTTTTAGACGTTCTGGGCTTTGACCTGTGTAACCGATGGTCCACATGCCTTTGTTGAATTCGCGAGTAATGTCTTCGATCACTGGCTGGTTGTTCTCTACGCGTACGTTTTTGAACAGCAGATCTTCATAACCTAGCTTCTTAGTTAGCAGGTACATGATTTCGTGGTCGGGTTTAGATTCGAACAATGGCTCGATAACCTGATCACGCCACTGAAGTGAGCGGTTAGATGCTGTCACACTGCCGTGCGTTTCAAACTGAGTCGTTGCAGGAAGCAGGTAAACGCCATCAGTACGATCGTTCATTACCGCTGCAACTGTTGGGTATGGGTCAACAATAACCATCATATCCAGCTTCTGCATCGCTTTCTTCATCTCAGGACCACGTGTCTGAGAGTTTACTGCGTGACCCCAGTAGAACATGGCACGAATGTTTTCACGTTGACGAATGTTGTCTTTGTTTTCAAGAACGCCATCCACCCAACGAGATACAGGGATACCTGCACTGTTCATTGGTTTTTGACCGCCGTACGCGTTGTCATCGAAACGACCTTTAATCCATTCGTAATCGATTTCCCACACTTTTGACCAGTGACGCCATGAACCTTCAGACAGACCGTAGTAGCCTGGTAGCGTGTCAGATAGTACGCCAAGGTCAGTTGCGCCCTGTACGTTATCGTGACCACGGAAGATGTTCGCACCACCGCCTGATTTACCGATGTTACCTAGTGCAAGCTCAAGTACACAGTAAGCACGTGTGTTGTTGTTACCAGTCGTATGCTGAGTACCACCCATACACCACACGATACAACCCGGACGGTTTTCAGAAAGCAGTTTCGCTGTTTGGTAAACTTCAGACTCAGGTACGCCAGTTACGCGCTCAACTTCTGCTGGTGTCCATTTAGCCACTTCTGCACGGATTTCATCCATACCGAATACACGTTGACGGATGAACTCTTTGTCTTCCCAGTTGTTCGCAAAGACATGCCATAGAACACCCCAAATAAACGCAACGTCAGAACCCGGACGTAGCGATACGTAGTGATCCGATTTTGCAGCGGTACGAGTACGACGAGGATCCGCCACAACGATCTTACAGTTGTTCTTCTCTTTCGCGATTAGGATGTGCTGCATCGCAACAGGGTGCGCTTCTGCAGGGTTTGAACCAATGAACAGCATCGACTTACAGTTGTGCATGTCATTGAAAGAGTTGGTCATCGCACCGTAACCCCAAGTGTTTGCTACACCTGCTACGGTTGTTGAGTGACAGATTCGCGCTTGGTGGTCAACGTTGTTGGTACCCCAAAGCGACGCCATCTTACGGAACATGTACGCTTGTTCGTTGTTGTGCTTCGCACTACCCAACCAGTAAACGGAATCTGGACCCGACTCTTTGCGGATGTCCATCACCTTGTTACCGATTTCTTCGATCGCTTGATCCCAAGAAAGCTTCTTCCACTTACCGTTTTCAAGCTTCATTGGGTATTTCAGACGACGCTCACCGTGACCGTGTTCGCGCAGTGCTGCGCCTTTTGCACAGTGTCCACCAGCGTTGAATGGGTGGTCAAATGCAGGCTCTTGACCTGTCCACACGCCGTTTTGAACTTCAGCGTAGATACCACAACCTACAGAACAGTGAGAACAGATGGTACGTTTTACTTCTGTTTTCGCTTCTGGATCCACCGATTTAGCTTGTGCTTTCTTCATCATGCCCGGTGCAAAAAGACTTGCACCTACAACCGCACCACCAGCAGCAAGCGAGGTGTTTTTCATGAATGCACGGCGAGAAACGCCAAGCTGATTGGTTTCTTTGCTCACACTGTCGGAGCGTTTGACAAGTTTCATCCGTTATCTCCTAAAGTGTGTCGTAGTAATCGCGAATGTGTTGAGTTTCACGATACCCTTTCTTCTTCACGTCTTTTTCAGAAGGCTCAACCGTTTCTGAAGCGCTTGCCACTTTTGTTGTTCCAGCGACAACCGCACCAGCTACGGCTGCAGTCGTTAAGCCTTTCAGGAGGTCCCTACGGCTTGTGTTTATTTCTTTATTATCTTTCATCATTGCTTCCTTACCTTACGGTAGATCTTTGGAGGCTATTGCCCCTCTATCGATATGACCAAGTACTGCCCGATTACTCGTAATCAGTGACGTTTTTCACATCAATTTTTAATTTGTGCTTACTGCTTTTGGTGTTCACGCTAAAGCGCACTTGTTCCAGTGTTAAGAACGCCTCACACAGTTGAGCTGCTGGCTTATAAAAGTTCGCGCTCTCTGCGTTTTCTAGTTGCTGAGTGAAAGAGTTAAACCAAGGTGCGATGTGTTTGTTAAACACCGCTTGTTGAAGATCTTCTTCTTCACCCGTTAGCATCGACATCACTTCACAAAGTGCTGCGATGTGGTCTTCCGGCTCTCTCACATTTTCATCGCGCTCGAAACCAAGCAGTTCCAAATCGTGACGAATTTCAGCCAGTGGTTTTTCCATCATTGCGCCCGTCATGTGCCATGAGCCAAACGGCATCACTTCACCACGACCGATACCAATGAAAAGATCTTGGTATTCATCTTCGAGCGCTTCACGGTTGGAATCTTTTGCCGCTTGCTGCAGTGCAATCCACGCTTTTTGCATTGCGCTTTCTGATGGTTCAACTTCTAGAGAAGTCAGGAACTCGATCATCTCTTCACTTGGTGCGCTACGGAAAAGCGCTGACAAAACCAAGTAGATCTCTGTTCTCAGTGTTTGTTCTTGTTCTCGTTGTGTATCCACTGCGAGCTCCTAGTATTTCAGTTGTTTCATTGGGTCTTCTGCCATCGACTCAAACATGTCGATCACACGGCAGTCTTCACACATCGCGATACGATTGATCGCCGCTTCATCAGAGAAATGAGAGTGACCGCGTAACTTGTTTTGTAGCATATCGATCATAGACTGAGGTGCGAATGGCTTATGACAGCGAATACATTCCGCTGCTTTCTCTTCGTGAATCACAACCGCTTTTTGGCGCTCTTCTTTCACCCAGTTCATGCGTGGCGTTAGAGTCAGAACTTTCTCTGGACATGCCTTTTCACACAAACCACATTGAATACAATCTTGTTCAACGAATTTAAGTGATGGAGATTCACCATCAGTATGAAGTGCACGTGTCGGACAAACCGCCACACAGCTCATACACAACGTACAATCTTTGCTTTCACAAGAAACATTGCCGTAAGGCGCGTTCGCAGGCAGTTCAACAATGTTCTCAACAGGAATACGAGAAGAAGACATTGCATCCAGCGCAGTAAATAGACGTTGACGCTTGTTACCTTGAAGATCGCCAAGGGCAAGGTCGAATGAATCTGTACATAGTGTTGGAGGACCTTCACGAAGCGATTCCAAGTAAAGGATATCGATGGTCTCTTTTGCGATACCAAGTTGATCCAATAGCTCTTGCGCGATACCTACTTCGTTATTTAGAACACGAATGATGGTTGCAGGCATAAAACGAGAAGCTGCAAATAGCACTTGCGTCGCGCCATTAACTAGAGCTGCGAACCATGTATCGATACCGATAGAAGGAAGCTCTTCAACCACAATTGGAATCACGTTATCTGGTAGCGCTTTCAGTGCCATCACGTTGTAAGTCTCGTGACGAGAACTACAGATAAGAACGATAGGATCCAGACCGCCCGCTTGCTCGTAGTTCGCTAGCGTGCGTTCAATGAATTTTTGCGTATCTTCAGGATTAGGTAGCGCGTAGTGAATCGCTTCTGTCGGGCAAGCCGTTGCACAAGTACCCACGCCCTGACATAGGTATGGGTTAATCTCGATGCGATGACCGGTTTTATCGCTGCCTTCACTTGATAGTGCACCAGCAGGACAAGCATCCACACAACGCTCACAACCTTTTACGCCACGAGAACTGTGCGCACATAGGTCAGTGTCCAGACGGAAGAATTTTGGCTTATCAAACGTACCCATTAATGTTGGGATTTCTTCTAACGCTTCTGCCAGTTTTGGATAGCCGCGTCCTACTGGGTAGTAACCCGGAACCGGAACCTCTTCTGACATGCAACTGTTTAGACAAAGATCGAGAACAACATCGAAACAATCACTATTAATAGCGACTTTTGCTAGGTTGCTTGTTAGACCGTTATTTTCGATAAGCACTTCAAACGTGCCTAGGAAACCAGAAACCTGAACTGAGTTTGCAAAGTACAGTTCTGGATTGGTGCCTTTCTCTCCGTCTGTAGAAAGAAGTGTCAGGCTGTTCATTTGAGATAGCTGCGCGGCTGCACTCTCAATGATGGCAGTCGGTCCAACAATCAGTGTATTACCGCCACTCTCGTAGCTCACCGTTGGTGGAATAAGATTGGTCAACTCTACGGTATTCTCAAACGCATACAGACGCGCTTTACCGTTATTGGAAGTTGCTTGTTCTAATAGTTGTTTCAACATTGCTCAGTTCCATTTATACGCATGGATAGTTTCTTCCATCTTTCATTGTAGTTAGCGCAGGCGATTCTGCTGATTAACTCGTCAGTAACTACCCCTTTTAGGTAGTCCCACCCGGGTTATCACTGCCTGTTGGGCAAATGGTCTAACTTCAACAAGAATGGTAATGAACAACAGATAGCAAATGTCGTGCCAATTAAATATCATCTAATTTTCAATAGGTTAGCTATTTATCTTGGAAATTGTAGGGATAAAAAAACCGACTGGGACATTTTGTCTCAGCCGGTTCATTGAGCGTTTAGTCAAAATGTACCTATTCTTTGTGTGGTATATTTTGTCTCACCTCTTCAGGGTCTAGTTTTGTCTCTGGAATATCACCCTCACTAGGCACTGTGTTTATATCCAGTTCTTTTTGTTCTTCGGGAATTTCGACACCTTCAGCAAGTTCTACATCAGCCGATTCAATATCACTTTCTTCATAAGATTCAGTTGATTGTGCGGTTTCTTCTGTTGGTTCTTCTTCCGTTTTCTCTTTTACCCAATCACGAAGTGTTTCAGCCACCCCTTCAGAAAGCGACTTGAGGTTACTGTAGTCATCATCGTAATCATCCAAGCCATCACGAACGTTAAACTCTTCTGATAAGAACATCTTACGCAGTGCGGCTTTCTTAACGCTCTCTGAAGCCTCAGACACCAATAGCTGCGCTACGGACATCTCTTCAGAATCAGTAGTTTCGCTTGATGCTTCTTGAGCTATTGCTCCTTTAGCTTCAGTCTCAGTAACAGAAGCCTCGGTAGCCAATGTTTGCGCTTCCGTACTTAAGTCTTCATGAGCTAGTGCGGTTTTTGGTTCAGTAGATTCAACAGGCTCCACTACCTTAGCGTCTGTAGACTCGGTAGTGGTTTCTTCCAATTTACGTTTCGACCAACGGCTAAAAAAACTAGTTGCCATTTGCTCTACCCGCTCCTTTGCGTTTCTTACGTCTTACTTCTAACAACTCACCATGGCGACCAATAAAGGCTTCCATCCAAGCTTGAATGGGTAATGGCATATCATTGGACAACACTAGGTTATCGCCATCCATATATTGTGCAGCAACCGTTTGAGAGGCAGTAAGCAATTGAATTATTGGTTTTTCACCAGAATCCACATTATCCATAATTAAAAACAACTTAGGTTGCTGAGAACTTAGATTAAATCGGTAATCAGTACGCTCATCTTTATGCAGTTGCAGTAAACACACATCTTGAGTCTCATCCGTTGGCGTGATTTCAAAACCTGCAAGCTGCCATTGAGTCGTAACCCAAATCCCAGTGCTGATTTCGTGCTCTACCAAATCAACGCCAATTGGCCATGAATCTTCTGTTTTTTCGTATTTGTTCTCGAACTCTTTCGTATTCGACATAACTCATCCAGTTTGTTCTATGTAGGCTTGAAGACAGAAAAGGACATTTTGTACTTTGCTTTCAACCATTTTAGCGTTACAAAGCAATAAACGCGCCAAATCAAACTCACTTTTCTCTCTATACAAAATTAGTCTAGCCGTCAGTGTGAGTCTGTGTCATTACTGCGAACTCTCAGTTTTAGCAGACATTTGACGTAAAGCCTCGCAATTTCATTTATACCCGCTATTTTGGAATGAGAATTGCTTTGTAATCCTTGTTAAGACAAAAGAACCCATCAATGAGAGCGTCCATGAGCTCTCTCATTCATCAGGACATGACTGTGGTAAAACCAAACATTATTAAAACCAGTGAAAATCCCCTACAGACCATCGAAGTAGAAGTGTTTGACGAATACGGTGAGAAGCTGACTAAGCAAATTGCGTGTGAACGCCCTCTTACCGTCATGTTGAACTGGAAAGAGATTGTCACACTGATGACACTCGGTTCTCGCCCAGAAGCGCTTGTATTGGGTTATTTGAAGAATCAAAGCTTTCTTTCAGATCCTGAAGCGATTGAATCTGTGATTATCGATTGGGAAACGCACACAGCTGCGGTTATCACCAAAGAGAACATAGAACATCTTGAAGGTGCATTGAAGAAGAAGACCGTCACGTCTGGTTGTGGTCAAGGCACTATGTACGGCAACGTAATGAAGCAGCTTGAAGATTATCAAGTACCACAAATGCCACTCAAACAGTCTGAGATATACACCTCGTTAGAAGCGTTGACGCACTATAATGACACTTACAAGAAAGCTGGTGCAGTTCATGGCTGTGCAGTGTGCAAAGGCGATAAAGTACTGTCATTTGTGGAAGATGTTGGTCGCCATAATGCTGTTGATACCCTCGCGGGCGAAATGTGGCTTAACCAAGAAACCGGCGAAGATAAAATTTTCTACACAACGGGTCGCCTTACATCAGAGATGGTAATCAAGGTCGCTCAAATGGGCATTCCAGTTTTGCTGTCTCGCTCTGGCGTTACGCAAATGGGCTTAGATCTAGCCAAGAAGTTTGGCATTACCACTATCGCTCGTGCTAAAGGTTTACGTTTCCAAGTATTCACAGGCGCAGAGAAAATTGATTTTGACGTAAAGGGAAATCAATAACTCATCATTAAGTCGCCAAATGAGTTAGACTTAAACAATCATATGGATTCACAAAGGATGTGAACGATGAACAACGATCAACTGTGGAATTATCTACTCACCCCAAGCGGTATCATCGTTTCGATGATCATTACTTTCGGGCTCGTTGGCATTTATGCTTATCTAATGAGGCAATTTAAGGATTGAACGCCACAACCTAGCGCTAGCAAAGAATTAGCGCTAGCAAAGAATAGACATAAAAAAAGACCTCGCGATGAGGTCTTTTTATTTATTCGGTAGAAGGATTAGCCTTCAATACCACGAGATTTTAGGAACTCAGAGTAAGTGCCTTTGAAGTCTGTGATTTTACCATCACGGATTTCGATGATACGCGTAGCTAGTGAGTCTACGAATACACGGTCGTGCGATACGAAGAACAATGTGCCTTTGTACTGCTCTAGTGCCGTGTTCAATGATTCGATAGATTCCATATCCATGTGGTTGGTTGGTTCGTCCATTAGCAGCATGTTTGGTTTGTGCATCATTAGCTTACCAAGCAACATACGACCTTGCTCACCACCCGACAGTACTTTTACTGACTTCTTAATGTCGTCTTGACCAAACAGCATACGACCTAGGAAACCACGGACCACTTGCTCGTCGTCGCCTTCTTGACGCCATTGACCCATCCAATCTGTCAGGTTCATATCTTCTGCAAAATCGTGTGCGTGGTCTTGCGCGTAGTAGCCAATGTTTGAGTTTTCAGACCACTTGAACTCACCAGAGCGTGGCTCTAGTACGCCAGCAAGAGTGTTTAGTAGGGTTGTTTTACCCACACCGTTCTCACCGATGATTGCAACGCGCTCACCGACTTCAAAAATCGCATTGAAGTTAGCAAACAGATCGTCTTCAAAACCTTGGCTTAGGTTTTCAACAATCAGAGCGTTACGGAACAACTCTTTAGACTGTTCAAAACGAATGAATGGGTTTTGACGGCTAGACGCTTTCACTTCGTCCAGTTTGATCTTGTCGATTTGCTTCGCACGAGATGTCGCTTGCTTTGCTTTCGATGCGTTTGCAGAGAAACGCGCAACGAACGTTTGTAGTTCAGCGATTTGTGCTTTCTTCTTCGCGTTGTCGTTCAACAGACGTTCACGGGCTTGGGAAGCCGCTGTCATGTACTCGTCGTAGTTGCCTGGGTAAACACGTAGTTCACCGTAATCCAAGTCAGCCATGTGCGTACATACTGAGTTTAGGAAGTGACGGTCGTGCGAGATGATGATCATGGTGCAGTTACGCGCGTTTAGCGTGTCTTCCAACCAACGGATAGTATCCATATCCAAGTTGTTGGTTGGTTCGTCAAGAAGCATCACATCAGGGTCAGCAAAGAGAACCTGCGCTAGAAGCACACGAAGTTTCCAGCCTGGCGCCACTCCACTCATTAGACCGAAGTGTTGCTCCATTGGGATACCTACAGCAAGAAGCAACTCACCCGCTTTCGCCTCGGCCATGTAACCGTCCATTTCCGCAAACTGAACTTCAAGGTCAGCCACTTTCATACCGTCTTCTTCGCTCATTTCTGGTAAAGAGTAAATACGGTCACGTTCTTGCTTCACTTCCCATAGTTCTTTATGGCCCATGATTACCGTGTCGATAACCGTGAACTCTTCATATGCGAACTGGTCCTGGTTCAGTTTTGCAACGCGCTCGTTCGGATCGTAGCTTACGTTACCGCTAGTTTGCTCTAGCTCACCACTCAGGATTTTCATAAAGGTTGATTTACCACAACCGTTAGCCCCGATTAAGCCGTAGCGGTTACCTTCGCCAAACTTAACTGAGATGTTTTCAAATAGCGGCTTAGCGCCAAATTGTTGAGTAATATTCGCTGTGGAAATCAAAACCTTTACCTTAGCAATTCAAGTTTATTGGGAAAAACCGCGCAACGTTACTGCTTAAGGCTACACACTTCAAGTTTTGTTTTTATTAATTAATGAGAAAAAGCTTTCTTCGTTCGGTTGTTTTTTGAGATTTGGCTAACATAAACCTTGCCATTCCTAAAGGTTCTTACCCTAACGGGTTCAAAAGTGAGACATAAATCTGTCATGACTAAGCATTGACATACCCCATGAGATTGGGTTTATAGTGCGTCCCCTTTTATCAATTCCGTACGTTATTCCTTTATTGAGCATCCGTTTCTCAAAGGAAATCGCAACATCACGCACGGTCATTGGGTAAAACTCGCATATCGCGATAAAGCAACTACACTAACTCTAACCTTATAAGTTTTAAGAGAATTTTATGCATTTCATGGCGCGCATTTTAATGCTAGTCGGTCTCGTGCTTTCTTTACCCGCTCACGCTGAGTGGGAGTACGAATTCCAACCTGAGCCTCAAGTATTGCCAGTGGCGCAAGAGATCACTCAGGAGATAAACAAATTGCCTGAACCTTTGTTTATGTCTGACCAAGACAAACGCAAAGTCAATCAACTGCTTAATGCAGTGATGAACGAGCAGCGCAAACAAACCCTCATCTTTGACCAACATTTAAAAGCTTATCGCGAGTCTGGTGAAGACAAAGAGTGGTTTGAAACTCAGTCTAGCAATTTGACTCTGAACAGCCTTGGTCAAAGCAAAGAGCAATTATTAGCGCTGACGGATCCGATTACACACGACAAGCTAACTGGCTTTGGTCCTTATGGTGTGACCCAATTCAAGCAAGAGTGGCGTCAAACTCAATTGAATGCGGAATACTTACTGTTCTTCCAGATTCGTTCATTCCAATCGCTGATAAAAGAGGTGTTCATTTCACCAATCCCAGTACTTTGGGCAGGCATTAAAGTACTGTTTATTTACTTTGGGTTGGTTTGGTGGTTAACCAACAGCAAGCGCATCATTACGCTGTTCCGTGAAACGCAATTAGACAATGTGGCCAAGCCTCCGATTTGGGTTCGTTTGATTTGGTACATTAGTCGTGCACACCGGGCGATTGCTTGGTTGATTGCAATTACGCTTTCTCTTCGCGTGCTATCAGAAATCCCGAGCTTGCAGCATTTGATCATTCTCGAGATCTTCACGTGGTGGGTGTTGGGTGGTTCTATTGCCATCAGCTTCATTTTAGAGTTTGCTTACCGTAACAGTCGTAGTACCAGCCAAGAAGTGATTGCGCTGCGTCTATCGACCATTCGTCGCTATGTATGGAGCGCGATTGTCGCAGGCGTGATTTTACAAATCTCGATTCGAACACTAGGCAAAGGCACCATTTATTCTTGGATCTACAGCGCACTGTTCTTTTGGTTTGTATTGGTGACACTGTCGGTATTGCGCCTATGGCGTAAGAAGGTATTTGAAGTCGCGGAAAAGCTCTCTGACCGCCCTGTTTGGGTAAACTGGGCCATCCGACGTAAAGATACCTTGTTACTAAGCATCATCGGTACGGCTATTTGTGCTGTGTGGATTATGCTGCACAGCTTTAAACACCGCATTGTTGCCATGTTGTCTAACTACACCATGTTTAGCCAAGCTTTAGCGTATTTGTTCCGTATTGAAGTCGCAAAACAAACGGGAAATAACGGTGCAGATACTAATCTCGTAAGAATCAAAGGCGAGCAAACGTTTGACTATATTCTCCCAGGTAGCGAAGAAAGCGAGTTGGTGGACTACGCCTCTGATGAAATCAAGCATCTGTCTAAATATCTCCTGACAGACAGCCCTGCCGTGTGCGTTATCTCGGGTGAGCGTGGCGTTGGTACAACAACCTTCCTACGCACTATCCTGAACAAAGTGAAGAACGCCGAACCGCTTTATTTGAACTGTCCATACGCAGGTTACAGCGAGTTGCTAAAAGAGTTGGCTCTGCAGCTTGGGTTGGAAGAAGACGCGTCTGAAATTCAGGTTCTTGCGCATCTTCGTAAAAGTGATACGCCTTACCTTATCGCCGTCGATAACGCCCAACGCTTAGTTAAGCCGATGGTGGGTGGTTTAGGCGGCCTAATCAAGCTGACTAACCTACTTCGCCGCTCTAAGAAGAACCACCGCGTTGTCATGGCGATTGAGAAAGCGAGCTGGCGTTTCGTTGACCGTGCTCGTGGCGAACGGTTGTTGTTTGACTGGGTGGCATTTATGCCGCGTTGGAGTGAGAAACAACTCTCTGCGCTGTTTGATACACGTATTAACCAACAGATTGAAAATCCAGTGACGTTTGATGGTCTTGTCGTCCCTAAGCAATGGGACCAAGAAGACATCACGGAAGAAGAACGTGCTAAACAAGGTTTCTACCGTATTCTGTGGCATTACTCAGATGGTAACCCGACAGTTGGCTTACGCTTTTTCCGCTTGTCCCTGCGTCAGGATAAAGAGACGCAGCAAGTGGTGGTTCGATTATTCCACGCACCAGAGTCTCAAGAGCTTGAGAAAATGCCGAAGCCAATGTTGGCCGTTCTGCGTTCTATTGTTCAGCTTGAAGTGGCATCGCCAGAGGAGTTGTCTGAATGTACCCAGCTCAGTATTGCGGAAGTTATCGGTACTCTTCGCTACTTCCAAAGCCGTGGCTTTATTGAGTGGAGCGAAGACAAAGCTCGCGTGTCGGACCACTGGTTCCGTCACATTACTAACGTTCTCGACCGTCAACATTTATTGGTGAAATAACGATGAAAAAACTACTCACCGTATTGGCTCTATGTTTATTGAGCTCCCCTGCATTGGCGACTGAAGAAATCGCGAGTGTCGATAATATCTCGCAAATTGCCAGCTTAATTCGCTGGAGCGGCGTGTTCTTCTCTATCATCGTAATTGCATGTACATGGTTGTTGCTTAAGTTCATGAGCTCGATGGTAGAAAGTATTGGTAGCCAATTTGTGCAGTATCGAATGGTGCTGCAAAAGCTCCAATCATTCCTGCAGTTCTTTATCTACTTAACTGCCGGCTCTGTGGTATTTATGATGAGCTTTCGCATCAACGACCAGATCCTTGCTTTGATTGGTGGTACGTTGGCGGTATCCGTTGGTTTTGCAATGAAAGACCTAGCGGCATCGTTCATCGCGGGTATGACGGTTATGGTGGATAGACCGTTCCAAGTTGGTGACCGCGTCACGTTTGAAGGAAATTACGGCGATATTATTGCTATTGGTTTGCGTTCTGTGCGTATGCGTACCCTAACCGATGACATCATTACGATTCCAAACAACAAGTTCTTGAGTGAAGTTGTGGTCAGCGGCAACTATGGTGCGTTGGATATGCAGGTGGTGATTCCGTTCTATGTAGGCATGAATGAAGACATTGCGTTAGCACGTGATTTAATTCAGGAAGCGGCCTCTTCAAGTCGCTATATCCATCTACCGAAGCCTGTGACGGTTCTCGTAAAACAGACGATTACTGATAACTACTTAGCAATTCAGTTAACGTGTAAGGCGTATGTGGTAGATACCGCCTACGAGAAGCTCTTTGAAACCGACATTACTCTACGTGTAATGAAAGAGTTTAAAAAGCACGGAATCAATCCTCCAAAGATTGCGGTGCATACGGGTTAATTCGACGTTTTCCTCTCGCACTTAGAGAGGAACAGATACAAAAAGGGTCAGTAAATTTACTGACCCTTTTTATTTGATTGGGACTCATAGTCAGTTCAAGAATAGCGCTAAACAATATTCATAACGTCAAGTAGCAACTCGGCTTTTTTAGGCAGATAGATACTGAATGTGCTTCCTTTGCCCCATTCCGATTCAGCTTTTAGTTCGCCGCCTGTTTGGCTAAGAATACTTTGCGAAACAGAAAGCCCTAGACCAGTACCGTCACGCTTAGTTGTATAGAACGGCGAGAAGATACGACTTAAGTTTTCTGGCTTGATACCGCAACCTTCATCGGTGACATGAATCGCTGCACCTTTCAGTTCGCCGTCTTCAATCCAATCATCACTCACGACGGTTAGCTTACCTCTGCCGTCCATCGCATGAATGCCATTCATCTGCAAGTTCACCAGAATCTGCAACAAGTGGTGGCGATTGATCTCGACCGAAGTATGAGCCTGTAAATCGGTGACAAACTCGATGTCGCGCTTCTTAGTACCGGTTTTAACCAGCGTAATACTCTCATCAATGATTGGGTTCACGTGTTGCCACGTAATTTCGTCTTGCACACCACCCTGACGGCTGTATTGCAGTAAACTACGCGTGATATTACGAATGCGGTCAATTTGAGCGTGAATGGCGTCAATTTCTTCCTGAACGCGGCTTGCCTCTTCACCTAACTCAAACTGAATCAATTCAACGTTACCCAGAATCACTGCGGTTGGGTTGTTAATCTCGTGTGCAATACCCGCAGTTAACTCACCCAGTGCGGCAAGCTTTTCGTTGACCACCAGTTTGTCACGCGTTTGGTTGAGCAGCTGAATATGGAGTTCGAGCTGTTCTGTTTTTTCCTTCAAACTCGCCGTACGTTTTTGAACTTTACCCTCAAGTTGCATCGCAGAGTTTTTAAGCTCGACTTTACGATCTTCAAGTGCATCCAACATATTGTCGAATTGGCGAGCTAACTGAGCCAGCTCGTGGTGTTCGTCTAGTCCGAGAGGCCCAATACGTTTTTCTTTACCCAACTGAACTAATTTCACGACTTTATGGATGCGTTCAATTGGACGGAATAAGTCTCGCGAGCCTCGATATACCATCACACCAGAAACTAAGAGCAGCATTAAAGTGATCAAGCTTATCTCGACGATATTGGTCATGTAGGCTTTTACGAATGGCCACATCAAGTAACCGGTGTAGAGCATACCGATGACATTATCGTATTGGTCTTTGATTGGCTGATATGCGGTGATATACCAAGCATCGTAAACAAATGCGCGGTCGACCCATTGCTCACCTTCCTCCAATACCTTGTTGTACACCTCAGAACTAACTCGTGTACCAATAGCGCGCCCCAAACGTTGGTCACTGTCTAAGGGAACATTGGTACTAACACGAAGATCATCCAAAAATACCGTCAGAGTCCCCACAGGACGGAGGGTGTCGTTATCACTCAAATAGATAAGATCACGAATTTGATCGACCAATACCGTGCTGTTGTTGAGCAGCAAACCGCCATCTAAGAAGCCAATTAAATCATTCTGCTGGCTGTAAACCGGTATTACGGTTCGACTCACCAAGCCACGCGCTTCCACACCACCATTTTTTAGAATCGGTACTTCAGCACGTTTTGCGAGTTCGGGGTCTAGCTTTTCCAGTTCTTTTCTGTCCAGAACATCGAAGAAAGATTCGCGCTTAGTTAAATCCATAAAGCGGAATTTGTTTTCCATCGAATTAACACGTTGGAAGGACAAAAAATCCAACCCGTAGCGTTTCTTCTGCGCAGTCACCCACTTTTGCAATTCTGCTTGTGGGACATTTTGGTTCACTCGGGTACGAAAATCATAAGAGTCCGCGAACGATTTCACGTAGTTCGCTTGTTTTTGTTGTAGTAAGGTGATGCTGTTATTGGCCACACCAAGACGTTCTGATACGTCCAGCAGCGCATTTTGCCACGTATAGTGAATCGACCAATAGATCGTGATACCAATCAATGCCAATGACGTTAAAAAGATTGGCGCGGAGGTCAAAATCAATAATCGATAGCGCACCATTGTTTTGAACCGATACGCCCATTTAGACAATCCCTTGCGTTGCTGCCAAGTACTATTCGGCATAATCCTCGTCCTCAGAGTCCCACTCTTTGTATTTGCGCTCTAGGGTTTTTCTTGCCACACCCAAATCACGTGAAGCAGCAGATTTATTGCCTTCATGAAGAGTAACTACTTGTTGTATATGCGCTTTTTCAACCTCTTTTAGCGTCCAAGTGTTTGGATAACCTTCACCGCTGAACTCTCTGCCCTCTTTGAATGTTGGCAGCTCTGCAGTATGAGAAACCGTAATCGACACGTTAGGCAGCGCATGTCCTCCATTCAATTCACGCCAATGGTGCGCGGGCGGTTTGCCTAACAAGATGCAGCGCTCAATGAGGTTTTTCAGCTCACGAATATTACCTGGCCATTCGTACTCACTCATCGCTTCCATATCCTCATGCGCCCACTTCGGTGCTTGCATACCCAGTTCGCTCGTTAGCATGTTGCTAAAATAAGGCACAAGCTCGAACAAATCGGTTTTGCGCTCACGCAGGGGAGCGACTTCGATCTTCAACACGTTCAAACGGTAGTAAAGGTCGCTACGGAAGTTGCCTTTGTTGACCTCTTCTTGCAGGTTGCGGTTGGTCGCCGCGACAATGCGCACATCAATGCTGATTTCGCGTTCAGAACCGACCGGACGAATGGTACGCTGCTCTAACACGCGCAGCAGTGACGCTTGCATGGATAACGGCATTTCACCAATTTCATCAAGGAATAATGTACCTCCGTTCGCTACGCGGAAAAGGCCTTCGCGAGACTTTTTAGCGCCCGTGAAAGCACCTGAGGTATGCCCGAATAGTTCACTCTCTAAAAGCTCTGGTGCAATCGCACCACAGTTAAGTGGGACAAATGGTCCTGTGCGACCACTCGCTTGGTGAATGCCGCGCGCAACGAGCTCTTTACCTGTTCCCGACTCACCTTCGACCAAGACTGATGCGCGAGAAGGCGCAAACTGGGTAATCAGCTGTTTGAGTTGACGGGTTTTCTCAGAGCCGCCAATGATTTCTGACGTGTGAAGACGCTGATAGTCACGTTTCATCGCGTATTGCATGCGCTCAGTCAAACGACGATCCATACAGCGGCTGACCGCTTTCAACATCTGCTCTAGGTTAAACGGCTTGAGGATAAAGTCCGACGCACCAAGCTGCAGTGCTCGAATTGCAATTTCCAAATCCGCGTAGCCAGTCATGAAGATGACATCCGCGCGTTTGTCGTCATCTTCAAACGCCTCTTCCCATTCAATCCCTGAACGCCCCGGCAAGTTGATATCCAACAGAATCAAGTCGTAGTGGCGTGAATTACGCAGTTCTTCCGCTTCTTCAATGCTGCCCGCTGTATCGACTTGCGAAAACAGTTTGCCCAGAGCCTTTTTAAGGATGGCTTGCATACCGAGTTCGTCATCAACGACCAGTACTGAAAAAGCGTTGTATTGTTGGTTTGTACTAATATGGGATTGAGTAGACATATTTACCCCAGTTGGATTGGAATGGGACAGAGTGTACCAAGTTTAAACAGAGATACCCTACAAAAAGTGCGACATTTTGTACCAACGCAAATTTTTATGCAAATAAGTCCATGAATTAGCGCATAAATCAAACCTTTTTAGCTTGTAAAATGTTGGCATCTTGTTTGCTATATGGAGTGTCCAAGTGACCTCAGGATGTGGGAGACATCAATGCAATACCATCGCTTCTCGCTCCCTCACCCTAAGGTGGCTTGTGATTTGAGCGCTCACTGACGCTCTGGCGACTTCTTTAGTAACCCAAGACTTAAGAAGCCAAAGAATCATTGGAAAGGAAACAACTAAAATGAAAAAAATTGCGCTGACTCTAGCTGCAACGTCAATCACTCTTGTAAGCTACTCTGCTTTTTCAGCTCAAGATGGCGAACACATTCGTCTGGCGACAACAACAAGTACTTACCACTCTGGCTTACTGGACTACCTACTTCCTCAATTTGAAAAAGACACTGGCTACAAAGTGGATATCATCGCTGCTGGTACTGGTAAAGCGCTGAAGATGGGTGAAAACGGCGACGTTGATTTGGTTATGACACACGCTCCTAAAGCAGAAGGTGTGTTTGTTGAGAACGGCTACGGCGTCCTTCCTCGTAAACTGATGTACAACGACTTCGTTATCGTTGGCCCTAAAGCTGACCCAGCGCAAGTAAAAGACGATGCGTCAGTACTAGATGTATTCAAAGAGATCGCAAACAAAGACGCGACTTTCATCTCTCGTGGCGATGACTCTGGTACACACAAAAAAGAATTGGGCATCTGGGCGCAAACTAAGATGGAACCAAACTTTGGTGGCTACCGCAGTGTAGGCCAAGGCATGGGCCCTACTCTAAACATGGCGTCAGAAATGCAAGGCTACACCATGACTGACCGTGGTACTTGGTTGGCTTACCAAAACAAATTGGATCTTGCGATTCTATTCCAAGGCGACGAAAAACTGTTTAACCCGTACCAAGTGATTTTGGTTAACCCAGAGCGTTACCCAACCATCAACTACCAAGGTGCGAAGGCGTTCAGTGACTGGTTGGTGAATCCACGCGGTCAAGAACTGATAAATGGCTTCCGTCTGAATGGTAAACAATTGTTCGTTGCGAATGCTGAGAGCAAATAACGCAATATGAATCTTGCTGATACAACACTAGAAGCCCTGCGCTTACTGGTGAATTTTGATGCAGACCTATGGGAGATCGTTGCGGTCTCCTTTAGTGTTTCTATTACGGCAATATCTTTAGTGGTATTGCCGTCTATTTTGATGTCCTTTGTCCTAGCTTACACCGACTTTCGTGGTAAGTGGTTCTTACTGTCCATTGTGAACACCTTACAGGCGGTGCCAACGGTCGTGATTGGTTTGCTGCTGTACATGATGCTCTCAAGAGCAGGCCCTTTGGGTGATTGGCAAATGCTGTTTACGCAAAAAGCCATGATCTTAGGACAAATGATCGTCTGTTTTCCGGTTCTGGTTTCCATGATGCACGGTGCGCTTCAATCAAGTGACCGTCGCGCAGTTGAAACAGCGATTACGTTAGGTGCGTCAATCCCTCGTATCGCTGCTACTATGATCTGGGAGACACGTTTTCCTTTATTGGCGGCTATCATTGCGGGATTCTCACGAATCGTCACAGAGGTAGGCTGTTCAATGATGGTTGGTGGCAACATTATGGGCGTAACCCGTAATATTCCGACTGCCATTGCTATGGAAAGTAGTAAAGGTGCTTTTGCGCAAGGAGTTGCATTAGGAATTGTATTACTATCGTTAGCGTTAGCGCTCAACTTCCTCTTATCGAGCATGAGAGGCAAAGGCTATCTAAGAACATGAAGCAAGCAATCGACTCGCCATCGACCCAATGTAAGGGTGAATTATGACTATAAAAATTACCGCCGAGCAATTGTCCATGCGCTTTAAAGAGCGTGTGCTTTTCCACATCCCTGAATTGGCCATAGGTCCAAACGACGCGATTTACTTAAAAGGTGACAATGGCGTTGGCAAAACCACCCTACTCAAGATCCTTGCAGGTTTGCTCAAACCGTCAACGGGTAAAGTAGTCGCACCAAGAGACACTTGGTTGAAGAAGTGGACGCGTCGCAATGGTCGTGTTGACGTGATTTATCTCCATCAGTCTCCTTACCTTTTTGACGGTACTGTGTATGAAAACGTCGTTTATGGAGTTAAATATCAACAAGACACGGCAAAAGATAAGCGAGCTCAAGTTATTAGTGCACTGCGCATGGTAGGGTTAGAAACCTTAGCCGACGAACACATCTCTGTATTGTCCGGCGGTGAAAAGCAACGCGTAGCAATGGCACGAGCTTGGATCTTAAAACCATCGATTTTGTTGATGGATGAACCAAGTGCCTCTCTCGACCAAGAGTCGATTGAACGTCTGGTTATCATGGCGAAAGATCTGCTTGATCGCGGCTCTAGTATTGTTGTGACTAGCCACCAAGCGAACGCGTTGACGGATTTATGTAAAAAACAGTGGTGGATTAAAGACAAGACTTTGGTAGAGTCTCCACTCTTGTATGTCATACCAAAAGAAACATCCCAAGAGAACGCATATGCTTCAGCCAACACAAACTAGTTGGGTCATTTTGGCTGGTGGTCAAGCCAGCCGTATGGGTGGAAAAGACAAAGGTCTGATCGAACTGAATCAGAAGCCACTCATCGAACACGTTATCGAACGTTTATCTCCGCAAACACCACGCATTCTAATCAATGCGAACCGAAACCAAGACGCCTACCGTGCGTTTGGTTTCGTCTTCAGCGATCAATTTAAAGATTTCCCAGGTCCGATGGGCGGTATCCACGCGGGCTTGGTTCATGCAGAAACCGATTGGGTTGGCTTCGTCCCTTGCGACAGCCCACAAATCAACACTGATCTTGTTGAACGTTTTTGCAATGCAGTAAAAGAAGACACCGATATTTTGGTTGCTCATGATGGCGACCACCAGCAACCCGTCTTCACGCTTTACCACAAGCGCGTACTGCCAAAGCTAACCGCGTTTTTAGAACGTGGCGATCGTAAGATCATCCTACTCTACAAAGAGTGCAACACCAGTTACGTTGACTTTAGCGACTCACCAAACTGTTTCGTCAACTTAAATACGCCTGAAGAATTGGCGCAATTTGGACAACTCGAATCATGAAACACACGCTAAACATCCCTATTCTTGGTTTTGCTGCCTACTCTGGTACGGGCAAAACTACGCTACTTGAAGCATTGCTACCAAAGTTGACCGAAGCAGGTTTACGCATCGGTATGCTAAAGCACGCACACCATAATTTTGATGTCGACCAACCGGGCAAAGACAGCCATCGCCTACGTAAAGCAGGCGCATCACAAATGCTGATCTCTTCTCGTAACCGCTTCGCACTGATGACAGAAACACCAGAGTCAGAATCGGAGTTTGATTGCCTTCTGACGCGTTTCGACGAAGGAAAACTAGACGTAGTTCTAGTGGAAGGCTGCAAAAACATTGCCTTTCCTAAGATCGAATTGCACCGTGAAGAAGTCGGCAAGCCTTGGCTTCATCCAAACGATGACAACATCATCGCGATTGCTTCAGACAGCGGCGAATTGGACTCTGAACTGCCACAAATGAACATCAACGATCTTGAGGCGATTGCCCAGTTCGTTATTGAGTATGTTCAAGAAGCGAAAGCACCAAAGGGTAAAGAGAAAGAAGCCGCTTGCTGCGATACCCTTTCTCCAGCTTTCCTTTCTGTGGTTCAAGGACAAGAAAAGATCCTTTCGTTGGTAAACACGGTTTCTGAAACCGAAGCATGTAAGATTGAAGATGCATACGGTCGTGTGCTTGCAGATCATGTTGTGTCACCAGTGAATGTTCCGCAATACAAAAACTCAGCGATGGACGGTTACGCGATTCGCGGTGATGACGTCGAGCGTGAAAGCTACCAAGTGGTTGCTGAAGTGATGGCGGGTCATGCTTACGAGCAGCCTTTGGAAGTTGGTCAAGCGGTTAAGATCATGACGGGCGCACCAACCCCTATCAATGGTGATACCGTTGTTATGCGTGAACAAGCTTCCCAAGACGGCGATACTGTCACGTTCAATGGTGCGAGCATCAAAACCGGTCAAAACGTTCGCCAAGCGGGTGAAGACTTAGCAATTGGTAGCGATGTGTTTACTGCGGGTACTCGCCTAGCCTCTCCTGAGATGGGTATGATTGCTTCTCTTGGCTTTGGCGAAGCGAACGTGTTCCGCAAGTTGAAAGTTGCAGTGTTCTCTACCGGTGACGAAGTTCAAGCGCCGGGTACAGAACAGAAAGCGAATTCAATCTACGATTCAAACCGTTTCACCATCATGGGCATGTTAGAGAAGTTAGGTTGCGAGATCTTGGATTTCGGTATCCTAGAAGATAACGAGCTGTTGATGATTGAAGCGCTTGAAAATGCTTCTGCGCAAGCCGACGTAGTGATGACTTCTGGCGGCGTATCCGTTGGCGATGCGGATTACATTAAGCTGGCATTGGACAAACTGGGGCAAATTGATTTCTGGCGTATCAACATGCGCCCTGGTCGTCCGCTTGCGTTCGGTCAAATCAACGATAAGCCTTTCTTTGGTTTGCCGGGTAACCCTGTGGCTGTGATGGTTTCATTCATCAACTTTGTTGAACCTGCTCTGCGTAAAATGCAAGGTCAACAAGGTTGGAAGCCACTTAAAGTCAGTGCTATTGCGACAGAAAATCTGCGCTCTCGCCAAGGTCGTACCGAGTTTAGCCGTGGTATCTACGAGCTAGACGAAACAGGTCGTCTAACCGTTCGCACAACGGGTAAACAAGGCTCAGGTATTCTGCGCTCAATGAGTGAGGCAAACTGTTTGATCGAAATCTCCCCTGCTGTTGATACAGTAAAAGCGGGAGAAAGCGTGACAATCATCCCACTTCAAGGCAGAATCTAGGCCGATTCAGAATTCAAAGGTCAGCGAGTCTGACCTTTTTATTGATAACAGAAAAATTTTTCAGAGAGACAGCTATGGCTCGCACCATTCTTTACACTTACAAAGACCAAGACAAAGAACTGACGTTCTCGTACCAGCAACACCGCAACATTCAAGAAGCGGTTGCAGAGGCGGAAGGTATCGATATCACTGAGTACCTAAAGATGGAGCAGCAAATCGAAGCAGTATCTGACACCAAGGCAGTGCGTAACTACCGCGATAATCATTTCAGAAAACTTGGCTTTAGCAAAATCACCCTAGCTCAAAAAGAAAACTTGGGTGTAGGCAAAAAGAACAAATAATACCAATCACAGTAAATAAGTGATCAGAAATAGCATAGGGAAAATGCTTGAGAACAAGACGCAATTTTTCGATAAGTAGTCATTCTACAATCAAAAATTGCAACGCACTTATCGAGTATTTTAACAAGCTAGAATGACCCGTTATTTACTACGATTGGTATAAGCCAAGCTACACAGACCAAAACAAAAACTCGCGATTCGTCGCGAGTTTTTTATACCTATTCTTTTTGCTCGTTATCTATAAGTAAAAAGCCCCGTTTCACCTTAATTTAAAGGAAAACGAGGCTTTCAATGTAGGTCTTATGTGTTTTCGCTTACTGAAAACTCAGACGATTATTTGATGTTTAGGAACGCAGCACCACGTACGCCGCCTGAATCCCCGTGTTTTGCTTTGATGATCTTTGGACATTTCGCCACAGAAAGCAGGTACTTAGGAATACGTTTTGGCATCTCTTCGTAAATCAGTTCGAAGTTAGATAGACCGCCGCCTAGTACTACAACGTGTGGGTCAGTCGCAGTAAACAGGTTCGCAAAGCAGATTGCTAGAAGTTCCATAAAGCGTTCAACGTGCTCAACCGCTTTTGCTTCGCCTTCTGCGTGTGACTTAATGATGTCGATCGCTTTCTTCTCTTCGCCGTAGTAATGCGCGTAAAGAAGCTCGAAACCACGACCAGATAGATAGCTATCTAGACAACCTTTCTTTTCACAACCACAACCTAGTAGAGGCGCGTTTTCGCCTAGGTGGAACCATGCGTCAATAGGAAGACGTGTATGACCTACCTCACCCGCGACGTGGTTACGGCCAGAGAATACTTTACCTTCGTAGATAAAGCCGCCGCCAAACCCCGTACCAAGGATCAAACCCAGTACAGATGGTTCGTCTTGAAGCTCTTCATCCCATGCTTCAGACAGCGCGAAACAGTTTGCATCGTTTTCAATTTTTACGCTGCGACCGATTTTAGCTTCCAGATCAGCACGAAGTGGTTTGCCTTTTGCTGCAGGTACGTTAACCGTTAGTACAGTTGCATCATCAGCGTCTTCCATCCCAGGAAGACCAAGACCAATCGTACCTTCACAACCAAATTCCGCATCGTATTTGTTAACCAGACCTGCGATAGTTTCTACCAGCAAATCGTAGTTGTCTGTTGGTGTTGGTACACGTTCAGTTGCTACACGCTCAAGTTTTTCGTTAAACGCACCAAACTCGATTTTAGTGCCACCGACATCAAAGCCGTAATACATGCAATTCTCTCCTAAAAAGCTCAAACGACTCCCAAAAAATGCTGGAGTCAAAAAAGATAAACTCCGAGCATTATCCATATCTGTACGCCTGCAAACCGTGACCGAATGCAGATTTATCCCCTCGTTGAAGCCAGTTGAACAACAAGCCATCAACAAAAGTTCATTCCTTAGAGTTAGCTCTCGATTTTAGCCCACTCTTTGAAACGTTTCAGATGCGGTCGAGACCAGTCGGTTTTCACGCGAGTTTTCGTCAGCATGTAGGTTTCACGGAAGGCTTCAAACCACAATTGCAGACACTCCGAAGCTTGCTCTTCACCTGCTTGTTTGAATACTAACGTCGCGACCTCTGCTGTAGACAGATGCTGCTCATTGTCCGAGCGGCGCATGATGTATTCAGACAGTGATTCCGGCTCAATAGAAAGCACAGGCAAAGATTTAAGAAACTCTGAACGGCGAAAGATCTTGCGCGCTTCTCGCCAGCTACCATCAATGAAGATCAGTAACCATTTTTTATCTGAGCCATCGGAAGCCTTCAATCGCTCTGGATTCAAACCATCCAATAAACGCTCAGGCTCATCCACGTAATCTGCTGGGAACACAACCACAGGTTGATAAGCATCGTTTTCTAGCAGTGCAAGCATATCTTGAGAAGGCTCGGTACGATTCCATTGATACACGTAGGTCTCTTGAATCGTATCAGCAATTAGACGCCCGGTATTGCTTGGCTTGAACACTTCGTTTTCCGATACGACCAGCATGCAGGCAATATTGGATTCGATGTTCGGCTGAATGTCGCACAAACAATATTGCTCAGAAACCTGACAATATGGACAGCGAACCACTTTACAGCCACGAGCGTTAAACGGCTTCGTTGAGATAGATTGACGGTGCTGGTATAAACGATGGAAAGCGTGGATTCTCATGGATAGAAAGTGCCAGTTAGAATAAGTGCATGTATGAAGTAGAGCGCGATTCTACTTGCATCGCCAGTGAGTCTCAAGAAATGCTCGTAAACGGACGGACATTCACATTCCTTTCTTCTCGGTGAAAGATACGGTGGAGTCTTAAGGTCTTAACAAATAAGCGAATCAATCAAGGAAATTAGCGTGACCGAAACTGCATTTAACGACCCTTCTTGGCTACGACTCAGCATCTTTATTGGTGTTTTGTTGCTTTGTACTCTGTGGGAAAACAAGCTACCGAGAAAGCAGTTGACCGTCGACCGTTCGTTTCGCTGGTTTAACAATCTCACACTGGTCGCGCTGAATAGTGTCGTTATTGCTGTTGTCATGCCTATTGCCGCTTTCCAAGCTGCTATCATCGCTTATGAAAACCAATGGGGTCTACTCAATGCACTTTCCTTCCCGACTTGGTTAAATGTGCTGATAGCCGTTGTGTTACTCGATCTCATCATCTACCTACAGCATTTAGTTTTCCATCGCGTTAAACCGCTGTGGAAACTTCACCGCATGCATCATGCAGACTTGGATATCGATGTCACAACCGGAACACGATTCCACCCGATAGAAATCATTCTCTCAATGATTGTAAAAATCGCTGCGGTGTTTGCTTTAGGCGTGTCTCCTATCGCCATCGTGGTGTTTGAAATCGTATTGAATGCTAGCGCGATGTTTAACCATAGCAATGCAAAGCTGCCACTACCTTGGGATTCGAAGTTACGCAAATTGGTTGTGACGCCAGACATGCACCGCGTGCACCACTCTGTCATCGTGCGCGAGACACATTCAAACTTTGGCTTCTTCTTGTCGATATGGGATCGTTTGTTTGGCACCTACCGCGCTCAACCAGAGTTAGGTCATGATGATGTTGTGATTGGTGTTCCAGAGATCCGCGACAAAGACGAGCAAAGATTGGATAAACTAATCACCCAACCATTTCGTTATAAGGAAAAGTCTTCCTCATGAGCAGTTCAATGAAAGTGAATGTGTTTGGAAAAATCATGCTTGCTGAATGCAAAGATGGGATTTGGACGCTTTATATCGATTCGGAAACTTCGATAAAGCGCCCAATCAGAGACTTTGTAGTGCCGCCCTTTCTCGATGAAGACGAGTTACTGACCTACCTAGATGATATGTATCACGAACACGCGACCGCAACTCATCCCAATGTATTTCGGATTGAATAGAAACCGTTAGGCTTTAATCAAATCGCGTTTTTTGTTTGATTGGGTCACACCAACAAACAAACCGATAATCCCAAGAACAATTGAAGAGATGGCGAATACACTCACATCCTGTTGTTTATTGATGGCTGCGTAAACAAATGCAGCACCAAAAAAGATTGCGCCAAAACTAAAGCCCGATAGCGCGGCAAAAATTCCGAAGCTCGCAAGATCCTTAAAATTGTCCATTTCTCATCCCTGTAAAAATACTTAATAACAAAACAATAATTAACGGAATATCTGACGTGAGTGGCGATGCTTTTGCGAATTCCACAGCCAAATTGATACTCCAATAGAAAACCCTAATAACAACGTTTGCCATTGCAGTTGTCCACTGCTCTCCAACACGCCCAATCCATAGTGCGCATAAGAGTTAAAGCCTACGCTGCTCAACATAATCAATAACAGTAAAACAAGCCCAGTCCGGCGGTGCCTGATCAGCAAATAAACGGCGAGTAAATCAAGGAGACCAAGCGCGCTCCAATACATGTTTAACCAGCCTGGGGCAAAATCGTAAGGCAAAAAACCATCGACAATATTGTCGTAAATGTGGATGGCACCACCCACCGTCAGGCAAAGGCATAGGAGAAACAGTACGAATTTATCCATTATCGTTTCCTTTCCTTATCTGAATGAATGCGCAAAGCATATAGAAATCAGCTAAATAATTGTAATTTCGACGCCATTTTTGAGAGCGACAGTGCCTTTAAACAGTACGTGAGAGGTTGAAATAACAACAATGGCTGTTCTTCCTTATCATTTCGCTCCTGATAAAAGCATAGCGTTTGGTTTGATGGTTCGCTTGAAAGCTTAGTTAACCTCTATTGACCCTTTCTGTGCCTGCATCGTTATCGTGTACGGTAGGAATAAGGTATCAGCCAACGCTGAAAAAGCAGTATCAAACACAAAGAAAGGCACCCCATCTAGTTTGGAACCCGTGTTTTCAGAATAGCTAGGCTCACCATTCAACAAACACATGTTGTAATTCACTCCACTATAAACTCTTGGAATTTCCTTGCAGTAGCTCCGTTTCCCCTCATGAGAGATTCTCACATGATTGTTTGTTGGGTTTAGGGTCTCTATCGTGGCACAACCTTGCAACACAATGGCTGCCAATATGACGAGTCGTTTTTTCATGAACTTTCCTTGTTTGTGTTTCCTTCGTGAGAATGATTTACGTATTTCTTTGCTTACTGCTGATAAACGTGAGATGTGACGTTTGGATGTGGTTTAGAAGCTGCAACAAATCTCCCAGTGAAATTGTCGGGAACGAGTAATAGTCAAACGTCAATATTGCTCCCCCTCTTTAGTCTTCGCATCAATGAACACAAACTTCATCGAAGGAGGAAAGATAAAAGCATCATCACATCGATAACCTCTTAGCCAAACACCATCATCCCGCTTACGCAAATACAAACCTCTGGGATAGGTCTCTTCCTGAGCAAGAGGCAAAGAAGCGAGCGTTATGTATTCGTCTTTTGTGAGCGAAATACCTTGAAGTAACAAGTATGGTGCCACGGCGAGCGGACAAGGCTCTAGCCCTTTCAGAGCTGCATGAGCAAGAAGCTCAGCCAGCGTTGCGCCAAAAGGTGCCCCCAATTCCGAAGGCGTTGTTATCGATAAAGACAAAGTCTGAACACGCTGTTTGGTTTGTATCAATTGATCTTCAAACAGCTGTAAGGCAAACGGATTGAATTGAATGCGTTGTTCTTTGAGTTCTTGAAGCAACTCTGCATTCGTGTGATTACCGATTTCAACTTTCACTTAATTGCCCCAATGCGGATAAACTCACGAACCTGCTCTAAAGCACGCTGAAAGACAGGGTGCGCATGGGAGGAAATGCCTTTCGCAACTTCATGCCAAAAGAATTCGAAATCATGTCCACCATCGTCTTGAGTGTGGAAGACCCAATGTTCCGGCAACGCTTCACATTCACACAAAACGAAATGCCAAAGTTGCTCTTTAAACCCACTCTCCCAAGCCCCTAAGTAGGTTGTGTGATTGACCGATTCGATGCCCGACTCTTCTGCCAATTCTCTTTTTGCCGCACTTAAGAAGTCGCAATCGAAGAGTTCAACAGTACCTTTCACCAACTGAACGCCCGCAATAGGATGTTTGAAAAGAAGAATCTCGCGGTTTTGTTTTCGTAACACCAGAGGACACACTTTATCGACCACAGAGTACCTCCTCGCTCTGAAGGCATATTTGTTTCGCCTCGACTGGAAAGAGAGGCAACATGGCTAGCTCAGTAAAATTCACCCATCTCAAAATATATTGATTGGAAGCCGATTGCCTTTGTTGTTCGGGGCCACTACCTAGCGTAGGGGTGGCTGAGCCGATATGGGATAAGAAGTAATGATCCTTTCGGCCTTGATTTTGAATCTGAAACACAGGTGTGAGCGATGTCAGCTCTATAGAGGTTTCTTCCAGTGCCTCGCGTTTCGCCGCTTCAGAAAGAATTTCTCCATCCTCTACACTACCGCCAGGAAACACCCAATAGTGTCTATCGCCCTTCACTCGTTCAATCAATAAAACTTCTCGGTGATCGTTTATTAATATCAAACTTGCTCGCTCCGGCATTCATCTCACTCCCTTGATTTAACGGAACATTCTAACAACCTTGATGCGATAACAAAGAATTAACAAATGCTGGTAACACATTTCTCTTGTGCAGTTAATCAATTTGCGATTTGGGTCACTCACTCTTGGTGTCAAAAAATAAAAAGGCAGAGCAATTGCCCTGCCTTTGGTCGTATTGGAAGTTCGTTTGGTCTTACCTAATGCTGGGTCAACTCACTTGATGCAGTTCGTATTTATGCAGCATCGCTTGTTGGTGGCCCGCGATGTCTGCGACTTGTTCCGAGCTTTCAACCATGGATTCTAATTGGAGTTTAGTGTATTCACCTTGGTCAGAAATATGTGTAATGGCTTGCGATACATCGGCTGTTGCTCGTTCTTGCTCTTCTGTCGCAACAGAAATCTGTTCGACACGTAGCTGTATATGTCGAGCCGCCGCATCGATATCCGAAAAAGCCGACTTTACTTCATGACTCGATTGAAGTGCATACGCCATCTCTTCACGCGACTCACTTACCGCTTTACGTGAACGTTCTGCGGCAGCCACCAGCTCATTCATCATCTCTCGAATATTTTTGGTTTGTTGGGACGTATCACTCGCTAACTTGCGTACTTCATCGGCGACAACTGCGAAACCTCGCCCTTGCTCCCCAGCGCGCGCCGCTTCAATCGCCGCATTCAAAGCAAGTAAGTTGGTGTTATCAGCAATACCACTGATCATGTCTACCATCTCGCGGATCTGTTTAACTCGTTGGTCGAGTTCTAACATCGACCGCTCGTTCAAATTAAGGGAGCTTTCAAGAGACTCCAAACGCTGACGGTTTTGCTCTACCACACCAACCCCCTTCACTGTGTGTTCTGTCGCTAAATGCGAATCTTCGGAAGAGGCATTTGTCACCGTCGCGATCTCTCTAATCGATGCTTCTAACTGAGTAATGGTCGTCACCATGCTCGCCAGCGCTTCATTTTGCAAAGTTAAGCTTTGATTTGTTTGCTCGGCCGCATCGTGGCTTATCTCAGCGGTTTGGTACAAGGTTTCGCAGTTACGCGTGACGGTAGAAATCGAATCGTGGGTTGAATCGATAACTTGGTTGAGTTTGCGTGCGACTTCTTTAAGCTCAAACGGGCCAATCTCTTGCGCTCTATCTCGGAAATCATGTTCCGTTAAAGCGGAGAGACGAGTAAGGATGTTTTTCAACCCTCGATTGATCCAAGTACGGAGGCCAAACCAAGTCGCTAACACCACAAGCGAGATGACGCCAGCGGCAACAACAACCATTAAGCTGACGTTTTGAATGGTACTGTGGACAATAGTTTCACGCTCATCAATCAACGCTGAGGCGGAATCAGATACTTGGTCGAGCAAATACATGGTTTCGTTTGAGAGCTGAGAGGCACGTTGAAACTCCACTTTTTGCTGTTCGCACTGTTCGAGTTTCGCCAGAATCAAACGCAAAACCCCTTCATCTTTGAAGCCTGCCTGTACCATCTCATAAGGTGCTGTTAGGCTGGCGAACTCAGTCACTTCAGGGTGCCATTCTTTGAAGTCATCGTAAGCGAGATTTATACCAGCGATACGGTTTCGCATTTCTCTGTATTCTTGCTCCGCTTTCTCTAGCTCGGTTTGCATCATCATGACCAAGAAAGTACTTTCCATCGAGCTCGCGGATGCAATGAAGCGATTTGCCGCATCACTCGATTCAGGGTTGTCGTTGCTGAGAAACGAGCTGATACGGTTCATCTCTGGACCAATCGAACTTAACCCATACCGAAACCCACCAACGGCCGAGTTAATGTCGCTTTGCATTTGAATCACCGCAGATTGTTTCGATAAAATGGAATTGGTGACTTGATGCAACTCCTGAACATTTACTTGTAACATGTTAGATAAATGTTCCGCGACTCCCGATGTTTGTTCTATTAAACCTTCAGTTTGCTGTGCGAGAGCGTCAATTTTGGCGGTGATGAGAGGAAGTTCATCTGGATCAGAAATTTGCATTCCATAGTTAAGCAACTTTACTTGCTCTAAAACATTTCTTGTCAGTGTCGCATTTGCCATCGCCATCGGTAACGCTTTTTGAGACAACTCTTCAAATTGTTCGCCAACCTGCTCCATTCCTTTGAAACTTGAGACAGAAAGGGCTATAACAAGAGCGATGATAGTTAAAAATGTTGCACTGATCGTTTGAATCAGTGAAAAAGAAAAGCGTAGACGTTTGCGCGTTGTCATAATCAATTAATGTTCTTTCTTGGGTTTGAATCAACTTTCCGTTTATTCGTCACAGAAGTGAGACAAAACGTGATTTGCTGCCCATACTAGGTATTGGTCATGACATTAATATTTCAGTTTTAAGTTGTAGGGATGACAGGTGGGTGATGTGCGTCGTATTTATTTTCCTTTGATAATCAGTGTACTACTTAGTGCATGTTCGTCCGCCCCCGATCCAGAAAAACAAGCTGAGGTCTCTCTTCCTGTTACTGAACTGCTCTCCGACAATCGGGGCCTGTTCGACTTTTATGATGAGTGGGAAGGCACGCCTTATCGCTTGGGTGGAACCAAAAAGTCTGGTATTGATTGTTCTGCCTTCGTACAGAAAGCCTTTGTCGAGGCATATCAAATGTCATTACCAAGAACGACAAGACAGCAATCTAAGCAAGGCGTAGAGATGAGCTGGTCAGATGCACAACAGGGTGATCTAGTGTTTTTCAAAACAAGAAGAACCACTTACCATGTTGGTATCTATCTAGGGAATAAGCAGTTTATGCACGCTTCTACATCGAAAGGCGTGATCATTTCAAGAATAGACAACCCTTATTGGGCATCGAAGTTTTGGCAAGTAAGAAGAGTTACCATGTAACTCCTCTTTAGATCGAAATGACGAGAGACTAGATTCAATCGTAAGTCGCGACAGCGGTATCAAATAAGTTTTTCACTAGCGCAATGTATTCATCAAGGAATGCAATTTGCTCGTTGGTCGCTTTCTTACCCCAAACGCCAGCTAACACTTCGCCAAGGTCTTCAACGACGGCATCCGCTTCTTTAAGTAGCTTGAAACGTACACTTGAATGCAGTTCTGGGTTTTGTTCGAAAATCGCCATGATGTTCGACGCCACCATGTCATTCACGACATCTTCGATGCTTTCTGATCCTGTGTCACCAATTTCAGACGTGAAAATATCTAAGTTAAGTGACAGGTGCTCTATAAGAGCGAGATATCCATCGGTTTCTACAACCACTGTTTTTCTCCGTTTAATGCAAGCCTTCGAAGATGAAAGCGAATTAGTTTCAATAGTAAGACATGCCGAGAAAATTTCATTAACTTATTTCATATTAACAAGCATTGATGCGCCAACTGAATAATTTTTATCCAATTAGGTTAGTCGTCTTGATGACAACAAGTCTGATTGCGTCCATTCTCTTTCGCGCGATACAACGCTGCATCGGCACTCTTCAGCCATTGTGTGTGACTCTCAAAGTTAGATTTATACTCGCAAACACCGATACTTATCGTGTAGTTAATCAAAAAGTCTTCAACTTTCACAATTTCTTGCTCAATTCGTTTTCTAAGACGCTCTGCGAAATAGGACGCTTGTTCTTGGTTGGTATGTGGCAATAAAACGGTAAACTCTTCTCCACCAAAACGCCCACACACGTCGCTACTGCGTGCGGTTTTCCGCAATAAACTGGACGTCCGACGGATTACTTCATCCCCAGTATGGTGACCATAGGTATCATTGACTTTTTTAAAATGGTCGATGTCAAAAATAACCAATGAGCACGACCCTTCCATCACTTTAAGTTGATTGAATTCTTCCTTCAGTGACTGTTCCCAATAAGCACGGTTAAATAATCCGGTTAATCCATCTTTGCGGCTGATTTCAGACAGGTGTTGGTTGGTTTCTCTTAAGTGGATTCTATTACGCGCGGTTTCCGAGACATCGTTGATTTGAATGGCTATGTGGCTCACGTCGCCTGATAACGAGCGTAACGGCGTGATAACAATATCTTGGAACATCAAATGACTGCTGTTGGAAACCGGCGAAAAGTTGTTAAATTTAAAAAGGTATGGACGGTTTTCCCAACTTGAAAATGAACGAGTTTCTAAATCCGCGGACGTTTTGAGCTTGGTCTCTAGCCAAGTTCGGGGTAAATCTTGGAAATGGTCAAACAAACATTCACCGAGGATATTCTGCGATAGTATGCCACTATAAGACTGCATAAAACTGTTCCACACGCAGACTTTATAGTCTTCATCTAATACGATGAGCCCTGAGTCCATGGTATCGAGTATTTGGGTAACCCAATGAAAGTCTGCTATGTCCAGCGTAATTTCGGACATTAGATTAGCTCCATAATTTCATAGATGATTTCTACGGATGATTTATCTATCAAAAACAGAACTTCACACTCAAAATCGAGCGCCTCTGCCATGTAGGTGTATTCGATGGTAAAGAGTTCACCAGATTCACTCTTCTCTTCATTGTATGGAATGACGTTTTCTATAATGGCAGGCTGGCGCAACGAAAATTGCTTATCCAACTGTGTACCCAATGACGTTAAGAATGAAGATACCAAAAGATTCGACACATTTAGGATAATCTCGTTGTGCCGAGTGAACTCAAGTAAATAACCAAGGCGCTCTCCGATTTGATTAATGTCTTTACCACGCAAACAAACTAAAGCTTCACCATGGATACCACCACCAACAAATCGCTGAGCAACGGCAACTGAACTGTCTCGACCGATCACGTCCACTAACGTCATATGCAGTTCTCCATACGACAATGGACCAACGTGGGGCACTGGCAGTTGAATGAACTCATGAAGATGGTCGGCCATAATCGCAGCACCCTTACCTAACGCGATGTTGGCGACTTCACGAAATTTCGCCAGAGGGGTAATCTCAATTTCGGGGGCTGGCGCTGCATTTCCACTCGAGCTAAATGCGTATTGCAACCCTAACGTTTCGTATAGCGGGATAACCTGTTCTTCTGACAGAGGCTTGGCGATAAAGTCGATTGCGCCAAGATCTAAACAACGTTGTTTAGCCTCTTGCTGAACGTCACCAGAAATGATGACAACTTGAGTGGGATAATTGCTGACCGGTAGAGACTCTAGTACCTCGAACCCGTCCATAATCGGCATCGTTAAATCGAGAAACAAAACGTCAATATTTTGTTCCGCTAGAATCGTCAACGCTTCGTAACCGTCTTGGGCTTCGATCAGGTGCAATGATGTTTCGTGTACGATGGAACGGGATATCAACTTTCGTGCTACCGCCGAATCATCACAAATCAGTATTTTCATGCCACCAATGGAACTAAAGTCAAAAAAATAATAATACTCGTTGTATACCAATAGCTCCATATGTTAAGTCCATAAATCATAGGGTTATAGGCGACATGATTCACACTTATGCACATTTTCTACTATATGCAGCAGTTTTATTGTCGAAGTTTGCTCAACTGCGCGTCAATCTTCCGCCGTTTATCCTAAACTATTGTTGGTCAAATAGATAAGCGAGGTTTTGTATGTGGCAAGCAATATCGCAACAGCTTTCTGATACCTTGATGTTCGAATATCAAATCACTGAGAAGACACGCCTCTCTGGTGGAGACATCAGTGAGAGTTACATGATCAATGACGGAGAACAGCGCTATTTCGTCAAACTCAATGATCGAGACTTTTTATCTAAGTTCGAAGTTGAAGTAGAAAGCCTTCACTTGTTACGTGAAACCTCGACGGTTTTTGTCCCTGAAGTCGTGTTAGCGGGCAAAACCAAAACCCACTCATTCTTGATCCTGAATTACCTACCAACCAAACCACTTGAAGATGCAAAGCACAGCTTTAAGTTTGGCCAGCAACTGGCGCGTTTACATTTGTGGGGAGAACAGAAAGAGTTCGGATTTGATTCCGACAATTACATAGGCTCTACCCTTCAACCAAATCAATGGCATAAAAAGTGGTGTGTCTTTTTTTCTGAGCAACGAATAGGTTGGCAGTTACAGTTGCTGAAAGAAAAAGGTGTCACCCTCGTCGATATCGATGACTTTATTGATGTTGTGAAACAGCTTTTAGCCAATCACGCTCCAGAGCCATCATTGCTTCACGGTGATTTGTGGAATGGGAACACGGCATTGACACCATTTGGCCCTATCTGCTTTGACCCTGCTTGCTATTGGGGAGATCGTGAATGTGATATCGCGATGACTGAGCTGTTTGGTGGGTTCCAACCGGAGTTTTATCAAGGATATGAATCCGTTGCGCCATTACCCGCAGGCTATGATGAACGAAAAGACATCTACAACCTTTATCACATCCTCAATCATTGTAACTTGTTCGGAGGTCACTATCTTGAACAGGCCCAATCGATAATTAAGAAGATTATTTCTTATTGATCTGGAAGGGAAAGATCATTGCCGAATGTAAAAATTCGACGCATATCACCCTAGTTTAAGACCCCAAGCTCAATCATGAGTTTGGGGTCAACTTTTGTACTTATTTCGACTCAATTAGCAACAACAACACCTAATATTCAAAGTAACTCGACTTAATTTGAATCTCTGCACCAGAGAGAAGACGAGTGTTCAAGGGCTGAATTTTCGAGACACCAAAGTATTAAAAGCCCTGCAATACTAGGAGTTTTTGTATGCAAAATTACACTGAAAGACATGTTAAATGCCCTCACTGTGGGCACTCTATCGGTATCACTTTAGATGCAAGTAATGGTAACCAAGAGTTTTATGACGACTGCCCTGCGTGCTGCCACGCCATCCACCTCAACATGAAAGTGGATGAGATGCACGAAAAGGTAGAACTGTTCATTGACGATAACTACGAATAGAGAGCTTTAATCCCCCCGAGTAATCATCTACATGAAGTAAACATCGACACAAAATATAAAAAGGAGCGGTTAAGCTCCTTTCTTGTTTCCGGTCATAAGTAAACGCCTTACAACTGCTTTGCTGCTAATACACGTTCAACCGTATCGACGATGGCTTGAGTTTGCGGGTCAAATTCAATGTTTATTTTCTCTCCAACCTGGCGCGCACCAAACAAGGTTCTTTGCAGGGTTTCTGGAATCAAATGCACCGAGAATCGATTCTCTTCGACTTCGCCGATGGTCAGTGAGCAACCGTCCAAACCGATGTACCCTTTAGCCAGTACATATTTCATAGATTCTTGCGGCAGTGTAAACCAAATGGTGCGGTTATTTGGCGTATCAATCACATCAACAATTTCGCCCATTAAACTGATGTGCCCCGACATACTGTGACCACCAATCTCATCACCAAATTTGGCTGCTCGCTCAATATTTACGCTGTCGCCTTCTATCAATTCACCTAGGTTTGTAAGAGCTAAGGTCGCTTGCATTAGATCGAAACTAATGTGCGTTCCTTCAATTTTGGTGACGGTTAAACAACAACCATTGTGTGCGACCGAGGCTCCAATCTCTAGCCCTTCGCTTAACGAGCCTCCAAGTTCGATAACGTGAGTTTGAAAGCGCTCTTTTTTTTCGATTTGAACGACTTTAGCCGTACCCTGAACTATTCCTGTAAACATTCTCTTTACCTATTTGTTAGAAGCGACTGATAGCCAGAACGAACATTCGCAAGCTGTTTTTACCATTGTCTATCAATTAACCAAAAATCCCTATCTTGTGGGTATGGCATCTGGGCATACAATTGTTTATCATCTGCGCGGAGTTCCTCCGAGGCATTTTTTCACCTTATAGTGACTAAAATCAACCATCAGATCAGTTCATCACATCTTTTGTCCTCGAGTACTCCCTATCTTTTCAACTTATTTCATTTTCAACTTATTGTTCCGCTCTGGAGTATTTCGTGCATCGCTATAAAGAAGAAGCATCGAGTCTTATTAAACTGGCGACCCCTGTGTTGATCGCTTCTGTCGCACAAACCGGGATGGGGTTTGTCGATACCGTCATGGCTGGTGGCGTCAGTGCTACTGACATGGCTGCGGTATCTGTTGCAGCAAGTATTTGGTTACCGTCAATTTTATTTGGCGTTGGCTTATTGATGGCCCTTGTACCTGTTGTCGCTCAATTAAATGGTTCTGGCCGTCGAGTAAAAATTCCTTTTGAGATCCAACAAGGCATCGTTTTGGCATTGTTGATCAGCATCCCTATTATCGGCGTTTTGTTCCAAACTAAGTTCATACTTGGATTGATGAATGTAGAAGCAGCGATGACAGAGAAAACCGTTGGTTACATCCACGCGGTTATTTTTGCGGTACCCGCTTTCTTATTGTTCCAAACGTTACGCAGCTTTACTGATGGCATGTCGCTAACCAAGCCCGCCATGGTGATTGGTTTCATCGGCCTAATGTTGAACATCCCATTAAACTGGATTTTCGTTTACGGTAAGTTTGGTATGCCAGCCCTTGGTGGTGTTGGTTGTGGCGTCGCAACCGCCATCGTTTATTGGGTGATGTTTGGGCTGCTTTTCCTTTATGTGACTACGTCTGCTCGTCTAAAAAGCATTAATCTGTTTGGCGAATTTCATAAACCACAGCTGAAAGCTCAGATTCGTCTGTTTAAGCTCGGCTTCCCTGTTGCCGCTGCATTGTTCTTTGAAGTGACATTGTTTGCAGTGGTCGCGCTTTTGGTCTCTCCATTAGGTTCAATCATTGTTGCCGCGCACCAAGTCGCCATTAACTTCTCTTCATTGGTGTTTATGCTGCCAATGAGTGTGGGTGCCGCAGTCAGTATTCGTGTTGGTCACCGTCTTGGGGAAGAAAACGTCGATGGCGCACGCGTCGCTTCTCGTGTTGGCGTCATGGTCGGTTTAGCGTTAGCAATGATGACCGCGATTCTTACGGTTCTGTTCCGTGAGCAAATCGCTTTGCTTTACACGAATAACCCAGAAGTTATCGAACTAGCAATGGTGCTATTGCTGTTTGCTGCAATCTACCAATGCACTGATGCGGTTCAAGTTATCGCTGCTGGTGCACTACGTGGCTATAAAGACATGCGTGCAATCTTCAACCGTACCTTTGTTGCGTACTGGTTATTGGGACTTCCAATTGGTTACATTCTTGGCCGCACAGATTGGATTGTTGAACCTATGGGCGCACAAGGCTTTTGGTTGGGCTTCATCATAGGCCTATCTTCAGCGGCTTTCCTATTGGGTATTCGTTTGCGTTGGATGCACCATCAAGAGCCGGAAGTTCAGTTGAATTTCTCTCAACAATAACTCGAACTTCAACCCGCCAAATTTTAAAGCCAGCACTCGCTGGCTTTTTTGATCTCTCATATTCGTTAAGCGGTATACTTATCTAAGTGATTAAAAAGGAAATGCTGTGAGAAGTTCCCTTGTAAGAAGCTCCCTTGTTGCTGCGGCGCTTGTACTACCGACAACCTTACTCAGTGGGTGCAACGACTGGTTTAACCCAGAGAAAGCGGTATTCGAAAAATACAATCAACGCCTAGCCAACGTGTTAGATACGTCGGAGTCGGAGTTAGAAGCCTCTCCCGCTGTCACTATTCCTGATAAAAGAGAACTGTTTCAAGAGCTCCCTCGTCTATCACTTGGCTTACTCGAAAGCTACCAACTGCGTCAATGTGGTTTGTTTAACTTACTAGCAGAAAAAAACTCTCAACTGGGTAAAGTTCAAGACGCCTTTTACGACTTTGATTATCAAACCAACCTGCTGAGAACACTGAATGGCTGCATGAGTGATTACCCATTGAGTGATGAAGAAAATACAAAGCTGAACGGTTTGTACGACCAGAAGTGGCACCATCTAACAGTGCATCTCGACAATATGTTGCTGACTAGCGATGCCATGCGCAAACAGCTAACAGGATCTGAATGGTTACCGTTGGAAAGCAAAGACCAAGTTGCACACGTACGAGATGCTTTCCTTGCTTTGGATGAAATGTACCAAACACCGTATCGTGCCCTTTCTCGCTTGCCCGATGTGACCATTGTGAACTACCAAGAAGAGATCGAAAAAACACGTCTCGTTGGTCGACTCTATTACACTTTGCTCGATGCGACTCATTGGTTAGAACAAACCACACACATGCTCGAAGCAAACCAAGACAAAATCATTTGTGGTGCCAACCGTGATACCACTCAATTTCGTTACTTGAGAAACGTCTTCCAAACAATTTATGTTGCAGAAGTTCAACCTTACATGGCATACGTCGACAGTACCTATCAGCAACTCGACGGGGGACTTTCCCTTGTTGAAAAGAGAATGCAAGCTCATGGTGCAAACTATGGAATAGAAAAAGCACACGATCAGTTTCGTGAGGAAACAATGAAACATGTGCAATTTTGGAAAAATCTATTTAAACGTTGTGGTGTGAAAATCGGAAATAGTTAGCTCAAGCCGTTTATACGCCGTTATTTAGATTTATTGTGAAGCCCGTTCTCTTAAAAATCGGGCAAATCTTGGTTTGCCATTATGGGTAAAACCGTTGTAGCGAAACGTAATGGTAGATCCTATTCGAGGAGGAGTTTTTCGAACGTCATCGGTAAAGCCGCTACCAATGTAAAACTCGGTGCCGTCTGCCAACCTAACCAACAAGGCGCCCATCATACCCAATAAACGACCAGTTCCTGGTTTGTAGCCCAATACTAAGGCCTCTGCATCTTCATAACGCTTAAGTTTGAGTAAATCACTACCTCTACCCGCTTGGTATCGGCTTGATACCTTTCGCAACATCACACCTTCGCCGTCAGATTGCGAAATTCGGTCCAATTGCGTGAACAAATGTTTCTCATCTTGAATTGCACGATGCTCAACGTATTTAATATGAGGGGCGTCAATCGTAAACACCAGATCTTGAATGTTGTAGTAGCGCTTTTGATAATCACCCGCAGAATACGGCATATCGAAAACCATAAAATCGATTCGTCGCCATGCGCCTTCTACTGGCGTTTTATCCAATACTGTTTGTTGAACAAGATGGAAATTTCCTCGACCAGCCCATAACTCGCCATCCAAAGGGTAATCTGGCAATACCTTGGTAAACCACTCTGGCGCGTAAATGCGGTTGCCGTTGCGTGTAACGAGATGTTGACCGGTCCAATACGCTCGAATCCCATCCAGTTTCTCGCTATACCAATACTGAGAGACATCGATACCATCTTGGTATGATTCAGCTAAAGAGACAGGTGGAAGTAAATTAGGATCAGCTTGTGGCTGAGCAGAAGCAATTACAGCGAGGGCAATCAATGTCATTCTTAATGGCATGCGGGGACCTTGTACAAAAAAGCATCTCCATTGAACCGTAAGTCGATCAATTCACCTACTCAACATTTTGCATTCTACGATCTACAGCAACACTCATAAGCAAGCAAATGCAAACAAGCACATAAAGTTCAGATCGAAATAGCATTTATAAATTCCTCGACCTGTATGCGTTTTTGATTCTCAAAATGAAATCGCCTTAATTCTCAATATAAAAACCAAGAACTTGCATAAGTAACTGTATGTTTTTATGAACTTTTATTCTTGGCATGTTCCGTGCTCTATACCAAGCAGACAGTTTGTTAACGGAGAATGCACTATGGAACTGCGAAAATTGGAAACCGACCAAAACACATTGACCATCGAATTTTTTGGTGATTTAGACGCAAAAGGCTGTCGTCAAGCTCAGCATCATATTGATGAGGTAATTCACAGCGATGATCACAAGGAAGTCGAAATCAACCTCAAACACGTCCAATTTCTTGATTCCTCAGGGATTGGTGCCATTGTTTATTTATATAAGCGCCTAGTTGAACGTGAACGCAGTATGATAATCGAAAACGTATCGGGACAACCGTTAGAGATAATGAGCCTGTTACGTATCAATCATGCGATTCCCGTCAATTCAAAAGGCCACTAAAAACACCGGTTAATACGGAGGTTGGCATGGTGAATCTAATACGACAAAGTGTAATGAGCGGTCTCGTTGTCGGCGTTGTTGGTTGCTCAGCGTTTAGCTACCCCGATCATGGTCAGGGCGGCATGGCGGAAAGTTACCGAGATATTTCTATCGAGAATTATCAGTTTTCACCGGTTATGCCTGATGAGCCTCTTGGCCCAGAGCATGGGCTTCGCTTCGATTGGCAACTCACAAAACTTCATTTAGATGCCTTAATTGATGAAGGCGCAAGATGGTGTTTCCCTGCTGCCGTAGTGCAAGCATTAGAAAAGCAAAATCGAATCGCAAGAGAACTCGAGGGCGGGCTTTTACTTGATGCTGCAAACGATATTGTGATTCAGCGTCGTCGATTGAGCCAACTAGAACAACAACTTGATTACGTGCTCTCTCAAACCACATGCTCGCCGCCGCAAGACATTGAAGCTCTGCGCAGCGACTTGAACATCGTCGCTGACGTCTATGACCTGCTCAATATCGATAATCAGTTCGCCGTCGATTCTGCCGAAATCAATCCAAAGTACATGGGACACCTTGCGGAAGCGGCTTACATTTTACGAGAGCACCCTTCTCTCTCCTTAGTGGTAACCGGTCATGCCGACGTTACTGGCGAACCGGAATACAACCAAAAGCTCGCACAAGAACGTGCAGAACAAGTAAAACGATACCTCAATGTCTTCGGTATCACCTCTGACCGCGTGCAAACAAAATCCGTGGGTGAAAAGCTCCCACTCTACGAAGGACAAACACCAGCGGTTCGCTTGACCAACCGTCGAGTAAGCATTGAAGTACTCAACTCAAATTCTGACAGCACAACAGAAATGGGAGACACGCTATGAGCATCCTCAAATCGATTGTCGCCCTTTTGTTACTTTGCATGGTCAACATAAATGCGAGTTGGGCTGCGGAAGACGATGTCGTTAAAGTCGGTGATTTAGTCCAAATCAACCTTCCAGGAGAAGCCTCACTAAACAAAGGCTTCCAAGTCGATAAACGAGGTCGCATCAGCCTACCGGAAATCGGACCTGTATTTGTAGCTGGATATAATGAAAAGCAACTTCAAGATGTGATTATCGAAAACCTGAAATCCGTTTATCGAGACGTGAACAACGCGCGCGTTTTCATCAAGCAGCAGCAACTACTCATATCCGTTCAAGGCTATGTGGTCAAACCCGGAGAATACACTTTACAAGCCGGCTCTAACATTCAAATGTTCCTATACGAAGCCGGTGGACTCCGTGCTGGTGCGCAGTTGGATAAAATCATCGTCAAGCGCGGTAACAAGAACATCGAATTCGATTACAAACGCTTCCTTGATACTGGTGATGACACCCAACTGCCGACGCTTGAATCTCTGGATGTTCTCTTCGTCCCTGCCTCTCCTCTCGTTGGTAACATAGAGCAAGAATTTGACGCTGCTAAACTGGCCAACTCTGGCGACAGTGCAGATGAAACGAAAGCTATCAAAGTGTTTGGTGAGGTGAACGCACCCGGCTCATTCACATACAAGCCAAACACAACACTCGTCGACGTTGTGATGCGAGCGGGTGGTGTTACGCGCTTCGCGAGTGTCGAACAAATCCGTGTGATCACCAACAATACACCAGTGATTTTTAACCTAAAGCGCTACCTAGACTCAGGTGATTCCAACTTACTACCAGACATCTTACCAGGGGCAACAATCTTTGTGCCTAAACAAGAGGAAGAGATAAAAGCGGGTGCCAATGTTGTTTATGTTATGGGTGAAGTCGCAAACCCTGGAGCATTTGAAGGCAAAAAAGGCGCGAGCTTTATGGACATTCTCGCCAACGCTGGCGGCCCTACTCGTTTTGCTGAATCCCGCCAAATCCGTGTGATTAAAGCGAACGGACAAGTGATCAAATTCGACCTTACGGCACACACAGAGGGGCTCACTTCTGCGAGACCGCCTGCAATATCCTCAGGAGACGCTATTTTCGTACCTGAGAAAACCGATATGAATGAAAAATCATGGTTGAAAGTCGCACCAAGCCGAGCTGTCGCAGTGATGGGGGAAGTGGTTCGTCCAGGTCGAATCGAATGGTCCAATGAAATGGATTTGATTGACCTACTCGCCCATGTTGGCGGCCCAACTCGCCGCGCAGACACCAGCAAAATAGAAGTGGCGAATAACAGTAAGATGACTCAGTTTGATTTGGACAAGTACATCCTACAAGGTTCACCAACCTCTAAGTTACCGAGCGTATCTGCAGGAACCGTGGTTCGAATTCATGCCCTGCCAGATGATCCAACAGACAACAAATCACAATGGGTTAGCCAAAGTTCAGATGCGTCTATTTATGTTTTTGGACAAATCAACTCTCCAGGCCGCTACCGTTTTACCAACGAGATGCACTTTCTCGACATTCTTTCTGCGGCTGACGGCCCAACGAAAGATGCCGATATTCATAATATTCGAGTAACGCACCGTGGTCTTGGTTACGCTAAAGTCAGCAAATTAAACCTATCGATGTATTTTGAAACCGGTGATGAAAACATCTTGCCGGATGTTCGCCCGGGCGACACCATCTACATCCCTGAGAAGAATAAGAACTGGCTTGACCGCTCAAAAGAATCGACCGTACGAGTGTTGGGCGAAGTGAGAGACCCAGGTCGTTACGTATTTAATGACAATATGACAATCCTTGACCTATTGGCAGAAGCCGGAGGACCAAGTGATAACGCTTACGTAGAAAAAATTAGCGTGGTCAACATGTCTTGTTGCCAAGGCCAAGCTCGTACATTCGACCTAACCGAGTTTAGTAAAACCGCTAACATTTATGACCTTCCGGTTATTCGCGCGGGCGACACTATCTATATTCCACACAAAGATGAGAGTTTTGCAGAGAAAGCACGGGCTGGCTTACGTGACCTTTTGCAAATCACGACCACCATTGTGTTAATAGGAGCGCTGTAATGACTATTCCTGCGACTCATGCTGAAATCGAACAAATCTACTTACAGGGCGAATTAAAAGGCCATCGCTCCCTATGTATCGTCGCTTGTCAATCCGAAGACGGCGTGACATCCGTGGCTTCCGCTTTGGCCGAACGTTTGATTCTTGCAGGGCATAACACACTTTACGTGGATTTGAACTTGTTCAAGCCTGCATACAATACGGTGCATCAATTTCCTGAGCAAGACGGCATCGGACAGCTCATCGCAAGAGAAGAAGATCATCAGACCTTAGTCGGCTTAACGGCCCCATCGATGGCCAGCACGCAACTCGCTTATCGCGATCCAACCATGCTTAAAAAAGTCATTGAGACTTGGTTGGACCAATATGATCGTGTCGTCATCGACACCTCACCATTATTGAGCTTAAATCGTAATAACATCCCCGCTCAAGTGGTTGCAGGCGTCTGTGATGCGAGCATATTAGTCGCCAGTTACGGTTCGACCACAGCTACACAAATTGACCAAGCAAAAAAACTATTAGAGAACAGTAACGCCAACCTACTTGGGGCGGTATTAAACATGAAGCACAATGCAGGCTTAAAAGACGAATTGATTCGTCAGGTAAAAAAGCTGCGCTTTTTGCCAGACAAGTTAAAAGCAAAAATATCGCAACAGATTAAAGACAGCGAATTATTTACCTTATAGGGAGCGTATCCAATGAACAATCACACAGATGTGGCCGTAGAGCCTGAATTGGTCGATGAATTGATTCTTCAACAAATGATCAAAGATACGTGCGCTGAGATAATGCCCACACTCATTGAGCACTACATCGAGGAGTCTCGCGAACGGGTAGAAAAGATCAAACAAGCATTAGAAACCTGCAATATCAACACCCTAGAGTTTGAGGTGCACACTCTAGGCAGCTCCGCACTTGCTCTAGGGAACCGTACCCTTTCTCGACATGCGAGAACCATTGAGAAACACTGCGTGGAAGGTGAAACTCAACAAGCCCTACTCCTATGCCAATCATTGCCGCAACTCGCCGAAAATTCCTTTATTGCCTTGAATCAGAGAAAGGAGCAAGGATTTGAGGATTAAGGTCTATACCTAGGTAACTTCAACACGCTTGGGTATATATTGATTTATTTAATTAGCTAAAAAATAAAGAATTTTCTGCAAGACTCCCAACCTGTGCTAATACTTAAATATAACGATTCTCAAAATGAGAATAGAAAAGAAGCTATCTGCTTGAGAGTACGACAACTATTCATTCTCGCGAACTGACTCACAAGCTGACAAAGCAACGTTAGAACCAATACAGTGTCAGTACTGATTAAAGGTTTTAACGGAAAGCGAATAAAAGTTGGGAAAGGACTATGAGACCAAGGGTGTTATTGGTAGAAGACTCTACCTCACTAGCCATACTATACAAACAGTATGTCAAGGACGAACCTTACGACATCTTTCACGTAGAAACTGGACGTGAGGCCATCCAATTCATTGAGAGAAGTAAACCGCAACTCATCATTCTCGATTTAAAATTACCCGATATGTCCGGGGAAGACGTTCTTGATTGGGTCAATGAGAATGAAATTCCAACTTCAGTCATCATTGCAACCGCACATGGCAGCGTAGACATTGCGGTAGGTTTAATTCAAAAAGGTGCGGAAGACTTTCTTGAAAAGCCCATCAATGCAGACCGACTCAAGACCTCTGTTGCACTTCACCTTAAACGTGCCAAGTTAGAAAACTTAGTAGAAAACATTCAATCTACCTTCGACCGACACAATTACCATGGATTCATCGGTTCTAGTTTGCCAATGCAAGCCGTCTACAAAACCATTGATGCTGTCGCTCCAACCTCTGCTAGTGTATTTATCGTTGGTGAGAGTGGTACTGGTAAAGAAGTCTGTGCCGAAGCAATCCATCGTCAAAGTGATCGTCGTGATAAACCCTTTATTGCCATCAACTGTGGTGCGATTCCACGAGATTTAATGGAAAGCGAAATTTTTGGTCACGTTAAAGGCGCATTTACTGGTGCGACAACAGATAGGAAAGGTGCAGCAACCGTTGCTCATGGTGGAACCCTCTTCCTAGATGAACTGTGTGAGATGGAATTGGAAATGCAGAAAAAGCTGCTCCGTTTTCTACAAACAGGCACTTACACGCCACTTGGCGCGACCAAAGAAATGAAAGTGGATGTTCGCATCATCTGTGCGACAAACCGCGACCCACTTACGGAAGTCGAAGAAGGCCGCTTCCGCGAAGATTTATACTATCGCGTCCATGTTGTACCTATTGATATGCCGCCACTCAGAGAGCGAGGTAGTGACATTGTCACTCTTGCTAAGCATTTTCTGACCACCTACTCCAAGCAGGACAAAAAGAAGTTCAACAATATCGATAATGAAGCACAGTACGTGATCAAACATTACGACTGGCCGGGGAATGTTCGTCAATTGCAAAACATCATCCGTAACATCGTGGTGTTAAACAATGAAGACAAAGTCACCGTCGCGCATCTACCCGCGCAGCTAACTCGCAAGCCATCAAAAGCACGTGTAATTACGCAGCCCGTAGAACCCGCACCGACCACCGTTGCTAAGCCTTCTCCAATACAGCCCGTTGAACATATCGCTACCGATATGCTGCCTCAAGAACCGGTAACCAGACCCGAACCGATACCAATGAGTGCTTCTGCACAAGTCGCGTCGCCGTACTTTAATACGGATGGCACCATTCGACCGATGTGGAAGGTGGAACGGGAAGCAATTCAAAATGCGATAGCCTACTGCGATGGTAACGTACTCAACGCCGCGGTAATGTTAGAGCTGAGTCCATCTACTGTTTATCGTAAAAAACAAGCGTGGGAAGCGGATGAGGCTAATCTCGAACAATCGTGAGATACCTGTCGCTGGCGAGGTTTGGATTTTACTCGATAGCCGAATTTTTGGTGGCATAGAAAGTCACGTCCTTGAGCTTGCCAAAGGATTACAAGCATTTCATGTCCACGTTAGAGTGGTATTGGTGGTTGAGTACAACCCACCAGCATCGCTTGTTTCTAGGTTGGCCGATTCCGATGTTCCCGTAAGCTACTTACACCAACTTTGCCCCAAGAATAATGACACACATTCTGTCATTGCGGTAAAACGACTTACCATTGCGGTTGCAGAGCATCAACCAAGCGTTATCCACACTCACGGCTACAAAGCGAGCTTACTTGCGCGCAGCGCCGAACTGTTTACACGTACCTTCCCTCGTCTTATTTCTACCTACCATGCCGGCGAAACACCAACGGGAAAAGTGTGGTTTTACGATTGGCTTGATCGTTATAGCGGTCGTTTGTCCGATCATTGTTTTGCGGTTAGCCAAAGTATTCAAAATAAACTGCCGATAAAAACCGAGCTATTGAACAACTTTGTTTCACTTCCTGCACAAAACAGCAGCTACAAAGAAATCGCATTCGTTGGTCGATTGAGCCATGAAAAAGGCGCGGATCGCTTTATCGACATCGCGAGGCATTTTCCTGATCGTCAGTTTTCTATTTACGGCGACGGTCCTGAAGGAAAAGACCTCGCCCAACAAGCGCCCGGTAATGTTGTGTTTCATGGGCATCAACACAACATGAACGCGGTATGGAACAATATTGGCGTATTGATTATCTCTTCTCGCTATGAAGGCCTCCCAATGGCGGCATTAGAAGCGATGTCGAGAGGAATTGTGGTATTCAGCCTAAAAGTCGGCCGATTACATGATCTTATTGAAGATGGCAGTAATGGATTTATTGCGCCAGATATTCTCAATTTGATAGACAAGCTCAACCATTGGATAACCATGAGCACCTATACCCAATCGCTTATTCGCAAAAAGGCCATTAAGACCATCTCGGAGCAGTATTCTTCACAAAGTATCATTCCTATTTTGATTGAACGCTATCAAATTGAAAATCAAACTTGATGCATATGCATTCTCATTATGAAAAACTTGCTTTCCCCTACCTACTCTTAAATATCTTTACTCCATTAAATCAGTAACTTAAACAAATGATAAGGTTTGGCATCTCGGTTGCAGTATCCCAGTAAACAAAAGGGCAAACCGAGGTGACGACGATGGCTACTCCAAAACGCATTCTATATGTTCATTATGGCGACAACTGGCTTCGCCACAACGAAGTTGTATTACTTGATCTTTTGTCGCGCATTGATCGTGAGCAGTTCTTGCCTTATGTCTGGACGAACTGTGAGCCTTTAATTGAAAAATGCCGAGAGATGGGGATTGAAACTCAATATTCTCCCTTCAAGTTAGTCGGAGGCTGGAGTACGCCCCGCTGGGACATCAGCGCATGGAATCGCCTTATCAAGCAAGGCTCTGAACTCATCGAAAAGCACGCTATCGATCTTGTGCATGTGAACAATGGTGCGACCTGTCAGTGGATGTGTCTGGCGACACGAATGAACCACATACCTTTGGTTACGCAGCTGCATTGCCATTATCCCATCCGTGATCGATTTTCACTTGACTTGCACATGTCGCCAAAGCTGATCTGTGTCAGTAAGGGAATAAGCCAAGAGCTGGCCCGCGACGGCTACCCAAAAGAGAACTTACACGTGATCCACAATGGCGTTTCGTTAAACCGAAATGAACCGTCGGTTGATGTGAAGGACTACCTCGGTATCCCAAAAAACGCTTTCACCTTCCTATCCGTTGGTGCTCTGATAAAAAGTAAAGGTTTTGATCGCCTGATTCGCGCGATTCACATGCACAACTATCATCAGAATAATCCGCACCTTGTGATTGTTGGAGACGGGGAAGAAAAAGCCCCCTTACAACAACTCACAGCGGATCTTGGTGTTGAAGACCGTGTGCATTTTGTCGGGGAACAGCATAACAAAGACGCATGGATGACAGGCAACGTCGACGCCTTTATCAGTGGTGCTTACGAAGAAGACTACGGTCTGGTGATTGGGCAAGCTGCGTTAGCAAAATTGCCTATCGTGGCCCCAAAAATCGGTGTTATCCCTGAATTAGTCGAACACAATCACAGTGCTCTTCTGTATTCCAATCATGGGATGGCCGGTCTGCTCAATTCTGTGCAGCGCATGCTAAATGATGCTCCGCTGCGAAATCAAATTGCTCACAATGCTTATCACTACGCGACGCAACACCTTACCGTTTCGGCTTCGGTGAACGCGATAGAGTCAATTTATCATGCAGAGCTGGCACATGAGCCTACGGCTTCTATACCACCCACGCACAGTCTTAAACCTATGCCTCGTTGGCTAAAACACAATTGAGGATAGGGTCATGAAATACGTACTGATGTTGGACACTATCCCGTTGCAAAGCGGTTCAAAAACAGCAAATGCTGAACTCTTAAAACAGTGCGATCAGCGAGATGTCGTCGGTTATGTCGCAACGACTCACCCAGAGCACTGGAATCGGTTACTGAAAGATGACGAACGTATTCAAGTCGTTAAAGTTCGTCGGTCGCCGATTATTTCTCAGCATGGTCTGGCTTATTGGTTAATGAATGGATTTTACCTTTTCCAATTGTTGTTCATCTTGTGCAGATTACCCAAAATTGATTGGCTACTCGGCCTTTCTAATCCCAACAACGATATGCCTTTGTATCTATTGCGCTTATTGAACCGTAAACCAATCGTTCAAATCATCAGCCAATCGGTTGGTAAATCACGATCTGCAGGTTATTGCGTCACAAAAGCAACCAGTATCTATTACTTGGCAAGTTGTCGCGAATCCATAATCCACGCATTGCAAGCGTATCTCAACCAACCCATTGCTGCAGTTAAACGTTACTGGGCAGACCTAAATACCTCATCATTCGTCAACGGTCTCTCTTCAGAGCGTTGGCCAAAGCAAGCGAATCCTATGTCCTCTCGCGTGTTTTGGGCAGCGACTCTCCTAAAACGCAAAAACGTCGACTTGCTCTTAGACGCCATTCAATTGGAAAACGGCACAAACTTCAAAGCAACCGTGTGTTATATCCAACCCAACCTAATTGATGATGAATGCTTAACCCCTGATTTAACTGCAAAAAGTGTCGATTGGTACGAGGCACCAGCAAACCTTGATGACCTAAGAGCACAATGTGGTGTGTTTGTTGCAACAGCAGAGAATGAGCCGTTTGGTCTTGCAATTTTGGAATCATTAGCCGCAGGAATGTGTGTGGTAATTCCACATGATGACAGTTACTGGGATCGAATCCTTACTGACGGAAAAAATTGCATCAAATACACACCCAACGACGCGGCCTCGCTGCACAACGCGATTCGCTTACTCAATGAGTATCCATGGTTAAAGGTAACGATGGGAATCGAAGCACTCAATGTCGCTCAACTTTATACGGCTGAACGTTGTTACTTCCCAATCACTCAGCATTTGTGCTCAGGCCCAGAACAACAAAATGAATCCAGCGCGAAAAAGCGCAACAACGTCAAAGGATATGACCATGTCTAGAGCAATGACCAACATGTCACTCTTTGCCATTGCACTGGTGATCAACAAGAGCATTAGCTTAATCATGCTACCAATACTTCCGCAATATTTGACACCGGAACAAATCGGTAAAATGGAAATCATCGCGTCTGTTGGTATTGTGATTGCTTTAATCATTAGCCTAGCGTTGCATGAAGCCCTAAATCGCTTCGCTGGCGTGGAAGACGACCCGCAGAAAAGGAAGTCACTGCTAGACCAAATTTACTCTCTTTCATTGCTTATCTCTGTTCCTATCGCTTTGGTCTTGGCTACGATCATCATTGTTATGCCCGTACCAGAACCTTTTACTAAGACAGAATGGATGGTTGCCTTAGTTGCCATTGCTTTCGAGGGAGCGATTGCGATAGGGACAGCGTGGCTAAGACTACAAGACGACAAGGCGAAAACCTTGTTGTATGTGATGGTGACGACCACGGCACTTCAAGCGGCGTTCATTATCATCGCGCTTCAATTTAGCCAAACGGTGCTGTCCGTCTTACTTGGTGGGCTGCTCGCTGCTGCGGCACAATTAATTTGGTTACACTTCATCAATCGCTATCAATTGGTTCTTCCGAGTTTTATCTCGACAAAACAATTCTTTAAATACTGCTATCCCATTATGTGCTCGGGCTTAATCATGTTTTGTTTAAATGGTGCAGAACGTTGGTTTATTGGGGCAAATGCATCGTTAGCAACGCTAGGGGTGTACACAATCGCATTTAAATTCGCAATTGGTATGTGTTTTTTGGCACAACCTTTTGCCATGTGGTGGTCGCCAAGACGGTTTTCGATTTTAGAGAAAAAGGGCGCCAACGAAGCGACGCGAATCACCCACCTAGGTATGATTTATCTGACATTTCTAGTCGTAGTCGTAGGCTCATTAGCCGTAATCATTATCAACAATTTCTTGCCTGTGGCGTATCGAGAAGCGTCGCTTTATGTTCTGTTTCTTTTACCGATAGCCCTACTTAAAGAATGGAGTGACTTGCTGTGTATTAGCATCCTATACAAAAGGAAGACCCACTGGTTAATGGGCATTAATGCAATACCGGCCGCAATTGGTCTTGCGATGTTGTTCAGCTTATCAGCACTAGGGATCTTCGGTGTGTTTATCGCTCTTTATTATGCTCAGCTTTGTCGACTGGCGTTGACCTTTAGCATTGGTCAACAATGCATGAAGCTCCCTTTCCACCTGAGCTTAATGGTAATACTACATATCCTTGCTGGCGCGTCGTTATTCTTGATTCATTCAGCCGGTTCTACCCCACTTATCATGCTGGTATGTTTCACAAGTTGCGTGCTCATCGCGACCATAGCGTTTCGTTACTTTGATGCGCAAACCAAAAGTAACGTGCACCACTTTTGGCTCAAGTGGCGCGGCCAAATGAAGAGAACACCGCTATGATCAGCGCTGAATTGAGAATGAAGCAGTCCATCATCGCGATCGCGCTCACGACGTGTATCGCGCTGTTATGGTTGGTGATGCCAAATCCAATTCTGATTCTCGTACTTTGTTTTGCGCCATTGGCTATCTTGTTTGTTCTCAACCAAACCTTCTGGTTCGTGACTCTGTTTGTGATTTTTTCTTTCTTTCGGATTCACGAAACCTTTCCGGTGATTTACAACTTCAAAATTCCTTTGCTGCTTTCACTTGGGGCTCTTATGGCCTTGTCATTTCATTTATTGATTAGCCGTCAAATTATTGCGTTTTGGCACCCTTGCTTGAAATGGCTATCCATTTTTTGGGTTCTGGTGACATTAGGCGTAGCATTCGCTTCAAACCGCCCTGTTGCGATTGATGAATTCAACAGTGTTTATTGGAAGATCATCGTAATGACGCTAGCGATAACTTGGCTCATCACCACACCAAAACAAGTTGCTCAAATGTCGAAAGCCATCATGCTAGCAGGACTATTGGTTGGCTTAACCGCCCTGTCTAACGCGAGTAATGGTATAGGATTGGTCGAAGGCTCACGCGTGACCATCAGCCGCGACTTAGGTTCGGTACTTGGTGATCCAAATGATTTATCTTTAGTACTGATGTTCCCACTTGCATTTACTGTTAGCCAATTGCTAGAGAAAAGAGCCAGCTTTGTTCTTCGCTTGTTTGCATTGATCACCTGTGTCGTGTTGTTCTTCGCGATATTAGAAACACAAAGCCGAGGAGGCCTACTTGGCGCGCTTTCTGTCTTTGCGTACTTTGCGTTTAAACACATCAAAAGCAAAGCGTTAGTTATCTCTCTAGGGCTGGTTGGGGCGCTCGTTCTTTATGCCGTTGCAGGGATTTCTGGCCGCTCGTCTGGCGGTGCCGCGGAAGAAGGGATAGACGAGTCCGCAATGGGACGGATTTATGCTTGGGAAGCCGCAATAAAAATGGCGATAGAAAACCCATTAACGGGCATCGGGATAGACAACTTCTACAATAACTACTTCTTCTACAGTTCTCATTGGGATGGACTCAATCACGCCGTACACAGCACGTGGTTTGGCGTGTTAGCTGAAACTGGATTTGTTGGTTTATTCGTGTTTATCGCGCTGATTGTGTCTTTGATTCGAACTTCTCGTGAGACCATCCAGATGCTCACCCCTACTAGTGACCATACGTTGTCTATTGGAGCAAACGCCGTCTTGGGGGGTCTTATCGGTACGATTGTTTCCGGTACTTTTTTAACTCAAGGGTTTACTTGGCCAATATACATCCTAGCCGCGCTGACTATTGTGATACATCGTATCGTTCAATCTGATTGTCAAAATGCGAAAGCGTCATAGCCCTTTCTCTCGTTAAGTTCAACCATCTGTTTTTATTAAGTTATTTCCTTGGCACGCAATGTGATAAGTCTACTTATTAGAACAATCATAAAGTTGGCTCAAAGGAGAAAATGATGACGGACATCGTAGTGTTTGGCGAAGACTTTGGCGGATTGCCTTCTTCCACTCAACATATCATTAAACATCTGACAGACAATCACCGCATCCTGTGGGTTAATTCCATCGGTTTAAGGCAACCGAGGTTGGTGACAAAAGACGTAAAGCGCATTGTTAACAAACTCACACGTTCTTTTGATGCACATACACAGAACAATACAATGTTCAATCAAGACTGCCACATGAGCACCAGCATTCAAACGATTAACCTACTCACCATCCCTGCCCCGCGGACTCAATGGGCAAGGAAGGCGGCTTCGAGCATGATGCAACATCAACTGAAGCGAAAGCTAAAAGAGCTTGGCTTTGAAAAACCGGTACTCTGGACGTCTCTGCCGACTGCCGTTGATGTGTGTAAGAGTATGGATAACTATGGCATCGTTTATTATTGTGGCGACGATTTTGGTGCACTCGCCGGCGTCGATCATCAAACGGTCTTGGAACACGAAGAGGATTTGATTGATTGCTGCGACCTCATTTTGGCCGCGAGTGAAAAACTGGCGGCTAAATTCCCACAAGACAAAACTGTCACCCTCCCTCACGGTGTGGATTTCACCTTATTCTCAACTCCCGCAGTCAAAGCTAACGACTTGCCAGATAATGGCAGAAAAATACTTGGCTTTTACGGCAGTTTATCCGAATGGTTAGACTATGCATTGATTGAACAAGTAGCGGTTCAAGCACCCGATTGGGATCTCGTTTTTATTGGGCCAAACGAACTGCCCCACAACCCGCTCCCACAACGAACTAATGTCCACTACCTTGGACCTAGAGCACATCAACAGTTGCCAAGCTACTCACAGCACTGGGATGCGAGTTGGTTACCTTTCGTCAACAATGCTCAGATTAAAGCGTGTAATCCACTCAAGCTTTTGGAGTATTTAGCAACCGGCACACCTGTTATCAGCACCACTTTCCCAGCGCTCATGCCTTACAAACAGATGTTGCATGTTGCAGCGGATGCCGAGGATGTATGCGCCAGCTTAAATCATTTACTGCCTCCTCCAATTGGTTCTATGGCTTTGATCGAAAAACAAAGCTGGGCATCGAGAGCCTTTCAAGTTGAACAACTCGTGAGGTCACTATGAGCGATTTAAGAGAAAACCTATCTGTATTGCTTCACGGGGCCTGGCGTCGACGTTACCTGATCGTGGTCCCTATGCTAGTGCTGCCCGTCCTTGGTTTTATTGTCAGCAAGCTTTTGCCTACAAGTTACGTTGCGCACACCAGCATGCTGGTACAGGAAACCGCCAAAATGAATCCGTTTCTTGAAGATCTGGCCGTTTCTACTCAACTGAAAGACCGTATCAACGCGTTGAGTACATTATTAAAGAGCCGACACGTGCTCTTCTCCGTCGCTCAAGAACAAGGGTTGATAAACGATGAGATGGATCTAAAGGAACAAGAGTTCATTATTAAAGATCTCGCCAGTCGACTCTCCGTCAAACAGTTGGGTAAAGACTTCATTCAAATCGAACTTACCAACAAGACACCAGATGGCATGGAAGCGATGCTCACGTCGGTCAGTAATCATTTTGTCGAACAATTGCTTGCACCAGAGCGCTCCTCTATTAAAGATTCCAGTCACTTCCTGACGATTCATATCGATAAGAGGCGCACAGAGCTTGATGCAGCAGAACAAGCATTTGCTGAGTACAAAAATACTTACGCCCACGCAACACCCGAGATGCAGGCGCAAAGTTTGTCTCGACTCGCCAGTCTCAAGCAATCCTTGGCAGAGAAGGAAGCAGAGCTAGCCGGGGTAAAACGCAGCTTGGGTAGTTTGGACCAACAACTTTCTAAAACAAACCCAGTTATCGGTAAGATTGAAGAACAGATCATAGAAATACGCAGTGAGTTGACGCTGCTTCGTGCTAAATACACCGAAGCACACAGTCTGGTTCAAGGTAAAGTCCGAGAACTCAATCGACTTGAGCAAGAACGTACGGTACTGATTAATTCTAAACAACCGGAAATGAACAGTAATCAGCTTTGGGATATTGCCAGTACGGCAACGGTCAGCAACCTTGGCGACGCACAACCCTTGCTTGTCTCTCAACTCCATCAGCTGCAAATCATGCGAGGTCGATACGAGTCGCTAGAAGAAGAAACCGATAGTCTCTACAACATGATTCAAGATCTGGAAAACAACGCCAACCGTTTTGGTAGTACCGCGACTGAGATAAACAGGCTTGCACGAGACGTCGCAGTCAAACGCGAATTATACGATGATTTGGTTGAGCGTTATGAGATGGCTCAATTGACGGGTTCTCTCGGTGTGTTCGAAGAAAACAAACGGGTAAAAATCATTGATGAACCCTACACGCCAACCCTCCCTTCTAATCTACCCAGTATTGTTTTCGTCCTTCTGGGGCTCATTGGCGGTACGGGATTAGGAATTGGCATCGCAACTCTTATCGAGCTGGCTGACAACTCTATCCGTTCACGTAAGGCATTAGAAAATCACTTAGGCGTCGCTGTCATCACTACGATTCCAAAGGTGACATTTTAGCTCTTCACTGACGGCCCCCTCAGCACAATCAAAGCACTCGAACTTCGGGTGCTTTTTCTTATTTATCAACTTCTTACTTATTTGAAAGTGCACAACGAATATGAATTTCAATTTGAGAATAATTTTGTGTCATTTTAAGCACCTCACCAAAGTCTACTCTAACCATATGTTTTAACTGAATTTAATGATTGGCATGCACTGTGCAGTATTACTGATAACAACTGACGTCGAGGGCTGAGGAATGGAAAACGTTAAGACCCGAGAAAGTAATAGTAAGAGCAAAGGCAAAGTGATCGTTCATGTCGTTCAGCATCTCGCACCTGGAGGCTTAGAAACCTTGGTTCTTGAGATGCTTCGCTTTGCCAAAGCAGAAGACTCCGTTTTTGTCATTAGTCTAGAGGGAAACCGGTACACCGCGCTAAACCATTGGGAAAAGTTAGCAGACTATCAAGACCAACTCCACTTTCTCAACAAACAATCTGGTTTGGATCTTGTCACACTCAAAGCGTTGAAGAAGACATTAAAACAACTGCATGCCGATGTGGTACATACCCATCATATCGGGCCTCTTCTCTACGGAGGCATCGCCGCTCGGCTTCACGGAGTGAAGGCCTTAATCCATACCGAGCACGATGCTTGGCATCTTAACAACAGAAAAGCCGCACGATTGCAAACCGCCCTGCTCAAATTGCTTCGTCCTCAGGTTGTCGCAGACGCCGATTTTGTCGCAGAACAAATCATCAATAACTTGGGTTATGAACGAGTAAAAACGATCCACAACGGCATCGATTGCGAAAAATTCAAAGACGGCAATGGGCTGTTAGCTAAACAAACATTCTCGCTACCAACCGACAAGTTTATCATTGGAACCGCTGGCCGCTTAGAGGCCGTCAAAGGACAAGAAATCCTAATCAAAGCATTTTCGCAATTACCAGAAAGCACACACCTCGCGCTTGCTGGTTGTGGCAGCCAGCGAGATTTGCTTGAGGCACAAGTAAGGACTCTCGGCCTAGAAGAAAGAGTGACGTTTCTCGGGTTAGTCAATGACATGCCAAGCTTTTATCAAAGCCTCGATGTGTTTTGCTTGCCATCATTACAAGAAGGTTTTCCACTTTCAACACTGGAAGCACAAGCATGCGGCGTACCTTGTATCGCCAGCAATGTCGGCGCGGTAAAGGAAACATTATGTCCTCACACCAGTGCATTGGTAGAACCAAACCGAGTCCCAATGCTCACGGAAGCGTTAACAAACTACTTATCACGACAATCTCGTTCACCACGAAAACACATTCTTAAGCACTTTGATATTCGCGATATGGTTAATCGCTATGCTGTTTTATCTGGGGAGACTTCTTATGAGTGATTTACTTTGGACAGCGGGTTTCGTTTTATCTGCGCTACTGATTATTTACCACCACGTTGGCTACCCCCTTATTCTCAACTGGTTATCTGCTCATCGCAGAACAAGTAAAGTTTCCTCGAAACGAGGCGAAGGTAACTATAAAGCGTCAAAAAGCGACGGTACTTTACCCTCCATTACGGTGATCGTTCCCGCTTATAACGAAGAACAGTGGATAGCAGAGAAAATTCGCAACCTTGCTAGTTTAGATTATCCGAGAAATAAGCTTACCGTGGTAATTGCTTGTGACGGGTGCTCTGACAATACCGCTGATATTGCGCAAGACACCATTCAAGAAGCCATTTGTGCCGATACCTTGTTCATCATCCACGATCATCGAATCAACCGAGGTAAAGTGGCACTTCTCAACGCAGAAATGGAAAACGTCATTTCGGACATTACTGCTTTGAGTGACGTTTCCGCGCTGGTGTCGTGTGACTCTTTACTACTTGCTAGCCAGCACTACCAAAATGAAAACGTCGGCGTCGTTAATGCAACCTATCAAATCATGACAACCCAAAACGAAGGTGAAGCGGCATATTGGCATTATCAATCTCAAGTAAAATACAAAGAGTCGTTGATTGGATCGACCATCGGTTCTCATGGCGCGTTTTATACGTTTAGAACCAAACTGTTTTCGCCATTAGAGCCTGAGATCATCAATGACGACTTCATTTTGCCCATGCGCATTGTGCTTCAAGGTTATGACTCCGTTTATGAACCAAAAATGTTAGCCATCGAACTGGAAGAAAGCTCAGACAGTTCGGACTTCCAACGTCGCCTGCGTATTTCTGCCGGGAATATGCAGCAATTCTTAAAGCTAAAAAAGCTGCTGCTTCCCCGTTATCGTGGCACCGCATTTGCATTTCTATCGGGAAAGGTACTGCGTCTCGCGACGCCTTATCTGATGATCTTATGCTTGGTGAGCTCATTGCTGCTTGATCACTATCCAGCATTTCAGATTCTAATGTTTGGGCAGTTAACGGTATATCTCGTCGCGCTGATCACTTACTTTGTTCCGGTTTTCAATATATTCAAACCGTTCAAATTAATCAGTTACATGGTCGTAGGACATATCGCCAACTTTGCAGGTGGATTGCGTTACCTACTCGGAATGGAAAATGGGCGTTGGAAACGCATTAATCAATAAGGAAGTCATCATGAAGACATCACGCTACGATTCAAACATTCACCTAGCTAAGCGAGCTTTCGATGTTCTCATTTCGCTATTGGTCTTAATCGTGACTGCGCCAATCATGCCTTTGATTGCTTTGGCGATTGTCATCGATTCGCGTGGCCCTATTATTTATCGTCAACTTCGTGTTGGACGCTGCACACCAGAAAAAATGGATTTATTCGAAATCATGAAGTTTCGCACCATGTATGTCGACGCAGAACAACGATCTGGCGCAGTTTGGGCATCGGCAAATGATCCACGTATTACGCCCGTTGGCCGTTTTTTACGCAAGACACGATTGGATGAACTACCACAATTGTTCAACGTATTGAAAGGTGAAATGTCACTGATTGGCCCACGCCCTGAACGCCCTGCTTTCTATCAAAAACTGGAAGACGAAATCCCATTTTTTGTCGAACGAACATACGGTGTTTTACCAGGCATCACTGGATTGGCACAAGTGAATCAAGGTTACGATTCTTGCATCGAGGACGTTCGTCGCAAGGTAGGTTTTGACCACAGTTATGCACTGAGCTTAAGTTCTTTCTATTCTTGGATTTCCATGGACATTACCATTATGAGCAAAACCTTAGTCGTCATGATCGACGGTCGAGGTCAATGAGCTCACAAAGGTAGAAGCGTTACTCTTGCCACTGGCGACGCATGTTTTCAATCGTCGCTGGTGGTACATTATGAACACTTGAGTACTCACCGCGACAGACCTGAACTTCCACTTCAATCCCCTTCTTTTCACAATACTTTACATAGCGTTTCATTTCCCAGCGACGCACAAACGTGTTACTCACAATCACTGTCTTACCTTTACTTAGCCACTTGCGCGTTTGTTGAAAGCACCATTCATGCGCTTCTGCCAGCTTCGTACCGTCAAAAACATACTCGCCATTTTCATTCTCAAAATACATGTCAGCTTCAAAATGCTTTGCTTTGAGCTGTTTGGACAATTGCTTGGCCAGCGTTGTCTTGCCAGAGCCCGGCAAGCCACGAACAAGAAGGAGTTTTGCATTAGACATAATGGAAGGATTTTAGTGAAAAACCAGCAAACTGTACGCTATTTTTGAGGAAATGAAAGGGAAAGCAGCCACTAGGATCGTTCGTCTTCGTAACCTTGCTCTCATAAGCGTAAATAATTGAGCTCAAGCATTAATTTATGTTCCCTCCAGTCGCATTTAAATCTAGAATGCGCGCGCGTTTATTGAGCTCAAAAAAATCACTAATACTTAACGACTTACTTAGTATCAACCAAAAACTTTGAGCTTTTAAATAAAGTCACTCTCAACCAATACTCCATCCATTGTTCGATGGCATTTCATAAGGGTTTAGTCTTTGAAAAGAAGTCTTCTTTCAATCCTTGTCGCTTCGCTGCTGTTTGGCTGCGGAGGCGATGAAAACAAACACTCAACAAGCACCACACCTCCAACGGTCGAACCAGATTTACCACCTGAACAACCAGATATTGGCGTAACGACCTACCAAGGTAAGCTGTTCATTAACGGTAAACAGATCACTGGCGATATTCAATGTGATGGGCAAGACATCAGTGAGTCTGGTTACTTCACCTACGCAGCTTCAGAAGGCCATTTTGATTGTCAATTTGGTGGTGTAACTTTAGGTGAGTTCAGTTATCAGATCCCAGAACGAACTCGTATGGGTTCACAGCCAGCTGAATTAACGCAAGCCTATGACCTAAAAGACGTACTCGGCCAACACGCAAACAACGCCACTAAGCTGTTAAACAAGATCGACACGTGCCCTACTCAGGACGCACAAGTGTGTTTGGATGAAATCAACAGCTATGACATCCAAGACTTGTACGAGAGCGACGATCAAGCGGCGATTGATGCGTTTCTCAATCCAAGTGTCGCAAACGAAGGTGAGCAGCCAAGCGCGCACGTTGACCCAGAACTTCAACCAGAAGTCACTCCGGGCGCAAGCAACAACTTAACGGGGTCGTTTGTGTCTGCCAATGCAGAGGCGACTTACGAATACAAACCAAGTGCTGCCAACAAACCGTTGACCAAAAGCCGCTTGACCGACTCGCAAGGAAATGCGCTTGCTGGCGTCGAGTTCTTCAGCCAATCCGCACGCGGAATCACGAATGCCAACGGTGAATTTGAATACCTTTGGGGTGAGAACCTGATCTTTGGTATCGACACCTTCACTCTAGGCCAAGTGAAAGGCAATAAGGTCAATTACCAACTTGCAGATTTAAGCGACAACCCATTGGTGAAACAGAACCTTGATGCGTTCGTTCATCGTTATGGTGTGTCTTCTGGCAACCACATTGAGATCAGCGATACCGTTCGTCAGGTGTTCGCACAATACCCGAACGTTATTAACGAGCTGATCAATTTGAGCCTACCTAACGGTGCAAAAATTGAAGGCACGAACTTCACAACACCCAATGAGTTCGAAGCGCAATTCAGCCAAGGTTTAACACAAATCATTGATGGGCAACTAAAGCAAACGCCTCAATGGTCAGGCTTTACTGCGCCTATGCTGAGTACGATTCGTGCTTCTGGTAGTAATTATGTCACGCAGTCTCTGCATCAGATTTATGCTGGTGTGGATAGCGTGCACATCTTCCATGATAACCATGGTTGGGGCGGCTCTGGTTACACACGAGCAATGCGTAACTTCAACCTAACTAATGAAGCCTTCCCTGTTCTTATGCCACGTAACGACAACAGCTACTGGCTCCCGTTTGGTGAAGAAGCAGCATGGACTCGTGGTTCAGGCAAAGATCAAAAAGCCTACATTGTGGATGCCACAACCATTGATGAAAACTCAACGGTGGTTATGCAGCGCCCAGAAGTAATTTCCAAACAAACCGCGACTTTTAATCTACCAACCATGACGGCAGGTATGATTGGTTCGGGTAAAGTGGTGTTCTTGGGTAACGCGATGTACACCTCTATCTTCTCTTGTCCAGAAAACTACTGGGCAGGCGCAGATCTGGGCATCGACAGCGAAGCGCAGCAATGTCGTTACAGCACGCCTCACAACCAAGAAGCGCAAGATACGGATACTCGTACCGACCACGGCAGCATGCTAATCATGTTCAGTAACTTGATCGATTGGCTAGTGCCAAATACAACGCAAGAATCTGTCGCGATTGCCACCAACATCAACAAAGGTCACGCATTCCGCTGGGATCGCAAAGAAGGTCAAATCTACGATTTCTTTGTCAACCCAAGCTATAAATTGGGTGAAATGGACGTATTAAGCAGCGGCCAGTTTGATTCATTAGATCCAACCTCTACACCACTGCTTTTGCTTCAGTCTTACGAAATCAAAACTGATGGCTACGCGACAAAATCCGTCGTGTCCGACATCAACCAACCTAAGTTGGACGCAGACGACGTCACAGCGCTGATCGAATACGTAAACAACGGCGGTAGCATCATCTTCTTTGATGCTTTAGAAGAGAGTAGCCCAGAGCCGATTGCTCGTTTAGCGGATGCGGCAGGCGTTTCTGTTGGTGGAGCGAACGTTGCCAAGACATTCCAGTCTCTGTGTACGGACAGCTATTGGTGTCACAGCACATCAGGTCCGAACGTACCTAACTTGCATACGGTCGCAGAGCACGACCTAGTGGTTTATGAACGTTATGCAGACACGACTAAGATTGAGATTAATGACAACGGTACGGTGACATGGCCGGGCAATATCGACATGCCTACCCTTGAGATACCGCTATACAACGTCTCCATTGATGGACAAGAGCATCAACGCTTTGCATTCCACATGGTGAAGTCTGAACAAGAGAAACAAGCAGCAATCGCAGAACTTCAACGCGAGTTTCCTGGCGTTCCGGTTTGTAAAGACAATTACCAATACGAAGTAAACTGTATTGAAGTGCGAGAGGGTCATGGCATTCCTAGCCGTGGTAACCACCATCGCCCAGACTTTACTCGTTACGAAATGAGCCCTGAAGTCGTCGATAGCATGGTAAAAGCGGCGAACTTAGGTGCCAATATTGATCGCTTACTTTCTCACGAGCTTTACTACCGCAGTAAAGGAGAAATTGGTGAACGCTTGTCGCAAGCTGAGCTAACTTCAACCTACGATAACCTATCCGTTTGGCTATGGAATGACGAGCAATACGAATTCAATCCAAACGTACAAGATGAGCTTGGCTTCGAACGTGCGGTCGAAATGCTGAACTGCTACACGAGCAACGCACATCAAGGCGGCAACGTTTGTGGTCAAGATACACGAGAGCAACTTGCTAAATGGTCAATGATTACCGAATCAGGCGAGCTGAACCCATCTTACCCTCTGAACTGGATGGAAAAGCCGTTAACACGCATGATGTTGGGTCGCTCTTACTGGGATTTAGAGATCAGTGTCGATACGACTGGCTACCCGGGTCGCCCTGCTCAATCAGGCAGTGCAGCGAGCGTTGCGATTCATACCGACAACAAAACCGTGATTGGTACGGCAGGCAGCATGCAATCGACGGGCTTGTGGGCGCCGCAACTTGAAGAAGTCACCATCTCTGGAGGTGTAAAAGCGTCTATCAATGTTGCATTGGTTGATGACTTAACAGGCCGTGCAAACCACGAACTGAGCTTGAAACGCCCGCCACGCGTGCAAAAGACCTTCAAATATGATGGTTCGTCTTTGAGCTTCAAAGTACCTTACGGTGGTTTGATTTACATTCAACCGTTAGAAGTGGATTCTCGTGACGTTGTGACGTTTAACTTCACTGGTGTGCTTCGTGCGTCTTGGTGGAAAGACGGTGCTTGGCTAAACCCAATCAACACTGACGTGCCATTGGCAGAAATCGATTCAGGTCATTTCGTCTACACGACACCAGTGAAAAACGTACTGGACACAGACATACCTAAGTTTGCAGATGAACTGAACGCATTCGCGAACCATGCGAGTGATTTTTACGGACGTGATCAAGTCACGGCAGAAGGAAAACACCGTCGATTTACTTACGATGCCCTGCTCGCCAACCGACATCGCTTCGTGAATGATGTGCAAATCTCGATTGGTGCGGCGCACTCAGGCTACCCAGTTCAAAGTAACAGCTACTGGCCTACATGGACTGTCGTGCCATCAAACCCAACCAATGACTGGTTACTATGGCATGAAGTCGGACACAACCTTGCTTCAGCACCGTTTATGATGGCAGGCTCTACTGAGGTCACCAACAACATTCTTGCCCTTTACATGCAAGAACAGCATGAATCAAAGCCATACATGGACCGCATTGCGAGTGATCTATCCAAGTCACCTTTATGGCTCGATCGCTATGAAGGGCATGCTTGGAGTGAAGCGGATGTCGGCATGCGCTTAGCGATGTTCGGCCAGTTAAAGCTTTGGGCAGAAGACCATTTCAACATCGATGATTGGTATGCGAATCAAGCAGAGAAGCCGAGCATCTTTGGTGAAGACCAAGGCTGGAACTTCTTTAAACTCGCACACCGTAAAGCACGTGGTGACAGTATTGGCGACCAAGGCATTAACTACTGTTCTGCGCAAAGCAGCCAGTTAAGCCAAGGCGATCTCATGATGGCATGTACCTCATACCTGACCGGATATGATCTGACAGATTACTTCCGTATGTGGAACCCATCAGAAACCAAAGCTAACCTGCCAAATGGCACGGTTGATTACTCTGGTGGTTTAACGCCTGCCGGTTTCAACGCGGTTGCGACGATGGATTTACCGAAACCAGATAAGTCTCCTTCTGAGTATTTGTCTGTTAAGTAACCCGTAAGACGATAAAAGCCGACAGAATTCAATTCTGTCGGCTTTTTTGTATCACTCTGCTTGCTTTGGCGAAGTGTCGAAGAGGGAAGCTACAAGGCCATCAGCTCTCGCTTAGTTTGCTTATCCAACTTTTCTATCGCATATCGAAACGCCGTTCTCGGCATCTTGTTATGGTGACGTTTCAAGTAGTCCACCACTCGCTCCGGTTCTTTTTGCGCCAGCACTTTGAGCATCCAGCCATAGCCTTTTTGCACTAAATAATGATCATCTTCGAGCAACAAATCAGCTATGTGAAAAGGCTCAGTCCCTTTATACAGGCCTTTATTGATCGGATAGATAAGCGTCACTGCGGCTGCACGCCTCACGGCAAAGTTATCACTCTTAACCCACTCCAATGTGCGAATAAACAGGCTGTTGTCTTGAGCAATAAGCGCACCGAGTGCATGGGTGCAAAAATCATCACAATCATTCCAATCGGTAATGTATTGATAAAGCCAAGATTCGAATCGATCGTACGTGGCGGCGTCATAATGCTTTTTCAATCTGAACGCCCAGTCAAACGCAATCACGCTTAATGCCCAATCACGCTCTGCCAGCAATGTTTCACACTGCTCAAAAACGAAGTCTGCTTGCTTTGTGTCTAAACTTCGAAAACCATCGGCAGAGATCGCCCTCACCAAGCCGGTGCGCACTCGCTTCTCTGGGTACCCAATCTCACTTAACTTTTGAGTTAACGTTTCTACAATACTCATTGTTTTTCTTTCTGTTCTTCCATTTCGATACGTTTAGCGTGAATCACTTTATTGGTGAACTATTTTGCTTGCTGTCTGCGTAACCACTCTTGTGCGGCATCACCCATGCTTGTTCCTTCTGCGTCGTTCATCCACTGCATAAAGCTGCGGTCAAACTTGAAACCGTCTCCACATTTGGACTTGAAGTAACGACGTACATTTTGAGTGCTCTTATAGGAAGACGTAATTAACGTGTTGTCTTCAATTGTATTTTTATGCCAATCCACTTTGCTCACATGTCTCTCCCTATATGCTTTGTAGCGACTCCTTGCTCAAAGAAAGAGTGACATCTTCTATCAGCCACATCCACCTTGAGTCCTCGAATACTTCATTTTTGCCAATTCAGTCATATTTCCGTGGTTTATGTATTGTGCTGACGAGAATCCAAATTGGAACGGGACACGAATATTTACATATCTCGTTGTAATCAGTTTAAGAAAGAGTCGGTCTGCCATTAGGAACCTTCACTACTCAATAAAGGAATGAAAATGAAAGAAACGCTCCAACCAAAGCTTCAATGTCAATTGGGATTAGGGCTGTTAGCACTTCGCTTAAGTATCGCGTTGGTATTTATCATGTGGGCGCTAGATAAAGTGCTGGTACCAGAGCATGCAATGAAAGTGTTCTCTGGCTTTTATGGTTTAGATATATCGAGTGGATTTTCTGTCGCGTTAGGTATTGCCCAGTTGGTGTTCATCGGGATTTTTGTGGCTGGACTTTGGAAGAACCTGACTTATCTTGCGATTCTGGTATTACACGCTGGCTCGACTTTCTCTTCGTTTGCGAAGTACCTAGACCCGTTCAACAACCTATTATTCTTCGCGGCGTGGCCGATGCTTGCTGCGTGTTTCGCTCTCTACCTATTGCGAGATCATGACATCTATGTGTTGAGAAAACAGCCTCAAGCGGTTACGGCTTAACTCACCACCAGCGGCTGAGACACAATAAAAAAGGGAGGCTTCACACCTCCCTTTTGCTAACTGAATATCGGCACTTCTACCATCGAAGTATGATAAAACGCGTAACGCCCTTTACCCAACTGCTTCGCTCTGTACACCGCCATATCGGAACAGTGCAGCAGAATATCAATATCGCGCCCCACGCCCTCTGTGAGAACAACCCCAATTGACGCGGTTAAACTGATATCAATGCCTAAACGATCCGCCGTACTTTGCAATTTAGCGAGGAACTTGTCTAGCTTTAGCTCTAATTCACGCTTAGTTCGAAACTCTTGCGTTAACACCACAAACTCATCACCACCAAATCGGCCTATGATGTCGCGCTTGTGGCCAAAACTCTCTCTCAACACCGCCACAAACAGAGCGATAACTTTATCGCCCGCTAAGTGACCGTATGTATCGTTGATGTACTTGAGGTTATCCATATCAAAGAAGATACAAGCTTTGGGCGTATTACTAAGAGACAACGACTTTTCAGCCCCACGCAAAAAATATTCTCGTGTTAATAAGCCACTACGAGAACAAAAAACACCATTACGACTAGCTTGTAATACCAACTCAAAATGCTCTTTCAGCTCCATAGAACTGTCATTGAGAACCACTTGGCTCTCTTCTAAGAATCGGTCTAGAGGCTGCGTTAATCCAACGACTTGTTTACCCATCAATCGTGTTATCACAAGATAAATCGCGATGATAAGCAAGACGTTAACACCAAACATCGTCGTCCCTTCACCGAGTAAGCTGCTGAACTTGGCTTTTGAAAGTAAAATCCAAGGCGTGTCCTCGATCTTGCGGAACTCAATGTATGACAGATCAAATGGCGAAGAATAAGTGAAGAAACCACCGGAAGAAGAATTCGATAAAGCGTGTAAATTGGCTTCCCGATCGAAGAGTTTTTCATAACCATAATTGAACAGATTGACACCAACATATTGTGCATCTCTGGAATGACTAATGACATTCAGCTCATCATCCAATAAGACACTATAAATATCATCTTCGTTGTCCGTTTTTAACGCATGTTGAATCTCACTAAAGTGAATCGATGCTGAAATGGTCCCCTGCAAATCCCCTAACAAGTCAAACATTGGACGGCATAGGACATACACAATGTTGCCATTACTGATGTCTGTAAGTACATCGGTCATGACGGTCTTTTGGGTTCGGATTACTTGATGAAAATAGTCTCGATGTGCGATGGAATGGACTTTGTTATTGTGCGTGCTGACCATATTCCCAACGCCATCACTGAACCCGATCCCTGCCAATTCAAACGCTTCTTTATAAGACACAGCGCGAGAGGCTCGCTCTTTCAGCGACAATTCTGATTCGGTGAAATGCTCATCATTGCTCATAGCCCGCAACAAATCACGATATCCACCAACGATGGTTCCTAAGTTTACTTCAGCCGATTTCACGTGGTAGCGAGCAAGACTCTTTGCTTCATCGACTTGTTGGTAGGCCCAATAGGTAAAGTTGGTAAATAAAGCGATAAAGACAATTGGGACGGTGTAGCGGAGCGTTACGCTTTGAAGACTTCGAGATACATTCATGACTTAATTGTTGTTGTGACATTGTCGTATTTAAAATACGTATTCTAATCGATGGATGACACGTCTTATTTGCGCCCTTTAGCTGTAATCAGAGTACAGATTACACAAAATGCAAGCGCTGACGTTTGGCATTCTCATTAGCAAGAAAGCAAACAAATTATACCTACCCCTGTATATCGAAACAGCAACTTTCTCCCGAGTTACGACAAAACATTTTCCATGTACAACAAATGGTTTTTATCGATACGTTTCATTACTTTAAATAAACAATATAAATCTAATAGGAAGGGAGTTATTGATATTTTTGAAATCATATCCTCTTAACAAACTGCACCTTTGTCGCAAGAGTCACACTTTTTGGATAGTATCAGTATGAATTTTTCTACACCATTTCTAACAAATGAGATACATAAACTACACTTTTCATATCAATCTCTTGGATATGGACGTGCACTGTGGCTGGATCGCTTTCATGGAATAACCTCTCCGTAAAACACAAGCTGTTTTGCTTAGTTTTCTTACCCATCGTTTTGTTGCTCTTTCTGGCGGGACAGCAAGTCGTTAGGTTGTCGACTCAGGCTCAAGATCTTGAAAGAGCACATTTGTTCTCTGACTACATGGATCAGGTTTCGTATCTTTACAACCTGCCTAGCAATCCAGACGTAACCGATAAAGCGGTGATGATCAAAGGTACAACTGAGAAACTCAATGCCACCGCCACTCTCATTTTTGCCGATAAAGGCGTTGAAATGGCGGACTTATTGTCAAGCCTAGAAGAAGCAAGTTTGTCTCTCGCGACCAGTACAGACATGGATGAGCGTCTAGACTTAGCTGAATGGCGCGCCGACACTTACAAACAGATTCTTTTGGCTTTAGAAAAAGTCCCTTTTAACAATGCCACGGTTGAAATCCAAAACCATCTGTCTGCTTTAATGCAAATTGAGTGGCTAATGTTCTGGTCGAAAGAAGAAAACCGTTTAAGCCAGTACCTAATTTATTCCGTTGAACAAAACCAGTACTACGACACAGACATCGGTAGCGAGATTGAATCCTTAGTCAAAAATCAACAACTGTTCTTAGAGCGCTTTGTAACCCTTAATGCTAATCAACAACAAGTTGAGTTGTTAATCGAAACCTTCACAAATCAAGTATTCGTTCTTAGCCAAGAATTCCGTGCTTATCTGTTCAGTGAACAAGAGTTGAGTACCCTACCTCCCCAAGAAGTCGCGACGGGTTTGACTGCTCTAAACGGCCGTCTCGAACTGCTACAAAATGTCGATAATAAAATGACTGACCAACTTAATGCTGACGTTGATCATGCCATCTCCATTGCCAACCAACAGCGACTCATGTTCATCGGCGTGATGTCGTTAATCACCATTTTGGTCATCAGCCTCGCAATACGTTTAGTACGTAAAGTGACAGGCAACCTAAACCTTGTTCTCGAGTTTTTACGCCGCGACAGCTACAGCGAAGAGTCGCCGCTCGCAGAATTAGTCAAAGGCAAAGACGAGTTGAGCAAGTTCGCTCAGGAAGTAGAGCGCCTGAGTTACGAACGCGAACAAGCAAAAGTGAAATTAACCCAAGCAAAAGAGGATGCGGAGCGTGCGAAAGACGACGCGATTAAAGCCAGCAAAGCAAAAAGCAGCTTTTTGGCCAACATGTCGCATGAAATTCGCACACCACTTAATGGAGTGATCGGTATATCAGAAGTGTTGTCTGATACCTCCCTCACTGCCACGCAACGCGACTATGTGGATACTATCGAGACTTCATCGCAACTACTGTTGAGCTTGATTAACGACATTCTAGACTTCTCAAAAATTGAATCGGGCATGTTGCTTATCAGTCCACATTCAACCTGTGTGCGTGAATCTATCTACGACATTGCTTCTATTGTTTCTCCAAAAGCCAAAGAAAAAGGCATCGACCTTAAGGTAAACATTAGCCGTAATACTCCATTCCGCTTGATGATTGATGATCACCGTTTACGCCAAGTGATCATGAACTTTATGTCTAATGCGGTGAAGTTTACCGAAAGTGGCACTGTGTGCCTGTCGGTATCAACCCATTCCGTGTCGGGTTCTTACGCGATAATGGAGTTTTCAGTGCAAGATTCCGGCATCGGTATTGATGAACAACAGCAGAAAAAGATATTCGAACCCTTCGCACAAGAAGACGACTCTACAACGCGCCAATTTGGAGGCACTGGGCTTGGCTTAGCGATCAGCACGCAACTGGTAGAGCTGATGGGTGGAAAGATCCAATTGGAATCTGAGAAAGGCCAAGGGAGCCGCTTCTTCTTCCAACTGACTTCTTCCGTAGTCCAACTAGATTTTGACTCAAAACATACCGCTCATAACAGTCAGATTTGGTTGGTTTGTGACGACCCGAATATGGAAAGTACCCTACGTGATGAGCTTAATTTCTATCGCATCGCGATGCATCAATCCGTAACGTCATTAGATGAGCTACCGACATGGATCAATGACAAAGAACAGGTGGTTGTGATCTATGCCGAGACTCGTCCTAATGCAGCCAAAGCCAATGAAGACATCTTCCACAGACTGGAAACACAGAATGTTCGTCTGTGTTTAGTGAAGCATTTACATAGCGGTCAATTTGACTTCGGTCAGAGCGTGAGTGCCATCATTACTCAACCGCTGCTTGGTCAACGTTTAGTGAAAGCACTTGAAAGCTGCGAAGCAAAATTCACCCAAAAAGCACAACTAGCCGTAACCAGTGTCGCGAATACCAGAGCTAAAATATTGGTGGTTGATGACAATACAGTAAACCAAAAAATTGCTGGATTGCACGTGACCAAAGCGGGCTTCCCTTTCGATTTAGCTGCAAATGGTGCCGAAGCCGTTGAAATGTTCAAAAAGAGCCAATACGCATTGATCTTAATGGACTGCATGATGCCTGTCATGGATGGCTTTGAAGCGACAGAGAAAATTCGTCAGATCGAGCAAGATGAAAACCGCAACTACCGCATCCCTATTATCGCCTTAACCGCGAGTGTGGTGGATGACGATATTCAGAAGTGTTTTGATGTTGGTATGGACGACTACGTCCCGAAACCGTTCAAAGCGAATGTGTTGAAAGAGAAACTGGCAAAAGCTGCTAACGTACCAGTTGTCGACGCTACGATTAACAACATCAGTCCAGCCCCAGTTAGTCATGTGGATAACCATCAAGCAGCAGATCCAAAAGAAGAGCCTTCAATCACGATCCTACCGAGTCGCTCCGAGCGTATTCTGTTAGTTGAAGATAATACCGTAAACCAAAAAGTAGCGTCATTGTTGTTAAGTAAAGCTGGTTATGAGTTTGAGATTGCAGAAAATGGTCAAATTGCCGTGGATATGTTCCAACAAGATAATGGCTTTGACATCATTTTAATGGACTGCATGATGCCGGTGATGGATGGCTTCCAAGCGACCAAAGAAATCCGAGCATATGAAAGAAACTCTGGTCTACCGAAAACACCGATCATTGCATTAACCGCCAGTGTTGTGGATGACGATATTCAACGTTGCTATGACTCAGGTATGGATGCCTATGTACCGAAACCGGTGCGGAAAGAGAAACTTCTTCATCAAATTGAAAGCGTGATTTAACGAAAAGGTTGATGGATATGCATACCGATTTCTTTATTTCCAAAAACAGCATGGCGAGAGGATTGACGACTGCGCTGATTGCCTTCGCGTTGCTCATGTCGTTCGATAGCGAGGCTCTAGCCGCGGATCAATACGCCATATTCTCTCTCGACTCAGAGTTTAGTGAATTAAATATTACCAAAGCGAGAAAACTCTACCGTGGAAAAACCAAACGCTTACAAGGGAAACGAATTGAACTGTCAGACTGGCCAGACACATCGTCAGAGCGCTCTGAGTTTTATCGCTATTTACTTAACAAGAACGTCGCACAGATGAATGCGCATTGGGCGAGTTTGTCTTTTTCTGGCAAAGCACGTCCGCCTAAAGTCATTGATAGTTCAGATATGAACGCTCTATTGGAATGGATGAAAGAAAAACCTAATCGCATAGGTTACGCACCGGTGAGTAGTCTGCCTTCTAATGCACAAATCCTCTACGTAGTCAGTTCGGAGAAATAATATGAAGAAATCACTCATCGCAATTGCACTAAGTGGTCTGGCTTTTCCGAGCTTCGCAACCATAGAAATTACCGATAATTTATCACTCAGCGGATTTGGTTCAACCTCGTGGGCGACATCCGATAACGAAACACCACTGCTGGTCAATCGCTTTATCGATGACGAAAACTGTTACGACTGTGATACAACGTTTGGTGTGCAACTCGACTTCTTTTACGATGCTTTCAAAGCTTCTGCACAAGTGGTGAAACGTCCACAAGATCATTGGAGTGAGCCGCAATTAGAATGGGCATACTTGGCGTACACCTATGGAAACGTTGAGTTTCGAGGTGGCCGCTTAAGAATGCCTGTCTTTCTCGCTTCGGAGTACTACTACGTGGGACATGCCTTTACCCCTGCTCGCCCACCAAATGAGGTTTACGACAGCATCTTAGGCATCACCGCTTACAATGGTTTGTCGGTGCTTTGGAATTACGACTTGAACGACAGCATGACGTTAACCACGACACCTTTCATCGGTTTCCATGATGAGAGCACGGTCGACTTTAACGCCAATACCGAATTGACGTTCAAGACCAATGAAATGTACGGCGTTAACTTCATTCTGAGTGGTGATTACTACCGTTGGAACTTTACCTATTTAGACTCCAACTACGACCAAGAGACGAGACTTACCAACCTCACTACGAATATCCCAGGGGTTGGTGTAGTGCAAGTGCCAGATCAAACTCTGAACGCTAAAGACCAAAGCATCAAGCTGTTTTCTCTTGGGGCAGAATACGAGTTTGATGCGCTAACGTTAACCGTTGAGGGCCAAACCAACGACATCGCTTCTGCCTGGTACGTTCAAGGGACATATAATCTCAACAGATTCACACCATACGTGACTTACGGCCAACAGTTTGATGACCACGAACATCGTGTCGGTGACAGTTACCTGTTCGGTGTGAGATACGATGTTCATTACAACATTTCACTCAATGCAGAGTGGCAACACTTCAACGCTTATCGCAATGCCTCTGGTGCGTTTGTTAACACACCACCGGAAGATGAAGCCAATCTTTACACCATCATGGTTAACTTCGTCTTCTAACCTTAGTCAGTTAACTACAAGGCAGGTCGAACGTTCTCGACCTGCTCTGCTTTGAAGTCTCTTGATTTATTCACTCAACACATCACTTGTTTCGGTTTATCATCACCACGGAGAGGATCGTCAAAGTCATCCCTACGGCATGAAACCAAGTAAAAGACTCACCCAGTATCAGAATCGCGCAAAGCGCAGTCATTGCAGGGCCAACATTGCTCACCAAACTTAAATGCGCCGGATTTAACCTCGCCATCGCGGCAGCAATCAAATAAGACGGAATCACAGTACAAAACAATCCAAGTAATACACCAATGATGATAAGTTCATGACTCAATGTTTGTAGATCTAAGTCGCTGAAAACCAGGTGAACTAGAATCGCTACACCCGCACTGCCCATCCCGATGCTAGTAAAGATTGTACTACCAAGCTTGGCGATACTCCCTTTACTCATCACTAAGTAAACTGCAAAGACAAACGCAGACAATACTGCTAATCCACCACCTAACCATATCTGAACCCCATATTGAGAAAGGTCGTGGGCAACAATCAATCCAACGCCTACATAACCAACCAAAGCCGCGATGATGATATTACGATTAGGTACTTGAGCTTGCGTTAACCACATGATCAACACAACAAACGTTGGAAATAGGAAAAGCAGCAAGCGCTCCAATTGAGCGGAAATATAGTTAAGTGCAGTAATGTCTAAATAGCTAGCTAAGTAATAGCCCAACACACCAATTGCCGCAGCTTTTAATCCGTGGCTTTTCACTTGTGTCCGATGTTCAGATTTACGCAGCATCCAAAACAAAATACAAAGATACACGGGCAATGAACTCATCGCTCGCAGCGTCATGATGCTAACGGCATCACCACCATGCTGATAGGCCATTTTGACGAAAATGGGCTTGATAGAAAAAAGTAATGTTCCCGCGAGTGCAAACAATACGCCTAATGTGACCGAATTGATCGGTTGTTTGAAGGGCTTAGTTGGCTTGTTTTCTGAATGTGGATTGGATTCGGATGCCGTATTCATTGTCTCTCCTTGATAACACATTTTCTGTTCATACAAGGCTACGAGATAGAATACGATTCTGGCTGCATCTACTCGCAGCCAGGCACAACTCAACCTACCGACTGCTTGGCATTAGAAGGAGGAGCCACCAGAGGTTGGTTGTGCGGATGATCATTTTACTTTCCTATTCGGGTAGAAGGTTCAGACTAACCATTGAACATATTTTGTTCAAGCTTACGATCTCTAAAATAGTACTCTTTATCGTGTTGTCCGACCCCTCTGAGCACACGACACGGGTTACCAACGGCAACCACATTGGCAGGAATATCCTTAGTTACGATACTGCCCGCGCCAATCACCGAGTTTTCTCCGATCGTCACACCCGGTAATACCACCGAGTTCGCACCAATCCATACGTTATCTCCAATTCGAACCGGCATATTGAACTGCGCGACGTCTCGTCTCAAATCGGGATCGATTGGGTGCCCTGCCGTTGCAATGGTTACATTAGGTCCAATCATCACGCTATTCCCAATGTAGATGTAGGTATCGTCGACTAAAGTCAGATTGAAGTTCGCGTAAACATTGTCGCCAAGGTAAGTGTGACAGCCCCAGTTCGCTCTTAAAGGCGGTTCGATGTAGCAATTCTCACCTACAGACGCGAGCAGACGCCCGAGTATCTCGCCCCGTTTTTCTGATTCCGAAGGACGTGTGTGGTTGTAATCGTATAAGGTCTCAAGACATTCGGTTTGCATTGCCGCCAACTCTTCATCATTACAGAAGTAGACTTTTTGGCTGTGCAACATGGTTTTCTTATCCATTATTATTCCTGTTGAGGGGGACGTTCTTGGTTGAAATTTAGCAGAGTGAGGATAAGAAAGGCTTGCCAAAAGTCATGAAATTCATGCGTCATCCAAGAAAGAAAGTAAGAAATTATTAGCGAAGGAACATGGGCGAAGATAAAGGGATTCGAGCCACAATTGGAAATGCGAACAAAAATCAAAAATGCCGCAAAGTTCGAATCTTGCGGCATCTTTCTAAACTGGCTTGTTGGTTTTCTTGCGATTTTCCAAGCGCGCTTTAAATTTCTTATTTCGGCGCTTTAAGGCTCGGAAGAATTTCGACTCTTCGTGATACCAACCAATAACGCTAATGGGGACCCCCACCAGCATCATGATGAAAACATCGGCAGGAAACTGCTCTGTAATATCCCTTACCGTTTGCAGCTCACCAAAGATAAACAAGCCTATAACCTTGCCAACCAACAACGCACAGCAAATCATCAAGAAAGACTTCATTATGTAGTGCCATTTGCCTTTCTTGCGCTCTTCTCGCCAATACACGTATTTGTGCTCGCGGTTGTACATTTCCCCCTCCGTTTAAGTGACATTGTCACCATCAGTCTGCGAAATGGAATGGTGGTGCGAGACGGCAAGTTCGCACTACTTTAATCATAGTGCGATTGGAGGGAGTTGCTTGTCAGACCAACAAGATATGACGGGGATTTTACTGAGCGGTCCACATTTGTTTGTATGAGCGCAATTCTCTGTTGGACTCATCCAAACCAAACATGCCTGCTAGTGCTTGCAGTTTTTGTTTGTAGCGTCCTAGTGCGCTTTCATCATCAGTCATGATCGCGAATTCTGCGAAATAACCGATGCCTTCAAGGCGGTCAAGTGTGATATGGAATTCACCGACAAAGTAGATACTGCGAGTCTTCTTAGTATGGAGGATGACCTCGTAACCCATGTTCTCCAACATGCTTTTTGCTGCATGAGACTTGGTGATGTCTGTCGCTTCGCAACGATCTTCTTCCGGCCCTTTAACAATCCAAAGCTTAATGCCAGATGGTTCAATTTCACGAATCACCAAGCTTTTGTTTTCGTTGGTTAGTTTGCGATCAGCTGTATCGTAAAACCAATCTGATTCTTGGTTGTCTTCGAACATCACCTCGTGTTGTAAGCTGCTTAGCGCGGTTAAAAACGCTCGCTTGTCTTTCACTCGGTATTTCAATTCAACTTCAAACTGACCCTGAAAATGATCTTGTGCACTCACGCGACTACCTCTCTACAACTCTTCGCTTCGACTTTTTATTCTGTTTTTCACAAGGTGAAAGGACTTTTAAAATTGGCGAAAGATTAGCATGAGTTCCGCGAGAGGTCTGAAACACAAGATAACTTTGTGCAAAACGTGGCACAAAACTTAAAACGCGAGAGAACGCATATACACACAACTAGCGATGCCAGCGATAACGACCAGAGTCCTGCCGATGGCAACATCCGCAATGTATATGACGGGATGAGTCATTCGGGTAAAAGCAAACACAATCGCAGGCATGGAGAGATCAGACCATGGAACACCACTCAAACTAACGACAAGATTGGTTGCGCTATAAAATGCCAACGCTTCCCCATTTAATTAATGCTTACGAAACACCCAAATTGGCCCGATTAAAAGGAACTGAACGTCTTCAAAAAACGATGGTTTCTTCCCTTCGATTTTGTGCCCGATAAACTGGAAAATCCAAAGCACACCAAACAGTAACATCGAAATCTGTAAAACTGGCCAACCGAGTATGTCCATCGACCAGATTAGCCCAATACACGCAACGGTGTAGCCAATCATCATCATGAATACGCTAAGAGACAACCGGAAGTAGAAGATCCAAGCGGGTAAAGCAACGACCCACACCCAATTGAGATTGAATCCAAACAAAGGAATTTGCGGAATAGACCAAATCAACCCAACCACGGATAAAAAGATACCCGGCACCGCCACTTTATGAATCTTTTGATTGATTGGGTTTTGATGGCTTTCACCGTAGGCTTCTAACCATTCAGAGAGTTCACGCATAACTTCACCTTTAACATCGCTATAACATTTATATAGTCGGTACGAGTTAAAGGTGCGAGTTTTTGTCCGAAGATATTGATAATAAACAAAGTATCTGTGACCAAGCACAAACTATGTTACTGATATCCCAATGAAATACGCTGCGCTTTCGTTAGTTTAGCAACCACTAGGTTATAGGTTCTCGATTACTCATACTGCGGCAAGAGAAGCTTTAACGCCTGATTAACCTGCCCTTTTTCTGCACTGCTCAAAGACCCCATCAGCTCATGTTGCGCTTGAAGGTGCTGCTCTATCAGTGAGTCAATTAACTCGAAACCTTTTTCTGTGAGTTCGACAGTGACGCTGCGGCGGTCTTCTTTACTGTGCTCACGTGCAATCAGACCTTTCTTCTCTAGCTTATCAAGCCGATTCGTCATGGCACCGGACGTCAGCATCATGGATGAAATCAGCTCCGATGGCGTTAAACGATATGGCTGACCACTGCGTCGCAGCGTTGCTAATACATCAAACTCGCCCATTTTGAGGTCGTAACGTTTGTGCAGCTCGGCGACGTGGTTCTCCATGTGCTTTGCGATTCTCATCAAACGCCCCATGATCGCCATCGGTTCGGTGTCGAGCTCCGGCTTTTCCTTAGCCCACTGGCTTACCACTCTGTCAATTGCGTCCATTACCCTTTCATCTCCAAAGACATTTTGATTTACGAATTTATTTTAACATAAAGATACTTTACAAAAAGCCATCTCGAGCGTACCTTTACAATAAATTATCTCAACGTAAAGATATTTAACATGAACATTTTACTCGCGATGATTCCGGCGTTTTTTTGGGGCACCACTTACGCCGTGACACAATTTACTTTGCCAGACTGGCCGCCAGTGTTGCTTGGCGCCCTGCGCGCTTTGCCGGCAGGCCTTTTGTTGCTTGCTATCAAACCAACATTACCAAAGAAACAAGATTGGAAGATCTTACTGGTACTCGGCACAATCAATATCGCCCTCTTCTTCGGACTCATCTTTGTTATGGCGTTGACCTTGCCTTCTGCAATTTCCGGAGTGGGTATGATTTCTGTCCCTGTGTTCGCGATGCTGTTTGGCTGGGTTGTGTACAAGCGACAACCAAGTTTGATTCAAGGGATAAGCGGCGCAGCTCTGATCGCACTGGCGTGGTTCCTGTTTGATCCTAGTTCGATCACACTCAACCCAATTGGCTTAATCGCTATGCTATCTGCAATCATGTGTATCGTTATCGGCAGTAGTGTCACTAAGTCGCTTGGTGCAAGAATGCACTGGTGGACGGTGCTAACATGGCAGCTCATTTTAGGCGGCATCATTCTTTCTATCGCCGCAGCCATCTTTGCGAGCTTTAATCCAGAGCCGTATGTGAGCGCCCTACAAAACGCATCATTAAGAAACGTCGGTGGTTTATTGTGGGTCATCGTCCTTAACACCGCACTTGGTTACGGCATGTACGTGTGGCTATTACAACGCATGTCTGTGGTGGACTTTACCTTCGGTGGTATCGCAAACCCAGTAGCTGGCATTGTTTCTGGTTTAGTATTGATGGGCGAAAGCTTCACTCCCGTTCAATACAGCCTAATGCTAGGCATGATCCTGATGTCACTCGTTCCGCAACTGGTGATGTCGTTGAAGCAAAGACGCGATAAGGTTTTGATAAAACCCAATGTGACTCTTTGAGTAAGCATACAGAAGCGAAACGTATGTATATGCTCAGTTTGGTATTAAAAAGTGTGAGACATTTCAGTGCAACTGCCAAAATAGACTACGATTTAATATAGGCACGTATTGTCAGGCAGAGGAAGGTGAAATGAAACTAAACAAAGTAGCACTCATCCTATCTTTGTGTTTTGCAAATCAATCAACAGCGCAGAAGCATGAAGTTTACCTTTACAACTGGGATGAGTTCCTTTCAGAAGAAGTTATTTCTCAACTCAGTGACCTGCATGATATTACGCTAAAACAACAATTCTTTTCCGATGAATCAATCAGAGATGAAGTTCTCTTAAGTGAACGAAGAGGTGCTTTTGAACTTGTTATTATAGAAAGCATACAACTCAAAAAGTTAGCCAATCAGAATATATTTCACGATCTATCAGATCTCAAAGAGACGCTCGCATCAAACTTTGACAAAAAATGGCTTGATGGCTGTGGACCTTGGGGGCTTCCTTACGCATGGGGAACGAGCGGTATACTCTATCGTGTCGATTCATTCGATACGCCAACCTCTTGGAAAACTCTTCTCGAACCCAAACCAGAAGCCAAAGGCAAAATTAGTATGTATTATGAGCCCACCGACCTCGTTGGGGCTGCATTACTAGTTCATGAACTCGACCCCTTCACTAACGACATTGAAGAACTACGCCTCGCTTATCAAACCCTTATAAATCAGAAAACTTTTCTTGATAGTAATAAGTACATTATAGACTACATCGATGACCCCAAGCGATTAGCCAATATAGATCTAGCATATGGTTATTCTGGCGACAGCTATGTACTCAATGAAGTTGAAAACGACAGTTGGGCATACTCAGTCCCAGAAGAAGGTACAACACTCTGGTTAGAATGCATCGCCGCCATCGATAATGGTAAATTGTCTGAACAAGTTAAAACGACCCTCTCCTACTTATCAACACCAGAAATCGCCGCTAAGAATGCAATGGATGCTTGGTTTGCTACGCCAAGCTCAAAAGCCAAATCATTGACAACTGATGCTTATAAAAATGACAAGGAGCTGTTCCCTGGAGAAAGCATTATTGAAAGAAGCCACTTATACAAAACATTGCCCCCGAAAAGTATACAAATACGAAATCGAATAATTGAAAGCTTGAGAAATTAAATGTCTATACTAATAAAGTTGTATTTAATATTACTTCCAACCTTATTGTTCTTCGCGATGCTTGTTGGTTTTGTCACTTATAATCTTGCGACGTCTCATGCTAAGCATATGTACTTAGATAAAGTTGAATTTGACGTAAACACCGCCTTGGTAGCTGCAGAGTATGAACAGTTAGGCCTTTCATTACTAGCAAAAGAAGTTGGAAGTTCAATGCATTTCTTGCGTTATATTCAAAACTCAGACGACTATACAACATTCTCTCTTCTAGAAAAAAGAATTCTCAGATTATTAAATCAAAGCGACGTTAATCAATTTGGCCAACGAAATATATACGTCATCGACCCACACTTCGAACTCACTCTTTCAACATTAAGAAGCGACCCATTTGAACCATTAAAAATGCCTGATAAAGTCTATGACAAGGTTTTTGACATATACACATCATTGTTAAATAAAGAGAAATATTTTAGTGAAGGCTTCTCTTACATATCGTTCAACGGCCGATTACGATATGCTTATGTAACAGCGATAGACCCATATTTATCACCTCAAGACAAACGTGTAAAAGAAAGTAAGAACAGGTATATTTTGATCACTGACGGACCTCTGGTTCAACTATCTAACTTAATTTCAAAATACAATAATAACCACTTTATATTTTCTCTTGAGCCATCTAAGAGTATAGAAAAAAAAAGTCGAGAAAAATTTATCATTGAGTCGATTAAGAATAGCGATGATAAAACTCATGTAACCATGACAAGCGAGCATTTTAAATCTAACATAATAATAAACAATCAGTTATTTGAAAAAGAAAACCAAATCATTGCGATAAAAATAATTACGGTTACTTCAACCTCATTGTTTCTTATTTTCATAGTCATTCATCTAAGTATAAAAAATAGATTAATAAAACCTCTAGAAAAACTGTTAGAAGACATCTCCATTGGTGGTATGAGATTGAGATACTTTAAGCGTTCATCCGGCAAGAATGAGGTTGACACATTAAAAAATGCTTACATTGACTCTCTAACCGAACTAAAGTTTGAAGCCGAGTTTGACCAGTTAACTAAATTAGCAAATAGACGCTCGTTTATTCGATATCTTGAAGTAAGATTGAACAGCTCAACCACATCAAATTGTTATCTAGTTTGCTGGGATATTATAGACTTTAAAAAAATAAATGACCTATATGGTTCTAAAGTAGGTGATAATGTATTGAAAAACTTTTCAAGCATTTTAAAAGATGTTCTACAACTGCAACAAAACGAAACTGGATTCAGTAATAGTGACTACTCAATCTCTAGACTAGGCGGAAACCAATTCATCGCAGTCATTGAGACAATAGAAGGCGATAAAATTAATGATGTCATAAAAGAAATTAATGATAAATTAACAGGAACTGCATTTCTAGATTACTACGGATTTAAACTTTCGCTAGCAACAGGCATAATAAACTTTGATACTAAAAACTTCATATCAATATGGCATCGTTGCATCGATGCAACTTTACATGAAGCAAAATTTCAAAGTGATGGAGACAGTCGAATAGTCTTTGGGGAAGAATTGATGCATGCACTAGAGCGTCAAGATACAATAGAGAAACGCTTAATAGAATGTTGTGAGTCAAACAACTTTGAGTTACGCTTCATGCCAATATTTAATGCCAATACGCTAAGCATTGATGGAGCAGAAGTATTAATACGCTGCCCTGCTTTGTTTGACATCAATGCTGGACCGGATGAATTTATTACTGTTGCTGAAAAAAGCAATCTCATTTCAGAAATAGATATTTGGGTAATAAAAAATGCAATTAAATCATTAAAAACGCTCAAGGACAGATACAAGTACCAAGGTACTATCTCCATCAACATATCAGCGATGGAATTATATAATCGCAACTTTTCTGGCAATCTCAAGAAGATCGTCGAAGAATATGGCATCCCTGCTAGTGATGTTACAATTGAAATTACAGAAACCAGTTACGTCAAAAGTACAAACTTAACTGTTAAAACCATCGAAAATATACGCGCTATTGGGCACAAAGTATCTTTGGACGACTTTGGTACTGGTTACACTGCTTTCAATCAATTACTTCATTATCCAGTTGATGAGATGAAAATTGATAAAAGTTTTATCGATAAAATCGTAACTGATCAAGCAGATAGAAGAATGGTCGACTCAATGATCAACCTTGGTCATTCATGTAAAACGGTGGTAGTTGCAGAGGGGGTTGAAACATTTGAACAATATGAATACTTAAGAAAGATCAATTGTGACTTGATTCAAGGTTATTATTTTAGCATGCCACTAACAATGCAAGAGTTTATCAATTTTATTTCTGATCATAAACCTGATAAATTTATTAAAAGTTTATCTAAAGAAACTGTAGTCGCAATTAATAATAGTAAAAGTAAACCTTAGGTATGACATCACTACTCTCTCATGTTGGATATGTATTCCATCATATCTTGATTATTTATGTCATTTTTATATCTTACTATCGAATCAATTATAATCTCTAAATTACCTACTGGGATATAGTTATCCAAAACATTATTTATTGCTTCTTGAATTTTTTTACCGTCACTTTTTTTCTTTGGCACAAAAAACATAAACTGACTACCACTACTTCGAAATGAAAACGACTCTTTGGGAATTAATGGTGACAACGAATCAGCTGCTGATCTGATAACCAAATCACCGTACTCCGCTCCGTACTTCTGATTCACATCCATTAGATTTCTAATCTTTACGATATACAAATCATAATTATCAACATTGTGGTTGTCATTTTTAAGAAAATTCATCAAAGAAGATCTGTTGCGAAAACCAGTAAGGTGATCATTGGTCGATAGACTTTTTTTCACCGAAAAATCAGCATAAAAAGATAAAATAACAAAAATAAAACACACTACAAGTATCATGGAACTAACCTTATGAATTAATATTAATTTTGATAGTGCTAATGTATTTTCTTCGATAACTGGACTTTGAAGCCTGAACTTCTCATTAATAAACTGAACTAGATTATGATATGTTATATCTACTTTCTTGTGGAAAACATCCTGAGTTATCTCATTTCTCTTCAGAAGCGACAATGAACTTTCAAGTCGTTTAAAATTATCGAACTCTGTTCTAAAGTGCTCTTTAAAATTCGCTGATTTGATGAAGTTTGATGATTCATTACTATTCAAAAGAATATCGAACCGACTCCAAGTTATATCATAAGAAATCCATAATTTTCGATAGTCGATGTTATCTACCTTGCTCATCATTAAAAAGTTTGAATATTCCTTTACTAACTGAAAAACGAACCAAGTCGCCTCATTCTGACGACTTGAAAACTTTTCATTGATTTCATTGATTCGATCAACAGTGTATATGTTGATTGAAAGAGTAATTAATATTGTTATAGACAATATAATTTTACACATTCCTAACGATAAAAATTTAAACATTCCACCCCCTAAAAGTGCACTTCTTTGATTTGCCAGATCATTTTTGCATGATAATCGGTGTTGTCTATCTCAGGGTGAGTAGACACGGGAAAAATGAGCCAATATGGTCCTTTCTCTCTGATTGACATAAGTTTGCCATTTTCTTTAATTGCAATAACTGGCTCGTATTCACTGAAATCTTCCTTTGGCACTGAAATTTTATAGTCATTTAAAGCAACAAATGTAACTTGTTTATGAATCGACACATTGACTTCAGTTAAAAGAGTGTCCATTGTTATACCACGATATTCAGAAGCAGTTTCATTCCAAGGGAGTTTTGTGGTTATTGTTTTTTGCGGCATGCTTAATAGCTTTTCTGTACTGAGTATATGTTTTTCACCGGAACTGTCGTAAACATTTAGCTCAGCGTTTGTTATCGGTATCAGTGAGAAAAGAGTCATTAGTATAAAAATCTTCTTTTTCATCTTTTTATCCTATCAGTCACATCCTCCTTTTATTTTAGTCGAACTTATTGGGGCCATCTTTCTCATTCTGAAATTTATACAATGCGTTACGTCATTTTTATCTTTTTCTCGATTTCTTACTCCTCGATGTGACTCACCGTTTTTGTATCTTATCGTGCCTCCTGAATGTTTTCGCATACAAGAGTAAAGTCTGTTCAGCCCTCCAACATAAAACGCAACCAGATAAATCAGAGTGAGCTAGCTTAATTACCTTATGTTTCCCATAAAAAATGCCCACCAAATCGGCAGACATTCTCTATTTCACAAAGTTTTAGCGCTAGATAGCGTCTTTATTGGGAAAGCTTTTTCATTTGTAAGCCCATAAAGATGAAGCTGATGCCTTCAATCAGTAGCGAGATACCCACAAATGTGCCCAATAGCGTAGTTGAGAATGCAGGATCATCGAGCAACATGAAGAAATAACCACCGATAAGCACTGAAATTACGCCACTGAATACAATCACGTTGCTGCTTGGTAGGCTCCGGTTGCTCAAACCAAAGAAGATACGAGTCAAACCGTTTAAGATCATCACAATCACCATCAACATTGTAATGGTTACTAAGCCTGCTAGTGGTTTAAATAGGATAAACAAACCGCCAACAATATATAAAACGGCACTTAAGACGTACCAAAGTTTCTCTTTCCAAACGTTAATGGAAAACGTGTGGTATGCCTGAACCAGACCACTGAACAACAGAACCGCACCAACGATGGTCGAGATCGTCACGCCAGCCAAAACAGGCAAACTCATTGCACCAATGCCCATTAGTGCAATGATAACGCCAACGATAACGAAGTATTTCCAGCCTTTAGATAGGAATGTAGGCTGTTGTGATTGATTAGAATTTTCCATTGAATGCCTCTTAAATTAAACGCAAGCCGCCTTTTCAGTCTAGTCTAATAAAACCGTAGAGAGTTCACAGACTTAACAGAAATACGTGTCCCGTTTGCAGAATTGGATGTTAAACCCGTATCACATCATCGCCTATACACTATTTTTGAATAATAAGATTCACGATTGTTAGATTAAAGCAGTGCAAAACAAAGAGATGGGGAGTAGGATTGGCGGCTTTCTAACGCTTGCTGCTTGATTTTTTGTTTTGAGATTCTCACTCCCAGTTTTCAGGCCCGTTTTGAGGATGACATTTTGCTCGATCATCATATTCGCACTTTCATTTCAGAAAAGCTGAGTGCCGTTGGCATCAATAGCGATCCATACGGAATAGAGCTCACCAGTGTCTTTATTTTGTCGAGCCTCGCTGCTGCTGCGATCAGTTATTTGATTGTTCACCACCTTATCGTTCGCTCTGCCAACAATGTATTGCAAAAAACCAATAAACCCTTGGCAGACAGCTTTACGAAATACGATGTTTTAGAAAAACTCTCACTGCTGATTCCAATTATGGTTTTGGATGTCTTTATTCCATTAGCCGTTGGTCATTATGACTGGTTAGCCAACATCTTTGACCGCATTTTAAGTATTTCGATTTTGGTCATCTTTATTTGGATGATTTTCGCCCTACTTGATGCCTTGAATGACATTGCCACCTTTAAAGGCATTACGAGAAAAATGCCAATCAAGAGCTTTGTTCAGCTTATTAAGCTCTTTACCTTCTTTGTAGGTGTTGTCGTATCGATGTCGATATTGGCCAATGAATCCCCTGTTATCTTCCTCTCTGGATTGGGGGTCGCGACAGGTTTTGTCATGCTGGTGTTTAAAGACACGATATTAGGGTTTGTCGCGGGTATTCAGCTTTCTGCAAACCGCATGATCAGCTTGAATGATTGGATTCAGATGGACTCATACGGCGCCAACGGTACGGTAGAAGAGATTTCATTAACGACAGTAAAAGTTCGAAACTTCGACAACACAGTGAGTATGCTTCCAGCTTACGCACTGGTTCAAAATGCATTCATTAACTGGCAAGGCATGTCCGACTCCGGCGGTCGACGCATCAAACGTGCCGTCAATATTGATGTCACCTCAATTCGATTTTTATCTGAGCAAGAAATCGAAAAGCTCAAGAACATTCGAATTCTACGTCAGTACATTTACGAAAAGTCTCGTGAGATCAATGACTACAATGATGAAATGAGCGAGGAACCTGCGTTGGGTAACCTTCGTCAAATGACCAATTTAGGAATGTTCCGTGCGTACGTGAATGCTTATTTGAAAGCGAACAAGGACATCCATCAATACATGTTAATTATGGTGAGGCAGTTAGAGCCGACACCCGAAGGGATTCCAATCCAAGTTTATGCGTTCACGAATAACACCGACTGGGCTTATTACGAAGGCGTTCAGGCGGACTTGTTTGATCACATCTACTCTATTATGCCACTCTTTGGCCTAAGGCCGTATCAAATGCTGACCAGCAATGATGCAACTCATATCACGCTGGAGCAAACGAAGAGCCGCTCAAAATAAAGACGCTTAGGATGGTGAAGTTTCGGCTTCACCTTCCATGCTGTTCACCAGGTTTTTACGGTTGTAGCGATGTTCACTCAATACACCCCCTTCCACCTTGTAACGCAATCCATACTTCCCTATACACCCTCGCAGTCTCGAGCGAGTCAAATCCGACAGATCGGATGCCGTACTTGCTTTATCAACAAGCTGAACCCAATACGTTTCCATTTTATCTTTCATTATGATTTCCCGACCAACATCTTAACTAGCGTTAGCGAGAATTCTTGCAAATACTTCCTGTGGTCTGGATAGCATACGACAGAACTTTTCTAACGGAATGCCTACGAGAATCGCAAAATTATTGTGTGAAAAATCATTAATACGTTGAAAATAAAGGTTTCTGTCTGATTTTTCCTACGATAAACAGAATGATTAAATTCTATAAAAATTGATAAGTTATCGGTAATAAATACGCTTCTGTAAGTAAAAATGAGGCGCCTAACCTCTGAAAAACCCTCTTAAACCAGAGCAAGTGTTAACTGTTAATCTGCATCGATTGCTCTAATTACCAACAATCTCTTCGTCCTTCACACCGATGTGCATGAGTCATTCGACCACATGTTTTCGCAACAGGGACAAGTACCTCAACGTCGCCATTGTGATCGTCCCCCTTGTTTAGTGAACAGCCATCGACCAAATATGCAGGTCTAATTTGAAGATTTTGACTATTACTTTCATTACAAAAGTTACGTCAGATTAGACATGCTTTTTGCCACATTTTCTGCTCCCCTCTGTATTTCATCAATGACTGAAGAGACCAGTAACAGTTGCTCATCAGTCTCAATAGAAGATTGACGAATAGACTGCATCGATGCTGAGATCTGACTGGTAAGTGCAAGATTGTCCGAAACCACTTTACTTATTTCATTTGTCGAGCTCGATGTTTTCGACGCAAGAACACGAACTTCATCTGCAACTACGGCAAAACCGCGACCATGCTCCCCAGCCCTCGCGGCCTCGATTGCTGCATTTAAAGCAAGCAAATTGGTTTGGTCTGCGATACTGCCGATGACTTGGACTATATTCTCTATACTTACGGAAAGCTCATTAAGCGTATCAATCAAAGCAACAGAACTTGCCACTTGTTCCACAACCGCAGATGATTGCTTTTGAACTTGATGGATTGAATTTTTACCATCCGTTGCAACTTGTTCTGTCTCAACAGATGTACTACAAGCAATCGACAATGCGTCTTTTGACTCTTGTTCTCTCATCACTTCTGAGGTGATATTCGTAGCAAACTTAACAACCTTATACATCTCATTTTTCTCATTAAAAATTGGGTTGTAAGATGCTTGAATCCAAACCTTCTCTCCGATAGATGACTTTCTCAAAAACCGGCCGCTAAAGGATCTTCCATTTTGTAAGTCTTTCCAAAAGTCTGGGTTTTCTTTGTAAAACTCATCAAAGCAAAACATTTGATGATGTTTCAAAATCACCTGCTCTCTCGAATAGCCCAAAGTATCTAGAAATGCCTTATTGGCATCTAGCACCTCCCCAGAAGGACTAAAGGCGATCACTGCAAAGGTTTTGTCTAATGCTGTTAAGAGATCTTGGTTATTCATACTAGTTGTATGCGCTTTGGTAATATCCGAAGCGATTTTGGCAACTCTATCAACCCGACCTTGAGAAATAATAGGAAAGTATGTGGCCTCAATGAATACCTCATTTCCTCCTCTATCTCTTCGAGAGAACACACCGCTTTTTTCTTTTCCAGCTCTTAAGTCATCCCAAAAATTTGAGTAAATTTGTGATGAAACTAATTCTCGAGAACAAAACATTGAGTGATGCTTACCGAGCACCTCTGTTCTTTCATATCCCATGCAAGATCGGAAAGAGTCACTGACCTCTAAAACATGGCCTTGAAGATCAAATTCAATGACGGCAGTCGATGAATACAACGACCTGACAAAGTCCATATTCACATCGACAATATTTATTTCTTCTTTCTTTTTAAAAAACATAGGAGATCGCTCGCTCAATGTAGTTGTAATGGTGAGTTAAAGAAGCTGTCATCACCGCCGGAAGGGATCATTCACCCTATAACGGAATATAATCACATCCCTGTTCGATAACTCTTGCCACTTTATTGAACTTAATCTCTGTGCAGAATCAGACTGAGCGCAGAAAAGTGTCAGTTAATTCTTACCTTGTTGGTTATTTGATTTATTTCCCAAATTTATTGTTTAGCGTTAAAAACCATTTCCCAGATCTTTCAATAAATATCTAACTTAAAATATCATGCTAATTTTATATGCAACAAATATAGAAGAAAATTAAAGCATACTAAATGAATGTGCTCAAATGGCACTACCGAGTTAATTGAACATTGCTAACAGACTAAAGCTTAATAAAATTTGTAATGTAGCCTGGCTTGGGCTGGTTCAATTTACCCCCTACAAATTCAAACAAATTTTCCACAATTAAGTGTAGGTTTTTTCCTAAATATCACCAGATGTTCTTTTTTTGTGTTTTTTGCGATCCAGAGTCTATTCATTAAGTTGATTATAATTCACCATCATAAAAGTAAGGGTTTATTTTTGCTGCTTTTAAGTTTTGAGATACATAGATAAGTTAACTCGACCTTATTAAGCAAACGATAACCCTTTCCACAAATAGTCGCAGTTAATATAAATGAGATGAATATGAACTTAATTTTTCGCAGCTTAGTGGTCGCTACGGGGGTAATTTACATACCAATGCTTCACGCTGAGCCATCAACCGCTTCCCCCAGCTCTTCTGTACAAGATTCTACCGATACAACACTCTTGGCAGCTTCGAACCAAAATTTAAACCAGTTGCCGCCTTTTCAAAACGGACATTTTTATTTAGGTGGACGTCTTGGCTGGGCTGCTTATGATGGCGCATGTGGCACTTCTGCTTTAGATTGCACCGATGATACTTTGGGCTATGGCTTATACGGGGGCTATCAATTCAATTCTTGGTTTGCTCTTGAAGGTGGAGCAACATCTTATGGTTCACCAGATGCTCGTTATTCCATAGGCAATGTCTCTGCAGACGTTTATGGCGGAGAAATTGCAGTCAAGCTAGATTATCCTCTAACCGAACGTATAAATGTGTTTACCCGATTAGGGGGTGCATACCAATATATCGAGAAAGAAATCTCTACAATTCAGGGAGATTCAAGTAGTCACGACTGGAACGTACTCTCTTCATTAGGGGTTAGCTATCGACTTTCCCAAAACTGGTCGGTACGAGGCGAATATCAATTCATTGATGGAATTGGAGATAGCAACGTGGGACAAGCAGACTCCCACTTCACGTCTATTGGATTAACGTATCACTTCAATCAGCAGGCACCCATCATTGAGCCTACATCAATTGAACCAGCGATTCGTTATGTAACTATTGAGAAACCGCTCTCTCTCAGTGCACAAACGTTATTTGCGTTTGACTCTACTACTGTTGTCACGAATCAGTCGCTAGATTTACTCGTAGAACAACTCACGTCCTATCCTGAAGATAAAGTACAAATCCTAGGTTATACCGATAATTACGGCTCTGAAGCTTACAACCAACGCTTATCAGAGCAACGTGCTAAAGCAGTTGCTGCCTATCTAACAGAAAAAGGCATTGATGCATCTCGCTTAACCGTCGTCGGTAAAGGTGAAGCAAATCCCGTTGCTTCAAATGATACGCAACAAGGGCGAGTTCAAAACCGTCGTGTTGAAATACGATTCGACACAACAATTAATCAAACTCTAGAAGCTACTGACAAGCCAAATAAGACGAACTAAGAGGTAACAAAATGAAGAAGTTATGGCTATTTGGCCTTTCATTGTGCAGCATCCTTTTAGCAGGATGTAACAATGGAGATGAAGGGCTGGTCGATGTACCAGACGGGGGAATTCATCAAGCAGTTTCCATCGTTGTCACTCCTAAAAATGCTCAGATCCCTGTTGGGCTACCACTTCAATTCGAGGCAATTGCTACGTTAGATGATGGTACAACTGTCGATGTAACGTCCAACCCTTCACTAAGTTGGTCCTCTTCCAATAACGACATTGCAACTATCGACAATCAAGGTTTATTAACCAGTGTTTCAACTGGGCAAGTAACTATTACTGCAAAAGGCATCAACAAAGATGGCTCTATCGTTGAGGATACCTCAAATGTAACTGTCACAAATGCTGCGGTCACCGAGCTTCTCGTGACACCAAAAACTGCTTCTGTTGCGAAGGGATTAAGCCAAGCATTTAAAGCCGAAGCCATTATGTCTGACGGGCAAGTCATTGATGTTACCAAAGACCCCGAATTAACTTGGAGTAGCAGCGATACAGCAGTTGCCTCAATTAATGATGATGGTACCAACAAAGGACAAGCTTTGGGTTTAACTGCGGGTACGTCTGAGATTAAAGCGCAAGGTATGGTAGGTGACAAAGAGTTTTCCGACACAGCAGTATTGACAGTGAATGAAGCCACAATTCAAAGCTTCAATGTCTCCCCTGACGCAACTTCCATACCTGTAGGTTTAGATACAGTATTAAAAGCAGAAGTCACTCTGACAGATGGCTCAGTAAAGGACGTAACGCAAGAAGCAGATTGGACAACAACAGATTCTACAGTGCTCGACGTTAATAATACAGAGGGCAACAAGGGTTCTATCCACGCTAAAAAAACGAACACGTCGCCAGTAGATGTCATAGCCTCAATTACCGTCGCTGGGAGAGAGTATACCGACAGCACGGCTATCACAGTCACTACTGCGACAGTAACTGCCCTTTCAGTAACACCAGAAACAGCCACCCTACCGGAAGGCTTAACACAAGAGTTCATTGCCCAAGCCGAATTATCTGACGGAACATCTCTCGATGTAACAAAGAACACAGCTGTTAGTTGGACAACCAGTGATAGTTCTATTGCGACGGTTGATAAAGGGATAGTGACTTCGGTAGCAGAAGGTAATGTAACAGTAACAGCCGTTGGTGTGGTTGGAGCACAGAGATTCTCAGACAGTGCCACATTGACTGTCACACCGACGGTCGTAACGAACATTATTATTTCACCGCAATCAGCAAACACTCCTGTTGGGTTAACCAAGCAATTTACCGCAACTGCAGTCTTCTCTGACGACAGTGAATTGGATGTTACAAACAATGCCGCAATTAGCTGGACTACAGGTGAAGCAACTATCGCAACAGTAAGCAATGATGCGGATGGCAAAGGAATAGTAAAAGGTGAATCCGTAGGCAAAACAGCGATAACTGCCACCGGAGTATTAGGTAGTCAATCCCTACAAGCAACGGCAGATTTAGAAGTTACTAAGGCTGTCATTACTGATTTCCAAGTGACACCTGCAATCAGCGCTTCGGCACTTGGATTGCCTACTTCTTTTATCGCAACCGCAACGCTTTCCGATTCGACATCACTCGATGTAACGAATAACCCAGAAGTAAGTTGGAGCTCTAGCAACACCGGGGTAGCAACAGTAACAAACGGAGAACTTGACGGAAATGGTGTTGCTACCGGCGTTGCTGTCGGTGTAACCAGCATCACAGCCTCAGCAAGCGTTAACGGAGAGAACTGGCAATCATCAGGAGAACTCACCATTAACAATGCGACTATTGTTGGTATTTCTATAGACACGACAGATAACGAAGTCGCTGTTGGAAAAACATTAGCAATGAAGGCGATTGGAGAACTATCTGATGGCAACACTACTGATTTAACTGCAGATGACCGTTCAACTTGGGTAATAGAAGATACCTCATTAGCTTCTGTCTCTAACGCTGCTGAGGATAAAGGCACAGTTACTGGGATTAAGCTAGGTAGCACCAATATTACCGTATCTGGAGAATTTGATGGTTTAACGCTAGATGCAACAACAGCATTGAATGTAGTTGGCCCATATCGTCGTCCATTATTAGCAGATGAAACCACATACGAGGAAGATACAAAAGAAGAGATCGTCTATGTCGATAGTACAGGTACAACTCAAATGCCAGGACCTGGCCCTGATATTTATGGTTATGCTGCGGTAGGAGTTGAAGTAGCCATTGCTGAGTGTCAACTGAGAGGTGAGGATTTGGTATCAAATCCAACATCGCTAGCGGCCTACTTGAATGAAGGCAATGATGAAACATCAACTTGGCCACTCAACTTCCGTTATTTCTGGACGACAAAAATGAGTACCGGTGAGCCCGACTCTTGGTTTAAATACCGCGATTCTGTGTTCTTTAACGATGATACAGCGAAATTCGAGATTTCAGGACAAGACCCTGACTCGCATGCATTTGTTATCTGTGAACACAAATAGTGCTTAACACTTAAGCTATAAAAAGGATGGCTGTAAACGACCATCCTTTTTTAATTGGCTCAACCGCTATTTAATTCATTATTGAAAAATCGCGTTCATCCACATCGATTATTCGAACCTCCAACTTTTCGCCACACACCCCATATGCCTCCAGCACCCGGTTCGTTACCGACTGTCCACCACTGGTTTTCCCATTCACTCCCTTTCCACGAGACACGCTCACAAGGAGAAGCGTAAGTTTTGCTCGACTCCCATTGAACACCGTTGGGGGTGATAGGTTTTGCTTTTTGCACCACTCTCACTTCAGTGGAATCAGAAGTTACGCCATCATTGACCGTTAATAAGAAGCGGTAAGTAATGTCGGCCGCATGTTCATCAAAGCCTACATTCGTCTTCGAGGCGGAAGGTGATGCAATAATAGCAAGAGGGCTTGAAGGAGCGAGTTGCTGCCATTGATACATCAATTGGTCGCCATCCGGATCGCTGGAAGCATCCCCAGTTAGACTTATCGTCCCAGCACCTGTCAGTTCGTATTGGTTGCTGGTTGCGACAGCGACCGGAGGTTGGTTTACGTCTGTACTGTCTTCACTCTTGATGTACAACAAACGATTTGGAGAACCGTCGCCCACGTTGTACAGAGCATTTGCCGTGCTATTTTCTATCAGCAAGCGTTTTAGCTCACTCGGCGATGCTTTAGGATTCACTTCTAGCAATCGTGCAACTTGACCAGCTACATGTGGTGCTGCCATTGAGGTACCGGACATTGATTGATAACCACCATGGTTGCGGGCGGAAATAATGTTTGCTCCTGGAGCAAACAACGTGACACACTCCCCCCAGTTAGAGCTATACCAACGGTAATCGTCGTTGGTGGATGCCCCAACTGTTATTGAGTATTCAGAGTGAGGTGTTTTGGTACAGGCATCGGTGTTATTGTTCGCCGCCGCGTGTACAAATGGCAGGTTGTATTCAGTAATAAGCCTATCAACCGCTTGGTCGAGTGGAGCCCAACGAGTACTTCGAGAAATACTGTAGTTGATGACAGCTGGCTGACCTTGTTGCTTAGCATGTTCAATGACCCAATCAAAAGAGTTAAGGATCTGGCTTCCCCAACCTTTGTTCTCACAATTCAAGACTCTCACAGAATAAATATCCGCTCCCGGTGCGATACCATATTGACGCCCAGCGGCTGTGCCCGCAACGTGAGTGCCGTGGCCATGACAATCAGAAGCATCGCTGTCGTTATCAACAAAGTCCCAACCAGATTGAGCACGCCCCCCAAAATCCGGATGAGAAAAATCGATACCTGAGTCGATAACATAGATTGATACGCCTTTTCCAGTGTATGGCCCTACTTCGTATTCTCCATCCAAAGGCAGCTCACGTTGGTCAGAACGGTCTAATCCCCAAGAAGCGACTCGTTGTGAATTCTGGCGATGTACACCGTCCGCGCTAAAGATAACGTCTGGATAAACACCTTTAACCTCCGTCATCTCTTTTAGCTTCTCGGCTTGACCTGTCGATAGTTTTACAGAGAAGCTATTGAGGTTTTGGTAGATACTATCAGCCAAGGGGGCATGAGTTCGGGACGAACGTGTGTGAACCGATTCAGGCACGTTCGCCAAACGTTGCAATACTTGATTTGCTTTTTCTTTGACAGAATTAACCTGTGTACTTCGCGTCATTTTCTTTGGTGAACTCGCATCATCTAGGAGGACAATGTAAGTTTCACGTTGAGATGCATTGGCTGGTAAATGCAGCGCAATAGGCAAGACGCAAAGAAATAATCTCTTGTAATTATTCATGTTTTCACCCTTATGAGATTCCATGAAATACGTAATTTATGGCTAGTATTTCTAATTTAGGTTTCTTGCAACATTGCATTTAAGAACACTGATTGTTCGAAGTATTAACTTTTCGCCAAACACCCCATGTTCCATCCGAGCTCGGCTCCGTGCCTTGAGTCCACCACTGGTTTTCCCATTCATTCTCTTTCCAAGAAACGCGTTCACACGGCGTTGCGTATGTTTTACCTGCGTCCCATTTTGGACTTGATTGCATCGCTTCCGCTTTCTGCGTAATCACTGCTTCTGCAGAGTCCGAAAGCTCACCATCGCTGACGGTTAAGGTAAATCGATAAGTGACTTCACTCGTACTGCCAGCAAACCGCATTTGGGTGTTTGCTTCTTTAGGAGATTCAATAACTGCGAGGGGAGATTTAGGAGAAGTCTGCTGCCATTGATACACTAAACCGTCACCATCAGGATCATTAGACTTTTCACCTATTAACATCACGGTTCCCGATCCTGTCAATTCACCTTGCGAGCGAGAAACAATAGCGTTAGGCGCTTGGTTTTCCTCACCTTTTGACTCCACCAACATCACCTTTTCTTCCGTATTCGGTGCAAACGAGCCGCTATCCACCGGTGATGCCCATTGCCCAACGGTATTACTAAGGTACAGTCTGTAATCTTTGGCCGTACCATTTACGTTGCCATCTTGTCGCGGTAGATATTCAACTCGGGATAACGCGACGCTTTGACCTAAGTCGATGATGATTTCGTGTGGAGCTTTACCCACAGGAGATTGACTCCAACGTGAATGCCAAAACGTGTCAGGGTCACCATCAATGGCATTGCTTGCCGGACGTGGATATTGAGTTTCTTGGCTAGAAACCGAGACAATTTTAATGTTCGCCGGAGACACTGTGCTGCCAGTTTGGTCAACAAAAGTCAGTTCTGCCACAGAAGCAAAGTCTTGTCCTTTAATCTCTGAATCAATAACAAAGCGTGCGTAACGATAACGGTTTTGAGGCTCTGGTTGAGGATCATCAGCGACATTCAGTTGCCATTGACGTTCACTGATAAGACGGTTGCTTGGGTCACGTTTCACTTTTTCAGTCGTGTCTTTCACGACCACTTTTAGAACATGACTTCCAGAGTCGAGGTTTGTCGGGTTTACCGTTATTGCAGCCTGATCACCTTCTAAAAGAACATCTCCATTTAAGGACCATTGAATAGCTACTCTGTCAGTTGGAATAGGAGTCGATACACTGAAAACTCGTTCGCTTTCCAATGCGACCGTACTCGAAGAAGGAGAAACTAAAGCAACTGGGTTGATCGTCTCATACATTTTAAGGATCAAAGCTTCGCTATTCACTGAGCCAAACTCAAGGTTTGTTCCTAAAGCGCGCATCAAGGAGTTTTTGGTCGGACGATATTTTCCAGTCGCACAGTATTGCGCGCCTTCGAACAGACCAACCTGATGATCATGTGCCATCCAATGCGACCATTTAACATTGCTGGTTTGCATCGTGACATTTTTTGCAGAGGGTTCACCATTCAGATTACAGTTGCCGTAGCTGTATTCGTCCGCAAGCTTGCCGAAGGTATGACCCACTTCATGTAAGGCAAGTCCAACCGCACTGCTGTGAGTCGACATGGTTGCGACATTTCCGTAACCTACTCCACCGTATTTTTCTGTATTGGAGACAACAAGGAAAATCTCAGTCGCGGATTCCGGCAAGGCAGCCTTAGCTTCATTCAACGAAATAAAACGATCTTTGAGTAGCAACAATCGGCTTGAACTGTCAGGGAAATAGCTTTTGAACGCGCTGCCGTCGAGTGGAGAACCAATACCGATACCTGATTGCTGGCTAGCTTTTTCGATTAACCAAACGTTAAAATAGTCTCGGTAATCGCTGTAAGGTGATTTAGCAAAAAAACCATCGGTAATCAGTTTTGCATCGCTTCGGAATTTTTCTTTCTCTCCAGCGGTATACCCGTCTCCTAACAAAACTAAATCGATTTTTTCATTTGGAGACCCATTATCAATAAATTTATAGGCAGACGTGGAAACACTGCTTGTTCGAAGGGAAGCCAAACGCTTTGGCTGGACCATGAGCAGTTCAATAACTTCGCCAGCCTCATTTAAACTGTAGAAGCGAACAGAACTTCCTCTCTCTAACGTCGCTTGCTGAGCATGATCTAAACTCACCATTCCCTGCTCAAACCACTTTTCATGGGCCGCGACAAATTCGCCTGTTTGCTCTTCAAATTCTTCAAACTGCAAGTATAAAGGGCTTTTAATATGCAGTAGCCCAACACGCTGATGAGCGTCGTTAAGGACTTCGATCGCGATAAGCGCGGGTGTTTCTAGCCCCAGTTCTTCTGCGGTATATGCCACCCTTGAGGCATCTCTCATCACTTCGATCTGGAACTCTTTTCCGATGTGAACATCAGCTAAAGCGGCTTGCGGAACAGCACTGAAACACGATAGTGCTACAGCAAGTAACTTCAATTTTGGTTTAATCATATTTTTCTCCTTGTTTCCTAGCGTTTACCTGACTAACAAGTACAACGTGCCCTTGCCCAAAGGCATTGGCCTCGGCAATTGAAAAGATCATTTATTGATAATGAGAAAGACAAGTCGGGAGGCAGTTCTCCCGACAAATTAACGAAGGAAAAGCATCATGGACATGCTACGCCAGCATTCTTCCATACACTTGATGTATCCGGCTGATCACCACGCGTCCACCACTTCGCCTCATACTTAACGCCGTTGTACGTCACTTGATCACCGCCGGAGTAGGCTTTTTGAGTTGACCACGGCAACGCTACATCGCTGACGAGCTCCCAGGCATCGCTGTTATCAGGTTGATTGTTCTGGCTCCAGTATTTTGCCTTCCAAGCGAGCTGCTTGTGGCTGACAAGATCACCACCCGAGTACGATTTGCTTGCAGACCATACAGCGTAGTTCGCCGCATTTGGATCACTGATGCTGCAGGAATTGTTGTTGGCTTTAACTTTCACAATCGTGCTTGAACTGGCACTTTCCCCTGCTGGATCAGTGACGATCACACGAACCGTAAATTGGCTATCGACCGTGACTTCTGAAGCCGTCAGACGAATAGTGCCTACTGACACAGGCAGATAAGCTAGGCCCGATGTGTGCCATTGATATGAAAGCACATCACCATCTTGGTCCGATGCCGTTGCGGCAATCTCAATAACTGCACCAGATTTTGCCTCCATGCTTTGCGGGAGAGACACTTGCGGCGCATGATTTTGGTTTACTTGAGGCTGAGCACTAATCATCACCGTATCTTCAGAACTTGCTTTTCCATCGGAGACCGTGACGGAAAAAACGTACGACTCCGCTTTGTTAGACTCCGGTAAAATGACACTGGTGTTAACTTTGTCGGTCGACTGAATGGTCGCAGGTAAACCCGAGATTTGCTTCCAAAAATAGGTTAACTCATCACCATCGGCATCCGTCGACTGGTTTGCAGATAGCGTAATGGTTGTGCCTGACAGTACAGACTGATCTTCACCAGCGTGAGCAACAGGTGCGCTATTCTCCGTTAGAGTGGAGTCGGTTAAGGAATCAGACTGAACAATAGAGACTTTGAGGTCTTGCTTTGGTTTCTCAATGTCTAACGAACTCAACACCGTGTTATCGCAGACAACTTCTGCTCTTGTCGGTGCATCCGATTGCTTGAGGTTGATGTGGAACTTGTTCATCACGTTATCGTCATAACGGAATCCAACCAATTGGTAGTTATCCGTTTGGTAGTTTCTACCGTTATACACCCTGACATAACATCCATTTGTGTTTAGGATCTCTGCCGGAGTCGGCTGATAAACAAAGCCATACGCACCATGTAACGCTGGGAAAATATAGCTGTTAAGTGTTTGCTGAGGGTCGTAATAACCAACAAGTGTTGTGACAGCGACACCGCTATCCGTAGGGACACGTGTCGGGTTATTTTCCGCTACCTGCGCTTCACTGGTTTCTTGCCAACCTTTACCGTCGCTGATGTAAAACTTGCTGTCACCACGATTCAAGTTCACCGATTGGCCATTAATATGAACGGTCACGCCATACCCAGAGTAACGTGCGACGTTCACCACTTTACCCGCGACAACATTTGCAGCACTCGGCAAGTAAATATCGCGAATCCAACGGCCGTCTCCCGTTTCTACCTTTGTGATATCAAAGTCATTGATGTAACCCAACAACACAGAACCTACCGTGTCGTCTTTGATCGTATTTAGTTGAGATTGCGAGGCGATAGATTTGGCCAACAAGAGCGCTGGTTGTTCAAACTCTTGCATCGTTTTCGTTTCATCGTTCCATTTACTAAAGCCAGTCGACGATGCCTCATCAAACGCCGCTTTCTTTTCCATAAAGGTCTGAATCTTTTCTAGTACAAACGGAGTGTGCAGAGTGTATTTGGAAATCGGTGAAGTTGGCTCACCGCCCCCCATTGCATCTCTGTTGAACTTATAGCCTTCAAAAGCTGGGATTCCTATGCCGTCGGTACAACAAACCTGATCCTGACCATTGCGCTTGTTCCACATGAAGTTAGCAATAAAACGCTGTTGGAATTGATCCCAACCCCATGCAGAGTTTATGTCTGTAGATGGCCGATGCGTTGTACCATCCGTGCCGCCCGGCCAGTGCCCAAGGCCAAAGTTATGTCCGACTTCGTGACTCCATTCATTACCTAACGATGAGTCGATAGTTACCATACCGTTGCCACCACTGCCACCGTGAGCAACCACACCATTTTGATAACGCCCTACTGCGGCAATCGCTGTAATTTGATTCGCCGTATATGGATGTGCTCTCTCTGAGATCGCTGTTGAAGAGTTGATGCCATAGTTTGCTAGGTTGATGCCGTGCGACATCAGAATCTTGGTGGTATACGCACGCATATCCCCTTTGTGCCAAGTGCCCGTGCTCGGGTCTAACTCGGTTAACAAGCGACCATCTGGCAGCATCACTTTATTGAGTTTCACTGTTTCGTACGGGTTAACGATCAACTTGCTTACCGGAATTTTTTGGAAGTAGTCTCTATGTCTTTCAGGATTATCTGCGAAGTAAAAACGCCCCCTTGGATTGGTTAACATCCCTAAATCCATCGTGTTTATCAGCAATTCGTTCGGCGCACCAATATCCAAACCGGAGAGGACGCCTGATGTGCTTCCATTCAGGAGCTCTAGAGTAAGGCCGGGCTGTATCCAAGTCGCTGGCAGTGCCACTGACCACATATCTTGCGCATACGTAATATCGAGGTTTGAACCATCGTGACTCGGAAGTTGCTCTGGTGGGTTCAGTGACAGCACACCTAATTGCTCACCTTTAACATCGCGCCCAATCACTCTCACTTGCGTCGAGTCCAGTGCATGCTCGACAGGTTTAACAAGCAACAAAGTATCACGCAATGCAGTGAGGTGCGGCCTAGGATCGCCTTTATCGTTGTGATGAGGAACCGTGATGTTTTGCGCATAAATGACCATCGCCTCAAAATCACCCTGTAAGTCATTAGTTGGCTGATTATTATTGAACGGAATAACCTGAGCGTGAGTGACGCCCGTGAATAATAATCCGCAAGCGACACTTAACCCTATACTGACCTTATTTATTTTCATACCTTTCCCTTATGTTTGTATTTCAACCACTTTGTTTATTACTTTTATTTCCCAGCAATTGTAAAAATCAACTTCATGAAATCAGATTTTTCCCGAGAAAGATCAGGTTAAAACCTTAAAATATTTCTTATTGAGCAAGCGCGAACAGAGCTTCCATTTCATGGATTTAGAAATTACTTAATTAGCTTTAGCGAATTTAATGCTCTAGCCTGAGAATTAACACCGCTTTCAAAGTCATCAAGACAACAATGATAAAACCAAGAACTCAGGAAAAAAGACAATAAATTTCAACACGTTAAATTAGTTTAAATTATTGAAGTCATAAATTAATTAAATATTTAGCAGCATATTTCTGTAAATAAAAGTTAAATAAATAAGTTTTAAACCAACCTCTTGTTGTTGAAAAGATCAGACTTTTACTACAGCACTATTATTTTCATCCGACTGATAAATAAGAAGATTAAAAAATCTCGCATAAAGTCTGTTTAATATGGAATAAGAGTCATGAAATTCATTAGCTAATAACTCGTGCTTCATAACTTACTGAATCAATACCTCAATTTTCAAAACTCTATTTGAAATTCATGATGTTTCGGAAATAAAAAAGCGGAGAAGGAAAACCTTCTCCGCTTAGTGCGTTATTTATACGTTCGAGGGAAAACTAAGGTGTCACGTCTGTAAACGTAAACGTCCCGTTATCCAACTCGCGTTTCACTTCTTGCTTTTTGTCAAAGTCAATCTTAGTCAGGTCAACTTTCTTGATTCGACTGTCGTGCATCGTGGTGTAGTACAGCGCCTTGTTACCTTGATCGATCACCGAGGTCCATTGCGTCGCACTCGGCAAATCAGGGATATGTTCACGATATTCGGGCCCAAATTCTGTACCAATTGGAATGTCGAAGTTGTTCAGAATGTGGAATGCTTGTGACACCGCCTCTTCACCCGTTTTTGATTCTGGCGCCGTGTTGACGAAAAACGCCGCACGAACAAATCGTGATGGTGGCGTAATGTCACCAGGCATACCCAAGAAGCCAGAGCCAATACCGAACGACTTCGCCTCAACACCACCAAACTTGGTTGGCGCACTAGTGCCCGGTTGCAAATGAATGTAGTTATTTAAATTGGTCACTTGCCATGGGAACGTTGGTGAGTTCGTTAGTACACCTACTTCGTTATCGTAGATGTGTACTTGGCCATGATCCATGATTTCAATGACGATGTTGTTGCCCGCTTTGTCGGTAACACGCCAGTGCCCAGTTGGTGAAGGCTGTCCTTTCTCATCGATATAAACCGGAACAATATCGATGTTTTTCATCGCTGTTTTAACTTCATCGACGGTTTTGAACTGCGACAGCATCCAACGAACAAAGTCCATATCAGCGATGCTGTTTGCACGGTCTTTCGCATCGTACGCTTTTAACGAGCCGTAACCTTTGAAGTAAAACAAACCAGCAGTCAGTCCCTCTTCATTGATGCCTTCACCAATGAAGCGATCGTCACTGACGGAGATCCCAACAAAGCCGTACTTACTCTTCCAGCTCAAACCTTGCTGTTGGTCTGGCATAGTCGAGGTAAACGTGTAATCACGGGGAGCAACAATCAACTTACTGTTGAGATCGTTTTCGCCCCACTCAATTGTGCGGGCATGAATGTGGTCATTCGCCACAGTAGAAAGAGAGATGCCAGTACAAGCACTCGCCGGAACGATAATGCTCGCAGAAAGTGCCATAGCAAGGAGGGTTTTCTTTATCATTTTTAGATCCACCAAGGAGGAGTAACATTTCGCGATTGTAGTACTTTCTAGGTAACTTACAATCGAAAAGATATTAAAATGGTGGAATATAAAATTGCTCATGTAGACACAAAATAGCACTCTAGTGATTAGAGCACTACTCATTGCTTACTATAGAATCCCCAAGTCACCTTCAATAGTTACTGGGTACTCAGAGATACCTTTCCGCGGGTCTTCTTCGATAAGTCTGACCAAGTATTCTTTATCGGACTTTTGATTAAGCTTAAAAACGATGACAATTCGATGGCCCCTGAGAAACTCGTTAATATCAAACGCATCATCATTGGCGACTTTATCTCGGCGAAGTTGAAACAAATAGAGAGTATCGAAAAAGGAAGCATAATACCCAGTATTAACGATATGAGTATTCGAAAGGTAATTCACGTCCATCTTATACCTGCCATGAGAGCCAATAAGCTTAACGTTTCTGTCGCCGAAGTCTCCTTCCAACAGAAATACACTGGTCAAAGCATTCAACCAAGGAATGGACAATAGAGTAATAAGTAGTGCTAGGTAGATGAGCACCTTTTTCTTTCTTCCCATTTTCACCATCCTACCAAGCGTCCGTTAAAAACAACTTCATCAAAAAGATGTTCACTTTCAGATTTTTGCATCTTACCGATCCACTTACCATCGCCTCGATCTGCAAGCTTCACGTGAGTGAGCCCTCGGAAATAACGAGATAAATCTAAACTGATCACTTTCTCAGCAAACTCGGGCTCAAGACCTTCGATGTAATTCCCATCAAGTCAAAAGAAATACATTGAACTGCCTAAAGACGCATAGATACCAGTGTGAACTCGGTACACTTGGCCATCAAAAGTATGGATGGTTTTGTAGAAGCCCGATTTGGCCGTCAATAAGATCTCATGTTCTTCATCTTGAAAGTGGGCATAACCAGAAAAATAAGTACCAAGAGAAAAGAACCACGGGAGAAAAAACGCAATGCCGATTACAACGAGTAATCTTAAGCTTAGTCTTTTTACGTTAGCCACCGACTCCTCCAAAGCAATCAAAACACTCAAATGCCTCGCGATAAACAAAGTAGAAAGTGACGATGCCAACAATTATCCCAAGTGAAACCTCCCAAAAAATCGGCTTTCTGACCAGCTTTTTTATCCCTGTATATTGAATCTCAACATGTCGAGATTCCGATTTGTCAGTCTCCTCTTTTATGTCGGCTAGATTCTCTACAACAACAGGTTCCGCTGTTACCGTTGCTTCTATTTTTGGATTACTTGCATCTGAAGCGCCATTTTCATGCTCTATCCCAACATTTTTTGCATTGATGAATACATACCCTTCACCAGGAAGGTTATTTATCTCGAACCCCAATTCCAGACTGTCGAGTTTTTTGCGTAACTTCATAATCGCAACCGCAAGCGAGTTATCTCCAACAACTCGTCCGGGCCACCCCAATTCAATCAACGCCTGTTTATCGATAACCTCGCCATGAGAATCACAAAAAGCGAGAAGCAAATTATATTCACTCCGATTCATTTCAAGTGGTTGATTTTCCTTTCCCGATTCACTATCGACCAAGGTGATCGTTCTTCTAACCGTATCAATAGATAGTCGTTCGTACATCTTTAACCTCGTGCAACCCCATTAGCATTAATTGTTGTATAAAAAAATATAAATTCAAATTATTCATGGCCTTATGGAAGAGATTCAACTGAATTAAATCTCTTTTAATCATCGATAAAGCACTATTAACAGCCTTTTATTTCCAAATTTTCGCTCAATCGATTCAAATTGCCGTCGACGAAAAACGGCTCGATTTCATATTGGATACGAACCAACAACTTTTTTAAACATAGGTGAAAAACATGAAACTTAATACATTTTTCTTGATGGGTGCGACAGCAATCACTTTCGCTTCTGGGGCGGTAAATGCAGCAGATGAAGCAAGTGCCGAAGTTATCTGGAGTGGCCTAATTGGTAGCTCTGTTCCTAGCACAAACCTAAAGATTACAGGTGAAGGCGGCGGCGAGATTGCTTCCGGAACTCTCTTCATTGAGAAAGACGGTAAGTTCACATCTACAGAGGTGGTTCTTGAAGCTCGTGACTATGACTCTGCATTAGAAACCGTTGGTGACCGTCAGCCTCTCGCAACGTGGTCATACATCAGCGCTCAAGTAATGATGGATGGTTCAATGTCATACGAAGCTGACGTAGCGGTAACTGATCAACTATCAGGCACGACATTCACTCAGGGTAATTTCAATGAACTTCAAACAGGCGTTGTTGCTCTGACGGTTAAAAATGAACAACCAATCACCGATATTGCTGTACAAGGCGAAGGTCAAGTTAGTGTTCAAATGACCGCTAGCTACGAAGACGGCCTTTAATTGACAAAAGGGGGGAAACGTGAAGTTTTCTTTGATTCGTTCGTTATTTTGCATGTTGACTGGAACATTCGTTTTCAGCGTAAAAGCAGAAACACACATTTTTCAGTTGGTCAGTGAAATCGATAAAAGTCAGTTTTTCTCTCACCAGATTACTGACATCGCGTTTTCCCCTTCTTCATTAACACTAAAAACAAATACGAAAACGAACACATTTAATGATGCGTTCACTTTGTTGACGGTCATGACAGACATTCCGAGTTCTGACCAGTCAATGAAGTTTCAACTTTTTATGAAGAGCAACACTTCACAGTGTTACAGCGCGGATGAGACGGCCCTAGTAACACCGTCAGATTTTGCTCAAGTTTACATTGAGGGACAACCATTAACAGAGATTGAACCTATGTTAATGGAGTTCAATCAAGCTTCGGATGGCGTAAAGGTTGGCGAATACGACGTCAAATTTTCTTTCGGGACCTTGCCTGAGAGCGCGAGCTTATGTCAAGGCGAACTATCTGTGCTAGCGGAGCTTTCATTGTGAATAGAATTTCCACCGTTGCTACCAGTATTTTGGTAACACTTTCGTTTAGTGACACTTCTTTTGCGGCACCGATCCCTCAAGGTTTTCAGGATTTCTACGAGCAACAAGCTCGAGATGTAGAAATCAAAGGGCTGAATGGTTCGTTCATCACGTTGCCGATGTTAGTCACATACAACTCTGTGCAACTTCAAGATCAGAATGACGTTCAAACGTTAGTGGAACACTTAGTGCACTCTGGCTTAACCAAAGTGACGGCTACGAAAATTAGTAATGATTTGGTGCTTGGCGCAGAAAACAGCGTTGATTGTGTGGGTGACTTGAACCTGTGTTCTCTTAATCCTGAGTCATACGATGTTTTCTACGATTACCACACAAACAAGCTCTACATTTACGTCAACAAAACGTTGCTTGCCGATACAAAACCAGGAGCGATAAAGAAAGACTACGCGTCAACGTACAATGCAAATCCTGGTTTGATCAATCGCGCAAATGTATACACAACGTCAAGCTTTAACGGTAGCCCTAACTTGTCACTCAGTGACCAACTCATTTTGGGTCTACCTTATGGCTCGGTACACCTTGACACTTATGTTAGCAACCAAGAAGGAACCTCCGAGGTTAATTACGGTTACTACAATATCGAACACAAAAACTTGCGCCTAACCGCCGGCTATCATCAAGACCGCTTGGCATTGAACAGCACATCGTTTTTATTGAACGGCACTCAGTACCATGAAGCTAGTGTAAATCTATCTTCAAGTAAAAATCTAAGTCGAGCAAATAGCAATGATGACCAGTTTTTGTTTTTTTATGCCCCTTCTAGTGGCGTTCTAAAAGTTTACAAAGACGAACAGATCATCGTCCAAAAGTCGGTAACAGAAGGCCAAGGCAGTATTCGCTATTCAGAGCTTCCTAGTGGTGTTTACGACGTGATGGTAGAGATCACTGCAGGTTCTCAAGTGGTTTCCACAGAGTCAGTCCGTGTTTATAACGCACAAACCGATACGCTTAACACCGGAGAGTTCGACTATTTTATTTCAGCAGGTCAATTCCAAGGAGCGGATGTAGAGGTCATCAATGAAGACGATGAATTTGAAGCGCAGAAGACTGAGTCTTTCGAAGCAAAGCCTTATCTTCAAGGCATAGTGGCATATAAATGGTCTGATACTCAAACCCTCGCCTTAGGCTCTACTGTGACTGAAGAGCACAACATGGGGCAAGTTGGCCTCAAAGGGTATTTACCATTTGAGAGCCGCTATGAGGTGACGGCCTCTTCAATTGATGGCGAAGCCTCTTACTTATCTGGCTACTTAAATATGGGCCGCATCGGCGTCACCTATGAAAAGCTTGATAACGAAGAGAAGAACCGCTTTGCTCAGTATCTGTATGGCGCCGCGAGTAAGGAGCAACTGAGCCTATCGAGCAGCTTCACACTAGGTAAAAAAATCCGTGGATATGGGTCGGTAAACTACTTAAATCAGGCAGATATCTACAACAACGAGCGTAAAAACTGGTTCTTATCATCAGGGTTAAGTGCACCTTTCATGCTTGATTCTAATCTTGATGTCAACCTGAGTTACAACAACGAATCGTTGGCTTCTGACTTTGATGAAGGCGAACTGACTCTTGCTATTAATTGGTCTGTCCCCTTGTCCTTTAAGCTAAGAGGCAAGTCAAGTGTCACCATAGATCAAGATGGCTTTAGCCAATACACCAACAGTCTAGAAACTCGAGATCTGCTAGACAGTGAAGAGAAGGATCTCCGTCTAACGGCAAGCAACAGCTACTATGCAAACTCGTCGCAATCTTCACTCAATAATGTGACAGCTTATGCGGCAAACCGAAACGAACATTATCAGGCAGATGGTTTTGTGTACCTTGCTGACAACGGTGAAAAGTCAGTTAACGCGTCACTAAGCAGTACACAAGTTATTGGTAAGAATAGCATTCACTTCACTACGAAGCAGAGTGATGCGTACGTCTCTGTTGATACGAAAAACAACATTCGTTTTGACAATGGAGAGGACCAAACAAAAGGTTTGTTGGTGGTAAAAGCTGACGACAAAGTGAAGCATAAAGAATACATCTATGGTGATTCTGGTTTGATTTCACTCGATAAATATCAAACCAGCACTATCGAATTAGATGTGGAGAGTGTTGCGCTGCACAATACAGGTCAGCAAAACGCGACGGGTTATACGCACCCAGGAACGGTAATTGAACTCAATTCAAATGTCAGCCGAGTCATCAGCTTTGTAAGTAAATTCAAAGATATTTTCGGTAACGACATTGAGACTATCGAATGTGAAGGCCCTGCGTGTTTGTCTATCTCAAACATTACTTCAGGTATTCACAAAGTTGATGTTCAAGAAGGGCAAACTTTCTCACTCAAGAGCGGTGGCCAGCAATGTTATTTACCATCGGTAGACGATGCAAAACAATTAAACTTTGGCACAAATTACTGCCAGCCAGATCTTGAACCATTGGAGTCAATGGTTCTGGTCAAAAATAATCGAGAAATCAATGTGATGTACATCGGTCAATTTGATGACCTCACAGAGATCAACCAACAACTTAAGGCAATGACCAACAATGGCGCTGAACTGCTAACAACGCGTTTGGGCCGTAAGTCTTTTGTTTACCTGACTGGAGATAAGGATCTTCAACTCAGTCATCAACAACGTCAAAACATTGAAAACGTCGCTCAGTACGCCAACTCGGAAACGCAACAAGAGCGCGACTTTGTACTTAATAGACCAGAAGGTAACTGATGATGAAATCACTTCCAATTTTCGCTGCTGCACTTATTTCAACGGCAACTTCAGCAATGAACGTAGATACTATGTTGTTAGTAGGTGATGAATACGGAAACGGCGTTTTCACGATCTCAAACAATAAATCGACCACTGAGTTCATTCAATCGAATATCACTCAGCTGCAAGTTAAAAATGGCGAACTGACGCGCACACCTTATACAGAGTCAAACTTCTCTGATTGGCGCGTAACGTTAACTCATCCAAAGATGATCCTTGAATCAGGTCGCCAAAAGCAAGTTGGTGTGCGTTCCTTGTGTGGTAACAAATGTGATTTTAGCGAAGACCAATACTACCTAGTTAGCTTTGAACCATCACCTTACGACCCAGAAGGAAAATCACAGTCTGCTGTGACGATCAACTTTGGCTATCGTCCTCTCTTTGTGATACCTGCGAAAACACAGAAAATCGACTACTCAGTATCACTGTCGAACGGGAAACTGCACATCAACAACACGGGTAACAGCTTCATCCGCGCTTATGTGGACCAATGTACAGATAAGGTAACAGAAGACTGCGAATTTACCGCTATGTCCTTGTCAGGCCGTGAGCGCACGTATGAATTGCCTAAAAACATCTCAAAAGATCAAGTAGAAGTGACCGTTATTAACCATGACGAAAGCTACCATAAAAAGATAACGTTAAAGGATGGCAAGTAATGATTCGTTCTGCTTCTTGGTTACTGTTGCTTGCAGCCCCGCTGGTTCATAGTGCCACGCTTAATGTTCACATTGAAGGTCAACAATTGCGACTTGAGAACGCCATAGCTTTAGGTGGCAACACATACACCTTAAGTGACTGGACAGTGGCAAGTGGTCTTACTCCGACAGATCGTTTTCTCCCGGGCGCGTACCTAACCAACAAGCCAGATGAATTGACGTTAACTGGACCGACTGGGGCAAACGTTAATGCCCCTATCGGGCTGAAAGGCGTGCAATACAACATGTCATCTAACAATTATGTTCGTAATGACACTCAACTTGTAACCCCAAGCTGCGCAACATCGCAGCTATCTGGAAATACTGTCACTCTTGCCGATGACAGCACGCAAAGTTGTAGCGCTAGCTTTTCTCTTGATTACAGCAGTGAGGTTACCCCTTTTTATTTTTACAGACCAACCTTTGACTTGGATACAACCGCACTCCTAACCGCTTTGCAGGGACAAGAGAAAGGTGTGTACACGGCAACCATTCCTGCTGACATTCGATACTACTATCAGTCGTCAGGTGGCGCCCTCACCTATCGTGTTTTATCTGACGTTTTCACTGTCAATATCGACTATGTCCCTAACAGCTTGGAAAACATCGATGTTGCTGGTGATGGTGTAATGAACCCTACTTATGACACAACCAACCATACTGTGTCAGCTGAAACCATGTTCAATATTACCGCAACAGGAACCTTTAGCACGGGATTATCTATGACTTTGCTAGCCCATGATTTCACGTTGACGTCCAACACTGGGAAGACAGAAATCCCGTTTAGTATTGAATGTGCTTCCACCAACTGTGACGACCCTATTTGGGTAGAAAATGGTGTAAACAAACTGACGAATGACGAAACAAGTTATGTACTCGATGCGCCAACCAATGTGATTAATTTTGATTTAATGGTGAGTTACCAAGATATTCCTTCAACCGAAGTTGAATCCGGCACTTACTCTGGAAGTTTCACCGTTATGTTCGAGGAGTTGTATTAATGAATAGAACTACGTTCATAATGGGAATTATTGCAGGCTTCTCTTCTATTGTTATTGCAGAGCCTACCAACTGGTACGTGGGAGGCTCCCTCACCCATAACGGCAAAACGGATACCGAGTTCTCTGATTCCTCTTTTGGAGGAGGGATAAAGCTTGGCTATCAACTCTCTCCAACCTGGGCAATAGAAGTGTCAACCGGTACATATGGCCAGCTAGATATGCTCAAAGTCGGTGAATACCGAAACACCACTCAAAACATCTCTCGCTATGGAACCGATCTGTCGTTGCTGGGCACCTTGCCTCTCTCTAAACGCTACAAACTTTACGGTGGGTTGGGCATGATATCGGAAAACGACGAGCTCTCACCCATAGCACAAATTGGCATTCGATATGAGCTAAACCCGCTCTGGGCGTTCAACTTTGGCTACAAGTTCCTTTCCAGTCAGGAGCCAGACTATAAATTGCAATCATTGGGTTTCGGGATTCAATATCGATTCCAAAATACCAACACTCAAGTGCCCTCTCCTGTTTATGATGAGATTCAAGTGGCTTCTGAAACACAAACAGACAAGCAAGCTATATCGGTTATGGAATACACAGATCGCGACACAGAGTGTAAGGCCAACATATATCGCGTAAAAGAAGGGGATTGGTTGTACAAAATCGCAAGCCAACATCACATTTCCTTTACCGAGCTGATGTCAGCCAACGAAGGCTTTAAAACCCTGCGTGATATAGACGTTATTCATCCAAAGGATACCGTCATAATCCCAAACTTGCAGTGCCAATAAACTATGTTGCTTTGTATCAATGAGGCTAATCTCGCCATTGATGCCTATGACGACTCAACAAAAAGCTTAGTCATGTCGGTATCCATGAGCATAAGCAGCTTAAACATCGCGAAAACACTCTTCGACGACACCGACAAAATTTACAGCCGAGATGCCCTCATCGCGGCGGGTTGGCCAGATAAGCCTATCGGTTCTAACTCCCTGAACGTGAGTATCATGAAACTGCGTAGAAAACTGGCCACCATAAACTCAAACATTGAAATCCGGGCTTATCCAACGCTAGGCTACAAACTGGTTTTGCCTGTTGGTGTAAACCTAATGTCATTGCAATCAAGGGCAACCAACGACTTTGCTTCTCTCTCCGACTCAAAACAAACGGGAGAAAGAGCAGGACCATTGCAAACGCGGTCTTACCCAACTCGAGCTAACCTCCCCTCAATTCGCTGGGGAGATATTTTCCTTAGCGTTTTCATTTTGCTTTACAGCAGCGCGCTTTATTACTCTTTATACTGACTATGAACTTCAAAAGAACGATTGGCATTGCCTCGCTCATTGTTGCGATGCCTTTTATCAATGCTACTGGTGGCGATTTCACCGTGTACTCGCCCGTGACCTCAACACGACTAGAAACGCATTTACAATTTTCCCATGGCTTTTATTCATCACTCCAATTCATGCCCTATGACGTTATTCGTCATAGCCAAGGGCTTTATGCAGTGATAAACGATACGGTATTTATGCTGTCTTTTAACAAGAGTTATGAATTTTTAAATGGCAATCAAAATGCAGCCCAAACAATAACGCTCAACGCTAAAGATTACCTCTCTCAAATCAACGTCGCTCAACTCGATGAAAAAAGTAACACCGTTTATCTCAGCAAGAGGTTTGAATATGAAAGGCTCGATAATGTCGAAATTACTGGTCAAATGGGCTTCTGGTAAGTTCTCTTTGTGGAAGGTGTCGATAATTATAGGGGCCTTGGTAATCCTGAGCCCATGGCTAAGTTTGCTGGGCTCTAAGTTCTCCATAGAAAGCCAATTGAACAACCCCAGCCGAAAACTCAGCGTATACGTAAACAACGGTTTGTTTACCTTCATTACCACATTAGAAAACGGAACAATGAGAAAGAGCTCCGGCATTCTTGGTTACACAAACAACAGCTTTTACTTCTTGACGCTGAGCAGTCAGTACTTGTACATCGCTGATCACTCTTCACAAGCGTTTAAAAGGGATCTCATCAACGCAAACAACCGATATTTTGCCGCAAGAATTAAACGTCTGAGTAAACAAGAGTTTTTGCTTACCTATGATGAAGAGATTGAATCGGAAGGGACACAGGAGCAACTTGCCAGAATGTACGGGCAGTTGATGTGGTATTAAAAAGCTAGCCAAGATTGGCTAGCTTTTCATTAATCAAAAGACGCAAACTTAGCATCAGTAACGTATGTCATAACCCCTACAGAGTTACCATCACGACTAATTCGGCTGCTGATTTGCACCCAATAAGGTAGGCCTGGATCCATCCCTGCCCAATCCATGTTAAATGATACTGCTGGTTCTAGCGGTTTGTCTGAAGTCTCTGAAGAGTAAACCATAAAGTGGCCATTGTTATTTTCAAACCAAATATGTCTCTCATGAGAGGCAACATTCATATTCGCTAAGCCTACCGAGTTTCCATAGCCAGAAAAAACTTGCGTTCTCTCATTCCAGTAGTTGGTAACTATTTCAAACGCTTTGTTACTACGAGGTGAACCCGGTTGATTGGCTGCATCCCCCCAACCTGACTGAGGCACAATAGATTCTTGCTGAACGATAAACGATAACTTACCGGATATCGCATCTTTTTCTCCAAAGTTTTTGACTTTAACGTAACCAATAAAGTTTCTACCAGTAAAAGAGCGTTCATTAAATACTGATAGTGCTCTTATTGATCCGCCTGTTCCATAATAGAGTGATGGAATGCCGATATCATCGATCGGCAAAATCGTACCACTCTCCGCTGCAACACGATTCCACTTATTGCTTTCATTCACAGGCAAAGTTGAGGCCGTAACCGCGTCTTTAGACGAATAAGCAATTGAAGATTTTGCATTTGAACTACTTGTAACACTGATCACTTCATTGTTAAAAGATAAGTCTGTGTATGTGGTAACTGCTGATCCGCTTGCATCCGACAAAAGAGTTTCGCTTGTTTCATAATTACTGAACACGCCTTTTTCACGTTCAGATATGATTTCAATGTTCTGGTATGGCGCTAAACTTCCGTCTGGGTCAGTTACCTTTAAAGACACATCACTTACGTTACTATAAGGGCGCGTAACATATTCAATTTCACTTGAAAAATCCTTTACCGCCTCGCTATCTAACAACACACAGGTAACGAACCCTTCACCTGTTAACTTCGCTAACTCAGAAATCGTCCCATCTGTCGCGTTAATGCTCTTGCCAGCAGTTTCGGAGATCATATCTGCACTCCAAAAATCTGCACCTGCAGGCCAGTTTTGAGACGAAAAAAGGTTACCTTGATTTGCAATGAGTAGTTCCCATTCACGGTTGATTGGCAAACGTCCATTCCTTGTCGCACAGTAGTTTTGCGCTTGTTCAAGGTTCATGGTGACCACGTCCGCTCCTTTCGGCCCAGTAACCTCATCTTGTGCTAGATAATTTGTATACGCTGTATTGGTATAGTCCGCTAGCACCTTACTTACAGGAGCCGTAAACGTAATATTTGCACCAATAGTTGAATCGTAAACCGTTACATCATCCCAGTCTTGAACCAGGCTAAAATCAGGCTCTACTTCAAGATAAACTTGTCCAACCGCGTATCCACCGCGACCATCATTAATGGTGTAAGCAACTTCATGCGCTCCCGGCTCTAAGGAACGAAAAGTAAAGGTATGCTCAGAAGCGGACGTAATTTCGGTCTCCGCATTGTAAGCTCTCACGGATTCGAGGATCACCGCATCTTCTGCATCAGAGATATAGTCCGTTAAATCAATCGTCACCAACATCCCTTTATCTAACTTCCCTTCACGGACATAGTTAAGGGCAACTGGCGGCGTATTCTGCGTATCAGAAACAGCAACATCAATCGTTCCTAGCTTGGTGACAGAACCATCTGTCATTGAGTAAGTAACTCGAGAAACGCCCACCTCAAATGGAGTAAAAGTAAGCACGTTGTTCGCCGCATCGCTATCCACGATACCGGCGCCAAGCACAGATGCATCAGACGATAGATAGAACACTGATGTATCAAGCTCCTCGGATAATTCCTGAGAAAGGTCAATCACAACAGGCGTATCAATATCCGTCGTTTCTGCAAGGTTGGGTAATGTATTATCAGCTGCTGTTTCAGACACAGAAACACGAGCAATTGAAGATTCCTCACCCACATAAAGCTCACTATTTTTTGGGGCGACTGTGTATTCGTATTGGCACTCGCCTACTTCATCAGAACTTGTCGTAAATGACTGTTCACCAATGGACGTAACCTGACAACTATCTCCTGATATTGAGCGCACAGATGTCACCTTCATCGCCGCGCTGACTTCATTTGTAGCCAAAACGTCGATAGCAACCTCTTCACTCACCAGTCCTTTAGATTGGATAGGAGAAGTTTCTATGTTCACTGTCTCAGGAGAGCTTCCTTCAACACTGTTGGATGATGAATCATTACCAGAACCACCATTACATGCGGATAAAATTAAAGATAAGGAGAAGATAAAGCTAATTTTTCCAAGTACTTTCATGGTCATACCTTTATAAATAACTTGCAAAGTTAGCATCAACGAGGAATGCCTCTAAATCTTCATAGTTTGTACTTCCGCCAGTGCCGACCCAATAAGGCTTGGTAGGATCTATATCCCCCCAATCGAAAGGCTTTGAAAAGTCCGGTTCACTCGGTCTGATTGGTGTATTCGACGAATAGTGGTACAAAAAATCTCCCTTTTTTTGGAACCATAAATATCGATCTTCATACCGAACATCAGCTGAGTTACTTCCTACAAAATTGTCAAAACCTTGATAAAAATTGAATTGGTTTTTTGAAAACTGGGTCACGATATTAAAGGTATCTGATGTGTGCGGCGCTCCAGGCTGATCTCGCTCAGGATCTTCCTCCTCATTGAACCAACTTTGATCAGGTAGATTTCCTTGTTGCTGGATAAAAAACGACACAGCACCACTACCCATTCGCCCTGTATTTTTTATGTGGAGAGCCATAACAAAATCATTTCCTGAAAAGCTCTGTTTATACACAGTGCTGCTACCCATTCCATCCGGAGAGTCATAACTAAAGAGGATAGGTACACCACTTTCACCGATAGACGGTAGAATGAGACCATATCTAATATCGACATGATTCCATTTAGTTCCATCTGTAGTCTCTAATGCCGATGCTCCCTCATCTGGGACAAACGGAAACAAATCCCTTACAGACCCAACTTCAGCAGCAATTACTGATTTACTAAACGATGTATCATAATAAGAAAGCTGTTGTGAACCATTGGAATCCATAACAAGAGATATTGAAGAGCTTCCAGAGTCAAATACACCAGCTTCACTTAATGCCTCTACTTCAACATCTTGATATGACGCAATCCCCCCATCAGGGTGAAGAACTTCAATCTGATAAACATACTCATTTCCTGTAGCCGATTGCTCTATCGCCGATACTGAGAAATCACCAACCGCCTCATCACTAAGATCAACACAAGTTGTGTACATAGCCACAGTTTTTGACTGATTGCCAACCAGACCATCATTCAAGTTAACCGTCGCTGCATTGGTTTCACTAACGTTCTCTGCTGTCCAATATTGATTACTCGTTGGCCAATTGTGGTTACTGAACGCACTGGTTTCATTTGCAATTAAGGTTTCAAGTTCACGTTGGAGTGGCAAACGACCACCACGCACCTTGCAGTATTGACGTGCTTGGGTGAGTGTTTGCGTTACCACCTCTGCATCTTTCAAACCATATTCACCATTTTCTGTATAGGTTGAGGTGTAAGAGGCATTTACGTAGTCTGCATATACTTTTGTCATTGGCGCAAAGAAACGGATCTCTGTATCAATAACTGGGTCGTAAGTGACGATATCTTCCCAATCTTGAATCAATGAAAAATCAGGCTCTACTTCGATTCGAGCAACCGATGTTGTGTAACCTCCCATGTGGTCACTGACGGTATATGCCACATCGTGAGCACCAGGTGTTGTCGACTCAAACGTAAATTGAGTATTCATTACGTCCGTTGGCGACAACAATGCGATCGTAGAGTTAAAATCTTCAACACTGACTAACTGAACGTTATCTCCATCCAAATCGGAGACATATGACGCAACATCTATCGTAGTACTTTCACCAAGTTTGATGAGCTCTTGATGAGCAAAAGCATTGGCGGTTGGCGGAGTGTTTTCAGTCAACTCCGAGACAGAAACCGAAATCGTACCTTGTTTGATGGCAGAGTCGCTTTCGTAGCTGTAGAAAATCTCACTCTGCCCTTTTCCTGTCGGCGTAAATTGAATGCGTTGTGAGTCGAGATAAGTGGCACTTCCGTTACCAATAACAACCATCTGTTCTTGTAACTTGTAGCTACTATCTGGCATCGAAGCACCTAACTCCGTTTCAAGGTCAATGATGATTTCTTGATTCTCGGTAGTTGAAGCTGTGATTCTCGGTAGCGATGTCGATGCATATGTTGAAGCAGAAGCAACACGAACATAAGACTCTGACTGTGCGCTATTGCTCATTGGAGAAACTCGGTATTGATACAGGCAATCTTGCGTTTCATTCGAGCTTACATCAAACGACGTTGAGCCAGAGCTGACGACCTGACAAGCATCCCCTGATAATGACTCGACAGACGTAATCTCAAACTCGCTATCATCGCTTGTATTGACATAACCAGTAACGTTAATAGAAGTGCGCTCACCAACAATAGCATTGTTACCGATGTTGGCAGAGAAGATCGCCGTATTGTCGACAGGTGAAGTAATTACCGGATTGCCCGAGCCGCCCTCGCTACCACCATTACACGCAGTAAGAAGTGTTGCGAGGGAGACGCTTGCTAGTAAAGATAGAGATGAATTCCTTTTCAACAGATACATGTTGAACAGTTTCATTGATGTCACTCGGTTGTTGAAGGTTCAACCATTTTGGCTGCAACACTTCAAAGTAACCACTAAATGACTATGATTAGTTATTAACGATTAAGACTATGATATTAAAATGATTAATTGGGAATTAATTGTTTTTAATTCATGAAATCCAGAGCGTTAAGGCTGGTTAGAAGCTTTTGACACTTTCTATTGCCTTAAGTAGTTGGCAAAAATCGAAGCAATCTTGAGTGCTGCTAATTTCATAGTTTAGAGAGTTGAAGTCCAAATGAACGGTAGCGACAAGCCGCGTTCTTTCGGGTGTCAGTTGAATGGTAATTCGGTTATTAACCAATCCTTGGGGACTTTGGGCATAACCAACTTCTTTTGAAAACTCAGCTATCGCCGTGCGCCATAGCGTTATGTGAAATAGTGTTCGGGTCATGGTGTGATAATTAATACTGATTGTTCGAGCGGCTATCATCCACACGAGCGGAATCAGTTACCAATAAATGGTTGTGAATAATGCCATTAATCGCAGATTGAAGAAGCATGGCTGTTAACCATTTTTGCCCACGCAACTACAATCTAAAACCCATTATCCCATAGATTTTCACTATAAGTTTTATACGATGCTATCTCGTTGATTCCAAACAATTACGCCATTATAAAAACTTCTAAAACACCGATTTAACCCTTATTAATTTCGATTCACGACCATTCATTTAACACAAGCACTAACCTTCACCATACTTGCCGGCCCAAACGAACGACTTAAGGTGTAGGTATGCAAAACGTCAAACTCAATCATGTGTATGCAATGGCATTGAACCACGCACATTCATTTACAGCACTTGAATTGCTGCAAGAAATGGCAGAGCACTCTCCGGAAACCTATACACACACGCTCAATGTATGCCTAGTCGCTCATGATTTTGGTGAGTTTCTGAATTTTACAGATGCGCAGTTAGAGCTGATTTTTGATGCAGCTCTAGTACATGACTTAGGCAAGCTAAAAACACCAACGGCGATCCTCCATAAACATGGCAAGCTTGAACCAATTGAACGTCAAGTGATGAGCGAGCATGTAAAGTACACCTACCAGATTGCAAGAGGTATTAAAGCTCTAGAAACAGCAACAATGGTTGGTGGTCTTCACCATGAACGTTGGGATGGGAATGGTTATCCATTTCGTCTTAAGGGCGACGAGATTCCATTTATCGCGCAAGTGCTCGCGATTGTCGACACATGGGACGCAATGGTTTCAGACAGAGCTTACAGAAAAGGCATGCCTAACTCGAAAGCAATCAATATCCTTTTAACCGAAAAAGATAAAGGCCAGTTTAATCCGAATCTCGTCGAGCTGTTTGTTACTTATATTGATTCTCACGGTAAAAGCAACCTGTCGTGAAAAACACTTTCTTTCCTATACCTGTTTTGAGTGACTGCCTATATCCAACGGTTACAAACGGAAACGCCCAAAGTTATTAGCTTTGGGCGTTTCTTCTAGCAAAACCTTGTTAAGGCGGATGTACGACATATCGAGCGTTACAACGTCATGTGTAAAATTGGAAATGGTTTACCCATATCATCGAGTGGTGAGCGAGATTCGATTTTAAAGCCCATACGTTGGTAAAAACCGACGGCTTGTGGGTTTTGCTCATTCACATCGACTTTTACTGCGCCGAGATGTTTGATCGCATGTTGCAGCAACATCTTACCTATGCCCTTTCCTCTTGCTTGATCTAGAAGAAACAGCATCTCGATTTTTTCATCATGAACACCAACAAAACCTTGTATTGCACCTGTAGTGTCTTTTACACACTTTAAGGTGACTGCAGGAAATGCTTGCTCAATAATGATGGGTTTAAAAAACTCAATATCTTCTTCTGTGATGAAGTCATGCGTCGCTCGGACTGAGTTTTCCCAAACTACTAGCAGCTCCGCATAGTGTTCAGGAAGCACATTTTCTACCGTCATAGGTGTTCTCTCTTTGAGTGGACTGAAGTTCAATGTGCAGCCGCGAATCGGCATTTTAACAAGATCACTGTATTCTGCCTACGCTAGACGATTAAGAATAACGTCCTCAAAAGATCTTTGTCGCCACTCGATTAAATAATTGTTGGCAATCTTGTCCAAGAAGACGGGTAAATAACCCAGCTTTAACCAAACTATGCAGAGCTGGATAACGTTGTTTCGGTATAAAGCCATCTTCAAAATATCGCTCATCGCCGAACCCTAAGATTCGTTCATGTTCTTTGGTCAAACCTTTCAAAAAAGCAGCGTTGAGCAAAAGCGGCGCGTACCGATCATACTCCTTATCCAAACTCTGAATAGGGAAAGCAGGATCGTGAAAATTGTAAAACACCACATTACGAGATGTCAGCACCGGATAGTTTTGTCGGTGAACCCCACTCGTATCAAATAAAAAGGCGGTTCCTGCCTTGCCGGTCACGTGTCTTATTGGCAAGTTCATTTCGTCGACTTGCGCTTTATTCCAATGACCCGGAGCCAATTTTTGCCGATGGCTTTGCTCTACGTAAGCAAACTCACCACTGTCTACATCGGTAAGATACACACCCAACTTTATCTGGGGTGGTGGCTCTTGGCATCGGTCAACGTCATACCAAGCGTCGTTATGCCATCCATGAAAATTACGAGTGGTACGAATGGTTTTCCACCCCCTAACCTCAGTCACTTGAAATCGGTCGCCAATGTAGTCACGGCATATATGCATCAAATCATCATGTTGGATTGGGTACAAAAAAGCAGGCGACAGTGTAAGTAAGTTTTCAATGAGTAATCGCCATCGTTCATTTTGTTGGTATCCCGTCCAAGTATTAAACTGTGGATGGGTAAGGTGTTGATCAAAGCATCGCTGCATTTGCTCGAGCTTAGGTAGCGGAATATAACCATCAAGCACAACAATACCGTTTTCACGTAATTGTTTGAGAATATCTTCTACGTTTAGCATTAGAGCTCCCTCTCTCCTAACCTCTCAATTCGAGCATTTTTTTCATGCTCTCCCACAAACTTTCATTCGAATTAAGCAAACGTTGATAATGCGAAAAAGTCTTAGACACCATATTGTCCAAGCCAAAGTTCTGTTCTGCATGACGTCGGCCGTTTTTGCCAAACTCTACTCTAGCGTCCGTATCTTCGATTAATCGCCAGATAGCGTCATATAAACCAGTCTCATCCCCAGCTTCAATTAAGATCCCACTGTGATGATGCAGTATGACCTCTGGTAGACCACCTATATTAGAAGCAACAACAGGAACACCGCATGCGGACGCTTCAATCGCAGTAAGACCAAACGCCTCTCCCCAAAGAGACGGCATAACAAAAACATCCGTGACACTCAAGATATCCGGAACATCAGAGCGTAAACCTAAATATTGAATGTCTCTCTGGTAATCCTGATGAGCACAAAGGGTTTCCACTTCTTTACGGTATGCGCCATCGCCAATGATCAAGAACTGGCATTCGATACCACCATCAACACAACGTTTGGCAACATTGAGAAAATGGTCGATGCCCTTCTCCTGTGTCAGCTGACCAATGAAGGCCACTATCATGATGTCGTCGGATACGCCAAGTTGCGCGGACTTAATCTGCCTTGCTTTCTCTTTAGATATCGCCGATTGAAACCGCGCGAGGTCAATACCGTTATAGAGGCGATGTATTTTGTGGTGAGCATTTGGCAAGTTTCGAGCAATGCGTGATGCAACAAAATCAGAGACAGGCAGATATGCGTCAATCGCGAGACTCAGAATACTTTGCCGCATAGAACGGAGTTGGTTTAAGACCAAATAATCTTTACTGGGCATACCAAGAGGATTGGAGCTGTGATCCGTAAAAACAATTTTTCCGCCCCACCTCAATTTACACAACAACAAACTCGGATCTGTTGGACCAATAAAGTGGGTGTGAAGAATATCGACTTTACGCTCTTTCAATAAACGCACAATGAAGCCTGAATTAGTGATTTTGTCATAATCTAAGCAAATAAGCTCACAGCCTGACTCAAGCAGCCATGTCTTCAGAGTCGGTGATATGGGTTCAATAACGCAGACAATGTAAGTCCAACCACGCTTTTGGGCTTCTTTTCCCATTGACCATAGGTAGTCTTCAAAAGAACCTTGTTTTTGGGGTGAGATTAACGCCCAACAAAACACTGTTGGTTTGAATACTAAATCATTGGAATCTTTCACTGCTTTCTCCTTCACTATCTCCGTGAGCAAAGAGGTCGCCCCATAATGCTCATTGGTCGTAAGTTAGAAAGCCAACCGAGTACCTATTTTCAATTTGATAACGAGAGATGCGCTGTCCCCCGGTTATTGTTCACTATGCAATAACAAAGCCAAGGGGAGATGCAAAGGCGCCAAACGAAAAAAGAGCCCTCACATCCATGGGGCTCAAGTAAAATTTCGCATTATTGTCATTTTAAGGTGAGGTCAAGACTATAGGAGGTGTTAATGCTCAGACGCATATTAACCCACCAGAATGATTAGGAATAAGCATCTGAACTCTCGAGTTTTTTAGAATTGCTTATTGCATTCGACGTCGAGTTTCAATTACTCATCGTCAAAAAAGCCACCATACATCAACCATGGTGGCTTTCTTATTTATCAATTTAATAAACGCGTAAACTGATATCTCTCAATATGAGAATCGAGATTAGTTAGTTGGACGCCAAACACCCCATTGGTCTTTCTGGTAAGTCGCTTCAGGGTTGTCACCACCTTGAATCCACCACTGTGCTTTCCAGTTTTGGTCAGCGTAAGAAACCACTTCACCACCTAAGTATGTTTTAGCAGCATCCCAAGTGCCATTCTCATCTGGATCTGGTTTAGGATCTGGGTCTGGCTCAGGTTTTGGTGGCGTAATTTCGTCATCACCTGCAATAACCTCGAAAGTAAACGTCTCAGCACGTGCGCTGTTTACCGCGTTAGCAACAAATGACAGTGTTTCGTTCTGCGTGATTGCACTAGTGTTTACCACTATAGACGAAGTACCGTTGTTCTGAATGCTCACCGATGAACCTTGAGTTTGTGTTAGGTTCGCGGCTTCACTTGTGGCAATAATTACGCTGTCACCAGCATTGACGACTTTATCGCTCTTCACAAGTTCATAAATATCGCCAGTCAGTGGCTCTACACCACCATCATCACCATCAATAACTGAAATCATGCCAGATGCGCGGCTATCTTTTGAGTTAAAGAAGTTACGTGATGGATCATTTTGGAAATACATGTAATGTGACATTTCTTCATGCCAATCACCGATGAAGACTGCGCCGTCTTTGAACTCTGCGTGCCAACCGTTGATTTCTGAAGCAAGTAGACGTGCCCAATCATTTACGTTCGAAGCTTCAACCTTAATATCAAAACTACGTGCCACATCGCCATTCTTGTTGATGATGTCATATTTAACTGTGTCACCGATTTCAGGATTTACAAAACCTTGAGGAATGTACAGGTCACCGCGAACAAGATCAGCTTCAGGAGGAAGAGTATCACCACCTGCAATAGTGATATCAGAACAGTTGTAGAAGCCTTCACCAGCGGCATCATCACGCTGCCAACGAACAAATAGAATCGCGTCACCAGAACGATCTGACGGAATCGTAACGTCCATGCGGTATTTGCCGCCATTTACGGGAACATTACCTACCGTCTGAATCAAGTCTAGATCGCCCCATGCCAGTGCTTTACTTAGATCCGCACCAGGTTTGGTTAGATAAAACTCCCAGAATGAAGGGTTGTGAGGAGCCGTCGCATTAAACACAAATTCAAATGTTCCTGTGTTTAGTTCAGTACGAGTCCAAGCCGTATGTGGCGCACCCATTCCCTTTTTCTGAGAGTCATTTGCATAACACAATGTGCCGTCAGGAATCGCCGCTTTCACTGCTGCCATATTGTTGTAATCAGTAATGTTCTTAGCGAATTCATTACGCTGAACAAAAGGATAAGAACCAGAGATATCTTTCGCTTGAGCACATGCTGCATTTGGTGGCGTACCAGACCAAACTCCACCTTGTTCGTAACACGTGTTTTGACGAGCACTCGGGAACTCAGACCAGCCGTGAGCATTGGCTGCTGTAGGTAGCCCGGATAGCATCGCCATACCCACCGCGATTTTAAGAATGTTATTATTTGCTTTCACTTTTTCACTCTCTACCGTTTATTGTACAAAATAGCTTCAGCGGATATTTTATAACCACTGTTACCTATTGCGTGTTTATAATTTTAATCAGAAAACAGTGAAAAATAATATACGTAAGTTTAATCAATAAAAGCACTATGGTTATTGATAGGAATTAACATCACAATTTTAAATAATTCAGATATATATGACAAAACCAACACAAACAAACAATTTCCTTAAAAAACATATCTATAAGTTCATTTTCCATCCATAACCCAATAGAAATGTAGAGTAAATATACCAGAACAGAACACCAATCAATCAGAGCTATGTATAGTTATTTCTTGTGACTTACGTTCCAATCAAATTATTTATCATTATGATTGAAAAATATAATCAAATAAGAACTAATATAAATAAACAAAATATAAAGAACCTCATATTTCATTGTTATTATATTTACTCTTGCTAATAAAACGAACATAGAAAGACAACAACACTTTGCTCTTATCTTGCAAATAATCTTTGTGTCTAGAAAAGAAAAAAGGAGCTGGCGCTCCTTTCGTTTTATCGTTGAATGTGAACATCTCTTTGAGGGAATGGAATCGTGATGTCTTCGGAATCAAAGGCATCTTTCACTCGCTCATAAAGACCAAAATACGCCGGCCAATAATTTTCAGAATCAACCCACGCCCACACTAACATTCCGACATGGCTATCGCCGTGTTGGCTCACATGCACCGTAGGCTCAGGCTCATTGATGATCAAATCATAGTTTTCCATCACCTGCATGAGAACGCGTCGTGCTTTATGGATATCATCGCCATAACTAATGCCGAATTCGATATCTATACGGCGCTTATCTTCACAAAATAGGTTCTTTACCGTTCCGTTAGACAATGAGCCGTTAGGAATGATGATTTTTTGGTTGTCATAGGTCAGCAAGACAGTCACAAAGATTTGAATATCAACCACTTTACCCATGTGCCCTTGCGCTTCAATCACATCGCCGACTTTAAATGGCTTGAAAAACAGAATCAGCACGCCACCGGCGAAATTAGACAAGCTGCCTTGCAGAGCCATACCTACAGCAAGGCCAGCTGCACCGAGCATTGCAATAAAGGACGTGGTTTCGACACCAATCATGGATGCAGCAGAAATGATCAAAAGGATTTTTAAAATGACGGAGGCAAGAGACGAGAGAAAGCCTCTCAAACCATGCTCGATTTTCATTTTTTCTAACGTGACTTCTATCGCTCGGCTGACTTTGCCTACAATCCACCAGCCAACAAACAACACCATCAAAGCTAATATGAACTTTGGCCCAAAGGTCAGCAGCATCTCCAAACATTTTTCATACAATGCTTCTAGAGAAATGTTTTCCCACATTTGTATACCTCTCTAATATTAAAAAGAGGAGTACTTTGGGTGTACGGTGCGTTGAGTTCAACTGACTCCAAGCAAGATTAAAAAAGACAATCACATTTTTTGTTTGTATTGGCGGAATTTATCGAATTCTAAAAGGGATTTGAATACAGCGTGATAGGCTCTAGATACAACAAAGCCCGCTAAAATAGCGGGCTTTGCGTTTTCAATGTTCAATAAACTAACAAAGGCAATGAATACTAAACGAGCTTCCCGTCAACCTCAATCATAAGGTCTCTACATATGCTGTAGCTGGCTCCCGCTTTAGCTCCATCAGAATGCACTTTGATTTTTGCTACGATGTCAGAGACTAGGCGCTCCTCTAGAGTTTTATGGAAAGCGCTCAGAGATTGGCGAACGAAGTCTTTGGTCAATTTAGGAGTCAAAGTGAAATCGTTTTGCCGCCACTGGCCTTCATCTTCTAGACCCATACTTCTATACAAACGTACGTCTGCTTTCATGGAGTCTAAAACCTCTAAATATTCACGAGTTTGCTCAACATCTTCCTCAAATGATCGTCCTAGCGTTTCCGTTCTCATTCCTTTATTGACGAAAAATAAATAAATTGATAACGCTTTAGCTGTTAGTTTTACAGACACACCTGCTACATCCAGAGTCTTATCCTTGGTAGAAATTTTCACTTTAACGCCAGAGTTATGCGCACTGTTTAGAGCCGATACCGTTTTCGAAAATGAATGGTTTTGCATTTGGTTGTAAATTGACTCATCAACTTGACGACGCATTCTTACAAACGGGATTTCCGCTAAGGTAACATTGGCATCCTTAGTGTTTACAACCTTTTTTTTGTCCCTCCCGACAATGTACTTATCGTAAGGAGTTGGGTAATAAAACTCGCTCACAAACTCAAAATCATCGTCAACAAACACATGGCTGAGCACATCTTGCTCACGACCATACAAAGACATTGCGTATCCCATGTAAAAAGCCATTGTCTTTCGGCCACCAGCAATTGAAGCATGAATCGCAACATCGTCATTACGAGTCAGCTCCTCTACTTTCTGTGTAATAAAGTCAGCCATTACAATTTGGTCAGCTTCTGCCTTTGCATCTTCTAAGACATTACCCTCTTCATCGGAGATCAACCAAATATTGTTGGAACTAAACTTAACTTCTGGGAGTTGATAATCTTCTATTAGCTTGTTCCAATGACCATCTTGAAATAGCCCTTCCTCTAACGTTTGCTTAGCGTTAGCGGTAGTAATCACAAACACTTCATCTGGCATTGTTTTACCTTGATGATTCAATGCAAACAACGTTTCAGTTAGGACTTGAGGACTCGCGCCTGTTACGGCTACCAAGATGTTTTTCACTTTGTTTTCCTTATGGAAATTACGTTCATTTAGAGTGGATTTAGACATACCTATTTCAGGCTCGAGCGCGCTTACCTTAGAACGGAATATCATCGTCTGACATATTACCCCAAGTTGGAGTTTCACCTATGGAAGTATATTGTGTGGAGCTAGGTTCTTGTGTGAGAGAAGGTTACTGCCAACTTACTGCATTAAAGCCAGTCGCCTTACCCTCAACTTGAGTATTTGAGCTTGCCACAAGTCTGAAGTTACCAAAGACAAAAAAGTAACGCTTTCACGAGTCTCTTCTTCTGATATCTTCTCTCTAAAACCAGCTACTTGATCTAGTATCAAGTTTGTTTTTCTATCCAACATTCAGTTTTGGCAAGCTAAGCTTGTAGCTGAGCAAAGGGACTATTCAAAGGGATTTGATGTACTTTGGGCATCATGGCCATTGGGTTGTACATCATTTCATAAAGCTCTCTAATCTCTTCAACTCGCTCCTGTGTAAACCATCCTTCCCTTAATGCTACAACCAATACATCTTTGATATCTAACCAGATATATTCTCCTTCACCTTCCCGTTTAAAGTGGTCCGGTAGCTCAGCAACGTTTGTGAAGTTTCGCCCCACACTATCTTCACCAGTGTAGATAAAACTCATGTCGATGCAGATAGCAAGTGAGCCATTTAGCTCATACACAGATGAAGCGGCCTCAGTGGTCGCTTTCAGTTGAGCAATACCCGACGAACGTTCACTTAAAGTCTCACTAAAACGCTCTTTTAATTTGAGCTCACAAAACTTCAGCCCGAACTCATTTTCAGCAATAAAATCGATCTCTTGGTACTTCAACACACCGTTGGAGGATTTGTATCTAAGGATGCGTTCACTCTTTGAGTTCACCAATCGAAAAAACCAACATGTGATGTCTCTTTCAACTAGCATTAAATGCTTATAAAAGTCTCTAGCTAACGTGTCTACACCTTGATTACGGCGAGAATGACGGTATCGATTTGCATAAGCTCGATTGTGACGCATGTAACCAAGATCGTTAACTGAAATAAGTTGAGTTTCCATTACTGTCTCCGCTGTTGTCATTCAAGCCGTTGTGTAGGTTAAACGATAGCGGAGAAGCAAAAGGAAATGAGTTAGTAAGCTTACAAAATCAATATGAAATCAATAGTGTTTAGTTTTGCTTCAATTCTGAGGTAAATTGAATCCGATATTGTGTTTCGAAACTATTCAAAGAAACTCCTAACTCTACATTAGCAGTTAGTGACTCGTAAGCCCTCCAGTTTCAAGCTGAATCAAACGAAGAACAATCCCACAACATTCACTTTCAACACAGTTATTTTTATTTTGTAAAACCCAGAAATAGTGCCCGTTATTTGTAAGCCTTTGTCACACGTGGAGTTCAATCCAAATCATACAAGTCATCGTGAGTTAGAAAAAAGTAACTGTCTGAAGGCTTCATTGACGATAGATCTTTTAATTTAGGTGTTTATTAGAAAGAGCTTTGAAAGCTTAGTAACCCTGAAACCCAGGCATACTCAACCACTTGTACATATTTCAGGTAACGAAACTAACGCTGTCGAGACATCAGACAGCGTTAGCAGTTAAGCAGGATTATCCGTGAATTGAATACGAAATATCTGTACTCCAGTCTTCACTGTTTCTTACTGTAACCTCTTTTTCAAGTTTTTGTAATTGTGCCAACTGATGAGCAGGATCGAGCTCAAAACCAAATTTGATACTTTGGAAGTGTGATTGTGGTTCGAACAAACGCCAATAACCCATCCCTTGATCTAGCTTGAGATTAATCTTCTGGCCAGACGCTAACGTCAGAGTAAGAAGCCTACGGTGAGCAATGTCTGTTCGGCTATCAACTACGGTAAGAAGCGGCTCTACTTTGGCTTTATGCTCAATCCATGTTTTGAACACTGCAAAGTGATCATCTTGATAAAGCCAATCTTGATGTAAAAACTGACCTGAACGTTCCTTTTCGTTAAACAAGGTCGCGACTTTCAACACTGGTTTTGCAGAAAGCACGTTGCACAATGACCCAAGCACTTGAGTAATGAGCAACAAGCTAGCTGGACTTTGTTGATAACGGTCGCTGTACGCGACTTCGACAACAGGATCATTCGACAATAGCTTGAGCAGTTCGTCACCATCGTTTTTAAATAGATGCATCCAAAATCGTTCGCCAAAGTCCGTTAACTTGCCGTTTAGTTGGGTAGTAATTTCCCACTCGCCATTCTTCACACTTTGTTTGGCTGAACTTACTTCAAAAAGCTTAAGCTCCGTATCTATTAAATTAAGTTGGACACTTTCGACCACTAGCCCACCCGCATTTAACCAACCTACTCCTGGAATTAAATTTTCAGATGTATCAGTAGCGAGTGAAACTATATTGCTTCTAGTTTTTAACTGCACCGCGATATTCGAATTCAGTTCTGTCTGTGATTGACATAACGCGAAATTCACACCAAGGTTTTGTAGAGCAATCAGCTCGATTTCCGTTTCGCTGTCTAATTCAACATTAGGCAGTACAATCGTAACGTCAACGTTGTCCTTAGCAAGGTATGTCACCAAGTTATTTCTAAACTTGGGGTTTAAAAGGTCCCAGTTATTGAAATCGTTCGGCAACTGAAACAGCACCGAAGTTGCCCCTTGGTTAATCCAATGACGCACAGCTTGGTCAATAGAGCTTGGTTGATAATAACCGCCAGCTAACAATTGAACGTCGTCAGGCAAGCCGACAAAATTGAGAAACCCATCGCCTAACCAATTTTTAGCAACTTGACGATCTAAACTATCAGAGTCTCGGCGAGTATCGGATTGCAACAAACAATCACCACAAGCCGTTTCACAGCTTTGGCATTCAAGATTACGAACCATTTTTCGTAATATAGATTCAACGTGCAAGTGCGCAGAGCTCGCGAAGCCCGCACCACCTGAAATAGTGTCAAACAATTGAATTACCAACGCGACTTCGCCTTCAGACACGATTGCAGGACGCAATGCATAACCCAACTCTGATGTAGAAATACCAAGTTGTTCAGCCAGTGCAGCTCGTAGGGCGACCGCAAGAGTCGTTGCAACCACTCTCCCTTCAGCGTCATCTGCTATGTATTCATTACTAACTGGATTTTTCAAACTCAATTCAAACACATCAGTCTTAGTGTGGGCACCAAGGTGAATTGCTTCCATCAACGTAGGCGAACCATCACACTCTACCGAATCATCACCTTTTCTGTCGCGTTGCGGTGCTTTGAGCGGACGATGAGGCTTTGTCGGATTCAAGGTCTTAGGGAAATGTCCATTTTTGTCCATTGATTCAGCTCGACCACATGTCATGCATAACGCATAGCCTGTGCCGTTCTCACCAGAGGTGTGGTTAAATACTGTGCCTTCGGTGTTAGATAACATGTGCCCAATTTTTTCATTCGGTAAGCTAACTCTCGCAGCGTTCCCAGCACTCACCCAAGCCGGCTCAACTGGGATGAATTTTTGCATAGCGATGTTATTAGTCGGCGTTGCATAAAAATCAGTCACGAAGCCCGTTGGTTGTAACACCCTGCGAATATGCTTTTGCTTAATTGGTTTAGCACATTCTGGGTTACTACAATTCAGCTCCGCCATCACTGACGCTTGAGTCTCATAGCCTGTATGACCACAAGAATCACAACGCCATGCTAAATCAAATTTTTGTGCTTCATTGGTATCTGCGTGTACGTTTTGCCAATGCAGTGACACACCTCCAGAAGTAAACACTCGACCATCTAAAACAATTTCTGAACCCGGAGCATACTCACGAATCGCGACGGCAAGGTTACGGCTTGGTAAACCACGGCTACGCGAAACATTGTCAATTCGGTCCGACTTAGGTGTTTTATTATTCTGCTTTTCACGAATAAAGTCCTGGATATTATTGTTGTCAAAGTTCACTACATCCGTTGGAAAACCATAACCTGGTAAGAACGATTTCGACGCTAATTCACGCAGAACAAACTCATTTTTTAAACGATAGAGTTCTTTATTAATGCGATATTCATACGGGGAATCACTGATCGCGGACGTCAGTTGTTTTGTTAGATAGCGGTATTCTTCAAACCAACGATCTCGCAATTTGCGAATTGTATCCGCTGAGATATCACATAGTGTCTCGCAGGTGTGATCATTTAACGCAGTGCCTTTTACTAAACTCTCCAACGACTTAGACCACTGCAGCGCATCACTTCCTAACCAATCCACAAAACGGTCACACACTGAATCTTGTTCTGGCAAGTAGAACCACTCAAGATTCAGTTTCGTTTTCTCTTTGTTCGTTGTCCCAACCTGGCGATTTAAGAAAAGCGAGAACAATAAAGAGTTAACATGCCTTTGCACCAAACGTTCCGAATTAAATGCCACATAGGGCGCTGGAATCTGGGTTACAAATGGCCACTTAGGATTATCAAAAACTCGCTGATCGTGCGGATTACCTTTACACAAAGTATACGAAATAGCACGCGACTCTTTGCTACGTCCCGCACGCCCTGCTCGTTGTAAGTAGTTAGCGGGATGTGGTGGTACATTGTTCATTACGACCGCCGAAATACCGCCAATATCTACTCCCATCTCCATAGTCGTTGAGCAGTTTAAAACGTTGATTTTGCCTTGCTTAAACATGTCTTCGTAATCGTTCAGCCTGTCAGCACTTTGCTGTGCTGAGTGCTCTGCTGTTCGATAATAGAAACCACCTTCTAGAGCTCGGTCGTTGACATCAGTCCACAAATTGGTGCTACGTAACTTTTGAATCGCATCATCCTTAGCAATTTGACTACGCACCGACTTTAGACCCTCTTCATAATCGAGTTGGCTAACGTCGTATTCCCAAATGTGTGGATATGGAACTTCGGTACAAATATATTGTTTAGGGTCTTCGACCTTACGTGGAAGATAAGGGGTAAAACCTTTAAATGTGCTATCTATTAGTTTATTAGTTACCGGACACACGTACGCTTTTTCGAGTAAAGAAAAGTCTATTTTATGACGGTCAAGTGCATATTGGTTTCCATCATTGGTCAGCACACGTGCATCTACAGTTAGTACTTTCCATGCATCCCTTAACCAACCGTTGATGATATCCTTCCCATGGCTAGAACTCGCATCAAGCCCTGCTCCCAAACTCAATAGCTTCGCCAACCTCTGGAGTTGTGAGCCTTTTATTTGCGGCCAACGTTTAATACGCCATTCGTCTTTCTCTTCAGATTCTGGGTTGCGTAGAGCTTTCGCAGAAAAGTGACCACCAATCCACTTGATCCACCCTTCATCCTCCATACGCATAAAATTGTTCTCACGCACGTAAAAATCAAGAGCTACCTTAATGAAGTCTTTCCAATCTTCAAGTAACAGGCCATATGATTCCCACTTCTCAGGACAACGAGTTAACGTCTCAATTCCTTGATAATTAACGGTAACTAACCCTTGAGTTTCACTGCTATTTTGACGTTTTGGTCGGCGAGAAAACTCTCTAAACAGCAACATATCAGCTAGCTTTAAACTACCGTCACTGTCTTTAAAGACTTCAGGAGATAAGTATTGGTTGTAAAGCTTCATTGCACCTTTGAAGTCACTCTTTCTGGCCAATTCATTGATCATGTCAACCCATGAAACAGAAACTGGCTTGAATGCCATAGCTCCTGATTCAAGTGCATCAGCTTGACGCTCTAGCTGTTCTGCAGCTTCATTCATACTTGCCATACCAAGTGCACGAAGACCTGCAGCCTTCTCACGTAGTTCTGAAGGTGAAATACCTTCACTAACCACTTCTTGGTTTGCCATGCTATCGAGTTGCTTGTTCTTCAGTATCTCAACGACAGCACCACGTAATTTTGAACGCTCTGCTTCTTGCTGCATTCTTACTGAAAGACGAGCTGTACCTTGGCGGCTATCCGTAAACGTAATTAATCGACGCCCTCTAGCTGGTAAGGATTGTGGCCCAACTTGATTGCTCTCCCCTTCAAAGTCAGGGCAATACTCCAATAGAGTTGGCACAACATTAGCGATGTAAAATGGGGCACCTAACATTGCACGCCTTAGAGGCATACTTCCACTAAAGCCACTGAAACCACAATTGCAACAGTGGGATAGCCCTGACATATCATGAGTCAGTGTATAGCCTTCACCATTCAATGAGCCTAGATTACCCTCAGGACTTATAGTCATTGAACCATAATGCCCTTCGTCATCAAGTCGACTACCAAAAACTTCTGGAGTGTTAGAGTTTTCTTCAACATCTTGGATTTGCTGACTGTCATCCTCAGCAAATTCATGTTGAAGTGAAAACTCGTCGCCAACGCTTCCATTCCATTGCCCCAACTTGCCTTTATTATCTCTTGCTAAAAGATGTGGCTCGTTACATTCGATGCAAAAACTCAGCTCTAGCACTGGAGCACCGCAACCACATTTTTGACGATGAGTCGCATAGACCAAACCAAACGACCAGTCTTGTTCTAGTGCCGTATTTTTCTTGCAGCTACAGTCTTTATCAATGCACGCAAACAACCCATTAGTCATCCGTTGGAAAAAATGTGCTCTTACTTTCAAAAAAGCTTCACTTGATGTGTCTGGTTTAGTTCCAGTCAACACATCTATCCATCGCAACAAATGCTGTTGAGATATAGCTTCACCATTGAATGCTATTGAGACTTGTTGAGCAATATCACTTAAAGTCAGTGGTTTATCACTATCAACGATAACGTCTCGTATCCTAAGTGCGACTGGATGGGCACACAGCGCTTTAAATCGCTCTGGAGCTACGTCAGAGTCATACTTGCCCTTTTTAACTTCAGTGCCTTCTGGTTCGATTGACTCAACCTCTTCGAGACTAAGCAATTTTTGATCTACAAAATCAAGTTTTGGGATAACACGTCGTCCGCCAATAACTTTGACTTGTTCGGTTTCCACCCCAGCAAGATTGGCAAGGTATTTTTGTAGTTGTTCAGCCGCATCATCCCCTGCAATCGTCGCAGAAGTCGCGACGAAGCGGACATCTTTTGCTTCAACCCCAAAAGCCTGTAACACGCGACGAAGTTGAAGTGATAGTTCAGCAGCTTGAGACCCCACATAAGTATGAGCCTCATCGAGTACAATCCAACGAAGAGATTTTTGCGCACGAGACTGCTCGATGATTGGAGAGTCAACTTGGCGAACTAGCATGTACTCAAGCATCGTGCCATTGGTAACCAAAATAGGAGCAGGTTCTTTACGCAGTAACTCCCTTGACAACACTTCATTTGGACGTTTTTTCTGTGCCGAGCGCATTTTGTTTTCACTGTTTTCTGTATTGCCATTATACAAACAGTAGCGAAGGTTGCTGCCGAAGTGTTGCGTCCAAGCATCCAAACGTTCTTGTTGAGAATTAATCAACGCATTAAGCGGATACAGAAATAGCGCCCTGACACCAACAAGAGGTTGTTGAGTTTGTGCATGCTCTTCATATAAGTCATTGATTACTGGAACCATAAAACACTCAGTTTTTCCCGAACCAGTGCCAGAAGTAACCACTACTGATTTCGGTTTCTCATCGAGTAAGGTTTTCCACGCTGTAAGCTGATGCTTGAAGGGATGAAATTCGGCTCCAAAACGATAACGTCCATTGGATTTGTCATCGAGAGAGTCAACCACTGCGCTATTAAGTAAACCACCCTTTAAGTTTTTCATATTGGGCTCGGCGAACTCCCAACCAAAGGTGTGTTCGAACAACGGTGGTGCCATAAAAGACTGGGGCTCACCACTCTCGGCAGACATCACTTGTTTCAAGTGTTCACGCAAGCTTGAATTTGCGACACCGAGTACGCCTAGAGTAGCCTCTTGCGAGCGATTAATTGACTGCTCAACCAAAGAAGAGAAATAACGATTCATATTCTATGCTCCTAAGAAGCGTTGCATGTAAGGTAGTTAACTACGTAGCAAAATAAAGGGCCAAACCATTGATGATCAAAGTTCTTTAACTGGCGAAAATCGAATAGAGTTTTGTGCTCAAAGCGTGAAATAATTTCTTGTGGTACTCGACCACATGCGACGCCAGCTGCAAAGATTGGCGCATACACAACACCAATTTGATACCCTGCATTTACGGTTAGGTCGAATGGCATGAGGCCGAGTGAGGTACACATTTGACGCAAATCGTCCCCTGCATCATTTGGCCAATGATCATTATCACTATGCAGGCGCAGTAAATCTTGGTACCACTGCCCTTGAATCATTGGTTGTATAACCTGAGGGGGGAATGGCTGAGTTAGCTTTTCGTCTTTAATGTATTGTGCTAAGGCTGACAGTGAAGAAATTTCCTGAGTCAACTTGTCTATCATTTTGCTCAGCAGATCTGCTTGCATTTCACCAGTTATGCCGAGCTTTTCCAAAGCATCACCAAATAATTGCTTCGCGTCCAACCAACATTGAATTGGAACAAACTCCCATACTACTGGCAGTTGAGTCTCAAGTTTTGCAATAAGCTGTGCGTCCATATCAAACTTAAACAAAGCGACGGCAAGTGCTTTAGGGTTTCGCACTAAGTGACGCCACACTTCAAAAGTCGACATTGGTAAATATTGAAATTGCTTCCACGTGCTTTGCAAATATGTCCAACCGCTATGATTCCAATCATCGGCCATTTGCGAAATGACTTTTGCAATACTGGTCACTTCATCACGAGGATTAAATGCTCGGGCGGCTTTTTGCAATGTATTGATATCTAAAACATCACTATCATTTTTATCGCTAGGGATAAAGCGAGCTCGAAATGCAACTTCGGAGTTTTCAGCCGGTAAGACTAACCATGGACCACCATCATTAAGGAAGCTCGGGAGTTCATACTCTCCCGTATCGACACCTTCGCTAATACGACTAACTAGCGGGTGTGGCGCCTGTTCAGGCTTGGTGAGATCCGTTAGGATCGCCTTAACCCCTGATGCGTCTCTGAGCGTACGGCTATTTAAGCTCACTAAGTTATTGTCTGTATCATAGCTAACCGTCGTTGAGTAGTAACTGATGACGAAGCGCTCCGTACGCCCACAGCCTTTGATTGAGAGTTCAACTTCACTGTCTAAGTTTTCGCTCAACGATAATAGTTCAAGAACATAATCTCGAAGACCATATAGGCTCACCTCAACAGGCTTGTCAATTACACGGTAATCCCAATTGAAGCTTGCAGCTCGGCGTCCTGAACTGTACTTAGATAAATTCAGCAATGTAATTTCGTAACGTGTTGGTCTCCCATGCTGAGTGAAGAGGTTGATACGACTCCCGACTAAATCTTCGAGCGACAAACGACCTTGTAAAGGCTGTCCGTTTCCATTGAACGCAGTTACACCAGTGGATGGGTATGGCACAATCAAAGTAATTGGATCAGACAGCAACGAAGCCTGAATATTCAAGGTGAAAGTTGCTGGTGGCATCCCACTCGCATTCAGAAAAATTTCTGTGACACCTTGTTTAGGTTTTGTAATTGAAGTACGAAGATCCTTATCGATAACATGAGCAACTAATGGTGACTGACTAGATACCAATACTCGACCTTCAGTAGGCGTAGCTCCTGGAAGTAGATCCAGCTTAAAGTCTTGTGGAAGAATACCGATCCGCTTTCTTAGCAATACTTCATTATCACGGTTTTTAACCGACAGAAGTTGGCGACCGTGTACCTCTGATGGAGCAAGCCGATGGGCAACATCACCATTCAAATAAGTACTCAAGCCGAGGCTAATATCTCCAGCGTCTTGCGTTGCAATTTTCGGCACACCTTTAAAAACTAAGGATGGGATAGACTTCCAAGGGACAAGATCCCCCTTAAGGGTAAAGATCTCATCGGCATAGTGCTCAGCCCCCGTAGTAATAACAAACCTATCTCCATTTTCAAACGACAGTGAAACTTTTCCTTCAAGGCTATAAGTATCTAAATTTCCGAAAGAAAATGAAGGAGTGGATTCATAGTGACCATGTTGTATCTCGAACAACGTTTTATTAGGTACCAATACGAGTACTTTATTCACCTTAGTGCGAACTGTCGCCTGTCCTGCCACCAAAAACCGACCATCGCTTTCCACTAGAGTAAGTGGTGCATCCTCACAATCCACTGTACTGGCAGTCAGCCTTTCTTGAGCTAGTTGTCTACCAGATTGCAATGCGACTATATACAGTTCGCTGTCTGTCGAATCACGCACTACTGATGCCAAACTTTGACGAATTCGAACAACTGTTTTGTCATTATCAAACTGAGCAAAGCAGGTACCAAGGGATGCTAAGTGGCGCTCACCTTCAAAGATAGCCAATTCAATTCGACTACTGCTCAATTGAACTGGGTTTATATTAAATGTGATGCTCAGCGGTAATAAAACATCGCTAATCACACTTTGGTTAGCGAAGTCGATATAGTGTTTACAACGTAAGTCGCGGCGTTTCTTTGCTACCTTACGCACTTCTTCCGTTGCGCGTGAAAGCAACTGACTTAAGAACAAAGTACCGGTAGCACTGTCTAGTGGTAAAGGAAACACTTCACGCCACTGAGGGTAATTTTGCTCGAGGTAGGCAACTGGGTCAGCTTGTTCATCTAGATTGTAGGTGTGTACAAAACTGTCTAGCTTTTCTACCATGTTTCGAATCAGTTCTATTGACTCTTCACCTTGCAGCGACTCAGGAAGGTACACAACCTTACTGCTAATATATGCATTGACTGCACTCTCACCAAATTCTCTTACAACTTGGTACTTGTCAAACACCGAGTTAAAGGTCCATTGATAATGATTGTCATTCTGCGATAGCAAGTTAGAAGGCAACCCCCCTTCTCTAAACAAAGAGCCTAAATAATCATTCCGATTAGATTGGCTGTAACGCGACAACGTTTTCCCCCAATAATCCTCAAGCCCCATAGGGATCGCTTCACTAATGTCGCCAGGCGATAGGCGAAACTTCAGACGCTCGAAGATAGGTTCCCAACTCCAATTCTGGGTATACTCTCGCCTAAACCACTCTGCACAATAGAGAGTGAATGCGCCGCACCACTCCTTAGTAAAACGTAACGTGTGTTGAAAATCTCGGCTTTTCGATAGCACAGCCTCTAACTCGCGATATTCCAGTTGAGTCATGTGTAGCTGATAAAGTGGTTGATTAGAATGAATCTTATCACTCCGAGTCAGACAAAATTGTTTCAGCCAGTCAGAGACCGACTGTGTTGGGATATTAGAGGTAGTAGGTATCACAATATTGACCGCTTATTAAATGATTGACTGTTGATGAAAATACCAACAGATTAATGAATGATTAGGTAACTCGGTTAACTGTTAAACGTTATTTATAATTCACTTATTACTTTAAGAGGCTTTACTCATAAACAGGTATATTTTCCAAAAAACCGCAGTATTTATGATTCGTATTTAGAGATAAGACTCTATTAAAACTCTGGTAATTATTATTACCATTATGCGCCAGTTGTGATTTTTATAAGCTTATGGCGTTGACACAGTATTTGGAAATCCGCGGGGCCACATGAGTCTACTTCCCCCCTTCAAGTCAGTGACAAACGGGACAACCCAAAGCCGCAATGATTCGCTGAAATCAAAACTATATTTTATCGCTTTTTTAAAGCCGCTATGTGCGGGGTAGATCAATAAAAGATCCCCCATACCATTTAGGTATTTATGTCCATAAGCAAACATTTGATAGAGATCAGATTGAGAAAGCCCATAATTATGTTCTTCGAGGTCGAGCAGCTTCCATTTTGTATCGAGAATCAGCTTCGAATTATCCGGTAGTGTTAACAATAGATCCGGTTTGAGCTGAAACTGGCTTTGCTCATTATGACTTACAAGATATTTCGAAGAAGCTTGTGTGATCAGAACCACATCATCAGGGAGTTGCCTCTTTAACACTGAAGCAACATAGCTCTCAAAAACCGCCTCCATCGGAAACAGTAAAGAAAGAGCACTACTTTTGCCCTTCATGCTTAGCGGAGAGAAGCCGTCGAGTATCAGTTTCGCCCACTCAATAGGTCGATGATAATCACTCATTCCCCTGTCCAACTTAAGGGCGTTGATATCTTGTTTAACCGACTTGCAGTTAGGGACTTCAGCAAAAGCAAACTGCAGCTCACGCAGTAACTTTTGGTTGGTCGCTAACCTTGTGTAATTACCTAACTTCAATAGAGCCATTTTGAGAATTCGATTGGCCGGACGGTTAATCAAATATTCATCGTATTCAACGTAAAACTTGTGTTTATTAACCAGGTTGTGCCTGATTTGCTGAGAAACTTGTAGCTTGCCTTTTTGGAAGTGAAGATTGTCGTCTTGTGTGACATAGTCACTTTTCAACCCTCGCTTAACCAGCGTATTCACCGACTGAAGAAACTGGGCTATAAAGACCTCTAGAAGTGGCATTTTTTTGCTAGCCACACTCGCTTGGTTCGATGCCACATAGCGAAAAGCCCCTAAGTGCTGAAGCATCATCAGCAACATTTCACGCGATTCTGTTATCGCCTGTTCAGTACTTTCCGATTTACGGCCTGTTTTGGGCAATACTTCAATATGTTCGCCTGTCGGTGTAAACATTACACCGACGTAGTTTTTCACTTGAAGCAACTCATGTCCAAAACGCTTAGTTAAACCTAAGCATTTACTGGTTTCAGATTCGCTCGCACTCAAGCAGACTTCTTTTAAATACTCGAAAGCACTTTTAGAGATAAGCTGGGCATTTAAGTTATCACACGCAGCTTGCACATGCGTTAAGTAGCCATATTCAAAAACCGTAGTATGCATTGAGATTACTCTTGGTTTGAATCAGATTGACTCTCAGAGGTTTTTACCATCGTTTGGTAAATACCTGTATAAGCCTCAGCATCACTCCAAACGGCCGCATTATCCGTAGCGAGCGTGTATTTCACTACTGATTGTCCGTATTGGTCTAGGTGATGCCCCTTACCAAACAGGTTTGTCAGAGCTTCAGGCTTTTGCTCTTTTTCTTCAACAAACTGCAAATGATCTAGCTTTTGATTATCAGCTAAAACCAAACGAATATTGCCCCAATCTTCAAAGAAGTACTCTTCAAGTAGCGGAATGATTTTGTTTTTGAATACTGAGACAAGCACTTTAAATGCCTTATCTTCTTCGCCAACATCAGCAAGCGCCTTAACTGGCAATAAGAACGCATGGCCAAGTGTGTGTTCACGGTCATAAAGAATTTCAATACGCTGGTTGAGCACACTTAGTAATTGCTCAAGATCGATGCCTTTTACTACTGCACCTTTCAATAACTCAGGTTTTGGCATCATTTCAACAAAATCAAAACGACGACGAAGCGCTGTATCCATCATCGCTAATGAGCGGTCAGCAGTGTTCATAGTTCCGATGATATGTAGATTGTCGGGTACAGAAAACGCCTTACCTGAGTTAGATAATACAAGCTCTAGAGCTTCCTGCTTACCAGCCCGCTTTGACGGTTCAATTAACGTAATGAGCTCACCAAATATCTTGGATATATTGCCTCGATTTATCTCATCAATAATCAGAACAAATCTTTGTGCACCTTGAGCAACTCCTTTATCTAACAAAATATTGTTCTTATTCAATAGAGTAAGTAACTCTGATACAGAAAAACGAGTCAACTCGCTGCAAGTTTTAATTGGTAAGCGAGTCTGACCATTTAGATCATAAACATTGAGTTTGAGGTTTCTTGCTAACCATTTAATCGGACGAACATGACAATAGTCCTCACGCATAAGAACACCATCTGGTCGAAACTCATAATCTCCGCTAACAACACCAATGGCTTCTATTGTTTTTTGACCACTAACACAAAAAACCACATCACCAATGGCCATTCCATTACAAAAATGCCTTATTGTTGCTTGATTTGGATGAGTTTCAGAGGCAAGTAAGTCATCGCTTTCCTGAGTCCGGTTGGCAGAGCTCATATTACCAACATGCCCCCAGCCAATCGCCCCTATATCATTCTCCAAGCAATACTTCTTAACTTCACTTTGACCGCTACTTTCAATAGATAGTTGCCAAATTCGTGCGTCTTCACTTAGTAATTTGGGTTTTTCAACTTTCTGAGCAGCAGCTTCATCACAGATAGACTTGAAAATACCATCTTTGATTACGTAGGATAGGTTACCGTCATTATCCGACTCAGCGCGGAGCCCTTCAACAAACTCTTCATAGCCATAGCTTTGATGGAAAGTGACAAAACGGATGCGCTTATCGGCGACTAATTGGTCATATTTTTCTTTTAATTCACTACGATTTGCCCAGCCAAAAGTCGGTTCTGCTGCTACAACAGCTGCTTCGATAGTATGGTAGGTTTTACCTGTTCCAGGAGGGCCATAGAGTATTTGATTAAGCGGTGACATTAATGTGTTCCCTGCAGAAGTGTTAAGTGGCTCATTCGATGGTTGTTCTTCATTATCGAGAAGCTCAAGCTGAGACCAGCACATCCGTCCATACTCAGCAATATTGGCGTGTTGTTCTGTGTCGTAGTTATTCATCAAAGAGCGATAGAGCTCTGGATAGCTTGAAGACTTAGGCAGCCCAGTTAACTCAGACAGCTTATCTTTCGCGAATATATTGACGATAGTAGGCACACTTTGTACTTGGTACATAAATGCGATTTTCCATTTATATACAGGAGCAAGTTTCGCATTATCAACCGTCGTTAGGTCGCCAACTTGAACCGCATTTATGACTCGAATAATTTCACTTCGAACAGTTTCGAAAGCTTCTTGCTCGGTAGAACCAAGCTTTTCCCACCATGAGTATTCCGACCCATGAGCCATCCCGGAGCGTTCCTTCGGTTCACTATTGCGTTTATAAATACCAAACTTGGGAGATGGGGAACCTTTAATATTTGCTAAAGGCTGAGTCTTGGTTTCCAACCAATATGTAAACGTCGTTTTATCTTGAGTTGAAACGTATTCTTGTAGTGTCATTGTTTTAATACGTTCAAGTGGCCACTCGGCCAAAAACTTATCCCACAGTTGCTGCAGTGAATTAATTTGATTCATTGTTCATTCCACTAACCAAAAGATGTTTTACATCGAATTTACTTATTAGCGCCCTTGAAATAGAGCTTTCTATACCCTTGTTAGCTTTATTGCCTTCCAGCTATAACGAGATTTAACCTTATCCCATGTCATCACGCGTAATGCCTTCACCTGACTTTGTTCTGGAATATCGCTGATAACAAAAGGTGGAATGAAAGTATCTTCTACAAACCCAAAACCTTTGGGCGCAATCCTTAGTTCCCCTTCTATGTATGACACATCGTCAATGCTAACGTCTTTGCAAGGCTCTGATGCCACCACTTCAACCTCACCCTCTTTTTGAGCCAGTGAGAGTTCTACGTAACTGCCGACTTCAGGCTTAATTTTCGCCTTATGAGCCCCCATTCGTACGGAGTGTGAGGTCGATTTATTAACAAACACATGGAAACCTTTACCAGATTTGTGAATGTTCTCGACTAAACCTTTCACCTTAGTCACAGGGCCATGAAGGTAGTCAGTGGCATCGCTACAAATAGAGTTTAGGTAGGCATTAAGCTGACTTTGGTCGACCGTATCGTCATACCAAGCACTTTGCGACAACTGAGCTAACTCTGGCTTAACCTTCCAACCATTAGATTGGTAAGTTACAAGCGCAGTTTTTACACACATAGAAGCTTCAGCTGTACGTTGGTGTTCAACAAGTAGTGGCACTATCCCATTAAGTAATCGAAGACTGAATGTAACGTCATGGGCAGATACGATACCTTTCGCAAAAAACTTGATCGCTAGAGCTTTATCTTGTGAACGATAGGTCGCCGCGAGAGCTCCCCAAGCCCAAGACTCTTTAGTCTTTTTTCTGAGGATTGGTAGAATCAGTGCTCGAGCCTGTTCAAACTGCCCAGTAACAATCAAGCACTTTGCATAGTCATAATCTAACCACACTAGGTGCTTTGTATCAGCGACCGCAGATTTGGTGAGACTGATCAACTCAACTACTCGTTGTAAGTCGATTTGCCAATGTTTATGAGCACGCAACCATGCCGATGCAATTTGCCTTGTAGACGATAACATTAGACTCGGGACTTCGCCCTTTTCAGCTTGAAAAGGTTGCTTTGATTCATGATCAAACAGTGCCCCCTGCAAACGTAACACGCAGTGAATCAGTGTAGGGAACCACTCAATATTTTTACGAAACTGAACTAAGAGCATCTTATATTCAAGTCCACCTGTCGGTATGTCCAAGTTCATAATGGTTTGGAGTAAATTTTCTATTTGCTCGAATTCAAAATCTGTTGGTCTATGGTTTCCCGATGATGATGCACGATGTGTAATCCTCTCTTGCTGCTGCTTAAGAAATTCGTAACAAACCCAAAACAGAGCGCCTTTCAAATACGCATCTTGAGGATTACTCTCTAACGCTTGAAAACCGACATTCCACGCTTCTTGAAGCTGTCCCGACTTTCTGAGGTTTGTGACAGTACGGAATGGCTGCTCTGACATTATGACTGACTCCAGATTTCTGTAACTGTACTTAATAGTGTTTTAGACCCACTTAGTTGAGGCATTGGCATCACTTTTTTAAACTGTTGTTTACCGTTGTAGTAGAAATCAACTACTGCACTTTCGTTGTTGAGAGAAAACGTATAGCGTTGATTCCATGGCTTTTGATCAATGTCTGCAACCTTAATCCCATGTGGGGAAAAAACATCACGTACGCGTTGATAAAAATCAGACAAAAAATCTTCATCAAAGTGGAAATCACCTTTAGTAGCAACGGCTGAGCTATTTGCGACTGTGCTACCAATAATTTTGCCAAACCGAGAATCAAGGTCAGATTGAAGTTCACCCTGCCCCTTGAGTTGCATCGAAGAAATTTTATTTTTGCCGTTATAGTTGAAGTGAGCTTCTACAGTGCTATCCCCAAGCTGAAGAAGGTATCTCTCTTGGTATTGATAATGGCGTATATCAATAATTTCTACTTGCGTCCCCTCCAGACATGCTTTTACTTGCCCTAACAAACCGATTAATACTGCTTGCCCTTCTCCAATACCAAAACGATTTAACTCTTCACTATCGATAGCAACAGGTTGAATCACAGTATCAGGCTTCTGCTCACCAATACCGTTTCCAATAATCACTGGGCCGCCACCAATCTTAATCTTTGGCTGATTTACCACATACAAAGTTTGGGAGGTTCGAGTAATTGCCGTGTATAGCCAACGAAAGTAATCTAAGCACAGTGGCGCATGATGAGATTTACAATTAACCAAAACATGCTCCCATTCGCTACCTTGGGCTTTATGACAAGTAATGGCGTAACCAAACTTAACCTTGAATGCGTTTAGGTATTCATCCGTTCTTCGAGCATGAATTAATTGCTCTTCATACCCTTTGCGAGTTAACTCTGGATGGCGGTTCAAGAAATCAACGTAAAGAGCTCTGGATTCATCAGCAGTTAACGATGGCTCATCGCTATACAATAGCTTTTCCATCACCTTCGCTCTAACAATCTGGGGGTTGTTGAATTGATTTCTAAACACTAGCTCAACATCGCGGAATGCCAGTTCAACTGTGACTTTTTCTGTTTTGCCATCCACTTTTTTATTAAAAGTGACTAGCCTCGACTCCACACCAGAAAGCACTTGTCTGATTAAGCCGAAGTCACCATTAGTCACATCGATATCATCTCGATAATGGTTGGCAACTGAGATAACTTTGTCTCCGGTGCACAACTCCAATTGCCCAGGAAAGAAATAATCACGACATTGTTTGTTGTAGCCTGCCACGATGCGATTTGAAGAGCCAACCAGCATCACCTCTTTCGTTTGAGCAACTGAACCATTACATAACTGCATAAATCGCTGAACAATTTGGTCTGCCTCGATGGATTCAACGTCTGGCTTTGCTAAGTCAAAATCTAACTGATTGAACACCTTCTTCTCGATGGCATTTCTCAGCATTGTCGCATTCCCTAAGACCCCACTTTCGGACTTCTGTCTCACTACCTCTCTAAGGGTCTCCTCAACGGTCTTTAGTTGATACTCATCGGATAAGTACTCATTCGACAATGCTGGGCTAAAATTCATTCCTACAGGGGGGAGCTGTGCGTGATCACCAATAAAGATAACCTTTCGGCGTACCTGTGCCTCTGCGCTGCCATTAGACTTCTGAGAAAAATCGATAAGATCTTTCAGCAAAAAACCTGAACCAAATTGCAAATTTTCAGTGCACGAATATATGTCTGCAACCATCGATGCTTCATCGACAATATAAACTGTCTCTTCACCGCTAAAGTTGGGCTTTAAAGACGCAACAGGCAAACGGTCGTCATGCTCATCTCTCAGGTAACAATCTCGAAAATCGTAGATTGCACTGTGTATGGTCGATGCACTATGCATCGTCTTTTCTGAAAGTACTTTCGCTGCCTTACCCGTAGGCGACAACAACACACAATGCCTGCCTAGGTTGGTTAAATAGTTTACTACCCCTTTGGTGATAAAGGTTTTACCTGTACCTGCATAACCGTGAAGAATAAAAACATCTGGCTCAGGTGAATTAATGAAGCTTTCAATTGAGTTAAGCGCTCTTTGCTGATCATGAGTAAGAGTGATCCCAGAAAACTCATCATGAATAGAGACTCTTGCCCGCGTTTGATCCATCTTGAGGTCAAAACTGCTGACCGCTTCTTGACCTGCTCTCTGAAACTCTCGGATCGACGCTCCAGAGATTTCGCTTGATAACTGTCCGGTACGACGCTGCGTTAGCTCTTCTTTTAACTGTGCAAGCTCGTCTTCAGTTTGCTTAAGAATGGCCGCTCTTTCATTAAATTTGCTTTGCAGTTTGGAGTTATCTAAGCGTAAGCTCTCTAAAACCTCATCACGACAGATAGGAGCTACAAAAGCCGGAACAAAGACATAGCTACCTTGCATCGTTTGGATAAACCAACGTCCAATCAAATAGCACTCTTCTAGAAGCCACAGAACATCAGAGGCCGTCAGTTCGAGTTCATTATGAACCGCCTTGTTACCTTGTTTCCTCACTGCATGCAGTTTACTTAAGATTTCTTGAGGGACTGCTTTCTTAAAACTTTCACTTTGCAAACGTTGAAGAAGGGATTGATTCGGTTCCACTTCAAGCTGGAGGTGGTGAAATATGTGTTCTACCAACAACTCTGAAAATGCTCTCAGCTTAAAGGCTGCTGTTTGCGGGTCACGATAAATGTTGTTTTCAGCTTGCTCGCCCAGTTTTTGTACTTTTGGGTAACCTGAGCTTAGAAAAGAAAAATTCGAAGATTTCACTCACGAACTCCATTGAAGATAACTTAATCAATATGTTTGAAGCAGTAACTCGAGTGGTCAAGCTACTAGTGTTTCTAGCAACATTTAGATTGCACCGAAATGCACATCGCTATTATAAACACAAACAGTATGACATTCCAATTATGGGTAGATAGAATTCTTGACCAAGAACAAATCAGATTCAGTTTTATAGAATTCAGCTCTACTTATGACTTAGAGAACTGCGCTCTTGTTGTTCGATCTCACTTTTCAGTTTCTCGATTTCTTTGTTTCCTTTATGTCGGATGTAAAAAGCAGAGAAAATATGGCATAGCACTTTGATTAAGTTGCAGACAATAGAGAATAAACTAAACACAATTGATAAAAGACTTTTTACAAGCTCAACGATTAAGTTAAACAGTGTAGATATTGCTTTAAACATATAAAAACCTCAGATGACAGGCACTAAAAAGGGGCTCTCGCCCCTTTATTAAAACAACAAAGTAAAGCTCAGAACTTACGCGCTTTTTGCGGCTCTTTTCTTAGCCGCTTCGGCTTTTTTGGCTGCCTTGGCTAGGGCTTCAGCCTCTTTGCGAGCCTCGGCAATGCGCTCTAGCAGCTTGTCGGCTGGCTCATCGTTTGGATCTTGATCCACCAACTCACCTCGGAAGGCTTTTGCCAAGATACTTTGGGTTAGGTTATCTACCCTCGCCTGCGCTTTTTTCACTTGCGCTTCGATAGTGTCAGCGAACGCAAAGTATTGGTCAACAAGACGAACGATTTCTTTTTGTTCTTCTATCTTAGGCAATCGCAACGAGCAATTTTTCACATCAGTTTGGTTGATACTCGCTTGATTAACTGCCAGTTTCGCGTTTTTTCTTAATTCTTGAAGACCAACAATACTTCTCAAGAAAATAGTTACGAATGCTGGTAAGGCTTTCTCTGTATCAATTGACATGCGCATAATATTGCTTTCAAAAACAGCGCGTTCTGGTAACTCTCGTACTAAGGCGCACTTTCCTAAATATTCGATACTATTTACACGGTTAATTAAAACATCATCAACATTAACTCTGTATTTACCAACTTCTTGCTCTTCTAGATCGACACGCTTAATTGTTTCCCAATCAACTAACTCTCCATCATAAAAACTATCAATTCGGAAGATTTTTGTACCGTCACCATAGAAACGAGAAGGTTTATATAGCCCATTCTGTGGACCATCTTTCAATAACTCGCCTAATTTCACCTGTTTGCCGAAAGGCTCAGACCCGACACCACGCCACTCTTCCGTCAACTTCCCCGACACCGCAGAAGCGAGTACCGATTGGCGGAAGCGTTTTAGCAAGTCTGGGATGCCATCTAGGCGGGCTTTGATGGTGTCGACCTGTGCCAATACCTCATCGAGTTTTTTAACGATGCGTTTTTGTTCGGCTAGAGGGGCTAGAGGAAATTCTAGAGCATTGATGACTTCAAGCCTAACCCCTTTAACTGTAGTACCTGTACCCAACGACTCAATCTTCAATCCTTGAGAACGGTACCAATATTCGAAGTAGTAATCATCGACATCTCTATTGACGAACAAGGCCTTCAAGTCTTGGTTAATCGCAGAATCAAAACTTGCACGAACTATTTTTCCTAAACTCATACGAGTGGCAATAATCGGCGTTCCAGCAGGAATAACATTGGTACTACTATTATCAATAGCTTCTTGGGTAATATGATCAATGGTGTCAGTAAGATACGACTTATTCATATCCTTCACTGTCATCCAAGGGATATCACCTTCATAGTAGGAAGGAACTGATTTACTCGGTGTCCCTCCTCCTACAATCTTGTCTACTACCTCATTTAAGAGAGTAGCTTTCCACGCCTTCGGCAATTCACTCATTATTCTGCCTCCGGCTTTTCTGCCAAGCCAAAAGCTTCTTCAAGCAATTGCTTTTGCCCTTCTGCCTCATCATTCGCACCAAGCGCTTGCATTAATTGGTAGATCTCAGACATAGCTTCGGTCAGCTCTGCCATTGCTTCCCCGGCGAGCACTTCTGGCTCTGGCAAGTTTTCTGCGCTGGTAGCTTCGAGGTCTTTTAACCAAGAGATATCTAGGCTGTCCCCTTTTTGGTCGCGAATGTAATCACGACTAAATTTACGGAAGCGCGCGTTTTCAAGTACATTTTCTACCGCTTCTTCACCTTCGGCAAAGATGTTACCGAGCGTCTCGTAAATACCTTCTTCACGAGGTGATTGACCGTTTTTATCTGTGCCATAAGCATTGATAAATGCTTCAAAGTGCTTTTCAGTCAGCGGACGACGTTTACCAAAGGTGTTCATGTTGGTACGCATATCGAATACCCATGTTTCCTTGGTACAGCCTTTATCTTGGTTCTTGTTCTCTGGCGTGCCTTTTTGGAAGAAGAGTACGTTGGTCTTTACGCCCTGAGCGTAGAAGATACCCGTCGGCAAACGCAAAATGGTGTGCAGGTTACACTTGTCCATCAGGTCACGGCGAATATCGGTACCTTTACCGCCTTCGAATAACACATTATCAGGAATTACCACCGCTGCACGGCCGCCTGGCTCTAACGCATCGTAAATATGCTGCATGAAACATAGCTGTTTGTTACCCGTTGGGTGAACAAAGGTACGAGTGATGTTGGTGCTTGCTGCGCTACCAAACGGAGGGTTAGTTAAAATCACGTTTGCTTGAGGAAGCGTTTCACCTGCACTGCCTAATGTGTTTCCAAGGCGAATTGCGCCCTCTTCTGCATCACCTTCAATGTCATGCAATAGGCAGTTCATCAGTGCTAGACGGCGCGTTTCTGGTACTAGCTCCAAACCAACAAAGGCTTTGGTCATTTGGAACTCTTGATCATCATCGTCTAGATCATCTAAATCGTTGGTTTGTGATTTGATGTATTTATCCGCTTCAATCAAGAAACCTGCCGTACCTGCGGCTGGATCTTGGATTACTTCACGAGGTTGAGGTTGCATCACTTTGATGATGGTGCTGATCAGTGAACGCGGCGTAAAGTACTGGCCCGCACCCGATTTCGTCTCGTTCGCGTTCTTTTGCAGTAGACCTTCGTACATGTCACCAAAGTCATCTCGACTCTTGCCAGTGTCACCGTCAAACCACTCTAGTTTGTCCATGTTATCAACGAGTTCAGTCAGCTGAGCAGGTTGAGTAATGGTGGTGTTTACGTTTTGGAAAATCGCACGAACAATGGCATGGTCGTCAGCGCCAAGCTGAACCAGCATGTTACGGTAGAACTGGTGCTGCTCTTGGCCTAGCTTAGCTTTTAGATCTGCCCAGCGGTATCCCTCTGGCAACAATTCATCTTCTTGGCCCGTTTCTTCACACATTTTAAGAAACAGTAACGACGCCAATTCATTTACGTAGTTTTGGTAAGACACACCGCCATCACGTAGGTTGTCACACAGTTTCCACAGTTTGGCGACCAGATCATTATTGTTCATGCTTGTTCTCTTATTTGTTCTTACAGTTAAGCCTGTTCGTTAACTGCTAAAAAGTGCTTAGTTGTGACTGATTAAAGCCCTGTTGTGTTGATGTCGATATTTGAAATACCAGAGTCAATAGAATCCAATTTGTTTTCAATCGTATTTAAGCTGTCATACACCACCTTGGCGTAAGAGTGCTCTTCAACCCAATTTAATTCTTTATTTATATCTTGGACTTCTGTTTTGATGTCTGAAACGGTTTCAAGTATTTGTTCGTTAATTGCAATCAATTTCTCTAACAAGTATTCAAGATTTTCTGTGCTCATATTTCGTCATCTTATTTTGGTTTGAATATTACAATTTTACGCGGGCTCGTCCCACATAAACTCGTTGAATTGGGTGAGTATGCTGTCTAATTCATCATTAAAGACGTTCATAAGCTTACGTTTGCCACCTTTACGCTTGTAGTTACCCGTTTTAAAGGTGTCATCGTCGAGTACCACTTTGTCTTTAATGGATGACGCTAAGCGATCGAGCCAGTTAAGCTGCTCGTCACTCCACTCTTTTTGGGCTTTGATTTTATCTAACGCTTGATCTACTCGATCTTCAAAGGGCAGCAATGCATCACCAATCGCCGCTTGTCGAATGTGACCAATTAGGCGCGCTGCCACATCTTGGTTTTTGGTCTCTTTCCACGCTTTTTTCAGCGTTGGCTCATTAAAGTTTTGTGCATCAAACCACTCTTGCAGCTCTAGCAGACCTTTACGAGTTAAGTCTCTTGGGCGATTGATGATTACATCTAATGCTTCTTGTTGGTTGGATGATTTGTCCACCAGCGCATCAAAGGCTTCTAAGAAATCTTGGGCAGTTTTATGCTCGCCATACACGGTTTCTACTCGTAACAGCGAATCATCCACATCGGTAAAGATTGGCATATCACGCAAATCGTTGATCTCTTGCTTTAGCTGCTCTAAGCGGCCGACCATATTGGTCACCTTGTTGAACACTTCTGCCGACCATTTGGGACCTTTTTGTTTGAGTGTTTTCGCAAGGCTCGCAAAGTTACAGCCTGCTGAGTCTTGGCAAATCTCATCAAAACGTTTGATTTGGTTATCTATCTCGCGTGATTTAAGACGGCTAAACTCCGCGTGGCTTGAGATGCGTTGCAGCTTGGCAACCAGTTGTTCGTGACTATGCTCGGCGAAGCTGCGACCATCCGCCTCAATGACCTTATAGGTTTCAGAATCCGTAATTTCGTTAACCAAGGTTTGCAGCTCTACCTTTGGACGAACCACGACTGGGCGCATGGTATCGACACTTTGCAATGTGGAATACAGGTCAACCGCATCGAAAATTTTGAATGATGTTTTACCTACTGCCGGGCATAAGCGCGTCGCACGGCCTTTCATTTGCTCATACAAGATACGGCTACGCACTTTGCGCATAAACACTAAATTACAGATACTTGGTATATCGATACCCGTTGTAAGTAGGTCTACCGTTACCACGATGTTCGGTAAGCGCTCTTTGTTAAAGCGTGTGATCATCGACTGGACTTTGGTGGAATCTTTGTCTGAATCACCGGTAATTTTGATGATCGCGTCGTGTTCAAGTTCAGGGTACTTAGCCTTAAACGCGGTTCTCAACTCTTCGACCACAGAGTCGGCATGAGTGTTGTTCACGCAAAAGACTAAGGTCTTTTGTGGGCTGGTTGGGTCGATATGGTTAACCAACTCTTCACAAACTACTTTATTGAAATTTGAAGCGATGAGCGCACGGTTGAAATCCGCGACTTCAAAGCCTTGTTCGTCATCTAAGGTGTCATTAATTAATTCACCTTGATTAGAGAGTCGCTGAACTTCGGTACCTTGAGAGAGATACAACCCAGATTCACTGAGTTTGGTGATGATGCGGATTGGCGGCTCTTGATCGGTTAAGTACCCATCGATTACGGCTTTTCGGTAGCTATAGCGATAAACAGGTTTCTTCTGCTCTCCACCGAAGATATCAATGGTGTGCAACGCAGGTGTCGCGGTTAACGCAATTTTTACTGCATCGAAGTGATCGATAATACGGCGATAAGAAGAGATAAAGTCTTGTTCGCTTCTGAATTTCTCTTCCCCTTCTGTTTGCTCTTTATCAAGAATGTAACCACGGTGCGCTTCATCAACAATAATGCAGTCGTAACGCCCTACTGGCATCACTTCATCACTTTGTAGCGTGCGCTTAACGAGAGACTGAACAGTGGCAACGTGGATCTTAGTGCTGTCTTCTGGGAAGCGATCCGTTAACCCTTTTACATTGAAGATCGAATTAAAAGTATCCCCTTTGATGTTGGTATCTTCGAATGAATCTAGTGCCTGTTTACCAAGAGATGTGCGATCGACCAAGAACAGAACGCGCTTAAACCGCTGAGACTGAATAAGGCGATACATTAAGGCAATCGCAGTACGTGTTTTACCCGTGCCCGTGGCCATAGCCAACAGGATATCTTGCTGACCATTAGCAATAGCTTGCTCAGTCGCTTGTACCGCTTCTTCTTGGTAGTAACGCAAACCGAGGTCACTCATGTCTGCATTTCGGCTAAACCAGTTATTGGTTAGCTGATCGTCACTTTCTAGCTTGGCAACTAGCTCTTCAGGTCGGTGCCATTCAGGCAATGCTTTGGGCATATTGGTAGCGTGGCGAACGTCACGATACCAGATACCACTTTTTGTTTTCGCCGCCGCTTTATAACCACGACCATTGGCAGAAAAGCAGAATGGAATTTTAAATTCTTGCGTTTTAAGCGCAGAGGAGCCTTGAGAGTCTGCCCACGAAGGTAAGTACGTAGGTAACGCTTCAGCAACTTGATCGAGTTCATCTTGGCCGTTAGCGGCTTGCTGTAATTCTGAACGCAGAAAATCGTTATCAAAATACTTACTATAACGGTATGCCTCGGTCAGCTTCGCTGAAACATCTTTGTTGCTCTTCTTCGCTTCAATGACGCCCATAGGCTTTAGACCGACAAACAATACGTAATCAGCAAAACCTGTTTTACCGGTTTCATCTTTGCCTGTTGGCCACTCTGCGATTGCAATATTGCGACCAACTTGTGGCCTTGTACCATTGGCAAAATTTAGCTTTTTACTGTCTGCATCCCAACCGGCCTTGCGCAGCTGGTTATCAATTAGATAGCGGGTTTCGTCTTCACTTAGATTTAGAGGGCGTGACTTCGCCTCTTCGATGATCTGTTTCTTATAAGCTTTACGTTCGACTTCTGTCTTCTTAGATAGCTCGACTTCTTGCTCTTTGAGTTTCGCTTCTAGTGCGCTAATGCGAGCTTGAGACTGTTCGTGTGTTTCTTCTTGCTTACTCTCTAAAACGGAGATGTAGCCGTTCAGCGCTGTCAGTTTCGCCTGTTGCGCTTCTAACTCGGCTTTCGACTGTTCTCTCGCTTGGCTTTCGCTTTGACGAGCTAATGCCAATTCATGTTTTAGCGACAGCACTTCTTGTTCAAACTGGTCGCCATTGTCTGAGCTTGGCAAAACAAAGTGAGGCACAGGAAAGTCGTATTTCTTGGTGACAAGTCGGTAATACCAAACCGCAATACGAAACGCAAAGCGCAAGCACATTTCAGCATCTTGGAGATCGTCATGATATTCATGGACGGCTTGGTTACCAATTTTACGCAGCTTATGGAAGACATTAAGAATACTGTCATCGACAAAAGGGATTTTGCCTAGTTCACGTAGGAGTTCGTGTTGGTTCTCAGGAACTTCGATATCTAGCAGCTTAGCTAAGTGCTTGGCTGTCGCTTCACCAAAGATACGCAGTTTAACTAACGTGGTGTTTGGATCATCTGGATAGTTTTTTTCTGCTGCGCGAGCAATAGCGTACAAGAAATCGTTAACGCCTTTGAGGAATTCGAAGTTTGATTTTTGCATTAAATACCAACCGACTCGTCGTAGTTTTGCATGTAATTTTTATTGGATAAATCGTATCTTACAATAAAAACCTCATATAAAACGATGAAATACGCAGCACACGACCCATTAGTTTTTACAAGATGTGACCATTGCTCACATGGCTTCTTTTTTATTCGTGCAATTGCACAATTTGCGTTCAAGTCAGAGTGCTATAAACGTCCATAACGCCAAACATCCCTAACCTAACAAAACGGGTCAAATAAGAAGCTCAACAGCTCATTGAGTTCTCGTTCTGTTTTTATCTTGGCACGGATAGCCGCATCACCACGCTTTAAACCTGGAGAAGCGTACGTGTTACTGTGCCGACCCTTGCCTTCTGAGTACACAACTTTCTCACAAGAAAGCTCTTCCAATGCGTCCATATTGTGAGGGAGCCAAACCAAGGCGTATTCGCCAGTGCTAGGCTGGTCTATTTGCACAACTACACCAAAGCCTGAGGTAATGTCCCATGCCAATGCTTTTTTCGTTTCTCGCGTTGGCACGCCCAACTTTTCTGAAAGTGCTGTTATCGTTTTGTTCTTCACCGCTTTATCTCATTGAATTTGATCATTTGTGAATCCTACGACATGCATAAGAAACTGTGAGTTTTGTAAGCTTGTGAAAGTAAAGGCTCAATCGTAATACATGACAAAAAATGCCTACTAATATGGTATTTTCAATTCATCTAGCAAAGCTTTGGCTTTAGGTAGCAATGGTTTAAGCATTTTATCCGCACTGGTGGTGTTACGACGCTCTAGCTCATTAAGTAAAATCATAATGTTCGCTGCGTTGATTACATTTTGAGTTCGGGTAAAGAAGTAATTTACCTTATCTAATACTCTTACATCGCTCCAATGCTGAAGTCTCTCTTCCTTTGCCATTGCAGCTTCTTGATTCTCAGGTATATGTGTCTCTACTGCTGACAACAGCCTCGCCGCTAAATCACTAGGGACAATGTTGAACCTTTTAGCTGTTTCAAGCGCCACTTCGTGTCCTTCAGAAGCCGCCTTAGCAATCCACTTCTCACCATATTGCCTTTTCTTGGGTGTTGATTCAGAACCAAGCATCAGTTTTTGACCTAATTGCCACATAGCTTCTGCATTGCCTTGGTTCGCTGCCTTCATAATATACAGCTCATGATCTTCATCATTCCCGAGCTGCTTCGCCACTTGAGCTTTGGATAAGTAAATATTACTTTTTTGACGTAAACCTGACTGCTCGCCATATTTAGATGTCTTAAATTCAGTTTCCCAAAAATGTTCCACCCAACGCTCTAGTTTCCTAGCCCTTTCATCCAGATAGCTTTGTTCAGGCTTTGGCAAACCACGAGTTTCACTGTAACTATTAACGGCTGGAGGTAAGCCTTTGAAATAAGGAATATCGGGATTTGGTAACAGCTTAAACTTGGTCCGCAAAAGTTTTTCACAGAAGTACTGCCACGACGTTAAATGGTCATGAACATCGAGCTGCGACATTTCGCGTATAGCTTCGATGGTCAGCCCTGGCGTTTCAAACAAGCGCTTAGCGTTCCACTCTGTATTCTTGAAAAAGCGAGTTTCGCTCAGATCTCCTCTCAAAAACTCAACGGCGATAATTTTGTCTAGCTCAAAAATCAGCACTTCGCATTGATAAACAGATTTATCAGACAACGCCTCAATTTGACCAGAGGGTGAATACCCTTGGCTCATCAGGTATTGAAGAGTTTGCGTAGGTAACAGTGCTCTTATTCGATTAAATCGAGCGCTATAGTTAGACCAAAACATAGTTCGGCTATGAATCTGCCTCGCTTCATGCTCCTCAAACTCAAGGTTCTCTTTGCCATGATCTGACGTTAATAATCTAGATATACTCTTAAGTTCGTAATAGCTTGAAATGTTGAATTTCTTTTTGAGTATGCCTTTAGTTTGTTCAGACAAGGAGTACCAAAAAGAGTCATCACCTGTTGGTAAGCATTTTTCTTCGAGAATGTCTTCGACGTGCTTACCATAATCAAAGTCTTTGAAGTGGTTGATAGCGGTATCGCAAAAAGCCAACTTATCATTGGTCGTTTTTAGGCTACGAAAACATTCTTGCAGCCATAAGTCCGCTGCGCTAGTAAGCGGCCTCGGAGCGGCTTTAACTAGCTCAGATGATAAATGACGTTCATACGAGTTCGCTTTAGGAAGGCGTAGATACCTCACATAGCTCCTAGGTGTTCGATTGTTATCAAAGCAATATTGACTCATTGATTGATAGCTTTGACTTCTTATTGCTTGAAGCCAATCAATCTTTTTCCTTTCTAAGTCTTCAAGTTCAGACACACCCTGAACAATATCCATACTTTGGATCAAATCGGGGACAATAGACGTTGGCTTGCCGTCAAGTGCTAGCGCTACTTTAAAGAACGCAATGTCTCCCAATGCGACATTGGTACACATTGCATACCAAATAGCACGGCAAGCATCGTTAACCTCACTCGCTTCGAGATCATTCCATTGGCTCTGGTTATCTACTGCATCTAGCCATTCCAAGATTGAAATTTGCTCGCTTTTTCCTTGGTCAACCAATTGGATGATCTGTTTTATCGTTTTGGGAGGGAAGCTCGGTAAGTTACCCTTTAGATCACCCATGTTGTAGAAATCATCAAATGACATTCTGTCGAGGCTATTTGCGCCAGGGACGACAGGCTGATTAAAAGTAAAACCTTTATTACTCAACTGATTTCACCTCAGAGAAATAACCTAAGAACTCATCGTCTTTAAACTGGAATCTGAATTTCACTTTACGGTCTGCCGGATCTGTCGCTTCTTGGTTGGCCTCTATTGGTCCACGACCTGAGATCATCGCTTTATCAAAAAAAGGAAGTTTATGTTCAAAATCCATACTGTTTATGTACTTCGCTACACTATTTGCTCTTAAGACGCTAAGCTCCATATTGCGATCAAATGAACCTTCTGAACTTGAATGCCCCTCAATCACAATGCGGCTTACTTCATCAGACGTTAGCTTAGATTGAAATATCACGTCGGAATAAATAGGGATAAACTGATCGAGAAACGCTTTGCCAGACGGCTTCAAGCTGTACTCGTTTCTATCAAATAGAATTGAATCTAAAATTGAGATATCACCAGTTTCAGAGTTAGCTTGAACTTCAATACCCGCCCCCTCCAAAGCGTCATTAATGCCTTTAATGATAACAACTCGGGTGGTTTGGCTATTTTCATGAACTTCCGAGATCTGTACTAACGCACTAATCAATAACAATGCAAAGATCATCAAGAGTACGGACATCAAGTCGCCTATCGATAACCAAACCCCAGACTCTTCAGCGTCGGCTGTTCGCGGGCTTGTTCTTAATCCGCGCATTACGCTTCCGCCCTAGCAACAGCTCGCTCATCAGCCTCAAACTCTCGACGCTGTACTTGAGAGTTAATCAAATAACCTGCAGCTTGCGATAACTTGTTATGAATAGAACTTGCTGCTGTATCAAAATCACCAAAGAAGCTTTCAAAACTTTGGTTCGCTCTTGTGAAATATTCATCCATTGCTTTAGGTAGGTTTTCGGTAACATCATTAAACGTAGCTGCCGCTTTTGAGTACTCCAGTTTAAGCTGTCCAATCTCTCGACCCATGGTACGCGCTGCATCTTGGAGCTCAGCCATTTTCGAAGCTTCATTCAGGCCAATAGCTTTAGCGACTTGCTCAATCGTTTTCGCTGACTTTTGTAGTTCAGTGTGCTGAGCCGTTAGTTCTTGCAGCAAGTTGTGACGAGTCTGATACTCACTTTCAAAGACTTTACGAAAGTTTTCGACTACGCCATTTAAACCATCACGTTGCTTACCAAGACTCTCTTCTAATAACGTGTTTTGTTGGCTGAAGTAATTGGTTAAGTTTTGCTGATACTGTTCGCGGAACGCTTCTAACTCAGTTTGTACTGTTTGTGACATTGAAATCACTTTCTTATCAATATCACCAAGCCCTGAAATCAACTCATCTTTTGCAGATGACATCAGGCCACTCGCCTCTTCGCCTACCTTTTCCAATACTTTGGTTTGGTTATCAAAAATGTCTTGTGACTCTTTCAACAAAGAAGCGATTCGACTTTCAACATTGTTGAATAGTGCTTGCTCTACATTTTGTCGTTCTGAGAGCGCTTTATCCATTGAATCTTTAATACCTTCGAAAGCGGAAGCTGCAGTTTCTGAGCTATGTTCAAAAGCAACACGCTGTTTATCCATTCCCTCTGTTGCACTGTTTAGCATTTGCTGAACTTCGTTAGCAATTGCTCCCATGGCGCCTTGGGTGTCGTCTTTAAAGCTACTTAAAATATCTTTTAGCGACTCAGCAAAACCTTGGAGTTTAACCATGGTTTCTTGTTGGAATTTGTCGATGGTTTCTACTGTTTCAGCTGTGCGCGTCATTACTTGTTCAACGTTGCGGTTGAGTAGCTCGGATACTTCGTTGTTTTTCTCTACCGCGCTCGCCGTTTTCTCTAGTTCTGAAACGACAGGTTCGATTAGCTGAGTTTTCATCTCACCGATCATAAGCTCCATCAGTTCTTTCTGATTTTGCTCTTTTATATCTTTAAGAAGTGAAAGTTCATTTTTGATACCTTCTAAAGCTGGTGACATTTGTTTTTCGATTGACTCTGTCACTGCTGCTGAAATCGTATTCGCTATGATTTCACCATTAAATGATTGCCCTAAAGCAGACAATTGAGTAACAACTGAGTCCATGCTCCCACCCAGCTTCTCCATTACAAGCGCAGAGTTTAGCTGAGCATCGATCACTTCTTGTTGGTTTTCGTTGGAGATGTTTTTCAAATACATGATTGGGCTAGCTTCTAGATATTGGCTAGCAATTACGGCGATAAAATCACTCTGTTTTTTCGCGATCGTACTCGAAGACGCCTTCATAACAGCCATAAACACAGCAGATAGTGACAGGCCAACCAATGACGTATAAAAGGCTGTTTTCATGCCTTCCAATAATAGCGCTGCTGATGCTAAAAGAGCTTTTGATTCACCAGTCATGGAGAACTCACTCAGACCCAGAGTGATACCTAAAAATGTACCTGTGATACCTAAACTCGTAAGAAGTGCTGGTACTAATTTGTATCGACTAGCGTCAAAGCTTGGCAGCATCTGTGTTACTGGAGATTTAGATAACCACTTGCCTTGTTTAGACTCAACTAAAAGCGACTCACCTTCAACGTCATAGACTAAGTGATCTGTCACCCAAACTAATTCATCTTTACTCAATTGAGCTATTGGTAGCTGACCACCAATGAATCTGTCGCTAAGCGATGCTATGGAAGATAGTCTATTTTTCTCATCAGAGTTGGTCTTCCACTCTCTGTAAAGAAAAAAGATAAAGCACACTATAGTTGTACCGATGATCACTGCAGTCACGGGTTCGCTGAATAAATTCAAAATAAATTGAAACATGATAAGCCTATTGATTTAGTAAGTTTTGTAATTCTTGGGGAGTAAACAGCTCTTCAGCGATTCTTATCGGAAGGTGCTCAGCATCGGTGCGCAATGTGTCATTAATACGTATAGGGTTCCTGAGCCTGACGCTATACATGGCCTCACCATGGTCATCGCTGTCAGTTGCCACTTTTAAATAGGCGTATTCTGGGAACTCACGTAGCAAGGTTGCTTGCAACGATGACTTTGTATCGCGAAAAGATTTTGTAGCAACAAAATCGTTTCCAAATTCATCACGAGATAGTTTCCATGCATGATTGATGGTAATTATTCTTTCGAGGATCTCATCAAAACGTATTCTCAAGTTATCTCTCCTAATACCAATCCTACCAACGTAAATTCCCTGCTTGAGATCTGTAGTCTGCTAAAAACTCATTGGCTGTGAGCACGTGCCAACCTTCATTGCTTGCATCTTCAATATCATTCGCTGATATAGCAATGCCAAACTTGTGCTTAGGCCATGCTAGTTCAATTTTTGCCGCTAAGTCACCGAAAGAATCAGAGATATAGAACCCGACTTCTGGCAATGTTGTTCCAAAGTCTTTACAAGCATGCAAAACACCATGTAAGCCTGGGTCAGCAAAATCAAATAGGCTTTGCCAATTACCTAGATCTTCTAGTAATCCTTGCTCGTTTCGTAATTTGTTAATTAACTGCCTTTCTGAATGACTTACTGCCATATGCGAGTGCATAGGTTGTTTACTGTGACAATCTATACACAAAGCTTTAAGGTTTTTGGGACGGTTGTCAGACTTCACCCCACTTACATGGTGCACATGAAGAAGATGGCGATGTGAACGAAGATTTACATCACATTGCTCACAAGTGAAATCCTTATCAACACGATAATGTGAAGAAACTTTTGTCCAGTCTTCACTGTACCCAGTTTCCGCTGTCTCTGCCTGACGTGAAGGCATATGAGGGAAGAAAGAGCTGTATGTTGCGAAGAACTCTCCCATATCAAACTCGTTGACAACGGATTGAATGTTGGTCGTTGTATTACAGCCTTTATAGTTCAGCATTCGTAAGCAGTTCTGACAAACCTTTAAAGGCGCTTTACGTTCGCCATAAGCTGTAGCAATAGTAAATTCACCAGAGGTGTCATTAGTTACAACATAACGTTCGAACCTTCCATTAGCCCGCATTCCCTGGAGAGTACGGCAATCAGCTACATGGAAACGCGCAGTTGTACCATTATCTTTAATGTATAAAGAAACGTTACGCCCTTTATAGCTAAGTAGGCCAGAGTCAATATCAACATCTTTGAGCTCAACGTCTTTACCTTTAGCCAGCTCCAAGTCCAGCTTTTCAATACTGGTTTCGACAAACGCTAGATTAAACTCGCCTTTCTTCTTGGGCTCCATTAACTCAATGGCAGCATTTAGGTTTTTGAAGCTAATATTCAGTTTCAAGTTAAACCTCTTCCAAGATCTTACGAATTTGTTCTTCTGCGTTAGTTATAACGCGGAAAGATACACGTCGAGACTTCTGCTCATCTTCATTACCAAGTTCATCAAGCGTCAACTTTGATGAAGAGTAACCAACCGCAGCTACGTTCTGTTTAACCCAATGGTAATGTTCGTCAACAACAGGCTCCAAGCTCATGATGTAACCTAGTACCGCTCGCGTTCGTGATTGCGATAATCGCATATTGTTGAAATACGCCTCATAATCTGTCGAATCGTGATTCCATCGACTAGAAGTGTGGCCTTCTATCTTGATCTCTTGAATGATTGGCTTATAGCTATCCAGAACCGACAGATAACGAGGAATGAAATCATCTAAGATCAATTGAAAGTTATCATTTAGATCGGCTCTACCGTTTGCGAACAGTACATCAGGAGCAGTAAAGTTTACGCTCAATGTCTCTCGATCTATCTCAGCCCCCCACTTTATCAAATCTTTTTCGAATTCTTCGTAGAGGGCAACGTAAATTGCTTGTTGGGTTTGTTGATAAGTTTCAGCAACTTCTTTAATTTTGTCGCGCTCGACCATTGCATCTCGCATCAGAGCAACGGAGATGAAAAGGAATACCATCATCAAACCTGCCATTAAGTCTGATACCGACATCCAATGCTCACCGCTGTCGCTGTGCTTTTTCGAGCTTCCGAAAACCTTATCCATGATTACACAGCCATTTTGCTAGTCGTGACAACGTTGTTCATTTCACGAACAAGTTTTTGGTAATCACGAGTGAACTGTTGAGTGATCGTTGCTAAAGCTTCACCCATTTCACTCATGGTACGGTTAATCTCTTGCTGCATTTGAAGGTCAAGCACTTCAACTTGCTTCTCTACCGCGCTGCCTGTCTTACCAACAGAGTCTGTAATTTGGTCTTCTAAACTATCAAAGGTTCTACGCACCGCTTGAGCTTGTACCTGGAAGACATCTTCTAACGTTGTTTCTAGACGTTCATGAAGCTTAGAAATAGCGTTTGTTGTTTCCTGCTGAATTTCTTTAGTGCTTGCCAGAAGCTCTTGGTTTGCTTCTTTTAATACTGTTCCCGTATCTTTTGCATCATCTTTAATCTCAGCCACTAGAACACGAAGCTGACTATTTAGCTCAACAATAGAGTCTTCAAGCTGTTGCTTAATTTGTTCAGCGTTGTCTGTGAGGTAGGTTGCACTATTCTGAAGTGCCCCTGAGGCTGTTGTTACGTTGTCCGTAATATCGTTAGATGCTTCAGCTAAACGGCCACCAATTTCTACTGCTCGACTCTCTAGCTCATGTGAAACCTTAGTCGCGCCTTCCTCAAGGTTAGTTCGCATTGATTCAACACTCTGGTTCGCAGTCGCACTAAAATTATCAATGATCTTTTGAGATTCAACCAACATTGACTCGTAGTGCGTTGAGGCCGCTTTTACTGAGTCACCAATTACTGCCATTGTGGTATCCATTTGCTCACGAATCTGAGGCATAGCTTCAACAGCCTTATCTCTCAAGTCTTTAAATGCCTCAAGTCTGTGTTCTAACTCGGTTACCTGACCATGACCTAGTTCCATAACTTGATGCAACTTCTCCATTGTTACAGGAATTGCTTCCGCTCGCTCATTGATGTGCGCTACAGATTTCTCAGTGGATGAAATTGCATCAACGCCCAACTGGTATTTGGTCGCCATATCCTCGAGTTGATGGCGATAGTTTTCTTGCCAATCGACTAATTTCTTCACAGATTCATCCAAACGCTTAAAGTTCTCACCAAATTGCTCCGTCAACTTCTCGTTGAAATCAACAATTACTTCTTTTAGAGCATTGATTACTTGTTCTGTTGCAGACTTAGACAGAAGTTCACCGAACTCATCCATTTTCTTCCATAGTGTGCTCTGGAATTCAGCATTACGCTCTGTTGTTTGCTTAAACTGGTCGTTTAATGTTCTTTGACCGTCATTAATGTCTGTTCTGAGGTTCTTAATTTGTGAGGTCAATGACGAATCCTCGTCACCTTTAATCGCAGATAGCAACTCATTCGAAGCGTGTAACTGCTCTATAGAAGCCTTCAGTTGTTGTGACATAACTGAGAAGATTTCCTCAGGACCTACAGACTTCGTTTCTTCGCGTTCTTTTTGAGGAATTAAACCTAACGCAGCTTTATAAAAAATAGAACCAGCCATACCTGCTAAACTTGTCAGGAATGCAGTCTTTAGGCCACCAAGTAGTGATTCGATACTGCCATCAATGTTTTGGGGATCGAAGTCCATCAGACCAACTACGATGCCTGCAAACGTACCAAGAATACCCAATGATGTTAAAATATTAGTTGTACTTGCAGTAAAGCGTGGTGCTTTCCCTAATATTGCCAATAAGATCGAACCAACTAGCAACAATAAAATAAGGTAGATAAAACCATTTGAAATGGACTCTGCAGAAAATGAAGCGATAAGTGATGCTAATAGTTCGGTCATATAAGTAATTCGGTAGTATGTAATTGGACGGCAGCATTCTATATTAACAGAACGCCATTCTCAAACATTCAAATGGAAGTTTAATAAAATATCTATTTGCACAATGATTTGGATCATTTTTATAAATAAGAGAGCTAGCAAGGTTATTTAATTTAATACACCACGTGAATGAAATGTAACGAAATCAACACCAACTTTAATTTACAAAAATATATTAAATAATTTGATAACAAATATAATTCTAACTATTCAACTTCCCTAATAAAGCTAACTAGCTCATCAAACATCGCTTCTAGGATGCTAGGCATCACAACAACTAATTGTGTGGCAATACATCGAATCAAGTTCTGTACCATGATGAGCTCCTTGGCACGAATCTAATAACTATCGCCAACACTAAACAGCTAGCGATAGTGTGATTGTTTGGGTCTACGCGGCTTCTAAACGAGAAATAATAGCCTCTAGAGGCAGATCTTTATCACGAATCAGTTCAACAACTGCATCTATATCTTGTTCACGGTTCAAAGCTAACGCGTGGTTTAAATCGTCAATTAGTGTTAGAGCTTGTACTCTAGTTAGTTTACGCAGCGAGCTCACTCGACTATCTGACGACATATCCATTAACTCTGCTACGGAGTCTTTATCTTGTTTCACAGGATGGGCTGTACTTGTGCTTTTCTTGATCTTTGAAACAACCAAATTCTCTACATTCGGCACCGCTTTCGACGAAGAATCAATACTTACAACGCTCTTAGCCCTAAACTCTCGAACATCAAACTCATTCATCACTGTTTCTACAGGCAAAGGTTCATAACTCTTCTGGTTGTATTTGTTTTTACTTACTAAGAGCTCAGAGTAGTAAGCAATTGTTGGCAACATGAAATTCAGATGCTTCAAAATATCTTGCTCAATCCCTCTCATCTCATTTCGTTTGATATACACGCCGTCTTTACGTGCTTGCAGTGCGAATGAGATGGAATGCTTCACTACGTCTAAACGGCTCTCGTTGATATCGCCTAGCTCCTGAGTTTCTAAAACACGAGACTCTTCTTGAGATTTCAAGATAGGTAGACGTGTACGAAGCGATTTGATACACCCCTGGATTAATTTATCGTTCGAAGACCTGATTGAATGAACCTGTTTAGGTTTTGACTGAAAGTCGTCTTTTTTAACTTTACTTGCTCTAAGCTCACGCTTTACTTCCGCCATAAAGTTATTAATTGATTTACAGTCAGATGGAGTCGAACCGGTAAAAATTGGCTTTGGTACACCATCGATAAGCACTTTAAGATGATTCGTCTGTGTTCTTTCATAAGAGAAAGGAGTGTCGGCGCCAAGCAAGTCATTTAGAAATTTAATGACTCGTTTTTGATACTTGCTGTAAACGGATGACTTACACATAAAGGCCTCTCAATTGATATCGTTTTGTTGAAAGGAATTTTATGAAAGGCTAAGCCTTGAGTGGGGTTTATAAGCTTGCGAAAAGTATTTTCCTGAACGTTTTTACTGTGTTGTTGAGTTTATTTAACGGCTTAGTGGCTGATTCCATGAACCAAGTGACTATTTGCACTGGGTACATATATTCAATTTGCGTCAGTTATTGTAAGTTGCGACAGCTCAAACTCACAATTCAAACGGTTCAGATACAACAAAGCCCGCTAAAATAGCGGGCTTTGCGTTTGTTCACGAAGAACTAAATTTGGTGGGTCCGACCAGATTCGAACTGGTGACCCCTACCATGTCAAGGTAGTACTCTAACCAACTGAGCTACGGACCCAAATTTTATGTTCGGCATACTTTGGTTTTAGTATGGCTTTAAGGAGTGGTGGGTCCGGGCGAACTCGAATCGCCGACCCCTACCATGTCAAGGTAGTACTCTAACCAACTGAGCTACGGACCCATTCCTTAAGAACGAGAAGGATATTAGCTATATCCTATGAGGGGTGCAAGCATAAATTCATTAACTTTGAATCGTTTGGCGAAAATCTAAACTCAACACCCGTTTTCAGACGATTTTATCGTCAAGCCGCAACTTGAGTGAGGTTAAAAGTGTGATCTACTTAACTTTTGTGTTTTGGGTTAATTGTCGTAAGGCACTTCACTGAGCATCCAAATTTGCAAAACTTGCGATACGTTTGGGCAATCGCCAAACAAAATTTGGTATTTAGGCTCAAATGGTTCACCAATAAACGTCGTACGTATCAACTTGCCCGTTTTTAGATCCACCTGAGTACTGACCCGCCCTTTAAAGTTCTGGAAAATCGCAAACTGCTCACTGTGGTAAACCATCTGCTCACGATAAAACAAGAAATGGTCCTGAGGTGTATCAGTTAATTGGCATTCTAGTGGTTTGAGTGACTGCTGTGCATGACTACTGAACGTGAGTAGCAGCGCTGAAAGAATCCATCCATATCGCATAACGCTTCCCTATTCTTCTTTCTTTATCAAAGTATAGGAGTTACCAGAACGGATGTTGCGAAGTGCTGTTCTTTGTTCAATGGTAAAACAAAAAAGGCTTCAACCAATCCAGTTGAAGCCTTTCTCTATTTCAATATCTGGGAGCGAATTGTTTATTCGTCTTCGGTATCAAACACCACGTTGTAGTTTTCTGTGTAGGTACAGTTTGGCTGACGGCTACAAGTGAAGAAGCGTCGGCCCTTAAACTCACCTTGGCTTGCTGTTCTGATGATCATCGGACTGCCACACTTTTTACAAAAGCGGACTTCTTTATCTGGTTCAATCAGATCAATGTGCGCTGCCAATAAACGACGTAGACGCCCCACTTGATAACTGTGTTTTACCGATGCGCCAATCAAAGGAAGGTTCGCCGATTTACACACGTGCATCAGCAGCTTTTGGCGCTCGACTTTACCTTTATGCAGCTGCTGACCGTTATCAAGCTCAATAATGACACGTGGTTCAAGCGTTCTAGGGTCGCAGATAACGTAATCAAAGTAGCTGCGTGAAATCCGGTTACTGGCAATGAAGAACTGCTTTTTGTTCTTAATCTCTTTTGGTGCGATCAGCGTTGCCATGTTTACTTTGGCAAACACCACTGCGTGATCACCAACCGCCGCTCTCAAGGCATTAAAAAACGCCCCTTCTTGCCCTTTTAATAACGGACCTTTCGAACGGTATGGGAAGTCTCGCGTGTCATCGTTTTTGATCACGTACTTTTGAATGATAAAGAAGAAAACAACAAGTAGAACAACAATGATAAAGATGTTGGTCATAGATAAAGTGCGCCCAAAACAACTAGTTGCTCAAAGCCTAAATGGAAATTTTAGCCAGAGCAACAAAACCGATAAATTTTGCGGGGTGATAATAACAGTAGCCAACGTTTTGAACACGATTTTTACGTGAACCAGAAAGAACAAAAACGGACTCCATCAAGAGCCCGTTTGTTAATCATTAAGATGTAGAGAGAGTGCTAGCTGTTCGCGTCGGGTTGGTTCTCTGGCATGGCATCAATAAATGCAGGCAGTTGATTACATGCTTCTACAACCGAGCTAATAATTGGATAAGGAGTCATATCCACTCCAAAACGTAACGCATTGTACACTTGAGGCACTAAAGAAATATCAACAACAGAGGGAGAGTCAGTCACACTGTAAATACAGTTTCCATGTTGTTGTCGATGCTGGTTTAGCTTCTGTTCTAACGCAGTAAAGCCTTGGTTAACCCAATGATGAATCCACTCGACTTTCGCCTCTTGGTCACACGACAGCTTCCCTTCTAGGTACTGCAGCACGCGCAAGTTATTGAGTGGGTGAATCTCCATCGCGATATCCTGAGCCATAGCCAAAGCATGGTAACGAAGCGGCAATTTCTCTGGAACCACTCGAACTAGTGGATACTCCTCATCGAGATACTGAATGATGGCAAGAGATTGGTTGAGTTGAATATCACCATCCACCAGCACTGGCACGAGCTCAGAGGCGTTTAACTCATGATATTCCGCGCTGTGCTGCTGGCCGCCATTACGTACCAAATGAATCGATTTGGACTCGTACTTCAGCTCTTTTAAGTTCAAACAAATGCGAACTCGATAAGCCGCCGAAGAGCGCCAATAGCCATAGAGGGTGATGTTATCGCTCATACTTCCCTTGCCCCTCACTCTCAGTGTTTTAGGTATTGGCTGACTTGCTGATCAATCGCGCCAAAGATCGAGTTACCATCTGCGTCAAACATCTCTAGCTTGATAGAGTCACCAAACGACATAAAGCTCGTCGACGGTTTACCATCACGAATGGTTTCAATCATGCGCACTTCTGCAATGCACGAATAGCCTACGCCACCCTCTTCGATAGAGGTACCGTGCTCCGTGCCCTGCTTGTTCGATACTGTGCCCGAACCAATGATTGCGCCCGCAGAAAGTGGACGGGTTTTGCTGGCATGAACAATCAAATCAGCGAAATCAAACGTCATATCTACCCCTGCATTCGGGCAACCAAATGGCGCATTGTTATAGGTTGAAACCAAAGGCAAATGAACTTTGTTTTCATACCATGCTTCACCCAGCTCATCTGGCGTTACTGCAACAGGAGAAAACGCCGATGATGGTTTTGATTGGAAGAAACCAAAGCCTTTCGCCAGCTCCGCTGGGATCAAACCACGCAACGACACATCGTTAACGAGCATGATAAGACGAATGGATTCTTGTGCTTCTGCAATGCTTGCTCCCATCGGCACGTCACCGGTGATCACGGCAACTTCACCTTCGAAATCGATGCCCCACTCGTCGCTCGCAAATTCGATGTTGTCGCAAGGACCAATAAATGCATCAGAGCCACCTTGATACATCAAAGGATCGGTCCAGAAGCTTTCTGGCATTTCTGCACCACGCGCTTTACGCACTAGTTCAACGTGATTGACGTAGGCACTGCCATCCGCCCATTGATAGGCGCGAGGCAATGGTGACTCTAGATAGTGGGATTCAAACGCTTCACTTCCTGAAACCGAACCATTGTTTAACGCGTTATAAAGCTCTTCCAGTTGTGGAGCGACTTTATCCCAGTTATCCAATGCCACTTGCATGGTGGGCGCGAGATGCATCGCGTGGAAAATTTCGGTTGCCGGAACACATTGTGTCAGGTCTTTGCTCACGACCAGCAACAGACCATCGCGAGTACCATTTTTCTTGGTTGCTAATTTCATCCTTGCCCCTTACTTCTCTTGCCAGCTATAGACGTATTCTTTGTTTTCAACCTTACCGAGCTCGTCAGAGAACTCGAGCGCATGGCGTGTATCAATCATCACTGCCACTTCATCGGTAAACTTCTTCTTGTATTCCTGACCCGCTTTGAACGCTTTCGGGTGAGGACCGTGGGTAAAACCTGCCGGATGGAAAGTCACCATGCCTGCTTCGATGTTGTCACGGCTGAAGAAATCCCCTGCGTGGTAGAACAAGACTTCGTCATAATCGTCATTGTTATGATAGAACGGCACCTTTAGTGCGCCAGGGTCGCTTTCGATCGGTCGAGGTACAAACGTACACACAACGAATCCAGCACCAACAAATGTAGTGTGGGCAGAAGGCGGTAAGTGATAACGATGCGACATCAAAGGTCGAATATCACGCCAGTTCACTTTCACCACAGCCAAGTCACCGTGCCAACCAATCGCATCAAGCGGGTTGAATGGGTAAGTAATCACGCTGACTTTGTCATGGCGCTTCACATGAACTTGAGTTTGATCTTCTGAGTATTGCGCGCGAAATTCGTCATTAATTGACGGCGTTTCCAGAACGGCTGGGTCGAATACAGCGTGATTACCCACCATGCCTTTTTCTGGCAAAGAATAAGCAGCGTCGGTGTTTTCAATCATCAGAACAAACATTGGCTCGCTTGGTTCTAATCGCCAACTGGTTGAGCGTGGGATCATCACGTAATCACCTTCGCTCACTTTGAGATGACCATAATCGCAGTAAAGATCTGCCGTGCCGTGATGGATGAACAGCAGCTCATCGCCATCGGCGTTACGCACCAAGAAGTCCATCTTTTCGTCCATACGCCATACACGGATCTTACAGTTGGCGTTGTGTAGCAGATGCGGCACTGCCCAAGGCGAAATCTGACTCGCCGTTTCGACTAGGTTGAAATCGAAAGCGCGCGGACGTAAATCGCCTTCCCACTCAGACCAACCTGTCGGTGCGTGTTGATGATGAAAGTGTGCCGCAGGACCGAAGAATCCACTTCGACCTGCTTCACGTTCGTAAATTGCCTCTTCCGGGAAATCAGCATGTGCTTGCTTGGAGCACACTCCCTCCCGATGAGGGAATGTGATCCATTTATGCATCGCTTAGTACTCCTCGACGGATTTGGTCTTCTTCAATCGATTCAAACAAAGCTTTGAAGTTACCCTCACCAAAACCTTCGTTGCCTTTACGTTGAATGATTTCAAAGAACACAGGACCAATTACAGTCTGGGTGAAGATTTGCAGTAAGATGCCGTCTTTGGTTGGCGCGCCATCAATGAGGACTTGCAGATCACGCAGTTTGCTGACGTCTTCCCCATGTCCTTTTACGCGCTCGTCGACTTTCTCGTAGTACGTATCCGGTGTTGGCATAAAGTCCATACCACGATCTCGCAGTGTTTGAACGGTTTGGTAGATGTCATCGGTTGTCATCGCGATGTGCTGAATACCTTCTCCGTTGTATTCACGGATGAACTCTTCAATCTGCGATTTGTCGTCAGAGGACTCATTGATTGGAATGCGGATCTTGCCACACGGTGCGGTCATTGCGCGGCTAACAAGCCCAGTCAGCTTACCTTCAATGTCGAAGTAGCGAATCTCGCGGAAGTTACCAATGCGCTCGTAAAATCCAGACCACACATCCATGTTGCCTTGCTTCACGTTATGAGTCAGATGGTCGATTTCGTACATGCCAACGTCTGCTTTCGCTAGACGTTCCTCTGCATCATCGTAGAAGCGGAAGTCGACATCGTAAATGCTCTGTTTGCCGTAACGATCAACGAAGTACAGAAGACTCTCACCGATACCGTAAATTGCCGGAATGCTTAGCTCCATCGGACCGATTTCCGTTTTGTACTCTTCACCGCCGTTATCCAGCGCTTGCTTTAGCGCCACGTTAGCGTCTTGCACGCGAAATGCCATGCCACAAACGGAAGGTCCATGAACTTTAGCGAAGCCTTCTGCCTGACTGTGCGGCTGAGCATTAACGATAAAGCTGATGTCACCTTGTCGGTACAGCCAAGCCTTCTTAGAACGGTGTTTTGCGATTTCTGCAAAACCCAACGAAACAAACAGCGCTTTCAGTTGTTCAATACCTTCGCTATCCGCCGCTGTGTATTCCACAAATTCGAATCCATCCGTGCCTAATGGGTTGTAGGTGTCCACCATGACTTTCTCCTTATGTCATTGTTGTGTTTGAACATACGTTCTTGTTCGATATTTCTAACTTGGCGCAGGAGGAGAAAAATTGGAATACATACGAGGAAATCTAGCTTCATGCACTTTTTGCAACGTAATGTAAAAAATATGTTACACGACATTATTCGCCCGCAATCGTTTACGTGAAAAATAAGGAAAACACATAATATCAATGTATTAGCATATCGTTTTTAAATTTACACGCCCAATTAAGATGTAAACAGATTGTTACCGCAATGACTTTTGTGGGCAGTAACGCGCAATTCTCATTCAAACAGTGTCAATATACGGACAATTATTCTGATAATATATGGAATGAGTGCCGATAAGTGGTAGTATCATTTTTTAACCACTACACTGGCAAATAGTTATGGCACGCCGAACTCAAGAAGATACCCAGATTACCATCAACACCATCCTCAATGTCGCGACAGAGCAGTTGATCAAGCTTGGTTACGAGAAGATGTCCTACACGACGTTGAGTGAGCAATCGGGAATATCGAGGACGGGCATAAGCCATCACTTTGCAAAGAAAGCCGATATTCCTCGCGCTCTACAAGGCCGACTACTAAAAATCATGGCCGATAAGTTGAACATGTCAGGTAATGAAAAAGACTTCATTGACAGTTGGGAACATGCGTTTGGCGATGAAGCGTTTATGGCGATTTGGCGTTTGGCATTTTTGATGACAGTTTGTGAGCATCACACACCTTATCTCAATGAGATTCAAACGCAGATTGAGACTGTTGCATCGTTCAAGCTTAACAAGTCATGCCAACGCACGATTGAATGGTTGATAGGTGTAACTTTATTGAGCTTGCAAAAAAGTTAACCCAATTATCTGGATACGAGGCCGAGTCAGCGACTCGGCTTTTTGCGTTTTTATACTCAGAAAACTTGGATTTGATTATTATTTAAGTATAGCGGCCGAACCCTTTGCAGAGTTCGGCCTATCCAGAAAGGCAGTGCGAGAGGACATGAATAAACAGAGACCGTATTAACCCACAGATGTGATACTGCTTCAATAATTACCCGTTAAATTACAATCGACTATGCAGTTATACTGTTAACTTTTCATCAATTACATAAATAGCTCGACTCTGTACATAAATACCACTCGCCCTTATATAAATCAGTCACTTTCGATATTTGTAAAGATTCGCTAAAAGCTCATAACAAACGATTAGTTTTTCTCTATCACCCCAAAAAACTGGGTGTTAGTCTTGTTTACATATTTACCTAGCCCATTTTTACTTTCGTGACCGCCGCATCAGATCCGGTAATTCGTAGGTCAAGAGAATGTCAGGCAGCGGTATTTTTTGATTCAAGACAGTTTTGACACGGACTAGGTGTGTAATAAGAGGTGTTCTGTTCCCTTTCGGGCTCGCACTCTATACCGCTGCGGTCTCGACCAAGAAAGAAAGAGACATCCAAATGACACAAATTAATCAAGAACGTCTAGTTGAACATTTCTGCCAACTGGTTCGCATCGATAGCGAATCTATGAATGAAAAACAAATCGCAGAAACTCTGGCTGAGCAACTGGGCGAGTTAGGCTTTACGGTTCAAAAACTACCTGTACCAGAACAAATTTCTAATGGCTTCAACGTTTATGCACGTCTAGAAGGTAAGAAAGAAGGCTCTATCCTCATGAGCTGCCACATGGATACAGTAACGCCTGGTATCGGCATTGAGCCGATCATCGAAGATGGCATCATTCGATCTAAAGGCAATACGATCCTTGGCGGTGATGACAAGTCTGGCATTGCAGCAATCATGGAAGCGGTTCGTTGCATCCAAGCTGAAAACCTAGAGCACAAAACGTTAGAGCTTGCTTTCACTGTGCATGAAGAAGGCGGTCTGTTCGGCTCTGAGTACTTCGACATGACACACGTAACGTCTAAAGAAGCGATCGTACTGGACACAGGCGGTCCTATCGGCACTATCGTGACAGCAGCACCTGGTCAGCAAAAAATCGTTGCAACAATCAAAGGTCGCCCAGCACACGCGGGTCTAGCACCTGAAGAAGGCATCAGCGCAATCATGGTAGCGGCAGATGCAATCAACCACATGAAGCTGCTTCGTATCGACGAAGAAACCACAGCAAACATCGGTATGGTAAACGGCGGTCAAGCGACAAACATCGTGATGCCAGAACTAAAAATCGTTGCTGAAGCACGCTCTCTAAACGGTGAGAAGCTAGAAGCGCAAGTGAACCATATGATCTCTACCTTCGAGTCAGTATGTGAAAAACACGGCGCAGAAGTTGAAATCGAATCAAGCCGCGCATACGACGCATTTGTTATCGAAGAAGACAACGCTCACGTCTCAGCAATCAAAGCGGCATTCGCTGACATGGGCATCGATGCATTCACAAAAGGCACTGGTGGCGGCAGCGACGCAAACAACTTCAACAAGAAAGGTCTAACAACGGTAAACCTTTCTACTGGTATGGCGAAAGTACACACAACTGAAGAATTCATCGCGGTTGACGACATGGTGAAAATCACGGAATTCGTTAAGCACTTCCTCGTCAAATAAGCGAACTAAGTAAGCACAACTTGCGCTTAGTCTAAAACGTAACCTAAATCCCCTTCCTGCTTTACGCATGGAGGGGATTTTTATTTCCGTTGAGTAACGTCCCCTTCTATTACGCAGTTAAGCCACCAAAAAACAACGATTCCCCAGAGCAACATGGCGTACGCATACATAGAAAACGTCATTTTGTATAGATGGATAAATGTGAATTTGGACATAAGGTACCAATCTGCTTTCGTGATCAAATCAGAGCTGGAAGCAAAATCACAGGCATAATTCATGCTATCTATTTCGTCGGCGGTTCCCATCAGATAATCAAATCCATAAGTCACTTGCATTAAGAGTGCTTATGTAATCCCCCTCCATACTGTGTCGAGCTTCTGGCGACACATAAATGTCTATTCAATTGGCAAAAGTAGAGTCTAATATGAAGAAAAACACGCTCGCTTGGCTGATCTCATCCTTATTAGGAAGTACAGCCACTTTCGCAAACGCGAACCACGACCTAACCTTGGTCGAAATCGGAAACCAAACCTTTGAACGCATAGAAATGCTCAAGCAGTTAGCAGACAAAGGTCAAGGTACGTCTCAACGCGATGGCGAAACCTACCTTGATTTCCAAGGCTATGAATACTGGGTGAACTTTGATGGCTACCCTAAGTTCCCATTCTTATTCGGCGATCAAGACCAAGCCTACCGCAATGTGGTGGACTTCGTCGGTCCTGAATGGGAGTTCATCATGTACAACGGCGGCTTCTACCTGATGCACAAAGAGTTTGGCGTGATGAACCCAGACGACACAGGTTGCTACGTAGAATATATCCCTGCTGCCCGCGGCTCTAAGCGTCCAAATGGCGAATACATTTGGCAGTCAGATATGATTCAAAACATCGAGACTTCTGATTGTGGTGACCTATCTGCGCCAAGCATCAATGCATTGAACGTAGCCAGCGTTTCAGATCAAGGTGTTCAGCTAAAATGGGCTACGCAAAACGCGAATGACAATGTGGTTTTGACGTTGACCGAATCAGGTTCAGAGCCCGTTCGTTATGACAACGTTCAATCTGGCTTGTTCATTGGTAACCTGAAACCAGACACTCGGTACACGGCGGAGCTTTCTTCGTGTAATGCGATCGATTGTATCGAGCCACAAAAGATTGAGTTCACGACAAGTGCTGCACGCCTTGGTTACGCAGACGAATTGCCGTTAGACAATCACTTGAATGGCGATTTGACTGGTTCTATCCATTTTGCTCAAACCCATACTACCACCGCCCCGAATCAAAACGATGTGAACCTGTTCCCTGACTTGGTGATCGACCGTGAAGCTCTGCTTTTATTCACGCCAGAAGATAAAACCGTTCAACAAGTTTGGGTAGAAGTGAGCTTTGAAGGCACTGTAATCACTCGCCTCCCAATGCTGCCACCAAACGCGCTTGCAGCTTCTGATCAGCCAGATAATGGACGTTCTAAAGTGGTATTCTCCCATCACGCGTGGTCACTGCCGTTGCAATGGGATTGGATGAAGCCAGGCTTGTCGCTGCGCTTAACCGATAACACTGATCGCCAAGGCGACTTAGCTGCCAATGAACTTGTCTTTGGCGGCGCGCCGGAGCTTATCATTCAAAACATCGACATGGGTATGCTCACAGCGCCACGTGATGGCAACACCATGATCAAAAACATGGCAAAACTCAGCGCCGATTACTTCCAGAAAATCCCAGCATCTAAACTGGTGATGGCAGATTACACTGCCGCTTATTTCCCGAAAGTGACGCTGCCAAACGGTAAGGTTTACACCACAAGCTCCGATGGTGAAGGTGGCTGGCACGGCGGTGACATGCGTGAAGCCATTGGTAAAGCACTGGTATCTACAGGTGTGAATAATGCGAACGTCGGCATTACCGATAGTGCCGGCTATTCGCAAGCTTACAATAAACGCTTCAATCACATTACCGCGCACACCAACCGCGGCGTGTACACCAATGGCATTATTGACCATGGTGGCAGTGGCGGCGGTGGCATCGTGACGTTAACAGCGACAACCGGTAACGAATGGTCGCACGAACTGGGTCATAACTACGGTCTGGGTCACTACCCTTGGTATGCTTCTACGCACGATTTGGAATCTGGTTGGGGTTGGGATGCTCTGCATCGCCGCTTTATTGGTAACTTACACTGGACAGGTGAAGCCACGACTAACGATGTGGGTGGCGAAGTGGTGCCACCATTTGCTGGTGAATTCCGCTTTATGCGTGACGCTCAAGCCGGTGGCGAAGCTGCGCTATTGGGCACCATTAGTCATTACACGTTAGAGCACCCTTCTCAGTCTCGCCGTGTACAAACTTGGCTCAATAACGGCTTTAACGTCGATTTAAACAGCTCGACTGGTTATGTTCGTTGGAATCAAGAAAGCCAAAGTTACGAAGAAGCACAAACCGACACGCCAGTACCTAGCGCGGCAGGCGTGCCTGTTGTCACTATGTTGGGCATTTACGATCCGCGTAACGAACTTGCAAGCCAAGTTTACCCACTGATTTACTCCAACTACGGCAACGTGTTTGAGCTGCCTTCTTCACCAGACATAACTTATCATCCGGAAGGCTGGCAAGCGGTGTCTTCTTTGTCTGACGAACAAATTCAACAAGATTTGTGGCAGACGATGAAGGTCAACAATCAGCAAGCTCGTATTTGTCAGTTCACCTACACGGCAAACAACGGCGAAAGTGCAAACTTCGTCGGTAGCGTCAGTGAAGATATGATGCGTTGTGAAAGCAGCGAAGACATGTACTGGAACATCAATGGTCAGCGTGAGCACATGATTTCTCAAGATCATGACTACTCGTTGCTGTCTAAATACGGTGAAGGTGCTGTGACTTACACGCCGAACACCGAAATTGGCGAAGTGCCACTTTGCGTGCTTGATAAATCTGGCACGAGCCATGACGGTGCCGGCTATTTTACCTCTTCCCACTGCCAGCAGTTTAGTGGCGTGAAACACAACAACGGAGCGGATTGGCGTTACGCTCGACATCAAGGTGGAATGCATCAACCGAGTATGATCTCTCAACGTAGCTGTGCGGTTACGGTGGAGCGTCAGGATGGCTCAGTACAAAACATTGCGGTTGCAAGTAGCCGATTAAACGACTCACAAAGCAATAAGTTCCACTTTAACCTAGAGCAGCTGCCACTACCGACTCGTGTCACCTTAAGTTGTACTGACGTGAATGGTGAGCAAGTGCTAGATAGTTTGATCCCTGATCAAAACCCAGCGATCGACAAGCTTGTTGGTCCTATCTTTGTTGGTCAGGAGCACGGTTACAAACAATACATTGATGAACAAGTCATGTTTGCCGACAACGCAGCGTTAAACCGCGTCGACTTTGGCTTTGTGGCTGACTTCGACAAGTTCGTAGCAGACAACTACGGAGCGGGTGTGCTGAACAATGGTGAGACAAGCGCAGAACGCCGCGCTGGTGCACTTTACGTGTACCCTAACCCAGTCACCGGCACTCGCGATTACTTCCTAATGCGTGACATCTCTGCGGCGGATTTCCCAACCAACCAAGCAGACAATGAAGGCTGGAAGTACCTAGGCTCAGCGGAAAACCATGTCCAGTTTGATTTTAACCCACTGAAAGTCGATCGTAGTAACATCGACAATGCACAGCGTGTTGCCAGCTACTTCAATCAACCTCAATTGCTAACTTGGGAACAAGCGAGTTCAACAACATGGGGTCAATCTGAGAACGCTATTTTCATTGATACCGATGAAAGCGGTGAGCGCCGTTACTTTATGCAAAAACGTCCGGGAGTGAACAGCGCGTTGCCAGTTCAAAACACCTCTGACGCTGATTGGCGCTTTATTGGTAGCGATACGGATATTGAACAGTACATTGCTGAGCTCAACATTGACCTAGCTAAGTTTGATGCCGAGATCTTAAACTGGCACAAGCAAGATCGCATGGGGGTTTGGGGCGAGAACAACAACACGGGTGCCATCAACGATATTTACGTGTATCACTTCCGTGGTGGTTACCATTACTACCGCCTCATTGACGGCAAGTACTGGTACTTTCCTTGGCCAACGGAGGCCAACCCAAATAACGCTGATTGGCAGTATTTGGGACACTTCTAGTTAAATAGTAACGTTTAGCATGATCATGCAACGCCCAATATTCTTTTCTTTAGTCTGTTGGGCGTTTACTGCTCAGGCACAATGCTAAAAACTAGGACCCAACTGCAGCAAAATCAATGAACACATCATGACCATTATCAATGGCTCGGTTTTTATACAGCCAGTTGTTCTGCTTGATGATTCGTTCAGTCAATTCAAGCCCTAAGCCAAAACCGAGATTGTTCTCTTCTGCATCTTGAGTTGCACTTTGATTGAATATCACCACCGAGCTGCCCTCTTGCTTTACTTGCACAAAACCATCTGCCGTGTGTTGGAAAGCGTTGCGAACCAGATTGGTGCAAACCATTCGCGCTAACGGTTCGACCAATAACACTTGTTGTCGATCAGTAATAATATCAACGGTTACTTGCTTGCCTTGCAGCAAATAGGACAATTCATCAATGATTTGGGCTAATAAATCTCCCAACACCACTTCTTTGGCAGGGATTTGAGGCGCGTTACCTCGGTTGAGCCACAGTATTGCTTCTGTTAAGTCGGTCATCGTCGCATTTGCACGCGATATCCGTCTGAGCACCTCCTGTTGTTTTTCCACCTCAACTTGCTTTTCACACATCTTCTTTAGCAGTTCGGTATTGGTTTTGGTGACCGCAATAGGTGTTCTTAGCTCATGACTCGCGTAGGCAAGAAATTTTTTCTCACGTTCAACACTTTGCTGCACTGACTCCATGCTTGATTTAACGATATTCGCCAGCACGTTGAGCTCGCTGTAGTGAAAATCTGGAATAGGCTGACTAAGTTGATCCGTCGTCATGTTCTTTGCCCAATTCTTTAACTGTTCAACAGGTGTTGTGACCTTGCGAAAGATGATGATCAAAACCAAATAGAACAGCAATATCGCCACCAACGCGGTAGAAAAAATAATGAAGAAGTGAGGAAACTCATCATCAACGGGGAACTGCTCAGAGCTGTCGTAGAAAGACACTGAGACATATTTCAGCATGCCATTATGCTGCACTTTCATCGCAAACAATGCCATTTTGGGTGGCGAGAAGATCGAACCATCAACAAAATAGTTGGTAAGTGTATTCGTTTCCAAGCTATCACGAGGAATATTCTCACGCACATCTTGGGGCAGATCGCGCCAACGTGAAGCAATGGTAAAGTCGCTGATTTTTACTGGTTCTCCAGGTTGGGTCTCTATAGAGATCGCGTGAGAGAACATCGAGTCTCTTAGTGCGATGTCCATGCCGGAGAAAAAGTAGTGCATAGTTAAAACGGACAACACCACGATTGTCGTAACGCCTGTGAGTAATACCGCAAAAAAACTGTATAAACGGATACTGGGTCTGATCTTCACGACACATCTCCTTCTGAGATTACAAAGCCTTGCTTCACCACGGTCTTAATGAGCTTTTTCTGGTGTCCTTGGTCGACGCGCTGACGCAGGTTAAACATGTGAACTTTAAGGCTGTTGCTGTCGGGCTGTTCTTCACCCCAAATTTTGTACATCAACTGCTCACGAGTGACAGGATTTGGGCTCTCACGCATCAGCACTTCTAATATCTTAAAAGAAATCGGAGACAGTAAAACGGACTGCCCTGCTCGATTCACGGTCTTCTTTTGTACATCGATGGTCAGATCGGCAATGGTTAACTTGGTGTTTTGCGCGCTACGCCGTTTAGATAGGGCAATAGTTCGGGCAATCAACTCTTCCATCGCAAAAGGTTTGATAAGGTAATCATCTGCCCCGCGCGAAAATCCCGCAAGTTTGTCGCTCAGCGAGTCTAATGCTGTGAGCATGATGATTGGCGTTTCCAACCCTTGCTCTCGCAGTCTTTCACACACATCTAAGCCGTTCATTCTTGGCAAATTGATATCCAAAATGATCACGTCATAGTCGGTTTTTTCAATCATCTGCAAGCATGCCACGCCGTTCGCCACATAGTCGCAATGGATGTCTTCCAAGGCGAGATAGTCAATCACAGCGCTCGCAAGGTCGTGATCATCCTCTACGATGAGAAGCTGTAAGTGATTGGATGACATGAAATCCCCTTAAATGTTGTTTAGTTGGTCGAATGAACGCTTTGGACTGTGTTTTACCATATCGCAAAAGCGTCCCTAATTTTACTTAACCAACTTTTGGTATTTTGATAAAACTCGACCGCATAAGTGGTCTCTTCACGATGCAAAGAAGGCATCTCGATTTGTGTTTGCTGTTTAAGGCTCTCTTCAACAATGAGCTTGTCTGGAGGCAAACACTCGACAGAAGCGATGAAACGGTAACCGCACTTAGGCACAGTAAGAATATACTCAGACTTTTGACGATTGTCGCACAAGGTCCTTCTTAGCGTTGCAATGGCTTGGGTCAAACTCGCTTCAGTGACTTTAACGTCATTATCCGTCCAAATTCTATCAAACAGAATTTGCCTCGATAGAGTTTGGTTTGGGTGTTCAATCATCATACTAAGTAACTGATTGCTGTTTTTGCCAAGCACTTTTGTCTCTTCTTCTTGCTCGGTATCCACAATGGTGCCATCAAGAAAAGAGTAAACAAATCGACTACCGATAAGAACCGTCACGCTACCACTCTCCATGCTCGTTATTATTTTCGCTTTTTTCGAGAGTGGATACTAAAAAGGGTCAGGTTAAGGTTGGGTTAAGACGACCCTAACTGAACGCAAAAAGGGGCGAATTCACTCGCCCCCTATTATTTTTGAATCGCCTAGCGTAGTAATGCCTTGTTAGACACGAGCTTGCTTTGGCATCGCTCCTACTTGGCTAACCATTGACGCGACTTAACGCTTAGTTTTGGTTAGCTTGTTCACAAACACAAAGAAGGTCGGCACAAACAACAAGGCTAATAACGTCCCTGATACCATGCCACCAAATACGCCTGTACCGAGTGAGTTCTGTATCTCTGAGCTTGCCCCACTTGCGAACATCAGTGGCACAATACCAAAGGTAAATGCCAGAGAGGTCATCAAGATTGGTCGTAATCTCAATTTCGCCGCTTGAATTGCTGCTTCAGCAACCGATAATCCTAGCTTGCGTTGTTGGTTGGCAAACTCAACAATCAATATCGCGTTTTTAGCCGATAAGCCGATCAGGGCAATTAACCCCACTTTAAAGAACATATCGTTTTGCAGCCCACTTAATGATACCGCCCACGCAGAGCCCAATAGCCCAAGCGGTGCGACCAAGACAACCGCAATTGGTATGGTCCAGCTCTCATATAACGCAGCAAGCACTAAAAACACCACCAGCAAAGAGAACAGCAACAAGATCTCCACTTCAGATTCTGCCTGACGTTCTTGTTTGGATAAGTTGGTCCATTCAATACTCACGCTGTCATCGACTTGGCTAGCGACTTCTAACACTGCGTTCATTACCTGTCCGGAGCTGTAGCCCTCAGCCGCCATCGCAGAAGTGTCCGCCGCTTGCATACCATTATATCGCGTTAGCTGTTGCGGCATGGACTTCCAATCGGCTTTGATCAGCTCGGATAAGTAGACCAATTTTCCACTGCTGTTTTTCACCGCAATGCCCAAAACATCTTCGATGTTCATGCGGTATTTCTGGTCCGCCTGCACAATCACCTTCTGCATCCGCCCATGGTTTGGAAAATCATTGACGTAATTTGACCCCATAGCGGTGCTCAGAGTTTCGCTAATGTCAGAGAACGAAACACCCAACGTCATTGCCTTTTCACGGTCAATATCTAACGCCAGCCCTACCGTATAAGGAGTTGCGTTATAAAACAGCCCTGTCACTTCTGGTCGAGCCGTCAATGCTTGGTTGAACTTCTGTTTCAGTTGCTCAAAATCGGCTGCACTTCTATTTGCTCGATCTTGCAGTTGGAAGCTAACGCCATTAGTTGCGCCTAACCCTTGGATTGCAGGAGGTAAAGCCGCAAACACCGCACCGTCATTAGAGTGCTCACTCATGTACGCGTTAAATGCATTGGCAATGTCCGCACTCGAACGCTCACGCTTATCCCACTCAACTAAGTCTGTAATCATGAGTGCAGAGCCGGAGCCGGAACCCGCAAAACTAAAGCCCAAGACTACGTTGGAAGCGCGCACTTCTGGCTGAGCTAATAGGAACTTTTCAGCAATCGAAACCACTTCTAAGGTTCTTTCTCGGCTCGCATCGGCTGGCAGTTGGATCGACGAAAAGAAGTAACCTTGATCTTCTTCTGGGAAGAAAGTGCTGTTGAGTTGCTGGAACATGTACACCGCACCCACCGATAACACGAGGTAAATCCCCATCATGCGCATCGTTTTATTGGTTGTCTTCGCCACCAACGAGCCATAACGCTGGGTGGAGGATTCAATCGCGCGGTTAAACCAACCCAATAAACCCGTACGCTTGTGCGCATCTTCCTTAATGGGTTTTAACATGGTCGCACACAGCGCTGGCGTCAGGGTTAGCGCCAAAAATGCAGAGAACAAAATCGCAACAGCGATCGACAGCGCAAACTGCTGATAGATTTGCCCAGACGTCCCCGAAGCGAAAGAGATTGGCACAAACACCGCCACCATGACCGCCGTTACCCCAATTACGGCACCGGAGATTTCTTTCATCGCTTTTTTAGTCGCTTCTAAAGGTGATAGTCCTTCTTTTGCCATCAAGCGTTCGACGTTTTCCACCACAATGATCGCATCATCCACAATGATACCGATCGATAGAACAATCCCGAACATAGTGAAAACATTAATCGAAAAGCCCATCAACTTCATGATCACGAACGCACCGCACAAGGCTATCGGTGCGACAATGGCGGGGATAAAGGTGTAAGTAAATCGCTGCAAAAATAGGTACATCACGATAAACACCAAGATCATCGCTTCAACCAACGTCTTAACCACTTTCTGAATGGAGATTTTCGCAAATGGTGCTGCATCACCCGACGCCATGTAGTCGATGTCTTCAGGAAAGGTTTTCTTGAGCTCCTTCATCCGCGCATGAATGCGGTTCGACGTCGCCACCGCATTCGCGCCTGACATCATCTTAATCCCGATACTTGCCGACGATTTGCTATTGATGCGACTGCCAAAGTTATAGCTTTCTTGCCCCAATTCAACGCGCGCCACATCTTTAAGTCGCAGTTGTTTACCATCGGTCGAAGAGCGCAAAATGATGTTCTCAAACTCTTTGACGTTTTTGAGCTGTCCCGACGCGGTCAACGGCGTTACGGTTTTCTGCCCTACTTTTGCAGGCTCTTGCCCTACTTGCCCCGAAGCGATTTGTACGTTTTGCGCGCTGATGGCGCCCGTCACGTCAGACATGGTAAGGTCATAAGAAACTAGCTTTTGTGGATCGACCCATATACGCATCGCGTGCTCGGCAGAGTAAACCGTCACTTTACCAACCCCAGGTATACGCTTGATTTCATCGGTCACATTGCGCGCTAAAAAGTCACTCAATGCCCCTTCTGTCATCTTGCCTGATTTGGAGTACACGCTTAAATACATCAGATCGGAGCTTGAACTCGACTCAACATTCAAACCACTTTGTCTTACGTCTTGAGGTAAACGAGGCTCAACGGTTTTTATTTTGTTCTGCACCGCAATTTGCGCCAGTTCAGGGTCAGTCCCGTAGGCAAACTTCACGCTGATCTGCCCATTACCAGTCGAATCTGAGCTGGATGTAAACGACTCAATGCCATCAGTACCAAACAACTCACGTTCGATGATCGAAATAACGGTGTCATTGATGGTTTCCGGCGAGGCTCCTTGGTAGCTAAAAAAGACGTCAACCTGAGGCTGACTCACCGACGGAAATCGCTCCACTGCGAGCTGCGTAATCGACACTAAACCCAAAAGCGTAATAAGGATGCCGATCACCCACGCAAAGATGGGGCGGCGAATAAAAAAGTGCGACATAGTGATTACCCATTCAACTGCTTAGTATTGTCGTGCCATTCCATTGTTTCGATACTGGTACCGGGAAAAGCGTTCTCACCACCAACGACCACCACTTGCTCTCCTTCATTGACACCACTGGTCACTAGGGTCATGCCGCCAGTATTACCATCGGTCGTTACAAGCCGCTCTTCCAATTGCCCATTTTTCACCACCAACAAGTAAGCCTCGCCCGTCGATTTGTGTTTCACGGCTAAATTGGGAATAGCAAAACCCTCAACTTCGCCAACGGGGATCTGTGCTCGTACAAATTGCCCAACCAACAATCCTCGCGATGTGTTATCAACGACAGCACGCAAGGTCACGTTGCTGGTTTCTTCATCCACATACACAGCGGAATAGACCACCTTACCTGAGAGGATCTGACCGCCGGGCGATATCACTTTTAAGCTGCGATCGGATTGATGGATGTCATCGGTTAAACGAGAAGCCATAGACGCCGGCACTTGCACATCGAGATACACTTGATCAACCTTACGAATCACCGCTAGCGGCGACGAGTCACTCGGCTTGACCAACGCACCTTCAGTGATCAGCTCTTCACCTATCACACCGTCAATTGGAGCGGTTACGACGGTACGCTCTAAATCGAGTTTGGCTTTATTAAGCTGCGCTTTGCGGCTCATCCATTGCCCTTTCGCTGTACCAACACTAAAACGCGCATCATCTAAGTTCTGCTGGCTGGCAAAATCAGTCTCACTGAGCTTTTTCAATCGCTCATATTGCGCTTGTGCTTTTTTATAAGCGTTTTCAGCTTCAACCACGTTAGCACGCTGGGTTTCGACTTCAATTTGGTAGGAATCAGCATCGATTTGATATAAGGGTGTGCCTTTCTTCACAAAGTCCCCTTGGGTGAATAACCTTGCTTCGATGATCCCCTCGACTTGAGGGCGTATTTGCGCAATTTTGATGGGATTTACGCGCCCTTGCACTTGCTCATACAACGCCGTAGTCGTGGATTTGGCAACAACAGTAGAGAGTTTTACAACCTGAGCAAATGCTGCCGGACCTTCTTGACTGGCTTCTTCAGAAGCGGAAGATGGATTGCACCCTGTAGTTATAAGAGCGGCGGCAATCATCACCGCAACCAAAGACTTTCTGTACATGTTTCTTTCTCACAATCAGATGACACGTTTTCGTCACTTAACTTGAATTCGCTCCCAAGGATGGAGCAGTGTGAGAACGGAAATTAGCAGCGGCTTGGTTAAGACAGGGTTAAGAGACCAAGCAATATCAGGCAATAACGTAGAGAGGGCGAAATGCGTGTGACTTTCCGAATACCTTAAACGCAGTTACACTACGCCCTCTTTTCCTTTTCTGACGCATTCCCATGACTGACGCTGATATCGAGCTGCAACACCTTTGGTTAGAAGTCCAAGCTGAGCGCTGGCAGAACCTGTCACGCTTTTTGTTTAGCTATTACTGCTACAAACACAACCTCGTGAGTAAAACCAATAAAGTGTGTTGGGAAACTGCACGTGCTTCACTACCTTGTTCTAAGACGATTACCGAGCGCAAACATGCGGTTATCGAACCATTGATACCGGAAGATACGGTCGTTGGGCTATTAAAAACCATCAGTAAAGATGGCGACATGAGCTTTGAAATAATGACGAGCACACTCGACACGTTTTTGCGCTATGTTGTGATCAGCAAACAAGAAAAAGCCCAGCTAAAACCCAACATGCCGGCAAGCTGGTATCAGCAAGAGAGCAAGCCATTAATGGCACGTTTTGAGCACGCAGGTATTGTCATTTAAGGTACGTCGATGCAGTTACAAACCCTAGGTAAAGGACGCTTTGAGGCGCAATGGAGTGAAGATAAACATCTCATCGAAAAAACGATTCGAGATTGCATCTGTACGCGCCGAATTTTTGATGAAAACGAAAAGCTCCTCACCCAAGGCGAGCATGTCGAAAACTTATATCTGGTCGATTCCGGTCGCATCTCCATGGGAGTCACGGCGAGAAACGGCAAAACCTTTCTGCTTGGCACGCTTGAGTGCGAACAACAAGTCTTTGGTGAAATGGAGTTCTTTACTGGCTACCGCTGCCAAATGGACATCGTTCCGGTAGAACCGGTTGAAGTTGCGATTATTGACGCGCAAAAGCTGCAAAAATGCTTGTTAGAACAGCCTCGACTGTCGCTTTACTTTGCCAGCGCCATCGCTATTGATTACCAAGATACGGTGGAGATTCTTTCTCGCCGATTACTTTACCCAATCACCTATAACGTGGCGTACGACATTTATCATCAGTATTTAAATGACCTGCCAGTGGATGGATTCCAAAAGAACTATTTGGAAGCGGAGCGATTTGCCACCTCAGATCGTGTGTATCGTCGCGCTGTGAAAGAACTAGAGAACAAAGGCTTTATCGCTAAAGAAAAGAAAGGATTACGTATTCTCGACTTGGAAGGACTACGTAACTTTGTTGAAGAATAGCTGAGTTCTTCAATCGTAAATGAGAAAAGGTCTGCACAGTGCAGACCTTTTTGTTTTCGTACTTAATTTCATTTAAGCGGTTTGCGTTTGCTCTAGTGTCTTAAACTTCATTGAAACCACCAGCATTGCGACGACTACTGCGTAGATAACTGGGATGGCGTACATCACGGTTTGCAGACCAACCACACTTTCCATTACTGAACTGATAGCTGGGCTGAACATCGCGCCCGCACTGCCGCTGATTAAGATGTAAGACACGTTCTTGCTGGTTGCATTGCGCACAAACGAAACACCGTAAGCGATGAAAGCATTGTAAAGCGCTGCACAAGCAAAGCCGTAACCGTAAGTCAGGTATGACAGCCATTCTAGTTTATCCGTGGTGACGATAACGCTAGTGATCACCATAGCAACAGAGATGATAGTCAGTAGGAATGTCTGAATCTTCATGCGCGAAACAATCACGGTAGAAACCAATGCACCAACCAGAGCGGCAGACCAGTATTGAGTGATGATATTGCCTGCTTGCTCAAATGGAATATCAAACTTCTCTTTCACGAACATTGGTGCCCAAGTTAGGAAGGTGTACAACGCAAGCATACCTAGGAACAAACCTACGCCACCGCTGATGATGCCGAAGTTCCATTCAGATTTAGCTTCTTGCTCAGAGCCGCTTTCACCACCGCATTGGTTAAAGTTGGTCAGCAAAGCAACAAACATGGTTGCCAATGCCACTACACCCACACTTAAGTAACTGATGCTCCAGTTCATTGCGTTCGTCAGCGCGTAAGTGGTGATCAATGGGAAGACGACGCCTGCAATGTTAAAGGTCGCGTCTTGTACCACCAGCATGGTGCTTTGAATTTTGTCTTTCCACACCGATACCACGATAGTACCCGCGATACAAAGACCGACACCGCCACAGAAGCCAATTACGGTCATGCCGAGCATCACGATAAACAGAGAAGGCGCGACATATAGACTCAGTGCTGCCGCGGCAATCGCGCCGTAACACAGTACGGTCATGCGTTTGATGCCGACTTTTTCAATCAAAAAGAAAGCAGCGATAGTACCGGCAAGTGCGCCGCCGTTTAATAGCGAGAAAATCGATGCGACTTCGTTAACGTTCGCATCAAAGGTGTTGGCAAGCGGTTCAACCAACATACCAAATTGGGTCGCAAAACCCGCCATGATGAAGTTGGCGAGAAAGCTAATTGCGGTGAGTGTTATTTTATTTTTCATAATTCACTCCAAGGGCTCATAGATAGATGTTCTTAGTATTAGAGAGAGCCAGCGAGCCAGCTCTCAAAGAAAACTTAATTGTAGGGTTAAGCTTTAATCGCAGTTTCTAGCGCAATTTCAATCATGTTGTTGAAAGAAAGCTGACGCTCTTCTGCTGTGGTCTCTTCGCCAGTAATGCAGTGATCAGACACGGTCAAAATCGCCAGCGATTCAATGCCGAATTGGTGTGCCAAGCCGTACAAGCCCGCCACTTCCATATCCACACCAAGCACGCCAAAGCGCTCTAGCGCTGGGATCATGTCTTCATCCGGATCGTAGTAAAGATCGCCTGTGAAGATGTTACCCACTTTGACATCTATGCCCTTCTCTTTCGCAGACATGTAAGCGTTGTGCAGCAATTCAAACGTTGCAGACGTTGCCATATGGTAGCCACTGCTGCGCTTAGCATTCGTCGGTGAATCTGTGCCTGCCGCTTGAGCTAGGATAACATCACGCATGTGAACGTCTTTTTGCGTCGCACCGATGCTGCCAATTCGGATGATGCGTTTCACACCAAAGTCATTAATCAGTTCATGACCGTAAAGCACCATTGATGGAATGCCCATGCCGTGCCCCATCACTGAAATGCGCTGACCTTTGTAATAACCGGTGTAGCCCAGCATGTTACGAATGTCCGTAACCAGTTTGGCGTCATCTAGGTAGGTTTCCGCGATGTATTTCGCGCGTAGCGGATCGCCCGGCATGATAACTGTTGAAGCAAAATCTTCTGCAGAACCTGCGATATGAGCAGTCATAATGTTTTCCTCGTTCGTTCTGATGGCGCAATCATAATGAGGAAGCAGGGCAAAGTTTCAGGACAAAAGTCCGGTTTGAAAGTGCGAGCTCTCATAACTGAGCAAACAGTAAATATGGGGTCGGTTCAACAGATAAACCGACGAAGTTGCATCGGTTCGAAGCGAATGATCATTAATGACTGAAATAGCTACGGTAAAGAAAGAAATATAAAAACAGATTACAAATTCTGTCATGAAGGTTTACAGGTTTGCTTTTCAATCAGAGGGCCGCTGATAACTTCAACTCATTCAATAAATCAGATTCATTGTTATTGATTTTTAAGAGCCTCTCAAAAGAAAAGTGGTAATTATGGTATTACTTTTCCTTTTTATTATATTTATAAAAATCACCTGTAGTTTTTATTTAGATTCAATAATGAGTATAGACTCTGCAACAACCTTATTTCTTCCACTCAGTTTTGCTTTATATAAACACTGGTCTACTTTATCTAAGAAGTATCGAATGTCTAAGTGTGTTTCTACCCGTTGACTAAATACGCCAATAGAGCTCGTTAGCAAGTGAGCCTGAGCATTATTTTCGCATAGGATTGAAAGTTTAGAGATCGATTCTCTCAATGACTCTGCGCGCTCAACGCAATGTTCATGCTCTGAGTCGACAAGCACAATCAAAAACTCTTCCCCACCCATTCGAAAAGCGATTTCGTCAACACCATTGAATTGCGAAGATAATAACGTCCCAACCTTGGTGATGGCCTCATCGCCCTTTAGGTGACCAAGCTCGTCATTCAGTTGTTTGAAGTAATCTAAGTCAATGGAAATAAAGCTGACAGTTTGCTTTCCTGCTTGCGCTTTAGAAAGAATGTCTGGCGTCATGATGTTGAAGTATCGACGATTGTACAGACCCGATAATTCATCCGTTATCGCAAGTTCTTGCAGCTTTTTGTTGAGACATCTCAACTCTTTTTCTGCCACAAAACGACGATATTTTTCTCTAACAAGCTCGATGGATTGAGTAGACACTTCAAAATACATTTTGAGCACGGTATCTGCGACTAAACCGTTGATACCTTGCAGTGTATCTACCGCATTCACTTTTGCCGTCTCTAAAGAATCGGTAGATTCCAACTCTTTCAATGCGACACTCATTTTCTTGTCGTCGCCGATGATATGGAATACGAGCCAACGAATTAAGAACTGCAGAATATGTTCGATAGATTCTTGCCAGTTGAGGGTTTTAGATTCACATTGAATCTTGATGACTTCGTTGACGAACGACGCATGACTTTTCTTGTGATCATCATTCCAAACATCATCGAGAAAGTGTTCGTTCCAGATACTTTCTTCGAAAGAAAAGTGATATTGAGCGTAGTCCTTTAATTCACTAAACACGCCATCAACTTCTATTTGGTCATCATAAATCAACGTATTGGCTAATTTATTTACCAATAAAAAGAGATGGTAATGTTGTTCATCGATCTTTTTAATCCCTGTCTCAAAATTGTGATTCCAAGGAAAAATGATCAGTTCATTATCAGACATAACTATTCATGTATTAACACTATTTCTTGTGGGGAATAGTACCCCATGTTATTTAAAGTTGATAGCCCTTATAAACAAATCTATTAAGCAGAAAAATAACCAGATTTGTTATAAATATTAAATCAATAAATTTATTGTTAAAAAATAGCACCAACAGAGTGGCGCTATTTTAATGGTTAGAACAGTATGCTGTGAATAATTACTTTAATTCAATCCACGCTTTACGCTGCGATTTGTCCATGTAGGACCAAGCTATAAAGCGGCTGACTTTTTGTCCTTGGCTCATTTCCACGATTCGGATCGCTTTGACACCCAACTTTTCAAGTTGTTTACGCATCGGACGAACATTGTCTTTCTTTGAGATTAACGTGGTGAACCAGAGCACTTGCGCACTGAATGCTTGGCTTTCGTTCGCCATCTTACGGATAAACGCAGCTTCACCACCTTCACACCATAGCTCAGCATTTTGACCACCAAAGTTAAGCGCTGGTTTATTGGCTTTTACTTGCGGCGTTTTCGCTTGATGAGCTTGAACCTTCACGCCCTTTTTACGCTGATTCGCTTTTAAATTATCCAGCTTACGCTGACTGCCCATCGCGGCTTCTTCAGCAGAGCGATGGAATGGCGGGTTACAAGTCGTAATATCGTAGCAATCGTTTGGCTGGATAATACCGCGGTAAATATTGGACTCACTGGTTTGTTGTACGAGTTCGATCTTACCGTTTAACGAGGCGTTGCGTTCTGTGATTGCTCGTGCTGATTCGATCGATTTTGGGTCAACATCGCTACCGGTGTAATGCCATCCGTATTGAGTCACACCTACGATTGGGTAAATACAGTTTGCTCCAACACCGACATCAAGCGCTCGCACTTTATGGTGGGCGTATTTGCCTTTTACTTCACCATCGAGCAACTCAGCTACGCGATGAACGTAATCCGCACGCCCAGGAATCGGCGGGCACAAGTAAGTGTCAGGGATATCCCAATATTCAATATCATAGTGCGCCGCCAGCAAGGCTTTGTTGAGCATCTTGACGGCCTTTGGATCGGAGAAGTTGATTGAGTCTTCCCCTTTCGGATTCTTTATCACAAATGATTTAAGCTGAGGCTCTGCTGTGATCAGTTTTTTGAAATCGTAGCGACCTCGATGTGCATTGCGTTCATGCAATCCACTTTTAGCAATTTTGAACACTTCCACATCGCTGCTTTTGTTAGCGGCGTTAGTTTTCAGACCAGTGTTTTTTGCTGCACTTGCGGCTTTTGCTGTCGGCTTATTTTTCACACGCTTTGGTTTGATCTTGGTGGCATCTTTGCTCGGCTTAGACTTCGCCGATTTTGGCTGAGCTTGTTTCGCGTTGTGATTATTGGTCTTCATTCGAATTCGCTTTTAAATCGAGGTAAATCATAAACAGACGAGCATCAAATTCGAGTTGGTGATACTCAGGTTCTATATAACAGCACAGTTGGTAAAAGGCTTTGTCGTGGTTTTTCTCACGAGTATGTGCCAACTCATGCACCACCAGCATGCGTAATAACGCTTCAGGTGCATCTTTAAACACGTTTGCAATGCGAATCTCATTTTTCGATTTCAGCTTGCCACCATGGTTACGACTTATCACGCTATGCAAACCAAGCGCATTGTTTACAGCGTGAATTTTCTTATCGTAGACCACTTTGCTAATTGGCGCGGCTTTCTTCATGTAGCGATTTTTGATCGCGATTGCGTATTCGTAGAGTGCCTTTTCGCTTTTGATTTGGTGTCTATCTGGGTAGCGTTTTTCGAACCAAGGCACCAGTTTACCACTGTCGATGAGTGAACTGACTTGCTCGACAATGTTCTGCGGATAACCTTGAATGTATCGAAGTGACGGATGCATGCGTATTAAGTCTGCTATGACAAAAGAAAGGCGCTAAATATACCCGAGATTAGTAAGAGTTTCATCTTAGGTTTCGAGCTTTCCTTTGTTGCGAAACCTCGCTAAACTTCGCCTCCCGACGATAATGGAGAGAAATTGAATGAAACGTGTCGTTCTTTACGTCAAAGACAAATGCCCGCACTGCAAAGATGCTCAACGTTATCTTGATTCGAAAAATATTAACTACCGCTTGTGCAACGCAAAGATGCAACGCGGTCGCAAAGAGCTCGATGCACTGGGTGCTCGTTCTGTGCCTGTGCTGAAGATTGGCGATCAAGTCATGATTGGCTGGAACCCAAAGAACTTTGAAAAAATGTACAGCAACTAAGTGGCGAGCAATTCCATTTGCTCGGTTACTTAGCGCACTGAAGAGCTTCTCCAAAGAGAGGCTCTTTTTGTATCTGCCCCGTACTTATCTTGCCTGAGCGTCTACGCTCCTCTGCTCAACCCAGCTACAATTTAAAATTAGCAAATGTCGTGTAATGGCAATTTTTAGTTACTCACACACTGTATTTTTACACTCAAGCCAACCGGTCTCAGTTTAATTCGCGCCAATCTTGAGTCGTTCATAAACTCTGACCGTTCTTTTCTACCATCAGTGAGTGTGAATATGTCAGAGACAGCAGCAGAAAACCAAGTAAGCCAGACGCCGCAACCTGTTAATAAGGTCAAGCGCACAACCAATGCATTATTGGCACTCACTATGGTGTCCATTGGTACAGCGATTGTGGCAGATCGCATCATTCCGACGACCGACAATGTCCGTGTGGAAGGCAATGTCGTCTCATTGATCCCACAAGTTTCTGGCCAAGTAGACAGCGTCAGCATTAAGCCAAATACCGAAGTCAAAAAAGGCGATGTGCTACTGCAAATTAATACCACCGATCACCAGATTGCGGTCAAGCAAGCGGAAGCAAAGCTCAAAATCGCAGGACAGAATGTTGGCTCGCAAATGGCAGGTGTGATGTCGGCACAAGCTCAATTGACCACCGCGCTCGTGGCACAAGAAAATGCTAAACGCCAAGGTCAACGAGTTTTAGCCATGGCAGAAAAAGGCGTGGTTTCAAAATCAGATGCAGACACAACTCGTGCAGCCATTGATAAAGCAAATGCCGATGTCGTTAACGCAAAAGCGAACCTAGAAAAAGCAAAAGCTCAGGTGGGAGCTGAAGGTGAAGAGAACGCTCAGATCCAATCGGCTTTACTGGAACTGCAACAAGCGCAACTGAACTTATCACGCACGACAATGCGAGCACCTTCTGATGGCGCTGTGACCAATTTTAATTTGTCGCAAGGCGCTTATGCCACGGCAGGTTCTCCCTTGATGACGTTTGTTGAAAGCGACGGTTTATGGCTTGAAGCCTTCTTCCGCGAAAACAGCATGGGCAATATTAACGCCGGGGATAAAGTTGAAATTGCGCTCGATTATGCTCCCGGGCAAACCTTCTCTGGCACGGTATCTTCTGTAGATTTAGGGGTTGCATGGGGCGCGAATAATCAGCCAGGCACCTTAGCCACCGTAAAAAATCAAAATGGTTGGCTACGTGATACACAACGTATGCCCGTGACCATTAAGCTCGATGATAAACATGCGGTTGACTTCATGCGCATCGGTGGACAAGCAGATGTGGTGACCTACACCGAGAGCAATGCTCTATTTAACTTTCTGGGCAAGATTTGGATCAATCTAGTGAGCGTGTTCTCTTATGTTAGATAGTCTGACCCAAGCACAAGAACGTCGAATCCTGCGCTATGTTGTCACTGTAGGTTTGGCTACTTTTATGGCGTTATGGTTTAACTGGCCTTTAGCATTTTGTACGCCTCTTTTGACTGCAAAATTCATCGTCGATAAACCGCACTTTCATATCCTGCATGTCAAACAACTTGGCTATGCGTTGATCTCCACCGCGGTCATTGGCTTTTTGGTATCGAGCGGCTTGCCAGAGTACAAAATAGGTTTTCTGGCTGTACTGTCGTTGGGCATGTTGTGGAGCTATTACCTATTCACCGATCCGAAATGGGTAATGTTTGCCACTTTCTTAATGATTGCCCTGATTTTGATTCCATCGGTTACTATCATCGACAAGCAAGCTGCGTTAGACGTAGGCATCGGTTTTGCGTTTTCTGGTATCGTCGCCGTAGCGCTTTACGGGGTGTCGCATGTTTACTTCCCAGAAGAGGATGCGACTGAATTTGCTGGCTTCCCTCCTTCACCCTTAAGCATAGAAGTTCGTTGGAATGCTGCGATTCGAGCTTGGATGATGTCGTTTCCCTTGGTTTGTTTTTATTTCTATTTCCAACTGTCACAAATATTACTCACGGTTGCGTTTGTCATGCTGCTTTCTCTGATGGCAACCAGCGACAAAGCGGGCAAGACATCATTGTTTTTTGTTATCAGTAATGTGTTAGGAGGACTACTCGCTTTCGCTGCCTTCGTTACCATTTCTCTGGTGCCAAATATGTACATCTACATGCTTGTGATGTTGGTGGTTATTACGTTACTTGGTTCCAAGATTTACACCGAGCCCGCCAAAGCCCCGATCTACGCCACTGCATTTACGGGTTTTATGGTGTTAATGGGCACCTCCATGAGCAGCGGTGCGCTAGACGATAAGTTTTACGTTCGAATATGGCAGTTAGTGTTGGTCGTTGCATACATGGTATTTGTGACCTATTTCTTCGAATCTCGCGACAAAAAGACCGCGTAGTCGCATTAAGCTTGGGCTCTTTGTAGTGCTCAAGCTTTCATCACTATTGTCACAAACTGGCAATGAATATTTCATCAAATTGGTAATCTCATGCCTTCCATATTGTTATTCACTGAAGGATGGGAAATACGCCATGCTCGATTCACTCGCTCAAAAATTCATCCCACCAAAGCCTTACCTTGTGCTAGGCAACCGCATGTTTTTGCTTTCTATCGTGCTGCTTATCATCAGTGCATATTTTTATGATGTCGGAGAAGCTTTTGTGGCGGTGGAAGTGGGAATCATCCACTACCTATACAATCTCAAATTCAGCACAACAAAGGACACGCTATTAGGTAGCCTTCATCCTTTGGTCATGACTTTGACTGCGGTACCACTTTCCATGGTGCCTATCGCTTATGCTCCTTTTACAAGTGCGCTGTTTGCTTTCTTACTCGTCATAACAGAGCGTGATAAACACCACCAAGGAGTACCGAAGTACATTCTGCCGCTGACGTTTATGTTGTTATCGATGATGATGCCGGTAGATATCCCAGACACAGAACTCATGCTTCAACGTTCAATATCGGTTGTGCTTGGCATCACTGTGGCGATCATTGCTAGTACGCTGGTTTGGAGAAACACCAACGCCCAGAATGGCTCGATGAACACCACACATAAAATTGGTCGTGTTGATCTCAAGTACTCCAGCCGCAAGGCGCTAGGGATTGGCTTGGTGCTGTCGCTAGGTATATGGGGTGGCACAGGAGCCGTTTTAGGTGCTTACCTATTTATGATGATCCACAGCCCGTTCAGCAAAGATTTAGCACCGAAAGCTTGGCAACGTTTGAACGGAACCTTGCTTGGCGCATTAGTTTATTTGCCTGTGGGATTGCTATTGGGCTCGTTCAACTCCGACATGACAATGACAATAACCATGTGGGGTTTGGTCATCGCTTCGCTTTACGGCATCCTTGTGTATCTCGAACACAACTATACCATTGCCACGGCTTGTATCATGCTGCTTATTCTTACTGTATCGGTAGGTCCTTTTAATCCGGAAATGGCTGAATTGATCTTTTCCCAGCGAGTATTGTTCACCGTAATCGGTGGCGCGGCCATGGTGGTTCTAGGGGTTTTGATACCACTGAATGAGAAAGAGATAACTGCATAAAAAAGAAAAGCCTCCCAATTAAAGGGAGGCTTTCCATTGAACAGTTTGGTTTTAATTGGATGCAAATCAAACATACCGCTTCACAAAGTCAATAAAAGTACGGTCGGCAATGGATAGATAGCCTTGTTTTCGCCACGCGAGTGCAAGGTCGAGCTTAACGCTCGGTTCAAATGGGATACCCACCACGCCCTGCTCATGTTGTGTCACCAATTCAAGAAGCGCAGTAATAGCAAATTCTTGTTTGACGATACTCAGAATAAGCGGCAACAAGTTAGTTTCGAATGAAGACTTCATTGTAAAGCCATGCTCTTCGCTGACGTTGTCTAAGAATTCTCGGTGGAAGTAGCCATGTTGGAACATCACCAAGTCATGCTCAAAAAACTGATCAAACGTGATGGCGTTATGCTGAGCTAAGTCATGTTCCGGAGCCACGACGGCGACCATTTGGCTAGTAAACAGATGATCCGTTTCTAAGTCGTCTGGTACATCGTCACAGCTGATCACGCCAATATCGAGCTGTCCATTAAGTAACATTCGGCGGATAGACTGAGTGCCCGCCTCCACCAGCGTCAGCTTTAAATCTGGATACTGGCTCTTAAACGCCATGACAATTCGGGGAAAGAAGTAGCTGCCCATCATTGAAGGCGTACCAAGGCGCACTTCCCCTTTGGCTAAACCTTTGAGCTCATCAATCGCTAGCTGCGCATCGTGTAACTGCTGAATCACTCGTTTAGCGTGAACCAACAGTGTTTCCCCTTCTTTGGTTAAGCTGATTTTCTTTTCTTCTCGGCGAAACAACGTCACGCCAAGAGACTGTTCGAACTTCTTAATCGAAATACTTAACGCTGGCTGAGCAATGTGCAAAGCCTTAGCTGCATGAGTAATGTTGCCGTGTTCCGCGACCGCCAAGAAGTGTTTGAGTTGCTTCGATTCCATTAGATCAAAAATATATACCAACCATATTTTTAATATATTTTTTCAATCCAGAACTAACTGATAGATTGATCACAGTTTCTTTATATTTGCTCGCTCGCATTAGGCAGGACTCATGGTCAGTTTCGGCTCTCCGGAATACAAACGCATTACGCTATCTCTGGCACTCGGCTCGTTTTTGGTTTTCTCGAACCTTTATCTCCTTCAGCCGATGCTGCCAAGCTTTGCGGCGCACTTTCAGATCTCGGAAACGCAGGTCAACTGGCTATTCGCCGCCACCACACTGGCTCTCTCCTTTAGCTTGGTCCCAATGGCTGTGCTCTCTGAATCGATTGGGCGCAAACCTGTAATGATGTTTGGTCTGTTTTCGATCCCTGCTATCTCCGCATTAATGCTGCTTGGCGATTCGTTTTTGTTCTTAGTGGTTTGTCGCGCTTTGATCGGTGTTGCGCTTGCCGCGTTTGCAGCTGTTGCCGTTGCTTATATGGCGGAAGAGCTAGATAAACACGCATTTTCAATGGCGATCGGTACTTATATCGCAGCCAATTCATTGGGAGGGATCGCAGGGCGTATCAGCGGAGGTTTGTTGGCAGACAACTTCAGCATCGACGTCGCCATCGAAGTCATGATGCTATTCACCCTTATCGGTGTGGTCAGCGTGCATTACTTGCTGCCAAAACAGAAAAACTTCACCCCTTCTTCGAGCAGTTTAAGGCATCACAATCGAGCTATTATCGGGCACTTCAAAAATCAACGTGTGTGGTTCGCTATGCTGATTGGCGGTTTGAACTTTGCGTTGTTCGTTAATCTTTATTCGGTAATGGGATTCCGCTTGGTCAGTGCGCCACATAATGTGCCAGTCGGGTTAGCTTCTCTCATATTTGTTTGCTATTTGGGTGGTACGTTTTCTTCCCGTTGTGCCGGACATTGGAGTAAACGCTTTTCACCGATACTTGGCATGTTTTTAGGCTCTATCGTCAGTATGGCTGGCATGTGGATCGCAGTAATTGAAAGCATACCTGCAATGTTGACAGGTTTGTTATTGATCAGCTTCGGTGCGTTCTTCACTCACACGCTCGCCTACGGATGGGTTGGACAAAACGCGACACAAGCAAAAGCGACGGCGACCGCATTGTATCTCGTGCATTACTACATTGGTGGCAGTTTAGGTGGATTCCTATTGCTCTATTGCTGGCAAAACGGCGGTTGGTCGAGTGTACTCATCGGTGGCAGTGCACTGTACATCGCAATGTTCGCTGCTACCGCATTCTTAAAACACATCACAGAGCGAATCGACGCTGGCGATAACGCAGACATAGCGGCTTAATGAAGCGTTAAACCTTATTGGTTTTATGTTGTGGCGCCGGTCTGCTATGCTTGCGCCACATTCATAAAAGCAAGAAAGTCGTATGCCAACGCGCTCAACACAAGAATCACCAAACACCGATATCAATGCGATCACAGAGCAAGTCGATCAATGGCTCAATGATGTCGTGATCGGGTTAAATCTCTGCCCGTTCGCCGCTAAGCCTCAGCGCAATAAACAAATCAAAATCTTCGTTAGTGAAGCCTCGCAAGAAGAAGCACTACTTGAAGACATTTTGCTGCAATTGATCGAACTCAGTAATACCGAGCCAGAAAAACTGGAAACAACCTTGGTTGTGGTTCCAAACATGCTGCAAGATTTCTGGGATTACAACTTCTTCATTGATTGGGTTGAAGGCTTGATCAAGCAGCAAGATTGGGAAGGTATTTTCCAAGTTGCCACCTTCCATCCTGATTACTGTTTTGGCGGAGCAGAACCAGAAGATGATGAAAACCTGACGAATCGCTCTCCATACCCAGTGTTTCATTTGATCCGTGAAGAGAGCATGGAAAAAGTACTCAAACACTACCCTGATCCGGAGTCCATTCCAGATACTAATATCGCACGTGTCTCAGCGCTTTCAGAGGAAGAACGTAAGAAGCTCTTCCCTTTCCTATTCCGCTAAAACTCACTCCCCAAGAGACAGAATTCTAACCAGTTAGAATGGGATCGCTTGGGGATTAAAGTTCGGTTTGATATGATTGCGACTTCAATCGATTCAATGGACATTAGAATGCAACTGTCAAAGCTAACCCAAGAGATTTTTGATCACCTATACCGTGACATCACCGAGTTCCGTAGCACTTTCGACCTACCAGTGGCGGATGTTGCAAGCCTAGACGCACAAGCAGATACGCTACACACTTCTCTTGCGATCGAAGAGCTTACTGAACTAGCGGAAGCGGATTGCAAAACCGAGCAAGCAGACGCAATCATTGACAGCGTTTACGTTCTAATGGGTCGTCTAGTACACCTTGGTGACAGCAAAGTTGAAGATAACCTAGCGATCAGCTACCTGATCGATCTACTGCTTAACGTAGCGGTGAACCGTGGTATCGACTTTATCCCTTGCTGGGACGAAGTGCATTCAAGCAACATGAGCAAAGTGTGTCGCAACGAACAGGAATACGCAGAAACAGAAGCGTTCTACGCTGAACAAGGCATCAAACTGATGGCGGTTCAAAAAGGCGAATACATCATTGCGAAATGCGCAGAAGATTTTGTATCTGAAGGCAAAACGGTACGTAAAGGCAAGGTTCTAAAATCGGTTTACTACCGCCCTGCCGACCTTAAGCCACTTACACAGTAAGTCGTCCATAAGGCACTACAGATAAAATACAGCGCCCACAATACTCGATATTGTGGGCGCTTTTTTATTCTGAGCTTTATTGGACAACTTTCGAGAATTCATCCAAATTGAATCTGCGCGTTGCATTCCCAACTGCATTGTTATGCTCAAACTAAACACCTGTTCAGTATTTATTGATATTTCTGAGGTCTATCTCTCTGATAACCTTATCTCAGTTACCATATCGTGGATTACTTATGATTCATATATCTCAGGTGTTGCCGTTAGTCGAAAAACAGCTCAAAGAATTGCAGCCTAAAGAAGCGGTAGAGTTTAAGACTTACAAAAGAGACCGCGGCTTTCTGATTTGTTGCCTAGTCGACTGCGAGTTCCAAGTTGTTGAAACGGGGTATCACAATCAAACGATGACGGGAGATTTGGTCAGTACGCGTAAACACGTTAAGAAAGCCCTCCGACGAGAGTTTCCGAGAAGTAATAAAGTTTGGGTGGAGTACTTTAAGGGGGTCGATAACCCATTAGATATCAAGAAGTCCCATTCACATCAGATGCCTCTGTTTTAGTCTCGCAACAAATAAACGCTTGGCATCTGGATGCTCTGTCTTCCTTTAGGATACTAATCAAAAATCAGATACGGCCTTTCTTCTACCAAGACCTTCTTAACTTGAGTTTGGAACACCTCAGCTAATCCTTCTTCTGATAGCACTTCATCGGCGTTACCGGAAGAATGCAATACGCCGTTATTGAGCAGCAAGACTTTATCAGCGTGCCTAAGCGTTCGGTTTAGATCGTGGTTTGCGACCAACACCCCAATACCCTGCGCAGCGACGGCATTAATGAGCTGATATAGCAGTCCTTCTTGGGCAATATCCAGCGGCGCTGCGGGTTCATCCAAAATCAATAGCTGAGAGTATGGGTTAATTGTTCGCCACACTTGCAAGCACACTCCGGCTAGACGGACACGCTGCCATTCACCGCCGGATAATGTCTGAATACTTCGATGAAGCTTGTCTTGTAGTTGCACCAGCTCAATAACGATGTTAACAGCATCTTGTACTTTCGCATCGCTGATATTGGCACCCGTTGGCAGTGAAAGTGCTAAGTATTGAAAGACGTCAACATTGAACGCAGGTCTTGATTGTTGACACAAATAACCACGGATATGCGCTTGTTCTGAAAGTGGCATTGTGAGCAGGTCGTTATTGTCGACAAGTACTTCCCCACTTACACCTTCACGCTGATTTAAGGTGCCAGATATCGCGCCAAGTAATGTGCTTTTCCCAGAGCCGTTTGGACCCACGACATGCACAACCTCACCCGGCTTACATTCAAAGGACAACGGTAGCAGTCGACTTCCAACTGCGATGTGCTTAACGTGCATCATGACTTTTCACCAGCATCCAAATGAAGATAGGCGCACCGATAGAAGTGGTCATCACTCCGAGAGGTAGCTCTGCGGAATCGAGCAACAAACGCGCGCCAATATCCGCAAAAACCAATAAGGCTGCGCCAGATATTGCAGAAAGAGGCAACAGGTAACGGTTTTCGGTACCAAACGCTAATCGAAGCAGATGCGGCACGACTAAGCCCACGAAGCTAATGATCCCACCTAACGCAACGGAACCGCCAACAAGTACGGAAATTGCCAAAATGAGCTTCCAGCGCATCTGATGAACATCAATACCCAGTTGAGTTGCATGGATTTCCCCAAGCATCAACTTATCCAGCGGCTTGCCCTTGCTGCAGAGCCAAATCAGCACAGGTAGCATGACTAAAGTGACGGTGTGCTGATACCAACTTGCCCCACCAATGCTGCCCATTAACCAGTACATTAACTGACGGAGGCTTAAGTCATCGCTAAAGTAGAATGCCCAAGTCACAATGGCGCTCGACAGAATACCCAGAGCAACACCGACAAGCAGCAGCCTTGCGGTAGTGAGATGCATCGCTCGCGCTATGCCAACCAATATGACGGTGAATAGCATCGAGCCAGCGATCGCGGCTAACATAAAAATCATTGGGGAAGGCAAAACAGGCAAAGCAAACATAGCTAGCACCATTGCCAAGCTCGCGCCACCAGAGATCCCGAGAACACCGGGTTCGGCTAATACGTTCCCAAGCAAGACTTGCAATATTGCCCCTGAGACCGCTAATGCGGCGCCAATTATCGCAGCGGCTACCAAACGTGGCAGACGCAAATCCAATAACAGTTTTTGTTCAAACGCAGAAAGAGATTGAAAAGGAGAAAGGAAAACCTCTCCGACCATCAAATGAATGGCAGAGAGCAGCACGAGAATCACTGACATAATCAAAAGATTGCGTTGCCAGCGTCGCTCCTTGTTCAGGATAAGTTGTTGAAAATCCATAGTGGCCGATAAATACAAACGAGGCTTAACCTTACAGTTAAGCCTCGGTAAATTGCAAATGACTTAGTATGCTTATTTACCCTATTTTAGGGCTTACTCGCATCAATCGTAGACTAATTCGCCATCTTCAAAGCGTGTTTTCACTTCACACACCATTAACGCTGCTCGCTGCCCGATAGCAACATGGCGATTTGGGAAGACTATTGCTTCATTGTCGTTTTTGGCCATTAACGGTTTATCTCCATCATGACCAAACACTTCCCCATGAACAAATGCGGTAAAGTTCTCGACGTTATCATCAAACATGAAATCGAAATCTTCGTGCAAGCGCACAATCGTACGGCTTACGCGGTACTTAATACATGGCTTAGATAAGTGCTCTGCTTTTGATTCTGCAATTAAATTACGTAAAGAGAGGTCAAATGCAGTCATCTTATCGAGATCGTTTTCACCAATGCGAGCAACACGGCCAAGTTCCATAGTCAGTGCTTGCGCACCGTAGTTTTCCGCACTAAACCAACTAAATGTACTCGATGGAGAGTTAGACAGTAGCACCGCTTCAATATGTGCGCTGTCTAGAAAATCAATAAGTGCTTTACTACGTACCGGATGGCGCGTTTTCGGACTCACCGCAAAGGTATAATGCTTTGACCCACGAATCGCACAGTGTAAATCAAGATGCCAACGAGTGTTTTCCGTAGTGTCTTGGTAGAAATCTCTCACCAACAGTTTGAGTGTATCTGCGATAGCAAGCTCTTTGGTTGGTTCGTGTTGTTTGTCGTCAAAGAGACGATTGAGGTTTTCTTCAAGAAATCGCGTATGGGCCAGTGTTGATTCTGGATGGGCGATAATAAATAGACAACGAGCTTCGATTTTTTGGAAACCGGATTCAATGTCTTTAATGATTGAATCCACTAACTCCATCGGTGCAGTTTCGTCCCCATGGACACCGCATGAAATGATGATGTTCTTGGTCTCCTGAGTGTAGTCATCAGGAATTACTTCGAGCACACCACGTTGATAGAGTTTCAGTTTTACACCGTTAGTCAGCACCTGCTCCGCTGGCGCAACATCAATATGAACATCTAACGTGTCAGTTAAAAACGATTGGCGAAAGAGAGACTTCGTCATGCGTTACTCCTTAATAGCACGGCAGGTATGTTAATAAATTGTACAAAGGATTTTTGTTGTTGCGATCCCACTTATGAGTAGAAACCGTCAATTTTCACGAAAATCCCATACCTTTCCGGACCATGCACTCAAACCAAGCATTGAGGCGTATGTTTTTTGAACAATTACAAAGTGTTAGGGCTGTGAACTTTACCACAGCCCTAAATAAGATCATCACGATCTGATCAACTTTTCGTACTTACTCACTACGTTGTGCGAGTAAACGTTCAAATTCGTCTACTTTGTCACGAACGAGTTCGACGCTCTGCTGCCAAAATTCTGGTTGCGTAAGATCCATCGATAAGTGTTTGGCTACTACGTCCTCTGCCATCATATTGCCAGTATCACGCAACAATTCCACATAGTCACTGTAGAAGCTCTCACCTTTCGAAGCGCGCTGCGCGTAAATGCCTTTACTGAACAAGAAGCCGAACAGATATGGGTAGTTGTAGAAACTCACTCCAGAAATTGAGAAGTGCAGTTTGCTCGCCCAGAAATAAGGGTCAGCCTCGCTCATCACATCGCCATACCAATCTTTCCACGTTTCTGACATTAGCTCACAGAAATCATCTGCTGTCAGTTCGCCCTCTTGGCGACGCTCGTAGAAAGCTTTTTCAAATTCGTAACGAACTGGAATATTGATCATCAGCGCCAACGCCGAAGAGAGCTCTTCCCACAGCATTTCGAGCTTATCATCCACACTTTCTGCTTTTGAAATTAAATGATCACGAACGATGTTTTCAGCGAAAATCGAGGCAGTTTCTGCCAACGTCATCGGGTAGTACGTTTGGCAAAGCGGCAAGTCACGAATCACCCAGTTGTGAAACGCATGACCAAGCTCATGAGCAAGCGTCATCAGGTCTGAGCGGCTACCACTCCACGTCATAAAGACAAGTGGCGTACGTGTCGCTGGCAGCTTGGTACAGTACGCACCAAGGCGTTTATTGGCATTGGGGGCTGCATCAATCCAACCGTTTTGTACCATCATGCGGACAAACTCGGACATGTCTGGATTCACGGTTTCGAACGCTTCACAAATAACGTCGATTGCTTCATCAAAAGGGTAAACTTTCGTTTCACCACTTAGAGCAGGCATCGCAGCGAGGTGATTCCATGGTTTCATCTCATCAAAACCATGTACTTTTGCCATTAGTAAGCCCGCTTTCTGGCCTATGTCACGGCTGTCTTTTGCAACCGTCATCATTGAGTCAAGCGTTTCAGCTTTGATTCGGCTGCCATGCAAACTTGGATCAAGGAAATGAACATCACGTTTAACAGAACGCTTTTTGTTTTCCGTTAAACGCCAGCCTGAAAGTGCATTGAGAATCGCTGCGAACGATTCTTGATGTGTGGCCATCGCCTTTTGCACACCGCGCCATGCACCTTCTTGACGCTCAAACTCCGAGCCATAAAGAATACTTGCCGCTTGGGAGAAACCGAGTTCTTCGCTCTCGCTATCCGCATGTTCTAATTGAACTTTTAATGAACCTGTAAGGTTATTGTAAAGCTTGCCCCACGCCGATTTCCCATCCACGCTCATTGCGGCTAACAACTTTTCTTCTTCGGTGCTTAGGCGTGTGTCAGCCAGTTTGCGAGAGTTCAGGATTGAAAACGCCTGACCATTAATGTCTGGATTTTCATGATCCAAAACGCGAGTAATGAACTCTTCATCAGCGTGAGTCAATTTAAGCTCAAAGGCACTGTAAGCTTGAGAAAGCTCAGAGAAAATACGCGTCATACGACCCAGCAGTGCTTTCGCCTCTGCATTTGTCGCATCCACTGACGCGTAACAGTTAGCGAAGTTCGCAATAGTGCCAGCCAAACGGCTTGCCGCCTCGCTGGTTAAGATTGCGTTTTGCATCACTTCAACAGAGTTACAATCAGCAGACTGTTTATTGAGTAGGTCAATGCATTGCTCTACAAGGGCAATGTCATCTTGAATTCGTGGGTCAGCGAGATCGTTATAAACGATGGATAAATCCCAGCTAGGAGCGGTCATTTATGGTTCCTTTTGATGTAATCGAGCCAGCCCTTTTCTCTCTTAAACTCGGTCGAGATCCAAGCGTTGGCTACTTCCGTGACTAATTTTCAAATAGTGGTACGCCTATCGAACGAACTGAGGCGTAAATCTGATCATCGATGGTAATTGTTATATGTGTTACTGACGCATTTCCTATCGCTAATGTCGAATACCATCGCGGATTGCGCCAATCTACACCCAATACATGGGCAAGAATCATTCTAATTACGCCACCATGCGTGACAATTAGCAAGTTGTCATTGATATCGTTGATGATTTGAGACCAAGCACAAGTTACACGATGAGAGAAATCATCCAAGCTCTCGGCATTCGGTAAGGTGTGTTGTGCCGGTGCTTTCCAAAACGCATCAAGCTTATTCCAGTGCTCAGAAAGCATGTCAAATGGGATGCCGTCGAAATCACCAAAATCCAATTCTTGAAGTTGTGGTTCCACACTTAAAGGCAAAAGTTGCTGCTCAGCGAGTATCTCAGCAAGATCGTGACAACGTGACAAGGGAGAGCTGATGATCCCTTCTACTTCTCGATCCGTTTGTTGCCAGGCTTGAGCAATTTTGCGTTGCTCAGCTTCATCAACTTTTAAATCGGCTTGTCCGTGTAAACCTGGGGCTGCGTTCACTTTTCCGTGTCGCAGTAAATAGATATTCAGCGTTTTCATCTCTTCCCTTACTATGGTTTGAGCTCAAGCGGTAAGCCTGCGGCGACAAACGTGACATGCTCACACACTGTCGCCAACTTTTGATTCATCCGTCCCGCATTATCAACAAAGTAGCGACTGATGGCACCAAGCGGCACAATGCCCATGCCGACTTCGTTAGACACAAAAATTAGCGTCGCTTCAGATTGTGCTGCCGCATTCACCACCCGCTCAATTTTTTCCTCTAACCGCTTATTACAACAGTCATCACCGAGTTCAAAAATCCAGTTGTTGAGCCAAAGCGTGAGGCAGTCAACTAACACAACATCTTGAGAAGAAAAATCACAAATGAGCTCAGGCAAATTAAGCGGACATTCATGTTCAATCCACCCAGCCCCTCGCTGCAGTTTATGATGAGCAATGCGTTGCTTCATTTCTTCATCAAACGGCAATGCCGTCGCCACATAGTGAAGCGTTCCGTTTTTATTTTTTGCCCACTGTTGCGCCTTGCTCTCTGCTAAGCTCGATTTTCCTGAGCGCGCACCACCTAGAATAAGTTGCTTCATAATGAATGACTAAATGCGATAAGAGTGAGATAAACAAGCAACTCTGAAAGCTGCTGCGCGGCACCAAGGCAATCGCCAGTAAATCCGCCGATACGTTTGGTCAGCCAGCGTTTAAAGCCGACACGAAACAGTGCCAATACCAATACAACCACAGCAGCCTGAGTCACGCCCAATAACAACGCGACAACCCCACCAGTTAAGAGCAGTATCGCGACCTCTAAGCTCGATTGTTTATTCGCTAACGGCTTGCTTTTCGAGGTGTCAGCGTCACTAACGTAAGGCATGTCGTATATGAGAGTGGCAGCCAGTGCTCGGCTCACGGTGTACGCCACAACAATAATCAGCCAAAATTGAGGTTCATTGGCTAACTCGCTCCAAAATACGAACTTCGCCAGCAACGCCATCATGAGCGTTGCAGCTCCGTAAGTCCCGATGCGGCTGTCCTTCATAATGGTTAAGCGGCGCTCTAACGTCCTACCACCGCCAATACCATCCGCCATATCCGTTAGACCGTCCTCATGAAACGCGCCGGTAAGCATCAGGCTAAATGCCATGGTTAACACGATGGCAACTGAGTTTGGGAACAATAAACTTGCCAGTGAAAATACAGCTGCGCACAGTAGCCCTAGCAACACACCGACCAAAGCAAAATATCGGCCCGCTTGGTTCATGCGCGTTTCACTGTAAGGTAAATCAGAAGGCACTGGTATGCGGCTAAAAAAGCTTACTGCGAGCAAGAAAAGCTCACTCTGATAGCGCAAAGAACGAGTCTCTGAATGGAGTGTGTTATCAGAAGCAGACACTAAACCGTCACTCCCGCACTCTCAAAGCTCGCCATGTTGTTGTAAAACTGAGCCGCCGCTTTTACGAGTGGCAAAGCAAGTGCCGCTCCGGTTCCTTCACCTAAACGCAAACCAAGATCCAAGAGAGGCTCCGCTTGTAGGCATTCCAGCACAAACTTATGCCCATTCTCTTCTGAGTTATGAGCAAACAGCATGTAATCTCGCGTCTCTTCATCTAATAGAGTCGCGACATAAGCGGCTACAGATACGATAAATCCATCGACCAAGACTGGCGTTTTATGGTGTTTAACTTCTAAGAATGCGCCAACCATTTGTACGATTTCGAACCCACCAACTTGAGCCAACGCTCCTTTAGTATCAAGGTCACGACAGCGATTCACACCTTGTGCAACTAGCTTGATCTTGCGGTTGAGTTGCTCTTGAGTAATACCCGTACCATAGCCAACACAATGGTCGACTTCCAATGGACTCAGCGCAGTTAACAGTGCCGATGCCGAACTGGTATTGCCAATCCCCATCTCACCAAACATCAATAAGTTCGAGCCATTAAGGATCGCCTGCTGCGCGACCTTTGCACCATATTCCAAACCTAGCGCGACTTGTTCTAGTGACATCGCCGTTTGCTTAGCAAAATTTGCCGTGCCATTTCCCAGACGTTTCTCAATCAAGTTGGGATGATTTTTAAAGTCAGGAACTAAGGTATCGATCGGTGACAACATGCCACAATCAATGACCTTAAAGTCAATTTGGTTGAGATCGCAGAAACAGTTAATGGCGGCGCCACCAGCGAGAAAATTCGCCACCATTTGTTGAGTCACAGCGCTTGGCGCAATGCTCACCCCTTCTTCGGCGATACCGTGATCACCAGCGAATACCAACATGGTTGGTTTGCGAATTTCTATTATTTCAACCGCTTGCGGCTTATCTTGGCTTTGAATTAACGCCAGTTCTAGCGCCACTTTTTCGAGCAAACCAAGAGCGCCTACTGGTTTGGTTTTGTTATCAATGCGAGCTTGAATTTCTGAGGCAAAAGAGCGATCCATGATGATGATTCCTTATGCTTTATTTTGGACGAGCGACAGAAAAAGTTTTTTCTAACGTGGCGTACTCATTTCCACCAAGCCTTGCTAATGGGTCAACCGCAAGAGCGTCGACTTTTAAACGATCACCTTCCATGGATATGACCCGTTCATCGACATAAATGAGTTCAATTTCTGCAAAGATCAAACTTTGTGGTGTCTCCCCCATCTCTATCACTTCATGCAACTTACAGCCGAATGCAATTGGCGCGCCCTCTAAGCGTGGTAATTCGAAACCTTGGAAATCAACCGTCTCAAGTTGAGTCGTCTCCAGTTCAGATTCCCCATGTTCTAATGTGGCAGAAGATAAAGTGACTTTATCCGCGAGATCGCTGGGTGCAATATGGATAACCAACTTACCTGTCTCTAATGCATTTCGCGTGGTGTCTTTGATGTCACCATTGGGCTTTTTCCCCACAGAAATCATCAATAAAGGTGGGTGGCTGGAGACTGCAGTAAAGTAGGAGAATGGAGCGAGATTGAAGTTTTTCTCACCTGAGTCTGTGAGCACCCAAGCGATTGGGCGAGGAATGACAGTTTGAGTCATCAAATGGTACACCTGCGTTGGCGCAAGCGTACTGAGATCTATGTTCATACGACGTCCTTGGTCTGAAAAGTCTCGAATGAGCCAATGGCTCGTTTTTTAAAGACAACAAGTGTACGCCTCTTGTGTGCAATTTCACCTAATTTTCTCTTTTTGACTGGCATTGTTGTCATTTCGACTGTCATATTGATAAAAATGTTATTTCAACAAGCTTGTTCCACTAAGGAAAGCATTCAACTTAAACCAACTCAGTCTCAGTCATTTATTTTTCAGCGCTCTAATTGATAACGTCCGATGGTCAAAATCAGTCCAACCAAACAACTTAAGGTATTGATAAATAAAATTTATCCAATAGATCACCCAACAAAAAATAGGCGTAAATGAAGCGAGAGCTGATTGCCTCATCGTCTGTATTTTGAAAGTTGGCACGTGTGATGCTTTAAGGAAATCGTCCCTAACAAAAAAGCGAGAAATTATGTTTGCCAATCAAAGTCGTCGCCCCGCTAAGAGAGGCAAGCCTAACCCAACCCGCCAACCTCGGCGATCCATACCCTTATCATTCTCCTAATAAAAAAGACCCGTTTGTCCCGCGGGTCTTTTTGTTTTTGAAAAGACAAAACAAACAAGTTAAATATCAAACATTGTATTCATGCCTAATGCTTGTTCAGGTAAATCAGCTACAATAGCGTAAGCATTTGTTCTCTATGAGGAAGAAGACAATGAGTAACAACACGAACGCATGCGTCATCATTGCTGGTGCGACGGGGCTTGTCGGCAAAGCTGTCATCAATAAATTGGTTTCACAACCAAGTATTGATTCGCTCTACTCCCTTTCTCGAAAATCGTTGACTGATGTCGCCGATCCTGACAACAAGATTATTTCCATCTTAGATGCTGAGTTAACCATTCATGACTGGGACGAACAACAACCTACCCCAAACGTCGGCTTTATTTGCTTAGGAACGACGCTAAAACAAGCAGGCAGTAAAGATGCTTTGCGCAGAATCGATGTGGAATTGGTGTGTAAAGTCGCGCAACAAATGAAGATGATCGGTGTGAAACGCCTAGCTGTGGTTTCCAGCTTAGGTGCAAAAGCCTCTTCATCATCCCACTATCTTGCTTGTAAGGGCCACATGGAAAAAAACATCGAGAAAATGGGCTTTGATGAAGTGGTGTTTGCAAGACCTGGCCCCTTAGTCGGTCAACGTGAAAACCCTCGAACTGATGAAAAGCTCATTCAAACGCTTTTCAAAGTCATAAGGCCACTTATGCTGGGTAATTTGGCTAACTTTGTGCCAATTCATGCCCAAGATGTAGCCAAAGCGATGATTTACCAAGTTTTCAGCTATCAACAAGACCCTATCGTTTTTTTGCATCGGAGAGAAATGCTCGACCTCATAAAGCACTACGATTAGACATCTGGTTGGAATTCGCTCTAAATCAATGATTAACGAGAAGTGCGTCGCGTATTTATATTCATTTTAGATCTATCTAATACCTGTTTTTCATTTTTAAAGTTATATCCCGAGCGTTATCTTACGCCATCAGTTTATAGCTCTATATAAAAAAACAGTCAGCATTTAGCGCTGATTGATAAGGTCAAATTATGAATTTCTCAGTGGTTGCCTCTCTGGCGGTGTTTGTCGCCATACTATTCTTACTTTTTAGCCAGCAACAAAAACAGAACACCCTATCTCGTCTTGTTTTGGTCGGACTGGTTACCGGTTCACTTTTCGGTCTTGCTCTACAACTGATTCATGGTGAGGGCAGCGCTGTGATTGCTCAAACGCTTGAGTGGGTTGGCATCGTTGGCAGTGGTTATGTTGGCCTGTTGAAGATGGTGATAATGCCATTAGTACTTGTCTCTATGATTGCTGCGGTAGTCAAATTGGAGAAAGGCGGCTCACTGGGCAAAATATCTGGCCTAACGATTTCTGTTTTATTAGTAACTACCGCGATTGCTGCACTTATCGGTATTGTTGTCACCTCAACGTTTGGCTTGTCAGTAGAGGGCTTGACCGAGGGTGCGCGCGAAACCGCTCGTATTGCTGTATTAGAGAGCCGAGCAGGCAGTGTGAGTGACCTGACTATTCCCCAAATGCTGATTAGCTTTATTCCAACCAACCCATTCGCTGACCTAACGGGATCACGCTCGACCTCTATCATTGCTGTGGTTATTTTTGGTGTTTTGGTAGGTATCGCCGCACGAAAAGTCATGGCAGAAAAAGAAGAATTGGAATCTCCTATTCGTACTTTCGTTGAAGCCGCTCAGTCTATCGTGATGCGTTTAGTTAAGATGATCATGGCATTAACGCCTTACGGTATCGCGGCATTAATGGCAAAAGTGGTCGCAACCTCAAGTGCTGGTGACATCTTTAACTTGTTGGGTTTCATCGTAGCATCGTACGTTGCTATTTTGCTTATGTTCCTTGTACACGGACTGCTAGTGTCTTTCGTTGGTGTGAGCCCAACAGAGTACTTTAAGAAGATTTGGCCAGTACTAACTTTCGCATTTACATCACGCAGTTCAGCGGCAACGATTCCACTGAACGTTGAAGCGCAAATCACTAAGCTTAATGTGCCACCTGCAATTGCTAACCTCTCGGCATCGTTTGGCGCAACAATAGGTCAGAATGGTTGTGCTGGTATCTACCCTGCGATGTTAGCAGTTATGGTTGCCCCGACAGTAGGCATTGACCCTTTAGAAATTAACTTCATTCTGTCATTGATTGCGATTATCACCATCAGCTCATTTGGCATTGCCGGTGTCGGCGGCGGCGCAACGTTTGCTGCACTTATCGTACTCCCTGCAATGGGATTGCCAGTAACGATTGCCGCGTTACTTATCTCTATCGAACCACTAATTGATATGGCACGTACTGCACTTAATGTTTCTGGCGCGATGACAGCAGGTACGATTACTAGTCGACTATTGAAGTCTTCTGAAAAAGAGACACGATTGGAAGAACAAAAAGCGTAGATCACTCACTGTTTCAACCACTCAAATAATCAAGCCGATGGTTTTCCCGTCGGCTTTTTTGGTTTTCAGACTCGCTAAAATAAAACCATGGCGAATCTCCCTAACCTCTTTCAAAGACTTACTAGAGTCTAAATAAGATTTACGGCAAATAGGTTTGTTAGCCATATTTGTTATGATATAACATTTCAACAAACTAAAGCCGCATACGAATAACATCGGAGGTTATATCATGACTTCAACTTTAACCGAGTCCATTACAACTGAAGCCTTGGGAAACACACACAAAACTGCATGTTTCAGTGCACGGAAAGAACCGACGGTGCTGGCAGACATTTATCAAGAAGACATAAATATCGCGATTTGGCAGCGTCAATTTGATCAACAACTTATTGATGCAAGCAAAGTGTTTGTTACATCAAACCCCAACTTTGGTAAGTCGTTGAGCGTCTCCCCAGAAAATGCTTTAGAAACGTTGCAATTCGCAACTGACGGAAAAGCGCCAGAAGTGCTACTAAGAAATATTGCTGAGTTGGTTGATATGTTCTGCTATTTGTTTGAACTAAAAGATGCAGGATTACGCCTCGCAACGCTTAATAGCGCAATGTGTCCCCGCTTTCACGTTGACCAAGTACCTTGCCGATTGGTTACGAGCTATTTTGGTAGCGGCACGCAATGGCTTCAAAATAGTACTGTCGATCGCTCTAAATTGGGGCGCGGGAGTAACGGATTGCCAGATTCAGAGTCGGGCTTATATGACGTAGAGTCTGATATACAGCAACTTGCTTGTGGTGATGTTGCCCTTCTTAAGGGTGGACGCTGGATAGGTAATGAGCATACGGGCTTGGTACACCGCTCACCGAACATTATGTCTAACGAAACCCGATTATTAATGACATTGGATTTTGGTTAGGAAAATACACAGCGCTCAAATAGCGCCAGTTATTCGATAAAGAAATGCCTTACTGCTTACACGCTAACCAGACATAAATTATCGAGCTGATGCTTATACGACCTCTTTTTCATTTTCACAACTTCACCTTGCATCTTTCGTTGCGAGTCAAGGCGTTGAATGGTCTAATACTCCCATCGGTTCCGTAAACGGTAAGCAGAATGCACCAAGATAATCAGCCCACTTTTTTCTTCTTTGACTACGAGACTTGGGGTACAAGTCCAGCCAAAGATCGTCCGAGCCAATTCGCTGGTGTTCGTACAGATGAAAACTTCAATATCATCGGCGAACCATTAGTCATGTATTGCCGACCACCTGCTGATTACCTCCCTTCTCCCGAAGCAGCTTTGATTACCGGTATCACGCCGCAAAAAGCAATGCAAGAAGGCTTACCCGAGCCAGAATTTATTGCAAAAATTCACGCAGAGCTTTCGAAGTCAAAGACCACTAGCCTTGGATATAACAGTATTCGTTTCGATGATGAAGTAACACGCTACACCTGTTATCGTAACTTTATCGACCCTTACGCATGGAGCTGGCAAAACGGCAACTCACGTTGGGATTTGTTGGACGTAATGCGCGCATGTCATGCGCTTCGGCCAGAAGGCGTGGAATGGCCAGAAAATGATGAAGGCTTTACCAGCTTTAAATTGGAGCACTTGTCGGTAGCCAACGGTATCGAGCACAGTAACGCCCATGATGCGATGGCCGACGTCATCGCGACCATCGAAATGGCGAAGAAAGTCAAAGCGGCACAACCAAAGCTGTTTGATTACTTTTTCTCTATGCGTAACAAACGCAAGCTGAACGACCTTGTTGATATCGTCAACATGACACCGTTAATGCACGTTTCTGGCATGTTAGGACGTGAATGCCAGTATACAAGCTGGATCGTACCTGTCGCTTGGCATCCAACAAACAACAACGCCGTTATCACGATCGACTTGGCAAAAGATCCTCAGCCGATCCTCGACCTTTCGGCAGAAGAGCTAAAAGAACGCTTGTACACCAAACGCGATGAATTAGGAGACTTGCTTCCTGTTCCTGTCAAACTGGTGCATTTGAATAAGTGCCCTATTCTTGCTCCTGCAAAGACTTTGACAGCCGAAAACGCAGAGTTGATTGGTATTGATCGCCAAAAATGCTTAAGCAATCTTGCTTTACTTCGTCAGCATCCAGAGATCCGAGACAAACTTATTAGTCTATTCTCTATTGAGCGTGAATTCGAAAAGAGCGATGACGTTGATACGCAGCTGTACGATGGATTTTTCTCCCCAGCCGATCGAGCAGCAATGGATATCATCCGAGAAACGGATCCAAACAACCTCGCAGCGCTTGATATCGAATTCGACGATAAACGAATTAAACCACTGTTGTTCCGTTACCGTGCCCGTCACTACGCTGGCACACTGGATGAACAAGAACAAAGACGTTGGGCACAACACTGTCGTGAAGTTTTCGAAAGCCAAATTGAAGAGTACATGCTGAATTTAGAAAACTTAGTTCACGAACATGAAAGTGACGAAAAGAAGATAGCACTATTAAAATCTGTCTATCGTTACGTAGAGAGCCTAGCCTCCTAATTTCTTACCTTGTTCAAACGCACCTTCGGGTGTGTTTGTTGTTTTATATGCTGTCAAAATGATTAAAGACCGATTACTACAGCTGATCCATTTGCTTATTTCCCTCGCACTTATTATGGGAGCACTTGGTATCGGCAACACAATTCAAAAATTCGCTGGCATCTCCGTTCCCGGAAGTGTTCTTGGCATGCTTGTGCTGTTTTTCTCTATGACCCTTGGCTTAGTTAAAGTTGAATGGGTAAAGCCAGGAGCAACGCTTTTTATTCGTTACATGATCTTATTGTTCGTCCCAATCAGTGTTGGTTTGATGCAACACTTTGATATGTTGTTGGCAAACGCGCTCCCTATTATTGCGAGTGCAGTTGGCGGCTCACTGATTGTACTGGTCAGTTTGGCATGGTTCTTAGATTACTTGCTAAAGGAGAAGCATTAATATGTGGTTAATTGTCACTATTGTTGTTTTCCTCGCAGCACGTCAAATCGCCATTAAGGTCAATAATCCTATCGCGAATCCGCTACTGATCAGTATTGCTGTGTTAATTCCATTGCTTACCTTTTTGAAGGTACCGTTCGAGACTTACTATGCCGATAACGAGTACATCAGTTTCTTACTCCAACCCGCTGTTGTTGCGCTAGCGTATCCGCTCTATGAGCAACTGCCTCAAATCAAAGCCAATTGGCGCATTATCGCGCTGGCTTGTTCTTTAGGCAGCGTGATGTCGATGCTAACAGCGACACTGATTGCCGTTGCATTCAAAGCAGACATCAGTCTCATTGCAAGCTTAGTAGGCAAATCGGTAACTACCCCTATCGCGATGGAAATCTCTAGCCACTTAGGTGGTGAAGCCGCTGTTGCCGCCATTCTTGTGCTTATTGTTGGCTTATTCGGTGCGATTTTGGCGTATCCAATCTTCAATCTTATCGGCATCAAACACCCTATTGCGCGCGGATTAACAATGGGTACTGTTTCCCACGCGCTTGGTACGGCAACTTGCGCAGAGAAACAACCCGGTGATGCTGCCTTTTCATCACTCGCACTCGTGTTGTGCGGTATTATCACATCGATACTTGCGCCAAGCTTCTTTGCTTTAGCCGTTTGGTTATACCAATAAAGATAAATGCCAAAGCCTGCTCTTTCTTGACGTAAATAGACTGAGCAGGCTTTAACTCCTTTCCAAAAAATTCGCAGTATGAATCTGAGTTGATATAGTTATTTATGGGACAGAGATAACGTTAAGCCTCTGTGCAATCGAATACATGTGTGAGCTCACTCTAACTATGTAACGTAAATTATCATTACAGACATTAACGTGATCTAAAGCACAGAACATTTCCATCTTTCGCATAGAATAACTGTCCATGCAATAACAAGGATTCGACATGAAAAGTCGCATTGAACAGGCGCTAGCAAGCGCTCCTGAAGCACTTTCAACACATCTTGCTCCTATCGTTCTCGCTGACGATTTTGATGCCACTATTTCTGAGCAACAGTTTGATGAGCTGCTGAACGCTACCAACCTTTCAGACAAAGAGCTTCGTGTTGCTCTACTTCCTTTTGCCGCAGCGTTTTCTTACGCTCCGATTTCTGAGTTTTATGTAGGTGCGATTGTTCGCGGCCTATCAGGTCGTCTTTATTTTGGCGCGAACATGGAATTTTTCGGTGTTCAACTAGGTCAAACCGTTCATGCTGAGCAGTGCGCGATTAGCCACGCTTGGATGAAAGGCGAACATGGCGTAAAAGACATTACCATCAACTACAGCCCTTGTGGTCACTGCCGTCAGTTCATGAATGAACTAAGCACCGCGAAAGAACTGAAGATCCAATTACCAGAACGTGAAGAAAAGTCACTTCATCACTACCTTCCTGAAGCGTTTGGTCCAGCGGATCTAGGCATTGAGTCAGGTCTTATGGCTGAGGTGAAGCACGAGTTTGTTTGTGATGAAGACGATGCTTTAATCCAAAAAGCCGTCAATGCGATGAACATCAGCCACGCGCCATACACTAACAACTTAAGCGGTATTGCGCTTGAGATGAACAGCGGTCGCGTATTCCAAGGCGCGTATGCAGAGAATGCAGCGTTCAACCCTAGCCTTCCTCCACTTCAAGTTGCTCTGATTCAGATCTTGATGTCGGGTGAGCAGCTTGAAGACATCAAAGCAGCAGCCTTGGTTGAAAACTCACAAGGCAAGATCAGTCACCTAGCTGATACTCAATCAACGCTAGAAGCACTAAATCCTGATATTCCAGTGAGTTTTGTGAACGTTTAATTCATACGATGCTTAAGAGATAGGCTCTACTTGAAGTAGGGCCTTTTTTATTATCAAAAACCATGCGCAAACGTTTGCTTCATCCGTAAAAATCAGTATGATCCTCTGCAATTTCTGTTTCATCACTTTATTTTGTAAGGGAACACTATGTTCGGTACTGCTACTAGCACTCATGCTACCCGTGTATTACTTTTGGGCTCTGGCGAGCTTGGTAAAGAAGTGGCAATTGAATGCCAACGTCTTGGTTTGGAAGTAATCGCATGCGACCGTTATGCCGATGCTCCAGCGATGCAAGTGGCGCATCGTAGCTACGTCATCGACATGCTTGATGGTCAGACACTGGAAGAGATCATCAACAAAGAGCAACCTGCTTACGTGGTTCCTGAAATTGAAGCTATCGCGACCGACAAATTAGTCGAATTAGAAGAGAAAGGCTTGAATGTTGTTCCTACAGCGAAAGCAACTAAGTTAACAATGAACCGTGAAGGCATTCGCCGCCTTGCTGCTGAAGAGTTGGCGCTAAACACTTCCCCTTATCAGTTTGCTGATAGCTTTGAGGACTTTAAAGCGGCAGTAGAACATGTTGGTATCCCATGTGTTGTGAAGCCAGTGATGAGCTCTTCAGGTAAAGGTCAAAGCGTTATCAAATCAGAAGAAGATGTTCAAACCGCGTGGGATTATGCACAAGAAGGTGGGCGTACAGGCGCTGGACGTGTGATTGTTGAAGGTTTTATTGACTTCGATTACGAAATCACACTGTTAACCGTGCGCGCAGCTGACGGAGTGCATTTCTGTGCTCCGATCGGGCATCGCCAAGAGGATGGTGATTACCGTGAATCATGGCAGCCACAAGCAATGTCAGACAACGCCATCAAAGCGGCTGAATACACAGCAGAGAAAGTCGTTAATGCACTAGGTGGCTACGGCCTCTTTGGTGTAGAGCTATTTGTTAAAGGCGATAAGGTTATTTTTAATGAAGTTTCCCCTCGCCCACACGACACTGGCATGGTAACCATGATTTCTCAAGAAATGTCTGAGTTTGCACTTCATGTTCGCGCGTTTACTGGTATGCCGATTAACAGCATCGTTCAGTATGGTCCTTCAGCATCAGCAGTCATTCTTGGGCAAGGCACCTCCACCGATATCCGCTTTGATAATATTGCAAAAGCACTGGCTCAACCACAAACACAAGTTCGCTTGTTTGGTAAGCCAGAAATCGACGGTCGCCGTCGCTTAGGTGTCGTTTTAACTCGCCGTAAAACGATTGAAGATTCGATTGAAGATGCAGTGAACAGCGCATCTAAAGTAAAGATCGTTTACTGATTTCGTTAATCAGCTCAATATATACAAAAGCGCAGCTCAATTTGGCTGCGCTTTTTCTTTCTGTGGGTTCGAAAGCCCTTTATTCGCTCTCTATTAAGTACACTTCTTCAGAGAAGCGACTTAGACCTTTCTTCGCAATTTTCGGATGGTTTTCGTCGGCTTGGTCGACATTCAAACAAGTTACCTTATCACCCGCAAACAACTGTTCAATCTCTTCGACTGGCACGCTAAATGGAGGTCCTGACATCTCATCCTGTGGGTAGTTAAGAGTCACAAGTAAAATACGTCCGCCAGGGTTCAACAGTTGCTTAAGACGAACTACGTATTCTTCTCGCATCTCTTGAGGCAATGCAACCAAGGCTGCACGATCATAAATGATATCGGCTTTAGAAACTGGCGCAGTAAAAAAGTCACCTGTATAAATGGACAGCTCGTCGAACTGATACAGCTCATGCATGCCGTTAATCGACGTAACGGTCGGGGTATAGAAATGCTCAGCAAAAAATGCTCTTACCGCAATTTGGCTTAGCTCAACACCTTGAACCTCGTCATGTTTCGTCGCAAGCCAAATTAGGTCTTCAGACTTACCACACAGAGGAGCCAACACTATGTCTTCACGTTTTGGGTTGGTGCGTTGCCAAAATACTGGCAATAGTGGGTTTACATCATCTAGGTGAAAACCGATTTGGTTACTCGCCCATTTGTTGTGCCAAAATTCTTGATCTCTCATTTTACTTCTACTTGTCGGCTGATAAATACAATGAGCATTAACGCTACTTTGTGGGCTAAGACTAATGATTTTTTCAAATTTGTCTATGTTGTTCATCTTTGGTTAATACAGCATTGGTAGAATAGCTATCGTTCAAGAATGAACCCTTCCTTTTTCTGGTTGTCAGAATAAAGGCAAGCGAAATGGTGATCTGGAACACGATTCTACTATTAGGTTAAAACTCAGCCTTGGAATCTTTCACAGAGCCCCCATTAAATAGGTAGTACCTGATTTGCGAATCTTAGTGACCTTTTCGTTACCCATTTTCTAAGTGCAAGCAAGTTAAGGAGAGTGAATGAGCTTATTTCTACGTACTACAGCATTGATGCTTCTAGTACTAAGCCGTGCGCCGGCGTTCGCCGCACTTCCAAATGTCACAAATAACGAACAAGATCGTTCAGCTAGTCAAAACGAAGTTTGTTCAAAATTGTTCAAACATAGCCTTAGTGGTTTGTATGGTATTCAGTCAATCGACTCCAAACCAACTCAGCCTTATTCAGATTTCGACGTACTTTACAGCAAAGCTCACCAAGCGCAGTTCGAGCTAGAGACTATCTGTAAAAGTACTGCCCTTCTTACTGATGCTCAGCCTTACTTTGCTGGCGTTAAATCTCAGCACCGTGCCGAAGAGAAAATTGTTCACGAATTGGACGGTCAAGTAAACCGAATCACTGACTTAGCACGTGCAACCATTGTTGCTGACGATGTAGCAAGCTTGGTTTCGGTATACGAAGCGTTAGAGCGTGAAACAACGATAGTGAAAGTGAAAAACCGCTTTAAAAAACCAACAGCTTCCGGTTATCGAGACCTAAACCTCTTAGTTCGTTTACCTAAGACCAACCTCGTTGCCGAAGTGCAGCTGCATTTAAAAGCTATTGCGGATGTAAAAAACGGTCCAGAACACGACTTATATGAACAGATTCAGAAATTAGAGCGTCAAGCTCTAGTGGAGGATCGCCATTTGAATGACTTAGAAATGGCATCAATTAGAAACATGCGTACGCAATCTAAAAACTTGTATCAAGAGGCATGGCATCCATACCTAACGACACACTTAGAAGCGGCATAATTGACATAAACTGATGTACTTAATACTAAAAAACCACCGAAATTGCGGTGGTTTTTTTATTTGTTCTTTAGTAAATACCGAAACCTACAGACAAAAAGACCACGACAAAGCGTGGTCTCAATCCATGTTACATGGCTTACTGGTCTGCCTTTAAGTTCTCTACGCGAGCTTTCAACTTCTGACCCGGGCGGAACGTAACGACACGTCGAGCAGTAATTGGAATATCTTCACCAGTTTTCGGGTTACGACCAGGTCGTTCGTTCTTATCACGAAGATCGAAGTTACCAAAACCTGACAGTTTTACCTGTTCGCCACTTTCCAGTGCCTTACGAATCTCTTCAAAGAACACTTCCACCGTTTCCTTGGCGTCCCGTTTACTAAATCCCAATTTATCAAACAGGTTTTCTGCAAGTTCGGCTTTTGTGAGCGCCATAAAACTTTCCTCAAAGCTATGTTAAACAATGCTACCTTATGTGTAGCGCCAGAGCAGTTTTACCCTACCAATTCAACAACATATCGGGGTTACATCAGGAAGTGTATGCCAAGCTTATGATTTTCGCCAACTTTTTTCTTTGCTAATATATCGTTCACTGGAAGAGGAAGCTACTTTACCCACCAATATTTCGAGATTTTACTTTAATTCTCTCTTTTCAAGGAAAAATATCCAGTTCAAATTACTAGTTTGAAAACAAAAAACAACATTAATCACTATTTAACAAAAATGTCAGATACTGGTCACTTTACAAACAATTGACAAAAAACTTTCCAATTTTTCAGTGGTTTGAGTGATGAGCAATATAGATCTGACCAGTACCATTCAAGTTACTTTTAATGCAGATACTGCTGATTTTTCCATAAAAAGAAAGCTTGAACGGTGCCAATATTCTGATGAGATAACAATGACGACATAGAGAAACATTGGTACTGTTTGCAAATAAATAACTCCCGTTCAGAGCGCCCAATGTTTCACCAAGTCATCAGTATTCTGTTCCCTGTTTTTGCTTTAGCTTGTGCGGGTTATTTAGTCGGGCGTTATATCAAACCAGATTTTCGGCCGATCAATCGCATCAACATGGATGTGTTTACTCCTGCATTGGTCTTTTCGTCTTTGGTCAGCATGCCTCTTGATATTGGGCAAGCCCCCCTCCTACTGGCCGCAATTATTGCTGTTATCGTCCCTGGATTACTCATGCTACCCATAGCCAAGTTAACAGGACTCTCTTTCAAAGCGTGGGCACCACCACATATGTTTAGAAATAGCGGAAACCTTGCAATTCCGTTGTTCACCTATACTTTTGGAGAGCTAGCTCTCCCTTCTGCAGTATTGTTGTTTGTGGTTTCTGCCTGTTTACATATCAGTTTGGGCGTGATGCTTCTAAGTAGTGGCAACCCATTGAAGCAAATGTTTAAAATGCCTATTTTTATCTCTGCTTCTTTAGCACTCATTATCAACCTTTCTGGATTCAACGTTTGGCCACCATTTTACGAAGCGACCGCTTTACTTGGACAAGCCGCTGTCCCTGTCATGCTGCTTTCTCTGGGTGCTCAGATGTGTAACTTAAGACTTGGTGGTTTGAGAGTAGGGTTGCTTTGTACAGTGCAGTCGTTGTTAACTGGTGCGGTCGCGTTTGCGGTAATTTATTGGCTTATCCCACTTCCAACCATGCAATTGCAAATGATGGTGCTATTTACAATGTTGCCACCAGCAGTGATGAATTATCTTTTTGCTGAACGATTGAACATAGAGCCGATGACCGTCGCCTCTATGGTGCTATTTGGTAACTTCTTTAGCATTCTCACGCTACCATTACTGTTAATGTTTACGCTTTCATTGACATAAAGGCATCAAAGCTCGCGGACCACACAGCGATTAACAATGTTACACTGCACTAAATAACTCAACAGAATGTCAGGCTATTTCATAATCGTGCGTACCGTTATCCAAATTAGTGATTGCCACTTAAGCGATGAATCCAGCTTTAACCGCCTTCGCAAAGCCCTTAATACGGCTCAAAATGAAACAACCTGCGACACTCTCCTACTGACTGGAGACCTATGCTGCAACCCTAGGGCTAGCGACTATCAAGCTTTGCTTGCGTTCTTAAATAAACATATCCAAAACAAACACGTTTATGCCATTGCAGGTAACCATGATGACTTCATCCTAATGAAAGAAGAATTTCGTGATAGCAGCATTCATGTTGTTGAAAAAGCGGAAATTAATGGGCGACAAGTATTGTTTTTAGATTCGAGCGCTAAACCATTAGATGAACACCATCCTCTTGGCTCTGGCCGAGTTGATAACCGTGGAGTTGCCCGCTTTAAACGGCAGCTTCGCCATGCAACCAACCCGATTGTCGTTGTCCACCATCCCATTATTCCTGTCGGCTCAGACTGGATGAAAGCGATTTGTTTGGAGAACGATGCGAGCTTACTTGCGCTTTTGGCTAAGCATCGAGTTCAAGATGTAATTTGCGGGCATGGTCATGATGCACTAACGGTGACGAAGCAAGGTGTGACTCAACATATGGCCCCCGCCACCGCTTACGGCTTTGACCACAGTATTGACGAATACAACCGAAGTGAAAAGATTGGTGTGAATAAGATTTTCTTTGAAGATGAGAGGATCAAAGTGGAGACAATTTGGCTCTAGCTATTCCCTATTCCCTATTCCCTATTCCCTATTCCCTATTCCAAAAATACAAAAAACCCTGCCAAACTGGCAGGGTTTTCATTTCTTAAGAAGATGCGTTACGCAAGATTAGTCACGTAGCGACGCACCAAACTTCTCAGAAACGTGAGCAACGATAGCGTCAACCGCACCAGCGATATCTGCATCTTCAAGCGTACGCTCAAGTGACTGTAGAGTCAGAGCAATGGCTAGGCTCTTCTTACCTTCTTCAACACCTTTACCTACGTAAACGTCGAACAGTTTCGCATCTTTAAGGAACTCGCCACCTTGCTCTAGACAAGCGTTAACGATGTCACCAGATGCAACAGCTTCGTCCACGACTACCGCGATATCGCGACGGTTTGAAGGGAATTTAGAAAGTGCTACCGCTTCTGGGATCACTTTGCTGTTGATTGCAGACCATTCGATTTCGAATACGATAGTACGACCGTTTAGACCGAACTTACGCTCAAGCTCAGGGTGAACTGTACCGATCACGCCCACTTCTTTGCCATCTACGATGATTGTCGCAGATTGACCTGGATGAAGTGCTGGGTTAGCTTTTTTGCTTTCAGGTGACAGTGCAGCGAAAGAGTATGCTTTTTCGTTCGCAGATAGCTCTAGAATCGCTTCTAGATCACCCTTAAGATCGAAGAAATCAACCGTGTTAGTTTCGATATCCCAGTGCTCTTCACCACGAGTACCAGCGATAACACCTGCAAGCATTGGCTCTTGGCGCATACCGTTTTCTGCAGATTCACATGGGATGAAACGTAGGCCGTATTCGAATAGACGAACGCGTGGCTGTTGACGTTTCTGGTTGTGAACAACCGTGTTCAGCAGACCTTGGATAAGACCAAGACGCATCGCTGACATATCCGCTGAAATTGGGAATGGCAGGATTAGCGGCTCAACACCTGGAACAACTAGCTTTTGTTGCTCTGGCTCAACGAAGCTGTATGTAATTGCTTCGTGGTAACCGCGGTCAACAAGAAGATCACGAACGCGTTTCAGTGGAAGATCCGCTTCAACGTGGTTGTGCATCTTAAGCGCTGCTGCTGGGTGTTGGTTAGGGATGTTGTCGTAACCGTAAATACGGCCAACTTCTTCAATCAGGTCTTGCTCGATAGCGATATCGAAACGCCATGTTGGCGCTACTGCCATCCAACCTTCTTCTGAAGCTTCAACAGTCAAACCTAGACGCTCTAGGATTTCTACTACGTCAGCATCAGCAATGTGGTGACCTAGTAGGTTGTCTAGTTTAGTGCGACGTAGAGCAACTTTGTTTGGCTTAGGTAGGTCTGCTTCAGACTCTACAGCAACAACAGGTGCTACTTCACCGCCACAGATTTCAACAAGAAGCTGAGTTGCACGCTCTATCGCGCTCACTTGTAGTGCGTAATCCACACCACGCTCGAAACGCATTGAAGAATCAGTGTGCAGACCGTACCTACGTGCGCGACCACGGATGTTGTCAGGTGCAAAGAAAGCACACTCTAGTAGAACGTCTTTAGTCTCAGTTGTTACACCAGACTCTTCACCACCAAAGATACCTGCGATTGCAAGTGCTTTGTTGTGGTCTGCTACTACTAGTGTATCTGCGTTTAGTTCTGCTTCGCTGCCGTCAAGAAGTGTTAGCTTCTCACCTTGCTCAGCCATACGAACTACGATGCCACCTTCGATCTTCGCTAGATCGAATGCGTGCATTGGTTGGCCTTGCTCTAGAAGAACGTAGTTAGTGATGTCTACTACAGGGTCGATAGAGCGGATACCACAACGACGCAGTTTTTCTTGCATCCATAGTGGCGTTTCAGCTTGAACGTTTACGTTCTTAACAACACGACCTAGGTAACGTGGACACGCAGCTGGCGCTTTCACTTCGATAGACACTTTGTCTTCGATTGAAGCCGCTACTGCTTCTACTGATGGCTCTGTTACGTCAGCGCGGTTTAGTACGCCAACTTCACGAGCTAGACCACGAATGCTGAAACAGTCAGCGCGGTTAGCTGTTAGGTCTACGTCTACTGTTACGTCATCTAGACCTAGGAATTCACGGAAATCGGTACCGATTACTGCGTCTTCTGCCAGTTCCATGATGCCGTCTGACTCAACGTCGATACCTAGTTCAGTAAATGAACAAAGCATGCCGTGAGATGGTTGACCACGTAGTTTCGCTTTTTTGATTTTGAAATCGCCTGGAAGAACAGCACCAACGGTTGCTACTGCTACTTTCAGACCTTGGCGACAGTTGTGTGCGCCACAAACGATGTCTAGAAGCTCTTCTTCACCCACGTCAACTTTAGTTACGCGCAGTTTGTCTGCATCTGGGTGTTGACCACATTCAACAACGTGACCAACTTTAACGCCGTTGAACGAACCTGCTACAGGTAGCACGTCATCAACTTCTAGACCCGCCATTGTAATTTGGTGAGTTAGTTCGTCAGTGGTAATCGAAGGACTAACCCACTCACGAAGCCATGATTCGCTGAATTTCATAGTGATTTATCCCCTGGATTACTTGAACTGTTTTAGGAAACGAAGATCGTTCTCGAAGAACGCACGTAGGTCGTTTACGCCGTAACGAAGCATTGTTAGACGCTCAACACCCATACCGAATGCGAAACCAGAGTATTTTTCAGGGTCGATGCCTACGCTGCGTAGTACGTTCGGGTGAACCATACCGCAACCTAGAACTTCAAGCCATTTGCCGTTTTTACCCATTACGTCTACTTCAGCCGAAGGCTCTGTAAATGGGAAATAAGATGGACGGAAACGAACTTCTACTTCTTCTTCAAAGAAGTTACATAGGAAGTCGTGCAGAATGCCTTTTAGTTGAGCGAAGTTCACGTTCTCATCAACCAACATGCCTTCCACTTGGTGGAACATTGGCGTGTGCGTTTGGTCGTAATCGTTACGGTATACACGGCCCGGTGCAATGAAACGGAATGGTGGTTTGCCATTTTCCATTGTACGGATCTGTACGCCAGACGTGTGAGTACGAAGCATCAAATCAGGGTTGAAGAAGAAAGTATCGTGGTCAGTACGCGCTGGGTGATCAGCGGCAATGTTTAGTGCATCAAAGTTGTGGAATGCATCTTCGATTTCTGGACCAGACTCAGTATTAAAGCCAAGTTCACCAAAGAACTTTTCAATACGCTCAACAGTACGAGTAACTGGGTGTAGACCACCGTTCTCGATACGACGACCTGGTAGTGTTACGTCAATCGTTTCTGCTGCTAGCTTCGCTTCAAGCTCTGCACGTTGTAGTGCATCTTTACGGGCTGCGATAGCTTGCTGAACTACGCCTTTCGCTTTATTGATCTCTTGACCCGCTTCACGGCGCTCTTCTGGTGGTAGTTTACCTAGGCTTTGAAGTTGAGCAGTTAGCTCACCTTTTTTACCTAGATACTGAACACGCACTTCATCAAGTACGACTAGCGATTCTGCGGCTTCAATTGCTGCACTCGCGTTAGCAATGATCTCTTCTAGATGTTGCATCGTTTCCTCATCTACCTATTGGTAGTATCCATAAGGGAGTGATTGGTTTTTTGATAGCTGTACATAGTAGCCAAACCCGCCACCAAAGCCAAATTGAATTATGAAAAGAAGAGGTTATTGAATAAAAAGAACACAAAAACGCAAAAAAAGCAGCTTCGCACGTAAATCCCTAGGATTATGGCTTGCTGCTTTGTGCATAAATACTGCAGTTTCGTCCCCAAGTGAAAACACTTTAGGTCAGTCGACAATGCTAAAAATAGTATTGAATAGATAGCTCGACAAAGTCATCGTCTCTGGCGAAGTAAAGCAGATCGGTAGGCGTTTCGTTTTTAAACAACCAAGCATCGATTTGCCACTTGAAATGATTTGAAATGCGGCTGGAAGCCTCAAGTTTTGCGTTGTACACATCGGAGTTGTCGAGATCTTGCGTTATACCCGTTAAGATTTCTGTGCCGTCTTCGTCATTGAGCGCTAAACGAATGCCTGCAAAGACATCATTTTGACCGATATTTTGCGCGTTGTTCCCACGGCTATCATAGAGATACTCACCAATAATGCCTACGTCCCATACTGTCTCAAAAGCGCCTACTATCGTGTATTCAAAACCCGTCACGACGCCGACATGATTGTCGAAGCTATCGCGGTAGACACTCTCTAGCTTCCATAACCAATCGCCCACGATGCCTTGAACATCCAGCCCAACATGGCTCATTAGGGCGTAGTAAGGTTTTAACTCTCCTTGATCAAACCGAAAATACGGGTCACGGTTTGTTCCATAAACATAGCTTAAGCCAACATCCCAATCGCCAAACATTTGTGCGTACCGAAAAGCGACATCCACATGCTTTTCTTCTCGGCTAGATTCATACAGCGCATCATCAGATACAACGGGATCAATCCTCAAACGTCCATCTTTGCCTGCAAATGTTCGTTCGCGAAAATAAGGCAACACCATGGCATCGACCACTCCCCAGTCTTTGACTGACGTAAAATGGACCATAGGTTGGCCGAGTTTATCTTCACCATCAACGGCTTCTACCGCATCGACTTGGTTTATGACATCAACCAGATGTGCTGACTCGGTCACACCCCAGAAGACTTTACTGATGCCGACACGTAGCTCGTAGTCATCCCAATAAGTTAAATACAACGCTTCGCGAATATCACCATGAGTCCGCTCGTCATCCATACTGTCTAAACGATAAAAGGGAGTGAACGTGAAACTGGCTTCCCCATCTTTTAGGTCCCAGTAAAACTCCGGCTGCAAAACCAGTGAAGCTTGTCCTTTCCCCTGCCCCTGAGCACCATCGGAGAAAAACTGACGATGCTCGATGTTGACCTGTCCTGCTAACTCAACCGCCAATAAAGAGCCAGAGAAAGGCATAATGGTTAGGCCAGCGAATATCATACTGGCCATGTTTACCCTACTCATTCGATCTCCTTACTTAACGCGCTTAAGTATGTTTTTGTTGAAATCGGTGTCTTTTAATCCAGTTTGGAACGTTAACTCACTTGTTGTCAGCTCAGTACTCTTGCCGGTCTGGTGATTGGTCATCGCCATCGTGTGCGCACGCCAATATTGATTTAAGTACTGTTTGTAATCAGAGAAAACCAAAGTCTTAAGTAGCGCACCTTTACGGTCATAGAACTCTACTTTCATTGGACGATAATGCGCTTTGTCCAACCACACAACTTGCTTGGTGTAACCTGAATTTTTATCGGTTGGAATTTGCTCTAAAACAAACGTATCTTGCCCTTTGATAGCGTCATCCTTGAGATAGTTAAATCGATACTTCTCAATTTCAAACGAACTTAGATCTTCGTACGCAAACTCACTGCCCATAAATGGCCCCGACTTATTACGTGATGCAATACGTTTGACGCGCTTTAATGCAGGTAGATAGAGCCATTGGTCATCGGAACCCACTGTATGTGAATGATTCAGGAATGCTGTGCCTTTTACATCACGTGGCTCATCAAAAATGGTTAACCCTTTGTCACCATCATCAACTACCTCAAGAGACTTTAAGCGCATCGCTCGGGTACTGCTTTCCCCTTGAGCATTTCGCAGGATCATTTGCATTGTCGCAACAGAATCACGCCAACCTTCGTCACGAGCCTTGCGTTCTTGTGCAATTTCCAAACCTTTGGCTTCGTCAGCCCAAGAAAATGGCGTCATGAGAAAAGAGGCTGCTATTACCGCTACTTTCAATCGTGTATTGAGTAAATTCATCATTCTATCCTTGTCTGTTTTCAGAATTACAACTGAGTTGCCGTAACACTTTTCTGTGAGTCCGTATCCGGGTTATTTATTGTCTTGTTTTGTGCATAAGCTTCTTTATCGAATAACATCAATAACGTTGGTAGGAATAAGAAATCCACAACTAAGGCAATAAAGATGACTATCGCACTCAGTTGGCCCATGTCAGCATTCAAACGGAAGCTCGACATTGCCAAAACAGAGAAACCTGCGACTAAAACGACAGTCGTTATCCAGAGTGCTCGCCCCACCGTATGGAACGCATATCTAACCGCTTGCTCGGCAGTTTGCCCTTCTTTACGTGCGCGTTGATATTTTGACAAAAAGTGCACGGCGTCATCGACCACGATCCCGAGTGTCAACGTCACTACGACAGACAATCCTAGGTTGATTTCTCCTGAAATCAGCGCCCATAAACCAAACCCAATGACGGCTGGTGCGATGTTTGGCACCAAGCTGATCAATCCCAGCTTGAGAGAGCGAAGCGCAAAGATGAGCAGTGCTGAAATAAGCACCAATGTGATAGGTAAGGTAGAAAGCATACTTGCCATGTTGGTTTCACCAATGTGGGCAAACATCAACGAAGGGCTCGACGCAACGACTTCATATTGAGGCGCGTTATTCGCAAACCAAGCGTAGATACGATTCTCAAGGTCAACCAATTCAACGCTGCCTAAGTTATCGACGGTCAAAACCATTTTAATTGAGGATTTATCAACATTAATTTGATTGTTGAGATCTAACCCATAAGGCAGTGACATTTCGTAAAGCAGCAAATACTGCGCGGCTAATTCGCGATCTTGTGGTAGTGAATAATAAGCATCATCGTCGGCATGCATGTTTTTATTTAAACGCTTATACACATCCGCCAGAGTTGCGACATGATCAGTTTCCGGCTGAGCACGCAACCAATCGGTGAAACGACCAATCGAGTTCAAAAATATTGGGTCTGCTATTCCCTGCGACTCATTAGTTTTGATGGCAATACTGATGTTTGTCATCCCACTGATTCGCTCTTCCATAAAGTCAGCGGCTTGGCGAAAGTCACTTCGTGAATCAAAGTACTTCACAGATTCATCATTCACTTTGTTTAGCGGGATTAAGCTAGCACTGACAACGATCACTAGAACAGAAAGGGGTAATAAGGCTTTTCGATTTGCCACCACAAAATCACCTAGCTTATCCATAAAATCAGAACCGTTTTTCGATGTATTTTGTTTGACTCGTATCGGTAACAGTTTTAATAAGGCTGGCAACAAAGTAACAGATAAGAAACAGGCAATCATGACGCCCAGCGCGGATAAATTACCGAAGTCTCGTAACACTGGAGAATCCGACATATTCATCATCAGAAAGCCAATCGCCGTTGTTATTGAAGTAATAAGGATTGGCATGAAGTTGAGTGCAATACTGCGTTCTATCGAATGCGCTTTGCTAAATCCATTTTGCATAGACTGACGCATCGTGGCGATAACGTGAACACAATCTGCAACCGCGAGTGTCATGACTAAAGTTGGGACATTGACCGTCGCCGTACTCAGGAACATACCTGCCCAACCAGATAATCCCATAGTTGCCATCACGGACCCGATAATCACGACCAAGGTCGCAATCACACTCAAGAAAGAACGTAACATAATGGTTAGGAACACGAGAATAACAAGCAACATCGTAGGGACCAGCGTAGAACTGTCTTCTTGCGCAGCCGTCATAAAGGCGTAGTTCATCGCGATAATGCCTGCTTTATGAAACTCAACATTTGGGTAATTCTGCTGGTATTGCTCAATCATCCTATTGATGTGGTTCATCACTTCTTGAACTTCAGCGGTCTTATCAACTTCAGGCAATTGAACCGTGATATTTACAATCGTTACGTCGCCCTTCTCAGAAATCAAAGCGTTTTTAATCACTGGTTCCGTCAGGGCAATATGCTTAACTTTGGCAATGCGCGCCGACGTTAATTCATAGTCTTCATAAAGTAGGTCTTCGACAAGAAGATCATCTTCGATTGCTTCGGTATGTTGATAATTCGCAATGGAATCAACACGACTTGAGTAAGGGACTTGCCATGAGTCAACCGTTAAGTTTTGGACAAGTTGGAGGGTTTCTGGGGTGAAGACATCATTGTTATCTGGTGCAATAACAATGGCTAAGTTATCGGTTTTAGCAAAGGTCGTTTGAATTTCATCAAAGGCAAGCAACTGCTTATTAGTGCCATCAAAAAAGATATTATAGTCACCACGGAAATAGAGATTCTTTCCTCCGATGGTCGCGAAAATCACGAGTAATACCGTTGCCAGCAATACCCAGATACTATACTTGGTTGGAATCTTCCCCCATTGTCCGGTGGAAGTTTGTTGAGCTTGGCGGTGTTTCATCACACTCTCCCTTTGTGACGTTTCGTCAAAAGACGGAACAAAAAAGCAGCTTTCACTGTTTCTCGATCCAGATTCGCTTTAAACCTTGTTGTTGCATCACGTTTATAAAATTATTGATGCAAAAACAATCGTTATTGACGATCCGTCAAATAGTGTGATTAAAAAACCAATCTTTATTGGATTGGTTTTTTGCATTCATGGGAATCAGCGATTCACTGAGTCTAAGAATGCAACTTCTTCACTGAACAATTCCTGCTCCACTCGACGCCAAGTTTTACGGTAGTCCCACTCTGTTGAGAGCGGCAACCATCCTAGGCCATCAAGTAACATATTCGCATTGTGAAGCACAGAGAAGGGGTCTTGTAGGCGCTGGATACAACGACTGTTCGATGCATTTTGCGCCAGCGCATTAGAGCCAAACGCAATAGACCAATTAGCAAACACAATAGCATCTGAGCCAACAGCTGGAGAAAACTTAAGATCCCCTATTTCTACTGCATGGTTTACCAAAGCGTCCGCACCGGATATCACTTCTTCTTCCAACTGGTTTAATTCGTTAAGGCGCGTTGGAGATGCTTTTTCTATCACCCACGGCGTTTTAGCAACAATTGCACACGTTGATAATACAGGCTCCATGCGAGCATAAATACGATACCCAACATGCATCGCAATGATCTTCTCGCGAGTATTACCATCAAAGTTTGCCGTACGCTCGAAGAACACGGCTTCACTCTTCAATGAATGGATACATAAAGCAAGAATCACGTCCTCTTTGCTACAAAAATGGTTGTAGATGGTCCCTTTTGAATAAGGGCTCGCTGCGGTTAGCTTATCCATCGTGAGATTTGCAAACCCCTGCTCTTGCACCAATGACTTCGCAAGCTGAATCAACTCTACCTCACGATCGGCAATCGCCTGTTGTTTCTTCGTTAAGCCGGAAACAACACGACAGTCTTGCTGTTTGTCATTCTTTTTGCAGCCAAAATTAAACATAATTCTTTGATCCGTATCCCCATGTGACGCTAACGAATAGTAACACGAATATGATTGGCAGAAAGTTCATTACCTTTCTGACGAATCGTCATAATTGACACATCGTCATGTTAGCTCATCAATTACACATTACAAGTATGAATCTATAAATCACTAAAAATAACTACTAGTTATATTGATAGGCTTGGCTTATCCCCAGCCGAAGCGATCGCACATCGGATATCTTCAATAAAGTTACCATCAGTTTGGACAATTCCATCAGAGAAGGTAACAGGTTGGTGTGGTCCCGCAACCAGTAAGACATTCGTAAAATCGGAGACATTGAAATTTTCTGCTACGACATTCTTGGAGTGAAAATCGAGAACAGTGCTCGCGACCTGTTCTTCTAATGTAAGTAATTGTTCTTCAGTAATTTTCATTCGAGATAATGCAACACGAACACACTTCTCGTGCGTGGTCGTTTGATCCTTGATGATCTCTGTGTACTTGTCGTTAAGCTTCGAGTTCTCAGCGTAGCTGTAGTAAAGCGGACCATGCAGCGTAATGTTGTTTTCTTCATCAACATAAACCAGATCAAGTAACTCTAGCGCGCCTAAATAGTCCGACATACTTTGTTTCGAGAGGTCATACTTTTTCATTAGGATGGTATAGCCGTCTTTCCCACGAAGCATCCGTAACTCTCGATAAAAATCGTAAAGATGAGGAAATTGGAAAAAGACTTCGTCTTGCGTGTGGCTAAAGTAATCTTGATCCTCAGCTTGAAGTTGATTTGCCAGCTTCTGCAATTCATCGAGGGTGCAGTCAACCGCGCGGCAATACTCGAGTAGCTTATCTAGAGCAAGGTTAGTACTAGTTAAATGACGTTTAAAAGTGGACAACGGCATGCCCATTTTCTCAGATAACTCTCGATATGTTAGCCCTTTAGTTTTTATCGCTTGTCGTAATGCGGCTAACAAGTACTCGGGAGTGAGTTCTCTCATCTACAATTCCTTATGGCAATGTTACAGCTGTATAGTATTTGTAACAATTTAGAATCACTTCGCAAGGCATAAGTTCATATTTTTATAAGAAAACTTTGAATTAATATACTTTCATTCACATTTACGATGTTAATACTGGCACTTAAAATGCATTCAGTTTCATTATATTTAGCAAATTCATTACATTATAAACATCATAGTTTTAATGCTATTCGTCGCATTAAATCCTAGAAAGTAAAAATATGGCGAGAGCTTACGACTCAAACAAGCATTATGCGTTAGAACATTTGCCCTAAAAACAATTCATCAAAAAAGGCATAATTATTCATCAGGACTGATGGTTCGTGAACACAATTAGGTTTAGCAGCGCAGTGCGATCGAAGTCACTTTAGTCAAAATTTCAAAGCAACGAATGGATACAATAAATACCTAGAAATGGTGATCTGCATATAAACGATAGGAAGAGGAACCCAATTAGGAACGACGTTGTCTTGGACTTATTGACAACGTCGACAGACTTTTCGTACTAGATGGCGAGACAAACTCACCGACATGAATGACACACAAGGAGGGAGTTAAAAATAGCGAACGAAAAAACAATCTGCACTGTATTAAAACGACAAAAGCCTCTTCGACTATACGAGCTTCACAGCCGTTCCAAACGCAAGAATTTCAGAAGAACCATCAACAATTGAGCTAGTTGTAAAACGGATGCCAACCACCGCATCAGCACCCATATTCGCTGCATCTTCGACCATACGCTGAATCGCGATATTTCGAGCTTCAGTCATCATTTCTGTATAACCGCGAATCTCACCGCCAACGATACTTTTTAGACCCGCCATGAAGTCTCGACCAATGTGTTTAGATTGAACCACATTCCCCGTTACTACACCCTTTATCTCAGCGATTTCTCGTCCTGGAATCGTCTCGGTTGTTGAATAAATCATGTTAAGCCTCAGTAAGATAGTTAGATAACTCAATCAAGTTACCATCTGGGTCTCGAATGTAAACAGATAGGATGTTACCAATTGCACCGGTCCGTTGAACAGGCCCTTCAATTACCTCAATAGCATGAACTTCAAGGTGAGAGATAATATCCAAGATAGGTGTGTCTGTAATAAAACACAAATCAGCACTGCCAGAAGCAACTTGACGTGCTTTAGGTTCAAACTCGCTCCCTAGTTGGTGAAGATTTATCTTTTGCTTTCCATAAATCAAGGCTACTCGTCCTTCACCGAAAGTAACACTTTCCATACCGAGAACCTGTATATAGAAATCCAGTGTGGTTTGAATGTCTTTAACTGTCAGTACAAGGTGATCCAAACGGTTTATTTTCATTAAAGCCTCTCTATAATGCTTCAGATGAGATGACTGCCTCAATCTCAATAGATAAGTCGGGGTGAATCAAACGGCTCACCTCGACTAATGAACAAGCCGGTAAATAACCCTCATAGAAGTCGAATAATACCGAGCGAATCTCTGACAGTTGGTTTATATCGGTTATAAATATCGTCAGCTTGATGAGGTCACGTTTCTCTCTTTGTTCTTCCGCAAGTATTTTCGATAAGTAAGACAGAATCGTTTTTGTTTGCTCGATTAGATTTTCACTTTGGCTCGGTGAACCCATGGCTGTCAATCCGGAAACATACAAGGTCTCACAATGTCTTGCCGCATGGACATAAGGACCAGCAATTTGCGGCAAAAATTCGTAACTGATGCGTTGAACCATTTTGACTCCCCTTCCCTAGCGGTTGTATTTCCGTTTACTCAATATCTCTTTCACTTCGTGCGTTTTTTCTAAATCTACTTCATAAACATTGGCTAATGCACAAACATATTATACCCAAACGTCTTCAATGAGCAGGATTCAGAGCGTTGTCACTGACTCTAGTTCAAAGTCAAACAACTTGAGGAATAGTCTTTCTATTTCCATTTTGTTTGGCAAAGAAATAGTGTTAGTGACACGCTCCCAAAGGGCGAGTTGCCTTGGCTTGTATACTTTGTTGTCGATTTTCGATTTAGAACCACTAGATCTTTAAATCGCCGCCGCGTCTACAAACCAATGCAATCTCGCTGAACCTAGCGCATTGAGGATATTTGGGTATACGCGTACGTCGTAGAGTTCTTCCGCGATTGTTCCTTTAATTGTGTCCTCTGTCGGTTGTCCTGTGGCGTCTTTCCTAATCGATTCAGACAACTCACCCACTTCTTCAATCAGTTTGAGGAAATAATGCTGTTTCTGTTCCGGGTCGTGATCAAACTCTTTTATATGCGCTTGTAGTTGTCGAATGTCCATTTCTAATCCTTTTTTGTTTGTAATCCTAATAAACCCTACCATAAGTAGATAACAGAATGATTTAACGCGATATTCCCAATAGCTCGGTAACACAGATGCTCCTTATCCATGACTTGATGAGTTGAGGCAAAATAACAAATCAGCCATTGGAGCAACTTATTTGGTAAGAGTTGGGATATAAACGGGAAACGGGAAACGGGAAACGGGAAACGGGAAACGGGAAACGGGAAACGGGAAACGGGAAACGGGAAACGGGAAACGGGAAAGTCTATGGTAGGGGAAACAGAAAGCAATAAAAAAGGAGAGCTAATGCTCTCCTTTTCTTAATCCTAAACTGCTAATTAAAGAGCAGCTTTCGCTTTTTCAACTAGAACAGCAAATGCTGCTTTATCGAATACTGCGATGTCCGCTAGGATCTTACGGTCGATCTCGATAGATGCTTTCTTAAGACCGTTGATGAAACGGCTGTAAGATAGACCATTTTGACGAGATGCTGCGTTGATACGTGCAATCCATAGTTGACGGAATTGACGTTTCTTAGCGCGACGGTCACGGTAAGCGTATTGACCAGCTTTAGTAACTGCTTGGAAAGCTACGCGGTAAACACGTGAACGTGCACCGTAGTAACCTTTAGCTTGTTTTAGAACTTTCTTATGACGTGCACGAGCTTGTACACCACGTTTTACGCGAGGCATTATGCTTCTCCTAAACTAAACGATTGATAACTATAAAGAATTAAGCGTATGGCAACATACGAACAACTGCAGCAACTTCACAACGTGGAAGAATTGCATTTGGACGTAGCTGACGCTTGTTCTTAGTAGTACGCTTAGTCAGGATGTGACGTTTTGTAGCGTGCTTGTACTTAATACCACCAGCAGTTTTCTTAAAACGCTTAGCAGCACCTTTGTTGGTTTTCATCTTAGGCATGATGAATAACTCCGCATTGAGTAGGTTTAATAAACAACGTAATTAGGGCGAACAAAACCCAACCGCTTACCTTTAAAAGGGAAACGGCTAGGTCTTAATTACTTGATGAGCCGTTAATTACTTCTTTTTAGGGGCTAGAACCATGATCATCTGACGACCTTCGATTCGACTTGGGAAAGATTCCACTACAGCAAAGTCTACAGTGTCTTCTTTTAAGCGATGAAGAACGTCAACACCGATGTCTTGGTGCGCCATTTCTCGGCCACGGAAGCGAATTGTTACCTTCACTTTGTTGCCTTCTTCAAGGAAACGCGTCAGGTTGCGTAGTTTTACCTGATAGTCTCCAATATCAGTTCCAGGACGGAATTTTACTTCCTTAATCTGAACCTGTTTTTGCTTTTTCTTCTGCTCTTTAGCAGATTTGCTCTTCTCAAAGAGGAATTTGCCGTAGTCCATAACACGACAGACTGGCGGCTCAGCGTTAGGACTGATCTCCACAAGATCCATGCCTGCTTCTTCAGCAGCTGCGATCGCTTCTTGAATCGATACAACACCAACTGATTCACCGTCAGCGCCAGTTAGTCGAACTTCACGAACGCCACGAATTTCACCGTTCATACGGTGTGGGTTTTGTTTTACCGGCTGTTGGCCGCGTCTTCCGCCTTTAATAGCTTATTCCTCCAGATTGAGCTTACGGCTTGAAATCTCGTCTTGGATGTATGCAATGAAATCATCCACTTTAAATTTGCCGAGATCTTTACCTTTACGAGTACGTACTGCGATTTCGCCAGCTTCCATTTCTTGGTCACCGACAACAAGCATATACGGTACACGCTTCAAAGTGTGTTCGCGGATTTTAAAGCCAATCTTCTCATTTCTCAAGTCCGCTTTAGCTCTAATTCCACTTTTTTGTAGTTTTTGTACTACTTCCTGAACATAATCTGACTGTTTATCAGTAATGTTCATAAGAATTGCCTGTTCTGGCGCCAACCAAGTTGGGAAGAAACCAGCATATTCTTCGATAAGAATACCAATGAAACGCTCTAGTGAACCTAGAATTGCACGGTGAATCATCACCGGAACAAGACGTTCATTGTTTTCACCTACGTAAGTTGCACCTAAGCGACCTGGTAGGTTGAAGTCTAACTGAACAGTACCACACTGCCATGCACGGTCTAGACAGTCGTATAGCGTGAATTCAATCTTAGGACCGTAGAATGCACCCTCGCCTTCTTGAATCTCGTATGGAATTTCCATTGATTCTAGAGACTGTTTCAATGCTTCTTCAGATTGATCCCAGATTTCATCTGAACCTACACGTTTCTCTGGACGAGTAGACAGTTTCACTACGATGTTGTCGAAACCAAATGTTTGGTACGTATCGTACACCATCTTGATACAATTTGTTACTTCTTCTTGAATTTGGCTCTCAGTACAGAAAATGTGAGCGTCATCCTGAGTAAAACCACGTACACGCATAATGCCGTGTAGTGCACCAGATGGTTCGTTACGGTGACATGAGCCGAACTCAGCCATACGTAACGGTAGATCACGGTACGATTTTAGACCTTGGTTAAAGATCTGCACGTGACCTGGACAGTTCATTGGTTTCAGTGCGTATTCACGGTTTTCAGAAGAAGTGGTGAACATCGCATCAGCGTACTTGTCCCAGTGACCAGAACGTTCCCAAAGAACACGGTCCATAATAAGTGGACCTTTTACTTCCTGGTAACCGTATTCGTCTAGCTTAGAGCGTACAAATACTTCAAGATCACGGAAGATAGACCAACCATTGTGATGCCAGAACACCATACCTGGTGCTTCTTGTTGCATGTGGAATAGGTCTAGTTGCTTACCAAGTTTACGGTGGTCACGCTTCGCTGCTTCTTCAAGGCGAGTAAGGTGCGCTTTCAATGCTTTCTTATCGTGGAAAGCCGTACCGTAGATACGTTGAAGCATTTTGTTGTCGCTGTTACCACGCCAGTAAGCACCCGCAACATTCAATAGAGTGAAATGTTGACAGAAACTCATGTTAGGAACGTGAGGACCGCGACACATGTCGATGTATTCTTCATGGTGGTAAAGACCTGGACGATCATCACGAGATACGTTTTCGTCTAGGATTTCCACTTTGTATGGTTCGCCACGTGATTCAAATGTATCACGTGCTTCCTGCCAGCTAACCTTTTTCTTAACAACTTCGTACTTGGTCTTCGCTAGTTCTTTCATACGCTTTTCAATCTTTTCAAGATCGTCTTGCGTTAGAGATTCTTCTAGGTCGATGTCGTAGTAGAAGCCATTGTCGATGGTTGGACCGATCGCCATTTTAGCTTGCGGGTAAAGTTGCTTTAGAGCGTGACCAAGAAGGTGAGCACATGAGTGGCGAACGATTTCTAAACCGTCGACTTCATCTTTAACTGTGATGATCTCAAGGCTTGCGTCTTCTTCAATTAAGTCACACGCATCAACGCGGTTACCATTTACACGACCAGCGATAGTTGCTTTTGCAAGACCAGGACCGATCGATTGCGCAACTTCCATAGTAGAAACTGGGTTGTCAAATTGACGCTGACTGCCGTCAGGAAGAGTAATAATAGGCATGCTATATCCTTTACAGTGGTGTTGCACACCAAGCAACACATGTTATTCAAATTAGAAGATTTTTCGAGAATCGGTAAAGGCCGCTCGGTAACACGAATACCGGACCAATATCGAGAAGGGGATTGTACCTAGCTCACATTTAGAATGCAAAGAGCGATTTCAATTTGTCACTGAAACTTCATTGTTCAACGAATGAGAGCCTCAATAATTTTGAAAAAAAATCGACGCGATCTAAAAATGAAAATAGCTCTGATAGTGAGCGTTCCTCTTCCATCAGAGCTTATGAGAACCGTAGAGTAAGCGATTACAGGTTAAGAGTCGGAGCGATTGCTGCTGCAACCTGTGAATCTGTCGCATCAACAGGTAAAGAGAATGAACGATACTGATCACCAGACATGCTAAATGAGCGGTCGATCTCCGCTAAGCAATGGAGCGTTGCCCCATCCAATATAAATGACAATTCGATTTCTTTAGTGGAAACGAAGCCGTTATTACGGAACTCTAGCTCTTGGTAAATACCCGAACGTGACGAGAATGTGTTACCACGTAAGAAGCCCTTCTCTACATCGGCTTTAACCATAGTAAAACCAGCTTGCTCAATGGCGCCAATTACTCGTGATGCTGAGGGTAATGGCTTTACTTCAATGTAGTCACGATCGCGTGGGTCAATCGCAAAACCGATGTCTAATGTGGTTTCTACCCAAACGTGGCACTGGTTTTTCATTGCGCTTACTGCCGTAATTGGCGTTTCATCGTGCAGTTTTAACTCGAACGGCACTTGTTTTTCTTCATTCGGTTGGATGATGAAAGGTTCAACCGCCTTCAATTGATCGATCGTGAATGTCTGGTAACTAACGCTGTCATCTGCTTCTACTTTCATTTCCGTGTTCAGTTTGATGGTGATGGCATCAATTTGTTGTTCAACATCACCACCTTTGATTTGGACGTGACCACGTAATATTGAACCTTGATAAACGCTCATCTCATCTAAAATCGTATCTACCTTTGCCGAGCCGATACCAAGCGATGCTTTTAGTTTTTTAAACATGGAATTCCTTTGTGACTGCCTGTTTTATTAATTTTGTTGTGGAGAACCTTTGTTTACACAACTGATGAAAGTACTGCAAGCAATAGACCTCAAGAATGCGGACTAATTCCTTTTATCTATTCACAGAATAGGTTTAGGTATTTGCAATTTGTACATAGATTACGCACTATTTGTATAGTCAATTAAAAGGAAGTCATTATGTCTGCGCCACTTTATAAGCAAATCAAACAGTTTATCCTCGATAAAATTGATTCGGGAGAGTGGATGGTTGGACACCGCATCGCGACAGAATTTGAGCTGACCGAACAATTCGGAGTCAGTCGAATGACGGTAAATAAAGCCATTAGAGACTTAGTTAACGAAGGCAAACTGCAACGCCGCCCTCGCCTCGGCACCTTTGTTTGTGATCCGGCTGAGAAGTCTGAATCTCCCCTATTAGACATTCGTAACATTGCTGATGAGATCAGCAATCGTGGTCGAGAGCATCATAGTGAAGTTCTCCGACAAATTGCAATCAAAGCGGACGATGATATCGCAACCAAACTGGGCGTCATGCTTGGCACTACCGTATTCTACAGCGAGATCATTCATTTTGAAGATAGCACACCAATACAGCTAGAACTTCGTTGGGTGAACAGTCAATATGCACCAAGTTACCTCAATCAAGACTTCACGTGCATGACACCAAACCAATACCTTTCTAATAACTGCCCTCTTAGCGCCATCGAACATACCGTAGAAGCCATTGTCCCAGATGGACGCGTGAAGCAAGATCTTAAAATGCAAGCTGATGAACCATGCTTACTGCTCAACCGACGCACATGGAGTCAAGACAAACTGGTCAGCACCGCGTTACTTTATCACCCAGGCAATAAGTACAAATTAAGCTCTAAGATCTTATTGTAAACTAGGCATTACTTCTTCGTTTTGATCACATTTCAGCAACATTAGCCTTGTCAGTGATGCTTTTTTCTCCTATTTATTTGTATATACATTTAATCAAGCAAGTATTGGGACGAATGGAAATGGATTTGTTGATTGAAAATGCACGACTGGTAACCATGCAAGAAAGAGAACAAGGATACTTGCCAACTCCAATTGCTCGTGTGGGAATTCGATCAGGAAAAATTGTCGCCATCAGCACGAAAGAACAAGGTAACGATAGCGAACATACCGAATCCATTTTGAATCCAGACCACTACGAACAAACCATTGATCTTCAAAGCAAGCTTTTGTTGCCAGGTTTGATTGATTGCCACACTCATCTTGTGTACGCCGGAAATCGAGCCAACGAGTTTGAAATGCGCCTCAATGGTGTGCCTTATGAAGAAATCGCCAAGCAAGGCGGCGGTATTCTCTCTACCGTCCATGCCACTCGTGCCGCCACTGTAGAACAACTTATCGAACTCGCTTTACCACGTTTAGATGGATTGCTCGCAAGCGGAGTTACCTCTATCGAAGTTAAGTCTGGTTACGGTCTCACGCTAGCTGATGAAATCAAGATGCTGCGAGCAGCGAAAGCCTTAGAGCAAGAGCGCAAAGTCAAAATCACCACAACCCTGCTCGCCGCTCATGCACTTCCACCAGAATTTAAAGACCGTGCTGACGATTATATCCAACATATTTGTGATGACATTATTCCGCTCGTGGCAGAAGAAAAGCTCGCCACCAGCGTCGATGTGTTTTGTGAATCGATTGGTTTTAACTTAGTCCAAACAGAGCGTGTCTTTGAAGCGGCAAAAAAACATGGCTTGCATGTGAAAGGTCATACTGAGCAGCTCTCTGATTTGGGTGGTACGGCTTTAACCGCCCAATACAATGGCCTTTCTGCCGATCATATTGAATATCTGGATGAAATTGGCGTACGTGCCCTTGCCAACTCTTCTACCGTCGCAACCTTGCTCCCTGGTGCATTTTACTTCTTACGTGAAACCCAATTGCCTCCTATCGAATTACTTAGAGCGCACAAGGTGCCAATGGCGATAGCGACAGACATCAACCCGGGGACATCGCCATTTTCTGATTTAACCTTGATGCTTAACATGGCTTGCACTCTGTTCCGTTTAACACCTCAAGAAGCACTGCGTGGCGTCACTCAAAACGCAGCAAAAGCGTTGGGTTATGGGGAATCTCGTGGCGTGATTGAAGTCGGTTATGATGCTGACTTCTCAATTTGGGATATCGAACACCCAGCAGACCTCAGTTATCAAGTCGGCGCAAAACGTTTGGTAGGTCGTATAGTCAATGGTGAATATGTCTCTCACGGAGGACTGTGACATGGCTCAATCAGATCTGAATACCGCTCCATTTCACTGGCAAGGTCGTCATGATGCTGAAGATGGAGAACTGGGTAAACGCGTTCACCACGTGATTAAAAATATTTCTGTCGAAGAGTTGCCGAGCAAAAGCGAAGGCGTCTCGATCCTTGGTTTTGCTACCGATGCGGGTGTTGCCAGAAATAAAGGCCGTATTGGCGCGAAAAAGTCACCAGATTTAATCCGTCGTGCCCTAGCCAATCTCGCTTGGCACCAAGATGCGCCGCTTTATGACCTCGGTACTGTCGTTTGCGAAGACGACTTACTAGAGAGCAGCCAATCGCAATGCGCGGCCACAGTTGCTCAGGCACTACCCCATTCACCTGTCGTCGTCCTAGGTGGCGGGCATGAGATCGCATGGGCGTCATTTTCTGGGTTGGCCGAATACTTCAAAACTCATCACCCAGAAAAGCGGCCAAAGATTGGCATAATCAACTTCGACGCACATTTTGACCTACGCGCTTTTGAAAGTTCGCTGGCAGATGTAAAACCAAGCTCAGGCACACCGTTTAATCAAATTCATCACTTCTGCCAACGCAATGATTGGAAGTTTCATTACGCTTGCATTGGCGTCAGTCGCAGCAGCAATACCAAAGCGCTATTCCAGAAAGCGGACGAGCTCAACGTTTGGTATGTGGAAGACAAACAGCTTTGCTACATGAACCACAGTTACCATTTAACGCAGCTACAGCACTTTATCGATGACTGCGATTACCTCTATCTAACGATTGATTTGGACGTATTCCCTGCGGCAACAGCACCGGGTGTTAGCGCCCCAGCAGCGAGAGGAGTCAGCTACGACATCATTTCGCCGTTTTTAGACCGAATCCTACATTACAAAAACAAACTCATGCTTGCGGACATTGCCGAGTACAACCCCACGTATGACGTCGATAGTCAAACCGCTCGATTGGCAGCCCGCCTATGTTGGGACATCGCCAATGCTATGGCAGAGAAAGACCACAAGCCTAAATAAGCAAACCCAATAACGATTAACTCGAACAGCACTTTACTCGAGTAGAAATAGCCAAGCACAGACTTGGTACACACGTGAAACTAAAGGAGTCTTAAAATGACACAGCGCCAAGGACAAGATCCACGACTTGATACCAGCAGAACAATTCGTGCTCCACGCGGTACCGACCTGCGCGCCAAATCTTGGCTGACGGAAGCCCCACTTCGTATGCTGATGAACAACCTTGACCCAGACGTAGCCGAGCACCCTCACTCGCTCGTTGTATACGGTGGTATCGGTCGAGCAGCACGAAATTGGGAATGCTTCGATAAGATTGTTGAAGTGTTAGAAAGACTCGACGATGACCAAACTCTTCTCGTTCAATCAGGCAAACCAGTTGGCGTTTTCCCGACTCACAAAAATGCGCCACGCGTTCTGATTGCGAACTCAAACCTAGTACCACATTGGGCCAACTGGGAGCACTTCAATGAGCTCGATAAAGAAGGCCTGATGATGTACGGACAAATGACTGCAGGTAGCTGGATTTACATCGGCTCACAAGGCATTGTTCAAGGCACTTACGAGACGTTTGTCTCGGTCGCTAAAAAGCACTTTAACGGCGAGGCAAAAGGTCGTTGGATTTTAACTGGCGGTCTAGGTGGTATGGGTGGCGCGCAAACCTTAGCAGGTACCATGGCAGGCTTCTCTATGATAGCCGTCGAGTGCGATGAATCACGTATCGATTACCGTCTACGCACAGGCTACGTCGACAAGAAAGCCACATCGTTGGATGAAGCGCTAGCGATGATCAAAGAATCCGACACGCCTATTTCTGTCGGTCTACTAGGCAACGCAGCAGACATCTTCCCAGAGCTTGTGGAACGTAACATCACACCAGATGTAGTAACAGACCAAACCTCTGCGCACGACCCATTGAACGGCTACTTACCTCAAGGTTGGAGCATGTCTCATGCAGCAGAAATGCGCTTGCAAAATGAAGCCGGCGTAGTGAAAGCGGCGAAACAATCAATGGCTGTACAAGTTCAAGCCATGCTAGAGCTGCAAAACCGCGGCGCTGCAACACTGGATTACGGAAACAATATCCGTCAAATGGCGTTGGAAGAAGGCGTAGAAAACGCATTTGATTTCCCTGGTTTCGTACCGGCTTACATTCGCCCTTTGTTCTGTGAAGGTATAGGGCCATTCCGTTGGGCAGCGTTGTCTGGCGATCCAGAGGACATCTACAAAACCGATCAGAAAGTAAAAGAGCTGATCCCTGATAACCCTCACCTGCACAACTGGCTAGACATGGCACGTGAACGCATTCAGTTCCAAGGTCTACCGGCACGTATCTGTTGGGTGGGTTTAAAAGACCGTGAACGTCTTGGCCAAGCCTTCAACGAAATGGTGAAAAACGGTGAACTTAAAGCACCGGTTGTTATTGGCCGTGACCACTTAGACTCTGGCTCGGTAGCCAGCCCGAACCGAGAAACCGAAGGGATGATGGATGGCTCTGATGCCGTATCGGATTGGCCGCTACTTAATGCGCTATTGAATACAGCAGGCGGCGCAACGTGGGTGTCTCTACACCACGGAGGCGGTGTTGGTATGGGCTTCTCTCAACACTCGGGTATGGTGATTTGTTGTGACGGCAGTGATGATGCGTCTGAGCGTATTGCTCGCGTACTTCACAATGACCCAGCGACGGGCGTTATGCGTCATGCCGATGCCGGCTACGACATCGCCAAACAATGCGCAGCCGAACAAAAATTAGATCTACCAATGCTCAACGAAGAACTGAAAAAGCTGAAGTAAGGATGAAAGACATGCTCAATTTAACGCTAAAGCCAGGCCATATTAGCTTAAACGAACTGCGTCAGGTGAGCCGCTCACCTGTCAACCTTACTCTCGACCCAGAAGCCATTCCGGCCATTGAGGAAAGCACTCAAGTTGTCGACCGAGTGATTGCAGAAGATCGCACCGTTTATGGCATCAATACGGGTTTCGGTCTACTCGCGAACACACGTATTGCGCCAGAAGATTTAGAAACGCTGCAACGCAGTATTGTGCTTTCACACGCTGCGGGCATCGGCAAATTTATGTCAGATGAAACCGTTCGCTTAATGATGGTTCTTAAGATCAATAGCCTTGCGCGTGGCTTCTCTGGCTTGCGCTTGAAAGTCATCAACATGCTGATTGACCTTGTGAATGCGCAGGTGTATCCATGCGTTCCACAAAAAGGCTCAGTAGGCGCATCGGGTGACTTAGCGCCGCTGGCTCACATGAGTACGGTGCTTCTTGGTGAAGGCCAAGCACGTCACAATGGCAAAGTCATTTCTGGCTTAGAAGCTCTGCAAATTGCCGGTCTAGAGCCAATCACGCTGGCCCCAAAAGAAGGTTTAGCACTGCTTAACGGTACTCAAGCGTCAACGGCATTTGCACTGGAAGGCCTATTCATCGCAGAGGATCTGTTCTCATCCGCGACGGTTTGCGGGGCGATGTCGGTAGAAGCTGCATTAGGTAGCCGTCGTCCGTTCGACCCTCGCATTCATCGTGTTCGTGGTCATCGTAGCCAAATGGATGCCGCATTAGCGTATCGACATATGCTAGAAGCAACCAGCGAGATTGGTGAATCACACACCGATTGCGAAAAAGTACAAGATCCATATTCACTTCGTTGCCAACCTCAAGTCATGGGCGCATGTTTACAGCAAATTCGTAATTCCGCGGAGATCCTGCAAGTAGAAGCGAACTCAGTATCAGATAACCCGTTGGTGTTTGCTGAAGATAACGACATCATCTCCGGCGGTAACTTCCATGCCGAGCCCGTGGCAATGGCCGCAGATAACCTTGCCCTTGCGATTGCAGAAATTGGTAGCTTGTCAGAGCGTCGTATGGCACTGCTTATTGATAGCGCGCTATCTAAGCTTCCTCCATTCTTGGTCGACAATGGCGGTGTGAACTCAGGCTTTATGATTGCGCAGGTGACGTCGGCTGCGTTAGCAAGTGAAAACAAAACACTGGCTCACCCTGCTTCTGTCGATAGCTTGCCAACATCCGCAAATCAAGAAGACCATGTTTCGATGGCAACTTTTGCGGCTCGCCGCCTGAAAGAGATGGGAGAAAACACGCGTGGTATTTTGGCGGTTGAATACTTATCAGCCGCGCAAGGGTTGGATTTCCGTGCACCAAACAAGTCCTCCGAACGCATCGAGATTGCTAAGCAAATGCTGCGCGAGAAAGTCTCGTTCTACGACAAAGACCGTTACTTCGCACCCGATATTGAGCAGGCAAACGCCCTTCTCAAACTGGCACTGCACAATGCATTAATGCCAGAGAGTTTGCTCCCTAGCGTGCACTAATACACTTCTTATTAAGAAAAAGCCGATTGAGCAGCACACTCAATCGGCTTTGTTTTTTGATTCTTCTTGTTACCTTTGTAGCAACATCATCAGCACATTACTGAATACTGCAAATGTTGAAACGGCTACGGCTGCCAGAGCCGAGCATTTTCACATTCTGTTTTTCTCGGATATTCAACCAAGCGGTACTCTCTTCTACACTCAAGTTTGAAGGTTGATAATCGAGATTAGAATGTCGTGAGACCAGAACTTGCTTATTGAGGTCATCTGATAAGCTATCGACGATGTTTGTTGTCATTTGACCATCGGAATACGCCATCACAAGTACAGTATCTTGACCTTCGAGTTCTTGTGAAAGTAAGGATTGATTGTCCAAACTAAACTGAACATCTTTGTATCCACCCGAACTTTCGGGTTGCCCGAGAATTGCGCGGTACATTCGGCTGCGTTTTTTCTTCTTCAAACTCGCCAGAGGCGTTTCATTTTCAGAACTATAAGCATTGACCACTTTAATGTTGTTCTTAGCAGCATAATTTAAGATCGCACTTTGGTTCCCTAAACCACGCCTTGTCAGCGCCGGAGAGTGTTGTAAGCTTTGCGATAATCGTTGCTCGGTCGCATCAATAAGCACAATCGCCGTCTCCTTGCCTTCACTCAAAGACTGGTTCAATGCTCGACGAACTTCGACATGGGCTTGCTTACCCTCCAATGTATTCCATTTGGGTGATAGAGATCCTGCAGCAGCAGGCCTTACCTCAACCGTATAAGGATGATATTGGTACTGCCCTGCAGGCCAATAAGTATTTCTCTTATATGCGCCAAGATCATCGGCCAAATGAAACTCACTCACTACCTTTTCATTTTTCAAATAAGCTTTCGGCTTGCTCTGCCCATTAGATTTCCAGCGGAAGTACATCTCTTCCCGCCTCATGATCGCATCACTACGAATTGCACTTATCGCAGTCTCAGCATCTCTGCCGCTTTCTGCATTGTTATAATGGAAAATTCCCGTCGTTTGATATTCGGCATTTTCAATCGAGTACTCCGTAACCTGTCCGGTTTCGGGATGACGATGCTTTAATAGCACACTACCTGGAGGCATCGCGCCTGAAGCGTAATCACGAGCATGAATTAACTCATGACCTAGCGCGACCGCTTGATCAAAAGGCTTGTCCGTTCCCGGAATATTAACCACCTCTTGGGTAGAAAAGAACACCGTGTTTGACACGCCTTTTCCATCAAATTGCCTTGAATAGACAAGCTCAGACTTTTGCCTATCAACGAAACTGGAAGGAACGGTCTCAAACAAACGACCAGCGCTTTCCGGCTCGCGAATCACGGTCACCACATTAACCTTGTTCGTATCAACGCCTTGAAGATGCTCAATAAGGGGGGCTACAGTATCTTCTGGAGCATTGACGGGAGTATAAGTCGCGATTTGGCGCAACACTTCTCGCCCAGTCGGTGATATTTTCAGTTTTTGAATCAGAAGTTTAATATCTGCAAGATAAGCGTCATCCTTTGTTTGTACATACAGGTTAGTTGATACTCGATAGAGATTACCGTACTGCGGGGTGTTGTACCCATAAATGACCTTCACACCATCAGGGGCAGCATAAAACTCCCCCATCTCTGCACCACCACCAGCAAAAGCACTTCCAATCAATATTGAGAATGTAAAAATGACTGACATCACTTTTGTTAAAGTTTTCATCCTATTAACCCTCAATCTTAATCTGTAGCTCGATAAGCTCTTCTAGCTCTTGGAGAAGCACTTCGTTAATCTGCGGAAGCATTGTCATTTCGTTGTTCCGAATAACATCACCCAACTGAGTAATCGCCAACTCCAGTTCACCTTCAGACAGTTTGTTACCGACATTAGACAGCGCTTGCCAAAGAGGATGCTGATCTGATGCTTTCACTTGCTGAAAAAGGACCCGCTGATGCGCTTCATTGAGATACTGTCTATGCACCACTGATAATGAACTATTAAAAAGCTGGGCAGAATTAACACCAGACGTCAGTACATGCACTTCAGATTGTTGGTGTTGAGCGATTTGTGCGTACAAGGCCAAATCACCAAGTAGATAATGTAAGTCGTTAGCGGTATTAACCTCATGTACTTTTTCGATGATTTCACCCACAGCCGAATCTAAGTTTCTCAGCAGCGTGTTCGCGTTGGAGCTCGCTACAACTTGGTCAAAAGTATTTGCCATAATTGGAGAATAAAATCGAAGGTTCTTCGCTGAATAGAGGCTTGGGTAAGGTATTGAGTAGTAAACATCACGAAGGTAAGCCGCAACAATCGTTTGTTCGAAGACTGGCTGTATGAAAGCGCGGAACACTTCATATTGCTTGATAGCACTTAATACCCCTCCGGATGGTTTTTCAGTTAAAAGCAGTTCATACCAACGGCTAAGCTGATACCAGTCTTTCCTTTGCTCAGGATTGTTAGCATTCAAGCCCTGGCTATTTAAGTACTCGGTTAAGGTAGTTTGATAAGGAAGCACTTTCATTGTTGATAGCTGTGTTATCAAGGTTTCAAATGCTTGATTTGAGAGTTGACCAAATACATACGCATAAGCCACATCATGTAATTTAGAGCGCAGTAATCCCGACTGCCAACCTTGGTTGACCTTCGCTCCCACATAAGTATCCACATCGAAGTTAAACGATTTTCTGATCACATCAACGAGCTCTTGATCTTTAGATACATGGTAGGTGTCATAGAGCGGTCCTGAGTCTTTACATGCGTCAAGCGATGCCTGAATACCACCGGGATAAACGGACGGTATACCCCAACACTCTCTTGCTGGCTTCACTTCAAATGTCGCGGTATGTAATTGCTCTTCTGACAAATAATCCACATTCCAATTCACTTTCGCATACTCACGCAACCCACTCATACGTGCCCTCTCCTCAAGTAAACGTCGGTTAAGTCTCGTGTATTGGTAGACTTCAGTAAGATGGCTCTTTGCACGAGCAATGACATTACTGAGCAGTATGTCTTTGTGCTCCTGCAAGTTATTTATGGAAGTTTGGACAAGCGAGCGCTTCGCTTCGTGTAATTTTAGGTGAAGTTGATTTAATTCTGACGAGGATAATTGTTGAGCGATCAGCTGAATCCGCTCCTGACCTTGTGATTTGACACAATCCAGCAAATTAAGCGGATTATCAGCAACGTCCGAGCATAACGGGCTATTGAGATTTGATTGCTCTGATATGTGACCATAAACCTTGAGGTATTCCAGATCCATCCTCGCCATTTGCCTCACAAGCTGACGGTCATAACCTGCTGTTATTCGGCGATATTCCGTATCCGCAGCAAGCAATAGTTGGTCGATGTACATTTCAATCGACGCGTTAACGTGCCTATCGTATTGATTAATCAGCTTAATTGCGTCTTCCTTTTTGTGATGAAATCGATTGAAATCAGGATGATGACCATTAAAAACATAGTGAGTTTGAGATTCAAACTCCTCAATCTTCTCTTTCGCTGCAAAGTATTTAATATCATTGGACAGCATGTTTAGCTCATCACCGACCAATGGCACAATCGAGAAGACAGACGCTGCTTTATCTAAACGCGTCGATGACTCTTTGGAAAATGTAGATGCCATACTCTCTGCCCAAACCCCCACAGCAAAGGCATCGCCAACAGGGCCAAGCACTTCAAGTGTAGAGCTTCCAGCTCGACCCAGACGATTTAATATTGCAGGGCCACTTAACGCACTTTCTGAGGCTACTGGTACAGCATTTAATGCCTCTTCTGTTGAAGGCCATGCCTCAGAAAACAGCTGTTGTTGTGAAGAGTGTTCTAGCTCACCGAATGTAGAGCCAAACTGAGGTTCTGAGAAAAATTCCTGATGGAGGTGCCCTTCTAGACGCTGACTATCGAAGCTATTTAAGCTTTGTGTATCAGACACACCATCGATAAAGCACAATGAATAGGTAGCAGGACTGAATGCAGCCAAAGCGATGAAACTAGGTATTAACTTTGAATTCATTAGTAATATGTTCTTTATATGGTTAAAGAGTAAAATGGACCGTTCATAAATATGACTTTAAAAAGCACACACTTCAGCGACTGTTATTTCTTCGCCGCTATGCATATCTTTTATTTTCTTATTACCTATTGAGTTAGGATTTATTTCTCGGTAAACAACGTGAGTTCCCATATAACTCGTTTTAATAGCTGTTACTTCAAAGTAAGAGTTTCTATTAATAAGAACCTCCAGCTCCCCATCAATAACATTTGGTATTACAATACCGCTTTTACCCTGTCGCAATTCAAATCTTGCAAGCTGGCCAGAATGAAAGTTATAGGCAGCATCTTTTGATATAGACGTTGAAACATAAGCGCTAGGACTAACAATATCTCCAACTTGTATGTCTGACATATAAGCCCCAAGTTCACGCTCTCCTCTAAAGGTAACGCCTTGATACTTTGCACCGCTTTCAAACGCTGAATCTATATGATCAATGATATTCAGGGTTTCATCATCAAAAACGCCTGAGATAAAACTTTCTCGAGTCGATGCAAAAGCATAGTCTTGATACTCGGCAAGTGCAGCGACCTCTTCTTCTGAAAGAACATCTTTTTGAACATCAGCTTGTTCGTATAATTCTGTTCTTAGTCTGTTAAATTCTCCATAATCATCAATGCCAGGCTCAGACATAACTTCCATGATCTGTTCTATATCTGCATTACTGTAGTATTTATCATTGTACTTCAAGCCCGCAATTGCATGAGAACACAAACTAGCGTGAACTAATAAGCCGAATATTACTTTTCTAGATTTCACTTTTATTTACCAATTGACGAAATAAATCTCCCAGAAAAATAACCAGGAGAATATTAATAACTTATTTTAAATAATACCTCTCATACAACAGGCATGAGAGGTAACTACCATCAAAGACAATACAATGCTGATCGAGTTCTAAGTGACACTTCTTCTCCACTAAAGCTATCGTAAATGTGTATATCTGGTTCAGCCTTTAGATATTTTGCTGGATTCTTGATCTCTCTTATTTTTATGTGGTTTTTTCTCGATGAAAGCCTCTCTACGGCTTCTACACGAAAATAAGTATTGGGCTTTGCTAAAATTTCTGCTTCATAAGGTTTAAAGGTATAAGCATTAATAGCCCGCCCAGACGACTTCAGTTCAATTTTAAACTGAGCCGCAGACACTCCCTCATATGCTCCAGAAGCGGAAAAGTTTCTGGCGACACTTGGAATAGTAGAAGTCGATAGAAAGGCTTTTTCATGTAAGATGTCGCCAACATTAAGCTTTTCCAGAAGGCTATTCTTAATGGATGAGCCCCGATAAACCGTGCCTTTATAGTTTGGCAGCTTGTTCATCACACTTCGCATATGAGAAACACGGCTTTTAAGCGCCTCTCCATATCCCTGCATCAAGAACTCTTTGGGTTCGCCAGCTCGCATGTACTCATTCACAACATCATGGTCTACACGACCGTAACGTTTAATTGCTGAGTACTCTTCCGGAATCATCTTCCGCTCTGCCTTTGCGTGATTCTCGACAGACCAGTCCATTAGGTCATCTGCCATCTGCTCTTGTTGAACTGGTGACAAATCCCGTCCTTTAAACTCTACAAAATCTTCTGCCTTCACCAAATGGTTAATCGAAAAAGTCAGTAACAAGACTAAAATCATTTTTTTCATATTAAGCTCCCTGTTCAACTGCAGACTAGAGTACGCCAGTAGGAATGGCTTATCTCTTCACCTGAATAGAGGTTATATGTTGTTCCCGTCGTCGCTTCATGTGACGAAACGGTCTCTAGCGCCACCATCGCAGAACCTCGATTCAATTCGATATTTGTCACTCTGTAGTAAGTGTTTGGTGGTAACAACACCTCGGCTTCTCCACCAAATTCAGACAAGCCACCAAGTGCGCGACCACTGTTTTTTACTTGAACTTCATACAGCACACGCTGTAAAGGTTGGGGCGAGTTAGGCCGAACCACGGCAAAACGCTTCGCGATTTCTGGGATGGTGCTACTGGATGTAAATGCAGGTTCCACGACCACATCCCCCACTTGGAGTTTGTTCAAAAGAGACTGTTTTGCCCACGCGCCGCGGTAAGTCACCCCCTTGTAACGAGGCAGCTTTTTCATGGCACCACGAACCTGCTTAATAAACTTCCTTGCACTTTTTCCCGCACTCCCCCAAGTGGAGGTATCCGCAGCTCTCAAGTAGTCATTCGCAAGCTGATAGCCAGAAACGGAAAAGTCTTCCAAGGCCTCAGCTTCATTAGCCGTCATCAATTTGTAGCGCCAACCACTGGAAGCTTTCGCCCAATCAGAAAATTGTGACGCTAATTCATCGACTTGTACTTGGCTACGTAAAGGGGCTTTCAATGCCTCAAAGGGCGCAGCCTGGGCGACGAAGCTAAAACAGAGAAAACAGAGTGAAATAATTCTCAACATAGTCTGTTCCTCCCTTTACCAATATCTAGGGTTATTTGGGCTTAAATCACAGGAGATATTTAGCTCATTCTGCTTGATGACTCCGAAACGAATCGCACTAAACAGCTCTAGCTGTTGGCGAGTCACACTGTCAAACCAATCAGAAAATGGGGTTAACCAATACATTGACTCATCACCGGAGATCTTAAACAAGGCGTCTCTCAGTTGCGGGTACATGATCATGCAAGTTCTGCCCGGTAGGTTGGTGAAGTTGTCATTAACTTGAACTAGCAGGTCGAGCTTTCTACCCAATTCAGAATTAGCGTTAAACAAGTCATCGATAGATGCATGTAGACGCGCGTCATAACTCATGTCTTCGCCATTATTCGCTGGGTAGTAATATGCAGATTCGCTATCGTCGATATTGTAATAAACGTCCAACGTCATGTAGCGCAGTAGATGAGCAGGTAATGGCTCAGATAGGAGTGCGGTCGTCCCCATTTCTCCTGATGCGTAGTGGCCTGTAGAAATATTCTGCGCATGGATAATACCAATGTATCTCTGGAAGTCGCCAAGCTGTGCAGCAAGCCATTCCTCACCATTGCTGTCGGCCACACTCATCGCTTCTAAAATACGATTTTTTACCACGCTTTTCGCTAGCGGTAATGCGGCCGCAAGATTGCTGGTATTCAAGTTGGACGCCTTTAGTGCTGACGCAATTAAAGGTGCATGTTTATCGAGATCAAAGCTTCCCGGATATAGGTAACTATAAAATCCGTTTACATGTGTTGCTTGCCATTCACTCTCTAGTGCCGAGCTAATAAAACCTTCCAGTTTTGCCAAGCGCTTTGAATGCACGTAATAACCTGAGTCTTTGTTCCTTTCATGCCAATCAGCAATGTGGTGCAATGACGATTCGCGAGATAGGTTTTCTTTTGCTAGGTAGCTAGGAGACCAAGCGGCACAAGCATTACCACCGCCACACTCGGCTTCCAGTGCCGCACTGGAATCAAACATCCAACGCATCACTCGTGCTTTGTCAGCTTCTGCCGTTCTGATGATGCGTTGCTTGTCGGAAAAGCTTAGGATCTGCTGCTCAAGCCAAGCCTCTTCATGTTGAGAGCTCCAACCTTCGTTGATCAGTTCATCCATAGATTGGGTAAAGACACGCTTGATCGCATCGCGATTTGGCATCACCATCTGCGAAATTACTTCATCTTTTGCGGAGTCATAATGCTCTTTCTCTGCAGGAATCCACGTGTACTCAGTACACCCTCTGAAGTTCGGGTCCCCCCCAAGTATCCCAATTCGAGTACACTTCTCGTACCCTTCTTGAATAACAAAGTACTTTTGACGACGTTCAGTAGCCGTGGCTGGACGCCCAAAAATACTGCGAGACATTTCATCTATCGCTAAATAATCCGCTTGGTCTTTAAAATAGCGATGGGCTTTGGCAACCGCTTCTGAATCAAACAAACGATCGATGGCATTCATGCCTTCTGCATACATTTCTTCTTTTAACTTGGCTCTAAGCATGTCAAGCTGGGCGTTTGCGGTCTCGACGATTTTGATCTTCGAATTGAGAACTTGTCGGTAAAGTTGATGCAGTGACTGACGATCTAAGCCTTCCACTTCCCCATTTCTAAGCTCATCAAGCACCACCACTGCCAAGTCCAGATGGTCTTGTTGGCAATGCTGCAAGCGCGCTAGTGCTCGATTAGCTTCTCGCTTCGATGGCACATACATTGGGCGGTTGTTGTTTTCTTCCTGCTCTGGGTACAAAGCCAGCAACGCATCAATCTCTGTGCGGCAAGTTGAAGCAAGATCAGAGGCAAACAGTTTGGCATTCGCGCCTTCTAACGCGAGCTTATTAAAAATGGCTTTCTGAACTTCGCTCTCGACTGAGTTAATCAACGTCTCTGCTAACACGGCTTGCGCTTTTAACGCTTCTTGATAATGCTGCTGATATTTAAGCGCTACATCAGAGGCATAACCCTTTGCCAGCGCTTCAAGCATGCGCTTTTGACCGGATGCAAGATCCGCCCAATGCTGCTTATCTTTTTTGTCTTGTTGAGTGACGATGTCGTCGTGAACGGTAAAGCTATAATGATCACCCGCGGCAACTCGATTCCAACGAGCCGTTAGGATCTTACGATCAATTTCTCGCTCAGGTAGCTTGAGAACGCCAAACCAATCAATCAGGCTCATCACCGTAGCAAAGCGGTCGTAGGACGTTTTCGTTTCATCTTCAAAGGTTTGAGCCACATCATTTGCCCACAATCCCACTGCAACGGTATCGCCTACTGGTCCTAACGCTTCTAGCGCACCCTTGGCAAAACCTGTCGTCGAATGCCCGATTGTCGCAAGCAAACTCGCCGCTTCTTCGGATTCAAGAACCGCAACATTGGCAGGACCGACCTCAAGTAGAGATGCAGTTTCTGGGAAAACTTCATCTACCTCAGCAAGCGAAGGTCGCGCGTCTGCGTGGTGTTCGGGCGCAGACAAAAATAAATCTTGTGGCGTTAGGTCTTCACTGAAGTTTCGGTAATTTGACTTACGTATATCGTGGAAGCTCTCACGATCCAGTACGTTGTATTCATCACCAATATTACAAACTTCAAAAGCACTAACACAGGGGGAAGCAATGGCACACGCCAATACCAATTTTCGTAACTTCATATAATTATCCTTGGTTTGAGAAGTTATTCGCTTCTTGCAGGAAGCAGCAAGCCTCCGAGTTACTTATTCGCAACCGGAAATTAAACGTTTTTAATTAAGGTGCTCTCGTGGGCAAACGTTGAGAGCAGAGAGACTTAGAGCTAAGCCTTTGGTTGATGCCGAGGGATCATTGATTTCATAGACAGCCAAACTTTTGTTGTTGTGTTTTATTACCTCCTGCGTACAAGACAGTCTGTTAGGAAAGAGGCTATCAAGGTTGCAAGGGCGCTATTTTTTATTGTTTTTATAAAATTTCGCAAAACATTAAACCAGCAGCCCAGTTGCGGCAATGCACCTTATCTCAACTTGTTGTAAGTGATTCGCCACTTAAGGTAATGATAAGTAAGACATTAAAATTAATAAGGACAAATTATGGGAACGCTCCCAATACGGATAATAATAACAATATAGATTACTGTTTCTGTTTGATTATCTTTAGGTCAGGTTAGGCAGAGATTGTTAGTTACAAAAGAACCAATAGTGTCTTTTTGGACAAAAGAGGATGTAGATAGTACGAAACGCCAAATAATAATACGCCAATATTATTCGGCATGACTATTATTAAGATGCTGTTTTATAACAATTTAATATTTCAATTACTCATTAATTACGATGATAAATAGTCAATATCTCACAAAATTAAGAGAAGTAAGCCATTGCACCAACTATATTTAGCCTCAAACGATACATTTGAACTATGATTTATTGATAAAAGCGCCTATTTTCCTAGGTATTTCCAAGCCAACGATGAACGAGTGGACTGTGGCTTTACTCACCCCCCTTGTCGTCTCATTGTTAAGATGCTGTGAACTTTCCACTGGATGGACCATTGGCAGGAAGATATTCGCCTATAATCCCTGACAGTTTCGGTTACTACGTAAAAATTATGTTTCTAACACCTTATTTTTCAAACAATAATCACCAATTCCAATTTACTCGCGAGCAAGCAAGTCACTTTGCCAAGCGCGTAGCTGGTGATTACAACCCTATTCATGATGAAGACAACAAACGCTTTTGTGTTCCAGGAGACCTGCTTTTTGCAGTGTTACTGAGCAAAGAAGGTGTGAGCCAAAAAATGCGTTTCGATTTCTCAGGAATGGTAAGCGATGGCGTTGCACTTCACATTGAAAATAAGTGTGAAAAAGAAAGTGCGGTCGTCAATGAAGCGGGCAAAGAGTACCTACACATGTCTCGCGAAGGTGAAACCAACCGCGATGCTGCATTTATTGAACACGTAGTAACAAACTACGTTCAGTTCTCTGGCATGAACTTCCCACACATTATGGTTCCTCTTATGGAAGAGAAACAAATGATGATCAACTGCCAGCGCCCTCTTGTTATCTACGAGAGCATGGAAGTGGAATTTAACCGTCTCGATCTGACTCACCCGGAAGTCGATTTTACTGGCGCGACTTTTGATGTCGAAGGTAAACGCGGTGTGGTAACGCTAAACTTTGCATTCAAACAAGACGGCGAAGTGGTAGGCAAAGGGATCAAGCGAATGGTGGCAAGTGGCCTTAAGCCATACGACCAAGATGCGGTAGACGATTTGGTTCAACGCTTCAACGAGCGTAAGGACGCCTTTCTAGCAAAGTTCGCTAAGGCAGCTTAGTTCTTAACAGACAAAGTCTCTGCCGACCAATTTCAAAACCAAATTCATAAGAAAGCCCAGCGACTTTGCTGGGCTTTCTTTTTATCTGTGTTTTTCTTTTTATCTGCGGTTTGTTTTACTGTCATCAAATCCAGCGACGTACTTGATTCTTATAATCTAAATAGTCTTCACCAAACAATCGCTCTAATGCTCGCTCCTCTGGCTTAATTTGAAAGCGATTCATGTAAGCAACAAACAATACGCCACATAAGATAACACTGAGGTGTTGCCACCATAATCCAATCGCAATGATGACAAGCAATAGCGCGACGTACATTGGATTACGTGTGTAACCGAACACACCAGTATCCACCACCAACGAAGCAGTTTCTGGTTTGACTGGGTTAACGGTCGTCTTAGCTTTTCGAAACTCGTAAACACCAGCAATACCAACAACCCCCGCGATCAAAATTAGCCCAGCGGTAACAAACTCAACAAACGGCACAGTAATTTTCATTTCTGGCATGGCTTCTTTCAGCCAGTACATCAGAAGCACCATCAGCAAAAACAAAGCGACAGGTGGCACTTTAAGCTCAAGCTTTTTCAATTTTCATATCCTTATGAAAGCGTCTGCGTGTCAAAAATGAACGCGAGTTATAAGTGATAAAAAGCCCAGTAAAACTGGGCTTACGAAGCTATTTATACCAAGGTTAGCAAAGCTTGAACCGGATGCTTAGGTTTTACCCCTTCAAAGCGTTTGACTTGGCTTCGGCATGAGTAGCCAGTGATGAGACATCTTTCATTGTCTAACTTATCTAGATTAGGCTTCCAACTCAGGTCAAAGATATCCCGCGACATGGTTAGCTTATCCACTTCATGACCAAATGTACCCGCCATACCACAACACCCGACGGGTACTGTATTTAGTATCGCCCCAAAGTGAGCGAAAATAGCCCCCCACTCCTTCTCAGCATTTGGCATTTTGGTTTTCTCGGTACAATGCGCGAATAAGTACCAAGGTGCTTGCTCTTTCAACTCTAATGTCTGGAACTCGCTTAATCTTGGGTGGAGCCATTCATGAGCGGTCAACACATCAAAATCACCACGTTTACTGCCCAATACCTCGGCATATTCGTCTCGATAACAAAGTACCAACGCAGGATCGACACCAACCATAGGGATATCCAAATCCGCAACCATTTCTAAGAACTTTGCAGTGTCTTGTGCGGTGCTCTTGAATTGGCGTAAGAAACCCTTAATGTGCTGTGCTTTGCCATTTGGTTTAAACGGTAACAACACAGGATTCATACCGAGCTTTCTGACGAGCTTGACGAAGTCTTCCACTACCTCAGCATCGTAATAGCTGGTAAAAGGGTCTTGTACAATCAGTACATGCTTTTGCTTGTCTTCAGAAGGTAAACCGCTCAACGCTTGCAGATCGTAAGCTGTAGTTAACGTCTCTATTCGCTCTTTCAAGGTCGGTACAGACAGCAGCGGTGCATCAACATATCCGACTGTCGACGCAGTCAAACTTTGCACCCAAGATTGCTTAAGCACACCATTTACTACACTCGGCGCTTTGGCCATCAATGGCAGCATGGATTCAATGTTCGATACCAAATAGTCTTTAACTGGACGTTGGTAACGTGAGTGATAAATATTAAGAAAGCGAGAACGGAAGCTCGGTACGTCAACTTTAATTGGACATTGGCTAGCACACGCTTTACACGCTAAACAGCCGTTCATGGCTTCATACACTTCATGAGAGAAGTCATACTCGTGACGACGATTAATCGAATGGCGGACTCGGTCGATCATGGTTTTGATGGACGTTTTGTTTTCCAGAGTTTGTTTTTCTAGATCGAGAATATCGATGCCTTGCTCTGTTAGTTGGCGTAGCCATTCACGAACTAAACCCGCACGCCCTTTTGGCGAATGACGACGGTCTGCAGTGACTTTCATTGAAGGACACATAGGCGAGCTGGTGTCGTAGTTAAAACACAAACCGTTACCGTTACACTCCATCGCTTGCTTGAAGCTATCACGTACCTGAACATCAATCTGGCGATCGAAGTAACCACGTTTGGTATCGGTGACTTTGACAAGCTCTGCATCGCTATTTAGCGGCGTACAGATTTTGCCTGGGTTCATTTTGTTATGAGGGTCAAACGCGGCTTTAACACGGCGCAATTCAGTAAAGAGTTCTTCACCAAAGAACTCAGGGCCATACTCAGAGCGGAAACCTTTACCGTGCTCGCCCCACATTAAACCTCCGAATTTTGCCACCAACTTAACGACTTCATCTGAGATTTCATGCATCAAAGCTTCTTGGTGAGGATCGCACAGATCCAATGCAGGTCGAACATGGAGAACACCAGCATCTACGTGGCCAAACATGCCGTAGTTAAGTGATTTTGCGTCTAGCAACTCGCGAAAATCAACGATAAAGTCCGCTAAGTTTTCTGGCGGAACACAAGTGTCCTCAGCAAACGCGACTGGTTTCGCACGCCCTTTCGCAGCACCCAATAGACCCACGGCTTTTTTACGCATGTTGTAGATACGACCGATACTCGCCACATCACTGCATACTTGGTAGCCAATGATGCCCGCTTCTTCCGTTTCTAGCATGCTATCGAGCTTGGCCGTTAGAAACGCGACTTGAGAAGCAACCTCTTCTTCATCCTGACCAGCGTACTCAACCATATTAATGCCAAGCATCTCTTTATCAGGTACGTCAGTAATCAAATCACTGACGGTGTGCCAAACAATGTCTTGCTTCGCCAAGTTCAGAACTTTTGAATCCACGGTCTCAACGGACAACGCTTTTGCTTCCACCATAAATGGCGCATTACGTAGAGCCGAATCAAAACTGTTGTATTTGACATTAACCAGAGTTCGCGCTTTAGGAATGCGGGTTAGGTTGAGCTTCGCTTCGGTGATGAACGCCAATGAGCCCTCAGCGCCACACAAAACACGAGTGATATCGAAGCTGTCTGCCTCTTCATCAAATGCGTTTTTAAGGTCATAGCCGGTTAAGAAGCGGTTTAGCGGAGGAAACTTGTCGTTAATTTGCTGGCGTTTGTCACGACACACAGATTCCGTTACACGCATTGCCGTGTCAGCAAATTCGCCTTCAGTCGGCAAACCGTGAGAAAGGTCAGACTCTAAGATTGAACCATCGGCAAAAACAGCTTGAAGAGAAAGAACGTGATCAGACGTTTTACCGTATTTTAGCGAGCCTTGACCGGAAGCATCGGTATTGATCATACCGCCAATCGTTGCCCGATTACTGGTCGATAAATCTGGGGAGAAGAAATAACCATAAGGACGAACTGCATCGTTCAATTGGTCTTTGACGACACCCGTTTGAACGCGAACCCATCCCTCTTGCTCATTCACTTCTAAGACTTTGTTCATGTGGCGAGACAAATCAACCACAATGCCTTTGGTTAACGACTGACCGTTAGTGCCAGTGCCGCCACCACGAGGAGAGAACGTAATACGCTCATGTTCCTCTTTGTTGCTCAATTTACCGATGAGCGAGACATCTTGGGTGGTTTTGGGGTGAACAACGGCCTGAGGAAGTTGCTGATAGACACTGTTATCAGTGGCTACTGCGAGACGACTAGAGTACTGGCTTTCAATATCGCCAGTAAACCCGGAGTGCTCGAGTTCTTTGAGAAAACTCAGAACGAGAGGATCGACATCCGTTTGCGAGTGTAATCTTGGTAACATTTGCTTCCTGCCCCTACTGCGCTGATCCAATCAGCTGCGGGTTATCTAATTTTTAGTCATCCACGCATTTTCGACCCGCAGCCATAAAACTGAGACCGAGACGAGGATGAAGTTGTTTTCTTTGAATTACGTCACTTTACAACATTTAAAAAGGCGTTCAAATCAGAATCTCTATACAAGATTTAAACTTATGCTTTATTTTTTAAGGCTTGATGCCTTACATTGAAGGGGAAATAGCCTTTCAATATGAGCTTTCAGGATGAAAAAAAATAAAGTTGTAACCACTGAAGATATCCTTCTAAAACTTTGCCAGTCGGTTTCTGGCGTTCTTACTTCGGCAACCTCTTCTCAAGTTAACTACTCTGCAATGGTACAAAAGATCAATAAAACCAGCCTCAAGCCGGATTTTGGTTGTTTTGTACTGTTTGATGGTGGCTTCACGGGCCTTGTAGTGATTAACTTTACCGCAAAAGCAGCACTTGAGATCTACACCAACTACATGCGCAATATGGGCATGCCAGAAGAGGAACTGGCGATCTCACACACATCAGATGAAGTCGGTGATGTACTGGGTGAACTGATGAATCAACTAGTGGGTGATTTCACGAACAAGATTCGTAAAGAGCTACAAACCAATATTACGCAGAACCAACCAAAAATGCTGTCGCTCAATAAGCAAGTGATTCTGCAAGTTGATACCAACCTCGATCGACCTCAAGCACGCCGCGTGACCTTCTCAACAGCGAATAACAACATCTTCTACCTTGAGCTTGCGATGGACAAAACTGAATTTATCCAACTCGAAGAGTTTGAAGTGGCAGAAGATGAAAGCCCAGATGATATTTTAGAAGCCACTCGCAAAAGTATGGAAGACAAGAAAGCATCGGAAGCAGCTAGTTCCAAAAGCGATGCCGATGACCTACTCGACCAACTCGGTTTGTAATTCAACTTCCCACCAAAGCCCCTGTCATTCAAGGGGCTTTGTTTTTCTCGCTGCCTTTCTCCTACTCCCGTTATTCCGTTTTTGACTGAAAAAAGGTAATATATCCGACTTCCTAAATTTCCGTTCTCGTTATTGGTCGTCGATGGATAAACAAAAAGCTCTGAAAAAAATCGCCAAGTGCTTAGAACTGGGCAACTCCGCCAACGTAAATGAGGCTGCAAATGCTATCAAGATGGCGCACCGCCTTATGCTTAAGTATGGCTTGGATAAAGATGATATTGAGTTTATCAAAATGGGTAAAACTCAATCTTCGCATCTGCTGCCAGCAAACATCAGTTCAACGCTGTTGCGCGTGATTCGTGGTATCAATACCAAATTTGGTGTTGAAGCCGTCTTGTTGAATCACAAAGGGCTTAAACGCGTCGAATTTATCGGAGAGGCTGACCGCGCTATTTTCGCGGCCTTTGCGTTCGATATTATCTACCGTGAAATGAACGAGAGCACCGGACAATTCCGCAATAGTTTTGCCGGTTCTGGGACCTCTTCAATGGAAGTAACGCGCCGCGTAAACTCATTTGTTTCTGGCTGGGTTGAAGGTGCGTTGGAAAAACTGCCTGTTATCTCTCCAGATGAAGAGTCAGCCAATAAAATCAATAATTACATTGATAAAGAATTTAAAAACATCGATCGCGAAACGTTCAAGCAACAGCTCAGAGAAGCGATGAAAAACCTAACTGCAGATTACGAAGTTGGGTTAAAAAAAGGTCGTAAGGTTTCCGTCAACCGTGGCGTTGGTGGTGAACAAGCGAGAAAGATGTTAGACAATCCGTCTAAATAATTGCACAAACGGTTATAACATCAGCAACTATAAGAAAAAGCTTACAAAGCTTCTATCAATCTGACGTTCGCATAACAAATATCAATACCTACTCATTCATAATTCGCATCCCATTATGAGGCGCAATTGCGCCTCAGCTTATACGGAGATTTTCCCTTGAAAAAGATGTCTATTGCACTTGCGCTAGTGCTAGCTCTTACTGGCTGTCAAGCAACTCAACGCCAAAACGCAACCACAGGTGAATACGAGACTAACTCGACCACACAAGGTGCACTGATCGGTGCTATCGCTGGTGCGGCTATCGGTTTGGCAACAGGTGATGACGCAAAAGAACGTCGTAAACACGCTCTAATTGGTGCGGCTGCTGGCGGTGCTACTGGCGCAGGTGTTGGCTACTACTTCGATCAACAAGAAGCAGAGCTACGTCGCGCACTATTGAATTCAGGTGTACAAGTAGAACGTGTTGGTGAAAACCAGCTGCTACTTCGCATGGAAAACGGTATTGGTTTCTCTTCAAGTTCTTACCAACTGGACGCAAGCATCCACAACACACTACGTGGCGTTGCTCGTATCCTCGTTGAATACCCGGATACAAGCCTCGTGATCGACGGTTACACAGACAGCACTGGTAGTGACTCTTACAACCAAACACTGTCTGAGCGTCGCGCAGAATCGGTACGTCAGTTCCTAGTATCACAAAACGTAGCATCAGGTCGTGCAATTGCACGTGGCTACGGCGAGCGAAACCCAATTTGCTCTAACCAAACTTCTGAAGGTCGTGCTTGCAACCGCCGTGTTGAAATCCAGATCTTGCCACTGAAGTAATTTGGTTGCACCATATCGGTAATAACAATGATTACCGGAGCAGGTCTAGCGTCGTTCGCTAGACCTGACATACCCAATGTCTTTCAGAACCACAGCCCTCACCTTTGCTTTAAGTGCCTGCCTTACGAGCACTGCATTTGCTTCTCAGAACCCGACACAACCTGAAGCCCAATTCGAGCTTGCGCAGCAACTGGCTTTGAAACCCAATCCAGAATCACCTACTGACGCACGTTATTGGCTAGAGCAAGCGGCACATCAAGATTACTTACCTGCTCAAAAACAATTAGCAGAAGATTACGCTCGTGGTTTAACTGGCAACACGGATTTCACCCAAGCGATTTATTGGTTCACTTCTGTTGCGTTAAACGATCCTACCGACCGTGGCTTTTTGTTGGCTGATTTTGTCCAGCACCATCAAGCGGAAGTATCGAATTCCGATCTCGTCGAAGCTTGGTATCAATTGTCTGCACTTAAAAATCCTCAGGCAGAAGAAGCCTATAACCAGTTTTTGGAAGATCGCTTCAATCAACTCAGAGCCAAACAAGTTTCTGAAATTGTAGAGTTGGATAAGCAAGCCACTGACGAAGAACAGAAAGAGACCATTGAAATTCAACAAGCAAAGAAAGCTGAAAACTTCAACGTTTGGTATGCCTCTGGCGCTCTGGGCTTTGCTCTACTTCTTGGTGGCGGTGCATTCGGTTACCGCAGGCACACACAAAAGGCCAAAGCCACTGCAGCAAATGAAGTGTCACGCTCTCTGCAATTAGAGACACAAGTGAAAGAACTTCAATTTGCCAATAAACAACTTAAGCGCCAACTCGAAAAAGTATTTAAAGAGTTTAAGAAGATAAAAGGTCAATCTGAGAACCAAAAACTTCTCGTCGCTTGTGCGATGTTTGGCTATACCCCGCAAACTATTCCAGACAGTAAAGCAGTGAAGTTGCGCTACAGACAATTATCTAAACTCTATCACCCTGATTCTAGAGGCTCGGAAGAAGAGATGAAGCGTTTAAATCAGGCGTTTAAAACCATTTCACAAAATGTTACAAAAGAGTAAAAATAAGCCACACACCTTTATCTTACGAGCCTTTCAACCTCACAAATCAAGGCTCGCAATCGATCTCCCTCTCAAACAAATTAACAGACATTTAACCTGACTATCTTTTGTATGCCATAATGTTGGGCGAAAAATAACACCTAGCGACTCAAAATTTATGTAGGTGGGGAGAAAATCAATGTTCACTGAAGAAGGCACCTGTGACTGGTGTAAAAAACCTAGCTTTGTAACTCGTCATGATTATGTCGACGGCAAGTACCATAGCTCATGCAAATCCTGTTACGACATCGCAAAAATAGATGTTCACCTGTTTAACCAAGGCGAAATGCAAATGCGCGAACGCATGACACAACGAGCAAGCTAACAAGAGCAAATCAACGGAACTGATTTTCAAGAGCGCCTTTTTGTAAGGCGCTTTTTTGATCCCACTTCAATACTTATTTCATCGCGGTTTTCTAGAAGGAATTCATATTCCCTATCCCTCTGGTGCTTCTCAGCCTATTAATTAACCAATTAAAAACGATGTCACTTATTTCATAGTGAACACGATTGTTTTCCTAGTTACCGGGTCAAACCCTCGATTTATCTGGAGTATAGTTTTGTCGCTCAAACAAAAAAACAGGTGACCATATGTACACAGATGAAGCGGAAGCAATTATTGCTAGCCAGCCTCCTGAAGCCGTTGCAACTGGCGAGTTGATGGTTTTGAAAAATACAATTAAAAGAAAAGTCTCTGGCCCTAACAGAAGCCGATTATTGCGATTAGCAAACTCCGAACTTGGCAGTTTATGCTCCCGCGCCAATTCAGGTAACATCGAACAAATTCGCACTATGTTTCAAACTATGGTTCAGCTTGTAAGGGCTGGCAGCATCGGCCTATTTGAAACAGAAATCGCACGTGCAAAAACCGAATTCTAACCATTATTAAACATCGATCCTTGTATTTTCAGGCTGCGTAATCGCAGCCTGCTTTTTATCATTGTCTGTAAAAGCAAAGCGCTTTCTTGAACGTTCTGCCTCTGCCTTTCTTGTTTTCTCTTCCTTTCTTCTCCCTCAAAAGCACTAACACTACTGTGTGCTATCACGAAAAAGCACTGTATAAACCGGTTAAAACCACTGTGTAGCTAAGCCGAAATTACTGTATATACAGTAGTAACCACCTGTATATACAGCTCCGGAATGCAGGTGACCTCACATTTCACCATGTTTATCAAACATATCAAAAATCGAACTTTACACTTTAATTTCAATATCTTAGATAAAAACCAACTCATAAGTAAGGGAAAGTTTTTCAACTCAATTCATAAAAATCGGTTGATCAGGCATCAAAAACAAACTACTGTATAGACATACAGCATGTATAAAGGAACAGTAAGATGCAGTTACAAACTCAATCTCATACATACTCTCGCTACAACGTATTGGCACAAGCAACACAACCTATGGATGTGTCGGACCAACTTCTTTCTAAGTTGGCAGTCTTGTCTCAACAACAGCAATGGATTCTGTTTACCGCCGAGTGCCCTCGGCCTGATTTTGAGCAACTTGCTGCTTCCCACATTCGCTGTCAAAACATCATTCAGATGAAGCCGTCTCAACAGCTTTCTGAAGTGGAAATCGTGATTAAAGCTATTCAGTCTGGTAACGCTAGCGCTGTCGTCGCATCAAACAAGATTGCCCTAATGAATCAATCAATGCTTCGCGATATTGCTCAACGTTATCAGTGTGAAGTCTTTTTCGTCGAAGGCAGAGTGAACAAGTACCACTAACAAGATCGACGTTATCCATCCTGCATCTCGCCTCCTTTTAAGGAGGCTTTTTTTGTGCTTTAACAAATTAAGGCAAACGTTTGCTTTTTCTCTGGCGAGTTAAAATAGTTCTGGTATGATGCCCTCATTCGATTTATTCAGCGTGCTCTTTTCGCTGGATATCTTCTCTTTATGACGTTTGATTAAGATGATAGGAATGTCGCAATGAGCCTTGCTAATCAAGTACTTGCCGTCAATGACGACCTGCCAATTCGCACCCACAAGCCTGTTCACAGCGGAAAAGTTCGCTCTGTTTACTGGTTAACTGAAGAAGACAGCGCACGACTGATCAAAGAAAAAGGATACGATGTCGCTCCTGATGCCCCGCTAGCCATCATGGTGATCAGTGACCGTATCTCTGCATTCGATTGTATCTGGCACGGCGAAGGTGGACTCAAAGGCGTTCCGGGTAAAGGTGCTGCACTCAACGCGATCTCTAACCACTGGTTCAAATTGTTCAAAGACAACGGCCTTGCTGATAGCCATATCTTGGACATCCCTCACCCATTCGTTTGGATTGTACAAAAAGCGAAGCCAGTTAAGATTGAAGCAATCTGCCGTAAGTACATCACAGGTTCTATGTGGCGTGCCTACGCAAATGGCGAGCGTGAATTCTGTGGTATTGAGCTTCCTGAAGGTCTTGAGAAAGATAAAGCCCTACCTGAATTACTAATGACACCTTCAACTAAAGGTATCTTGAAAGGTATTCCAGGCGTTCCTGAAGCGGATGACGTGAACATCACTCGCCAAAACATCGTGGAGAACTATGAAGCTTTCAACTTCTCAAGTGCAGAAGACATTGCACAATACGAAAAGCTATTGAAAGAAGGCTTTAATGTGATCAGCGATGCGCTTGAAGCCGTTGACCAAACGTTCGTAGATACTAAGTTTGAGTTTGGCTATGTGCACGACGCTGCCGGTAACGAAAAGCTAATTTACATGGATGAAGTCGGTACGCCTGATTCGTCACGTATTTGGGATACAAAAGAATATCAAGCCGGAAACATCGTTGAAAACTCGAAAGAAGGTTTCCGTCAGTTCTTATTAAACCACTTCCCTGATCCTGATATTCTGCTTAACAAAGAGCGCATGCCCGAGCGTGAAGCTCTTGCTCGTGATAACGACCTGCCAGTAGAGTCTTTGATGGACATCTCTCACACGTATATCGGCATCGCAGAAAAAATCACAGGGCAGCCAATCAAGTTGAGCAATAATCCGAAAGCAGAGATCATCGAAATCTTAAGCAAAGAATACGGTTTGATTGATTAAGCTTTACTCGCTCAACGCTGAGTAAAAACCGAATACAAAAGGGAGCTAAGCCAAAACACAGCATTGGTTCTCAGGTTTACAATAGGTAATAAAAAAGCGACCGAATACTCGATCGCTTTTTTGATTGGGGGAAGGTATAGCTTTAGTGTTAGAACTTCAAATTAAGGACATCTTGCTCTGTGGTATCTACTTTTAGTTTACTTCTAGATTCAATGTACTCGATTTGTTTTAAGTCTAACGAATAAGGCATAACTACACGTAATTCATGGATTCCTTCATGTTTTGCAAGCTTTGCCAACATCACTAAATTGGATTCATCGCTCTGACGTGAAGACATCGATTTTAATGCAGCGTCCCAAAGGCGATCCTCTGGTTGGCTCAATTCCGCGATGTTCTGTTTCCACATCATGCCAAAAATGGGCGCGATGGTGGCGAACGCTTCCAGAAAGGTCCACTTCTTACTTCCCGTTGCCCCTAGGAAGCTGGTGTAGTCGAATTCAATGCATGTCTTTCCTTGTTGCTCCATCCTATGCCTCGACACTCTGAAATGAGATATACAAAATATCGTTCAATTACTTTGATATAGCAATAGGATATAAAACAATGGTCTTTTATGCCCTTATTTGACCTCAAAAGGAAATATTAAAACCAGCTTTGTAACAAATGATGTACAGCTTCGCCATATATAAGCATCCAATTGATTAATATTTTCAACGCTTAACTAAAAACGTTGCTAAGCACACCAAGCAAATAAAAGACCTTTATAAATTCACCAATCGAATACCAAGCCCCACGCGAGTTTGAGAGTGATCATAGTCGATGAGCGTTTCGCCATAACCATGGTATCCCTGAACATACAGACCAAGGATGTCGTTAAAGTACAAGGTATAACCTAACTCGATGCCACCTTTATCATCAGCAAAGTTGTAAAAGCCTCGAGTATTGAACACACCAGCGCCAGTGTAGACCTTTGCCCAAAGTTCATAAGGCGCATAGTAGTCTTCCATTTCATCATTTTCAGTGGTGACTACCCACCAAGCGTGTGCACCGTATTCCACAGGGCCTGAAAAACGTTCGGCGGCGATATATAACCTATCCCAACTGCGAGAAAGCTTACTTGATTGACCATTTGATTCATGCTTATAGCCCGCTTCTAAGTGGTTGAATAAAAACATGTTGGATTGGTGCGCGAGAAATACTTGAGGTTTGTAATTGGTCTCTCTAAACGGAGAAGATATGTCAGAGTTAGCAAGTTGCCAGAGAGATTTTTGCGTGTATGCACCCATCAGCGCAGTACCAGAGTTAAATCGATAAAATGGAATCGAAGCGGAGATTTGAAACTTCACTTCAAAATGCTGTAATGAGTCCATTTCAGAACCGAGTTCATTGTAAGCATCTTGATTAATGTCTGAGGTGTATGTACCGAGGACATAGTTATCTTCGTAAGTGGAGATGTGATTAATACTTTTTCCGTGAGCCAATACGGGGCATAACAATAGTGGAATTGCTTTATACTTCATCGTTTTCCTTCACGCCGCTCAACAAGAGCGGCAAATTCATTCCTTATCGCCTAAAAACAGGCCATAAACTTCAAGGGAAACGAGGTCAAGCAAATACTGTTCCGGATTGTGTTACTTCACATCTAATACTCTGCTGGCTTTCTTGTATTGCACTTTCCAACCAGACCAACGTGGCAACTCCCAGCGTTTAGGATCCCCTTTTCGACCTCCTTCGGCGTAGATAACCTGCACGAGCTTGCGTGATACAAAATACTCAACATCCAGTTTTAGCTCTGCAAGTACAAGTTTAAGTGGATAGCGTTCAACAAAGTCATCGTATTCCCACTCAGGGATGCCCTCGAACGGGATGTCATCGGCTGCAAACAGCTCGATATCTTCCACACTTTCTACACCAAGCGTTTCCAGTTGCTCGACTAACCAAGTAACGAAAGACAAACCGTTGAGTTCCGTTTTTTCAATAGGCTCAGGATTTAACCCAAGCGCGTTATAGATCTTCCAGTGCTGAATTTGCTGTTTTCTCAATGGAGCAAAACCGGGCAATAGCGTTTCGTCTTCAATCATCTCAACGATAGATTGGACGGCAACTTCGCCTTCAAGTGATTGATATTCCGTACAAATGGTTCGTCCTGCATAGACCAAATGCATGGTCGCTCGTGGGGCTTCTTCCTCATAATTGGTTTCGCCTTGTTGCCACTCACCAAGCTCTAATTCGCGCAGCAGATTGAGGGACACAGGTAGCATTACGGAGGCAAGATTGAGCGTCTGTTTTACGCCTCTTCCGGGTACACTGTGGCTATCTAGCACCAAAGCTGCCTCACTTTTTTCGGGGAAACAGCTATTGCGCCCAACCATCATTTCCATCAAACCATTGCCTAGCGCGTCACGACGTCGTTCTCGGCGAACAAATACAAGTTCTGGATGTAACGTAGCAATGGCTTTGGTCAATTCATCGCGTTTGTATCGCGATGCGACTTCAAGATCCGGCAATTCAAACACTTCTCGCATCTGCTTTGCTAACCCTTGCGCTTCTTCAAGCACGCTTGCATCAAGATTAATACCGGGAAGCTGCTCCCCTCGCACCAAGCGAATCATCAACGAGGCATCGCAGCCAAATGGCTCTTCTTGCGCTAATGCTTCGGCAAACTCACCGCCTTGCAATTGATACAATTGAGCGGGCACAGAAAGCGCTGCCGCTAAATCGATCATCGCTTCTCGTTCTGATTTGGTTTGGATACGAGTCACTAAGTCTGCAAATAAGGCATCAATTGGTAGAGGGTACACTTTTTTACCGTGCTCGGTGATGTTACCTTGCTCGTCTATCGCTGCCATCCTCTGCAGGGTTTGGAGTGCTGAGTTAAGTGACTTTTCAGGTACAGAATCGAGGAAGGAAAGTTCGGAAAGTCTGTATCCACAACAAGCCGCAGCGAGCATTGGTTCTACGAGTTCTTCACGATGTAATTCAGGTGGCGTCACCCGTTCCAACGGAGCATGCTCACCAAACAAGCGAATACACGCTCCTTCAGCAACACGACCTGCTCGCCCCATTCGCTGCGCTGCGCTGGCTTTGGAGATGTTGGTTAACGTCAGGGCTGTCCGTCCATTTCGTTGCACGGTTCTGCGTTCCAAACCACTATCGATGACCACGCGGATGTTTGGAATGGTCAGAGAGGTTTCTGCAACGTTGGTTGCCAACACCACTTTACGTTGCTTTTGTACCGTCAACGCACGATGGCGCTCTTCATCACTCACCGATGCATGCAGCTTCACGACCATCACATCGTCATTACTTTGCAGCATTTGCGCGCATTGAGTGATCTCTTTTCGACCCGGTAAGAAAACGAGAATATCGCCCTCTTCGTCTTCGAGTGCTTCTTTTACTGTGCGCACAACATCATTCTCACAACCTTTCTTGTTCGGCAAGTAACGACTGTCCATTGAGCGATGAGTCACGGTGACAGGAAAACAACGACCTTCTGATCGTAGGCGCTTGGCATCCAAGTAGTTCGCTAGCTTTTCGCCTTCTAAAGTGGCTGACGTGACAATCAGACGGTGCTGTTTTTCTTGCTTTAAAATCGCGGTAAGGAGATCAATGTCCCAGCGGCGTTCATGAAATTCGTCCACCATCACGATATCGAAGCTAGCCAGTTTGTCTTCCGCGAACCAACGCAGCGCAACACCGGGCGTCACGAACACGACTTTAGTCATTTCATCATAGTGAGCGTGAAGCTTTATCGCGTAACCAATCTGTTTGCCCAAAGGTTGACCAGATTGCTCGGCAAGAAATTCAGCTAACGAGGTACAAGCGATTCGGCGTGGCTCAATCACCAATACTCGACCGTGATTGGCAGCCCAAAGTGGCAATCGCGTGGATTTACCTGAGCCAGTTTCGGCCTCAACCACCAAATGATGGTGATTCACGAGTTGGTCAAATTCCGCTTGTAAGCTATCGATAGGTAATTGAGACATAAAAGATAAGAACGTGATAATGGATTGCGAGGCATTATACCTGAGTGAGAAATTCCTGCTTTAGGAATCGTTTCTGGCCATTTAATGACAGTATTATTGTTTCAGTGACGATATTTTCGTCGGGAATTGGATTTTTTTGCGACATTACGTTGATGTGCATCAACGAATGTTTACAACTAAATAGTGAACCCGTTAGAATTTTGCACGCATCCTTCAACCCTACATTTAAGGCACCCAATGAACAACGACAAGCGCCCACTCTATATCCCATATGCGGGTCCGGCTCTTTTAGCGACCCCTCTTTTGAACAAGGGCAGTGCGTTCTCCGGAGAAGAACGTAGTTCATTCAACTTGGAAGGTCTTCTACCAGAGACGACTGAAACCATCCAAGAGCAAGTAGAGCGTGCGTACCAACAGTACAAAAGCTTTGAAAGTGACATGGACAAGCACATTTACCTGCGCAACATCCAAGACACGAACGAAACGTTATTCTACCGCCTAGTTCAAAACCACATTTCTGAGATGATGCCGATCATCTACACACCAACCGTTGGTGCAGCGTGTGAGAACTTCTCAAACATCTACCGTCGTGGCCGTGGTCTGTTCATCTCTTACCCGAACCGTGACCGTATCGATGACCTGCTAAACAACGCAGCAAACCACAACGTTAAAGTAATCGTAGTAACTGATGGCGAACGTATCTTGGGCTTGGGTGACCAAGGTATCGGCGGCATGGGTATTCCAATCGGTAAGCTTTCTCTGTACACAGCGTGTGGTGGTATCAGCCCGGCTTACACACTACCAATCGTACTTGATGTGGGTACTAACAACCCGCAACGTCTTGCAGACCCAATGTACATGGGTTGGCGTCATCCTCGTATCACTGGCCCTGATTACGATGCGTTTGTTGAAGAGTTTATCCAAGCAGTACAACGCCGTTGGCCAGATGCCCTGATCCAGTTCGAAGACTTTGCACAGAAAAACGCAATGCCACTTCTAGAGCGCTACAAAGATCGCATTTGTTGTTTCAACGATGACATTCAAGGTACGGCGGCAGTTACAGTAGGCTCTCTACTGGCGGCATGTAAAGCGGCAGGCACTAAACTGTCTGATCAGCGCATTACTTTCTTGGGTGCTGGTTCTGCTGGTTGTGGTATTGCTGAAGCGATCATCGCGCAAATGGTATCGGAAGGAATCTCTGATAAGAAAGCACGTTCGCAAGTTTACATGGTTGACCGTTGGGGTCTGTTACAAGAAGGCATGCCTAACCTTCTTGATTTCCAACAGCGCTTGGTTCAGAAGTTCGAAAACACGAAGAAGTGGGAAAATGAAGGAAATGGTTTCTCACTTCTTGATGTGATGCACAATGCGAAGCCAACCGTGCTAATTGGTGTGTCTGGTGCCCCTGGTCTCTTCAGTGAAGAAGTGATCAAAGAGATGCACAAGCACTGCGCGCGTCCGATTGTGTTCCCGCTTTCGAACCCAACAAGCCGCGTAGAAGCAACACCAAATGACATCATTCGTTGGACAAACGGTGAAGCGTTAGTTGCAACAGGTAGCCCATTTGAGCCAGTGGTGCATGAAGGCAACACTTACCCTATCGCGCAATGTAACAACAGCTACATCTTCCCTGGTATTGGTTTGGGTGTGCTTGCAGTAAATGCGAAGCGCGTAACGGACGAAATGTTGATGGAATCAAGCCGCGCATTGGCAACATGCTCACCATTAGCGATCAACGGCAACGGTGCTTTGCTTCCACCACTAGAAGAAATTCACTTGGTATCGAAGAAGATTGCATTCGCTGTTGCGAAGAAAGCGATTGAGCAAGGTGTCGCGCTAGAAATCACTGATGAAGCGCTAAATGACGCGATTGACCAAGCCTTCTGGCAACCGGTTTACCGTCGTTACAAACGCACAGCATTCTAAGCTTTAAGACGTTTTGTACAATTATTAGCCCTCGCAGTGCGGGGGCTTTTGTTTTTTATGCTTTTTTTTCTCATCCTAACCATATTTTGGCATAAATGGGCTTCTCTCTTTTCATTTCTATCAGATATGATGAGGGATACACATTGAAATAAGGACATCGAACGTTTTGCTGTTTTCTCGCATAAAGTCAAAGTGGAAGCTCAAGTTCTCATGGAAGCGTCTGGCTTTGGTTTTGTCGATCTCTTTACTCGGTCTTTTCGTCACCATCATTGCGATTGACCGATGGGTCGTGCTTCAAGCTCAAGAAGAAATCTTTACCGACTACGAACAAGTGCCTGAGCATGAAGTCGCCGTTGTTCTTGGTACCAGTAAATACATTGGTAAGGTGCTCAACACCTATTACACACACCGAATCAATGCGGCTATTGAGTTGTACAAACAAGGCAAAGTGAAGCAATTTTTGTTGAGTGGGGACAACGCACATCGCTCTTACAATGAACCGTGGACGATGAAACGTGATCTACTCAAAGCAGGCGTGCCAGAAGAAGTGATTCATCTGGACTATGCGGGATTCCGAACTCTGGATTCCATCGTTCGTGCTAAAAAGATCTTCGCCTCTGAGCGTTTTTTGATCGTCACTCAACGATTCCATTGTGAACGAGCTCTGTTTATTGCTGACGCTTACAATATTGATGCGCAGTGTTTGGCCGTAGCTGGGCCAACGGCAAGTAAGCAGAAGATCAACATGCGAACGCGTGAACTTATGGCACGTGTGAAAGCGTTTTTGGACTTGTACATCATGAATACGCAACCGCGCTTTCTTGGTCCTCAAGAGCCAATCGTTGCAGTGGAAGATACGATGGAAGAAAATCAAGAAATCATCGAAAACGAACGTAACATTCCGGTTCAATAAGTCGACCAAAGTGTTACTGCTTTCAACATTCTCGCTCTGCATTACACACCGATAACAATTCATTAAAAGTAAATGGGTAGCTTTCTACCCATTTCCAATTCCCAACCTCACACTTTCTTATTCTGCCGTCGATTCAGGCAAAACACCCTTTCGCATCCGAAGTAACATTTAATCAATAAATAACTACAAGTCAGTTACTTTGCCATAAAAAACCAACACTAAGGCAATGCAAAAGGAGCACAACCATGACCGCACTCGCTGTGACACTGAAGAACTGGTTCTTCACTCGCAACAGCATGATATTGACGTCTAATGTCCTGCTGTTCGCTATTTTGTTCAACACCCTACCCTTTGAGCCTCAAGTCGTAACCGGCTTATGTATTTTGATTTTTGTTGCCGTACTTTGGTTAACGGAAGCCATTCACGTAAGCATCACTGCCCTGCTAATCCCGCTACTCGCGGTATTCTTGGGCGTATTCAATACCCAAGCAGCGCTAAACAACTTCTCTAACTCGATCATTTTCTTGTTCTTGGGTGGTTTCGCATTGGCTGCCGCGCTTCACAAACAAAAGCTCGATCAAGCGATAGCCGACAAAGTATTGCTGATTGCGCGCGGTAAGATGTCTGTCGCTGTCTTCATGTTGTTTGGTGTGAGCGCGGGCCTATCAATGTGGATCTCAAACACCGCTACGACAGCGATGATGTTGCCATTGGTTCTTGGCGTAATGAGCAAACTAGACGCGAAGAAGAGCCACAGCACTTACCTGTTCGTGCTACTTGGTATCGCTTACAGTGCGTCGATTGGCGGCATCGCAACGCTAGTAGGTAGCCCACCGAATGCTATCGCAGCCGCAGAAGTCGGTTTGAACTTTACAGAGTGGATGGAGTTGGGTTTACCAATTTCTTTGATTCTGATGCCTATCGCGATCTTGGTGCTTTACACCATGACAAAGCCAGATTTAAGCCACACATTCGAACTTGACCACCAGCCTGTTGAGTGGACAAACGGCAAGAAGATCACCTTAGCGATTTTCCTATTAACAGTGACATTCTGGATTTTCAGCAAACCGATCAACGCTATGCTTGGCGGTTTTGCAAAATTCGATACCCTCGTTGCAATTGGTGCGATTCTATTACTTGGTGCATCTCGCGCAGTAGAGTGGAAAGACATTGAAAAGACAACTGACTGGGGTGTTTTGATCCTGTTTGGTGGCGGTATCTGTCTAAGTAACGTACTAAAAGCAACGGGCACAAGTGTCTTCTTGGCTAACGGTCTAGCAGGCTTCCTTGAGCAAGCTGGTGTCCTACTCACGATTTTATCTGTGGTTGCTTTCGTTGTTTTCCTAACAGAGTTCGCAAGTAACACCGCAAGTGCGGCGCTATTGGTGCCAGTCTTTGCCACCATTGCAGAAGCGCTTGGTCTATCGCCAGTCATTCTATCAGCACTGATTGCGGTAGCAGCATCTTGTGCCTTCATGCTGCCAGTAGCAACGCCACCTAACGCGATTGTATTTGCGACGGGTCATATCAAACAGAAAGAGATGATGCGAATCGGTATGGTGTTGAACGTTGCATGTATCGGCGCGCTAACTCTATTCGCTTGGTTGTTCTGGTAAACATTGCTCAAATAAAAAAGAGCTGCACCCAAACGCAGCTCTCTTATCAAAACTAGCACTACAACTGCTGTTCTCGGTAATCAAATTGAATACCTAACTACTACCCCCTAGTCATGTTCAGCAGTTTCCCTTTTGGTGGTCGGTCGGCCACCTTTTTTCTTTTCCACACCAATGGTGAGCGCGGCACTTAGGAAGCTTGAGTTATGAAGCTTAGGTTGTGAAACCTTAGTTATGAAGTCTTAGTTAAGAAACGATATCCGACTTCTTTTGCATACCGTAATTCACTTCTATTCGGTTTCGCCCATTGCGCTTAGCCAAATACAACACTTCATCTGCACGAGCCATGGTTTCTGAAACTCGTTCGTTTTGCATTTGGGCGACACCAATACTGCACGTTAGCGATTCACCATGAACCCAGAGGTGTTTTTCAACGTTCTGGCGCACGACTTCGGCTTTCTTCACTGCTTGCTCAATATCGGTATTTGGGCAGAACACAACGAACTCTTCCCCACCCCAACGAACCAAACGATCATCTGGTTGGATAGAGCTAGCGATCACCATGACAAACTCACGCAGAATATCGTCACCCATCTGATGACCATACTTGTCGTTTACACGTTTGAACTTATCCAGATCCATGTAAAGGATAGAGAAGGAATCGTGCCCCCAACGAACTTGTCGAGCCTGTTGCTCCAACCAGTTCTGTACCGCATGTCGGTTCATTGCTCCAGTTAGCGCATCGCGATGTGCCAGTTCTGCAAATTCATAATTTTGAGCACGCAGCGTACTGTTCACTTTTTCTAAATGGCGATGACGCTTGCGTGCTTTGTTATACGCGATTTTGTTTTTGCGCATTTCATGCAGCGAGAAAGCCAAGCCGAGTGCCATCCAAGAGAACAACAACGCGAACAAGAGTGTAGATTGCTGAACGTACGCACCTTCAAACTCTATCTTGTCGATCACGATCTTATGTTTACCGAGTGCCGCCCCCGCTCCGGTAGCCAAATCAATGCGAGTAATATTGGCAAATTCAGGCGCAGAGTGCTCAATCGCAACGTCGTTGTCATTCAGCCACCACGTCATTACTTGGAGGTTTTCTATTGGGATCTCGATAACTTCGCTAAAGTCTGAAGGAGAAAACTGCATGCCATTGTATTTGATGGTGTATTCGTCATTCGGATCTGAATAGGCCGAATTGAAGTTACGCAGGTACAAGCGCAAGTTTTTGCTCGGGCTTTGCCCCTCTCCCGCCGTTTCATAACGAATTTTTAGACGAACGGTATGGTAACTGGAAAGATCCAAACCTTTGGTCGCTTGCTTCACATCGGTGTAAACGGAGATGCCGCAGTAAGGCCACGCGTATTTGCTTTCCTTTAGGTCACAGTTCAGAACCAAACTGTGGTTTTGATAAGTAATATCAGATTCACTCAAACCACCAGCAATCGCATCACTTGTAACATGAATATTAAATTGATCCGGTGTAACTTCTAGCTTACGAGTATCACCAAGCAAACTGTATAACGCCACCAAACTGATGGTGCATATCGACAACGCAAAAATTAATTTATGTATCCATTTCATGGCGGCTGGCCTATTTACTGATAACTGTTCTGTTTATATCGTGCAATGTACTGAAAGATTTTTCGTTTTTCAAACAAAGTTATTTATCAAGTTAAAAAGTGATTTAAAACTCACATTCTTAATTTCAACACATAGTACACACAAAGTAATTGTGAACCCGCTTCAAGATTGTAGGAATATTCTCACCAAGCGAGATTTGCGAAAGACTTCACACACTGACTTTGTCTAGTGTTCAAAAAGCCATCAAACAGAAAGCGAAAACTAACACGTATTAGCTTTCTCCTGCCTCTGAACGTCGGTTCGGTATATACTGTGCAAAAACACAATAATGAGTAATGTCATGTCAATAATCGCTACAGGCACGCTAAACAAAATGCGTGCTTCTCTGGATGGTGCAGTAAGCTACCGTCTGCCTGTGGGTGATGAAGAAGTGGATTTGAGCCCATTTCTTGGTAAAACCCTCACCCTAACTCACACTGGCAACATCTACTGTTGTTCTTGCGGTAAGAAAACCAAGAAGAGCTACTCTCAAGGCCACTGCTTTGTATGTATGAAGAAGTTGGCGAGTTGCGACATGTGCATCATGAAGCCAGAAACTTGTCACTACGAACAAGGCACCTGTCGCGAGCCGCAATGGGGTGAAGAGAACTGCATGGTGGACCACTTCGTTTACCTATCTAACACGTCAAGTTTGAAAGTGGGCATCACGCGTCATACCCAAATTCCAACCCGTTGGATAGACCAAGGTGCGACACAAGGTCTTCCTATCTTCAAAGTGAAGACTCGTCATATCTCTGGCTTGATTGAAATCGAATTAGCAAAACACATTGCTGATAAGACAAACTGGCGAACGCTGCTGAAAGGCGATGGTGACCCAATTGAACTGCAAGATCGCTTTGCAGAACTGCTGCCATTAGTAGAAGACAAAATCGCTGAGATTAAACAGCAGTATGGCGATGACGCAATTGAAGTGTTAAGCGAAAACATCACTTCTCTAAGCTACCCAGTTCAGCAGCATCCGACTAAAATCACCTCACACAACTTCGATAAAAACCCAGTTGTAACGGGTACATTGCAAGGCATTAAAGGCCAATACCTGATCTTTGATACTGGCGTAATCAACGTGCGTAAGTTCACCTCTTATGAAGTTGAAGTGAGCGAATAAGTTCTCGGTTAATTGAACAAAAGAAACGAAAAAGCTCGAGCCAAGTGCTCGAGCTTTTAGTTTGTGGTGATGTCGTCGATTCTTAGGCGTCGAGGATGTTTTCTAACACATCAAACAACATATCGATTTCTGCTGTCGTGTTGTAGTGCATACAACCGATGCGAACCACGCCGCCCGACTCTTCTAGGCCTAACTGACGAACGAGTCCTAGCGCATAGAAGTGTCCATTCCAGACACAGATATTATGCTCACCCAACGTCTTCGCGATGAACTCTGGAGCGTATTTATCAAAAGTGAGCGCGAAAGTTGGCGTTCTCAGTTGATTGCTTTCATTGTTAATACCAAACAAGTTCACGCCGTCCAGCGCCCCTAAACGCTGCAAGAAATGCTCGCTCAATTGCTGCTCATGCTGGCTGTATAACGCATAGCTTTGCTCTAGACGCTGGCGAAGTGATGCATCGTCATCACCAAACTGAGCTAAGTATTCAACCGCAGCCGTGACGCCTGCCAAGCCTTCAAAGCTCTGCGTTCCGGTTTCAAAGCGCCCCGGTCCAATATTGGTTGCAGGTTCAACTTTGTAGGGCTTAACACTGTGTAACCACTGGTCTGCTACGTACGCAATTCCTACGTGAGGTCCGAAAAACTTGTACGCTGAACACGCCAAGAAATCACATCCTAATGCTTGCACATCGACTAAATGGTGCGGTGCATAATGCACGGCATCCACATAAACTTGAGCACCGATACTGTGTGCCATTTTGACCACTTGGTGCATATCGACGATCGAGCCTGTAGTGTTCGATGCGTAAGTCACCGCCACTAAACGCGTTTTCTCATTCAACACGCTCTGAAGATGCGCTAGATCCAGCGTGCAATCTTCTTCATTAATTCTGACTTGGTGAACCACCACGCCTTTATCTTCTGCTGCTTGTTGCCAACTCGACACGTTAGAGTAATGGTCTAGGGCTGAAACAATAATCTCATCGCCCTCTTTCCAATCTCGACTAATAGCGCGACTTAGCTGGAATGTCAGCGAGGTCATATTCGCGCCAAACACGATATTGCCAGAGGACGGCGCGTTTAGCAGAGCTTGTGCCGATTCGCGAGCCGATTGCATTACATCAACCGTCGCTTGGCTTGAGAAATAATGCCCACCAAGATTCGAATTGAATCGTCCAAGGTAGCTCACCATGCTATCGAGTACCGACTGCGGCACTTGTGAGCCACCTGGTCCATCAAAAAAGGTAACTGGGCGGTCATTGTGGTATTGCGCCAGTGCGGGAAATTGTTCTCGGATCTGATTAAGATTGAAGTTCATTTCGTTTGTCCGTCGCTGTCAGTACAAATACATCCATATGACCTTCTTGGTCATTAATCACTGAGCGAATTGGCACCGCGTTGTGCCACAGTTTGCTGTCTGCCAGCATTGCCACTTCGCCATTTTCCAATACTTTACGGAAAAAAGGCGCTTGGTTGTGGCTGCTGTAAAGCATGATGTCGCCACCCATGATGTTATGACGCCCTACGCCTACTAATGCGATGTGGTCAAAACCATCTTGGTGTACCCCTTCCGGTGCAACTTGGGTTTCATCGTAAATCGCAGTAATTCGAATTTGATGGATCTCGATTTCCTGACCGTCTGGTAGGTGGTTTGCGTTGACGAACAACTCACACATTTCACGGAAACCTTCACTGGAAAGAATCCCTTTTTCAATCGGCTCAAACTGGCGAATCACATCACCTTGGAAACGGTTGATATCAGAAGATTGTACAAAGCTGTTCTTGTTTAAATCGACCACCTGACCGTTTTCAAATCCAACTACAGAGTAACGACGAAGACGATATTGACCGTCGGCGTGTTCCGTACGAGGTAGGCCTTCGAAGGAAGGAGAAAGTTGCTCAATCGCTGCCATGCTGAGCTGAGTTAAGTGTAGGGTGTTCTCTCGTGAATGTAACATCATTGGCTCCTTTAATGAGGCACATTTAGCTTGTTTTAATTAACATTTAATTTACATCTTAGGATACGCAAATATTCTGCAATTACCAGAATTTGACGTTGATAGCTTCAACAAAAAAGAAAAAACAACACTTAGCACTATAATTAATATCAACAGCAGTTTAAACATTCAGAACGGAGCTTGCGCAGTATTTGAAACTAGAACTCTCTACTATAAACAGAATTTTATTCTAGTCTGGAACGCCTCTCCATAAACATCAGCAAGTTCTAACCTATAACCAATAATTCGATCCGCTCCTTTCGTTTATGCTTTTAAAGCACTAAGAATTTCCATACAATCGGGAGAAATGTTCAGCCCTCTATGGAGCCATAATGAGCGACGTAAAACACTGTAAATTATTAATTCTTGGTTCTGGCCCAGCAGGTTACACCGCAGCAGTATACGCAGCGCGTGCTAACTTAAACCCTGTGCTAGTGACGGGAATGCAGCAAGGTGGTCAGCTAACGACCACAACTGAAGTAGAAAACTGGCCTGGTGACGCAGAAGGTCTTACTGGCCCAGGTTTGATGGAACGCATGAAAGAACACGCAGAACGATTCGAAACAGAAATCGTGTTCGATCACATCAACGAAGTGGATCTGTCTCAACGTCCATTCCGTCTGAAAGGTGACTCTGGTGAGTACACTTGTGATGCGTTGATCATCTCTACTGGTGCATCAGCGAAATACCTAGGTCTTGAATCTGAAGAAGCATTTAAAGGTCGCGGCGTTTCAGCTTGTGCAACTTGTGATGGTTTCTTCTACCGTAATCAGAAAGTGGCGGTTGTGGGCGGTGGTAACACTGCTGTTGAAGAAGCGCTTTACCTATCAAACATTGCATCAGAAGTGCACCTGATCCACCGCCGCGATTCATTCCGCGCTGAAAAGATCCTTGTAAAACGCCTGATGGATAAAGTTGAAAGCGGTAATATCGTTCTTCACACTGACCGTACACTAGATGAAGTGCTAGGCGACGACATGGGTGTAACGGGTGTTCGCATTAAAGACGTGAACAGCGGTGCGACAGAAGATATCGATGTAATGGGTGCATTCATCGCAATCGGTCACCAACCAAACACGCAAATCTTCGAAGGCCAAGTCGATATGAAAGATGGTTACATCCTCGTTCAATCCGGCCTTGAAGGTAACGCAACGCAAACCAGCATCGAAGGTGTGTTTGCAGCAGGCGACGTGATGGATCATAACTACCGTCAAGCAATCACCTCTGCAGGTACTGGCTGTATGGCAGCTTTAGATGCAGAACGCTTCTTAGACGCACTTACTGACAAATAACTTTTCACATTTGTGTCATATCCTTAAAGCCCAGCGGTATTCCCGCTGGGTTTTCTTTTGTATACTACCGCCTCATTAAAACAATTATCATTAAGCCTTCACGATGGATAAGAAAAAGCAAAGCAGCTTGAATAAGTGGCTTAAGCAACAGAGTAAGTTGGCCAAGCGCTGGCTGATGGTTGCGATAGGCCTAGGCGTACTATCAAGCGTGTTTTTATTGGCTCAAGCAGCCCTGCTCGCCTCCATTCTCCACCAACTCATTATTGAACAAGTCGACAAATCCGAACTCGTTTGGTACTTCGTCGGACTTGGTGTCACTGTTATCGGTCGCGCAGCTTGTACTTGGGGACGCGAAATCGCTGGATATCGTTGCGGCGAACAGATCCGCGTTTACATCCGCCAACTGATTCTCGATAAAGTTCACCAACTTGGTCCTGCTTATATCAAAGGTAAGCCAGCAGGTAGTTGGGCAACGTTGATCCTAGAGCAAGTAGAAGACATGCAAGATTTCTTCTCTCGCTACCTTCCACAAATGTCGTTGTCTGTTTTGGTGCCTTTCATCATCCTAGTGGTGGTTTTCCCAATTAACTGGGCAGCTGGTTTAATTTTCCTGATTACTGCACCATTGGTTCCAATGTTTATGGCGTTGGTGGGTATGAAAGCCGCTGACGCAAACCGTAAGAACTTCAAAGCGCTGCAACGCTTATCTGGTCACTTTTATGACCGTTTGCAAGCAATGACAACCATCCGTTTGTTCGATCGTACTCAATCAGAAACCGAGACATTAAAAGGTGCATCTGAAGTTTTCCGTACTCGTACAATGGACGTATTGAAGATTGCATTCCTATCTTCAGCGGTTCTTGAGTTCTTCACCTCTATCTCAATTGCGATTACGGCGGTTTACTTTGGCTTTAGTTATATCGGAGAGCTCAACTTCGGTTACTACGGCACAGGTGTAACGCTGTTTGCTGGTCTATTTATTCTGATCCTTGCGCCTGAGTTCTATCAGCCACTGCGTGACCTTGGCACCTTCTACCATGCCAAGCAACAAGCAGTTGGCGCAGCAGAAAGCATTGTTGAATTTCTAGAGCTAGACGTAGACCAAGTAAAAGACGGTAACAAGGCCGTAGAACAAAACGCAGCGATTCATATCGAAGCTCAAGACCTTGTTATCTTCAGCCCTGAAGGTAAACAACTTGCTGGTCCCCTATCCTTCTCGCTAGAAGCGAACCAAAGCACCGCACTGGTTGGCCCAAGTGGTGCAGGTAAAACCAGCTTAGTAAATACCATCCTTGGTTTTATGCCATACAAAGGCAGCTTAAAGATTAACGGCTGTGAACTTTCCGAGTTGGATTTAGCGACATGGCGCGAAACCATCAGTTGGATTGGTCAAAACCCAATGCTTTTGCATGGCAGCATTCGTGACAACGTCACTCTAGGCAAGCAGGATATTCAAGACCAGCAAGTCCACTCTGTACTGAGTGACTCCCACGCTGCAGAATTTGTTGAAATGCACGGTCTGGATTACCAAATCTCAGATCGCTCTGGCGGTTTGTCTGTTGGTCAGGCACAGCGCCTTGCTCTTGCTCGTGCGATGTTACAAAACGGCCGTTTCTGGCTACTTGATGAACCAACTGCAAGTTTGGATGCTCGAAGCGAGAAATTAGTTATGGAAGGCATCGGTAAATACACCGAATCCACCACTAACTTGATGATCACTCACCAACTCGCGCCGCTGCAGAATGTCTCCCAGATTCTGGTTATGCAAGAGGGTCAAATCGTTCAACGTGGCGATTACGCAACGCTGGCATCGCAAGATGGTTTATTTAAAGAAATGTTGGCTGCCAACCTAGCTCAACGTGAATCAGACAAGGGGAACTTAGATGCGTGATTTACTCCCTTATCTAAAACTGTATAAAAAGCACTGGTTTGGTTTGTCACTCGGTATGCTTCTGGCGTTTCTAACGCTGGCTGCTTCTATTGGCCTACTCACCTTATCCGGTTGGTTTATCTCTGCGGCTGCCGTCGCGGGTTTGACTATTGCTCGTGAAACCTTCAACTACATGCTTCCGGGCGCTGGCGTTCGTGGCGCTGCGATGGCTCGAACTGCGGGCCGTTGGGGCGAGCGTGTAGTTAGCCACAATGCAACATTCAAACTACTGACGGATCTGCGTATCTTCTTCTTCAAGAAGCTTGCGCCGCTGATCCCTGGTCGCGTTTCAACTCTGCGTGATGCGGATCTGCTAAACCGCCTAGTGGCAGACGTAGACGCGATGGACCATGTGTACTTGCGTCTTGTCAACCCTGTGATTGTTGGCATCTTCGGTATCTTATCGCTAACCGCAGTGCTTGCCTTCTTTGACTGGCACCTTGCGCTACTGCTTGGCGGTATCCTAACGGTAATGCTGTTGGTGTGGCCGGTATTGTTCTACAAACTGGGCAAACATAACGGCGAACACCTGACTCAAAACAAAGCACAACTGCGCGTAGCAACACTGGACTGGCTACAAGGTTACAGCGAGCTGAGCCTGTTTGGTGCAGAAGAGCGTTACCGTAACGTGATTCTGGAAAAGCAAAAACAGCTGCTGTCCAACCAGTTTGTTAACGCAAACCTCACTGGTATGGCATCTGGCTTATTGATGCTCGCTAACGGCTTAACCCTTGTTGCAATGCTTTGGTTTGCTGCGGATGGCGTTGGCGGTCGTGCTCCAGATCCTTGGATTGCACTGTTCGCGTTTGCAACCATGGCAAGCTTTGAAATTCTGATGCCAATTGCTGGTGCTTTCCAATATCTAGGTCAAACACTGACTTCAGCACGTCGATTAAACGAAATCACGCTAGCTGAGCCGGACGTTGTCTTCCCAGAAACATCGAAGCGTGAAGGTGATAAGCCGTTAAATATTGAGTTCGACAAGGTTGATTTCACCTACCCTGATGGCCAGCAAAAAGTGCTGAAAGACCTGACACTGTCACTGCCACAGGGCTCAAAAACGGCGATTGTTGGCCAAACCGGTTCAGGTAAATCGACGCTTATTCAATTGCTTTGTCGCTACTGGGATGTAAACCAAGGTCAAGTGAGCATTGGTGGTGCGCCTCTGCAAGATTGGAGCGAATCCGATCTGCGCGCTGCGATCACAGTAGTTAGCCAACGTGTAGATGTACTTAATGGCACACTGCGTGACAACCTATTGCTTGCGGCTCCAGAAGCAACGGATGAACAGCTGGCTGATATCCTGACTAAAGTGGATTTGGCGAATCTATTAGATGAACCAGGACTGGATGCTTGGCTAGGTGACGGCGGTCGTCAACTTTCTGGTGGTGAGAAGCGTCGTATCGGTATTGCTCGCGCGCTATTGCGTGACGCTCCTATCCTACTGCTTGATGAGCCAACTGAAGGTCTAGACAAGCGTACTGAACAAACAGTGATGGAACTGTTCAAGCAACACTTCACCAATAAAACGGTGGTATTCATTACTCACCGTTTGATTGAGTTGGAAAGCATGGACAACATCTGTTTGATGGAACAAGGCGAAATCATCGAACAAGGTAGCCACCAAGCACTGCTTGCAGAAAAAGGTCGTTACCACCAGCTATTACAATCTCTGTAATACTGGGATTCAAATAGACAAAGGGCTCATCAATTGATGAGCCCTTTTCTTTTGCTCTCGCTGTTCCCATAACAAGTGCAAAATTTGTTAACGACCTGACTTGGCCAGATAAGCCGACATTTCCTCTTCCGGTACCATGCCGCCACCGGTCGCCCAAATTAAGTGAGTCGCGTTGTTTAATTTCTCTTCAGTAAACTGCATTCGCGTCTGGTAAGCTTTATCGTTAGAAACATGCACCGCGCCAACCAAGCCCGCTAGCGCCGATGGTTCTAAACGAATATCTTCCAGCTCACTTAGCTCACCTAAATGGTGATACATGCGCTCATCCGTCATGGTGTAGTAACCATCAAGCAGCCTTTCCATCGCTCGACCAACAAAACCTGACGCACGACCTACCGCTAAACCATCAGCAGCAGTAATGTTATCAATACCAAGATCTTGCACCGCGATGTCATCATGCAAACCGGTGTGCACACCAAGCAGCATACACGGAGAGTGTGTCGGCTCCGCGAAGATACAATGCACATCGTCACCAAAAGCCATCTTCAAGCCGAACGCTACACCACCAGGACCACCGCCCACCCCGCAAGGTAAGTAAACAAACAGAGGGTGATTCGAATCAACGACAATGCCTATCTCATCAAACTTTTGCTTCAAGCGCTCGCCTGCAACGGAATAACCTAAGAACAAGGTTTGAGAGTTTTCATCATCAATAAAGAAGCAAGTTGGATCTTTCTCCGCTTCTTTGCGTCCCTGCTCTACAGCAACACCGTAGTCTTGCTCGTATTCCACTACATTCACGCCGTGAGAGCGCAGTTTGTCCTTCTTCCACTCTCTCGCATCTGCCGACATATGAACCGATACCAAGAAGCCAAGTTTTGCACTCATGATGCCGATAGACATACCTAGATTCCCTGTCGAACCTACGGCAATGCTGTACTGCTGAAAGAACTGACGAAACTCTTCACTGAACAATTTGCTGTAATCATCACTTTCACTTAGAAGCCCAGCTTCAATCGCCAACTTCTCTGCATGTGTTAGCACTTCATAGATGCCACCACGCGCCTTTATTGATCCTGAAATAGGCAAATGACTGTCTTTTTTAAGCATCAAACGCCCAAGAATTTGAGTATCGTATTGCGTTTCCAAGCAGGACTTCATCTTGTCGATTTCAACAACGTTCGATTCAATAATTCCCTTAGAAGCCATCGTTTCTGGGAAGGCTTTCATTAAGTATGGAGCAAAGCGTTTTAGTCGTTCACTCGCGTCTTTGATGTTGGCAGCACCTAAGCCAACGTACGGTAGACCTTCTTCAAGTGTGGTGATATTTGGGTTGAACCAAACCACCTCTTCTAACCCAATGAGTCGCTCAACCAAAGGGAATTCTGCTACTAGTGCGTTTACGTTATGCGTAGTCATTATTGTTTACCTTTATTAGATCATGTACGACAGAAGGAATGTGCCTGCTAATGCAACAAAAGAGGCAATGAATGTCGCTGTCGTGTAGTACTTGAAGATTTCTGTCATCGTGGCTCCACAATATTGCTTCACCAACCAAAAGAGCGAATCGGTCACTATCGTACAACCAATTGCGCCAGAGCCTATAGCCAGAGTAATGATTTCTGGACTTACGTTCGGATAAAGTGGGAGTAGCGGAGCCACAATTGCTGTCGCGCCCATCATGGCAACGGTGGCAGAACCCACTGCCGCATGCAGAATAATCGCGACAAGCCATGCAAGAAGGATCGGATGCATATCGAGATTAGAAAGTAACTGAGCCAATACATCCGCCAAGCCACTGCCCTTTAGTACGCCGTTGAATGCACCACCAGCGCCAATAATCAGCAAGATGTTGGCAATCGAAGAAAATGCACCTTCCGTTTTCTCAAGCAGCACACTCATGCCCATGTTCTGCTTAATACCTAACATGTAATAAGCAACAAAAGCGGCGATAAACATTGCTGTGATTGGGTTGCCGATAAACTCCAAAGTGGTGTACAGCGCACTGCCATGTTCCATATTGAGTTCTGCCGCCGTTTTTAACAGCATCAGCGCAATAGGTAACATCACGGTGAATAGCGTCGCCCTCAAAGATGGTAATTGTGCTTCATCTTTCACTTCTAGTGAGGTGAACTCTTCAGGTACGGTTTTGAAAGGTAGACGTGCACCCATCACCTTCAAGAACAACGGACCGCCAACTAAAGATGCAACCAAACCTATGAGTAAGCCATAGAAAATTACAGAACCGATATCAGCACCAAGCTCATTGGTCACAAACAATGCGGCAGGGTGTGGAGGAACAATACAGTGCACTGCCATCAAGGCGGTACAGAGCGGAATGGCGAGATTTAAAAGTGAGGTATTGGTTTTTTTCGCAATCGAAAAAGCCAGTGGAATTAACAACACCACACCAACTTCTACGAATAGGGTAATTCCGCAAACAAGACCGATTAACACCATAATGACTTCAGGTGATAGCCAGTGAATCTTTTGTAGGGTAAGCCCAATTCGTTCTGCCGCTCCAGACACTTCCATCATCTTGCCAAGTATGGTGCCTAAACCAATCACGACAGCAAGAAAACCAAGCGTTCCGCCAATGCCACTTTCGATAGCACTGACCATCTCTAAAGGTTGCATGCCCATCATCCCGCCAACGTAAAAACTGGCGAGTAACAGCGCTAAAAAAGGATGGAGTTTAAACTTAACGATCGCAAAAACGATCATTAAGATACTCGTTATGAGGGTAGTAATGACCCAAAGGTTGGATTCCATGTTCAGACCTATGTTGTTGTTTTAATTGACTGCAATTAAACGAGGAATCCATAGCCCTGACAAACGATCAAAACTCACCTTTAGATGAAGTGAATTGAAACAAAAGCGTGATTTATACGACGTTTAGTGAATTTTTCAACCAATAGGTGAAGCTAACTATAACAACACCGTTATTATGTGTTTTATCAAGTTCTACTCGTTGACGCACATGTACACCAGAGACAATATTTTCGCCAAGAACCAACGCATCAATAGCTTTCAACTTTCCAAGCTTCATACTTTTGAAGTGGCAGCACGACACAGTTCATTTTCTCTTGTGGCAGAAGAACTCTCCATGACGCCTAGCGCCATCTCTCACCGTATCAACAAGCTTGAAGAAGAGCTTGGCATTGCCTTGTTTACCCGCTCTCACCGCAAAATCACGCTCACAGAAGAAGGTGAACGTATTTATCTCGCCTTGAACAGAACACTCAACGAGTTAAATCAAGAGGTAATGGAAGTCAGAAATGGCGAAGTCTCCGGAGAGCTGACGATTTACTCTCGCCCTTCTTTTGCCCAATGTTGGCTCGTACCTAGGTTGTACCTATTTAAGCAAAAACACCCTTCCATCGAGCTGAATATTCTTACTGGCAATGAGAACGTCAATTTCCAAGGCTATGGCATCGATGCTGCGATCTATTTCGATGAGCAAATGCCAGAAAAGTTGTGGTCGAAAGAATTGATGAGCGAAGAGATAATCCCGGTCTGCACTCAAACATATGCAGAACAATTTAATCTGTTTGAAAAACCGGCGAATTTGGTTAACGCCACCCTACTTCACGACAACCAAGCATGGGACTACAACTCTCATCACGATGAATGGGCGCTGTGGGCAAAGCAACAAGGCATAACAGGCATTGACGATATTCCAAGCATTTCATTCGACCGTTCCGATTTGGCCGTTAGTGCCGCAATGCACAATGCGGGCCTTGCTATCGGTCGACTGTCGCTGGTGGAAAAACGACTTAAAGCCGGCGAACTGATCACCCCTTTTAAAAACCAAACTCTGCAATGCAAACAGAAATATTATGTCGTTACGGCTAACGAGAAGCACTCACCTAAATTAGCGCTCTTCATTGGCTGGTTGAATCAACAAGTAAATGGGGAATAGCGAGCTACGCTCTTTTGAGTAACCGTTGGCTTTGTGCCAATGTGTCGAATGACAAATTGTCGTCAAGATCGCTGCGTAGTGTAGGTCGGTGTAAATAGTAACCTTGTGCATAATCTACACACAAACGTCGTACAAAATTCAAGTCGTCCGGAGTCTCTATTCCTTCTGCAACAAGGTCAAATTGGTACTTTTGCTTCCAAAGGCTTAAACACTGCCAAAATATCGCATACTGTTCTCCCCTCATGGTTAATAAACTGCGATCCATTTTCACAATATCGGGCTCAACATAACGAATGATGGCTTCATCTCTGTGATTCGCACTACCAAAATCATCCAAGGCAATTTTGATACCCAAACGCTGGCAAACCTTTCTGTTCATTTGAAACATATGTTGATCAGCAACTTCCGTCGGATATTGGTTTTTCTCGGTAATCTCTAACCAGAGAGTCATTTTACCTCGGTTGCAAGACTGTAATAGAGGTAAAACATCTGCCAAAAATGAAACGCTCGCTAGATATGAAGGCGGGATATTGACCGAAATAAATCGGACAGAGCTCGGCAACATTTTCAATTGCTTGGTAAGTTTTTGAAATAAACGCTTGGTAAATTGGTTTGCGTACCCCTCCTCTTCGATACAACGAAATGAAGACTCAATACAACGAGGCGTATTCCATCGCGTTAACACTTCTGCTCCTAGAAGGAGATCTTGCCGCATACCATAGATCGGTTGAAAGATTGGATAGAATGCTCCCTTACTAATATCAGCAAAGACCTGCTTACATTTATCCTCCTTGGTTAAATTACTCATACATAACACCATTCAAAAGTATTTGTCAGCCCGAAAGAGTAAATCAACGAAACGCACAACTGTAGGCATCGAAAAATGGGATTGCTTGAGCTTTGCTATGCGCCTTCTATAATGACATAGCAATCAATAACCTAATATAAAAACAGAATGAGAGAGGTATTTGATGTTTGGCGGCTATTTAAAGCAAGTGCGGGAAGAGATTGGATTAACACAAAAAGAGCTTGCCACTAAGCTTAACCTTGCAAGCGCCGAGTTTGCCTCCATCGATCCAGTAACTATCAGTCGATGGGAAAGAGGAACGACCGCCCCCACGGTTATTAAAGCGATAAAGATTTTAAGAGTGCTGACGACAAACTTGATGCCTTTTTTGCGTCAGTTGCCAGCGAAAGTAGATAAAAACCTGCTTGCTGAAATAGCAGAGTATCGTTTTAAATCGCCATGGGCGACCTTAATGGCGTCATCTTACAACGTACCAACTCCGGCAGGAGAAGTCTTAGAATGCCCATTACTAGAAAGCGTTCAAGACGTTTACTTAGTGAATCTCAAACACTTTTTTAGCAATATTGACCTCGACAATAAGGCACTTTTTGATGTTGATTTATATCAATACCAATTAGACAAAAAATTGTTTGCCCGAAAATTCATCGACAAAAATACGAAGGAAATATTAGGACACAGAATTGCTTTTTTACTCGATGCCAACGAGCTAAGGCAATACTTTTCGTCCCCTTATTTTCCACTACCAGTTCAACAATCTCGCAGTTATTCTTCAAATAGAGTCATGGCCATGTGCACAGTATCTCGTTACTCATCCAACGAAGCCGTGTTTTGGGAAAACAATGCATCAGGGGCGAGATTTGTCGCCACTCATGCCAATATACATGACATCTACTTTTACGCGATTGACCAATGGTCGGTGAATTATATGGAAAGTTTAAATGCGGAAAAGGTTGCATTCGATACACCAGATGAAGATGGCATCGTCAAAATTGGAAATCAGTCATTCAAACGTTGTTTATATCGAGTGGACAGTGCCAATTGGCTATCTCGTCCAGAAGTCATCTCTCTGTTACAAAACGCATAGCAAGACGCTGCGATATCCTTTTAAAAACAGGAGTATGAAAAGGATATAACCAAACTCAGACATATTGTTGACATGGTTAACGGTAACACTACCTAACATTAAAATAACAACTACAATTTATGTAGACTCCGGTAAGAATTTAATAATATTCAATTTATTATGAGGTTTATATGTTTGGGGATTACCTGAAGCAACTTAGGGTCGAGGCGGGCCTTACGCAAAAGGAGCTTGCGGTAAAACTAAATTTGATCGACTCAGAATTTGTATCTATTGACTCTGTCACAGTGAGTCGCTGGGAGCGTAATAGCACAGCACCTAACCCGATTAGAGCAGTCAAAGTCTTACGCTCACTGACCAATGATCTTCGTCCGTACTTACTTTCATTGGAGGTTGAAGAAAACAGGACCCAAATCAACAACTATTTGAAAGATCGATACCGTTCTCCTTGGGATGTGTTAATGGGTTCCTCTTATCAGTCATCAAAAGAAACCGCAGAAGATGACGTAAAAGAGCTCCCCTTATTTGAATCGCGTTCAGAGAAATATGAAGAGGGATTGAAGAACTTTCTCAACAGCATCGGTATTGAAAACGAAGCACTATTCGACTTAGACCTATACCAACATCAGATAGAACACAAAATCTACGGGAAAAAATACATTAACAAAGATTCGGGTAAGCTACTTGGGCACTCTCTCTCTTTCTTCTTTCATGCAGAAGATCTCAATGATTACTTTTGCTCCCCTTTCTTGAAAATCCCGATAAAGAAAACGAAAGCTTATTCTCAAAACAAAAAAATGGCGATTTGCACACTCACCCACTTTTGCTCCGATGAGCCCACCTTCTGGATCGATCATCAAATAGGGATCGATTACCTTGCGAGACACGCAAATGTTCATGATCTTTATTACTACGCAGTCGATAAGCTAACAGCCGATTACATGATCAACATTGGGGCCGAAAAGGTCGCGTTCGACACACCCAATAAGCATGGCATCGTTAAAATCGGCCATGAAAAATACATGCGTTGCTTGCTCAAATTAGATAGTGCGGTATGGGTAACAAGGCCAGAATTATTACTGCTTCTGAAAAACCACTATGCTTAATGTTCAACGACCATAATGTAACGAGCAATTGTTAGTTGGTTCATTTCAATAATAAAAACAAGGTAAGTTTATGTTTGGAGATTATCTAAAGCAGTTGAGAATTCAACATGGATTAACGCAAAGGGAACTTGCCACAAAACTAAATCTATCTAGCCCAGAATTCACCTCGGTTGACTCTGTCACCATTAGCCGCTGGGAAAGAAACGCCACAACCCCAAACTCGGTAAAAGCAATCAAAGTGCTACGACAACTGACTTTGGATCTCAAGCCGTATTTGCTGACAATAGAAGCCCCATCAGAAGGAACGATATTAGATGATATTCTCTATGATCGTTTTCACTCGCAACGTGCGCTACTAATGTCTTCTGAATACGAAGAATTGAAACCTCAGAAAGACACTAAAATCATTGAAGAATCGATGTTCTCGAATGAAACCGCAGATCATGCCAGCCGATTGAAGAACTTCTTTATCAATGCCGATGCACACTACCCTGGTTTGATTGACTTAGACTTATCGAGCTTTCATAAAGAAGATAAAGTTATCGCCAACGTTTACCTAGATGAAGAAAGCCATAAAGTCAGAGGCCACTCCATCTCTTTTTTATTCAAAATAGAAGATCTCGAATCACTCTTTACTAGACCGGAACATACATTACCGTTTAGTTTAGCGAAACCTTATACTGAAAATAGAGAACTCGCACTTTGCTGCCTGAGTCGATACGCCGCAAACCAGCAAGTCTTTATGATGCTTCACCCAACCTTAGTGGATTATCTTGCTGCAAGATCCAACATTACCAGCCTCTACTATTACTCGTTTGATAATCAGTTCTCGGAATACCTTGTCAGCTTAGGGGCCGAAAAAGTGGCCTATGATAGCCCTGATAAATCAGGTTCAGTAACGATAGGTAAAACGGCCTATCGCAAATGCTTACTTAAAATAGATACATCGATATTGTTAGCACAATCTTCAATGATATACCTACTCCATCAACATCAACGTCATAGCAAACGTTGTTAACCAAAACATAAAGACTATCTAAATTAATGTCGGACGATTCATCGCCGCCATTAATTTAGAATAATGACTCTACTGCAGCCGAATAAGGCTAAGTTCGGCAAATAACCTTAAATAAATATCTAATATACCCATATGAAATATGTTATCTGATATGAACATTTCTCACTTTTAAGATAAGGCCAAGAAATAATTTACAGCACGTATAATTGTAAATACATCATCAAGTTTTACTCTAAATTCTCAAAAATGCTGTAATTTCAGGGCTATCCATCCCAAAATTAAGACAAAAAATGCGAGAACTAGGCATCCATTCATTGCTCAATAGCACAAATGCCTTCTCAATTTAATATCAAACATAATACGATTCTTATGATATTTATGAACAAATACGACATGAATATTAATGCATTTTCAACCTCCTATCAGCCGTATCAATTTTAGAAGGAAGGTCGCAAACCGAATATCGTTTATGACCTTAAAACTATTCGGTAGAGGAATGTCATGCACATAACTTAAACGAAGAATAACAATTAGCTATGGACATGTTTTAGATATATGGGAGAAAGTAAGGTGTTCGGGAGTTATCTAAAATCAATAAGAACCGCGTTAGGGTTAACTCAGGAGCAAGCATCGATTAGGCTAAATCTATTAGGTGGTGATTTAGCAAATATAGATTGCGTCACCTTCAGTAGATGGGAAAGAGGCATCACTCAACCAAGCCTTAGTCGACGAGTAAGAGTGCTTCGTGCATTCGAGAATAATTTGCTGCCGTACTTATGTAGCCTAGGGCTAGACTTATCGCTAAAAGAAGATGTCGAGCAATTCGAGCTGTCGCTAAAGCAACGGTATCAGGATGCGATGTCAATCATATCTGGCATTGATTACAACAGTGTACGCCAAGTCGAGCACGAGTACATCGAAGAAGAGGAGCTGAGTCAAAATAATGAGCAAGACTTTATTCATAGTTTGAACAACTTTCACGACCAATTAAAGTCGCTCAATATCAAACACAACCTCTCTTCAATCGATCTGGTCGAATATCAAAAGGATGGCCGCGCGATCGCTTATAAGTACTTATCAAGAGGTAAACTGGTTGGTCATAACATTGGTATGTTTTTTAGCGACCCAACGTTAGAAAACGAAATTGATAGGACAAAGCGAAATCGTCTTCCCATCGATACCATCGATCTGAGATTAACGAAACCATTGAAAGACAAAGGTACATATTCCTACTACGCGATTAGCCAACATTCGAAAAGCGAACGAGTATTTCGCAGGCAATTGCACACTGAGTTTACTTTCCTCGCTCAAAATGCGCATATTCATCACTACTATGCGAGCGTGACCTTAAAGAGCTCTGTTGATGTCATGTTAAAAATGGGATTTAGCGTTGCCGCCTATGAAAGTGAAAATCCTGTTGGTGCAATTAAAGTTGGTTCAAAACGCTATACGCGTGCTGTCATGTACATCGAAACCAGTGAGCTATTTACTCAACCGGAGTTTCTTTACTTATTAACTTGCTGTGGTGTCTGTACGGAGCGCGAATGCGACACATGTCTAGAGCACCCACATTGCATTTGCTGATAATAAACATCGAATAACAAACAGCTCTTCAATTTTTCGCTACGTTAAGGTCAATGTCGACAACGTTTTGCTTCGTCGTTATTGGCCTTCCTCCGAATAGCAACGACCTTGAAAATTCACTAGCCTTTAACGTTCGATAAAGTTTCTATTCTTGCCTTTTTGCTGCAACTTACTTCTTGCGCCGCGTCCGTTGATATCACTATTTGTCGTCATCATATTTGTGATTGAAATAAATTTATAGGCAAATACCATTTTAGCATTCATTAATATGCTTAAGGTTGATTAGAGAACTTACTATAACGTACCAGTTCAATCACTCTTACAAATAAGTGAAAAGCACAAATAGTATCTTTGTTTATTAAATAATTTTCACGTAAGTGCATGAAAATAAAATTACTTAGCAATTTAAGGTTTTTTCATTTCATAGATGCTATCCAAAGTCAGAATACAATCACTATGATCAATCTTTGACGCGCGAAACAGACTTGTTCACAGGTGAAAAGCATGAAAAAGATTCGCTATCCATTCGATTTGCACGGAACGCTATCAATTCGATACAGGGATAAAGTAAACCCGATTTTCCTCGATACCGATGACGACAATCAATCAGTCATCGACATTGATGACTTTGCGGTCAGATCATTTAGCTACGACTCTGAAGATCGCCTACTTAAAATATCTCTGCAAAAAGCCTTGAACTTAACCGAGATCGCCGATTGCGGTACCGTATTTACAGGAATTGAATTAGAGCAGAATAATATCAAACTAGACATTGTTTATTGCCTGTACAATGCAGGTATTATCAGCTCAAGTATCTCTTACCCATTAGATGATGCCTCCCCTATTCAGTCTATCGCAGTAGCAAAACCTTTGACACTTCACTTAAAGTGACAAGGCAGCCTCATTAATAACAGGCGAAAAAGAAAGCCCTCACTCCTATAAGGAGTGAGGGCTTTCTTATGTATTCATCGTATATCGAAACTACATCTTTCTTGAATCGTCTTCAGTGCTCTCATAGAACGCTCTCTTACGCTCATACATGGCTTCATCTGCCATGGAGAACAAGTTATCAAGAGAGGTCCCCTCGCTTGATGCCCCACCAACTGAGAACTTAACTGGGTGACGCTTATGTTCTGAGAGTTCTATCCACTTGTCTTCTTGCGCAACTTCTAGAGAGAGGGTTAGTGCATCAAGCGCCGTGCTATCAATATTTTTCGCAATCACCGCAAATTCATCACCACCGATTCGGTAAAGCATGAATTCCTCTTTTAATACGGACTTAATCAATTGTGTTGATTTTGCGATTAACAAATCACCACGGTCGTGACCATAGTTATCGTTCAACATTTTTAATCCGTTAATGTCGATGATAATAATCGCTATTGACTTCCATCGCCCGTTTACCAACGACTGGCAAGCGAACTCATAATCTTCATCGAATGCTTTTCTATTTAGACAACGTGAAAGCTTGTCTCGACGAGCAAAATCTTCTAGTTCCAACCAAGAGTAGAGCTGCTTTTTGAATAGTTCGATCAGAATGCGTTCTTCTTCATTCATCTCATACTGACCATAATCGAAATAACCAAGTACGGTTCCTGTGGATGAGCGCATCGTTTTGATCTGCCCTCCCTTTGGATGGCTAAAACTAAACCGCATATCTGAACTTGTTATCAGACGATTCAACCCAGAGTTAATCACTCCTGGGATAGCATGATAACCAATACCTGCATGACTCGTGGTAAAGTTAATTAAAGTCATTAACTTCTCTTGGTGGGCTTCTTCTCGCGTTAAGTTGACACGCAATTCCGCTGTTTGCTCTTCAACTCGGAGCTCCAACTCTTGGTTAAAATTGGCGAGCTGAGCATTGGTATCCTGCACTTGCTGGTTAGCTTTCCGTAAATCTTGGTTACGAATTTCCAATTCATCCATGTGGTTGGTCAATTGTAACCACAACGAATCTAACAAGTTCATCAGTTGGCGGAACTCTTTAAATTGAAAACGTTTTGGTCGTAAGTCTGGGCGAGTGTTGTTTTTAAAACTGCGTACGACGATTTCCATCTCTCGAATCGGACGCGTAAGCCAGCGACTCGCGACCACGGCGATACATAACGTCACCACTAAGGTTGCGATTATGATATTGAGTAGCTGTTGCTTAGACTGCATCAACTCCTGATTACGTGCTACGTTAGACACAGAGTGAATCATCGAAACTTCTAATGGTTCAACAAAGTTGTTGTTCAGCACTTCAATATTGGTTAGATGTCGAGAGGCATCACCCTTCGTTTGACTGACAGAGCCATAATGAAAGTTGACACTTTCTTGTGCGTAAAGGAACGGTTGCGATATCTGAATCAAGTCCTGATACGACACTAATACAACAAGATAACCTTGGGGTTCATATTCGGAATCAGGCAGCAAAGTATATGGCAGCAATGGACTCACAAAAACAAGACCACTTTGACCACCTTTGAGTACCAAGCCTTCATCAAAATAGGTGGTATGAAACATTTTCCCTTGTTTGTATACCGCATCTGCTGCGCGTATTTTTTCTAATAACTTACTGTTTTCCAGATGGTAAACTGACCCGTTGCTCTCATACATCGGCTGCCAGTTTTTGTCTATGATGTACGTAGTACTGACGTTGGTCGCCAACTCTTCAAAGGTTTCAATCATTTGCCAAATGATGCTCGAGTAAAGAACGTTATCCATCCCCTGAACTAACAGGCGATCTTTCGAGTACCAACGCGTTAAATTGGCAATGAAGGTAAGGTCTTCTTTGACGGTTTTCTGAATACCTTGATTGGTATTCTCTAGCTTGATTTCTTTTTGCACTAACAAATCTGCTTGGTGTTTATCAATCATGCTAGTACCTACCCAATAAGCAGGTAACAACGATCCGAGCACCACGATCAACGTTAAGATATTACGCAAACTGATCATGATGAAGACTTCCTGCTTTTATGGATATGCTCGGAATGCTTTTGGATAAATTCAACCACAAACTCAGCGGCGCTTTCTGCTGGCATTCCAGCTTTAAAACGCTTGTAGCCACGAATCAAGGCCTCCCATGTGACCGCCATTTCCACCGTACTCGGCATAGCATAAGCGGGCGTTAGCTCTTCATACAAGTCACTGTAATAGGTGGTGTCAGAGTCATACCACTTGCGATTGATAGAACGATTAGTAGAAATCAAGTTTTGGTTGATGATCACATCTTCAATAAACTCTGGTTTTTGTACAATCATCGCCAAGGTTCGCATGGCTTTCTGCTTGGCAGGGTTGGCCATCGCCTCCTCGTTAAACGCCAACACTTTACCACCACTTAAAGAATGCATGTGATGATTGTTGTAAGTAGGCAAACTGCTGATTTTCAGTTCTTTAGAAAAATGTTGTTTTAGCTCGCCCAGAGCCCAATCACCATCGATAAGATAGGCAACTTCCCCTTCAATAAACTGCTGGCGAGCTTGCTCTTGAGAGTAGTTATCTTTGACAACTCCTTCTTGGGGCAACTCACCATAAAATCTAAGCGCCGCCGCTAGCGCACCAACATCAATATCGGTCACCGGTTTTGAGCGATGCTCCGAAAACATAGGTACAAACGACATTAAAAAGTACATGTTTGGATATTGCATCGCGAGTGAGGATTGCCCCTTCTTAGCCTCTTCCAACAATTTTTCCCACGTAGGTTGGAGCTCTTGGGTCAATTTAGTGTTTACGTACAACACAAGGTGGTTACCCAAACCTAAAGGCACACCATAAATGGCATTATCTACCGTTACCAATTCCAGAGCTTTGGGCTCAATGCTCTTTTCTTCTATCCAACTGCTAGGAATCTTAGCCAAGTCAAAGTAGTCATGCAGCCCAAGGAAGTCTGACGGCACCCAAATGACATCCGGTACGGTAATGCCAGTTTGCTTGGCCAATAACAATTCAGAGCGGATGTTGTTTACATCAAACTCTCTGATCGCCAATGTGTTTCCTGTTTGCTCTTCAAAACGTTCGTTGATTTCAGCAACCGTTGAATATTCAATGCCGCTCCATACTTGGATCTCCTGAGCAACAGTCAGGTTAGAGAAGCAAAGCAGTAAGGTTAAGCAGAGGTTTCTCACTAGAATTCTCGAAAATAGATGGTGTTACAAAGATAGCGAACCAATGTTGGTTATTCAAAACCGTCCAATGGTTCTGTGCGAATGATTCCATTAGAAAACGATCTTGTAGAAAGTAAAAAGCGCCGCTATTGCGACGCTTTGGAGGATTATATCACAGGTCTGGATTAAGCATACTCTTGCTCAAAGTTGCGCATAAAGTCGACCAACGCTTGCACACCTTCTAACGGCATTGCGTTATAAATTGAAGCACGCATACCGCCAACCGCGCGGTGCCCTTTTAGTGCTTTTAAACCTTTAGCGTCCGCTAATTCAAGGAATGTTCCGTCTAACTCTGGCTTTGCCAGTTGGAATGGTACGTTCATTAAAGAGCGGTTCTCTGGATGCACACCGTTACGGTAAAAATCAGACTGGTCGATGTAATCATAAAGCAGCGCCGCTTTCTCACGGTTCACTTGTTCAATAGCTTTAACACCACCCTGCGCTTTTAGCCATTTGAAAACTAGACCAGATAAATACCAAGCAAACGTCGGGGGTGTGTTGAACATAGACTCTTTTTCTGCCAGCACTTTGTAGTCCAAAATGCTTGGTAGTACTTCTTTCGCTAGACCAAGCAGATCATCACGAACAATAGCAATCGCGATTCCTGATGGGCCGATGTTCTTTTGCGCGCCCGCATAAATCACAGCGTATTTCGATACGTCAATTTCTCGCGAGAGAATCGTTGAAGACATATCCGCAACAATCGGTTTGTCGGTCACTGGTAGATCATTAATTTCAATACCATCAATGGTCTCGTTGGGACAGAAATGCACATACGCTGCGTCAGGGGCAATTTTCCACTCTGTTGCAGATAGTACGGCCGTTTTGCCATCAATCACTGTCTTCGCGTTGAAAACATCTGGTTCACAGTATTTTTTGGCTTCTGCCACTGCACTTTCAGCCCAGTAGCCACCATCGATGTAAGTCGCAGTTTCTGCATCACCTAATAGATTAAGCGGAACAGCGGCAAACTGAGCACGAGCACCACCTTGGCAAAACAGTACTTTGTAGTTACTTGGGATATTAAGAAGATCACGAAGGTCTTGCTCTGCTTCTTCCGCAACCTTGATGAACTCTTTACTACGGTGACTGATTTCCATCACTGAAGTTCCAAGATCTTGCCAATTAATTAGCTCCTTTTGTGCTTGCTGCATGACTGCTTTTGGCAGACCTGCTGGCCCTGCACTGAAGTTAAATACGTTGTCCGTATTTTGTTCCATGATGCTCATTGCTCCTGCTAAGTAAGTATGACGAAATTAATATCATGTTTTCGTGGGGATAAAAACAACAAAAGAGGTCTTACGACCTCTTTTTAATCTGAAAAAGCTAAAAACTTACGTTGTAAACTTGCCTATTGCATCAACGCAGGCATAAGCAACGCGATTAAAGGAAACTCTTGTCCATTTTCGAACTTCAGTTTCCCATCAGAAATTTGTGCTTTCAATTGGTAGCCGTTGTCTTTTTTCTCGATAAGTTCCATCACCATCAGCTCATCCACGCTTTCTTGGATGAATGGGTAAAGATCCACAAGCTCATCAGAGAAATAAGTGCTTAACGAACCACTTGTTGCCGTCATTAACTTCATTGGGTCTTGAGTGATATTATCCGTTCCTTCTGGTACAGACAATTGCCATTCGTTACGGAATTTACCTTCACCAAACGCAAGAGAAAGCTCATTCACTGACAATTTAAAGCCCTTGCTAAACAACGTATCAATGTGAGGAAGTAACGTTTGGATTTCTTGCTCATCTAGCATTGGCGAGTTTTGATAGATAGACATAATCTGATCAAACGATTGGCTGTCAACATCGGCGATTGAAAAGTCCAACTTAAAGTTGTCGACATCTGTCCCATCCGTCAAACGCAGTTGGTTGGCTTCTAGGTTCAATTTACTGTTGAGTTTGTCGCCAGTTTCATTAAGAGAAGTGTTACCGTTGTATGTCGCGTTCTCAATCATAAACATCGGAGCAAGTTGCGCATCAACGACATCCAGCTTCTGCAATGAGAACGTTTGTTCGCCTAACCAGTACCCCTTTGCTTGCTTACCTTTCCCTTGACCAGTCAGTTCGGTTAAATGAATTTCTTCGCCGTTTTCAAAATCCACTTGTACTGAAGGCACTGAAACTTGATAGTTCAGATCACCAAGCACCGTCACGTCACCAGTGATTTGTAATGGGCTCGTCGATAATGACATTCCTTGAGCATCGTTTTGATAGTTCCAGCTATCCAAATCTAAGGTAAAGGCAGTATTACCGTTTAGTTGGGTTTTACTGTGCATCGTAAGTGGTAGGAAATCAGCGTCCACCAGCTTAGAGTCCGCCGTAAGGCTGGTTAAACCGTGAGATAAGTCACTCGTAACATCGAAAGTTGTTGGCAAACCATCACGCTCAAGTTGAGTTTTGATATCTGGGTCAACCACGGTGTAACGAGTAAGGACAACCGAAGAGAGGTAACCGCGGTCGTATTTCACGATCTCGCCCTTCACCATGTCATCATTCATGTTTGCAATACCATCTTCAATTATGGTTTGACCAATCTGCCCAACCGCAAGTGGCCAACAAAGCGCAAGAGAAATGGCACCACCGATGGCACCTATTTTTTTAAGATTTTCCATAACATCACTTATTGAGTATTTGTGCTCAGTCTAACCCAAACCCTAAGCGGATAAAACATTGAGTTAAATCAGACTATTGATGGTTATTTTAGTTCATTAATCGAGAACAATACTCAGCTCTCAACCATTGCGGTGTTTAATTGATATGTTGTTTGTGCCAAGTTTTAACCGGAGCTCAAACACCTGTGAACCGTTACGCTGTATTGTGCCTCGACAATAATCCTATCAGTGCTGAGCAATTTCGATTGGAGTTGTCCGCCTTTTCAAGCAAATTTGATATTCTCTCTGTCGAATCCATAGAAGAAGCGCAGAGCGCACTCGAATACCTAGAAGAAAGAGAGCAAACCGTCGCTCTAGTCATCGCGAGTCACCACGCACACTTTAATGGTGTTGATTTTCTTATCGGTCTAGACCGAAAACCTCACACGCAAAACGCTCGGAGAATACTGATCAGTTGTTCATCCGATATCGAAGCTATTTTAACGGCGGTAAACGAAGGGCGTCTCGACCACTGCTTGACCAAACCTCTACCCGATAAAGTTCTTTTCAATACTGCCCAAAAAGAATTGACTCAATTTATCCTTCGTCACGACAAAGAAGATTTGCTCAGCTATAGCCAAATTCTCGATCAGCACAAGTTGTTACGTGCGCATATTGAAAACCAAATGAGTAACTATCAGGCGGGCTTTTTGAATGATTACCATGCCCTCTCTGATAGTGAATTGGCAGAGCAAGTGATTAGCGCGTTGCAATATTTTTTCACCCAAGATGACGATAGCGAAGCATGCCGAACCTACTCACCCGAACACTTACTAACGGTAGAGGGAGAGCCAAACAGCTTTCTATGGTTTATCACCAGTGGCGAGGTTGCGCTTTATAAGCGAGACGAACTTGGCATGCAACGTGAGGTCGTTCGTCACTCAAAAGGCAACATCGTAGGTGGCATGTCGTTTGTTACTGGAGAAAGCTCCTTCTCGACAGCGTTAACACTGACCAAAACAGAAGTCATAAAACTGGACAGAAAAGTGTTCCGTAAGGTGATGCAGAGTGATTCTAATTTGCTACCACTGTTTACTAATTTGCTCCTTCGCCACTTTAACCGCCGATTACAACGCAGTATCAATACCAAGTTGAAGCTACAAAAAACCTTAGAATCATTAGAGTCTGCTCATCAACAATTAATTGAACGTGAGAAGATGGCCATGCTCGGCCAATTAGTCGCAGGCGTAGCGCACGAGCTCAATAACCCAATCGCTGCGATATTGCGTGGCGTCGAAAATCTAACCCATACGCTGGAAGAATTACTCACCAAACTCCCAACCGACGACATTCAAGAAAAAGGCGTAGAACTGCTCATTCATGCCCAAAAAGCCAAGCCGGCCTCAACAGCAGAACTTAGGGAAAGAGTGAAACAACTCAACCATTACCTACCCGACCGCGCTTTAGGGAAAAAAGTGGTCAATCTAGGATTAGAATCAGACTTGGCCTTCATCGACAAACTCAATCGCCAAGAACCGGCGTCACTGCGCTCATTGGGAACGTTAGAACAATATCACCAAGTAGGCGCATCACTTCGCTCGATTAACGTCTGCGCCGCCCGTATTGCCGACATGGTTAAGAGCTTAAAAGGTTACGCTCGTTCAGATGATGAAACACTACACTATGCTGACCTTCATGAAGGCATAGAAGATACATTGGTCATCTTCGAGAATCGCCTCAAATTGCATCAGGTCGCGACAGATTATGCGAGCTTACCCAACACGTTGTGTCAGCCTATCGCGTTACAACAAGTGTGGACAAACCTCATTTCCAACGCAATTGACGCATTCCCAGAAAAAGGGAGACTCAGCATTCAGTCGCAACTAATCGAAAAAAACCATCAACCTTATGCTGTGATTTCGTTTAAAGACAACGGATGCGGCATTCCTGAACAACAGAAGAAAGCGATTTTCGAACTTAACTTTACAACAAAGAAAGAAGGTAACTTTGGCTTAGGTATCGGGCTTTCAATTTGCCAGCAAATCGTGGCAAGCCACAATGGTTGGATTGAAGTGGATTCAGAGTTGAACCATTTCACCTGCATGAAAGTTTGGCTGCCTATCACATCAGAAGGAGATGAAACATGACGAAATATCTGATTTTGTGCGTGGATGACGAAAGAGAAGTCTTGGATAGTGTCCTTCAAGATCTCATGCCCTTTGAAGATAACTTTGTTGTCGAGGGTGCAGAGTCTGTCACAGAAGCGAAACAGGTGATTGAAGAAATGACCGACGAAGGCGTTCGTTTGGCTCTCATTCTTTGCGACCATATTATGCCAGAACAAACTGGCATCAGCTTTTTGATTGAGTTGAGTCAAAATAGCGACACTCGATCTGCACGTAAAATTCTGCTCACAGGACAAGCTGGGCTAGAAGATACCGTAGAAGCGGTGAACCACGCCAGTTTAGACTACTACATCGCAAAGCCTTGGAAAGGCGAAGCGCTTCGAGAGGCGCTTGTGTCGCAACTGACTGCTTTCATGATAGAAAACGACGATAACCTTTTATCATGGACTGCAATTCTAGATTCCGAAGCCATTTTGAACGCTATGGCAAAACGACGCAGTAGCTTTGGTGAATAACCGCTCCCGATAGAAAACGCGGACAGATAAAGAGAATCTGGCGCGTTTTTTGCTGTTAAGTTGGCACAATTGAGTCAATTGACAAAACATCGACACATTTTTGTTGGTCGTAGACCTTCGTTTTTATTATGATGTCGAACAAATCAGATTACGGTTCAAGTGGTTACTTGGATCCATGGAACTATAAGACAAGGTTTATCGTTAGTTATGCGTAAAACACTATTAGCCGCTGCCCTTTTGTTGGCATCTAGCCAAGCTCTAGCTGCGAACGATTACAACGCTCCAGCAACAATGAGCAACTTTAGCTACGACTACATGGAAGCTCGTATCGGTGCAAGCCCAGTAACATTCGGTGCTGGTTTCAGCAAATCAATTCACCCAAATGCGCACATCATTGCTCGCATCGACTCTGAATTCGATGGTGATTTCGATTCAGCAGCGGGTTTTGGTTTCCACTCGCCACTAAACAACTGGGCTGATCTAACAGGTGCAATGCTAATGCGTGTTGTACAGCCTTCAAACTCAAGCAGTACTGATGTTGGTATGGAACTTAACCTTGGTGTTCGCCAATGGCTTGGTCCTCAACTAGAAGTGGGGGGTAAAGCTGGCTACGTGTCTATCGATAACGATGACGATTGGATTGGCTCTGTTTACGCTCGTTTCCACTCTACAGAGCTATTCTCTCTAGGTGCAGAAGCGCGTATTAATGATTTCTATGGTGATCAAGTGATGTTCACCACTCGCTTCAAGTTCTAATCTCAAGTTGATTGAAATCTAACTGAAGCCGAAAAACAAAAACCGAGGTACTCACCTCGGTTTTTTTGTTCTTAATTATTGATTCGTTGCAATGACTAACTCGAATGAAGTGGCTAAAAGCATCCAACTTCCTTTTGTCGCTTTCAACGCTCACTTTTATGACTCGCTGACTTCATCTAAGACGAGTCAATCATCGTGAAACTAAATAAGCTTACTCACACATTGCCAGTAGCTGCTTTTTACGTGGCTCTTGGATAAGTTTCCAATGAACGCCGTCAATTGCACCAGCAAATTTCCATAAAAGCTTCACGTCGACATCACTGCCGTACGCAACTCTTACTTTATTGAATACTTCCACTGGGCCAAGTTCCAAAAACGTCTCTACGTCATCGATTCCTGCTTTTTTCACCATACGTTCTAACGTCAGTTGCATGTTTGGCAGATCACGTAGGCGTCTACTGGCTGAGGACTTTTGGTATTTACGTTCCTTAATTGAACAATCTATAGATTTTTGTAACAACGTATCAAGACCAGCAAAGCCAGCATCGAATAAGTCTGTTACGTCATAGTAGTTAACTGTTGCCGTCGTTTGTTTTTTGACGTGCTTATATTTTTCACAGTTAAGTTGAGTAAATTCTGCGTCGAGTTCGTCTCCGCCGCGCAAGTAGCAACAGTCGTTACTTACAAGAGCAAACATAGCGTCATTGCTAAATAAACCAATGCCGCCGAACATTGAACGTTTCTGATACTCACTAAAATTGCTTACATAGTTAAAAAAAGCTTGGTCTGTCATGTCCATTGACCTCTTTAATCTGAATAAATTACCCCGATTAGCGATGTCACCAGATGAACAGCAGCTTAGTGCGAATTATAAAATGTCGATATGTTGGCGATATTTTTGTGAATTGCGCTCACCAACTGCCTTAATCATACTTAACGTTGAAAAATAAGTTAGGATCTATGTCACATATGCCAAAGTACAAATTCCACATACGTGATTAGTTTCACACTTACCCATCCTAAAGCGATGTTTTTTTGACACAATCACTGCCAAAAACCGAACGCCATGGTGATTAATACAGCAATTGCGAGAGTCAAACCTGTATTTAATTGATTACTAACATACTGTGAGGGTACACTGTACGAAAGCTCTCTAGCACAGCGTCGTAATGGAACATCTATCATTTTTTTGGCTACCCAATAATAAAGATAAGCTTATAAAAGCATTGGAATCTGAGTTCGCTCAACTGGTAGAACAATCCATTTCTACCGGTAAAATATCCCTTCCTCCCATCCCTGATGTCGTACTTAAAATTCAGCAGCTTTGTACTGAAGAACACACGACGATTGCCGACATTGCTAATGCCCTACTCGAAGACCCGGGCCTTGCTGCTGTCGTTGTTCGTGTCGCTAACTCTGTTATCTTTAACCGCCGCAACATCACCTGTAATGATCTCACGACCGCGGTTTCACGCTTAGGTATCCTGAGGGTAAGAGATATCGTTACCGCACAAGCTATTGAACAATTAAAGCACTCGGTGAACTTAACCAAAGAATGCAATGCCATCTTAGTAAAGAGCGCAGCGGTCTCCCGTGAGCTTGGCGCAGCAATGGTATTGGTGGTTCAAGAGTTTAAAAAACATGAGCCCGCTACCTATGGGCATCTCGAGCAAGAGAAAGCCTTACTTGTTGGCTTACTTGCAGATATCGGTTTGTTCTGCCTTATCAATGAATACCACCTGTATCTTGATAGAGGGAATTACCTCGATTCTGATATTGCTTTGCAAATATTCCAAACTCGCTGCTCTGCAACCAGTAAACTCGTGCTTGAGAAATGGGGCTTCGACAACGATTTCCGTGAAGTGTCTTCAAACGAAAAATATCAAACTTCCCGTCCAGAAGTGAGCTATCTGGATATCGCCCGCATTGCAAACCATTTACTGATGTTCCGTAATCAGGATGAGCGAATTGAAGAACACGAAGTAGAATTTAATTTAACTGGTGCAGAAGTCTTGTATGAACTCAGCAATATGAGTGATACTGACTTCCAAAGTGAAATTAAAGAAGTTCTCAGTGCCAGCGGCCTTTAATCTCCCGATACATCAAATCCAGCCACGTTAAAGCTCAAATAGTGTTTTGATTCGTTTATACGTGGCTAAGTTATTCTGCTTACCTCATAAAGGAATCATTGAGTTTTATGTTCTCAGGGATGCTATTTATCTTCGCCCCATTGGTGGTGGGCTATTTAATTCCAATTTCTCGAGCTTCGATGTTGGAGAAAATCAACAAGTCGACCTCATACCTCATTTACGTCATTCTTTCTTTGATGGGTTTGAGCCTTGCGGCATTGGACAACCTTGGTAGTAATTTACAAACTATTCTTCTTTACGCTGGCACATTTTTCGCCTGCCTGAGCGTATGCAACCTACTCGCTTTACCTTTGGTCGATAAGCTGCTTCCTTTGCAAACCGATCAGAATCAAAAGAAACTTCCTCTTTCGTCAATGGCTTTAGAGTCAATCAAACTTGTCGTTGTTGTGGGTGGTGGCCTAGTTGCTGGCTTGTTTCTTCCTATTGGTTTGTCTTGGGTGGACACAGCGAGCGAGTGGATTTTATTCCTTTTGCTTTTCTTTATTGGCATTCAACTACGCAATAGTGGTTTGACGCTTAGACAAATCCTACTCAACAAGCAAGGTATGGCGATTGCGACAGTGATCATTGCAACGTGTATGCTTGGCGGCGTAATTGCTGCAATGATTTTGGATCTTCCTCTTTATCAAGCTTTGGCGATGTCTTCTGGTTTTGGCTGGTATTCACTGGCTGGCATTTTGATGGGTGACGCCTTTGGGCCTATCTTTGGCGGCGCTTCTTTCTTAATTGAGCTGATGCGTGAATTGGTCGCGTTGATTGCCATTCCACTACTTATTCGCAGTTATCCATCTACAGCAATTGGCTACGCCGGCGCGACGGCGATGGACTTTACCCTACCCGTCATTCAAACCACGGGCGGTGTTCGATGTGTACCTGTTGCCATTGTAAGTGGCTTTATCTTGAGCTTATTAGTGCCAGTTATGATGCTTTTCTTTGTGTCTCTTGCTAGCTAGATCTCAGGAATATTCATTAACATCCATTACAATACGGCAAAAATTCAAATACCCAAGTAACCTCAAAATGCTCAATTCGAAGAGAATTTTCTGGTTCACCGCTTTGTTATCGAGCCCTTTAATTTTTAACTCTTGGATCGGTAATCAGTGACAGGCAAGGCATATGTCTATTGGGGTTACAAAGGGAATACAACCAAAAGGAATAATAATGAAACGCTTTGTCGTTGCGGCGCTCCTCGCTACAAGCTCAACTTTTACTTTTGCTGCTGATCAGCAATGTCTTGCAACTAAATACGATGGCTACATTGATGCTTCCCTACAGTGGTATCAAGATCTCGTAGACCTAACCGTGACTCAATACCCTGACTTAAACGAAGTTAGCCAATGGTTCTTAGAAGGCCGTAAACACCACTTCGAACTCAACCGTGAAGCAGTACATTATTTTCTAGAAAACGATCCAAGCCGAGTAGCAACAGAGCAACCGGTTGAAGCATGGTTGAAGCTAGAACAACACGATGTGAAGCAACTGGCGACACGCAGTGATGCCCTAGGTGAAGCGGCGAAGAAAACCTTCAGCGATCGTCAATCTGCTAACCATCCAAAGAACTACGACCTACGCTCAGCGTTTGCTGACTTGCTAAGCCATCCAAAACAGATCGATTCTGCGCTTAACAAGTATAATCAATCAATTGCTAAGATTGAAAAGCAGAAGTGTGAGTAAGACCCCGCCTAAAGTTTCATTTCAGCAACATGGGTTTCAATAATTAAAACGGGACTTTGCGCCCGTTTTGGTTTAGATTGTGCCGCTCGCATTACCAAAATAACTACAAAGATTCTTTGCTATGGTTAAGGAACAAAAAACCGCTGACGTTAGCTTCGAGAGCTTGTTAAAGATCTTCACGATTCCTGAAGGTCCAGATTCCACGTTGACGAAAATTGATGAAAGTCTTTCCCAAAACTTAAATCAATTCCTTCGTGAACACATCGTGGCAGAAGAAAAGCCTTTACGTGAAATCGAGAAAGACTTTTCTTCTGCTCAGATTCCTGAGCAACCTGAGTTTGTATCAGACCATACCGAGCACCTTTTAGATACCTTAGTATCTCACTCGGTTCACACCTCTGCACCAAGCTTTATTGGTCACATGACTTCTGCCCTGCCGTATTTTTTAATGCCGCTGTCGAAAATCATGATTGCCTTAAACCAAAACTTGGTGAAGATTGAGACCTCAAAAGCTTTCACTCCACTAGAGCGTCAAGTGCTAGGCATGCTACACAGTCTTATCTACGGTCAGGACGAAAAGTTCTACCGTAAGTGGATGCACAGCGCCAAACATTCTCTAGGTGCATTTTGTTCTGGCGGTACCATTGCCAACATTACTGCGCTTTGGGTTGCTCGCAACAAAGCATTGAAAGCAGATGGTGCATTCAAAGGTGTAGAAAAGGAAGGCCTTTTCAAAGCGATGAAGCACTATGGCTACGAAGGTCTTGCGATCTTGGTATCAGAGCGTGGCCACTATTCACTTAAGAAAGCCGCCGATGTCCTTGGTTTAGGCCAAGATGGCTTAGTTGCCGTCAAGACAGATGCAAACAACCGTATTGTTGTCGATGACCTTAAGGCAAAAATCACGGAGCTTGAAGCACAAAACATTAAACCGATCGCTGTTGTTGGTGTTGCAGGTACGACCGAAACGGGTAGCGTAGACCCCCTAGCCCAAATTGCCGAAGTTTGTGCACAGCATAATTGCCACTTCCACGTGGATGCAGCTTGGGGTGGTGCGACACTAATGTCGAACAATCATCGTCATCTACTCGGTGGCGTTGAGCTTGCTGATTCAGTCACGATTGACGCGCACAAACAACTGTACATTCCTATGGGTGCAGGCATGGTTCTGTTTAAAGATCCTGATGCAATGAAATCCATCGAGCATCACGCACAGTACATACTGCGTAAAGGCTCGAAAGATCTTGGCAGCCATACGCTTGAAGGCTCTCGTTCTGGAATGGCGATGCTAGTTTACGCAGCCATGCACATCATTAGCCGCCCAGGTTACGAACTGCTTATCGATCAGAGTATTGCAAAAGCGCGCTATTTCGCCGATCTCATCAAGCAACAAGAAGATTTTGAACTGGTCTCTGAGCCTGAACTTTGTTTATTGACCTATCGCTATTTACCAACTCACCTACGAGCAGCACTGGAAAAGGCACAGGGCACGCAAAAAGAAAAATTGAACGAACTGATCAACCAGCTCACTCAATTTATTCAGAAGCGCCAACGCGAAACTGGTAAATCCTTTGTCTCTCGTACTAGGCTGAATCCAGACCAATGGCAACGTATGAATACCATCGTATTTCGTGTTGTGCTGGCGAACCCTCTAACTACGAACGACATATTGAATGCCGTTCTTGATGAGCAACGTGAAATTGCTCAACAAGCACCAAGCTTGATGGCTAAGATTGAAGAAACTGTCGAAGACATTCTCAATTCTTGAGCGCCAATGTGAGTTACATCAAATTGAAAATTTCTTTCTTTTTGGTGTAACTCAAACATCATTATTGTGCCACTAGAGCAACATACCTTCGATCCCACATCCAATTCTGTAGTTTTTACAACATTTTGTTTGAGGCTTGTCAAATTCTCACGAAATAGTAACCGTATTTGTTTTAGCCAGATAAAGGATCGGGTTTATACTGAATTTATGGCGCTGGTCGTTTTCGTTAACGCCCCTCTCGACCGAGAAACTTTGTGTTTCTACCCGTTAACAGAGCCAGCGAGTTGTTCTCTATACCCTCGTGAACACTATGAATACATTAGAAAAAATCCAAAAAAACCTGGAGAATTTCAGTAAGTCAGAGCGCAAAGTTGCGGAAGTAATTATGGCGTCTCCACAAACTGCAATTCATTCAAGCATTGCAACGTTAGCGAAAATGGCTGACGTGAGTGAGCCAACTGTTAACCGTTTCTGTCGACGTCTGGATACCAAAGGTTTCCCAGACTTTAAATTGCACCTTGCGCAAAGCCTTGCCAATGGTACGCCTTATGTAAACCGTAACGTTGAAGAAGACGACGGGCCTGATGCCTACACCCACAAGATTTTTGAATCGACAATGGCGTGTTTGGACGTAGCGAAGAATAGCCTTGACGCGATGCAAGTGAATCGTGCCGTGGATCTTCTTACTCAGGCAAAGCGTATCTCATTCTTTGGTCTTGGCGCTTCTTCTGCGGTTGCGCGGGATGCACAAAACAAATTTATTCGCTTTAACATCCCAATTACTTGCTTCGAAGACATTGTAATGCAACGTATGAGCTGCATTAACTGCAGTGACAACGACGTAATTGTTTTGATTTCTCATACCGGACGAACCAAGAGCCAAGTTGAGATTGCAAACCTTGCTCGTGAAAACGGCGCGACGGTTATTGCCATCACAGCAAAAGACTCACCACTAGAGAAAGCGAGTTCATTGGCTATCACGCTAGATGTACCTGAAGACACAGACGTATACATGCCAATGGCGAGTCGTGTGGTTCAAATGACAGTCATCGATGTGTTAGCAACGGGCTTTACGCTACGCCGCGGTACTGGTTTCCGTGAGAACTTGAAGCGAGTAAAAGACGCGCTGAAAGACAGCCGCTACGACAAGCTAAGTCAGTACTAATAGAGATACGAAGGGGAGCTTAATTGCTCCCCTTTTTTGTACAGATAACCGCATTCGCTATCTCAGTCAATCGTTGACACTAGAGAGATCTGAGTGTGATTCAAGAATTTCAACTGAACTAGCATGAAGCTTGCTTTCTTCCATGCATTCCCCGCTACAATCGCACACTTGACGTAAGATATAGACTAATCGGTCTTGATTGAGCGGAAGAGGGTTTCCTTTAATAGCAACGGACATGAGGGCGTCATCGGCCACTTGTTCAAAAGAGGTTTGGCAAACCCCAAACTTACCAAGATGAGGCAACTCAAGTTTATCGAGCACCATTTTCACCCATAGCACACCGTCATGTTCATTAGCATTCGTTCTATCCGTGACAAGTTGTGCCAACCTCCTATAGCGACTGATCACATCCGCTCTGCCCGCTTGCTTTGCTGCCTTTATGTTCTCTTGCATTACGTGCGGCGCCAACCTTGCAGTAATCACACTATGGGGAGCATCTAACTTTCCGCCTAATGCCGAAGCTAAACCATGCGCAGCACCTAGTTTAGCATTAGTGATCGCCATACCTCCCAACAAGGCTGCGAAAGACAAATCTGATCTCGCCTTATGATTATCTTGCTTACAACCAGCTATGACAGAGCGGCTTAGCCGTCTGAGCCCCTCTTCGCACACCATGTCAGTTAAAGGGTTAGGGTCACCGCAGACATACGCTTCCATCAAATGAGTGAAAGCATCCATCGCTCCCCTTCCAGATGTGTATTGATCCGTACCATAAGTTAAGGTGGGATCCACAATAGCGACATCCGCTAACATCTCCGGACTGCGTAAACTAACCTTGACTTGGTCTTGCCCAGATTTGAGCACTGCGTTACGAGTCACTTCGGAACCTGTGCTTGCCGTGGTAGGGATAGCAATAAAATGAATCGGGTTGGTTTTTAGTGGGACGTTTCGACCAACAACTTCAACGTAGTCATACACATCCCCTTGATTTGGGATAATAGCAGCGAGCGCTTTCCCCATATCAATGACACTGCCCCCGCCAATCGCAATGACCATGTCTGGTTGAAACTTGCGCCCAAGCACGGCAGTTTCTTCCACCATGGTGATATTGGGTTCACCATTGATGGCGACGTGTTGATAGCGCATGTTCTGCGCTTTTAGATAATTAATGATAGGTGTGGCTCGTTGCGTGTCTTTACCAGTGACCAGTAAAACGCTATAGCCAAATTGATTGATTACAGACAGCGAAGATTGGAGCGCTCCCTCGCCGAAGATAATCCGTGTCGCAGTCATAAACTGAAACATACACTTCCTCCCCAAAACAACAACTCACACTAGATTGCTATGCTTTGCGCAAAAAAAAGTTGACCGAGTGCACCTTGCCGCCATTAACCCTTCAAAATGTGTGTTTTTATGCGTCACTTCACAGAGTTAGCTAAGCCCAAAGATCGATTAACTTTTGTTCTAAAAGTGACTTTTCTTGGCTTTAAGCTTAGTGCGTGTTTAGTTTTTATACGATAGATTTCGCCTATCGAAACAAGAGGCATTTGCTGCTTTATTTCCGGTTCTGGATCGGGCATAGTTGTCCCAACATACGAGAGCGAATCGCAGCATTGACGTTTTCGTTCGCTTTCAATAAGAATAGATTTAGGAGAAATAAGATTATGTTCGTAGTTATCTTTGGTCGCCCTGCATGTCCTTTCTGTGTACGTGCTAAAGAGCACGCTGAAACACTTAAGGCAAAACGTGATGATTTCAACTACCGTTACGTAGACATCCACGCTGAAGGGATTTCTAAAGCTGACCTAGAGAAAACAGTTGGTAAGCCAGTAGAAACTGTTCCTCAAATCTTCATCGACCAAACGCACATCGGTGGTTGTGATGACTTTGAAGCTTACGCAAAAGAGCACCTAGGTCTATTCGACGAGTAATTCGAATAACTGAATTTTTAAAAGCCGCTAGTAGCGGCTTTTTTATTATGTATTCAAAATGTTATTCCCTTACGTCAAGTAATAGTAAAACCTAAAAAAATTCACTTATCTTTTTGCTATATTTAGTTACAATTCGCAATTCTTAATCTTTTTCTTTGGCACACACTTTACCGAGCCACACAGTGAACATAGACGTCGTACATCTTCTTGAACAAAACCCCATTCTTCTAATCTTCGTCGTATTAGCAATTGGTCTTGCCATTGGCAAAATTCGCTTTGGAAAGCTGCAGTTAGGCAACTCTATTGGCGTGCTCATTACCTCGCTTATCATGGGACACCTCGGCTTCTCATTTAACGCAGAAGCGCTAACGATTGGCTTTATGCTGTTTATCTACTGTGTAGGTATCGAAGCTGGGCCTAACTTCTTCGGTATCTTCTTCCGAGATGGTAAGCATTACTTCATTTTGAGCATGACCGTGTTGGTCTCGGCTGTCGGCTTAACTTATTTCTGTAGCCATTATATGGGCCTAGATTTTGGCTTATCTGCCGGTATGATGGCGGGAGCCCTTACCGCAACGCCTGTTCTGGTAGGTGCACAAGATGCATTAAACTCTGGTCTTGCTACCATTCCGCGTAACATGGATTTTTCTCTCGTATTAGAAAATCTATCGGTTGGTTATGCCATGGCTTATCTGGTCGGTTTGATCAGCATGATCATGTTTGCCAAACTGCTGCCTAAATTGCAAAAACAAAACCTATCCGACTCAGCTCAACAAATCGCACAAGAACGCGGCTTAGGGAGTTCTAGTCAAAGAAAGGTGTATTTACCCATTATCCGTGCGTACCGTGTTGGCCCTGAGCTGATTGACTGGACAGATGGTAAGAACCTTCGTGAGTTGGGCATTTACCGCCAGACGGGTTGTTACATAGAACGTATTCGTCGTAACGGCATTCTTGCCCACCCAGACGGTGATGCAATCCTGCAAGAAGGTGACGAAATCGCACTAGTAGGCTTCCCAGACAGCCATGCGCGTCTTGACCCTAGCTTCCGCAACGGTAAAGAAGTATTCGACCGAAACCTGCTTGACCTTCGAATAGTCGAAGAAGAGATCGTGGTTAAGAGCGATGCCATTGCAGGCAAACGCTTGTCTGATTTGAACCTATCTGAATTCGGCTGTTTCTTAAACCGCGTAGTGCGTGCTCAAATTGAAATGCCGATGGATTTAGACATTGTTCTCGCTAAAGGTGATGTCCTTCAGGTGAGTGGTGAAAAGAGCCGTGTACATGGTCTCGCTGAGAAAATCGGTTTCATCTCGATCCACAGCCAAATGGCAGATTTACTCGCGTTTTGTAGCTTCTTTATTCTGGGCATTATGTTTGGCTTGGTGACCATGACGTTTGGTCAAGTGTCATTCAGCTTAGGTAACGCAGTCGGCCTATTACTATCAGGCATCACGCTGGGCTTCCTACGAGCAAACCACCCTACTTTCGGTTATGTTCCGCAAGGGGCGTTAAATATGGTCAAAGATTTAGGTTTGATGTTCTTTATGGTCGGAATAGGCTTAAGTGCTGGTGGCAAGATGTTCGAGCACTTGACTCAAGTTGGTCCACAGATCATTGGTTTAGCATTTATTGTAAGCGTAGTGCCGGTTGTTCTTGCATATCTAGTTGGCGCTTACGTGCTTAAGATGAACCGTGCCCTACTCTTTGGTGCTATTATCGGAGCTCGTACGTGTGCTCCAGCAATGGACGTAGTGAACGAATACGCTAAGTCGACAATTCCTGCGCTTGGTTACGCAGGTACGTACGCGATAGCCAATATCTTGATGACCTTAGCTGGTACCATTCTGATTATTCTGAGTTAATCACAATGAATGAGCGTTACAGATCAGTTAGCGCTCCTTATTCAAAGATTCTAGACAGAAAAAAGGCGCTCATTGAGCGCCTTTTTCAATTCCGCTAGAAACGATTAGATTTGTGTGAAATCTGTTTCTACTGCTGGGTTCACGTCTGCTTCGTAATCCACACCGTCAACACCAAAGCCGAATAGCTTCAAGAACTCTTCTTTGTACTCAACGTAGTCAGTTAGCTCTTTTAGGTTTTCAGACGTGATCTGTGGCCATAGGTCACGACAGTGTTGTTGGATGTCTTCACGCAGTTCCCAATCATCCAGACGTAGGCGGTTCACTTCATCTACTTCTGCAGCGCTGCCGTCTTCTTTGTAAAGACGTTGACTGAACATGCGGAAGATTTGTTCCATACAACCTTCATGTACGCCTTCTTCGCGCATTTTCTTGAATACCATTGCGATATATAGAGGCATTACAGGAATTGCAGAACTTGCTTGAGTCACAACAGACTTAAGTACCGCTACGTTTGCGCTACCGCCAGTTGCAGACAGTTTCTCGTTCAGTGCTGCTGATGCACGATCTAGGTCCATTTTCGCTTTACCTAGAGCGCCATCCCAGTAGATCGGCCAAGTTAGCTCAGTACCGATGTAGCTGTATGCGACTGTTTTACAGCCATCTGCTAGCACGCCAGCTTCTGATAGTGCATTAATCCATAGTTCCCAATCTTCACCGCCCATTACGGTTACTGTGTCTTGGATTTCTTGCTCAGTAGCAGGCTCTACGCTTGCTTCGATGATGACGTCTTTATTGGTATCAACAGCGGTCGACGTGTAAGTTTCACCGATAGGCTTAAGTGCTGAACGAATCAGTTCACCCGTTTCTGGCATTTTACGTACTGGAGAAGCCAGTGAGTAAACCACCATATCTACCTGACCAAGGTCTTCTTTGATCAGATCGATTGTTTTCTGTTTTGCTTCATTTGAGAACGCGTCACCGTTTAGGCTTTTCGCGTATAGACCCTCTTCACGAGCTAGCTTTTCAAATGCAACAGAGTTGTAAAAACCTGCTGTACCTGGCTTCTTCTCCGTGCCTTCTTTTTCGAAGAAAACACCGATAGTTGAAGCACCGCCACCAAATGCCGCAGCGATACGAGAAGATAGGCCGTAGCCACTTGATGCACCCACAACGAGAACGCGTTTTGGAGCGTTTTTAATTGGGCCTTGTGCTTTAGTGTAAGCAATTTGTTCTTTTACGTTAGCTTCACAACCCACTGGGTGCGTAGTAGTACAGATAAATCCACGAATTCTAGGTTTGATGATCATATTCAACTTCCTTTAAAAAACGTTGCTAGGATAAAAGGTTCAGCCCTACTTCGCACCTAATTTCTGTAAAAATGCTGCGAAAATGCAAGTGGTTGGAGCACTCACAGCATCATTTATGACCGATAGAAACAAATAAGCACCTCGGCTGAGGTGCTTATTTCGAACATTTTAGTGTGGACGTTATGCCGCTGAATTCAAATGCGATTTTTTCGTCGTCACATTAGTACGAACTTCTGAGAAGTCATGGCTAAAGTGGTCAACTTGAATTGCTTTGTAACGCAGCTTATCCGCCGCCATAATTTGATCTATTTCTTGCTCAGTTAACACATCCTCTTCAAACGCTTGCTGTAGGCGGTCATGTAATAGACCTTTGCGTGCAACTTTGCCATCTTTAGCCGCCTTCATCAGTTTGCGCTCTAATGGCTTAACGTCATACATCGCTAAAAATGCACGCTCCATCAAACCCACACTGTCGTCTTCGTCTTTACCGATGTAACAAAGGTGCGTCAGACGGTCACGCTGAGCGCCTGGGGTCATCATAGCCTCTGCCAGACCTACACACAGTTCATCACTCGGTGCTTTGAAGTGATTACCAAGTGGGAATAACAAGCCTTTCAGGACACCACCTACGTATTTCACAGGGAAGTTTGAGTACGCTTCATTCAGTGACTTAGACGCATTGTATAAGCAGTACTGTACCGCGTAATGGACAAAGTTTAGATCACCCTGTTGTCGACCTTCATCTTCGTACTTCTTCAACGCGGCTGATGCCATATAGAGGTAACTTAGGCCATCACCCAAACGAGCAGAGATCATCTCTTTACGTTTTAAATCACCGCCAAGCGTCAGCATCGCAAAGTCAGCACTTACGGCTAGCGCACGGCTTAGACGAGTAATGTCCTTGTAATATTGCTGCGTAGGGCCGCTCATGTGCGCCTTAACAAAACGAGAACCAGTTAGCGCTGCGCCAAGTGCGCCAAAGGTGTTACCCGTGGCATGTTTAATGTGCTTAAACAGCAGATCATCAAACTCTTTCGCACCTTCTTTCGAATCTGGGTTGGCCGCTGCTTCCATCTCTTTCAGTACGTATGGATGACAACGTGTCGCACCTTGACCGAAAATCATTAGGTTGCGAGTCAAAATATTTGCACCTTCGACGGTGATAGCAACAGGAATGCCTAGATAATGTTTCGCTAGGTAGTTCATTGGACCATCTTGAATCGCGCGTCCCGCATGGATATCGAAAGAATCGTTCAGGATAGTACGGGCCATTTCCGTCATGTGGTATTTAGCAATAGCTGTCACGATGCCTGGTTTCTCTTTCATATCAAGAGACGTCGTCGTCAGAGTACGTGTTGCTTCAAGTAGATAAGTTAAACCACCAATGCGTCCCATCGCCTCAGCGACACCTTCAAATTTACCGATGGACATACCAAACTGTTTACGGACATATGCGTAAGCGCCTGTGGTTCGTGTGGTAAGGTGACCGATCGCGGTGCCGAGCGCAGGAAGGGAAATACCACGTCCTGCCGACAAACATTCCACCAACATACGCCAACCTTTACCCGCGTACTCTGAGCCACCAATTAGCCAGTCCATAGGAATGAACACATCGTTACCACGTGTTGGACCGTTCATAAACGCAGAACCGAGCGGATCGTGACGCTCACCAATTTCCACACCTTCGTGATCAGCAGGAATCAATGCACAGGTAATACCCACATCTTTCTTGTCGCCAAGCAGGCCATCTGGGTCTTGAAGTTTGAATGCGAGACCAAGAACAGTCGCAACAGGTGCTAGGGTAATATAACGCTTGTTCCAACTAACACGGATACCAAGAACTTCTTCACCCTCGTGCGTGCCGTAACAAACTACGCCTTGGTCTGGAATACCGCCTGCATCTGAGCCAGCTTCAGGGCCGGTTAAGGCAAAACATGGAATATCCGTACCGTCAGCGAGACGTGGTAGCCAGTAGTCTTTTTGCTCTTGAGTACCATAGTGAGAAAGTAGCTCACCTGGGCCAAGAGAGTTTGGCACCATGACTGATACGGCCGCGCTGATACTTCGTGTGGCAATACGAGATACGATGGTTGAGTTTGCAAGTGCAGAAAACTCTCGGCCGCCGTATTCTTTCGAAATGATCAGGGAGAAGAAACGCTCTTTACGTAAGAACTCCCAGACTTCAGGTGGTAGATCACGGTCATCTTTTACGATCTGCTGATCGTTTAGCATTTCAAGTAACATCTCAAGTTCATTGTCCATGAAGGCTTGTTCTTCAGACGTCAGTGCTGGTTTTGGGTAGTGATGAAGCGTTGTAAAGTTAGGCTTGCCAGAAAACAACTCGGCATCCCACCATACACTACCGGCTTCCATTGCCTCTTTTTCCGTACTCGACAATGGTGGCAGTACTTTCTTAAACATTTTAAATGCTGGGTCACTAATCCATTTTCTTCGTAGAGAGCTCATAGTTCAGATCCTTTTGTTCACATTACCGCTCGCGGCTTTCACTTTTCTTTTTTATTGATTTAATTAGGTTTACTTGGCGGACATTCCTGCCGACAGGTATGGAATCAGTAGGTCGACGACAGACTTCGCATCGACGTCTTTTTGGAATTTACTTTCCGCAATTTCCGTTAGCGCTTGACTAGATGCCATGGTGAAAACACAAGTTCCAAGGGTAAAGTGTAATCGCCAAAACAGCTGTTCTTCTGTTAGTTCAGGGTTTGCTTTGCCTATGGAGAACATAAACAACTTCAGCACTTCGTCATATCTGGTGCTGATAAACCAGCGCAAGTGCCCCTGCACATCGGTGTAACCTCGCCCTATCAACAACATAAACAAGGCAGTACCGTTTGGTCGCACATCATTTAACGCCCGTAAGGGTAAGCGCAACGATTCGAATACCTCATCCATGTTGTAATCGTCACGGGTGTTTAGCTCTATCAGAGATGTTTTAATGCTCGGCATTAACGCTTCTAAATAGCGGTCTAAAACGGCTCTAACGAGCGTCTTTTTATCGCCAAAATGGTAGTTTACCGAAGCAAGGTTTACGTTCGCCTTACCAGTAATGGTTCTTAGTGATGTGTCATTGAAGCCGTATTCTGCAAATAGTCCTTCTGCTACATCGAGTATTTTTTCTTTTGTTGTACTTCTCGGGGCCATTTCAATCACTCGTATTAAACAACTGTTTGAAAATATACTCCCGAAACGACAGATTAACAAACGATTAACATCACATTTTCAAGCATTGGTCTGACCAGAGATAGAAAGTGCAGGCGTAAAGGAATGAATTTAAAGCGAATATTATTTTGTGAAAAAAACTTCTAAAAAAAATGGAACTGAATGGAATTAGCTCGGTCTGAATTACTGTAACAACTAGGGCATTTAAAGTTTTTCAGGCCGTCAAACTTGTTTCTTTCTGGTTGTTACATTGCTGCTTTTTCTTATTAACTCCTATGTTTGTATCCGCCCAGATAAATTTTCTTCTGGGCTTTTTTTCGTCTGTCGTTCCCCGCTATGCACTAGCAAATAGTAAATCCAAGATATAAAAAAACCTCTCAATTGAGAGGTTTTCGTATTTCAAATTGCTGCTCTAAAAGCGGTTCGCTTTAGTATTCCTCAGCAACCTCTTCTGACGCCTGCTTTGGCAACGAGAAGTGCAGTAACGCATAGCCAAGTACAGCGGCAGTGGTAGAGCCCATCAAGATGCCTAGTCGAGCATAAGTGTCAAACTCAGGACTCACGTTTGCAAACGCCAATGATGAGATGAAGATAGACATCGTAAAGCCGATACCACACAACACTGACACCGCAAAGATATGCATAAAGTTCACGCCTTTCGGCAGCTTAGCAATACCTAGTTTCACTGCCGCCCAACTGAATGTGAAGATACCCAGAGGTTTACCGACCAACAGACCCAGTGCAATACCTAATGGCAACATTGAAGTCAGACCTGACATCGATACACCCTCTAATGAGATACCTGCGTTTGCGAACGCGAATAGAGGAAGAATACCGAACGCTACATATGGGTGAAGTGCATGCTCCATGTGTTTTAGTGGAGAGTGTTCACCCTGCTTACCTTTCAGTGGAATAGCAAAACCGATCACCACACCTGCCAATGTTGCATGGACACCAGATTTCAGAACCGCGAACCAGAGAATAGCACCAACGATCATATACGGTGTTAGCTTAGTCACCCCTTTTGCATTCAGCATAAAGAGCAAGCCAGTCATCGCAAAACCAACTAACAAGGCCATTGTTGATAGGTCACCGGTGTAGAACAACGCGATGATCACTACAACACCAAGGTCGTCAATGATTGCAAGTGCAAGCAGGAACACCTTCAAAGCGATTGGCACACGTTTACCTAGTAACGCCATAATACCAAGCGCAAATGCGATATCTGTCGCCGCTGGAATTGCCCAACCAGAGATCGCTTCAGGGTCGCCAGCATTGAAAGCAACGTAAACAAGTGCAGGAGCCAACATGCCGCCAACCGCAGCAATTGCCGGGAAGATTGCGGTTTCTTTCGATTTTAGTGCGCCTTCAAGTAGCTCACGCTTTACTTCAAGACCGATTAGTAGGAAGAACACAGCCATAAGGCCATCGTTGATCCAATGGGATACTGACATACCAAATACATAAGTATGCAGCATAGCTTGATAAGTTTCGCCAAGTGGGGTGTTAGCAATGGTCATCGCAATTGCCGCAGCAATTACCAGAAGAATACCACCAGCGGATTCCATTTTGAAAAAGTCACGAATGACATCGTTCATGATTTCGCCCTTATATTTATTATCTTAATAAACGATTAACAAAGAATGATGAGAGTGTATAGCTGCTGAAAATTTTAGAATAATCGCTTGTTCAGAGTATAAACTTCGATTTTTCCGATGTATTCTTTACGACACATCGTATTTTTCAACAAGAACATATAAATTTACAAGACCTGACAATCTCCCTATAAGTCTATGTATTCACATAGATTACTATTAACTTAGTATAATATGTGACTGATTTTCGTGATTAACATGCAGTTTTACGACGAAAACTGCGTGTTTCAACGACAAAAAAGCCACCTTTGATGAGGTGGCTTTCTGTTCTTTTTAGTAACCGGTGAGTTGCATAAATCCCCACGCCTCATTGGAACCCGATGCGAGTATCGGTCCTTCCCAATAAGGGATCACAAACGGAAGCCACATGTCCGATTTTATGATTCTCGTCGTCAAATTGATGTTGTGCTCGGGGACATTAATGATCCATTGCAGCGGTAGCCTTCTTCCGTTTGATAAGCCAGTGACCTGCAAAGGTGTCATGGTTAATTCTTTCTCAGTTAAGTTGATCACCTTACCGGAACGTGTCGCTAAAGTGCCAAACAGATGGGGAACCTGTCCATGATGACGATAGCGACTCACCGTAAGTGCTCGTCCATCATCAAGATTGAAAACAAACCAGTCCCAGCCTTGTTGTCCTTCACCGATTAGGCCACTACCCCACTCTTTTTGCGTCCACGCAGCCCCTGTCACTTCAATATCCCGACCATTTAAGGTTAGGTTGCCTTTTACATTTAAGAAAGGTGCACTGAAGCTAAAGGATGCGACAGATTGGAGCGCGTGCTTAACTTGAAAGCCTTTATCGCCATTCACGACGAACGGGCCGCTAGTAGTGGTATTTAAATCCATACCAAAGGTATCTGTTGTCACCTCTAAGTTACCCGGAAAGGGCGTAGAACCTAACGCTCGCCACGTCCAATTATCTATCCACAGACGGAACGGGCGATTTGTCATTCCAGCTTGTCCAATGCCACCACGCGCCACTCTTTGTTCTTTCCATACTTTAGAGCCATTGCTAATCACAATATGGGAGATAAAAAGCTGTGGATTTTGCCAACCTCTGGTATCACGCTCATCTGTTGCAACTCTAAAGTAGCTCCATTGAACGTTGTAAACCTTGCCATGCTTATCTTGTAATTTGGCAAAGTAATTCCACCATTCATGTTGATAATCTGGATGGAAGCGAAAATCCTGAGGAAGCGAGACATGTTCATCTGGCAACACTGGTTCAAAGATCGTTTTGCTTTCTCTTTGTAGTACCGCGCTAATGTCACTCTCTTTCGTTGCCGTCGCTTCGGCCCAATGCGTGAAATACAGTGTCGCACCCGTTAATGCAATGAAAGCAATAAACACCAACACTGATATCGAGAAGATCTTTTTCGGCTTCATATTCTTCGTCACAGAGCATCCCTCAACGACTTCATCGGAGTACTCTTAATCATTCTGATCACTGGCAATGCCCCCGCGATCATGATGGCAAACATCGCCCAAGCAATCGTCTGAACATACTCCCAAGGGATCGTTTGCAACTCTAAAGACCAGCCAAAAGATTGCTTAATAATGATATCAACAATCAAATGTGCCAACGCTAATCCGAGCGGAACGGCAATAATGGCGGAGATCATACCAAAAGCAAACAACTGTAACCCACCAAGGAGGACAAGCTCTTTACCCGACACGCCCATACAACGAAGTAAAGAAAAGTGCCTTTGCCGTGAAAACTCGCCAGCAAGGGTGGCAAAGAACAAGCCAAACACAGCAATAATCAATGTAATGTTGCCTAGTGTGCCTGCAATCGCAAAGGTGTGGTCAAACACTCGCATGGCTTGGTTATAGATATTGTTGTTGTCGAAGACTCGGTCTTGTGACAAGCGGAACACGTTTTCTAAGCGACGTTTCAAACCTTCGCCATTAACATTGTCTTCAAGTAAAACGCCAAGCCCAACGTTACCTGAGCCCGCAAAATCATACAGCCAATTTCGGTGCGACATCATCACTTGGTTGTAGGGGTTGCCATAGTCGTAGTACACCCCAACAACTTGCCACCCTCCCCCTAACGGTGGCTGAAGATCAATATAGTCACCAGGGCGAATGTCGAGCTTCAATGCCATAGACTCACTGACCATCAGACTTTTTGAATGATGTAAGTGATACCAATAATTAGGCACACCAAGTTTTACTGTGAGTGAATCAAGTTCCCCTTCCGAAGCCCCTGTACTCACTACTTGAAGCGCTCCACGTTCCGTAGGCACATCTTTTTCCCAACGCCACCAAACGGTATCGACCTCTGGTTGTTCTTTTAACCAAGCACTCATGCGAGCTGCTGAGTTGTTCGTAGGGTAGATGTAGATATCTGCAGCAAGACGTTGGCTCAACCATTTGTCGGTCGTATCACGGAAACTGCCTACCATGGTCTCAACACCAATGTTCGCCGCAAGTGCCAGCATAAAGGCCATCGTAGCAACACCCCGGTAACTCATGCTTGCCGCCGCATCAGCGAAGAACCAACGGACACGAACCCAACGTAATGAATAAGAGAAACTTTGGAACATATGCCACATCAAAAATGGCATAAACAACGCCACGCTGATCAACATTAGCGCGATGATAGCAAAACCTGACTCTTGCGTTCTTGGAGCTTGATAAACCGCAACGGCCGCCACACAAAAAGCACAAGCAGCAAACGCCTGCCAAGAGAATTCACGTCCAGCAAAGCGCATCAAAGATAAACGAGAAGAAAGACGGATGGGTTGTGATTTCAACAAACGAATCAAAGGCCATAAACAAGAAATCAGAGCGCCCAACGCCGACATTGCCAAGCTATATAAACTCGATTCCCATGACCAACCAATGGTGAGACCAACGTTGGCATCGTATAAATCACTTAAGCTGGATGACACTGCAGGAATCAGTTCATTCGCTAAGATCAACCCGAAGAAGTTACCACAAGCCCATGCAACCAAAACTAGAATGGTCAGTTCTAACATCAATGCCTGTGCGAGCTGCATGCCATTCACGCCCGTTTGGCGAAGAATACCAACTAAACGTTGACGTTGGATAAAAGACAGAGACATTGCTTGATAGAAGATAAACAAACCAACAAGGAAGGACAACATTCCCATGGCCGTTAAATTCATGTGGAATGCTTTAGTAAGCGATTCTAACTCTGTTCGGCTATTGCGCACCAACGTCATGCCATTAGGTAGCATGTTTTTTAGCGCCAGAACTTTTTCCTCTGGCATTTCACCACAAGCAATCGCAGACAATCCTGAACTGCGTTGCAGCATTCTTAATAGAGAGATGTCCGTGACTAAACGCGTACCAGAAAGCAAGTTGTCACTATCAACCTTCAAAGGTCCGAGCTGACTGCCATCATTCAGCGTAATAAAGTCCCCATTACTCCATGACATATGTGCAGCTAAATCTTGACTGACTAAGATTGGATATGGCGGCTTCATTAACGTCAGCATTGGAAGATCTTTAAGCGATTTACCTTGCTGTAGCGGCAGCAATGCAACAGGGTCAACCCCCACTAGCATCAAACTTATATCGGTGTTGGTGTCTAAATGTAGAACATCAAATGGTGCGCATTGATTAAAACCAGCACGACGAAGCTGGATATAAAAGCCTTGAGGAATTTTGTTTGCAGAGTGTTTAGTACGAATACGGTAAGGCAAAGGGTTGGAAAAAAGTTTCTCACCAGTTTCGTAGCTCTGTTTCGCGTGTTGGTTAATTGAAGTCACACCAACAAGGAGTGATACTCCGAGGGTTAAACCAAGCCAAACAAGAATAATTTGAAGTGGGTAACGACGGTAATGACCGAGTAGCGCCTTAACTACGGGCCATAACATGCAATTGCCCTCCTTGAAGACGAATGCGGCCTTCCATGTGCTCAGCGACCTTTTCACTGTGCGTCACCAACAACAGCGTACACTCAAGCTGACGAGCAAGGCTGGTCAATAAGCGCATTACCGCTTCAGCATTTCGTTCATCTAAGCTACCAGTCGGCTCATCGGCAAGTAAGATCTTCGGCTCCATATACAGCGCACGAGCAATCGCAGCGCGCTGCTGCTGTCCACCTGATACCTCTTCTGGATAACGCCCTAAAAGCGGCATAAGATCGAGTGCAGAGAGAATTTGGCGCCATAAACCTTTGTCTTCAGGCAAGCCTTTTAACTGGCGACAGAAACGGATGTTATCTGCAATATTCAAAGTAGGCAGCAGGTTGAATTGCTGAAAGATGTTGCCGATGTTGTTTCGACGATAAAGTGTTCTTAAGCGCTCTGGAGCACTGTGCATCGCGAAACTTGGGTATTGGATTTCACCAGAGTCAGCGGTATCAAGGCCTGCAATTAAATTAAGGAGTGTACTCTTACCTGAACCACTCTCTCCCATTAATGCAACTTGTTCACCCTGTTGTAATGTTAATTCTGCCCCTTGTAGTACAGGATGAAATTCGCCCCCGTCTACATAGCCTTTACATAGGTCTGACAGTTTCAACATTGATTTTGCCGCTCAAATGGTGTTTAAAAATTGGAATCAGAATCTACACTAAAATCCGGTTGGTAGGAAGTAATTTGAATAGTTGATCACACTATCAGACTACAAATGCAACTTGTCTCGCGACCCTTCTTAAGCATCGATCAAATTTTTCATCCATTTCTTACTCGCCATGCGGTGTAAACATGTCCCCCACTTAACCACTTCCTCGGTTAGAAACAATAAGTAAACCCATTGTGGTTCAAAGCCTAGGTAGATAGCACCAAAGGCGGCAAGAGGAATGCTAATCACCCATTGCGCAATCAGATCTTGGTACAAGCAGAACTTCACATCCCCACCCGCACGAAGCACACCGACAATGGCCATCATAGGAACAGAGCGAAGAACCACGCCGACGGCAAGAATCACCATAAACTGTTCAGCTAGGTGGCGCGTTTCTGGTGTCAACGCACTGAAGGCGTCGAGAATAAGTTGGTTAGAAAACAGAAGTAAAATCGCCACCACGATAGCAATCGCCACATTGAGGATCACCGTCGCCCAAGCTTGATAATAAACAGGGCCAAAGTTCTTCGCTCCCAATTGATTGCCCACCAATACTGCCGCGGCGTTAGATGAACCAATCATCATAGCTAGAGCAATTGACTCTACCGGCGTCATTACTGACAATGCCGCTAAACCTTGAACGCCTGCTTGCCCCATAATCGCATGATAGGCAAACAAACCACCCGCCCAAGCAAGGAAGTTAAATGTGGTCGGAAGAGAGAGCTTCAAGAAACGTGTAATTTTATCCAACACCAAGCTGGCACGAATATCATCCAAACAAAACGCAATGATGTGTTTTTTAAACCACAGGTAACTGAATAAACAAGTTACTTCAATAGCACCACTGATAACGGTGGCAATGGCAGCCCCTTTAATACCCATTGCAGGAAAGCCAAATTGACCAAAAATGAGCACCCAGTTAAGGAAGATGTTGGACAGAATGCCGATGCCACTGAAAAAGGTGCTAAGCCCGGGTTGATGCATGGCTCGAAGACCGACAGCCATACTTGCGACACAGGCTACAGCAAACATACTAACCGATGAAATAACGAGATAATCAGCACCAAGTCGAATCACCTCTTCCGAATCCGTTGTCAGGCGCATGATTGGTTCTGGGAACAGAACGAACAACACCACCGTAAGGGCAGCGAAAACCATGGAGATCATCCACGTCAACGACGTACTTTGCCTTACACCTACTTTGTTTCCCGCTCCCCAGTACTGCGCTGTTAACAACGCCCCGCCGGTTGTGACGCCAAGGAGCATGATGGTCGTAACGAATGTCGCTCTTGCCGCAACGCCGACCGCAGCAATTTCAGCCTCTCCCAATTGACCGAGCATCAGTACGTCCACCAAGCTTCGGCTGGAGAACATCATGCTCTGTAAAGTTATGGGTAATGCGATGGCAAATAGTCGACGTAAAAACGACTTATCAGCATGAATAACCAATTGTGAGAAAAAAGTCATGCTCGCTCCGACGACAACTTATTGATAGAACGGGAAAAGTGTCTCATGATTATACCCAGTGGTGACTAATCCACCAGTAATAAAAGGATTCATAATGAAAAAGGTGTTGGTACTCGGGGCTTCCGGCTACATAGGCTCTCAACTTCTTCCACAACTGATCGATAAAGGTTACATTGTCACTGCAGCAGCTCGTCATATTGACTATTTAGAATCTCGAACTCAGCCACACCCTAATCTCACTCTCACTTATTTAGACCTCGCAGACGCAGAAGCGACGCTTGAAGTCGTAAATGATTTTGATTTGGTGTTCTTCCTTGTGCATGGTATGGCACAAGGTCACGACTTTGTTGAGTACGAGTTAAACCTCGCAGAGAACTTTAAAAATGCGCTTGAGAAAAGTCGCGTAGAACACGTGATCTATTTGAGTGCGATTCAGCCTCAAACCGGCAACTCTCAACACTTAGCAGCACGTAAAGCGACGGGGAAGATCATTCGTCAAGCCGGTGTTCCTGTTACCGAGCTTCGCGCAGGCGTGATTATTGGGCCAGGGTCTGCGGCATTCGAGATCATGCGTGACTTCGTCTATAACCTGCCGATTCTGATTGCGCCTAAGTGGGTCGACTCCAAAGCTAACCCAATCGCCCTACCCAACCTCAATCACTATTTGCTGGAACTGGCAGAAACCAAACCAACAGAAAGTGAAATCTATGAAGTTGGTGGGCCGGATACATTAAGTTATCGCGAGCAATTTGAAGTCATTTGTAAAATAACGAAGAAACCTTACAGACTGTGGTCAACGCCACTGCTAACACCCAAAATGGCATCGTATTGGTTAGCCATTGTGACGTCAGTTCCCACAAGTATTGGTAAAGCGCTGCTTGCTGGTTTAGAGCACGATTACATTGCCAATACCAAAGCCATTCACGAGCGATTTCCACAAGAGTTAATCAGCTATGAACAGTCCGTAGCGGACACCATCGCTACGGAGGGAACTTTTGTGCGTAGTAACGTATGGGGGTTTGAACCAGCAGCTCTCAAACGTTGGCAACCAGGCTACGGCTATTATCCAAAACAAGCAGGAGCAAGCATTAAGACAAAAGCTTCTGCAGAATCACTTTGGAAAGTCGCACAAAAGATCGGGAGCCCTGAAAAAGGCTATTACTTTGCCAACATCCTTTGGCGCACCCGAGAGTGGCTTGATATCTTCTTTGGTGGAGGAAAACCCATTCGAGTTTCACCACCGGGGCCAGAGCTCAAAGTAGGTGATTTCATTGATTCATGGAAGGTCATTCGCTGCGAAGAGAACCAGTTCCTCTCACTGTTTTTCGGTATGAAAGGTCCCGGACTTGGTCGTTTAGAAATTACAATCAAAGACGATGGCGAAGAGCGCGAATTCGATATCACCGCATGGTGGCACCCGCAAGGCTTCCCTGGTTTGCTTTACTGGTTTGCGATGATGCCAGCACACCTATTCATCTTCAAAGGTATGGTAAAAGCGATCGCCAAAGAAGCAGAGCATCTAGAGCGGGAGTAACGCCCCATTGCGCTTGGCCTCTCATAGCACTTTCAAACAAAGCAGATAAAGGCTATTTGAGAGTGCTATTGGAAAGGTTCTATATTGATTAACACTCTGTAAATTTAATTGAATTTATTTCAGTACAATCTCCATATTATTCTTAGCTCATACCTTTTTAGACCGGCTTTGTTCTGAACTTAGTGACTATAACGTTAAGCAGATTTTGGAATCACAATGGGCAATCGATACATCATTAGCAGTAAACACCACGATAACTTTATGCTTCGTCAGCAACACGTCGATAAGATCGCGTTGGTGACAGAGGGAGGCGGTCAGCGAGGCATTTTTACTGCAGGCGTGTTAGATGCCTTCCTGCATGCTGATTTCAATCCTTTTGATTTGCTGATTGGTACTTCTGCGGGCTCTCTCAACCTCGCCTCGTATATCTGTGGGCATCAAGGGCATGCCTACAAAATCATCACAGAAACAACACGACGCCCTGAGTTCTTTAAACTCACGAAATACTTGCTCAATGGTGAAGGGTTTGACTTAGATTTTTTAGTAGACAATGCCGAGATAAGCATCCCGTTAAACTGGGAAAAAGGTTCTGATTTACTCAAAACAAAGCAAGTCGTCGCCGTCGCGACACACGCACGGAACCTAACGACAGAATGTTTTGATGTCACCGTTGATAATTGGAAGGATGTGCTGAGAGCATCTTGTGCTATTCCCGCTCTGCACAAAAAGCCCGTTGTGTTTAATGGCGCACGTTGGTTAGACGGCGGTGTTTCTGCACCAATCCCAGTTGAAGAAGCTTATCGTCGAGGTTACAAACACATCGTCGTGATCCGGACGATGCCCATCGATTTTGACGAACATCATCCTTTAATAGAAGCAGTGCTAAAGCGCGCGCCATCCAAAACAATGAGTGAACTGTCGGCTATTTTGCTCAAACACGAAGAAACTTATCGACAAACTCGACGCTTTCTCGCCTCTCCTCCTGATGATGTAAACATTTACGAGATTTCTCCAGCGCGGAACTTACAATCTTCGGTTGTTGAGAGTACGAAAAAACAACTTGATGCCGACTATTTGCACGGTGCTCAACTGGGCCGCTTGTTTGTGACCAGCATAGGAAGAAAACTCAATATTCCTCACAAGCCCTATAAACGCTATCACCCCATTACCTCGGAATTGAGCCACCATAAGCAGGATTATCACCATCAAATAGATGACGTATGGCAAAACAGAAAGAGCGGTTACTTTAAAGGTGCGATGAATAATGATATCGCTTGGATTAACGTGAACCCTCAAAACCATACAAGAACGTTAGTCATTGTTCAGGGGCGAAATGAATCGTTTTGGAAGTACAAAGAAGTCATTTACGAACTCAGCCAATACTTCAATATCTATTCCTTTGATCATCGAGGTCAGGGAGAGTCGCAACGCTTGGCAGAACACAGCGAACTTGGACACGTGGACCAATTTGAACATTATGTTGAAGACTTAGCTCAGTTTCTTGAAGAGGTTGTAGAGAGCCAACATAAAGACGAAGTTATGATGCTCGCCCACTCGATGGGAGGTGCTGTCGCAACTCAATACCTCGCGAGTTATGATCACAACGTTAAAGCTTGCGCTCTAACAAGCCCAATGTTTGGTATCAAATTACCCAAAGTGGTTGGCGGCATTCAAACGGCCACCATTAAACTCATCAGTCAACTTCAGAAAACACCGAATTTCGCCCCTACCCAAACAGCATTTGTGACCAAAACCTTTGAAGGCAATGATCATACAAGTAGCCCTAATCGCTTTAAAGCCTACAGTGATTTGTTGAGCAACCATCCCAACTTGAGACTCGGCGGTGTTAGCCCTAAGTGGATTAGTGAAGCCGTTGCTGCCGGTAAAAATTGTTTAGCTCAAGCCAAAGACATTAAAACGCCGATTTTAATCGTGCAACCGGAGGGGGATAACGTTGTGTCCTTGCCTGCCCAAGACTTCTTCAATGAGCATTGTGCCAGTTCAAGGCTTCTAAGCATTCCTCATGCAAGGCATGACATTTTAATTGAATCCGACCGATATCGAGATTGGGCCCTGAAGCGCATCATGAATTTCTACGACCACAGCCATAAGTTTGTTTAATCGCTCGATAGAAGTAAATGTCAGGCCCTCAAAAACAAAAAAGCGTACACACCACAGTATGTACGCTTTAAAGAACCGTAATCTCCGATAAGTAACGTTTTTCGCTCACTTGTAGGTGAAAGTCGATTACTTATTGAGATGCTTAATACGGTCTAGTCTGCTTTAAATGACAACGGGATCTCTGCCAGCTGATTACCTTCATTCGCAGGGAAGATCAGGTATTCACCGTGGTATTTCACCATTGACTTGTAATCGGTCACCTTATGGACCATGTAGCCAGCTTGCGTTGCTTTCTCGACAAATTCAGCGTGGTTACCGCGAACAAACCAACTCATCGGTTTAGCAAGCACTTCACCATCAAAACAGCTTTCACATTGGTCTGCACAAAGCGCCAGAGAGTTTTGACCCTCAGTGAAGATTTGTACTTTACCACAACCAATCAGTTGCTCAGAAGTCGACACTTCCCACTGAGCTTGCTCCATAAGATCCAAAAACGCTTCAATGTCTGAATCTTTGATCACTTTCTGTTCTTCGCCTTCTGGGAAGAATTGTGCGTAATAAGCAGAAATACGTTTGAAGATAAACAGCAAGCCAGCATCGTTCCCTTTTGAACGACCCGCTTTTTGCCAACGCGTTAAATCATCCCCAACAGTGCGACCGAAACGCTGTGACTTTAGCGCTTTGGTCACCCAACGAACCAAGTAATGATTGTTAGCAACTGGCGCATTCGCCAATTTACCTGAACGATGTTCCTGATCCAGTTCTTCCAGAGCAGAATTAACCAAGTGTTGAATTTCTTTGGTGTAATTAGACATTACGCCTTTCTTCCTAAAGTCCAATAAAACAGTGCAGACAGCACTGAACAAGCAAACATAACGATGATCATCGGCCATGCAACACCGCTCGGCATTGCAGCAACCAGCGCACCAATAAGTGAACCAGTACCAAAACGCAAGGTGCCAGCAAGTGAAGATGCTGTACCAGCCATGGTTGGGTAACCACTCAACAACAACGCCATTGAGTTACTACCAATCGTAGACAAGGTACCAATAAACAGCACGACAAATGGCACCATACCCCACAAACCAAGGTTGAACATCCAACCAACAAACAGACCAATACCCGCGGTTAATTGCACAGCTAAACCAAAACGAAGCATGGTATGAGAGCCGACTTTTTTCACCAAACGACCGTTGATGCTGGTCATGATGATCATCGCCACGATGTTCAAACCAAATAGATAACCAAATTGGTCCGGTCGAACACCATACAAATCTATATAGATAAATGAACCCGCCGTCAGGAATGCAAACATACCTGAGAACGAGAACGCCCCAGAAAGCATTAAACCTAATGCTTCAGGATTTGAACACAAGCGTGCATAGTTGCGAATTGTTGTTCGGACTCTTAATGGCTGACGGTTTTCTGGTTTTAGCGTTTCCGGAATCATCCATAACACCAGCAAAATCACTACGACAGCAAAGATAGCCAATACCCAGAAGATAGAGCGCCAACCAAACCAAATCGCTAAGTGACCACCGATCATAGGCGCAACAAGCGGCGCAATAGTGATAACTAGGGTCACAAACGACATTGCACGTGCAAAGTCTTCACGGTCAAACATATCGCGAACGACAGCTTGGATGATCACGGCAGCTGCTGCTCCTGCAAAACCTTGTGCAGTACGTACATACGTCAGAGCATCAATACCATTTGTAGTTGCACTAACTACCGCCGCCAAACCAAAAAAGAACACACCTAAAATGAGTACAGGTCGGCGACCATAGCTATCAGCTAGCGGTCCATGAAGCAACTGGCCTAACGCAAAGCCTGCGGTGTACGCCGTTAACGTAATTTGCACTGCCCCTGCTGTCACGCCTAGATCTTTCGCGATAGTAGGCATAGCTGGCAGATACATATCGATAGCAAGCGGGGTTAATGCACCGATTGCACCGAGAACAAGAAACAATAAAAAACTGATTTGTGACTGGGGAGCACTTTGGGCTTTTTCTGTCATTGATTTACCTCTTGTTGTGGTCCTCCCATCAACATTCCACATTGATTGAGACAGATGAGTGACACTTCTCGAACACTGGCTTCATAACAGAGTTACAAAAAACAGTGCGTAGTATCCATACTATTGAGAAATACAGATGCTCAAGTACTTTTTCACTTTGTTAGTGTCACTTGAGCATTACTGACGAAAGTATACCAAGGCGGTCTTGACTAACTCGACGCTTAAACCTGCATGATGATTATGCGCAGCGACAATATAACCGAGCTAAAACGAAGAGGCGGTGAAGTTAACACCGTCTGTACTTATCGTCAGTAAGGACCAACAAGAGAAAAGGTTTTTCTCAGATTAAATACAGTTCAGCCTGCGTTTACGAGCAGCGAATACATGACTGGTTCAGTCATTAACACAAATTTGGTAGGAAACCCCATTCTGAGTGATTTCCTACCAAAACACTAGTTCCTATCGAGAACTAAACAATTTCCCAGAACAGCGATTATTTCCAATCAGAAAGAATTACTTTAATACCGATTCGACTTCTTCTTCGGTTAACACACGGTAATCACCGGGCTCTAGAGCTTCATCCAATACGATAGAACCGATACGCTCACGGTGAAGGTGTTCAACCTTATTGCCAAGAGCAGCAAACATGCGCTTCACTTGATGGTACTTGCCTTCGACAATCGTCAATAGCACTTCGTTTTCGGCTTCGTTCACGATTTCCAAGTGTGCTGGTAATGTCGGTTCACGTTCATTGCGAAGTTCTATCCCTTGGGCAAACTTCTCCACGTAGTCTGGCTCAATCGCATCCACCAACCAAACACGATAGGTTTTCTCACACTTGTGTTTAGGTGAAGTAATACGATGAGACCATTGGCCATCGTCAGTGATCAAAACTAATCCTGTCGTATCGACATCCAAACGACCAGCAAAGTGCAAGTTCTCTATTTTCGGCTCATCGAGCAGAACGAAAGCGGTCGGGTTATGCCCGTCTTCATGCGAACAAACAAAGTCCGCAGGCTTGTATAGCATGATGTAACGTGGGCCAGGTTTACCAACGTCACGACCATCCCACTGGACGACACCACCTTCTGGTACTTTAAAAGAACCACTTTTTTGTACTTCACCATTGATGGTTACTTCGCCACTTTTGATGATCTTTGTTGCCTGCTTGCGAGTCGCACCCAGAGCATCACACAAATATTTATCTAAACGCATGAATACCTCATTGAATTATACCCAAATGACCTCTGCCCAAGCCCATTTAAGCTAACAATCGGTAAGTAAAACCGCACTCAAAAGTCACTTGGGTATAAAAGTCGGGTATTATAGCGATCCTAATTAGAATAGTTGAGCAATTTCACAGATTTTCATGTACACCCTTCGCCCTTACCAAGCCGACTCTGTAAAAGCGGTGATTCATTATTTTCGCAAACACACCACACCAGCGGTCATTGTACTACCAACAGGTGCCGGTAAGAGTTTGGTTATTGCAGAACTGGCGAGACTCGCCAAGGGACGCGTATTAGTGCTCGCACACGTTAAAGAGTTGGTGGAACAAAACCACGCCAAGTATGAAGGCTACGATTTAAAAGGCTCAGTTTTTTCGGCGGGTTTAGGCAGAAAAGAAACCGATCAAAAGGTGGTATTCGCATCCGTTCAATCAGTCGTACGCAATTTAGATTCATTCAAAAACCAATTTTCCTTGCTGGTCATTGATGAATGCCACCGCGTACCCGATGATAAAGACAGCAGCTACCAAAAAGTCATCACTCACCTAAGAGAGCTCAATCCAGGTATCAAGGTCCTTGGCTTAACCGCAACGCCATATCGTCTTGGGATGGGGTGGATTTACCAATACCACACTCGCGGACAAGTTCGTACCGAAGAACCTCGTTTTTTCCGTGATTGTATCTTCGAACTACCGATTCGTTATTTATTGGATGAAAACTTCTTAACACCTGCACGTATGATGGATGCGCCAGTACTGTCCTACGACTTCTCGCAGCTTAAGCCAGCCAGTACTGGACGATACAAAGAAGCCGAAATGGATATGGTGATCGACAAAGCCAAACGCGCCACGCCACAAATCGTTGAACAGATCATTCAATACGCCAAAGAACGTCAAGGTGTGATGGTATTTGCTGCGACGGTACGACACGCTCAAGAAATTCATGGTTTATTACCTGAAGGGGAAACATCCATTGTGATTGGTGATACACCAACTCCAGAGCGAGATGCGATCATTCAGTCGTTTAAAAACCGTGAGATTAAATACCTAGTTAACGTCTCCGTGTTAACAACCGGCTTCGATGCACCGCATGTTGATTTGATCGCGATTCTACGGCCCACGGAATCAGTCAGCTTGTATCAGCAAATTGTAGGTCGTGGTCTGCGTTTATCAGAAGGCAAAACCGAATGTTTAGTGCTCGATTATGCCGGTAACAGCTATGACTTATACCAACCAGAAGTGGGCGACCCAAAGCCAGACTCCACCAGCGAGATCATCACTATTCCCTGCCCTGCTTGCGGATTCAACAATAACTTTTGGGGCAAGTTAGACAGCAATGGTTTCTTGCTTGAGCACTTTGGCCGTCGCTGCCAAGGCTATTTTGAAGATGACGAAACCGGAGAACGCGAGCATTGTGGTTATCGGTTTAGAGCAAAATACTGCGGCGAATGTGGTGCAGATAATGACATTGCGGCTCGTATTTGCCATGAGTGCGACGCCACACTTGTCGATCCAGATAAAAAGCTAAAAGAAGCGTTGAACCTCAAAGACGCGCTAATTTTTGAATGCACAGAAATGGACTTGTCCGTGTTCAAATCCAGTGATGGAAAGTCACAACTGAAAGTCACGTACTCTGGAGAGTCTTATCAAGGTGAAGGGAATGCATTGGTGCATGAGTTTTGGTCTTTAAACACCAAAAAGCAGAAGCAAACCTTTAGAGATCAATTTGTTCGCCCTCATTTAGCCGACAAGCATCGTCCATTTGAAGAGGCTTCCCCGACCAAAGTGGTCGCGAATCAGCATCGCTTTCGCTTACCTCAATTTGTAATAGCGAGAAAGTCTGGTCGTTTTTGGAAGTTACGAGACAAGATTTTTGAAGACGAATTAAAGCAGTAATCGGCACATTATCGCGTCCAGATTGAATACAACGGCGCGACATGATTACTGAAAACTCTCGGTTATTTTGAGCGGTACATATCCCGGTCAGCGAGTTCGATAACGTCTATCAGGGATTCATTCCCTGTTGCTTTGGCCACACCTGTCGTTACTTTTACTTCTACATTATAACGATCTAAAGGCTTGGCAACGATGTTCTCCTTGAGTCGTAAAGCTAAGTTTTCCGCAGATTCTAAGGAACAAGAAGGAATCACCGCTACAAACTCATCTCCGCCCAAACGAATCAACCAATCGCTCTGACGGAACGTAGATTGCATCGTTCGAGCAATATGAATCAATGCCATGTCACCAGCATTGTGGCCATGGTTGTCATTGATCTCTTTAAACTTATCACCGTCAATCAAAATCACAGAGTAGTGGCCTTGTTTTATTACCTGCTCAAATTCTTCATCTTCAAACACCTTCCGGTTATGTAGAGACGTCAATTCATCTTTGCTGGCATTTTTTATTGCATGCGCTAAGTGGTTTTGATGCCTTATATTAGAGGAATACAATCGATGGTAGGTGCGCACCACCCCCCAAGCGACCAACAACACCCATAGATTATCGATCAGCACCTTTACTACCGGAAGCTGATAGATGACCACGCTCGTATTATCGAGAGGTAGCACTAATCCTCCAGTAAGGTCATAAAAAGGGTACTTATCATGCCCTATCGTGACATAGTAATGCCCATTTACTTTTTCTGATGTGAGGCTTTGACCATCTAAAAAATGGTAGTTCACATAAACTTCAACAACGACATCTCCCAAAATCTGACCATTTAAATAAACGGGACTGGAGATGCTGAATGCGGTTTCACCGGTTTCTGTGTTATTGAAGTTTTCCGAGAAGATGACGCGATCCGCTAAGTCTGAGTCGTGCATATTCAAAGTACAGGAACGAGTTTGACTACATAGCATGGGATCAAACATCGATGCGTCGATAGCAAGATCATCATTCGCTTTCGAGAAGATAAGTTTCTTTCCCTCATAAGAACGATAGTAGATATGAACGTTAGGTCGTTCTGTTAGTTCTCTATTGTAGCGAAACAAGTCATCTAGAGCAGAAAACGCGATGCGTTCATTTGGGGTTAATTCTGCATCGTTAAGAGATTTAACTCGTTGCGAGCTCTCTATTTGTTGTTGGGTAAAGTTTACATCGGATTGGTTCTTCAAATCAGACTCAATTCGTAGCCCAGTTAATATCGCGGTACTTTTATAAAGTTCCAGATAGTTCGCAATAGAGGCAAACTCTTTTTCGCTGCGATTGATCGCCCATACGCTCATCACTGAAACTACGACGATATAGAGGCAAAACGAAATCACTAATGAGTTTTTCGACAATTTAAAAAGAAGCATTCTTTATCCTAGAACTCCATGCATACACTATGAACTGCACCGAGCTATCCAATTAAAGTGCTCTATGATTTGTCCAGACCAATTATATGTAACATTTATATCAACAGCATATCGCGCGAAAAATATACATTTGTTGTGTTTTTGTTTATAGGCATGTTGCAAAACGCGAACCCGTCTTTTGCCTAATTAGTGTCAATTTTCTCTATAAGCTATTTAAATTACGGAATTTATATTTTTAACGGTTCGAGCGCAGAAAATTTTGCACCTAAATCCACATTCACTTTCCATTCATGTACAAGCGGATATAATTTTGCTAACTCTCCCAAAAAGGCTTTGCTATGTCTAAATCCTTCATTACACGCAAGCTACCCATGCTGTTAGGTTTAGTGCCACTTTTGTTGTCTGCGCCAAGCTTTGCGAATCATCACGATCACAGTGACCATCATGACGACAAAGATGGACACGCCATTGTTCGTGACGTTGAAAAACCGGGAACCCGAATTGAATTCGATGAAGATCAAGACGAAGTCTATCGCGCTGTGCAGAAAGGCTACATTCGCCCTTTCTCTGATATGTATGAAGCGGTGGAGAATGATCTTTATGGGCGTATTATTAAAGTAGAGTTGGAAGAAGATGACGATGAATGGGTTTACGAGCTAAAAATCCTATTCGATGACAGCGTGATCAAAGTGGAATACGATGCTGCTACGCTTGAAATGCTAGAAATCAAAGGTCGTAACTTCAATAAAGCGCTCAAACCGCAATAATCCATCAAACATAATAAGAAGAAAGAACATGAAAATACTTGTTGTCGAAGATGAACCTCGCCTAGGCGAACAAATTATCGAAACTTTAGAAAACAATGGTTGGGTACCAGAGTTATCCCAAGATGGCATTGATGCGCTTTATCGCGCGACGTCTGAAGAGTGGGATGTGATCGTGCTTGATTTAGGCCTGCCAAAACTGGACGGTTTAACAGTACTTAAGGGGATTCGAGATGAGAACATTAACACCCCTGTTGTCATACTCAGTGCACGTGACACCCTATCTCAACGCGTTGAAGGCTTAAACGCAGGCGCGGATGACTACTTAACAAAGCCATTTGAAATGATGGAGTTAACGGCTCGATTACGAGCTCAATTACGTCGAGCATCTGGTAATGCCTCCCCAGTAATGAAGATTGGGGATTTGAGCCTAGATACGCGTTCTTCGAAAGTTCTATGGCAAGGACAAGCGGTTAGCCTTACTGCATTGGAATACAAAGTGGTCGCGTATTTCATGCATAACCCAGAGAAGGTCATTTCGCGTACTGAGTTGGTGGAACACATTTACAAACAAGACTTTGACCGTGACTCCAACACCATCGAAGTTTTTATCGGTCGTATTCGTAAGAAAATCGCACCAAAGATCATTAAGACCGTGCGTGGCTTGGGGTATCAGTTGAATGCCGAGTAAAAACAAACTGCCAATGCACGTTCTCAAGCGGCTAAGTATTAAAAGCCGCTTAGTGCTTGCAGCGGTGGTTTGGCTCACCGCAATGATCCTCGCTGCCGGCGTGACAATTCCAACTCAAGTTTATCATTACATGGTGGATGACACTCGTTCACAATTAAATGTCTTTATGGACGAAATAGCCGCTCAGCTTGAAGTTGACAGTAAGGGACAACTTTCTCTTTCTACTCAACTTTCCGACCCTCGCTTTAGTCGCCCTTACAGTGGTTTATACTGGAGCGCCTCCACAGAGACCAGCCTCGAACGCTCTCGTTCACTTTGGGATAAAAAAATCACTTATAAGGGGCTCGATAAAAACGCGTTTGGTGCACGAGATGAAAAACTCATCACCATAAAGAAAACCCTTTATCTGCCCGACTATAACGGTCCTATCGATATCATCATTGGTGTTGATGAAGATCCAATTGAACACACTATTCAATCTCTCACCGGTCAATTGTGGATTATATTAGGCTTGCTATTCGCCGGCGTCTTAGCCGTTATCTTGCTTCAGATCGCTTGGTCATTGAGCCCCCTAACAAAGCTGCAAAGAGAGCTTGCCGAGCTCAAATCGGGCAACAAGAAGGGGCTGGAAGAAGAATATCCAAAAGAAATTTCACCTCTAATTTCCGATCTGAATGCCTTGCTCTTTCACTACCAAGAGCTACTTGAACGAGCGCGTAACCACGCGGGTAACTTATCTCACGCGTTAAAAACACCACTCTCCGTGTTAAAAAACGAAGTGCAGAGCTTATCCCCTGAAACTCAAACGAGATTGAATGCGCCGATTAATCAAATTCAACAACATATTGATTACCACTTAGGTCGAGCTCGTATGGCCGGCTCTATGAACATCCTATCGGTAAAATCTAACCCATCAGAACGCGTTGATGCGATCTCTATGGCGTTCGATAAAGTGTATGCCGTAAGAGAAGTCACATTAATCAATGAACTTGATTCTGAGTTGAACGTTGCCGTTGAGAAAACGGATCTTGATGAAATGGTGGGTAATCTACTAGAGAATGGTTACAAATGGGCAGCGAGCATTATTCGTGTCCATTCTACGCAAGACAAAGACAACATTCACATCATCGTTGAGGATGATGGACCTGGTATCCCCGCCGAGCAGTTATGCCAGGTAATCAAACGTGGTTACCGATTGGATGAAACCACCCCTGGCTCAGGTTTAGGCCTGAATATTGTGAGTGAGATGGCCCACAGTTATCGTGGCCAGCTTGAGCTTTCACAAAGCAAAATGGGCGGTTTAAAAGCCACCCTTATTTTGCAAAAGAGTCGAGTTTAAATCACATCAGGTGAGAGTTCCGAAATGGCACTTGTCGATACTTCATCGTTAGGTGCCATTTTTGTATCTGGCCGCTGATTAAGTAAATTTAAAGCGAGTGAAGGCTCGCTAATCAACAAGACATTCCCATCAGAGTGATAGTCATGTTGATTGTCCATGGCGACAGGTTGTGCCAACGAATACAATTCCCCTACTAAGGCTAAATGACTCATTTCGATTTGATTTGCCAAACGGTCTCTTTCACTATCTACATTGGGATCAATCCGATGCAACACAGTCACAATACCGGAATAATGCGCTAACTTGAGTCCATCATCGTAACTTATCGCCCCGACCCAAACCGACTGATTTGAGCTTGCCTCTTGCCCTGCTTGCCACCAGCGTATATGAGAGCGTTTAAGTAAGCTTCCGGGTTCTTGAAATGCCATCGCTTGTGGTTTGCCATTCCAAAACAAATCCGACACAGGTGGCAGCTTTTGCTTCAACAAACTCACATAATCAGACAACTCAATGTCGTTTCTTGAGAATGTTTGATTTTCTAACCAACCCAACTCTTGCATTAGTGTTCTCGGTGATTCACCGACGTAGACCAAATTTACAGCCTGAGCGTCAAACACATTGGAACGTCCTGGGTACACTTTAAAACCGAGATCGTTAAACGCGATTGGTTGAATCTCAGTGGACTCGACTTGCTGAACATTATCGTCAGCAAGATAGAAAAAATGACCATAGTTTGCAGCAACCAAACACAACACTAATGCCGTCAGTGATTTGGTCCACTTGCGTGACCAGTTCTTTTTCCACGCAACAACGGTAAATGTCACAGCCACCAATACCGAAGCAATAAGAAGTTTATGTTCAATTAAGATTAACTTTAAGGAATCCAATGGCAACCAAGTTTGCAGACCTGCCGCAATTAAATATCCAGCAACAACAAATTGCCCAACACCGAGTATCAAACCTATTGATGAACAGATGGTAAAGCGCTTCCAACTCACGTTCACTGAACCCGCCATAAATGGCACGACCCAAGCGACGGGGCCTAGTAGGCGTGCAAAGATCAAAATGGCGTTACCACGCTTTTTCATCAGCAAGCGACAACGGGCAATTGGGCGCTTCGTCTTAGCTTGCCAACGAATTAGCTTTCTCTGGGTTTTAGAACCCGAATGTTTACCAATAAAGTAACTGAGTTGATCACCAAACCAACCACCAATGAGGACGGCGATTACGCCCAAGATGATGCCTTGGTGTAATTGATAGCCCGCAGCGAGCAGAAACGGCTCGCCCGGGACAAAGAGATTTGGTCCAATCGTCGCATCTAGAAATGCCCCTAAGAACAGACTGATTGCTTCCGGCATACAGCCTCCAACGATTATGAGTGTTGATCTTTATAGTGACCGAATTTGTATTCCATTTCGTTGTTACGCATTTCCCCAAAGAAGAATCGACGTACATTCGCTTTGAAATAGGTCATGCCCATTTTAAAGAAACCATCTTGCTCCAAACGACGCGGATCGAATTCGAATGTCATTGGTAAAAAACGGAATCGCCATGTTTTTGAAGCGCGTTTCACGTAATCACAATCTTCGCAAAGCGTGATGGATTCATCAAAACCGTTAAGCTCTTTATGCGCACGCTTGGTCGAGAAAATACACGCGCCAACAGCGGTTGGGAATGTGTACTGGGTAATGAACAAGCCTGTATTAAACAAGCCATAGCCAAGTTTGTGCGCCATTGGTAATTCCTTTGCCCCCATGTACACACCGGCCACTTCTAACTTCGCATCTTCTAACTTGCTCATTGCACGACTTAGAAAGTCGCTTGGCAAACGTACGTCTGCATCCAAGAAAAGAATGCGTTCGTATTTCGCCAACTCAGCCCCCGTGTTACGTCCTAAGCTGACACCACGAGTCTCCATTTGATGAACGGTAAGTTCTGGTAATGAGCTTTCGTAAGCTTGTGCAACTTCACGAGTCGAATCTTCGCTGTTCGAGTCCACCACAACCACTTCAAATTTCTGATGTGTTTGTTTAGTTAAATCTTCGAGTAGTCGACCAATACGTTTTTCTTCATTTAGGGTAATAATCACGATACTGACTGGGTTCATAATGCGCTCCATTGATGCTCTCGTTAGGTGTTGGGCCAAGAATAGAACCGAGTGGCTTAACGGTTACTGAGGTCAGCATTCATTTTGCGTTCATTTCGTTAATAACAGATGTCGATGATTATCCATTCACAAAAATGATGCCTGTCGAGAAAGGGAAGAAAAATACAAGTAAAGGAAGGTAAATAGGTTAAAATCGCCTCAAAGTGAACAAACTTTTATCTAAGCGATAAAACTTGCACTCTTACTATCCAAAGATTGCTGTCTTTTTATTGATTTGGGTGCATTTATGGTTGCTGAACCCAGACCAGGATGATAGTATCCGCGCTCGCTTGAACAGTTCCTGTTTCAAGCTTTACCACGAACTCAAGGTCGCATTGTGGTTCGTGAAGTTTAATTTTTACTAATTTGAGAGTAAATACTATGAAATTCGAAGCAGTAGTACGTACTGAACTAGGTAAAGGTGCGAGCCGCCGCCTACGTCACGCTGGCAAATTCCCTGCAGTTGTATACGGCGGTGAAGCAGCAGCAGTTGCTATCGTTCTTAACCACGACGAGATCGTTAACCAAATGGACAAGCCTGAGTTCTACGAAGGTATCGTTCTAGTGATCGACGGCGCTGAAGTTAAAGTTAAGCCACAAGACGTTCAACGTCACGCGTTCAAGCCAAAAGTTGAGCACATGGACTTCATCCGTATCTAATTCCCTACCAAGGAATTAACGGATAAAATCCAAACCTTTTGCATAAAAAGATTATCGGACTTACCAACCGAGATATCTAAAAAATTCAAAACCCCGGAGCCTTACCATCTCCGGGGTTTTACTATATATGGCCGATGAAAATTCCCACGCAAACTCCAAACACAAGAGAGCCCCAAACATGGGAGCGCCATGGATTCGAACCAACTATGTTCGTGCGATGTACTTCACCAAAGTGAGGTCATTCAACACCATGCCCTCAATGACCTCTGCCTCCTCCTCTCCTGACCGCACAAAGCCACATTTTTTATAGAAGTTCAGCCCCTGTTGATTCGTATCCAACGCTTTAAGGCTGATTTGCATCACCGGTGTGGACAACAAACGCGTTTCTAGCTCATCAATCAATGCGCTACCCGCTCCTTGCCCGTAGTAAAGAGGCGAAACATAACAACAAGTGACAACTGCTGTCTTATCCTCACTAGAATGATTCGGTAGCTCGTAGCTGAGAAAACCAACTATCTCTTTACCCTTCTCTACCACAATCAAATTTGCCAATTGTTCTGTCATCACCCGTGTCCACATCTTTTCTCTGCGCTCAAGAGTAAACTGACAAATATAACTTTCAGGCATCAATCCTTTATAGGCGACTTGCCATGAATCGACATGAATCTTGGCGATAAGCCTAGCTTCATCCCTTAGTGCGTTTCTTACTGTATATCCCATTGCGCGCCTTTCTTATAACTCTTGAGTAAACACTCTCTGACGACTGTATGCTTCAAATCCCAGTGATTGGCACAACTTTGTTGAAGGTGTATTTTCAATGTTTACTCGATACCTAACTTTACGCTGTCTTGCCTTCACCTCACGGACTAAGTGAGCAAGCAGCCGCTTCCCATACCCTTTCCCTCTCGCATATGGAGAAACCAATATGGACAAAGATTCAAACGGTTCCTTTCCCGGATAACAATATGACGCCAGTACCGCAACGAGCTTTTCATTGTCGAAGATGCCATAAAAGAAATGACTATCCAGCTCAAAGTCCGCCTTTTCTATATCCTCACTACTATTCTGGCTTAAAAAGAATTCAAGTAATGAAAGATCGGATTCGATAGTAAGCGGAATTATTTCGTCATCATTGTTGACGTTATCGTCATTAAATAAATAGTAGTCGACATCGTCATAATCACAGAAGAATTGCTTATTATTTAATTTCCGTTCGATCTCACTTGGTTGAAAATGTCTTATTTTATTCCATAGCCCTTCGGGACAGGATATAAACGTCGTTGCATCGGATTGGTATAAAAAAACCGCAGCCTGATCGGAGAACTTTTTCCAATATTCAGGGTCGTAAGAGTAACCGTTGTACATTTTATCGATGGCTGTGAACTGCTTCTGCCAAGAGCAATCGATTTCCGCTGTGAGCGCGGCTGATTTTTTGAGCATCCCTACCTCTCAACATGCTGTACAGAAAAATCTTAACTATATGTTTCGCATACATTATAAAAACATGAATCTGGTAAAATAATAATCAATCCTTGGTTCATATCTCGCCAAAATGCGTATTGATTCACACTAAGAAAACACATTCAATTGAGCTGCTCACAATTTTAATAAACCACTTCGCAAAAACCTTTCTAAATACGATTTCTGTTTATTTGTCGACATCCATTGCAGGCTTGTTATTTCCTTTATTCAACAAAACTATAAATAAGATATAGATCACTAAAGTTTCACACTAATTCCGTATATTTCACGCCGTAATAAAATCAAAATCACAAAGAAAGGATCCCTTATGAAGTTTTATAAATCCCTCTTGGTACTTTCTGTCGGTGCTGCGCTAGCTGGATGTGGCTCAGACAGCGACAACTCTCCAGTTACCTGTGAGACCGCAGACTCTTGTACTAAATTTACTGTTCTTCATACCAACGATAACCACGGTCGCTTTTGGCACAACAGCGACGGCGAGTACGGTATGGCAGCACGTAAAACACTTATCGAATCTATTCGTGCAGAAGTTGCTGAAAACGGTGGTGAGTCAATTCTGCTGTCTGGCGGTGACATCAACACAGGTGTACCAGAGTCAGACATGCAAGATGCCGTGCCAGACTTCGTAGGTATGAACCTTATTGGTTACGATGCAATGGCTGTCGGTAACCACGAATTTGATAACTCTCTAGACGTATTAGACATGCAGGCAGAGCTTGCTGACTTCCCGATGCTAGCTGCAAACATCTACAAGAAAGATGCAGACGGCAAAGTAACTGATGAACGTTATTTCGACCCTTACAAAGTATTCACGGTTAACGGTCTTAAAGTGGCGGTTATCGGTCTTACAACGAAAGACACTGCAAAACTGGTAAACCCAGACAATGTTGCGGATATCTACTTCGAAGATCCACAAGTTGAAATCCAAAAAGTACTTGCAGAAATCGAAGCAAACGAGAAAGTTGACCTAGTGTTCGCTACAACACACATGGGCCACTACCAAGATGGTCAACACGGCAGCGAAGCACCTGGCGATGTTCTACTTGCACGTTCTCTTGAAGAAGGTGAGCTGGACGCAATCATTGGTGGTCACTCTCAAAACCCAGTATGTATGGAACCTGGCACAAACAACTACGCTGACTTCAAACCAGGTGATGACTGTGCTCCAGACCAACAAAACGGTACTTACATCATGCAAGCGCATGAGTGGGGTAAATACGTAGGTCGTGCAGACTTCGAATTTTACGACGGTAAACTGCACCTAGCTAAATACGCACTAATCCCTGTAAACCTTCTTGATGACAACGATGAAGTGATCGGTGAGTACATCAAGCACGATGCAACAGTGAAGTCGATCCTTCTTCCTTACCAACAACAAGGTCAAGACTTGTTGGATGTTAAAGTTTCAGAAACTGACGGCAAACTTGAAGGCGACCGTGGCGTAGTTCGTTCAGAGCAAACTAACCTTGGCCACCTATTGGGTGAGGCATACCGCACTTATGAGCTAGTTAACGCTGACTTTGGTGTAATGAACTCAGGTGGTGTGCGTGACTCAATCCAGAAAGGCGATATCGCTTACCGCGATGTACTAACCGTACAACCTTTCGGTAACTTCGTAACCAAAGCAACGATGACCGGCCAAGAAGTTAAAGATTATCTAGACGTAGTTGCTACGAAATCTGCGGGCTCTGGTGCTTACGCTCAACTAGACAACATCACGCTATCTGTTGATTGTGACGCAAGCGATGTCACTATCACAGACATCAACGGTAAGGGCTTCAACCTAGCGGATACTTACACGTTCTCAGTGATCAGCTTCAGCGCGGCTGGCGGTGATGATTACCCAGTGATCGATGTTGAATCAACTCAAATGACAGATGCTTCTGTACTGCGTGAGTTCTTCGTTAAAAACCCTCAGATCTCTGCGGCAGACTTTGACAAGAATCTAGGCAATATCGAGTACTTCAGCAACGGTCAAGCTGTGAAAGGTTGTCCTGCTTCAGGTAGCTAAGCTACTAAGTGTCTACACTTAGATGTTGACAGCTATTCGGTTGCATAACAATCGAAACAAAAGCGTGTCAGACTGACTCTAAGACCAACCGGAGCCCAAGTGGCTCCGGTTTTTTATTGGTGCTAAATCCCTGAAAAAGCAGCCCCTTCATAAATCGTTCAAAAAATGTTCATTTGCGTTATTGACGCCTATGTGCGGGGCTTCTATGTTTGATAAGGTCTTTCAAATAAGCAGATTCATTGACTAACTTTCGCGATTCATTTTTATTCGCGCAGCTAATGATTCTGAGAAAGATTTGAATGGCGTTACAAACACTGCTCTCAAACAATTTGTCTTTAGGACTTCAAACGACGGCGTTGTGTCTCCACGTGCACGCCAATGAGCAGCGATCTGGACGTCAATGTGTTCAAACTGCTGCCATCGAGTTCTGGAGGTCAAAAATGAAACGAGCCAGCAACAGCTACAGACTGCAACTGATTAAAGAAGTGGTAACTCGCAGAGAACGTGAAGCATGTACTGATCCCATGGCAAACTATATTCATCAACTAATGGATGAACTGCCAACCAGTCGATTAGAGGTGGAGCAAAACCACCGCTTTGCCGGAAGCCACTTTGACGAACAAGCAGGAGGCTGGGTCAGTGACCAATGGTCAATGAAATAACGCCAACCACTTTTTCAGAGGTGGAAAATGGATAGGAGCTTCCCGGCTCTTATGGATAAGTATCTCAGACTGGGCCGGGAATAGTTGAATCCCACTATCAACTAAAACAAGTCTTGCTGCGGTGATGATCCATCCTGTGGCGATTCTGCTTTTGCCTTCCCTGCCAATACCTTTCTTCTATAGCGTTGACGACATAGCTTGATCACGTGTAACTGTTGTGCAGGGGTAAAGCTTAGCCAATTAAACCGCTCTTCTCTCTTACGCATGCATCCCTTGCAATACCCTTTTTCGTCGGAAGTGCAAATTCCAACGCAAGGACTTGGGACGGTAAAAAACTCCAGTTGCTCCATGCTCAAACCGTTCTATCGTTAGCTTGTTTAAATCCAATACGTTAATAGTCGAATAACTGTAAGAAATTTCTAAGTTTTCGGTGAATATCAATACCGATAATGGGATCTCTGTTATAAAATACGCTGTGTTTAAAAACATACGAAACCATAACCGTATGCTGACAAAAACAGTGTTTTATTACCTATACTTACCACGTTTTCTAAAAACGGAGTCAATAAAATGAAGCTTAGCCTAAAAACGTTAGTAGCAGCAATCTCACTTCCAGTTCTGATGACTGCATGCGCTAGCAACGGTGATAATGTGAAAGAAATTACGGCTCAAGATCTACAGCACCATAACTGGGAGCTGGTTCAAATCGATGGCAAAAACATTGCATCGGAAGAACAAAAGAAAGCCCCTCGCTTAGAAATTGGTGAAAACCTAACAGCGAACGGCAACGCAGGTTGTAACAACTTCTTCGGTCAAGCAGAACTGAAAGACAACCAACTGCGCATTGAGAAAATGGGTATGACCATGATGATGTGCGTAGGCGATCAAATGAAGATTGAAAAAGTAATGTCTGAAACGCTTTCTGATTGGAGCGACGTTACTCTGACTAACGACGGTCTAGTACTGAAAAACGCAGATCACGAACTAACGTTCACACTGCGTGACTGGGTAAACTAATCCCATATTCAGTTTCTAAGACAATACGTCTCTGAAATGATGAGTCTCTAAAAAAGCAGCCATTGGCTGCTTTTTTTGTTTCTAATGTCCGACAGATTGCTTCGCAAGCTTTTCAGGATCGTCATACACCGCATGACGGTCAATCATATCCAATGTGGCTTCGTTCATGCCTCTCACCGCGACAATCGCCCCTCCTTTTCGGAACTTCACGATGGCTTTATCAAGCGCAGATATTGCCGTGATATCCCAGAAATACGCATCCGATAAATCAATCGTGATGTACTTAGTGGCATTACCGAAGTCAAACATATCCGTAAAGCTATACGCAGAAGCAAAGAAGATTTGCCCATGCACTTTATGAATGGTGTGGTCGTTATCTATGATCACCTCATCCGACACTTTCATTAGGGTTCGACTCTGGTTCACATAAAACACACACGCCAATAGCACTCCGACTAACACACCTATTGCTAAGTTATGCGTCGCAACAACCGCAATCACGGTTGAAACCATCACAAGGTTTGTGGACAGACTGTGCTTACGCATTTCGGCAATCGAATTCCATGAAAATGTGCTGATAGAAACCATGATCATCACCGCTACCAACGCGGCCATCGGGATCTGTTTAAGGTAGTCACCCAAAAACACCACCATGATAAGTAGAAACACACCAGCGCATAACGTAGACAACCGCGTACGTCCACCAGACTGAATATTGATCATTGATTGGCCGATCATAGCGCAACCCGCCATACCACCAAACAACGACGAGACCATATTCGCAATCCC
>NZ_BAOG01000004.1 GCF_000400365.1 Vibrio jasicida CAIM 1864 = LMG 25398 | reverse complement strand
TTCGCTTCATCAATGGAGTGAAAGAAATGGAGACTCATCAACAAGCTACTGCATGATCTTCCATACACCACATTTGACAATAGCTCACTTGCTTATAACCCACCATATTGCCATTTACATCAAATAAGTCCCATTTCTCTAACCAAGACGGTGTTATCAGAGGATGCTCCATCACAAGAAGCGTCAAAAGAACATTCAGCGTTGATTTGGTTGGTAAATTTAACTCTGTGTTGAGTTGGCTAGCGTTACCGTAAAACCCCCAAAATTGTAGATAGCCAGTGTCTTTTGCAGCGATGCCGTGCGCATAAAAGGTTGCTACTGTATTATCTAACTTATCTTCACCGACAAAGTTCTTATATTTTTTATAGCCTAACGTGCCGCTCAATGGTTTAACTAAGCCTGTGCTCTGAAAAGCTTTATTTCTATCTTCTCGCTCTAAAAGCTCTTCAAATTTCAAGAGACACACATGCCTGACATGCGCCATGTCTCGGTCTACACGTTGCTGAATAATTGAAACAGCCTCTTCATCTTTAATTTTGAGTGGAATGTTAGCAAACCATCGAAGGTTTTCTGGCTGCGTAGCATTGCCTCCAATTGAAAAGGTGGGTGCTGCATCTTTTGGGTCTTTCCAGTCTGGAACGATGAATGGTTTGTGAGGTTCAGCAAAAACACCCGTGTTGATAAAGCACTCGGTATAATAGTTAATGGTATCTCGCCACTTAGCATGAAAAGTCTTGGGGCAGTTATGGGCTGCTTGAGAGCGCACAAATAGCACTTTAAACACCTTATGGAAAAGTAGCTGCACATAATTACGACTTAGAAGGGTTTCTATTGTTAGTCCGTCTCGGTCGTTATAAACCGTGGCGATGCCCACAAAGAGTTTTTTGAGTTCATTTAATGCCTTGCTCAAAGATGATGATTTTTGTGTAAAAGCATAGTTTTTAAGGGCTAGATGAACCTTGTTGGTAAACGCCTCACTAAAATTCACATAAAGCGTATCCAGATGAGCCTCATGTTCTTTGCCTTCTTTTGATAACACCCGCCAACCATCAAGGTAGTCAGCCTTTGATTTATCTATATTAAGCTCTCTGAACTGAGCTAGACAGGTCGAAACGTCTTCTGTGATTTTTAAACTCGAAAGCTTTACTTCATCAAGAGTTAAATGTTTATCTTGCGCAATGTAGCGGAAAAGATTTTTGAGTTGATTACCAATCTTATATCTATGCTTGATAGTGGTATCATCATAGTTATAAACAAAGCCAATGAGCGACTGGAAGTGTGCATTAAGTGAGCTTGCATCATTCAGTATTTCCAATGCACTGTAGTTACCTTGTTTAACCAAGTAGCAGTAAGCTGCATAAACATTCAATGTTCGTTGTATAAAATTTGGGGGGATTGAGGATTCAGCAGCAAGTGTTAGGTAGTTAGAGTATTCGACTGACAATGCAGTTTTTAATAAAGAAAGCTCATTTAGTGTTTTTACATTCACAACCAAACCTCATAAATTGACAACTAATAATAAACGTAGATGTCAAATTGATTATTGTCAACGTAAATAAAATGCACTAAAAACCATTTAAATCATTCACATTCATAAGCTTGATACTCTTTTGATAACTTTTAGTTATTAGGATTATGAGAATCTCATCCAAAAACAACAGTCCATTATGCGCCAATGAAATTTCACCGGGTCTAGGCACTGAACCTCCCCCAACCAATGCCGCCATTGAACTAGAATGATGCGGGCTGCGCAGCGGGCGTGTTTTCCAATTATGTTCATTGATTTCACTTTGAGTTAGCGACGCTACTGATGCCGTTTCCATCGCTTCTTCATCGGTCATCTCAGGCAATAAATCACACAGTCGTGAAGCCAACATGGTTTTACCCGTTCCGGGAGGGCCAAGAAAAAGTAAGTTGTGATTACCTGCCGCCGCTATCTCTAAGGCACGTTTACCTTGTTGCTGCCCAATGATGTCTTGCAGATCTCGACCATGCTTTTCGACGACATTACGCTTTGGTGCTTGGTGTAATTCCAACTTATGCTGACCACAAAGCTCAGCGCACACTTCCAGTAAAGACTGCGCGGATTTATGTTGTTCTTTCCCCACCAAAGCGGCTTGATCACCGTTGGCATGGGGCACAACTAAATGACGCTGACTTTTATTTGCGGCCAGCGCGGCGGGTAAGACGCCTTTTACGGGTCTTAATCCGCCAGAAAGTGCCAATTCGCCAACAAATTCGTAGTTTTTAAGCTTATCTGTCGCGATTTGCTCTGAAGCGGCTAAAATTCCCAACGCAATCGGTAGATCGAAGCGGCCACCTTCCTTGGGTAAATCTGCTGGGGCCAAATTTACCGTGATTCGCTTGGCAGGAAATTGGAAGTTGGAATTAATGATCGCACTGCGGACACGATCTTTAGATTCTTTTACTGTTGTTTCTGGTAGACCGACGAGTGTAAAGCCCGGCATCCCATTGCTGATGTGGACTTCCACGCTTACCGATGGCGCTTGCACACCCACACTTGCTCGACTATGAATGATTGCCAGCCCCATAATTTCCTCAAATTTTTGTACGCTATATAAGCAGATGTTTTCTATATGGATATGTTATATAGCCTGTCCAGATGGGTACTTAATGTGAAAAAAGAATGACTTTTTGCTTGTCATGCAGCAGATTTGTGTGTTACCACTAGTGACGCAAACATTTTCGTAGAACATTACACAATACTTATTAACGAAAAAAGAACGACAGACAGATGAACATATTCGCTCACATCAACTCACTGCTAGCCCTGATTATCGTGGTCATTATTGACACCGCGCGGGGGAATGTGGGCGAAAAATAACCACAAATTACAAAAAACCCCCGCACTGAAAAGTCCGGGGGTTTTTTTACAACTACATGTTGTCATCTGTCTAACTCTTAGACAGCTTAACGGGAAGAATGGGAGTGCACATGAAGTGCGAAACACATGGCGATAGCTACGAGCCACAACGTAGCAAAGGAGGTTTACGATGACCGGTGCACAACTTGTCGTAGCCGCTTTAAGACAGCAAGGCATCGAGACGGTGTTTGGGTATCCTGGTGGAGCCATCATGCCAATCTACGATGCGCTATATGATGGTGGTGTAGAACATATCTTATGCCGTCATGAGCAAGGGGCCGCAATGGCCGCTATAGGAATGGCCCGCGCGACACAAGACGTAGCAGTTTGTATGGCTACTTCTGGACCTGGTGCCACCAATCTTGTTACTGGCCTTGCCGATGCCTTCCTAGATTCCGTGCCACTTGTCGCCATTACCGGTCAGGTTGCCAGTTCTCATATCGGTACCGATGCTTTCCAAGAAATGGATGTGATCGGAATGTCCCTCTCTTGTACCAAACACAGTTACCTAGTGACTGACATCGAAGACCTTGCCCCAACGCTTGCCGAAGCGTTCGAAGTAGCGAAAACAGGCCGCCCAGGTCCAGTTATTGTCGATATCGCTAAAGATGTTCAACTTGCTCAAGCACCAACTGAACTTCTGCCTCCCTGTGTTCCACCAGCCATCCCACAAGTCCGCGATGAAGACATCCAACGCGCACAAGAAGTTCTCGCCGCTTCAACTCGCCCTGTTTTGTACGTAGGTGGCGGTGTTCAACTTGCTAAAGCAACAGATGCCGTTCGTGAGTTTCTACGCCTAAACCCTATGCCAGCAGTAAGCACTCTGAAAGGGCTGGGTACCATTGAACGCCATGACCCACACTACCTTGGTATGTTGGGTATGCACGGCACTAAAGCAGCCAATCTTGTTGTACAAGAGAGTGACCTTTTGATTGTGGTAGGAGCACGTTTCGATGACCGAGTAACGGGTAAGCTTGATACATTCGCCCCCCATGCCAAGGTCATTCATATCGACATCGATGCGGCAGAGATACACAAACTGCGTCATGCAAATGCGCCATTGCGTGGTGACATCAATACCATTCTTCCTCAGTTAGAGTTAACACAAGATATCTCACCATGGGTTCACCACAGTGAAAGTCTACGTAGCGGTTTTAAATGGCGTTACGACCACCCAGGCGAGTTAATTTACGCTCCTCTGTTACTTAAACAGCTGTCTGACATGATGCCTGACAGCTCGATCGTGTCGACTGACGTAGGTCAGCATCAGATGTGGGCAGCGCAACATATCCAACCGCGTAACCCACAAAACTTCATCACTTCTGCTGGTCTAGGTACGATGGGCTTTGGCTTACCTGCTGCAATGGGCGCTGCTGTCGCACGTCCTGATGATCAGTCTATCCTTATTACAGGTGACGGTTCATTTATGATGAACGTGCAGGAGTTGGGCACGCTGAAGCGTCGTCAGATACCAGTAAAGATTGTCCTCCTTAATAACCAACGTCTTGGCATGGTTCGCCAATGGCAGTCGCTGTTTTTTGACGGCCGCCATAGTGAAACCATTCTTGATGACAATCCAGACTTCGTGATGCTGGCAAAAGCGTTCGATATCCCGGGTAAAACCATCACCAAGAAAGAAGAAGTCGAACCGGCTCTCAAAGAGATGCTAGAAAGTAAGACTTCTTACATGCTTCACGTTTTAATCGATGAAGAAGAGAACGTGTGGCCATTGGTGCCACCAGGCGCATCCAACAGTGACATGTTGGAAAATACTTAGGAGACAATCACATGGACAGATATTTACTCGACATCAAAGCCGATGACAAACCGGTACTGTTAGAGCGCGTTCTTCGTGTGATTCGTCATCGAGGCTTTGTGATCAAACAAGTTGCGGCGACGCAAAACCACGAAAGCAAAGTCGCCAGCGTAGAGATCATCGTCGACAGTGACCGACCAATCTCGTTCTTGGTTAATCAAATTGAAAAGTTGTGGGATATCCGTACCGTCGAGGTACTGAAAATTCGCAATGACGAACTCCCAAATCACAACCTACAACAACACGTGAGCGCATAAGGAAGGCAATAAATGGCAACGAAAACCGCAGATTTCATTTGGTTTAATGGTGAGATGGTTCCATGGGCAGAGGCAAACGTACACGTTTTGACTCATGCGATGCACTACGGCACCTCTGTTTTTGAAGGCGTACGCTGCTACAACACACCAAAAGGACCAATTGTCTTCCGCCATCGTGAGCATGCACAGCGTTTAAAAGACTCCGCAAAAATTTACCGCTTCCCTATCCCTTTCTCTGTAGAGGAAATCATGGAAGCAACACGCAAAACACTTCGCCAAAACAAACTCGATAGCGCTTATATCCGTCCACTAGGTTTTGTGGGTCATGTTGGCTTGGGCGTATGCCCGCCAGTAGGCACTGAAATGGAACTCATCATTGCTGCTTTCCCTTGGGGTTCTTACCTAGGTGAAGAAGCGCTAGAAGCTGGTGTTGATGCCATGATCTCTAGTTGGAATCGTGCAGCACCAAACACCATCCCAACTGCGGCTAAGGCAGGCGGTAACTACCTATCTTCACTGCTCGTTGGCGGTGAGGCTCGTCGTCACGGTTACGACGAAGGTATCGCACTGAGCGTAGACGGTTATCTATCGGAAGGGGCTGGTGAAAACATCTTTGTGATCAAAGACGGCGTGATCACCACACCACCAGCAACCAGCGCGATTCTACCAGGTATCACTCGTGATTCGATCATGACCATCGCACGTGATAAAGGCTATGAAGTGCGTGAAGCGAACATTGCTCGTGAAGCACTCTACCTTGCCGATGAAGTCTTTATGACAGGTACAGCTGCGGAAGTGGTGCCAGTGGCAACCATCGACAAAATTGAAGTGGGCACCGGTAAACGCGGCCCAATCACTAAAGAACTGCAAGCGGCCTACTTTGGCCTATTTAACGGCACCACGGAAGACAAGTGGGGCTGGTTAGACTATGTGTACCCAGAACAGAAGTAAGAAGGATTAAGAAATGCCAAAATATAGATCAGCTACCACCACACATGGTCGTAACATGGCGGGTGCACGTGCTCTTTGGCGTGCTACTGGCGTAAAAGATGAAGACTTCGGTAAACCAATCATCGCCGTTGTGAACTCATTTACTCAATTTGTTCCGGGTCACGTACACCTAAAAGACATGGGTCAATTGGTTGCCGGTGAAATAGAAAAAGCCGGCGGCATCGCAAAAGAATTTAACACTATCGCAGTCGATGACGGCATCGCAATGGGCCACGGTGGCATGCTTTACTCACTGCCTTCACGTGAACTGATTGCCGACTCTGTTGAGTACATGGTGAATGCGCACTGTGCCGATGCAATGGTGTGTATCTCTAACTGTGACAAAATCACTCCAGGAATGATGATGGCTGCAATGCGCCTAAACATTCCGGTTATTTTTGTTTCAGGCGGTCCTATGGAAGCAGGCAAAACCAAGCTTTCAGATCAGATCATCAAACTAGATCTTGTTGATGCAATGATCCAAGGTGCCGATCCAACCGTTTCTGATCAACAAAGCGAACAGATCGAACGCAGCGCATGTCCAACATGTGGATCATGCTCAGGCATGTTTACCGCAAACTCGATGAACTGTCTAACAGAGGCATTGGGTCTGTCTCAGCCAGGTAATGGCTCAATGTTGGCGACTCACGCTGACCGCGAGCAACTATTCATTAACGCAGGTAAACGCGTGGTTGAACTAACTCGCCGTTACTACGAACAAGATGATGAGTCAGCCCTACCACGTAATATCGCTAACCGCGCAGCCTTCGAAAATGCAATGGCACTGGACATCGCAATGGGCGGCTCTAGCAATACGGTTCTGCACCTGTTAGCAGCCGCACAGGAAGGTGAAATTGACTTCGACATGAACGACATTGATGAAATGTCTCGTCGCGTTCCACACCTCTGTAAAGTGGCACCGTCGACGCAGAAATACCACATGGAAGACGTGCACCGTGCTGGTGGTGTCATGGCGATCTTGGGTGAACTTGATCGTGCAAACTTGCTAAACGGCAATACACACACAGTGCTTGGCATGACGATGCAGCAACAACTTGCTGAATACGACATCATGCAAACGGAAAACGAAGAAGTCCTTAAGTTCTTCCGTGCTGGTCCTGCGGGCATCCGAACAACTCAAGCCTTCTCTCAAGATTGCCGCTGGGATCGCCTTGATGACGATCGCGTAGACGGTTGTATCCGTTCAAAAGAAAACGCCTTTAGCCAAGAAGGCGGCCTAGCCGTTCTGTCTGGCAACATCGCAGTGGATGGCTGTATTGTGAAAACCGCTGGCGTAGATGAAGAAAACCTTAAGTTCCAAGGTCCTGCAATCGTCTTTGAAAGCCAAGACTCTGCTGTTGATGGCATTTTAGGTGGCAAGGTAAAAGCGGGTGAAGTGGTTGTTATTCGCTACGAAGGTCCGAAAGGTGGTCCGGGCATGCAAGAAATGCTTTACCCAACCACGTACCTAAAATCGATGGGCCTTGGTAAGTCTTGTGCGCTACTGACAGATGGTCGCTTCTCTGGTGGTACATCAGGCCTCTCAATTGGTCACGCCTCTCCAGAAGCAGCCAGTGGAGGTACTATCGGCTTGGTTCAAAATGGCGACATCATCACCATTGATATTCCTAGCCGCTCTATCTCACTGGATGTTTCAGAAGAAGAGCTTACTGCACGCCGAGCAAAACAAGACGAACTAGGCTGGAAGCCAGCGAACCGTCAGCGTGAAGTCTCTTTTGCTTTGAAGGCGTACGCAAGCATGGCAACCAGTGCTGACAAAGGTGCAGTGCGAGATAAATCTAAGCTCGAGGGCTAGCTTTATGAGTCAACCCTTTCCCTTAAAACAGGAAAACCAGTCTGGTGCAGATTATCTGCGCCAGATCTTGCGCGCTCCTGTGTACGAAGTGGCAACCGTCACCCCTTTACAAGAGATGCCGCGCCTTGCTGCACGCATTGGTAACAATGTGCAGATCAAACGTGAAGACCGTCAACCAGTGCACTCGTTCAAGCTACGTGGCGCCTACAATATGGTGGCAAGCCTATCCGAAGCGCAAAAAAACGCGGGCGTGATTGCAGCATCAGCAGGTAACCATGCTCAAGGTATGGCTCTCTCTGGTACTAAACTTGGTATCCGAACGACGATTGTTATGCCAAAGACAACACCAGACATCAAAGTGGATGCGGTACGTGGTTTTGGTGGTAATGTCGTTTTGCATGGCAGTAACTTTGATGAGGCAAAAGCCGAGGCAGAGCGTCTATCCGAGTTAAACGGGTACACCTTTGTCCCTCCCTTCGATCATCCACTGGTGATTGCAGGTCAAGGCACCATCGGCATGGAAATGCTGCAACAAAATGGCCACCTTGATTATATCTTTGTCCCTGTCGGAGGTGGTGGTTTAGCTGCTGGCGTGGCGGTACTCGTCAAGCAACTGATGCCCGAAATCAAAGTCATTGCGGTTGAGCCGGAAGATTCTTCTTGTTTAAAGGCTGCATTAGATGCAGGCGAGCCCGTCGTGCTCGATCAAGTCAGCATGTTTGCCGATGGTGTTGCGGTAAAGCGCATTGGTGAAGAAACTTTCCGTCTATGCCAAAAGTACATTGATGGCCATATTGCGGTCTCTAGTGATGAAATCTGCGCAGCAGTCAAAGACATCTTTGAAGACACGCGCGCGATTGCAGAGCCCTCAGGTGCGCTTGCTCTAGCGGGTTTAAAGAAGTTTGCTGAGCAGAACAAACTAGAAGGCAAAAACCTTGGTACCGTGCTGTCTGGTGCGAATACCAACTTCCATGGTTTGCGCTACGTATCAGAACGTTGCGAATTGGGTGAAAAGCGCGAAGGTTTATTAGCAGTTACGATTCCAGAACGTCAAGGCGCTTTCTTTGAGTTCTGCAACTTGATTGGTGGTCGAGCGGTCACTGAGTTTAATTACCGTTACAACGATGATGCTTTGGCAAATATCTTTGTTGGTGTTCGTTTGCAAGGCGGTCAAGAAGAGTTGGAAAATATCATTCGCGATTTACGTGATGGTGGTTACCCTGTGGTTGACCTGTCCGATGATGAAATGGCGAAGTTACACGTACGCTACATGATTGGCGGTAAGCCGTCTAAACCACTCAAAGAACGTCTGTATAGCTTTGAGTTTCCAGAATACCCAGGTGCGCTACTTAAGTTCTTAAGCACTTTAGGTACTCATTGGAACATCAGCTTGTTCAACTACCGTAATCACGGTGCCGACTACGGACGCGTTTTATGTGGTTTCGAGTTAGATGAAAGCGACTTAGCTCAGTTTTCCGCGCATTTACGCGAACTTGGCTATCAATGTAAAGACGAAACGGACAACCCGTCTTATAAGTTTTTCTTGTCGTAGCCGACATCAAGCTATACAAAAATCCCTCGCCATGACGAGGGATTTTTTATTAACGTTGAACCAATGTGATTTCCGCCGCATCTGGCTCTGGCGTCTTAAACTCGCTGTATTGTTGATAATTAACGACACGGTCTCTGCCTTGGTCTTTCGCAAGATACAGCGCCTTATCAGCCATCTTCACTAACACTTCGATATCAGAAGCAGGCTCAGGATAAGTTGCGACACCAATCGAGACACTTAACTGACCTAGTGACAAACCTTTGTGCTCTAGGTGTAAAGCACGGATCTGATCCACTATGTTCTGTGCATAATCCGTTGCCGAAGCCATATCGCAATGAGGCAGAATCACGGCTAACTCTTCCCCGCCCAAACGACAGGCTGTTTCATCTTCAGAGACGGTGCGTTTTAATAGCGCGCTGATCTCTTTCAATACGTAATCACCGGCATCATGACCAAAGTTGTCGTTAAAGCGCTTGAAATGGTCGAGATCAAGCATCAATAGCGACATAGCTTCTGTGCTGGTCGCTGAGTTGTTTACGTGCTCCGTGAGCTTTTGCTCGAAGAAACGGCGGTTGTACAACCCCGTTAACGGATCGCTCAACGCCTGAGAACGTAACTTCTCTTGGAGACTCAAGTTCGCTAATGCTAAGCCTAAATGTTCCGCCACGCTGTACGACAACTGCATGGTCATCTCATCAACTTCAATCTCACCTTGGCCAAAATACAAATGCATGATACCGATGGTATTGCCGTGTGCAGTTAGAGGAATACACAGCGTCTGGTTATTTTCGATCGATGCCATATGTTCACAAGTTAAGTTATGGAATGACTCAATCGATAAGTGACTGCGACCTTTACGCAGTGACCAGCATTCATCAGGAGCAAATGAGCGACTTCCTGGCCAGCTATCCCCCCAATCTAGTTGCGTGACTAACTGGTTTCTTGAAGAGCGCATCAGAGAAATACTGCCATTCACCTTACCCAAAATACGAGGGACGATATCCTCTACGACCATCTGAGCTTCAATCAAATTGTTACATGCTGCCAGCATATTGGCCAAACGATGCATTAATTCAATTTCCAATGTACGCTGACGAATGCGCTCATCTTGTTTTTTCTGCTCTTCGGATACTTTATGGATGATTTGACGATGGCTGAAAATCGAGGTTGCGATAAGAAAGCCAATACTCAGTACCACCATGGCACCTAAGATCGCCATCAATTGTGATGTCATGGTTTTCAAATGGTGCATCGGTACGGCGAGTACCACGACGAACTCTTGAGAATCGATAACAACCTTGCGTGAGACGTAAAACAGATCAACAGACAACACTTCACTAAAGCGTACGTCGTAGCCAGACCCATTCTCCCAAGCTTGGACAAATTCAGGTCGGTCGCTGTGACTTTCCAGTCCAATTAAAGCGCGGTCTGACAGCGCAGTATCTCCGACAACGGTGCCCTGCTCATCAAGTACTTGAATACGAGCATCTGCATCGGCTTGCGTTAAGTCACCGATATAATCATCGATATCAGAATCGTGAGCGAAGCTCGGAGCATCTTCTTTAATTTCATAGATAACATCGGTAAGCAGAGATTCCGTTGTTCGCTGCACAGAATCATGCACTGAACGCTCAAGCGTTATATAAAACCCGTATAATCCCACCAACATAAACACAGACAATGTGATGATCGGTAAGATTTGCCATTTTCTATCCACTAATTTTGACATAATCGTTTATCCTAAATTTACCGAACTTTGTTTCGATTTTTAATGAATTGACCACATTGTCAACACGTGTTTCGGTCAATTTTCAATTTTATGAATGTTGTAGCCAATCTCGATGAAGTTGACTTGACGAGCCAAGATAATCCACCATCCATTGAATCAACTTATGGTTATCGTCCTTGCGCCACACCAAACAACACTGGCTCAGCGGCTTATCATCCGGCAGCACTTTTTCTACCAGCACACCATCATTAATAAGTGGCATAGCAATATGTCGTGGCATGTATCCTACGCCAACCCCATTTTTTAGACACTCAATCGCACTGTACCAATTAGGTAAAAGCAAACGTCGTTGTTTCGGATAATGCCCAGTGTGACGTTTTGGCAAGACGTTTGACGTATCATCTAAGCAAATAGCCGGAAATTTACTGACAAACTCTTCGGTAAGTATCTGCTGACGAACGCAAGGATGAGCCGGAGACATTACGAATGCCCAATCGAGTACGCCCATATCTTTGACTTCAAAATCGCCACCAACAGGAATTGCAGAAGTAGCGCCAACCACGATATCAGCTCGTTCCTGAGCGATAGCCTCCCAAGAACCATTAAATACTTCCATGTTGATTTGCAGCTCTGCAAATTCAAACTCTCGATAAAAGTCTTCAACCAAAGGTTTGAGCTTGTCGAGCTTGACCACGTTATCCAACGTGAGCTTCAACGTTGATTGCCAGCCATGAGCTGCACGTCGAGTTTGCGCTTTCACTTCTGCCATCTGTCTCAATAATAAACGCGCTTCAGCAATAAAAAGTTCTCCCGCTGGCGTGAGTTCTACCTTTCTCGGCAAGCGGCGAAACAGCACCACATCCAGTTCTTGTTCCACTTGACGTACGCCATAACTGATCGCCGACGGCACCTTATGCAACACTTCGGCAGCCGCAGTAAAACTGCCTAAGCGAGCAACCGTATCGAGCATCTCCAACGAAGATTTTGAGAACATGAATATCGACCCTTCAAAAAATTTGATTGATAACCAATAATTTTAGCGTTTTATTTTCTTAAAATCGAAAAATAGAATGGCGAGGTAAATAAATCAGGGTTAGCGCTAACTGATACTGAACAATAAATGATTAAATAATTTGATTGGTTGAATCATGAAAATCTCAAAACTACAGCTTGTTTATCTCGCAGCCTTATCAATGCTCGGCTTTATTGCTACCGATATGTACTTACCGGCATTCAAAGCAATGGAAATCGATTTTGCTACAGGCCCTGAACAAATCGCACTTTCTCTGACCGTATTTCTTGTTGGTATGGCTTTTGGTCAGTTGATGTGGGGCTTGGCTTCAGACAAATTTGGACATCGTAATACGTTGGCCGCAGGTTTGGTTCTGTTTACCATAGCCTCATTTGGCCTCGCGTTCAGTGAGCAAGTATGGCAACTACTCGCACTGCGCTTCGTTCAAGCGATTGGTGTTTGTGCTCCTGCGGTGATCTGGCAAGCGATGGTGATTAAACGTCACTCTAGCCAAAGCCAGCAAATTTTTGCCACCATTATGCCTTTGGTTGCGCTATCACCAGCACTCGCACCTCAATTAGGTGTGTTATTGGCAGACAGCTTTGGCTGGCACAGTATTTTTGTTGCATTGACGCTAATGGGTGTACTACTCGTTGTAGCAACTATGGCTCAGAAAGATGAAAAAGTAGAGGCAAAACAAACCAGTATGTCTTCAGACATCAAATCACTACTAGGTTCTAAAGCTTACCTAGGTAACGTGTTTATGTTTGCTACTGCGTCTGCGGCTTTCTTTGCTTACTTAACCGGTATGCCTGAGATCATGTCTCAACTTGGCTATGAAGCGAAGGACATTGGTTTAAGCTTTATTCCACAAACTATCGCCTTCATGGTGGGTGGTTACTTAGGTAAGGTTGGCGTTCGCAAATACGGTGACGAGAAGATTCTGCGTCAGTTGATTGGCCTGTTTAGTGTTGCTGCACTGCTTATCTTCGCTGCGTCACAATGGCAACTGACCTCTATCTGGCCAATCCTAGCGCCATTCTGTTTGATTGCGGTTGCTAACGGTGCACTTTATCCAATCGTAGTAAACCGCGCATTAGCAAGTGCTCAGCAAAGTCCTGCTACGGCTGCTGGCCTACAAAACAGCCTGCAAATTACCGTGAGCAGCCTATCAAGCGCACTTGTTGCAGCAATGGCGAGCCAAGCTCAAATGGTGACCGGTGTTGCGATTGTGATTTGTATGGGTGGTCTGTGGATGGGTTACATTCTATCTAACCGTGAATTGTCTCAGCACTTCACGACACCTGACAATGCTCGTGTGGTGAGTGAAGACGAGCTTTAAAACACCTTCAAACTCAGTCTATAAAGCAATAAACAAGAGCCGCACTATGCGGCTCTTTGTTTTTCTAGGATAGCTAAGAGTAAGAGCTTACATACTCTTCAAGCCCCATTTTTCAGCAGTTTGCTTAAAGAAGCCTTGAGTCTTCTTAAGCTCAACCCAGTGGTTGATGTAATTTATCCATACTTGGTCATCTTGAGGCAAGAGCATCGCAATTGGGGTTGGCTTGCGCGGCTCTTTGACTGGAACAATCGCCAACTGTTTAAACTTCTCCACCAGCGTGGCCGCTTCTACGTTTGATGTTACCGATACGTCGGCACGGCGAGCTAGCAATTCTTGGAAGTCACGTGCTGGCGCTTCAATCACAATATGCTGCGCAGATGGAAAGAAGTCTTTGACCAACTTCTCTTGAACCGTTCCCAGCGTCGCTGCTACTTTCACATCTGGCTTATCGAAGTCTGCCCAATCAGAGAATTTTGCTAGATCTTTTTTTTGCACCACAGGTACAAACGCAAGATAAAAATACGGTTGGCTATAACCTGCTACTTTTGCGCGTGACATATTCAATGACGCGCTACCTGTAATATCGTATTTGTTGGCCGTGATACCGTTAACCAGTGTTTTCCAATCGGTCGCAACGTATTCCACCTTAACGCCCAGATCTTTAGCAAGCTCAGCGGTGACATCGATATCAAAACCACGATAACCATTGGTCGCAGGATCTTTCATCGTCATCGGGTTCCAATCCCCTGTCGTCCCTACACGTAAAACACCTTTGTCCAATATCTCTTGTAGACGACTTTCTGCATGAACGACTTGAGTTATCGCAAGCAGGCACATTCCTAGCGCAAGCAACGTTTTTTTCATTTTCTATTCCCTTAAAAGAATGAGAGTGGGAGATATTCCCTTTAATTATTAACCATTAGTACGGCTTCATTGATAACATAGCAGCAACAAAGGAAGTTTTTTAGTCAGTTCAGGGAGTAATTGTGAACTATCGACATCTGTGCCTCGTTTCATTGCTTTTTCTCACCGGTTGCTCTGACTACCAATGGGGCTGGTATGTTCTTGATCCATCGACCGAACAAGGGCTGACAAACATCAGATTTCTGGTCGCAGGCTTTAATGACACGATCCAAGTGTCATTGCTCAGTATGTTGTTTGCGATGACGATTGGATTGCTCATCGCCCTACCCGCGCTCTCTGACTCTCCAATACTCAAGTGGATAAACCGTATTTATGTGGAGGTGATCCGCTCTATTCCTGTTTTGGTACTGCTGCTTTGGGTGTATTACGGCATGCCGACGCTGCTAGACGTATCACTGAATCATTTTTGGGCAGGTGTGATTGCGTTAACCATTGCAGAAAGTGCCTTTATGGCAGAAGTATTTAGAGGCGGGATCCAAGCTATCAGTCGTGGCCAACATGAAGCAGCAGAGTCACTTGGATTAAACTATTGGCAAAAAATGCGTTTGGTGATTCTTCCTCAAGCGTTCCGACAAATCTTACCGCCACTGGGGAATCAATTCGTTTATATCCTTAAAATGAGTTCGTTGGTCAGCGTAATAGGTTTAAGTGACTTAACGAGACGAGCGAATGAATTGGTCGTGAATGAGTACTTACCATTAGAGATCTATACGTTTCTCGTCTTAGAGTATTTGGTGTTGATTCTTTTGGTCTCTCAAGCGGTGCGCTGGCTAGAGAAGCGCATAGCGATCCCAAGTCACTAAACTCTATCTTTCACAACACCAGATGCAACAAAGCCGCTCATCAAGAGCGGCTTTGTTTTTTTGAAGTAAACGAATTAAGCTTACTTTTTCTTAACTGGACGTTGCCAACCGGTAATTTTGCGCTCTTTCGCGCGAGAGATCACAAGCTCACCTTCAGCGACATCTTTGGTTAACGTAGTACCAGCACCAATAGTTGCACCATCCGCAACTGTCACTGGCGCGATAAGTTGGCTATCTGAGCCAACGAAAACGTCGTTACCAATGACGGTCTTGAACTTGTTCGCACCATCGTAGTTACAAGTAATGGTACCCGCGCCGATGTTAGTGCGTTGACCGATTTCTGCGTCACCTAGGTAAGTTAGGTGGTTCGCTTTAGAGCCTTCACCGATACGCGCGTTTTTCACTTCTACGAAGTTACCCACGTGAGAGTCGTTACGCATCTCTGCGCCAGGACGTAGGCGTGTGAATGGGCCAACCGTACATTCTTCACCAACGGTTGCACCTTCAATTACGCTGTATGGGCGAACGATGGTGTTATCGTCGATTTCACAATCTTTTAGAACGCAGCCTGTACCAATCACTACGTTATCACCCAGTGATACTTTACCTTCGATGATTACATTCGCGTCGATTTCACAGTCCATACCACATTGCAGTTCACCACGTAGGTCGAAACGCGCTGGGTCGCGCAGCATAACGCCTTGTTCTAGCAGTTTCTGTGCTTGCATTGATTGGAACGCACGCTCTAAACGAGCCAGTTGAGCACGATCGTTAACACCTTCCACTTCAATCGCGTTTACTGGGTGCACTGCCTCTACCGCACGACCTTCATCGTGTGCGGCCGCGATAACGTCAGTTAGGTAGTATTCACCTTGTGCGTTTTCGTTATTTAGACCGGCAAGCCAGCGCTTCAGGTCACCGCCTGTCGCCACCAACACACCAGTATTACATTCTTTGATGAGCTTCTGCTCTTCTGTCGCATCTTTTTGTTCAACGATCGCCACAACAGGGCCATTTTTACGGATGATACGACCGTAACCCATTGGGTTGTCAAGCATGACGGTTAATAGCGCGATGCCGCCCGTAGGTTGTGCATCAAGCAAGTTTTCAATCGTTTCAGCTGAAATCAGTGGAACATCACCATATAGAATCAGTACTTTTTCATCGTCTTCAAACTTTGGAGAAGCTTGATCAACTGCATGACCCGTACCTAACTGCTCAGCTTGCAGTACCCAATTAACCGGTTCTTCAGCAAGCGTCTGATGCATTTGGTCACCACCGTGACCATAAACTAAATGGATGTTTTGTGCGCCTAGGCCAGTACATGTATCGATAACATGTTTTGCCATTGGCTTCCCTGCTAAAGTGTGAAGCACTTTAGGCATGTTCGAATACATACGGGTACCCTTACCCGCAGCTAGGATCACAGCACTGAATCTCATGATTAACCTATTGACGTTTTAGTTTTAATTGGGCGTTATTTTAAACACCTTGAAGGGAATAGTTAATGGCGGGATGTAAATTTCCTACTAAAATTAATCAAAAAGGCGACCAAATGGCCGCCTTTTTCATGCAACGTTGCTAATAGAGCTTAGCGACGCTTTTTGGTCAGCTCGATAACTCGTAGCTGAGCAATGGCTTTAGCCAGTTCACTGGCCGCTTGTGCGAAGTCCATGTCGCCATGCTGATTCTGGATTTGCTCCTCAGCGCGACGCTTGGCTTCTTCTGCCTTCGCTGCGTCTAGATCTTCACCACGAATCGCTGTATCAGCCAGTACTGTAGCAGTACCAGGCTGAACTTCGACCATACCACCAGAGACATAAATGAACTCTTCGTGGCCGTGCTGTTTCACAATACGCACCATACCAGGCTTAATAGCGGACAGGAGCGGAGTGTGGCCGTGGAAAATACCCAGCTCACCTTCGCTACCGGTCACCTGAAACGTTTCAACGCGACCTGAGAAAATACGTTTCTCAGCGCTTACTACGTCTAGGTGAAAGGTTATTGGTGCCATATCGCCTCCTAGTTAGCCTTATAGCTTCTTCGCATTCTCGATAGCATCGTCAATCGAACCGCAGTACATGAACGCTTGCTCTGGAATGTCATCGTATTCACCAGCTAGTAGACCTTTAAAGCCACGTAGAGTCTCTTTAAGAGGTACGTAAACACCAGGGTCACCTGTAAATACTTCCGCTACGTGGTAAGGCTGAGTTAGGAAACGCTCAATCTTACGTGCACGAGATACAACTTGCTTATCTTCTTCAGATAGCTCGTCCATACCTAGAATCGCGATGATGTCTTTCAGCTCTTTGTAGCGCTGAAGAGTCTGCTGAACACCACGAGCTGTGTCGTAGTGGTCTTGACCAACAACCAATGGATCTAGCATACGAGATGTAGAATCCAGTGGGTCGATCGCAGGGTATAGACCCATTGCTGCGATGTTACGGTTAAGTACAACCGTTGCATCCAAGTGCGCGAACGTTGTTGCTGGAGATGGGTCAGTCAAGTCATCCGCTGGTACGTATACCGCCTGTACAGACGTGATAGAACCTTGCTTAGTTGACGTGATACGCTCCTGTAGTACACCCATTTCTTCTGCAAGCGTAGGCTGGTAACCTACCGCAGATGGCATACGACCTAGAAGTGCTGATACTTCTGTACCTGCAAGCGTGTAACGGTAGATGTTATCGATAAACAATAGAACGTCACGACCTTCATCACGGAAACGCTCAGCCATCGTTAGACCTGTCAGAGCAACACGTAGACGGTTGCCCGGTGGCTCGTTCATCTGACCGTAAACCATTGCTACTTTTGATTCTTCAGGTTTCTCGATGTTTACAACACCCGCTTCCTGCATCTCAAAGTAGAAATCGTTACCTTCACGAGTACGCTCACCAACACCTGCAAACACAGATAGACCTGAGTGTTGAAGTGCGATGTTGTTGATAAGCTCCATCATGTTAACGGTCTTACCTACACCTGCACCACCGAATAGACCGATTTTACCACCCTTAGCGAATGGACAAATCAAGTCGATTACTTTAACACCGGTTTCTAGAAGTGCAGTTTCGTTTGATTGCTCTTCGTAGCTTGGTGCTTCACGGTGGATAGAGTAAAGCTCTTCCGCACCGATCTCACCACACTCATCAATCGCGTCACCTAGAACGTTCATGATACGACCTAGGGTTTTAGTACCTACTGGTACTGAAATTGGAGCGCCAGTGTTAACCACTTCAACTCCGCGACGTAAACCATCAGAGCTACCCATTACGATACAACGAACTACGCCACCGCCTAGCTGTTGCTGAACTTCAAGAACAAGACGTTCTTTTGAGTCCGTAACGTTTAGAGCGTCATATACACTAGGTACATTGCTCTGTGGGAACTCTACGTCGACTACCGCACCAATGATCTGTACGACCTTACCTGTAGCCATCGTTAATCCTCTAAACTATTTCGTTTAACCTAAGCTTAAACCGCTGCAGCACCTGATACGATTTCAGACAGTTCTTGTGTAATCGCAGCCTGACGGGCTTTGTTGTACACAAGTTCTAAGTCTTCAATCAGGTCACTCGCGTTATCCGTTGCAGCTTTCATCGCAATCATTCGAGCCGCTTGCTCACAAGCAAGGTTCTCAACCACACCTTGGTAAACCTGAGACTCTACGTAACGCACTAGAAGTGTGTCCAGTAGAGGTTTTGGTTCAGGCTCATAGATGTAATCCCATGAATGCTCACGCTGCATCTCTTCGCTGTCCGATTTAGGCAAAGGTAGCAATTGATCGATCGTTGGTTGCTGAACCATAGTATTCACAAATTTGTTAAACACTACGTACAGGCGATCCAATTCACCCTCATCGTATTTCTTTAGCATTACGCTTACAGAACCGATTAGGTCTTCAAGGCTTGGGCTATCACCCAGACCTGAAACCTGAGCAGCAACTTTTGCGCCACTGCTTTTGAAAAATGCTGTCGCTTTTGAACCAACAACTGCCAGTTCAACTTCTGCACCTTTCTCTTTCCAAGCCTGCATATCTGTCACAGCTTTTTTGAACACGTTAATGTTCAAGCCGCCACACAGGCCACGGTCTGTAGAAACGATGATGTAACCAACACGCTTGGCTTCACGCTCTTCTAGGTACGGATGACGGTACTCTAGGTTTGCGTTTGCCACATGACCGATCACTTTACGCATTGTTTCAGCGTATGGACGAGAAGCTTCCATTGCATCTTGAGAACGACGCATTTTTGAAGCTGCTACCATTTCCATCGCTTTCGTAATTTTCTGCGTGCTTTTAACACTACCGATTTTATTACGTATCTCTTTTGCGCCGGCCATCGTTACTCTCCGTTAGTTGGTGGCAGAAACTGCCACCGACCTAATTACCAAGTTTGGGTTGCTACGAAGTCGTCAGTCAGCTTCTTCAACTGAGCTTCAACTTCATCGTTGTACGCACCCGACTTGTCGATCTCAGCTGCAAATTCAGCGTATTGACCGCGAGCATACGATAGTAGAGCCGCTTCAAAATCTAGCAGTTTGTTTAGTTCAACATCTGCTAAATAGCCGCGCTCTGCCGCGAAGATAACTAGTGCTTGGTCAAATACAGACATTGGAGCGTACTGCTTCTGCTTCATTAGTTCTGTTACTTTTTGACCGTGGTCTAGCTGTTTCTTCGTTGCTTCATCAAGGTCAGACGAGAACTGTGCGAATGCAGCTAGTTCACGATACTGAGCTAGTGCAGTACGGATACCGCCAGATAGCTTCTTGATGATTTTCGTCTGAGCTGAACCACCTACACGAGATACTGAGATACCTGGGTCAACGGCTGGGCGAACACCCGCGTTGAATAGCTCAGTTTGTAGGAAGATCTGACCATCGGTAATCGAGATTACGTTAGTCGGTACGAATGCTGAAACGTCACCTGCTTGAGTTTCGATGATAGGAAGAGCAGTTAGAGAACCAGTCTTACCTTTCACTTCACCGTTAGTGAAACGCTCTACGTACTCTTCGTTTACACGAGCTGCACGCTCTAGTAGACGAGAGTGTAAGTAGAATACGTCACCTGGGAATGCCTCACGGCCTGGTGGACGTTTTAGTAGTAGAGAGATCTGACGGTAAGCTACCGCTTGCTTAGATAGATCATCGTAAACAATCAGTGCGTCTTCACCGCGATCGCGGAAGTATTCACCCATCGCACAACCTGCGTATGGCGCTAGGTATTGTAGCGCTGCAGATTCAGAAGCAGATGCAACAACAACGATAGTGTTAGCTAGCGCGCCGTGCTCTTCTAGTTTGCGAACTACGTTAGCGATAGTCGATGCTTTCTGACCGATTGCTACGTAGATTGAGAAAATACCAGAGTCTTTCTGGTTGATAATCGCATCGATCGCCATTGCTGTTTTACCAGTCTGACGGTCACCGATTACAAGTTCACGCTGACCACGACCGATTGGGATCATTGAGTCAACTGATTTGTAGCCAGTTTGTACAGGTTGGTCTACCGATTTACGGTCGATTACACCTGGTGCGATTACTTCTACAGGCGAAGTCAATTTAGCTTCGATTGGACCTTTACCATCGATAGGTTCACCTAGCGTGTTTACTACGCGACCTAGTAGCTCTGGACCAACTGGCACTTCAAGAATGCGGCCAGTACCTGTAACTTTCATGCCTTCCTTAAGGTCAGCATATGGGCCCATTACTACCGCACCAACCGAGTCACGCTCAAGGTTAAGTGCTAGTGCATAACGGCCACCCGGTAATTCAATCATTTCACCTTGCATCACGTCCGCTAGGCCGTGGATGCGGATGATACCATCGCTTACCGATACGATAGTACCCTCGTTGCGAGCTTCACTAACAACGTCGAAAGATTCGATGCGTTGTTTGATTAGATCGCTAATTTCCGTGGAATTAAGTTGCATGCTCCAATCCCCATTAAGACTGCAATGCATCGCTCAGGCGGTTCAAACGACCTCGCGCTGAGTCATCGATGACTAGGTCTCCGGCTCGAATAATAACCCCACCAAGTAGGGTCTCATCTACGCTGCAATTCAGCTTCACTTTGCGTTCAAGACGCACTTCAAGTTTGCTGCCAATATTTGCTAGCTGTTCATCAGAAAGTTCGCTTGCTGAAATGACTTCAACATCGATTTCTTTCTCATGTTCTTTCTTCAATAAGAAGAATTGCTCACAAACATCGGGAAGGGCCGTTAAACGACCATTCTCAGCCATAACCTTAATCAGGTTTTGACCGTGCGCATCAACTTGTTCACCGCAAACTGCAACAAAAATTTCTGCCATTTTCTCGGCGGAAACAGAACCGGTTAAAAGTTCATTCATTTGTTCGTTTTTGGCAACTTCAGTAGCGAAAGACAACATTTGGCCCCATTGGTCCAACTGGTCTTTGTCTACAGCAAAGTCAAAAGCTGCTTTAGCATAGGGGCGTGCGATTGTAGTCAAATCAGACATATGCGCCCCCAGACTTAAAGTTTTGCAGTAATGTTGTCGAGAATATCTTTCTGAGCGTCTTTATCGATAGTACGCTCAAGGATTTTCTCGGCACCAGCTACAGCCAGAGTAGCAACTTGTTTGCGCAGCTCATCGCGTGCACGATTACGTTCAGCTTCAAGTTCTGCTTCCGCTTGCGCTAGGATTTTCTGGCGTTCTGCCTGAGCTTCCTCGCGAGCTTCATCAATAATTTGAGACTTACGCTTATTCGCTTGGTCGATGATCTCAGTTGCTGTGCGCTTCGCTTCTTTCATCTGATCAGAAGCGTTGGCTTGTGCTAGATCCAAGTCTTTTGCAGCACGTTCTGCTGCTTGAAGACCATCAGCAATTTTCTTCTGACGTTCTTCGATCGCTTGCATCAACGGTGGCCATACATACTTCATGCAGAACCACACAAATAGTGCGAACGAGATTGCTTGACCTAGCAGAGTTGCGTTTATATTCACAACAGCTACTCCCTTTTAAGAATCAACTACAAAAATACAATTAACAGAGTTGTTAATTAGCCTGCTAGTTGACCCACAAATGGGTTTGCGAAAGTGAATAGTAGCGCGATTACGATACCGATCATTGGAACCGCATCAAGTAGACCTGCGATGATGAACATCTTAACTTGTAGCATAGGAGCCATTTCTGGTTGACGTGCAGCACCTTCTAGGAATTTACCACCTAGCAGTGCGAAACCAATCGCTGTACCAAGAGAAGCAAGACCGACGATAATACCTACGGCGATTGCAGAAAAGCTCAGTAAAGTTTCCATTACTATCTCCAATTTATAGTTGTTGGCTTAGTGCCCAAATAAAAAGCTTAAAAAATTAATGATCAGCGTCTTCGTGTGCCATTGACAGGTAAACAATTGTCAACATCATGAATACGAAGGCTTGAATCGTAATAACCAAGATATGGAAGATTGCCCACGGTAGTGAACCCATCCATTGTAAGTACCATGGTAGCATTGCCGCACAAAGAATGAATACAACCTCACCCGCGAACATGTTACCGAATAAACGCATACCAAGAGAAAGAGGCTTCGCTAGTAGCGATACCACTTCGATCAGTAGGTTAAACGGAATCATTAGTGGGTGATTGAATGGATGTAGTGCAAGTTCTTTTGCGAATCCACCTAGACCTTTCACTTTGATGCTGTAGTAAATCATCAATGCGAAAACGCCTAGAGCCATAGCCATGGTGATATTCACATCAGCAGACGGTACAACCTTAAGGTAAGGGATACCTAGCCAATGCTCTGCTGGGTAAGGCAAGAAGTCGATCGGGACTAAGTCCATCACGTTCATCAAGAATACCCAACAAAAGATAGTCAGTGCTAAAGGCGCGATCAGTGGGTTGCGTCCATGGAACGTGTCTTTGACGTTTTCCGCGACAAATTCAACGATCATTTCTACAGCACACTGAAGCTTACCCGGTACACCCGCTGTTGTTCCCTTCGCTACTTTGTAAAAAATTCCGAGGAAAATTAAACCAGTAAACCAAGAAAAAAACAGGCTATCGATATGTACGTTCCAGAAACTTGCTTCATCCGCTACCAAGCCTAACTTAGCTAAAGAAAGGTTTGATAAGTGGTGGGCAATGTATCCGGACGATGTTAGCGCTTCACCTGGCGCAGCCATAACTCATCCTATTTTTTGTTGTTAATGAATAGCACTGGTGCACAGATATTAATACCTAGTACCAGCAAATAGGTTAGTTTGAGGGGAACAAGTTCCACCTGCATATACATGTAGGCAACGTAGAATAGCGCAACCGTGATGAGAATTTTCAGAGCTTCGCCTGTGAAAAATGAAGCTGCAATACGCTTTGCAGCGCGAGCCCCACTAAACATAAAAGCAAAGAGCGCGAATACTGCATTGGCAACGACAAAAATGCCACCACCAACCAACGCTGAAAATCCCCATTCAGGATTCACGGCCACCGCCATTCCTGCCGCCACAAAAATAACCGCGCCAGACTGGATCATTAACAATTGCTTTGCGAGCTCTCGTCCTGGTCTAGCTAACGCAGCTACCATGTATTCGTACCTCTAGTAATATCCACTTCGCACTAAACTCTATGTGCAGGGAAATTGGCGAAAATTATACGGTGAGAACAATTGAATGCAATTATATTGCATCAAAAACTTACAGTTTTGTTTACAATCCGACAACTTTCACACAAAATTCGATTAAATTGATTAATTGACCTAAATCAATTATCTCATCTAGGCCTCTAGCTTGGCAATCAGTTGATCCAATTTGTGAGGCTCATCAAGACTTATCGTCACTTTCGCTTTGCCGTTTGCAGAACGGACCAAAGAAACCTTAGCATCAAGCAGTTGACTCAATTTATGCGACATTTGCTCCGCTTCGGTATCTTCTTGTTGCGCTTTTTGCTCATTTTGTGGCGCTAAGCACTTTTTTACTAACTGTTCGGTTTGGCGAACTGTCATTTGCTTCTTAGCGACTTGCAGAGCTACTTCAATTTGTTGTTCGCCTTCTAAAGCCAACAATGCTCGAGCATGACCCATTTCTAATTTTTTATTAGCGACCAGACCTTTTACGTCAATTTCTAATTGATTCAGACGTAATAAGTTACTGACGGTCGTTCTTGATTTGCCAATCACATCGGCCACTTGCTGATGAGTCAGCGTGAATTCATCTTGCAAACGCTCAAGCGCTTGCGCTTCTTCAATCACATTCAAGTCTTCACGTTGAATGTTCTCAATCAGCGCCATTGCGATGGCTGCTCGGTCTTCAACCTTTTTCACCAAGCAAGGAACACGTTTCAGCCCTGCTTGCTTAGCAGCGCGCCAACGGCGCTCACCAGCGATAATTTCAAACTGACCGCCTGCGACTTGACGTACAACGATAGGTTGAATGATGCCTTGTGATTGAATAGAAGCCGCTAGCTCTTCTAGGGCTTCTGGCGCCATATCTTTACGCGGTTGGTAAACACCCGGTTGCAATTGACCGATCGCTAAATCCGTCAGTTCACCATCTGCCGACAATGCTTGGCTGTGCGATGCAATATGCTGTTTTTCACGAGCCAGCGAACTGGTCGACAACAGCGCATCCAGTCCTTTTCCTAGACCACGCTTAGACATGGGATGAATTCCTTAGGTTAGAGTTAAACTGGGATTTCTTCGCGGCGGAGCATTTCGCCCGCTAGAGCAAGATACGCTTTGGCGCCTGCGGAGTACTTGTCATAGTACATTGCCGGTTTACCGTGGCTCGGCGCTTCGGCCAAACGCACATTACGTGGGATCACGGTACGGTAAACTTTACTACCAAAGTGTTTTTTAAGTTGATCGGATACTTCATTAGACAGGCGGTTACGTGGATCGTACATCGTACGCAGTAAACCTTCGATTTTGAGGTTTTCATTGACCACGGCCGCTAACTTGCTGATTGTATCCATAAGAGCAGTTAAACCTTCTAACGCAAAGTATTCACATTGCATCGGCACCAGCACAGAGTCGGCTGCGGCCATGGCATTGATTGTAAGAAGGTTTAGAGAAGGAGGACAATCAATAAAGATGAAATCATAGTTATCGCGAACTGGCGCAAGTGCGTTTTTTAAACGAACTTCGCGAGCGAACACTTCCATCAATTTGATTTCCGCAGCGGTAACGTCTCCGTTCGCAGCGATAAGATCGTATTTACCAGTGGTTTCAGTGCAAACCACTTGTTCAAACGGGGTATCTTCAACCAGAAGATCATACGCCGTTGCGTCAACCATGTATTTGTCGACACCACTGGCCATAGTAGCATTACCTTGAGGGTCGAGATCGATCACCAAAACCTTGCGCTTTGTTGCCGCCATCGAAGCTGCTAAGTTAATGCACGTTGTTGTTTTGCCGACCCCACCTTTCTGGTTGGCGATTGCTACTATTTTACCCACGATTACCTCGCTAATTTTCCTTGCGCGATAAGATTACTAGATGACGATCACCTTCCAACTCAGGAACAGCTAAAGATATGATCTCTGTCACACTACACCATTCAGGAAGCTGATCCATTTCATCTTTAGGGTGCTGTCCTTTCAGTGCTAGGAACACCCCGTTATCTTGTTTAGGCAGATGGTGACACCATTCCACCATGTCCGTCATTGAAGCAAAAGCTCGACTCAGAACGCCATCAAATTTTTCTTCTGGTTGGAATTCTTCGACACGACTTTGAATAGGCGTCACATTTTTCAGACCTAGCGTATGAACCACTTGTTTAATAAAACGAATGCGTTTGCCTAGACTATCTAGCAAGAAGAACGTTTTATCAGGACTCATTATGGCCAGAGGAATACCTGGTAAACCAGGGCCAGTACCCACATCGATAAAACGCTCGCCTTGTAAGTGAGCGCTAACCACTATGCTATCAAGAATATGTTTCACTAACATCTCAAGTGGATCACGAACCGATGTGAGGTTATACGCTTTGTTCCACTTGTCGAGCAGTTCGACATAGCCGACCAACTGCTCGCGTTGTTTTTCAGATACCTCTAAATCGGTTTTTTCGATTAGGGCATCCAGTTTTGTGCGTAGTGCGCTCATTTACTCGTCCTCGCCTTTTTTCAGCAAGCCGTGTTTTTTCAAGTGAACCAGCAAAATAGAAATTGCCGCAGGGGTAATACCTGAAATTCGAGAGGCAATCCCGATACTTTCCGGTTTTGCTTCCGTCAGCTTAGCTACAACTTCATTAGAAAGACCTTTCACGTATTTGTAGTCCAGATCAGTTGGTAACTTGGTATGCTCATGACGCAATGATTTTTCAATCTCTTCTTGCTGGCGCTTAATGTAACCATCGTATTTCACTTGAATTTCAACTTGCTCTGATGCTTGTTGATCGTCGAGTGCTGGTGCGAACGCATCAAGTTGCGTCAGTTGTGAATACGAGATCTCAGGACGACGAAGAAGATCTTCACCGCTAGCTTCACGTGCCATTGGCGTTTTCAATAGCTTGTTTAGCTCATCGATACCTGCAGAATTCGGATTCATCCACGTCGATTTCAGACGTTGACGCTCGGTTTCCATGTTGTCGATTTTTTCATTGAAACGCGCCCAACGAACATCATTAATCAAACCAAGTTCTCGCGCTTTTTCCGTCAAACGTAAGTCGGCGTTATCTTCACGCAGCAACAGACGGTATTCAGCACGAGACGTAAACATGCGGTATGGCTCTTTGGTACCCATGGTCGACAAATCGTCAATCAACACGCCCATGTAAGCTTGATCACGGCGTGGGCTCCAACCTTCTTTGTCTTGACTATGCAGACTAGCGTTCAGGCCAGCCATTAAACCTTGCGCTGCAGCTTCTTCGTAACCAGTCGTACCGTTGATTTGCCCAGCAAAGAATAGACCACTGATGAATTTGGTTTCGTACGTTTGCTTCAAATCACGAGGGTCGAAGAAATCGTACTCAATCGCGTAGCCTGGACGAACGATATGTGCGTTTTCAAAACCTTTCATTGAACGAACAATTTGCACTTGTACGTCAAATGGCAGGCTGGTGGATATACCGTTCGGATATAACTCGTGCGTTGTTAGACCTTCTGGCTCGATGAAAATCTGATGGCTGTTTTTATCTGCAAAGCGCATCACCTTGTCTTCGATAGACGGGCAGTAACGTGGACCGATACCTTCGATCACACCCGCATACATTGGGCTACGATCGAGGTTATTACGGATCACCTCATGAGTTTGCTCATTGGTGTGCGTAATAAAACATGGGATTTGACGTGGATGTTGATCACGATTACCCATGAAAGAAAATACAGGCGTTGGATTATCACCATGTTGTGCTTCAAGCACTGAGAAATCAACACTGCGTGCATCAATACGTGGTGGTGTGCCTGTTTTTAGACGATCCACACGGAACGGTAGTTCGCGTAGTCGATCCGCTAATGCGATCGACGGTGGATCCCCAGCACGGCCACCAGATGAGCTTTCCATACCAATGTGGATCTTTCCGCCAAGGAAAGTACCAACGGTGAGTACCACCGCTTTAGCTCGGAATTTAAGACCCATTTGCGTAACCACACCAACCGCTCGATCTTGCTCAACAATTAGATCATCAACCGATTGCTGGAACAAAGTAAGGTTTGGGGCGTTTTCTAATGCATCGCGAACATACGCTTTGTACAGCGCTCTGTCCGCTTGTGCACGTGTTGCACGTACTGCCGGACCTTTAGAGGCGTTCAGTGTTCGAAATTGAATACCTGCATGGTCGATAGCTTCTGCCATCAAACCGCCCATAGCATCCACTTCTTTTACTAAGTGACCTTTACCGATACCACCGATAGCTGGGTTACAAGACATTTGGCCTAATGTATCGATGTTATGGGTAAGGAGAAGCGTTTTTTGTCCTGTGCGTGCAGATGCGAGCGCGGCTTCCGTTCCTGCGTGTCCGCCACCGACAACAATGACGTCAAAGTTTTCGTGATAAAGCATGAACTGACCTCAGGTATTCAAAGGATTTAATGGACAGATAAAAAAGAGCGGTATTTTACCTTTTTTCTCTGTGAGAGAGAATCGTTTTCTCGCTTTTCAAATTTTAGTCTCCAAGACTATATATATAAGATCTATATATATGATCTTTTATTGGATCTATTATTAGGATCGACCATTTCTGTGGATAAGTAGAAAATGATCAACAAGATCATGGATCTTCTTTGGATCAAAAGTTGTGATCATGATTTGATCTGATCGAGGATTACCTGAGATCAAAATCGCTACTTATGCACAGGGGTAAAAATGGATCAAAGTTATTATTTGGATAACTAAAGGAAAGTCACTGGATCTTAGTATACTTATCCACAGATGGTTTGGGTGTTTTTTGAGCGGTTGAACAAAATTTTTTGAGAGAAGTTATTTACAATAGGGAGAAACAGAGCCGCAATGCGACTCTGTGATAGAGGAATTAAGCAGAAAAGCGAGCCAGATTTTCCTTCAACCACACTTCTGCAGCGTCTTCAGGTACGTCGTAGCTAAGTACATCAATCTTCAAGCAGTCTGTGATTGGTGTTGCGCCAATGTCTTCTAATAGGTCGAAAGCATGTTGGCCAGCAGCACAGAACGTATCGTAACTTGAGTCACCAATTGCTATCACAGCAAACTTTACGTCTGCCATCTTAGGCGGTGTGTTTTGTAATGCAGCAATAAAAGGCTGAATGTTATCTGGATATTCACCCGCGCCGTGAGTTGAAGTTATCACCAACCAAGTGCCTTGATTCTCGATAGCAGACAACTCTGGCTGGTTGTGGATCGTTGTTTCGAAGCCGTTTGCGTTGAGGAGATCACTTAAGTGATCTCCTACGTATTCCGCGCCACCTAAAGTACTGCCTGTAATAATGTGGATCATGTGTCTTCCTTATTGAGTCATACCAACGCCCGTAGGTATCTGAGCGTCAGTACAAAAAGAAACGCGGTGGTAAGCTCAAGCCTAACACCGCGCATTTTATTATTTGCCGATACAGAATGAAGAGAAAATTCGGCCGAGTAAGTCATCAGAGCTAAACTCACCAGTAATTTCATTGAGGTGCTGCTGAGTAATGCGTAGCTCTTCTGCGAGGATTTCCCCTGCCATGTACCCTTCTAGCTGCTCTTGGCCGATTTGAAGGTGTTGAGCTGCGCGTTCTAGCGCATCTAGGTGTCGACGGCGCGCCATAAAACCACCTTCAGTGTTACCAGAAAAGCCCATGCACTCTTTTAAGTGAGTGCGCAAAGCATCCACACCCGAGCCCGTCTTCGCTGAGAGGCGGATTAAGGTTGGATCATTGACGTGGCAGATCCCCATACTTTCACCGGTTTGATCCGCTTTATTACGGATCACTGTCATGCCCATATTGTTCGGCAAGCGATCGACAAAATCAGGCCAGATGTCTTTAGGATCGGTGGCGTCGGTTGTTGTACCGTCCACCATGAAAAGCACACGGTCAGCTTGTGCAATTTCGTCCCAAGCGCGTTCGATACCGATTTTCTCTACTTCATCTGAAGCGTCACGCAGACCAGCAGTATCGATGATGTGCAGTGGCATTCCATCAATATGGATGTGCTCTCGTAGTACGTCACGAGTAGTGCCTGCGATATCGGTTACGATGGCGGACTCTTTACCTGACAGTGCATTCAATAGGCTTGATTTACCCGCATTAGGACGACCTGCAATGACAACTTTCATGCCCTCGCGCATGAGCGCACCTTGGTTAGCTTCTTTACGCACGGCATCAAGGTTGTCGATGATGGCTTGCAAGTCTCCAGACACTTTACCATCTGCAAGAAAGTCGATTTCTTCTTCAGGAAAGTCGATAGCTGCTTCTACGTAGATACGCAGATGAATAAGAGATTCCACCAGCGTTTGAATACGCTGTGAGAATTGACCTTGTAGCGACTGAAGTGCCGATTTTGCGGCTTCTTCAGAGCTAGCATCAATCAGGTCAGCGATGGCCTCTGCTTGGGTTAAATCCATCTTATCGTTTAAGAACGCGCGCTCAGAGAACTCACCAGGACGTGCGGCACGAACGCCCTCAATACCCAAGATGCGCTTGATCAGCATGTCCATTACCACGGGGCCACCGTGGCCCTGCAGCTCTAACACATCTTCGCCTGTGAACGAGTGTGGGTTAGGGAAGTAAAGGGCAATGCCTTGGTCTAGCACGGTGCCATCTTCTGCTTGAAATGGCAGGTATTCTGCGTAGCGAGGCTTTAGGTTTTTACCGGTTACCTCTAGTGCTACTTGGTTGGCCTTAGGGCCAGAAACACGAATAATGCCGACACCGCCACGACCCGGTGCGGTTGCTTGAGCGACAATCGTATCTGTAGTCATAATCTTGCCTTTTGAGCTGGGCTATAGGATTTGAAGTCCTAGGGAGCCATAACCATTAATTAGCTGAATTGTAATCAGCCAAAAACAAAAAGGCGACCTTTTGGCCGCCTTTCTTATTCTTTTACTAAAAGGTTACTTGGTGTGTAAGCCTTTTTTCTCCAGCGCTTTGTAAATCAAAGTTTGTTGGATCAGCGTAACGATGTTCGACACCAACCAGTATAGAACTAGGCCTGATGGGAAGAACAAGAAGAAGAAGGTAAACATAACCGGCATAAAGGTCATGATCTTCTGCTGCATTGGATCCGTTACTGTCGTTGGGCTCATTTTCTGGATTAGGAACATTGATGCACCCATCAGAAGTGGCAGGATGTAGTACGGGTCCTGCGCTGAAAGGTCATGAATCCAACCGAAGAATGGTGAGTGACGTAGCTCAACCGATTCCATTAGTGCCCAGTATAGCGCGATGAAGATTGGCATCTGTAGGATAAGAGGTAAACAGCCACCCAGTGGGTTCACTTTCTCTTTCTTATACAGTTCCATCATCTCTTGGCTCATACGCTGACGGTCATCACCGATACGTTCACGCATTGCTTGCAGTTTAGGCTGTAGCATGCGCATTTTCGCCATAGACGTATATTGCGCTTTCGTTAGTGGGTACATTGCACCACGAACGATGAAGGTCAAACAGATGATTGCCACACCCCAGTTACCCACGAAGCTTTGGATGAAAGCAAGCAATGAGTGAAGTGGTTTAGCGATGAACCATAACCAACCGTAGTCAACTACTAAGTCTAGGTTTGGTGCTACTGCTGCCATGTCATTTTGTAGTTTAGGGCCAACCCATAGCGTCGCTTCGAACTGAGCTTGGTCACCTGTTGCGATAGTTTTGTTCGGCATACGAACGCCGATATCGCCAAGGTTACCAATTACGCGAGTGTATAGGTTTGTACCTGGTTCGTTACGTGGGATCCACGCTGCAGCGAAGTAGTGTTGGATCATTGCTGCCCAACCTTGGCCGTCTGCTAGGTTGATAGACAGGTTACGATCCTGCATATCTTCGAAGCTGTATTTCTTGTAACGAACATCTTCAGTTGAGTAAGCACCGCCACGGTAAGTTGGCATCGTGATGCTACCGCCTGCGTCCATTAGGTTTTGACGCAAGTGAGCGTACATACCAAAGGTTGCATTGTTACCTGAGTTGTTCACGACATCGTATTCTACGTTTAGCGCGTAGCTGCCACGTGTGAATACGTAAGTCTTAGTGTATTCGATACCGTTCGCAGTGAAAGTCATTGGAACACGCAGTTCGTCTTGACCGTCAGCCATAGTAAAGCTGTCTGCGCTCACGTTGTAGTGAGGACGGTTAGTGCTGCTTAGGTCAATACCTTGAGGACCCACTAGACCGCTTTGTGCGATGAACTGGTGGCCTTTAGTATCTTTAAGCAGAACGAAAGGGTCTGATGAATCAAGTTCAGCAGCGTATTTGTTTAGGTCGGCATGTACCACATCGCCACCAACGGTGTCGATCGACAGAGTTAAAACATCAGTCGTTACTGTGATAGTTTTTGCAGAAGCTTGCTGTTGACCAGGAACTGGGTCTAGATCGTCAGCAAAAGATGGTGCAGGTAGAGTACTGCTTGATTGAGCCTGTTCAACCGCTTGAGGTGCTGGGTTCTTTGCTACTTGCCATTGTTGAAATAGCAAGAAAGAAACCAGTGCCAGAGCGATGAGCAGGATATTACGTTGAGAATCCATCGTTAGTTATCTCTGTCTTGTTTTTGGACTGGTGGAACGGGGTCATACCCCCCTTCATTCAAAGGGTGGCATTTTAATAGACGTTTGCCTGATAACCAACATCCTTTTACAAAACCGTGAGCTCTCAAAGCTTCTAGCGCGTAAGTAGAACAAGTTGGTGTGAACCGGCAACGAGGACCAATCAAAGGGCTGATAAACCAGCGATACAGATTAACGAGCCCAATGGCTATCCACGTGAAGGGCGAGACAGGCGATGCCATAGCTTATCAAACAACTTAAATAGTTCCTCATTGCTTAAATCTTGCGCGCTTTTCTTGGCAATCACAACAAAATCTTTATTTGGAAGTTGATGTTGATTGTTACGAAAGCTTTCACGAGCCAAACGCTTAAAGCGGTTTCTACCGACAGCAGTTTTGATTTGCTTTTTCGGAACAGCTAAACCTAATCGTGGGTGAGAAAGTTTGTTATTGCGAGCAATGATGGTGAAATGAGGCGAGCCAGCTCGATGAGCTTGCTGGAAGACGTTTTGATAATGCTCGGGAGTTAACAAGCGTAACTCCCGATTAAACGCGTACGTGTTCAAAATAAACTAGCGATTATTTTGATAGGCGCGCACGGCCTTTTGCACGACGTGCGTTGATAACTTTACGACCGTTCTTAGTTGCCATGCGAGCACGGAAGCCGTGAGTACGCTTGCGCTTTAGAACTGTAGGTTGAAAAGTGCGTTTCATGATAATTACCTTTACTGATCAGTAGTTTTAGGTTCTTGTTAAACCCGGCGTGGGCAATATGCTTTCTTATATAAAGAAACTCTTTATATAGAGAGAAGCAACCGACGCCTCTCAACAAAGAGGCGGAATTGTAATCACACTCACATAATGTGTCAATGACTCATGAGTACGAAATTCCGGCCGAGCGATTATACGTAGTGTGAGTAAAATCTCAAGGATCGATTGATCTTGATGCTTGATCTTTACTCTATCCCCACTTGGTTAAGGAATTTTTGCAGTCGAGGATCTTGTGGATTATCGAAGATATCTTGTGGAGAACCTTGCTCGACAATGTTGCCTTCGGCCATAAAGATCACTCGGTCAGCGACTTCTTTCGCAAATTGCATTTCATGTGTGACCACCAGCATGGTCTGATGTTGGTTAGCTAACTTCTTCATTAATGAGAGAACTTCTCCAACCCATTCAGGATCCAACGCAGAAGTTGGCTCATCAAACAGCAGCAGTTCAGGTTGAAGTGCCATCGCTCGACCGATGCCCACACGTTGTTGTTGGCCACCAGACAATGCCGCTGGATAACTTTCGCCTTTATCACCAAGACCGATGTCATCCAGAATCTCTTGAGCACGCTGAAGTGCGTCGTCTTTCTTCCAACCGCGTACCGTGATCAAGCCCTCTGCGATGTTCTGACGTGCATTCATATGGGCAAACAAGGCATAGTTTTGGAAAACAAACCCAGTGCGGCGTCGCAGGGCTAATACTTCGGCTTTGGTATGCTTTTGTGTGTCGACGGAAATGTCATCAACGGTGATGCGACCTTCATCCGCTTGCTCAAGAAAGTTCACCGTGCGCAGTAATGTCGATTTACCCGTACCGCTGGACCCTATAATGACGATGATCTCACCTTGTTGGATATCGAGATCAATGCCTTTTAACACTTCAGTGTCACCAAAGCGTTTGTGGATGTTTTCTAATTTGATCATCGTACGTACGCCTTATTCAATTTCGCTTCTGCCCAAATTTGTACTCGCGTCAGAATTACAACTACCCCCCAGTAAATTAGGGCGACAGCAAGAAACGCTTCAAAGAAGCGGAAACTCGATGACGCTTCCATTTGTGCTTTGGCCATGATTTCTGCCACACCAAGAGTGAAGGCGAGGGAAGTCGACTTAATCATATCGATGAAATAGTTCATCAATGAAGGCAGTGCGACACGCGTTGCCTGCGGAAGAATCACACGGCGCATGGCCTGTGGGGTTGTCATTCCAACCGATAAGCTCGCTTCCATTTGGCTACGATCAATGCCGATGATTGCGGCTCGGATGCTTTCCGCCATATACGCAGCAAAATGCAGTGTTAAACCAATCACTGCCGCTGAGAAGGCATCAAGACCGACCATGATCGGGAAGATTTGTGGTAAGCCGTAGTAAAGTAAAAACAGTTGAACTAAAAGTGGGGTCCCACGGAAGAAGCTGATGTAAAGTTGGCTCAATTGATCGAGAACTGGCAGCTTAAATACGCGAATATTAGCTAAAATGATGGCTAAAATCAGTGAAAAGACCAATCCCCATGTGGCCATTTCCATGGTTGTGCCAAGATACTTGAGCAGTATTGGCAGCAGTTCCAACATGTAATTAAAATCAAATCCCATACGACTTACCTTGAGAAAAGAAAAGGTGGAATACGAAGTTCCACCTTGTCATTGAGTTAAAAAAGGACGCGAGATAAAGCTCTGCGTCCTAAAAGAAGAAAAGTTTTACTTAGTGATGTCGGCACCAAACCATTTCACTGAAATCTTCTCTACTGTTCCGTCGGCGCGCATTTCTGCAAGTGCTTTATTCACTTCCGCCTGTAGCTTACGACCTTTTTCGTTATCAACGAATGGCCAAGCGTTTTCAATGGTTTCAAATGGTTCACCCGCCAGTTGCAGCGGTAGACCTGTTTTCTTAATCAGTTCTAGTGCAGACAAACGGTCCATGATGAAGGCATCAGCACGGCCCAGCGCCACATCATGTTCAATACCCGTATCGTAAGTTTTGATGTTAATCTTGCCGTCTTTGTCGTAACTGCGAAGCAACTGTTCAAAGTTAGAGCCTAGGTTAACTGCAACCGTTTTGCCTGCTAGGTCTTCCACGCCTTGGATGCTGTCATTGCCTTTACGTACCGTGATTTGAGCGCCATCTACCACGTATGGATCAGCAAATAGGTATTTCGCTTTACGTGCGTCTGTCATGGTGATTTGGTTCGAGATGGTATCAATACGACCTGTTTCTAGCAGGCCAAACAAACCAGAAAAGTTCGCTGTGACGTATTCGATCTTGTAGTCGTTACGTTTACCGATTTCATCCCACATATCCACTTCGAAACCTTGCAGCTTATCTTGCTTCACAAAGGTGAATGGGAAGTAGCGGCCAGACATGCCTACTTTTACTTCAGTAGCGGCAGTGTCGACAGCTGCTTGAACAGTCGCAGCAGACAAAGCGATGGCTGCAACGGCAACCTTAATCCAGTTTTTCATAATACATCTCCATACTTTTATGGTTGGAAATACTACTGTCAGTTAGCTCAATTAAATAAATAACCAAGTGCAATAACCTAGTCCTGAGAGTAATAAGATCGTATTTGGTATAGAGAGTAGGCAAAAATTAGCAATAAATGATGAAAAAACGATCGAAAAGAGCAGGAGTGGCGATCAAAAAACAACGGTGACGGAAAATTCATACACAGAGTTATCACCAATTACTGGATCTGACGGATTTTGCCCAAATGTGGATCGTTGTGTGGGCAATCTTGGGGCAAGATGTGTTGATCTCTCTATGTTCAGCTAAATAATTGTGAATAACTTAGATCTTATTCACTGGATCGTCGATCAATTGCTGGCGATCTTGGTTATCAACAGGTAAAATTGCCAGTCTTTTCCGATAATTCAAATACTCAGTGGGGGCACCGTGTCATCTTCGCTTTGGTTGCAATGTTTGCAGCAGCTTCAAGAAGAGCTACCAGCTACAGAATTCAGCATGTGGGTTCGTCCGTTACAAGCGGAGCTCAATGACAATACTCTCACTCTGTTCGCCCCAAACCGCTTTGTTTTGGACTGGGTTCGTGACAAGTACCTGAACAGCATCAACCGTTTACTGCAAGAATACTGCGGTAACGACGTCCCTAGCTTGCGCTTTGAAGTGGGCAGCCGCCCAGTTGCAGCGCCTAAGCCGGTACCGACACGTACGCCGGCCGATGTGGCTGCTGAGTCTTCAGCGCCTGCACAATTGCAAGCTCGCAAACCTGTACATAAAACGTGGGATGACGACGCTCAAGCGATTGCGAACATCAACCACCGCTCAAACGTGAACCCGAAACACAAGTTCAACAACTTCGTTGAGGGTAAGTCGAACCAACTTGGTTTAGCGGCAGCACGTCAGGTTTCAGATAACCCAGGCGCAGCCTACAACCCACTTTTCCTATATGGTGGTACGGGTTTAGGTAAAACACACTTGCTTCACGCTGTAGGCAACGCGATTGTGGATAACAATCCAAACGCAAAAGTGGTGTACATGCACTCTGAGCGTTTTGTGCAAGATATGGTAAAGGCACTGCAAAACAACGCGATTGAAGAATTCAAACGTTACTACCGCAGTGTTGATGCACTTCTTATCGATGACATCCAATTCTTTGCTAATAAAGAGCGTTCACAGGAAGAATTTTTCCATACCTTCAACGCGTTATTGGAAGGCAACCAACAGATCATTCTAACGTCTGACCGTTATCCAAAAGAGATCAGCGGTGTAGAAGATCGTCTGAAATCTCGCTTTGGTTGGGGTCTGACTGTTGCGATCGAGCCACCAGAACTTGAAACGCGCGTGGCGATCTTGATGAAGAAAGCAGAAGACCATCAAATCCACCTAGCGGATGAAGTGGCCTTCTTTATTGCTAAGCGTCTACGCTCAAATGTTCGTGAGCTCGAAGGTGCACTGAACCGCGTTATCGCAAACGCAAACTTTACGGGTCGTCCAATTACGATTGATTTCGTTCGTGAAGCGCTACGTGACTTGTTGGCACTGCAAGAAAAGCTCGTGACCATCGACAACATTCAAAAGACGGTGGCGGAATACTACAAAATTAAAGTGGCGGACCTGCTGTCTAAACGTCGCTCTCGCTCGGTTGCTCGTCCTCGCCAGTTGGCAATGGCATTAGCAAAAGAGCTGACCAACCACAGCTTGCCGGAAATCGGCGATGCATTTGGTGGTCGTGACCACACCACGGTACTGCATGCTTGTCGCAAGATTGAGCAGCTGCGTGAAGAGAGCCACGATATTAAAGAAGATTACTCTAACTTGATTCGCACCCTGTCTTCTTAATCGGTTAGAATGACAGTATTCCAAGCAAATCATTAATTGAGCTGACAGCGTAAAGAGCCAAGCATGAAATTTACTATTGAACGTAGTCATTTAATCAAACCGCTACAACAGGTTTCAGGCGCATTAGGCGGCCGACCGACCCTACCAATTCTGGGTAACCTACTGCTTAAAGTAGAAGATAATGTGTTATCCATGACCGCGACCGACTTGGAAGTGGAATTGGTGAGCAAAGTGACTCTAGAAGGGGATTTTGAAGCGGGCAGCATTACCGTTCCTTCTCGTAAGTTTCTCGATATCTGCCGCGGTCTTCCAGATGACTCTATCATCACCTTCGTGCTGGAAGGCGATCGTGTACAAGTTCGTTCTGGTCGTAGCCGTTTTTCATTGGCCACACTTCCTGCGAACGATTTTCCGAACATCGAAGATTGGCAGAGTGAAGTTGAAGTGTCACTGACTCAGTCTGATCTACGTACACTGATCGAAAAAACACAGTTCTCAATGGCGAACCAAGACGTTCGTTATTACCTAAACGGCATGCTGTTTGAAATCGACGGTACGACGCTACGCAGTGTAGCGACTGATGGTCACCGTATGGCAGTATCTCAAACACAACTGGGTGCAGATTTTGCGCAAAAGCAAATCATCGTGCCACGTAAAGGCGTACAAGAGCTGGTTAAGCTAATGGATGCGCCAGAGCAACCTGTTGTACTACAAATCGGTAGTTCAAATGTGCGTGCAGAAGTGAACAACTTCATTTTTACTTCTAAGCTCGTTGATGGCCGTTTCCCAGATTATCGCCGCGTAATGCCGCAAAGTACCAACAAAACATTAGAAGCAAGCTGTGATGAATTACGCCAAGCGTTTTCTCGCGCTGCCATTCTTTCTAATGAAAAATTCCGTGGTGTTCGCGTGAATCTTGCGGGCAGTGAAATGCGCATTACGGCGAACAACCCAGAGCAAGAAGAAGCAGAAGAGATGCTGGACGTAACCTTTGAAGGTGACGCGATCGAAATCGGCTTCAACGTAAGCTATGTGCTGGATGTGCTTAATACATTGCGCTGTGAAAAAGTGCGAGTGTCGATGTCGGATGCCAACGCCAGTGCGTTGATTGAAAACGCAGACGACGACAGTGCCATGTATGTGGTAATGCCAATTCGTCTATAAGCCATCTGAATGCCACTTTCTCGCCTTATCATTCAGCAATTTCGAAACATTAAAGCCTGTGATATTCATTTATCGACAGGCTTTAACTTTCTTATTGGACCGAACGGCAGCGGTAAAACCAGTGTCTTAGAAGCGATTTACTTGCTCGGACATGGACGCTCTTTCAAGAGCTCGTTGACCGGACGAATCATCCAAAATGAGTGTGATGAACTGTTTGTTCATGGTCGTTTTTTGAACTCGGATCAATTTGAGCTACCTATAGGCATTAATAAGCAGCGTGATGGTTCAACAGAGGTTAAAATAGGCGGTCAATCTGGGCAAAAACTGGCGCAGCTTGCACAAGTTCTGCCGTTGCAGTTGATACATCCAGAAGGGTTTGATCTCCTTACGGATGGACCTAAACATCGCCGTGCATTCATCGATTGGGGTGTGTTTCATACGGAACCCGCTTTTTATGATGCATGGGGGCGATTTAAACGTCTCAACAAGCAACGTAATGCACTGTTAAAAACCGCTAACAGTTATCGAGAGCTCAGTTATTGGGATCAAGAAATGGCTAGGTTGGCTGAAAATATCAGCCAATGGCGTGCGCATTACATCGAACAGATGAAAACCGTAGCGGAAACCATCTGCCAGACATTTTTGCCAGAATTTGAGATCCAATTAAAGTATTATCGTGGATGGGATAAAGATACACCCTATCATGAGATACTAGAAAAGAATTTCGGGCGTGATCAGTCATTGGGGTACACCTTTAGTGGCCCGAATAAGGCTGATTTGCGAATTAAAGTGAATGGAACACCAGTAGAAGATGTTCTTTCACGCGGTCAGTTAAAACTCATGGTGTGTGCATTGCGTGTAGCGCAGGGGCAACATCTTACCGAGATGACCGGAAAACAATGTATTTACCTAATTGACGACTTTGCGTCGGAATTAGACAGCCAACGTCGCAAGCGTCTTGCTGACTGCTTAAAAGAGACGGGCGCACAAGTATTTGTAAGCTCTATCACTGATAGCCAAATCGCCGATATGTTGGACGATACGGGCAAATTGTTTCATGTGGAACATGGCAGGATAGAGTCAAACTAGAAGAGAGAAACTCATGTCTGAAAATTACGATTCATCGAGTATTAAGGTACTAAAGGGTCTGGATGCGGTTCGTAAGCGTCCAGGTATGTACATTGGCGACACGGACGATGGCACCGGTCTTCACCACATGGTCTTTGAGGTGGTGGATAACTCAATTGATGAAGCGTTGGCAGGTCACTGTAAAGACATCGTTGTGACAATTCATGAGGACAACTCGGTTTCAGTTACGGATGATGGTCGTGGCATTCCAACAGAATTGCACCCAGAAGAAAAAGTATCAGCAGCAGAAGTTATCATGACGGTACTTCACGCTGGTGGTAAGTTCGACGATAACTCATACAAAGTATCGGGCGGTCTTCACGGCGTAGGTGTTTCAGTAGTAAACGCACTGTCTGAAAAAGTAGTACTGACTATCCATCGTGGCGGTCATATCCATACGCAAACTTACCACCATGGTGAACCTCAAGCGCCACTAGCGGTTGTGGGCGATACAGACCAAACGGGTACACAAATCCGTTTTTGGCCAAGTGCTGAAACCTTCACAAATATCGAATTCCATTACGATATCCTAGCAAAACGTCTACGTGAGCTTTCTTTCCTAAACTCTGGTGTTTCTATCAAGTTGGTTGATGAGCGTGAAGCAGACAAGAGTGACCACTTCATGTTTGAAGGTGGTATTCAAGCGTTCGTTGATCACCTAAACACCAACAAAACACCAATCATCGAGAAAATCTTCCACTTCGATTTTGAACGTGAAGATGGCATTGCAGTAGAAGTGGCAATGCAATGGAACGATGGCTTCCAAGAGAACATCTACTGTTTCACTAACAACATCCCACAACGCGATGGCGGTACTCACCTTGCAGGTTTCCGTGCGGCGTTAACGCGTACGCTGAATACCTTTATGGATAAAGAAGGTTTCTCTAAGAAAGCGAAAACAGCAACGTCGGGTGATGATGCACGTGAAGGTCTAACTGCAGTTGTTTCGGTTAAAGTGCCAGATCCTAAGTTCTCTAGCCAAACTAAAGACAAACTGGTTTCTTCAGAAGTTAAATCAGCGGTTGAATCCGCAATGGGTGAGAAACTGTCTGAGTTCCTAATTGAGAACCCGACAGAAGCTAAGATGGTTTGTTCTAAAATCATCGATGCTGCTCGTGCTCGTGAAGCAGCGCGTAAAGCTCGTGAAATGACTCGTCGTAAAGGCGCGCTAGACCTAGCTGGTCTGCCAGGTAAACTTGCAGACTGTCAGGAAAAAGATCCAGCACTCTCTGAACTATACATAGTGGAGGGTGATTCGGCAGGCGGCTCCGCAAAACAAGGCCGTAACCGTAAGAACCAAGCAATCCTACCGCTAAAAGGTAAGATTCTTAACGTAGAAAAAGCACGTTTCGACAAGATGCTATCTTCTCAAGAAGTCGCAACGCTGATCACTGCACTAGGCTGTGGTATCGGTCGTGACGAGTACAACCCGGACAAACTGCGTTACCACAACATCATCATCATGACCGATGCTGACGTCGATGGTTCGCACATCCGTACGCTACTGTTGACCTTCTTCTACCGTCAAATGCCAGAGCTTATCGAGCGTGGCTACGTGTACATCGCTCAGCCACCGCTTTACAAAGTGAAGAAAGGTAAGCAAGAGCAGTACATCAAAGATGAAGACGCGATGAACCAATACCAAGTGGCTTTGGCACTTGATAACGCATCGCTACACGTAAACGCAGAAGCGCCAGCATTGGCAGGCGAAGCGCTAGAGAAGCTAGTTCAGCAATACAACGCAGGTATCAAGCTGGCGGATCGCATGAGCCGTCGTTACCCAAGCGCGCTAGTTCATGAGCTAATCTACACGCCGCGCCTAACGGCAGAGCAATGCCACGACGCTGCAGCAGTAGAAGCGTGGACAAAACAGCTAGTTGAACAGCTAAACGCGAAAGAAGTGGGCGCAAGCCAATACAGCTTCGAAGTTGAGCAACACGAAGAGCTAGGTCTAAACCTACCTAAGATTATCGTACGTACTCACGGTGTGACGCATGACTACGCACTAAGCATCGACCTATTGAACTCGAAAGAGTACAACAAGCTAGCTGAGCTTTCGGAAGCATTAGATGGCCTGATTGAGGAAGGCGCTTACATCAAACGTGGCGAGCGTACTCAGCCTGTAACAAGCTTTGCATCTGCACTTGAGTGGCTAATCAAAGAGTCGCGTCGTGGTCTAAGCCTACAGCGCTACAAAGGTCTAGGTGAGATGAACCCAGATCAGCTTTGGGAAACCACAATGGACCCTGAGACACGTCGCATGATGCAAGTAACCATTGAAGATGCGGTAGGCGCAGACCAATTGTTCACCACGCTAATGGGTGACCAAGTTGAGCCGCGTCGTAACTTCATCGAAGAGAATGCGCTTAAAGTAGCAAACCTAGACGTTTAGACTATTTTTCCTTTGCTGGATATGCTGATTTCGTTGTCGAAGGTGCTCACATACACTTGTATGCTGCGCGCCTTCTCCTAGAACTAAGCATATCCCCCTGCGGAAAAACGAATCTAAATTTCTTTTGATAGAATTTTAAAAGCACTGCCTTCGGGTGGTGCTTTTTATTGAGTGGGAGAAACCAGATAAAAGTAACGAGAACGGCTGCGCCCTATGAATATGGGAACGCTTCGAGAGAGAGGAACGACCGAGTTGGGGATCTAAAAATATTTTCACCGGAGCCCTTGAAAGCCCATTTTTCGACCTTATATCTAGTTATGAAGAGGGATGGCTAACTTGCTCAACAAGAGAAGAACAGCGCCTCTGGAATCGCTAAACGAGATCGCTCAGGAGAGGATACTCAGTATTAGCACACAACTTGACCCTAGATTCGACATCATGTCCCCGCACCTAAAGAGTAGGTCAGAGGAATGAACCATCGGATCCCTTAGCTCGGTGTTTTCTTGCATAAATGCGCCACGTGGATGACCTTCGTCTGGGCTAAGACTATTGCTTAAAAGAGGATAGATTATGCGTAATGTAGATTTCTCACCACTATACCGTAATGCAATTGGCTTCGACCGTCTGTTCAACCTGATGGAAGCAAGCTCTGCGAAGAACACTTCTGGCGGTTACCCTCCATACAACATCGAGCAAAAAGACGAGCACAACTACCGTATTACTATGGCAGTTGCTGGTTTTGCTGAAGATCAGCTCGATTTGACTCAAAACGAAAACATGTTGATCGTGAAGGGCGAGCGTAAAGCCGAAGAAGGTAAAAACTACGTTTACCAAGGCATTGCAGAGCGCGACTTTGAACGTAAATTCCAACTTGCGGATTACGTAAAAGTTGTCGGTGCATCAATGGAAAACGGTCTGCTGCATGTGGATTTAGTTCGTGAAATTCCAGAAGCAATGCAACCACGTAAGATTGCTATCGGTGGTAACAACCTGATTGAAAACAGCTAATCAGCTAAAGATATTTCAGCTAACCACACGGTTATAGAATGAGAAAGAGCGCCTTCCATTATGGAAAAGGGCGCTCTTTTTAGTTTGGGGCTTTCAAAGCCACTATTGCAAGGCCGTAATTTCAAAGAGAAGCGGCTGAGTTTAATCGGTCTATTTACCTTTGCGGTAAGCCTTTTCCACTTCTTCAGCAATAATCGTAATGCCTTTTTGCATCATCTCATCATCTTGAACGTAGTTCATACGCAAGCATTGGTGTGCATGATCCCACTCGTCTTTCTGACCAATAAAGAAGTATTCTCCCGGAACAATCAGAACCCCACGCGCTTTCAAGCGTTGGTACAGTTCCATTGTCGTAATTGGCAGTTCATCAAACCATAGCCACAAGAATATAGCGCCCTCTGGTTTGTGGATACGGAAGCGCTCATCGGTAATTGCTTCTTGGAGCAGTTCAACTGCACGTTGAGACTTCTGCTTGTAGAATGGCTTAATCACCTCAGAGCTCAGTTTAAGCAGATCGCCTTTACCAATGATGTGGTTTGCCAACGCTGGACCAACACTGCCTGGAGCTAGGCTGATGATGCCGTTCATATTGGTCAACGCTTGCGTGATTTCCTCACTCGCAATCACAATGCCACAACGCACGCCCGGCAAGCCAAGTTTAGATAGGCTCATGCACAGGATGGTGTTTTCATTCCAGAACGGTTCGACATCTTCAAAGATGATGTTCGGGAAAGGTAGACCGTAGGCGTTATCGATAATCAGTGGGATGTTGTTCTCACGTGCTAGCTTGTCCAGCTTACGAACTTCCTCATCTGTCAGTACGTTACCTGTTGGATTGGTTGGGCGAGACGCGCAGATTGCCGCAACAGAGCCATCGACGGTGAGCTGCTCAAAATCGACATGGTATTTAAACAGACCGTTATCTAGCAGCTCGATCTCTGGGTGGTATGAGACAAAGATATCTTCATCAATGCCTGCATCACCATAACCGATGTACTCAGGCGCGATAGGCAGTAGCACTTTCTTGTGCGAACCGTCTGGCTGTTTACCTGCTAACAAGTTGAACAAGTAGAAGAAGCCGCTTTGGCTGCCGTTAGTTAGGCTGATGTTCTTCTCGGAAATATCCCAGCCGTAAGTTTCACGGAATAACTGAGCCAACGCTTTAACGAACGCGTCTTTGCCTTGCGGACCATCATAGTTGGCGAGGGCGGCGACGAGCTCCCCACTGGCGAGCATTTCTTCACTGGCTTGGCGAAAGTAATCGAGCATGGCAGGAATGGCGGCTGGGTTGCCTCCACCGAGCATGATGGCACCTGGTGTGCGCAGACCATCATTCAAATCGTCCATTAACTGCGTGATACCTGAATACTGATTAAATTTTTCACCAAACTTTGAGAACTGCATTTGTCGTTATACCTAATTCATTGTGATTGCTTTATGTGTCTTAACGCCAGTCTTTGACTAGTCAATAGGATAATCCTTGACCTTACCTTAATGTCTATACGACGCAAAGTGTGAATTAAGCCGAAAAAGAAAAAATCGGACCACAATGATTTTTGTTGTGATTAAGTAAACGTTTTCCTATGCGAAAACTGAATCCAACCTGAATGAAATCTCGCTATCTGTCAGAGCAGTGTCAGGCAGCATGGTCTTGGTTTGCTCAAAAAGCCCTCAATTCTTATTATTCGCCCCGTCATCTTTTTGACGTGTTAGAAAAATTGAGGAGTCAAAATGTTAACTAACCTATTTGTAAAAACACAACTGTTTATCGAATCATTCAAAAACGACGAGCGCGGCGTAACAGCAATTGAATACGCAATCCTAGGCGTGTGTATGTCTGCAATCGTACTCGCGGTATTTAACGATGCGCTATATGACGCATTAGACGGTGCAGTTAAAACGATCTCAAGCAACATCACTGCTGCAAATGAAGTAACTCCAGGCAGTTAATTATATTTCATGCCGTTAAAACTATGGTGGCTGCTTCCCCTTGCCACCATGGCTTTTATAGCCAGTTATCAAGACATCAAATACCGAAAAATACCCAATGGAGTGGCGTTAAGTGTTGCTTTGCTGGGTGTTTTTTTTGTCTTGAGTAAAGGGGAGTACAGTCACGCACTGTCTTCAATGGTGATATTGGTGATAGGTGCTGTGCTGTTTCAACTACGAATCCTCGCAGCGGGGGACAGCAAATTACTGGCTGCATTTGCACTGATGATTGCACCGCAGTTTTTGCCGTTGACGATTTGGTTGATTGTCACTTTGGGCGGAGTGCTTGCTCTGACGCAGTGGATCGTTAGCCAAGTCGGTAATCATCCTGCTGGGATGGAAAGAGGTGTGCCTTATGGTGTGCCCATTTGTCTCGGAAGCCTGTTTGGCATCGCTGCATCTTTATAGGTGAACCATGAATTCAAAAGTCATTCTTGTTTTGGCGGCGATTGCCATTTCGGTCGGGCTTTATGGCGTGACTCAATCACAGCCAACTGCTCCGGTTGTACAAACACAACAGCCGAAGAAAGAAGAGAAAAAATTTAAAGTCTGGACGTTAAAGCGCGACCTAAAACGAGGTGAAGCACTGCAGCGTCGAGATTTGGTGATTGAATACTTAACCGAGTCACAAGCGGCGCAACAAGGGATTGATAGCGATATTAAGCTCGATTGGAGCAAGCGCCTAATTGCGGTTGAAGCTCTGAATCAAGGTGAATGGGTGACGAAAGAGGTGCTGACTTCTCCGGGAGAAAGCGATTACCTCTCGACCATGGCCAAGCCTGGTTACGCCCCGTTCAATATCACGGTACCGGGTGATGATGTGGTAGGAGGAACGATTGCCGTTGGTGATTTAGTCGATATCTCTGTTATTTCCACCATGGATCAAAACCTCTCGGCAGACAACACCGTGTCGGATATTGAACATCTGACCATGACACCACTGATTGCTCAAGTGCCTGTGCTGTACATGATCTCAAAACAACGCTTAGTCAGTACATTGACTGACCAGAAAACCACTGATGTCACTTTAGTGTTGCAAGTAACTAACCGTCAGTTGGCTAAGTTGTCGGTAGCAAAACGCATTGCAGAAATTACGGTACATAAATCGATTGGTGAGCAGTTTGTGGATGAACTGCATGCGAACTCAAGCGATGTGATTCGTTTTGCTGATGAAAGGCAAACCACGAAAACCCAATCGATCAAAGAATATCGATTCAACTAGGAGGCAAGATGAAAACCATAACTCGATTTAGCATCTATTGCTTAATGCTTGTTTCCACGGCTTTACAGGCTCAGGGCATAACGACGCTTTCGACTGGTGGCGCAAGAACCCTATCGTTTAAAGCTGAAGTTGATTCGGTGTTTGTTTCTAACCAAAAAGTGGCGGACTACCAAGTTATCGATGCTCACAAGGTGGTGTTACTGGGTAAATCAGAAGGTGAAGCATCGTTCATCGTGTTTGACCGTGATGGTTTTGAGCTTATCAACCAAACCCTGATTGTCAGCAAAAGCTACCGCAATATTGAGCAGCAAATTCAAGTGCAGTATCCATACTCTGATGTTCAGGTTAACGGTATTGGTAGCAACGTTGTACTGAGTGGTAGTGCCGTTTCAGACAATGAACGCGACAACATCTACACCTTGGTGGGTGAGTTGTTGGGTAAGTCTTCCAGTAACCATGATTTTGAAATGCCAGAACTCGATAGTTCGACTGACGACCTTCAAGTGGATTTTATGTCTCGCCCTACCTATCAAGGTGTGGTGAACAACATTGAAGTCACCGCGACGAAGCAAGTTAACGTCAAGTTGACCATTGCAGAAGTCTCCCACAGCTTTATTCAAGATTTTGGTATCAAGATGGGCTCTGGCGGTGATGTTGGCATCTTTGTCGATCAGTTAACCAGTTTTAGTGCCGATGACATTGTTTCTGTTATCTCAGCAGTCGGTTCTGACAAGGTCGGCCAAGTGCTGGCTGAACCAAATCTATCGGTAATTTCTGGCGAGCAAGCAAGCTTCTTAGTTGGTGGTGAAATGCCTGTTGTGACGGTGGTCGATGGTGCTAGCGATGTCGATTACAAAGAATTCGGTGTGCGTTTAGATCTGATGGCGAAAGTGCTGCGTGACGACAAAATCAAATTAGCATTGTCACCAGAGGTTAGCTCTTTAGATAACACCTACACCAGTGAAGTGTTTGATTTACCGGCTTTCAAAACTCGTCGTGCACAAACCACCGTTGAATTAGGTGACGGTCAAAGCTTTGTTTTGGGTGGCCTGCTTAATAGTGAAGAGCGCGAATCACTGACACGAATTCCTTTTATTGGTGACATTCCTGTTTTAGGAGCGCTGTTTCGTCACACAGGAACAGAGCGCAACAAAACCGAGCTGATTATTGTGGCAACCGTCAACTTGGTGAAACCAGTGAAAGCCAATCAAATCCAGCTACCAACCATGGAAAAAACCGGTACGTTACGACGCTTTTTTGCACTTGATGGTAGTTATGACAAGGCTCAAGACCAATGGGCTGGTGAGGTTCTTAACGCGGGAGGTTTCCGTCAATGAAAAACTGGATGTTAGCGCTATTTGCGATTACAGCACTATCCGGCTGCGCCGACCATATTGTTGAGCCTCGCGGGACCAGCATTTCACTCAAGCCAACTGAATTTAGCTTTGCGGTACAAAGCCAGAATCAAACTTACGCCATGAATAAGCTCACTCAGTTTGTTCGTAAGTATCCGAATCAAGCGGGCAGTAAATGGCAGATCACCAGCTACAACGCTCAAGGTAAAAAGTTGGCGCAGCAGTACCGCATCGCACTGTTGCAGCAAGGCGTAGCGGCCGAACAGTTAGCACTCGAACATCGCTCAGAGTTTCATCGCTTTGATGTACAAGTATCGGTGATTCAGCTTCAAGCTCAGCTTGAGGTATGCCACCAAGAGGTTATTGGTGATTACGGTTTGGGTCACCTAGGTTGTTATACCGATGGCAGCCGTTGGCAGTCGATGGTTAATCCGCAGAATGCGCTTTGATAATGAGGAACACTCATCATGTTTGATTTAGTGGATAAGTTGAGTAGGAGCACGCCAAATCACACTCAACAAAAAGAAAATAAGTGTGCGTTCTTGTATCAAACCGCTGCGTGCAAAGACTTAGTTCATAAGGCGTTTCGCTTTGAAGGCTTAGTCGAGCCAATTACGGTGAACAACCAAGAAAAAAACTACCCAGAATTGCATACGCACTCAAGTGTGGAAGTGGTGATTGTTGAGCTGAATAAAAGCCAAAGCGTGGTTGAAGATGCAAAAAATATTGCCCATCAATTGCCTACGCATGTGTCGGTTGTGGTCGTTGGCAGCGAAGATGCGATCTCAACGATTCGTGCATTAAAACAGCTTGGTTTTTATTACCTATTTTGGCCTGCGACCGACAAAGAAATCATGGAGTTTTACCATGGTGTACGTCGTAACCGTCAGCAGCAAAGTGGTGTGGCTTCGAATCGAAAAGCAAAGCAAGTGGCGTTTCTTGGTGTGAAAGGCGGTGTTGGAACGTCTTTGATCGCCAGTGAAGTGGCGCGTTCATTGGGGCGTCATCATAAAACGCCTACCTTGTTGGTTGATCATACCTACACCGGCAGTAATATCGATGTGCTTTTAGGTTTGCAGAAATTCAGTAAACGCAGTGTACGCAAAGGTACTTTGGTATCGAGCATTGATGGTGATTTCGCCACTAGTTTAGTACAACGTCTGGAACGAAACCTCGCTATTTTGGGTTTGGAGTCGGATGCGTTTACGCGTGCTGAGCTACATGAATATACCCAAGCGCTCAAAGAGCAAGTGGTTAAGAACCATTCATTTGTGATTGAAGACTATTCACATACCGTCACCACAAATGAAGAGTTCGATCGTGCAGTGGCTGAGATTGATACGTTAGTGGTGGTGTTTGATGCCACGGTGTCGTCGCTACGAGAATTAAACCGCGTTGTGTCTGAGCTAGAAACGCGCTATCCAGAGCTGCCGCTTCTTACCGTGATGAATCAATCGCGTCCAGACAATGCGGCCTCAATCAGTATGTCTGATGTCAGCAAGTATTTCGGTCGCAAAGCCGATTGCAAAATAGAGTTTGACCACAAAGCGAACCATTACCTACTTCAAGGTCATCAACTGATTGATACCAAATCAGAAATGCAGCAAGGCTTGAGTGATTTAGTCGCATTGCTGGTGGGTGATAAGCCACAACAAAAACGTTCTTGGGTACAAGAACTGTTTAGTCGCTAAAAAGGAGTAGGGAATGCAACATTCGAAACAAACCTACATCCATCTGCGTGACCAAATTTTTAATGCCTTGGATGCATCTGCACTAGAAAGCTTATCGAAAAGTGACCTAGAGCGTCAGTTGAGTAACGCGGTCGATATGTTGGTCAGTCGCGACCAGCTATCAGTTTCTTCTCTGGCGAGAAGTGAATACGTCGTCAGCATGATTCACGAGTTAGTAGGTTTGGGACCGCTTCAGGTCCTGATGGATGACGACACCATTACCGATATCATGATCAATGGCCACCAGCAAGTGTATGTCGAGCGCTTTGGTTTAGTACAGCAAGCGGATGTGCACTTTCTCGATGAAAAGCAACTCGCAGATATCGCGAAACGTATTGCCAGTCGTGTTGGTCGTCGTGTTGATGAATCGTCACCTACGTGTGATGCGCGCTTAGAAGATGGTAGCCGCGTAAATATCGTCCTGCCGCCAATTGCCATTGATGGCACTGCAATATCGATTCGTAAGTTTCGGCAGGAAAGCATTGGCTTTGCTGACTTAGTTGAATTTGGCGCATTGAGTCCTGAAATGGCTAAGTTGCTGCAATTGGCTGCGCGTTGTCGCCTGAACATTCTTGTCGCCGGTGGTACAGGATCGGGCAAAACAACGTTGTTGAATGCATTGTCTCAATACATCTCGCAAGGTGAACGAGTAGTGACGATTGAGGACACTGCGGAGTTGAGACTGCTTCAGCCTCATGTGGTTCGCATGGAAACTCGAACAGCAGGTATCGAAGGCTCTGGTGAAGTGAATTCACGCGATCTAATGATTAACTCGCTGCGTATGCGTCCAGATCGCATCATTGTTGGTGAGTGCCGTGGTGCTGAAGCGTTTGAAATGTTGCAAGCGATGAACACTGGCCACGATGGCTCGATGTCGACACTGCATGCTAACAGCCCACGTGACGCCCTTGCCCGAGTAGAATCCATGGTCATGATGGCAACCAATAACCTGCCACTAGAGGCGATACGCCGCTCTTTGGTAAGTGCAGTGGACCTCATTATACAGGTCAATCGCCTTCACGATGGTTCTCGCAAAGTGATGAGTATTACGGAAGTGATTGGTATGGAAGGACAAAACGTAGTGCTTGAAGAACTGTTTTGCTTCCAATCTGATCCGCATCATTACGAAGGCAAAATTACCGGCCGTTATGAAACGACGGGTGTTATGAGCCGCTCAGTTTTGTTTGAAAAAGCACGTTTCTACGGAGTGGACAAAGATCTCGCTGACACCATCAGTGCGATTGAAGCAGTGGGGTAAGGCATGTATTGGTTCATTTTAATCGGTGGCATTGCTTTAGTCGCTGTCGCCTTGTTGAGTGAAAAGAACAAGCATCTTGATAGTTATCTCATCCAGTATCAAAAACGTGATCGTGTTGAGACAAGGCTTACTCGCCAAGCGGTGAACGTTGCCAGTTTATCAGACAGAAGCTTACGCCAAGGTTTGAAAACACGCTGGGATAACCTAAAGCGCCAATTGGGCCGTTTAGCTCTGCTTAAAATAGCGCTCTACACCATGTTGGTTATTGTGCTGGCTTTGGTTGTGAATAGCACATTTACACGATTTGCTGCTTATGAGCTATTGCCCTTTGCGGTGCCATTTGGCTGGTGGTTTGGTTATCAATGGCTACAGAAGCGTGAGCAAAAGCAGTTTGATGAAACCTTTCCGGATGCATTGAATATGTTGGCAAGCGCAATCAGTGCAGGAGAGAGCATTGGCCGCGGCATCATGTACGTGGGTGACAATCTCGAGGGTGAAGTCGGACGTGAGTTCAAGTTAATGGGTGAGCGTCTAAAAATGGGCGAGTCAATTGATGAGGTGTTTCGTAAATCTTGTCTGCGTTTTCCAAACCCGAACTTTCATTTCTTCGTGATTACACTGCGAGCTAATATGCAGCGCGGTGGTCAGTTGAAAGAAATCATGACGCGTTTGAATCGCCAGATGTTTGAAGCTCGAGCTGTCGAGCGAAAGAAATTCGCCCTGACGTCTGAAGCGCGAATTTCAGCAAAAATCGTTTCGGCGACGCCATTTTTCTTTCTGTTTATCTTGCAGTTTTTAAGTCCAGAGAACTTTGAGTTCGTGATGTTCAACCCAGAAGGTCGTCCGCTGCTTTATTACTTAGTGATCAGCGAAGCGATTGGTATGGCGATCATTTGGGCACTAATGAAGAGAGTGAAGTAATGATGACTCAAACGATGTTTTGGCTGTTTTTCTCTCTCGTTGGTGTCAGTTTCGGCGTACTTCTGCTTACTTACTGGATGCTTAACCATTTCGGCTATCAACGACGTGTGGCAAGAATCGTGCGCCAACACAAAGGTGATCAGCAAGAAGAGTCACGACTAGAGTCGATCCTATCTCCGTTATCGAACTTAGTAGAGAAGCGAGATGCGAGTTTGTCACAGCGTTTACACCTCGCTGGGATTGATAACCCCAATGCTGCCACTTGGTTTGCGCCATTAAAGTATGCGGCTTTGCTGCTTGGGGAGTTGTTGATTGCCGTGTTGGTCTTCACGTTAGATATCGCAACCAACTATTGGGTTGCTCTTGCTGCTGCTTGGGCGATGGCAGTGATTCTATTGCCTGATATGTGGCTTGAAGTTCGTAAGACCAATCGCCAACGACGTATCAGCCGCAGCTTACCCTATTTAATCGATCTTATGGCGATATGTGTTCAGACCGGCATGTCGATTGAAGCGTCGTTGAAATACTTGGCGATAGAGATTCAAAGTTTTAACCCTGAGTTGGGCAAGTTATTGGATAACACCAACCAGCGTGCCCGTATTGTGGGTATGGAGCGTGCGCTACAAGAGCTGTATCAGCAAGTGCCATCGTCTGAGATGCGCAGTTTTATGCTGACACTAACCCAGAGCATGCAACACGGCTCATCCATCTACACCATGTTGACGACATTGTCCGGCGATATTCGTGAAGTGCAGATGTTGGAGCTTGAAGAGCAAATAGGGAAGTTGGCGGCCAAGATGTCGATCCCATTGATTGTCTTTATCTTGATTCCACTTGTTTTTGTTATCACCGCTCCTGGGGTGATGAGGATGATGTCCCATGTTTAAAAAAATTCTGATTTGTTTGTTACCAGCCATGCTTGCAGCGTGCAGTTCTACCCAGCAAGCGTGGCAACAGCAAGACTCCAAAGAAGCCATTTACCAGAAAACTAATAACCACACTCAATTGGTTGCCTTGTATAAACAACAACTTCAACAAAGCGATGATGTGCAGGTGCGTGAGAAGCTGGCGCAAAGCTATCTCGCTCTTGGTGATGCCGAATCAGCGTTGTTTTATATCAAGCCATTAACCAATAAATCAGCAACGAGTGTCGATACCTTGCTAATCCAGGCACAAGCCTATGGTGAATTGGCGCAATACCCTGCTGCGATTGGCAGTGCAAAGGCGGCACTCGCGCTTGAAGAGACCAATGCAGAAGCAGAAAACTTGCTTGGTACTTACTACGGTTATAACTACCAATATGACTTGGCTCGTCGCTATTTCGAACGTTCACGCGAACACTTCTTTGATGGAGTAACGGTCAACAACAACCTTGCGGTCCTTGATATTGCAGAGGGGCAATACAAACAGGCGATTCAGCGTCTCCTGCCTCTTTATAAAAACGGTCAAGCGGATGAGCAAGTGATGGCCAACCTGACGTTGAGTATGGCCAAAGAAGGTCAGTATGAGTTTGTTAAACAAGTATTGAGTGAGAAATACAGTAACCACCAGATCGACAATATTTATCGTGCTTTACGCGGTTATGACCCATTAAAAGCGAAGCAGAAAAAACGCGCTTTAACTGAGGTGAGTCGTGAAAGCTAAGCAACGTGGCGTTGCCAGTATTGAGTTTGCCATTGGGTTCTTCGCTTTTTGGCTGATGTGCATGGCGTGGGTAGAAATGAGCTATATGTCTTACATTTCAGCCATCAACGATCTGACCATTTCAGAGATCTCACGCACCGCTAAAAAACGTAATGACGACTACATGCAAACAGTGCAAGCCGTGCTGAATCGAGAGGGCAGTATTTGGAATACCGCGGTGGATGTGGAGCGCTTTCGCGTTTCTATCCAATACCTCGATAACATCGAATCTCTCACGGCTTATACCGAGCAATGCGAGTTAGCACCGGAGCAAGCCAGCAGAGAATGCGGTGATGCAGAGAATGCAGCCTTGGCTGTTTATCATATCGATTACAACTTTCAACCAATCTTTAGTTACTTCCTGAGCTTACAAAGCACGATGAGCCGAGAAATGGTGGTGGTACAAGAATATGAACGCTCCCAATTTGCAATTTAATTACTGTCGAGGGCAGAGCAAGCAACGTGGCACTTTCAGTATTGAGTTTGCCATTGTTGGTATCTTCTTCAGCCTACTGTTGGCGTTTAGTGGTGATGTAATTATTAAGCTGTCGGTAAAAGGGAAGTTGGACCGATTGACTTATTCGCTAGTGAATGTGGTGAAAGAGCGTACCCAGCTTTATGGTGCGGATTATGAGCTTTCAAAAGAAGAAGCTGACGATGTCGATACCATCATTCGCCATTCATTGGAGCGTACGTTCGGGAACTTTCAAACCAGTCAGTATGGCTTACAAGTTGAAGAGTTAAGCTTCGCCGCTGTGGATAAACCCAACCCAGTGATTATTGAAAAACGTGGCGCGATAGATTGCCAAGTTGGGGAAGGCATCAGTTCATTGAGTTCATTGTCTGTGGTGAGTAACCGAGGTCGTCAAATGCCGCTGTATCGTGTTTCTGTTTGCTATGAAACCGACAATTGGATTGGCAGTTTGTTGGGTGTTGAGTTCACTCGAGTTGAATCTGATGCTGTCGTGATCGGGAGGTAAAATGCCACATAGTATTCAAAGACACCCTAGTTTGAAAAAACAAAGCGGTCATGTCGGCATGTTATTCGCCATGATCATTCCCATCCTTTTTGGTGTCTTCATGTTGGGATCCGATGGAGCGAGGGCATTACAGACTAAAGCCCGTTTAGAAGAGGCGGCAGAAGCAGCGGTGCTGGCGGTTTCTGCAGAAGATTCAGAAAATCACACGTTGGCGCAGAACTACATTGAGCACTATGTGTATGACGTTGAAGGTATTGAGAACCTAAACGTGCAGCGTTTGTCTTGTGATGAGATGCCGGATTGCCAAGCTGGGTTATCAAAGGGGCAAGCGCGTTATTTTGAGTATCGTGTTGCGGGGCGAACTCGTCACGAATCTTGGTTTCCTGGGCAGGGTGTGATTGTTGGTTTTGGTGAAACATTCGATGTTACTGGAAGCTCGAAAGCACGACGTTATCAAGGTCAGCCTGTCGATATTACCTTTATCGTCGATTTTTCTGGCTCGATGAATGAAACCTGGAGTGGTGGTAAGAAAACCAAAATCGAAGATCTGAAAGACATCATCGAAAAAGTAACCGATGAATTAGAGCAATACAATGTCTTAAACGTTGAGCATCCACATCGAGTTGCTATCACGGGATTCAACCGCCGCACTATCAATACAGGCAATAACAATAAGCTGATTATTCGCGATCAACGCATCACTAAGTATGACGCAGATGGTTGGGACAAAGACGATACGTTTTACCCGCAAAAGACCATTAACAACCAATTTGTGGTTAAGGGAGCAGCGAAGCGTATCCCAAATGAAGATGATTTAGCGGAGTTCTATGACATTTTCTATACCACGGACTTTAATAGCTTTACTCGTCAGGTGAATAGCTTTAAAGCCTCCGGTGGTACGGCCTCGCTGCAAGGCATTATTCGAGCAGGACAAATCGTCACTCAACTAGCAAAGAACCCCAAGCAGTTGATCATTATTTTGTCCGATGGTGAAGATTTTAATCACTATGCAGGGCAAACCGAAGAACTCGTGGATCGCGGTATGTGTTCGAACATCCTCAATATGATTAATGGTGGAAAAGTGACGGCAGATGGAGCCAGTGATTCGATAGAGGTCATTAATGGCGTGAGCCAAGGCATGAAAACACCAGAGGGCGAACAGATGAGTGCCAGTATGTCGGTGATTGGTTTTGATTATGAATTGAATGCCAATGTGGGCTTACGTAATTGTGTTGGGGCGGACAACGTCTACAAAGCACAAAATACCGACGACATATTGAATCAAATCTTATCGCTGATCACCGAAGAAGTCGGTCACCTAACCTTGTAGAGAGCAATACAATGAACAAGTTAATTCTGGCATTAGCCGTGAGCTTATCTGTGCCATCATTTGCACAAGATAACACTAATCAAGCGCTGTATTACTATTGCCAGCAAGGGCAGAGTCAGTATCAAGAATCGGTGTCTTTTGGGCATCAAACGGAAGTGAAATACCATCAAGGTCCGTTTATGCAAATTACCGTTAATGGTGAACAGAGTGCTCTTGAGCCCATGCTACTGTCTCAGTTGGAACAGGCTGGTATTGATAAATCTTGTGCGACTTATTTATTGAGTCGAGCACAACTAACAGAGCAAAAACAGGGAGAACTTGCTGCCCGAGTGCTGTTTGAGTTTGATAAAGCGAGTTTGAATGCTCAATCGAAGTTCATTCTCACTCAGTTGAATCAGCAACTGAAACAGCGACCTCAATCTTCATTGTTGGTGGTTGGTAATACAGATGCGAAGGGGAGTAATGGGTATAACCTAACGCTTGGCTTAAAGCGTGCGAACGCTGTGGGTCAATACCTTGAAGGGTATGATGAAGTGGTGTCCACTTCACGCTCTGATGGCGAAACGCACCCAGTGAGCAGTAATGCAAATACTCACGGGCGCGAGTTAAATCGCCGTGTTGATATTAGCTTGCCAACGCAAGGCTAACGGTAAGGTAATAGTATCTTTAAGCTTGCACCCATGGATGGGTCGCTTGGTGTTTCAAACCAAATAGCACCTTTGTAGCTGTGTACAATCTCATCACACAACGCCAAACCTAATCCTGTTCCTGGGTTTTGCTCATCAGCACGAACACCGCGTTTAAATAAAGTGTCGCTTATCGACTCATCCACGGCCGGACCATCGTTGTTAAAGGTAATGATAATGCCTTCTTCGGTATTGTTGATGAACACATCGATACGCTTATTGGCATAGCGGTACGCGTTCTCCAAGACGTTGCCAAACACTTCCATCACATCCGCTTTACTCATCGGCAGAGTCTGATCATTATTGATAAACTGTTCGACGCGAATACCCTTATCCATGTGGACTTTATCAAACATCAGCAGTAGGCTGTTGAGGATAGGTTTGATTGGAGTGGTATTCTCTATAATCCCTTTCACACCCAATGATGCACGCTTAAGTTGACCTTGAATCACATCATCCATTTCTAATAACTGTTGGTTTATATCGTGAATTTTTCCTTCTTCAATATCATCTAACAGTGCTTGGGATACAGCGACTCGTGTTTTCAAGCTATGTGCGAGATCGTTTAATGCGCGGCGATAGCGCTGCTCGTTCTCTTGTTGCTGGAACATAAGTTCATTAAACGCTCTAGTAATACTTTGCAGATCTTCTGGGTACTGATCGTTTAATCTCGTTCGTTTACCAGCTTTAATCTCTGATAGTTCAGTTTTCAGTGTATTCAATGGTTTGAAACCAACGGTAAATAGTAAATACACAATAATTAATGTTATCAGAGTCCCTAAAAGGGCAAACTTTACGATTCTCCACTTAAGTTGCTTAATGGGCTTAATGCTCTGATCCATTTTTTTTATGGAAATTAAGCGCCCACCAGGGATTTTGTCTTGTTCAAATAAGCCAATAGTGTGAAGTAGTACATGTGAACCTGAGTTAAGCGCTATCATTTTTATTGAGCCAATTTTCTGTGAAAGCGCATCGCTACGACATAGGTCGTTGAGTTTTACTCCATCGAGTTCAGATAAGGAATGAAAAGCGCTTGGAGAAATAGAGCGCCAGAGCTCATTATTTTTCTTGTCGCAGATCACCATGGAGAATTTATCGGAGCTATTTGCGTAGCTGTCTTGCCATTGTTCGAATGGAGGGAGAAGGTTTGAGCTCCATATTTCAGCAAGGAATGAAGGTAAATCATTAGTTAGTTCAACCGCATACTGAATTAGTAGTCGGTTTTTTTGGTATTGATAACCCATTAGCCCAAGTAGTGAGCCTACCGCTACCGTCAAAACAATCGATGCTATGACAACTTGTCTGCGAAATCTTGTTGTTAACATTAAGCGTCTCTACCTAGCCTCTAGCTCAAAGCGATAACCCTGGCCGCGAATGGTACTAATGATTTTTTCTTCAGTGTGTGCAGCAAGTTTTTTACGCAGGCGCGAGATGATCACTTCGATATTGTTCAGTTGTACGCTTTCTCCGGCGTCGTAGAGTGAGTCAGCAATCTGCTCTTTGGATATGACTTTTTGGCGGTGACGGATTAGATACTCAAAGATTTGATATTCCAACGCGGTGAGATCTAGGACGTTGTCTGCGTAGCTTATGCTTTTTGCCTGAGTATCTAACGTTACCTCACCTGCATTGATGGTGCTGGTGGAGAAGCCTTGATAACGACGGACAAGTGCTTCTAAGCGAGCCATTAATTCTTCAAACTGAAACGGTTTGGTGAGGTAGTCATCAGCACCAGAGTTCAGCCCTTCTACTTTATCTTGCCAATCGCCACGAGCGGTCAATATTAAGATCGGTACATTAATCTCTTTGCGGCGGATCTGCTTTATTAAGGTGATACCATCAAAATCAGGTAAGCCAAGGTCAATGATCATGGCATCCGCATTGGGGTGTTTTTGAATGGTTTGCAGGCAAGCGGATGCGGTTTTATCGGCATACACTGTATTGCCACGATCTTTGAGCTGCGAGGCTAAATGATGATTGAGAATTTCGTTGTCTTCGACCAGTACGACTAACATGAACAACCTAATCAATGGATTTCATAACTGGATTAACCTTAGCATTCAACAAAAAAAAGGGAAGCCATGCTTCCCTTTAAACCTTGTTAATTCACCATATTCTTGTTGCTGAGCAAGTTACTCACCGGTGTAAACAATCAGCACCTTGTCGTCTTGGTATTGGCGTTCGAACGCGTAGTAACCTTCTTGGTTGCGAGTAATGTGCTTACCTTGAGCAACCGCCGGGTGACGTTTACGGAATTCGCCTAGCTTTTGCCAATGTTGCAGTAGATCTTCTCGCTCGCCATGAATCTTATCCCATGGCATATCTGAGCGTGTGCCTTGGTGGGCGTCTGAACCAGTAATGCCAAAATCACGAGCTATCTCATCACCGTAATAGATCTGTACTGCGCCTGGAGTCAGCATCAGAGCATTTGCTGCACGTGCTTGGTCATCAAAGCTGCGGCTGCGCGCTGACCAAAACAGCTGTGTATCGTGTGAAGACAGGTAGCTCAACACGTTGAACTCAGGATCGGTATTGATGCGCTCTGCATAGCGGCGGTAATCATTATCAAGTTGAGCGAAACACTTCAGCGCTTTTGGTGCCACATCAGATTGGAACTCGAAGTTGATGATGGAATCGAAGCCGTTGTCGAAATACGGGCTCTTCACTACGCTGTGTGCCCATACTTCACCCGTCATCCAGAAAGGTAGATCATCCAAGGCTTTATCTGGGTTGTTTTGCTTCCACTGGGCAAGCGCCTGAGTGGTGCTGGCTTTCAACTCTGCCCACGCTTCCATTTCAACGTGTTTGGCAGTGTCGACGCGGAAGCCATCAATGCCGTAGTCGCGCACCCAATCGGATAACCACGTAATCAGATGTTCACGCGGGGTTTGCAACTCATCTTGCGCATTGGTGTCTTTATTGCGGAAGAAGTTTGGTAATCCGGTTTTCTGAGTCGATTCGGTTTTTAGATCCGGTAGGTAGTTCAAAGACATGGTGATGTCGTTGTAGCCCGGAGCATCGTAGTCGCCAATGTCGGTGCGGATCCAATCTTTGCCCCACCATTTATCCCACGCTTCGCTATCACCGTATTTGATGTAGTCGTTGAAGCTATGCCAGCTTTGTCCTGATTTTGGCTGCCAGTCGGTCCATTTTTCACCAAGGACTTCTTTGGCTTCTTGGTCATCAAGGTAAAGCTGACCAAATCCGAATTCCTGCATGTCTGCTAATGTCGCGTAGCCTGTGTGGTTCATGACTACATCCCAAATCACGCGGATGCCTTTCTTGTGGGCGGTATCGACGAAGGTTCTGAGTTCATCTTCGGTACCCATGTTGGCATCAAGTTTGGTCCAATCTTGATGGTAGTAGCCGTGGTAGCCGTAGTGCTTGAAGTCGCCTTTATCGCCGCCGCCAACCCAACCGTGGATTTGTTCTAGTGGTGAAGTTATCCAGATAGCATTCACACCAAGTGATTCGATGTAATCGAGTTTTTTCGTTAGACCCGCTAAGTCACCACCGTGGAAGGTACCAATCTCATATTTTCCGTCTTTGCTGCGACCGTAGCTGTTGTCGTTGTCTGGGTTGCCATTGTAGAAGCGGTCAGTCATGACGAAGTACACCGTTGCGTTATCCCAACTGAACGGTTTATCGGCTTGCTGTTCAACTTCTTCTAGCAGCAATAGACCTTGGCTCATAGGACCCGGTTGCATGGTGACGCTGCCATTGGCGACTGTGGTTTCTTGTCCGGTTAAGGCATCACGAACGACAGTGCCATCATTAAAGGTTTGAGCAACATTGATGGTTTTTGGCGCGTCAGTTGCGACAGGGCAAGAGTAGGTGATGTCCTGACTCTGCTTTGGTTTGATTTTTACCGTCAGCTCGTTGGTGGTTGGATTGAGTGTAAATTGATAGGTATTGACTTTGAAGATGCGCAGCGGCATTTGTGCATCAGTGGCGCAGTTATCCATTTTTAATGGACGATTGAATTTGATGCGATCTTCTTCTGCTAGAGCAAAGCTACTGCCACAGCTTTGCTTGCTGTCAGCAATGGTAAAGGTATAACTGCCTTTTTCGAGTTTTTGCTCGACGACAAGTAAGCCTTGTGAGTTTTCCTCAAAAACAGCGGTATCATCACCAACGCTTAATACGATGGCATTTTCTGGAATCTGGTTGCAGGCGCTCAGTAGACCGATAGAGAGTGCGAGAATTGTTTTTTTCATTGTGTCCTTCCCCCGAATAAACAGTCCAGTTATAGCAAAACTGTGCCTCTACAATCCGAGCTCTACACCAACAAGTTAGACGCGTCTCACCCTACAAATTTTAGTCTTGTTCACAAAATGAATAATAAGCGTCACCTTCATCAGTTTGAAGGCAACAAAAAAGGGAAGCACCTGCTTCCCTTTTACTTATTTTTTAATCACTTCGAAGAGTAATGAATTACTTTTGAAGCAAAGAAATGTCTGCGATCTGTAGGAACAGGTTACGCAGGTTGTTCAGTAGTGTCAGACGGTTCTTCTTAAGTGCTTCGTCGTCTGCCATTACCATTACGTTATCAAAGAACGCGTCAACTGGTTCACGTAGGTCAGCTAGCTTGCTTAGGGCTTCTTGGTAGTTACCTGTAGCAAATGCTGGCTCTAGCGCTTCCGTCATTACTTCAACGCTTTCTGCTAGTGCTTTCTCTGCGTCTTCTTGTAGAAGTGCTAGGTCGATGTCTGCTGCTAGTTCGCCGTCGAATTTCGCTAGGATGTTACCTACACGCTTGTTCGCTGCTGCTAGAGACTCTGCCGCTTCTAGTTCACGGAAGTGAGAAACCGCTTTAACACGTTGGTCGAAGTCTGCTGGTTTCGTCGGGCGACGCGCTAGAACTGCTTGAATGATGTCTACGCTGAAGCCTTCGTCTTGGTACCAAGCACGGAAACGACCAAGCATGAATTCGATAACGTCTTGTTCAACGTTGTTGTTGGTTAGACGGTCGCCAAACAGTGACTTCGCTTTCGCTACTAGGTCAACAAGATCTAGGTTGTAGCCGTATTCAACGATGATACGTAGTACACCTAAAGATGCGCGGCGTAGTGCGAATGGATCAGAACCTTTAGGTGCTTGACCAATACCGAAGATACCTACGATAGTGTCTAGCTTGTCTGCCATTGCAACTGCAGTTGAAACACCGTTTGATGGCAGTTCATCACCTGCGAAACGAGGCATGTATTGCTCGTTCAGTGCTACTGCAACTTCTTCTGCTTCACCGTCGTGGCGAGCATAGTGCATACCCATAACACCTTGAGTATCCGTGAATTCGAATACCATTGAGGTCATTAGGTCACATTTTGCTAGTAGACCAGCACGCTTTGATTTCTCAACGTCAGCACCGATTTGCTCAGCAATGTAGCCAGCAAGTTCAGTGATGCGGTCTGTTTTGTCTTTGATAGTACCAAGCTGCTTCTGGAAGATAGCTTGGTCTAGCTCAGGAAGACGGTCGATCAGCGGACGCTTACGGTCTGTGTTGAAGAAGAACTCTGCGTCAGCAAGGCGAGGGCGAACTACTTTCTCGTTACCTTCGATAACGTGACGAGGCTCTTTAGACTCGATGTTCGATACGAAGATAAAGTTAGGAAGTAGCTTCTTGTCCTCATCGTAAACAGGGAAGTATTTTTGGTCACCTTTCATGGTGTAAACCAACGCTTCAGAAGGCACTTTTAGGAACTCTTCTTCGAACTTCGCTGTTAGTACTACTGGCCATTCAACCAGAGACGTTACTTCTTCTACTAGGTCATCTTCTAGATCGGCGATACCACCAACCGCTGCTGCCGCTTTTTGTGCGTCAGCTAGGATGATTGCTTTACGCGCTTCGTAATCTGCCATTACTTTACCGCGCTCTTCTAGGATCGCAGGGTATTGCTCAGCAGAATCGATAGTGAACTCTTGCTCACCCATGAAGCGGTGACCACGGATAGTGCGGTCAGAAGCGACACCAAGGATCTCGCCTTCGATTAGGTCGCTGCCCATTAGCATGGTTAGCGTCTTCACTGGACGGATAAATTGAGTCGTTTTGTTACCCCAGCGCATTGGTTTTGCGATAGGTAGGTTTGCTAGTGCTTTCGCTGCAAGTTCAACTACGATCTCAGATGTTGGCTGACCTTCCACTTCTTGTTTGAACAGTAGCCATTCACCTTTGTCTGTAACCATGCGATCCGCTTGGTCAACCGTGATGCCACAGCCGCGTGCCCAGCCTTGAGCTGCTTTTGTTGGGTTGCCTTCCGCGTCAAACGCTGCAGAAACCGCAGGGCCACGTTTTTCAACAACTTTGTCAGACTGGCTGTCTGCTAGTGCTGCTACTTTTAGTGCAAGACGACGAGGTGCCGCGAACCATTTCACGCCTTCGTGAGCAAGCTCAGCGCCTTTTAGTTCTGCTTCGAAGTTTGCTGCGAATGCTTCAGCTAGAGTGCGAAGTTGCGTTGGTGGTAGCTCTTCTGTACCTAGCTCGATTAGAAATTCTTTTGCCATGTTACTCTACCCCTTACGCTTGTTCTTTCTTACACATTGGGAAGCCAAGAGCTTCACGCGATGCGTAGTATGCTTCTGCAACTGCTTTCGTCAGGTTGCGGATGCGTAGGATGTAACGTTGGCGTTCAGTTACTGAGATCGCTTTACGTGCGTCTAGTAGGTTGAATGCGTGACCCGCTTTTAGAATGCGCTCGTAAGCAGGTAGTGGCAGTGGCTTTTCAAGCTCAAGCAGCTCTTTACACTCTTTCTCACACTGTTCGAAGAAACCAAATAGGAATTCAACGTCTGCGTGCTCGAAGTTGTAAGTTGATTGCTCTACTTCGTTTTGGTGGAAGATATCACCGTAAGTCACGGCGTTGCCGTCCGGTGCGATGTTCCAAACTAGATCGTAAACAGAGTCTACTTCTTGGATGTACATTGCTAGACGTTCGATACCGTAAGTGATCTCACCAGTTACTGGCTTACACTCAAGGCCGCCAACTTGCTGGAAGTAAGTAAACTGAGTTACTTCCATGCCGTTTAGCCAAACTTCCCAGCCTAGACCCCAAGCGCCTAGTGTTGGGTTTTCCCAGTTGTCTTCTACGAAACGGATGTCGTGAACAAGTGGGTCGACACCAAGAACCTCTAGAGAACCTAGGTACAACTCTTGGATATTGTCTGGTGATGGTTTTAGCGCTACTTGGAATTGGTAGTAGTGCTGAAGACGGTTAGGGTTTTCACCATAACGGCCATCAGTAGGACGACGTGAAGGTTGTACGTAAGCTGTAGACATTGGCTCTGGGCCAAGTGCTCGTAGACAGGTCATTGGGTGAGAGGTACCCGCACCAACTTCCATATCTAGTGGTTGAACAATGGTACAACCATTCTGAGCCCAATAATCCTGCAGCGCGAGGATCATTCCCTGGAAGGTTTTGATATCGTATTTTTGCATAAGTCAGGTTCGCGCGATTCTCTTATTACTCGTGAATTCGTCTCTTTTGTTGGGTTTTCTTGCCTCAACAATGGCGATTCAAAGTAATTACGGTTGAATAAATTAACAATCAAGTATACCCAGATATTGAGCATGGGAGTAGAGCTAATCTTGATTAATTCGTGGGCAATTTTCTCCTTTAATGGATTTTTACCGCGTTATCTGCTGAATTTTTCCTAAAAGGGAGTTTTCGCTGTCTTTCACTCTTGAGGTGATGGGGAAACATGGCTAGAATTGCGCCTGTCTTTGGGGAGTAGCTTACCCGATGAAATGTCTGTTTCATCTGGTTCGTTCGTCAACATAATTGGTGCAAAATCACCATGGCGCTCGAGACTCATCAACCCGATGAGTTTAGCAAGACCTTAGACAAATCATCACTAACCGGGGTGGGGCGTGAGATTTGTCTTAGGTTAAATATAATAATCCCGCCCCAATGAGCATGTCGTGAGCGTTTTAGCTATTTCAATTACTACTGTAGCGTTAGCAGAAATTGGCGATAAGACCCAATTGCTATCTCTATTACTTGCCAGTCGTTACCGAAAACCGGTCCCTATTATTGCGGCAATCTTTTTGGCAACCATTGCCAACCACGCTTTGGCTGCATGGTTGGGTGTGGTGGTGGCCGATTATCTTTCGCCTGGGGTTCTCAAATGGGTGCTGGTGGTCAGTTTTGTCGCCATGGCGGCTTGGGTGTTGATCCCAGATAAATTGGATGATGATGAGCAGATATCCAATCGCGGTCCTTTTATTGCCAGCTTTATTGCTTTCTTTGTTGCTGAGATTGGCGATAAAACTCAGATTGCCACTTCTATTTTAGGCGCGCAGTACGCCGATGCATTGAGTTGGGTAATTCTGGGTACGACGATCGGTATGTTATTGGCCAATGTGCCTGTTGTTTTGATTGGTAAATTATCCGCCGACAAGATGCCTCTTGGAGCCATTCGTAAAGTAACTGCATTCCTATTTGTTGCTTTGGCTATTGGTGCCGCGTTATTCTGATTTCTTGTCCGTAAATGGTGTGAATTATCAATAACTAGTCGAGTAATGCACAAGTTCAAACTCTGGCTCAAAATCATTCAGGACCGTGACGGATGACATATTAGTGTCATACTTGTCATGGTAATTTAATGGTGTGAATGATAGCGAGAGGGCAAGTTTATGCTTACACGTTACATGGGTATGACCCCAAAGAGTCAGAGTTATTTATTCACCTTTGGTTTAGCGCTGTGCTTGTTAGCTATGGTGCTGACTGATATGTGGTTGCCAATTGTGGCAGGGTCCTTCATTCTCACTGGTTTGACGGTGGAAGCGTGGATTCGAGTAGCTCACATTATTCCTATGCATGAAGAAATGCGTGCGATGAAGCAACAATTGAATAAGCTACAATCAGAAGTTCGCACTTTAGAATACGATGAATAAAACAAACGGCAGCCTTTTGGCTGCCGTTTTTGATCTTGCTGAGATTATTCCAAACCTTTCTTAATCAGGTACTGGTATGGAAGCTGTTCCGTTTGTGCCGCTATCAACTGGTGATCCATGAATCGGCAGAAGCTCGGGATATCTCGAGTTGTTGATGGGTCGTCTGCTTTCACTAGCAATACTTCACCATCTTGCATGTTTCGAATTGTCTTCCTGACCATCATCACTGGCTCTGGGCAGCGTAATCCTTCCGCCTCTAAGGTTTTTGTCGCCAGTTCAGGATTAAAACTCATAATGTGATTCTCGTAACTAACTGAGCGGTGAATTTTACTTTCGTTGAAAAAATATTCAATAACCACTTGGCAAACTGAATTTTTTGATTTACTTTAAATTAACAATTCGGTAACAACTGGCAAGGAGAGACGATGTTAACAGCGTTAGACAGACTGACTATCTATTCGGTTTTATGCTTCATCTCGTTTTGTGCATTAGTGCTTAGAACGCCAGCTGAAACCTCATTGATGCCTCTTGCAGGCATGAGTGCAACGATTATCGGGATTTGGATTGAGATGCACAAATGGTCAGGTGCATCAGAGCAAGAAAATTAGCACTTCTTGCTGTAATCGAAACCTATTGATATATACGCTCACCAAGTTTAACGACACTTCATTCCGACACTATCCCCATTTTTCTTGGGCTTCCCCGCTGAAAGGCGGGATTTTTTTTGCCTGAAGAGTACAATTTACCTAAACCCCCTACATGTTAAGTGGCAAATCGTGGAATTAGAAGACATCTATCGTCGAGATCTGAATTTATTGGTCGCATTACGTGTGTTGATCGAAGAAAGCAGTGTTAGCAAGGCAGCAACGCGTCTCAATTTAAGCCAATCAGCTATGAGCCGCGTACTCGGTCGATTGCGTGATTTGCTTGACGATCCGTTATTTACACGGCAAGGCCAGCACTTAATACCGACGCAAAAGGCGTTGGAAATCGATCGCTCTTTGGGAGAGCCTTTGGAATCACTGCGCCAATTACTGTCTCCACGAGAATTTGACCCGCGTAGCTGTGATCAAACTTTTAATATTGCCACGACGGATTATGCGATGCAGACCATTCTGCCTTTCGCATTACCACGTATCTATCAAGAAGCGCCGAATGTTTCATTTAACTTTTTGCCGATGCAGCACGACCGTTTGTCTGATCAGTTAACTTATGAAGGCGCGGACTTAGCGATTTGTCGTCCAACTGGCCCAGTAGAGCCTTTGCGAAGTGAAGTACTTGGTCGAGTGGGTGTGTTGTGTATGCTTTCTAAGCAACACCCTTTGGCGAATGAAGAGATGAGCTTAGACGATTACTTAAGTTACCCGCATGCAATGATTGCTATCAGTGATGGGGTAAAGGCGCTGATTGAACAAGCCTTGATGGAAAAGCCAAAACGTAAAATGGTGCTTCGTGCCTACCATTTAGAGGCCGCACTGGCGATCATTGATACTTTACCCATTATTATTACGGTTCCTGCCGATTTAGCGTACTTGGTTGCTGATCGCTATGACTTAGTAGTGAAGCCATTACCATTCCAATTCACGCCGTTTGAATATTCGATGATTTGGCACGCACGTTGCGAACACTCTCCCGCTCAAGAATGGTTGCGTGCAGTGGTTCGTGAAGAATGTAGTCGTCTTATTGCTAAGCGAATTGAAGATATGGGATTAGACTAATTTTTCCGATAATCGAAATAGCAAAAAGCCGGGCAATGACCCGGCTTCATTTATTCTATCGAAGGGTTAACGCTTATAGCTTGATAACCACGCGACCAGTTACTTGACCGTTTGTGATGTCTTCAGCGTATTTTGGTGCTTCAGCTAGTTCTACCTCAGTACAAGCTTGATCGAAGTAGCTGTCTGGTAGTAGCTCAACCAATTTTTCCCATGCTGCAGTACGTTTTTCAAATGGGCATGAAACAGAATCCACACCTTGTAGACGAACGTTACGCAGGATGAACGGCATTACTGTAGTAGGTAGATCGAAGCCACCTGCAAGACCACAAGCTGCAACTGCACTGTTGTAATCCATTTGCGCCAATACTTTTGCTAGTACTTTGCTGCCTACGGTATCAACCGCACCTGCCCATACTTGTTTTTCAAGCGGACGTGCTGGCTCTTCAAATTCAACGCGGTCGATGATGCGGCTAGCACCTAACTTTTCTAGTAGTGGGCCGTTTTTCTCTACGCGACCTGTCACTGCAGCAACTTTGTAGCCAAGCTGTGCTAGAAGCGTTACTGCTACTGAGCCTACACCGCCACTTGCACCAGTTACTAGGATTTCGCCGTTTTCAGGTTTGATGCCTGCATCAAGCAGTGCTTGAACACATAGCATTCCAGTGAAACCAGCAGTACCAACCATCATTGCTTTCTTGCTGTCTAGACCTTTTGGTAGTGGTACTAGCCAATCCGCTTTTAGGCGAGCACGTTGAGACATACCGCCCCAGTGGTTTTCACCTACACCCCAACCAGTAAGAACAACTTTGTCGCCTGCTTGGTAGCGGTCGTCTTCTGAGCTTACTACTGTACCTGCTAGGTCAATACCCGGCACCATCGGGAAGTTACGGATGATTTTACCTTTACCTGTAATTGCAAGACCGTCTTTGTAGTTCAACGATGAGTAATCAACGTCAATCAGAACGTCGCCTTCAGGCAGTTGTGTTTCATCGATTTGCTCGATGCTAGCGATAGTACGTTTGTCTTCTTGATTTAGAACTAGAGCATTAAACATAAGGTTCTCCGATTGTGCGGTATCGTGACTCTGGGTCACATGCAGCAAGATATCAACTGCTGCTAAGTGTATGTCTTCTTTGTCTATGAATAAAATGAAACTTGAGCATTTAATGTATGCCTTTTGTGCATGTAAGCAATGTTTGGCGTAAAACAAAGGGCGACATCAGATGCCGCCCTTAAGTGTAATGCTAAAAATTTTCAGTATTGGTTCATTTGCTCGTGATTGTTGGATTGATCACTACAACCTAGCGTTTCTTAAACAAACTATGGTCGTTCAAATACCGTTGCAATCCCCTGACCTAAACCGATACACATGGTTGCTAGGCCGTATTTTGCGTCTTTCGCTTCCATTAAGTTGATCAACGTCGTCGAGATACGTGAGCCAGAACAACCAAGTGGGTGACCCAATGCAATCGCACCACCGTTAAGGTTGACCTTCTCATCCATAACATCAAGCAGACCCAAGTCTTTAGCACATGGTAGAGATTGCGCTGCAAATGCTTCGTTTAGCTCAACCACACCCATGTCTTCAATTGATAGACCTGCGCGCTTAAGTGCTTTCTGTGTCGCTGGTACAGGACCATAACCCATGATAGAAGGGTCGCAGCCCGCAATGGCCATGCCTTTGATGCGTGCACGAATCTTCAAACCAAGCTCATTGGCTTTCTCTTCGCTCATGATCAACATCGCTGATGCACCATCAGACAGCGCCGATGATGTACCAGCTGTTACTGTGCCGTTAGCAGGGTCGAATACTGGACGAAGTTGAGATAGGCCTTCAACAGATGTTTCAGGGCGAATCACTTCATCGTGATCTAGAGTGAATAGCGTGCCGTCTGCTGCGTGGCCTTCAATCGGTAGGATTTCGTTTTTAAAACGACCCTCTACGGTTGCTGCATGTGCACGAGCATGAGAACGCGCGGCAAACTCGTCTTGTTGCTCACGGCTAATGCCATGTAGCTTACCAAGCATTTCAGCGGTTAATCCCATCATGCCTGCTGCTTTTGCAACTGTCTTTGACATACCAGGGTGGAAGTCCACGCCGTGGTTCATTGGTACGTGTCCCATGTGCTCAACACCACCAATTAGACAGATTTCAGCATCGCCCGTCATGATGGCACGTGTACCGTCGTGAAGCGCTTGCATTGATGAACCACACAAGCGGTTCACCGTCACGGCGCCAATCTCAATTGGCAGACCAGCAAGTAGCGCCGCATTACGTGCAACGTTAAAGCCTTGTTCTAGGGTTTGTTGTACACAGCCCCAGTAGATATCTTCAATCTCACTTGGGTTCACCTGTGGGTTACGCGCAAGAATACCCTTCATTAGGTGTGCGGATAGATCTTCTGCTCGCGTATGACGGAAGGCACCACCTTTAGAGCGACCCATTGGAGTACGTAGACAATCGACTACGACAACATTTCTTGTTTGATTAGTCATTTTAAAATCCCTCCTTAGATAGAACCTTGCTGTTGTGCACCGTAAAAGCTTTCACCTTTCGCCGCCATATCAATCAGCATCTGTGGTACTTGGTACATTGCACCTAGCTCTGAGTATTGTTTTGCCATTGAAACAAACTCAGCAATACCTACGCTATCTAGGTAGCGGAATACGCCACCGCGGAATGGAGGGAAGCCAAGACCGTAAACCAGTGCCATATCCGCTTCTTGTGGAGTGGCAATGATGCCTTCTTGTAGACACAGTACCACTTCGTTGATCATTGGAATCATCATGCGTTGAATGATGGTCTGCTCGTCAAAGCCCTGCTTATCGGCACAAACGTCAGCGAGTACCGGCAAGATTTCTTCAGAGAAGGTTTTCTTCGGCTTACCTTTTCTATCAATGGTGTAGCTGTAGAAGCCACTGCCATTTTTCTGGCCGTATTTATCTGCTTCGAACAGTGCATCGATCGCGTCACGACCTTGTTTGCCCATGCGCTCAGGGAAGCCTTGCGCCATCACAGCTTGTGCGTGGTGGGCGGTATCAATACCAACAACATCGAGCAAGTATGCAGGTCCCATCGGCCAGCCAAACTTACGCTCCATGATTTTGTCGATTTTCGTAAAGTCAGCACCATCACGAAGTAGCATGCTGAAGCCGCCAAAGTATGGGAACAATACGCGGTTTACAAAGAACCCAGGGCAGTCATTGACGACAATTGGTGATTTGCCCATTTTCGCTGCGTAGGCTACAACACGATTGATGGTTTCATCAGACGTATGTTCACCACGGATGATCTCGACGAGAGGCATACGATGCACTGGGTTGAAGAAGTGCATGCCACAGAAGTTTTCTGGGCGTTTCAGCGATTTTGCCAATAGGTTGATAGGAATCGTCGAGGTGTTTGAGGTGATAACCGTGTCGTCACCTAAATGCGATTCGACTTCACTCAGCACTGCTGCTTTTACTTTCGGGTTTTCTACTACAGCTTCAACAATCACGTCTGATTCTTCGATGCCTGCGTAATGTAAGCTTGGTGTGATAGACGCTAAAATTCCAGCCATCTTAAAGCCATCAATGCGACCACGAGATAAGCGTTTATTCAACAGCTTAGATGCTTCAGTCATGCCTAAGTCGAGCGAAGGTTGCGCGATGTCTTTCATTAACACCGGTACGCCTTTTAATGCAGATTGGTAGGCGATGCCGCCGCCCATAATACCTGCACCAAGCACAGCCGCACGTTGCGTGTCTTTACTTGCTGACTTAGCTGATTTTTTCGCAAGTCCTTTAATGTATTGGTCGTTAAGGAACAAACCAACCAGGGATTTTGCTTCTTCAGATTTAGCCAGTTTTACGAAGTGCTTACGTTCAATGTCGAGTGCTTCATTACGAGCAAAGCGAGCGCCTTCTTCAATAGTGATAACGGCTGTCATTGGAGCTGGGTAATGAGGACCGGCTTTCTGAGCCACTAGACCCTTCGCCATGGTAAAGCTCATCATTGATTCAAGTTTACTTAGCGTTAGAGGCGATGTTTTTTGCTTGCGACGAGCTTGCCAGTCTAGTTTTTCGTTGATTGCCGATGTCAGTGTCTTAAGTGCTGACTCGTAAAGTGCGTCGCTATCGACAACCGCATCCAGAAGACCAATCTTCAATGCTTCATCCGCACGACATGCTTTACCTTGCGTGATCACTTCCATTGCGCTGTCGGCGCCAATAACACGTGGCAGACGCACACAACCACCAAAGCCCGGCATGATGCCTAAGTTTGTCTCTGGTAGACCGATGCTGGTGGTCTTGTCACCAATTCGTATGTCAGTGGTAAGCACACACTCACAACCGCCACCTAACGTGTGACCTTTTAGTACCGAGATAGTCGGGACCGGCAAGTCTTCCAGCTTGTTGAAGATGCTGTTGGCAAATTGCAGCCACTGATCGAGCTCAGCGTCTGTCTTGGCAAAAAGACCTAAGAATTCGGTGATATCCGCGCCAACAATGAACGCGTCTTTATCTGAGGTGAGCATCAAGCCCTTCAGTCCTTGGTGTGCTTTTAGTGCATCAAGGGCTTTGTCGAGTGACTCTAGTGTTGCTAGATCGAGCTTGTTAACGGATTTTGGAGAGCAGAAGCTAAGCTCTGCAATGCCATCTTGTACTTCCTTTACCTGTAGGGTTTCGGCTTGGTAAATCATTGTCTATCTCCATGACATACAATCTTGGATTGTCTGTATACCGATTTGATGCGGGCTGAGCGCCTGTAAGGCAACAAATAGATATAGAGGAAAGTCGTTTTATTTATAGTTCTGGTTAGACCAGTGAAGTTAGTTTGGACTTCGGATTGGTTAATTTCAATACATTTTTTAAACAAGTGTTTAACATTGTGCGCTAAGGCAGATCTTATGCGACTCACAATTACCTCTCGTGATAGACTTTGGACAAAGAGAAAAGTGACCTAATCCTATGAATGACCTGCCTTATCTTATCCCTGCCGCGCCTGCTCAATTTGAAGAAGAAATCAAAAAGAGCGTCTTTATTACCTATTTGGCTCATACGCCGAACATAGAGGCTGCAAAGGCGTTCGTAGAGCAGATCAAAACCAAGCACTCTGATGCAAGGCATAACTGCTGGGGATTTGTTGCGGGTCGACCAGAAGATTCGATGAAGTGGGGGTTTAGCGATGACGGAGAACCATCGGGGACAGCCGGAAAACCGATCCTAGCTCAATTGTCTGGTTCTGGTGTAGGAGAACTCACAGCTGTTGTTACTCGATATTCTGGTGGCATTAAGTTAGGCACGGGTGGTTTGGTGAAAGCTTATGGTGGCGGTGTGCAACAAGCGCTCAAGCTGCTTCAAACAATTGAGAAAAAAATAACCACAAAACTCCGTCTAGAGTTAGACTATGGTTTTATGCCTATCGCACAGTCGATCATGCCCCAGTTTGGTGCGGTTGAAGTTGAAGCTGAGTACAGCGATCAGGTGGTATTAGTGTTGGAAATTGAGCTACGTGAAGTGAGCGCCTTTACCCAAACTATCATCAACAAAAGCGGTGCAAAGGCAATTGTCACCCCTATAGACGGACAATAATGAAATATAGGAAGCCACAGGGACAGCTTCGCTAGTCAATTAATCCATGCAATTTCGTTCAATTATTCGAATCGTCGGGCTATTGCTCGCGCTTTTTAGTGTCACAATGCTCGCGCCAGCATTGGTCGCACTCATCTATCGAGATGGTGCGGGTGTACCTTTTGTCACGACTTTCTTCGTACTTCTATTGTGTGGTGGGATATGTTGGTTCCCAAACCGCAGGTATAAACACGAGTTAAAAGCACGTGATGGCTTTCTTATTGTTGTTCTTTTCTGGACAGTACTAGGCAGCGCAGGCTCGATCCCTTTTCTTATCTCAGACAACCCAAATATATCTGTGACTGACGCCTTTTTTGAATCCTTCTCTGCTTTAACGACCACTGGTGCGACAGTTATCGTTGGACTTGATGAATTACCCAAAGCAATCTTGTTTTACCGCCAGCTTCTACAGTGGTTTGGAGGTATGGGGATCATCGTATTAGCCGTTGCAATCCTACCAGTGCTTGGTATCGGTGGTATGCAGCTTTATCGTGCAGAAATCCCAGGGCCAGTCAAAGATACTAAGATGACGCCGCGTATTGCCGAAACGGCTAAAGCGCTATGGTATATCTATTTAAGTCTGACGATCGCATGTGCCGTGGCATTTTGGTTGGCCGGTATGACGCCATTTGATGCGATTAGCCATAGCTTCTCAACTATTGCCATCGGTGGTTTCTCTACGCACGATGCCAGCATGGGCTATTTCGATAGCTATGCGATTAACATGATTACTGTTGTCTTCTTGTTAATCTCGGCATGTAACTATTCTTTGCACTTCGCCGCGTTTGCGTCTGGCGGCGTGCATCCTAAATACTATTGGAAAGATCCAGAGTTCCGCGCTTTCATCTTCATCCAAGTCGTTCTGTTCTTGGTGTGTTTCTTATTATTGTTGAACCACCATTCTTACGATTCAACCTATGATGCATTCGACCAAGCGCTTTTCCAGACTATTTCCATCTCTACTACGGCTGGCTTTACAACGACAGGCTTTGCCGACTGGCCATTGTTTTTACCAGTATTGTTACTGTTCTCTTCTTTTATAGGAGGGTGTGCTGGTTCTACTGGTGGCGGTATGAAAGTGATCCGTATCTTATTGCTGACCTTGCAAGGCGCTCGTGAACTTAAGCGTTTGGTTCATCCTCGCGCGGTCTACACCATTAAAGTCGGTGGAAGCGCTCTGCCGCAAAGAGTTGTAGATGCAGTGTGGGGTTTTTTCTCTGCTTATGCTTTAGTGTTTGTGGTCTGTATGCTGGGTTTGATTGCGACCGGAATGGATGAGCTAAGTGCGTTCTCCGCGGTTGCTGCAACGCTGAACAACTTAGGTCCAGGCTTGGGTGAAGTTGCGCTTCACTTTGGCGATGTAAACGACAAAGCAAAATGGGTGCTGATTGTTTCCATGTTGTTTGGTCGTCTGGAAATCTTTACCTTACTTATTCTACTTACGCCGACGTTTTGGCGTAGCTAAGGGGAAATCGTGGCAAAAGCATTATTTCTATATTCCTCCCGTGAAGGGCAGACTAAAAAAATTCTCCGCTATATAGATGAGAAGCTAACAGACTTCGAATGTGAGTTGGTGGATTTACATAATGTTGAGACGATTGATTTTAGCCAATACGAAAGGGTATTGATTGGAGCGTCTATTCGTTATGGTCATCTTAATAAGAAGCTGTACCAGTTTATTGAGCGAAACCTCAATCAACTTGAACAAAGTAAAGTGGCGTTCTTCTGCGTAAACCTAACCGCTCGTAAAGAAGACCAAGGAAAGGATACGCCAGAAGGCAGCGCTTACATTCGTAAGTTCCTAATTAAGTCACCTTGGAAACCAACCTTAATCGGTGTTTTTGCTGGTGCTCTTTATTACCCACGTTATGGTTGGTTCGACAAAACGATGATTAAGTTCATTATGTCGATGACGGGTGGCGAAACCGATACGACCAAAGAAGTGGAATACACCAATTGGGAGAAAGTGGCTCTTTTCGCAGATAAATTCAAAGAACTGTAGAAATAACGTGCTCTTTTGACCGCTTTTGACGCAAATTTATCCGAACGGTAAAAAAGTCAAAAAAAAGGTGAAAAAGGGCTTGCCAATGTGATCGCAATCTCTATAATGCCACCTCGCTGACACGGCAACGCTTCGAAAGAAACG
>NZ_BAOG01000005.1 GCF_000400365.1 Vibrio jasicida CAIM 1864 = LMG 25398 | reverse complement strand
ACCCGCCGTTACACTGGCGCGACAGTCATGGATCTTTCTGGCCCTGTCGCGAATACAGAATTGACCGTGACTCGCTTCTCGCAAGATGGCAGCCAAGCGCGCGGCACACTGAACAACTGTGGCAATGGTTTTACGCCTTGGGGGACTTACCTAACGTGTGAAGAGAACTGGCCGGGTTACTTTGTTAACGCTGGTGTTCGTACTGAAGAACAAGATCGTATTGGTGTTGATGACACAAGCACTCGTTACCTATGGGAAACGTTAGCGGGTAATGCGGAAGAGCGTTTGGACGAGTTCACGCGATTCAATGTAGAACCAACAGGCGCAAGCGCATTGGACGATTACCGTAACGAGGCGAACGGCCATGGTTACATTGTTGAAATCGACCCTTATACGCAAAACTCGCGTGCGAAGAAGCGTACTGCACTAGGCCGCTTCCGCCATGAAGGCTGTACATTCGGCAAGCTTGAAGAAGGCAAACCAGTGGTATTCTACTCTGGTCACGACTCTCGCTTTGAGTACCTATACAAATTTGAATCTGCGGCAGCGTGGGATCCTGCGGATGCTAACCCTGATAACCGCTTGGCGATGGGTGACAAGTACATGGATGAAGGCACACTGTATGTGGCGCGCTTCAACGAGGACAGCTCTGGTACTTGGCTACCACTGACGCTAGACAGCACGACGGCTTCTGGTGGCACACTTGCAGACAGCTTCAATTCTCTAGCAGAAATCATCTTGAATACGGCGGGTGCAGCTGACCTTGTTGGTGCGACGCCAATGGATCGCCCAGAGTGGTGTACCGTTGACCCATTCACAGGCTCGGTTTACCTGACGCTAACGAACAACACCAAGCGTACAGAGGAAACTAACCCTGCAAACCCACGTTTGAACAACAAGTTTGGTCACGTAATCCGTTGGGATGAAGGCGAAGCAGCAACAGACTTTACGTGGGATATCTTTGTGTTTGGCTCTCCAGCAAACGGTGATGCGGACACTAACCGTTCGAGCTTGACCGAGCTTAACCAGTTTGCGAGCCCAGACGGCTTAGCGTTTGATCCTCGCGGCATTCTGTGGATTCAAACGGACAACGGTGCAGATGAAGTGACGTCTTACACCAATGACCAAATGCTTGCGGTTGTACCTTCTAAGCTGACGGATGAAAACGGCACACAAGAAGTGATCGGTGCAGAAAACCAAGCTGAGTTGAAACGTTTCTTCGTTGGCCCTAACGGCTGTGAAGTGACGGGCTTTACCATTAGCCCAGATTACAAGTCTCTGTTCGTGAACATTCAGCACCCAGGCAACTGGCCTTACAGCGACAATGCAGCAGAAGAAACACCTGCAGGGATGACACTGCGTCCACGTGCCGCGACGGTGGTTATTCGCCGTGAAGACGGTGGTGAAATTGGTGTTTAACCAATAGGTCATACGACTGAATATCGGGAATAAGAAAAGCCCTGCGTTTGCAGGGCTTTGTTTTTTCTATCTAAATACACATGCACTTTATATCTAGACAAGTAACTTAGTTTTTGAGCGAGCCGCCCGCAGTGCGAATCACATCTTGATACCAGAAGAAGCTCTTCTTACGTTTACGTTCTAACGTACCTTGACCATCGTTGTGGCGATCAACGTAGATGTAACCGTAACGTTTGCTCATTTCAGCGGTTGAGTTCGCGACCAAATCGATCGGTCCCCAACTGGTGAAGCCCATCAGCTCAACGCCATCCAAAATTGCTTCATGTGCTTGTACAAGATGGTCGTTCAAGTAAGCGATGCGGTAATCATCTTGAATCTCACCGTTTTCATCGATTTCATCACGTGCACCTAAGCCGTTTTCTACGACGAACAGTGGCTTTTGGTAGCGATCGTGTAGGAAGTTCAGCAGAACGCGAAGGCCTTTTGGATCGATTAACCAACCCCATTGGCTCTTCTCAAGATATGGGTTTGGTACGCTATCGACGATGTTACCCACTTCTTTCTGTTTCGGGTCTGCACTTGCACAGCCACTTGCGTAGTAGCTGAATGAGATGAAATCGACACTTGCCGATGCGATCTCTTCTAAATCGCCTGCTTCCATCTGAATTTCAATGCCATTTTCACGGAAGTAACGCTTCATGTAACCAGGGTATTGACCACGAGTTTGTACATCACCGAAGAACAACCACTTGTTGTTTTCGTGCATGGCAGCAAGCACGTCATCAGGGTTACAAGTGTACGGGTAGTTGATTGCGCCAAGCAGCATGTTACCAATCTTGCCGTTTGGTACGATTTGCTGACACAGTTTTACCGCTTTTGCGTTGGCGACTAGTTGGTGGTGAATCGCTTGATAAATCTCTTGTTCACTGGCGTCTTCTTGCAAACCAACACCAGTAAATGGTGCGTGCAGTGACATGTTGATTTCGTTGAACGTTAACCACAGTTTTACTTTGTCTTTGTAGCGTTCCAGCACGGTGCGGGCATAACGTTCGAAGAAATCGATGACGCGACGATCGCCCCAACCACCGTAGTTCTCGACCAGTGCGTAAGGCATTTCGTAGTGAGATAAGGTCACGAAAGGTTGGATGTCGTGCTCGGCAAGTTCGTCAAAAATTTTATCGTAGAACGCCAAACCTTCTTCGTTAGGTTCTAGCTCGTCACCGTTCGGGAAGATGCGGCTCCATGCCAAAGATAGGCGCAGACAGTTAAAGCCCATCTCTTTGAATAGCGCAATGTCTTCTGGGTAGCGATTGTAGAAGTCGATCGCCACGTCTTTTATACCCGGCGTACGTTCTTCACGGGTTTGATGCGGACTCAAAATACCGTTTGGCAGCATGTCTGATGTCGATAACCCTTTACCCCCAAGGTTGTACGACCCTTCTACTTGGTTTGCAGCAATGGCACCGCCCCAAAGAAAATGTTCAGGAAACTTAATCATGTTTCTCACTCTTTATCGTTCGGAAGTTATTCGTTCTATTTGCTTGAGAATAGTGTAGGTCAAGGAGGGATTCTTGTATCGAGATCGTGTTTTTCTCAAACAGCGGGGATGCCTAGTTCTAATGATGATTTTGTAATCAATATCAACCTAGGCTGATTTGAAAAACAAAGTGAAAGTCAGCCCATTTTGTTCATTCTTATGCACGCTAATTTGTCCATTCATATCACGCATATTGTTGGCCGTAATTGCTAAACCTAGCCCCAATCCTTCCCCAATTTTCTTTGAGGTTTGGAAGGGCTCGAACATGGACTCAAGCATCTCATCTGACACGCCGCAGCCATTATCACTGACGATCAGTTCGACCCGATTGCCGGTTGGGTTGACGATCAAGTTGAGCTGCGGGTTGGTGGTGTTGTTCATTGCGTCTAGCGCATTCGAGACAAGATTACCGAGCACCTGAAGCAGTCGTTGTTCTTCACCCATGATGTTAGGTAAGTCATGAGGAACCCGGACACGCACATCCACCTTGTCTAATTGAGATTGATAAACGCGTAAGGTCTCTTCGAGTGCGGAGGTAAGAGAAATTGCCTGCAAGCTTTCTGGTTTGTTATAGGCAAACGTCTTTAGCTGACTAGTCATGCTTGCCATGCGATCAATCAGCTTCTGGACCAATACGTTGTTAGCTTTCATCATCTCGGTTTCACCGCGTTCTGCTAGTAGCTCGTTCGTGGTGAGCAGGGTGCGCAAGCCCGTCAGTGGCTGATTGAGCTCATGAGTAATCGCGCTCGACATGCGACCCAAAGCGGCCATTTTGCTCGATTCAATTAACTGGCTTTGCGCTTCTTTTAGCGCTTGAGTTCGCTCTTCTACTCGCTGCGCCAGCTCTTGGTTGACCTGTTGCAGTGATTGCTCGGCTTTTTTCCGCTTGCTGATGTCGATGATCGTCGCAAGGAAATACTGCTCGCCATGCCAAGGGAAACTGGTCAGTGAGAACAAGACAGGGAAGACGCTACCGTCACTGCGTCTGGCGATGGTTTCGACCGTGCTGATCTCTGCGAGCTCTTTATGTTTAGGTAAATCCTTAAGCAACTTGAGTGTGGTGGAATTGGGGTTGCCTGCATCGAATAACTCCCAAGCAAAAGCGTGTCGATTGACGCTTTCTGGTAAACAGAATAAACGCTTCGCCATTGGGTTGAGATCGAACAGTTGCCCTTGTTCATCAATCAATAGCAAACCAACGTGGGTCTTATTGATCATCTGTTTCAAGCGGCGTTGGGACTCTTCCAACAGAGCTTGAATTCTTTGTTGGTTGATGTGCTTTTGGCGGCGTTGTAAGCCAATGATGACGAGTAATACAACCAATAAGAGCAGCGCTGCTACACTCCAACCAATCACATTGATGGTTTGTTGAATCGGCTTAGAAGGGGTGAGGTAGCTTACGTACCAATTCAAATCATCTAACTTTACGGTGTGCGCAAAATAGCGTTGCTGATTGAGCGTCCATAGGTTGATATTGGTGTTGTCGTACAAACGTTGAGTTTCTAATTGAACGGTGTTGCTTGGTTCGTTAAACCAATCAGCGTTGTAGAGAGAGCTGCTTGATAGGAAAAAGCGTTGCTGGCGATTTTGCAACGTAATGATGTCTTGGCTGGTAATGGTCTGTTCGGTCAACAGGCTGAGGTTGATTTGCACCACGACAATACCTGCGATATCCAGACCGTCGTAGATAGGGGCTGCAAGATAATACAACGGACTCGAACCTTTGGTTTTGTTCACCAAGGAAACCCCACCACCTTGATTGTGAATTTGTTCCACAATGGCTTTTCGGTCAGACAGGCTAAAGCGCTCTTCGATTAAACTCGAGACCAATACTTCGCCAGAGTTAGACAGGATTAGCCAGCCTTCCGTATTGGCGGCTTTATCTAGCTGAGTCAGTTGGGTTTGCAATGGCTCGTAATAAGTCAGACTCCCTTTCACAAACGCGATGGTTTTAGGGTTATTGGTGACGAGATAAGGCAGGTGATAGAAGCGTTTGAGTGCACGGCGAACTTCACCAATATAGTCGAGCAGTTTTTGTTGAGCTTCGGTTTGAGTTTGTACGCTCAACCACTGACGAGCCACCTCTCTGCTGGCGCTATAGCAAGACAACATCAGCACTGCCGCAATTGCGACCACAAGCCATGTTTTGCCATTCCTTTTGCGCTGCATACTGACTCCATTCAGCTAGTGCGTTCTCACCGACAGTCATTAAAGAGTGCGCCTAACTGGTTGGATGTTAAAGACTTGTAAGCAAGAAGTGAGATCTAGCTCCTTTTCTCCTCAGTGGTTTTTGCTACCGTTAATAAAGAGCGATTTCTTTCCCATCCCATAAAGCAGGCAGTAACTCATGGCTTTTGACGACATCCCTAAAATTGCACTTATCGAAGACGATGACATTGTTCGTCAGGCTACCAGCCAATGGCTGCAACTGGCGGGGTTTGATGTGACCGCATTCAGTTTAGGCAAAGAGGGCAAAGCGGCCATTCTTAGCCAAGAATTTGATGCGATTGTCAGTGATGTTCGCCTGCCAGACACCGATGGTTTGTCGATACTAGAAAGCCTGATTGCCAATCACATTCCAACGCCGATTATCTTGATCACCGGACATGGTGACGTTGATATGGCGGTAGGCGCATTACAAAACGGTGCGTTCGATTTTATCGAGAAACCTTTCCAACCAGAGCGCTTATCCCAACGAGTGACCGAAGCGGTAGAAAGCTATCGCGCACAAACTTCTACTCAAGATCGCCAAGAGTATCTATCGAGCGTGAGCGGTTTAGAGGAAGTGCTGATTGGGCGAAGCCGAGTGATGCAACAGCTTAGAGAACAAGTTGCCAAGTTAGCACGCATTGATACCAACGTGATCATTTACGGTGAAACAGGTTGTGGTAAAGAGTTGGTGGCGACCAGTTTGCATAATGAAAGCCAACGTCGAGCTCATCATTTTGTGCCAATCAACTGTGGCGCTATTCCTGAGAACCTGTTTGAAAGTGAGCTGTTTGGGCATGAAGCTGGGGCATTTACTGGAGCAGGTAAAAAGCGCATTGGTAAGTTGGAATACGCGGATAAAGGCACCTTATTTTTTGATGAAATAGAGAGTATGCCGCTATCTATGCAGGTGAAAGTGTTGCGTTCATTACAAGAACATACGGTGGAGCGCGTTGGGGGTAATCAGCAGATCTCGGTTAATTTGAGAGTGATCGCCGCCGCGAAAGAAGATCTCAATGATCATGATGAGTTTCGTCAGGATTTGTATTATCGGCTCAATGTGGCGCAGATCTATTTACCACCATTGCGTGAGCGAGAAGAAGACGCGTTGATCTTGTTCGAACACTTTGCCCTGAAAAGTAACCCTGAGAGTCGTCCATTGAGTGAAGCCGATAGAAAAGCTGTTCTGGCTTATGCTTGGCCTGGGAACGTTCGTGAGTTGAGAAATGTAGCGATGCGTTTTGCACTGGATGAAACTGTCTCCGTAATGGAAATTCTCTCCAGTCGACCATCTTCTACAACCGAAGAGACACAAGCAGGCGTTCCGTTGGCGATTCAGCTCCACAACTTTGAACGTAAAGTGCTGCATGACTCGCTAGTTCGACACCAAGGACGAATTACGGATGTGATGGTCGAGCTAGATTTACCGCGTCGAACCCTCAACCAAAAGATGCAGAAGTTTGGTTTGAATCGCTCTGACTATACATAGAAAAAACGGCTTCTAAGGAAGCCGTTTTTTGTTGAGGTACTTTTTGTTGAGGTATTCGCCAATCTAGGCTTGGTTTGCCAACTCGGTATGTTGCTGAGTTGCCTTGCGGGTAAAGACTACACCCACAATCACCATAGCAATCGTTGGAACAATCCAGCTTGCAAAGTAGTGGTACAGCGGCATGTTGCTATCTAACCATTGGTTTGCGGCTTCTGGCATGTAACCTAGGATGTGCAGCGCATCAACGCAGCCAAACGTTAGAGCAGTGAACGCCGTCGCGACGACCATGATTTGCGACATCTTGTTGCGCACTGGTGCCATGATCATCAACGCAATCGCGACTGGGTGAAGCGCCACAACCGCTGGCAATGTGATCGCCAATAGTTGCTCTAGACCTACGTTAGCGATCAAACCTGCCAATACCATGGTCGTGATCACGCAGCCTTTGTAGTTCACTTTGCTGAAAGTGTTGTCGTAAAACTCACTGCCTGCTGTGGTTACGCCGATAGCAGTAGTCAAACACGCCAATACCATCACGGCACCTAGTAATAGTGAGCCAAATGCGCCGAAGTGGCTGAAGGTGAACGCCGTTAAGATGTCGCCACCATTGCTGAACTCAGAACCCAAGTACGAGCTCGTCGAACCAATGTAAGCTAATGAGATGTAAACAAATGCCATGGCAACCGCGTACATCAGAGCTGCGATTAGCGTGTATTTTGCAGTGGCTTTCGGACAATCCACACCCATGCTACGAATCGCGCGGAAGATAATCCAACCAAAACCGATAGAACCTAGCGCATCCATGGTCATGTAGCCTTGGGTCAAGCCTTCAGCAAATGCGCCAGATACGTATGGACCGGTTGCTGTGGTTAGCTCACCTGCAGGAGAAATCAAAGCCGTCACAGACATGATGATTAAGATAGCCATCAAGGCAGGCGTTAAGATCTTACCTAGGTTGTCGACCAACTTACCCGGATATAGGGCAAATAGAATGGTGATAGCACAGAAGGCAATAGTGAAAGGCACCAAAGCGGCATTACCAAACATTGGTGCAAAGCTAAATTGGTAAGCGACGGTAATGGCACGTGGTATTACGAACGCAGGACCAATCACGATAAACACCATTACCCAAAAACTGGTCGCCAAAGGTTTAGGTAGGGCAGCGGTTAATTTGTCTGAACCGTTCACGATAGCCACCATCACCAGTGCCATCGCAGGCAGACCTACGCCCGTTAAGAGGAAGCCAGACATCCCGCTCAGAAAGTTTTCACCTGCTTGGTAGCCCAAAAATGGAGGGAAGATCAGGTTACCCGCGCCTAAGTACATGGCGAAAGTCATGAAGCCCAAAGCGGCGATATTGCGTGCGCTTAACATTGTTATTCCTCTTATGTTTCGCTTGGAAGAAACTGAAAGGAATGGGAGGAGTATGTGGTGTTCCCGTCAGCTTCTTCTCAAGCTGACAGAAAGTTTAGATATAGCCTGTCAGCTCTAAATCAGTTTCAGAGAGAGCAGGAGGATCGCAGCAGCAACGCCTGATGGGCGTTTTAAAGCGAATTGTAATTGCGCAGTTGCTGACATGGATGATCCTTAATGACGAAAAAATACCAAGGAATACGTTTGCCTTGGCGTGTTTCTACCCTAACGAACATAGGGCTATTGGCACAACCCCGAAGTAGAAAATAAGTTGATACGGTCAACGTTTGTTTCTGAACTGGTGGATCGAACTGCTTTTTAAATTCAAAATTAGAATAAATGACTTTTCATTTCTGTAACATGACTTGTTTTGCTGTATTTTTGTGCTATTTGTAGTCGTTTAGGCTATAAACCTCCGCTGATAAAGTGAGCAGTTTAGAATGATGCGCTTTTTCTTCTTATTGTTAAGACGCTCATTAGTTGCAGTTCAACCCAAAATTGCATCGGCAAAATATTGCTTATTAGTGAATCGTGCATTTATTTTGTCTTGATCACATTTTATTAACCTTTTGCGATCTAGGCGTACAACCTTCTTCTCTTCAATGAGCAAGATCTTGCTCATTACTTTGCTATCAAATCAGCATGATTTTGCTCATTTTTGATGTCTTTCAGCACTTAGTTCAATAAATACAAAGGGTTAAAAGTTGGCATTTCAATTGCTCTAGGGAATGTGTTGTTAATAAAAATTTAACATGATGTAAATCCCCAATCGTGAAACGACTACACGGAGAGTAATAATGAAAATGAATAAGCTGGTAAAAGCTTTGGCTGTCGCTGTGACTTCTTTTGGTATTGCTGCTAACGCTGCGGCAGAAGATCGTAGCTACATTCTTGCAACGGCATCGACAGGTGGTACTTACTACCCTGTGGGCGTAGCGTTGGCGACGTTAAGCAAAGTGAAATTGGCACCAAAGCACCACTTCTCCCTTTCTGCAATCAGCTCTGCGGGCTCTGGTGAAAACGTCAAACTGCTGAACGAAAATGAAGCACAGTTCGCGATTCTACAAGGTCTTTACGGTGCGTGGGCTTGGTCTGGCGAAGGTCCTTATGAGAAAAGCGGTCGCCAAGAGCAGCTGCGTTCGGTCTCTATGTTGTGGCAAAACGTTGAGCACTTTATTGTTCGTTCTGACCTAGCAAAAACGGGCACAGTGACAGATCTAAACAACCTAGATGGTAAGAAGTTCTCCATCGGTAAGAAAAACTCTGGTACAGAGAATTCTGGTCGTCAAATCATGAAAGGTCTGAATGTCGACCCAGATAAATTCAATCTAGCCTACATGGGCTACGGCGGTAGCGCGAGTGCGCTTCAAAACGGCACTATTGACGGCATGAACACGCCAGCGGGAGTCCCCGTTGGGGCGGTCACTCAAGCTTTTGCTGCGCTAGGTAAAGACATCTCGATTCTTTCGTTTACAGACGAACAAATCAAAGAGGCGAATGGCCACTATAACCTTTGGACGAAATACGAGATCCCAGCCAACACCTACCCAGGTCTGGACAAGCCGATCACGACTATCGCACAACCAAACTTCTTGGCCGTTCGTGAAGATATCTCGGAAGAAGACGTATACCAGCTAACGAAAGCAATATACGAGAACTTGCCATTCCTACAAGGCATCCACAAAGCAACCAAAGCAATGGCGATTGAGAAAGCGATTGCGGGTTTGCCAGTGCCTCTTCACCCAGGCGCGGCGCGTTACTACAAAGAAATGGGCATCGAAATCCCATCAGACCTAATGGCGAAATAACGCCTACTTCGCCCCGAGTTTCGGCTCGGGGCATTTTATCCCTACCGATTTCTAAGATGGAAAAAGCCGCCAGAGCTTGGAGTATGAGATGAGCGACTCAATAGAAAAGGAATTGCAGAAGTTTGAGCTGCCCACGCGCACTGACTTTCCGTGGGTAACCACCACAATTACAGTGTTTGGCGTGGTGTTGTCTGCTTTGCACATTTGGTTTAATACCTTATCGACCTTACCAGAGTTATGGATTTCCGCGACCCACTTTGCTGGCTTCGCGGTGATTTGTGCGCTTTGGTATCCGGCTCATATCTCTCTCAAGCAGAGTAAGATTGCACTCGGCATAGATGTGTTAATTGCTATGGGCGCGGTCGCATGTTTGCTCTACATTCCTTATGCCGAAGATGCATTGTACGAACGCGGTGTGAAGTTCGTGACCAGCGATTGGGTCTTCGCCATCATGGCAATTTTGATTGTTATTGAGCTGATCCGACGCACCATGGGCTGGTTTATTCCAGTGCTGATTGTGGTGTGTTTAAGCTACGTTGTGCTTTGGGGTAAGTGGGCGACAGGTATTTTCCACTTTCCGGGTTTGAGCATGGAAACCTTGCTCTACCGTAGCTTCTATTCTTCCGAGGGCATGTTTGGTTCTATCTCGCGCATCAGTTGGACTTTCGTATTCATGTTCATTCTGTTTGGTGCGTTTCTTGTGCGTTCTGGTGTCGGTGATTACATCATCAATGTGGCACGTGCTGCGGCAGGCAAAATCATCGGCGGTCCCGGTTTTATTGCGGTGATTGGCTCGGGTTTGATGGGCTCAGTATCGGGTTCTAGTGTGGCAAATACGGTTTCAACCGGTGTTATCAGTATTCCTTTAATGCAGAAAGCAGGTTTCCCTTCGCGCTTTGCTGCGGGCGTTGAAGCCGCAGCGTCAACAGGTGGTCAGCTGATGCCACCAGTGATGGGCGCGGGTGCTTTCATCATGGCGTCTTACACGCAAATTCCTTATGTCGATATCATCGCGGTGTCTTTTATTCCTGCTCTTATTTATTTCTTGTCTGTGGCGTTCTTTGTGCGTATCGAAGCCAAACGCAGCGGCGTTCAAAAGATCACGACCAGTGATGAGTCTCTACTAAAAGTAGTGATCAGCGGATGGCACAACCTTATTCCACTGGCGGTATTGGTCACTTTGTTGGTTCAAGGCTTTACGCCGACTTACGCTGCGGGCTTGTCGATCATTTCAGTGGTGGTGGCTTCTTGGTTTTCGAAAGATCATAAGATGGGACCAAAAGCGATCATCGAAGCACTTTCACAAGGTGCGAAAAACATGGCGACAACCGCCGTATTGCTGGTAGGTATCGGTTTGGTGGTCAACGTGATCAGCACGACGGGCATTGGTAATACGTTCTCATTGATGATCGACGGTTGGGCGAATGGTGACTTGTTCATCATGATCGTTCTGATTGCGCTCGCTTCTCTGGTATTGGGCATGGGGTTACCCGTGACAGCGGCGTATATTGTATTGGGCACACTGTCTGCCCCTGCGCTTTACAAGTTGATTGCGGAAAACCAATTGCTTGAATTGATGGTGTCGGGTCAATTGCCTGAACAAGCAAAAGCCATCTTTATGTTGGCGGCGCCAGAAAAGTTGGAACTTCTTAATGCACCAATGGCGTTGGAAACCGCGAAAGAAATGGTGGCGTTAGTACCTGCGGACTTTATGGAAACCCTACTAGAGCAAAGTTTGGGTATGGAAGCGGTAGGCTTGGCATTGCTGGCTGCTCACCTTATCATCTTCTGGTTATCGCAAGACAGCAACGTCACGCCTCCAGTCTGTTTGACCGCCTTTGCTGCGGCAACCATTGCTAAAACACCGCCAATGCGTACCGGTTTGATGGCGTGGAAAATCGCCAAAGGTTTGTATCTTGTACCGCTGTTGATTGCTTACACAGGCTTGGTGAGTTGGGATGTGACGTCGGTGATTACCGTGGGCTTCTTTGCCATCATCGGTACATATGCATTGATTGGTGCGATTGAAGGTTACTTGGAAGGTCCTCTAAACATTCTGACGCGTCTCTTGTTGGTTGTGGTGGGTACTTTGCTGATTTGGCACGACATCCCAATGTTGGTTCGTGTGGCAAGCTGCGCGGTATTTGTCGCGGTGTTCATTTACAGTGGTCGCAAGTTCAAATTGCAACAATCTCAACTATCGGTTTTATAAGAGGTCGTATGAAATCAGTCTATGACTACATCATTGTCGGTGGCGGTATCGTTGGCGTGTCGACGGCATGGCAACTGCAGCAACGTCATCCAGACAAATCCATTTTATTGGTTGAGAAAGAGTCCGGTTTTGCCAAGCATCAAACCGGACACAATAGCGGCGTGATTCATGCTGGGGTGTACTACGCACCGGGCAGCTTAAAAGCGGATTTTTGTAAGCGTGGAGTAGAGCGAACCATTTCGTTCTGTGTTGAGCACGATATTCCGGTGGAGAACTGTGGCAAGTTACTGGTTGCGACCAATGAGCAAGAAGTCGAACGCATGAATGCCCTCTATGAGCGCTGTCATGTCAACGGCATCGACGTAAAGCTACTCGATGAAGTTCAACTCAAGCTGGCTGAGCCAAACATCACTGGCTTAGGCGCGATTTATGTCAAAACTACCAGTATTGTCGATTATCGTTTGGTCACTGAGCAGATGGCGGAAGAGTTCAAAAAGCTCGGCGGGCAAATTAGCTTGAGAACCAAAGTGGTGGCTGCCGAAGAGAAGGATGAAGAAGTTCAATTGACCTGCATTTCAGACGGTCAAACTATGCAGCTCAATGCCAAGTTCTTGGTCACTTGCAGCGGCTTGATGGCGGATCGCATGACTAAGATGATGTCTATTCCGACCGATTTCCAAATCATCCCTTATCGAGGTGAATACTACCGCTTAGATAGCAAACACGACCAAGTGGTGAATCATCTTATTTATCCAATTCCAGACCCTGACTTGCCATTCTTAGGTGTCCACCTGACTCGCATGATTGATGGCAGTGTGACCGTTGGTCCAAATGCGGTGCAAGGCTGGAAGCGAGAAGGGTACGACAAGGTTAACTTCAGCTTGCAAGATACCATGCAAATGCTCAGTTTCTCCGGTTTCTGGAAGGTGACACAAAAGCATCTAAAAACTGGACTGGATGAGTTTAAGAACTCGTGGTGGAAGCCGAGCTATCTGAAATTGGTCAACAAATATTGCCCAAGCATCAAGGTCGAAGACCTCAAACCATATCCTGCGGGTATTCGCGCGCAAGCAGTGTTATCCGATGGAACCTTGGTTCATGACTTCTTGTTTGCCGAAAGCGCGAGAAGCCTGCATGTTTGCAACGCCCCCTCTCCCGCGGCGACATCTGCAATGCCGATTGGGGAGTACATTTGCGATAAAGTGAATGAGAAGATAGAGGCGAAAACCGAGACGGTTTAACAGTAAAAAGCCAAACCAAAAGTACCCCAGAAAAATAATGACTTTGTTTGTTAGGTTATTAGTGTCGGGTGTGCTGGAAGTTTGGCTTAGCCAATCACAAAGTAGACGTCGTTAAACATGAGCCTGCATGGCGACAGGAGTTTGTTGATATCGTGCGCTATTCTTCGAGTGTGGATTGTATCGCAAGATAACGTAATTTATATGTATAAAGCGATTTAAAGGTGACGTATGGCAGCGTTTAACTTACATTTTTAAGATGTTTTCTAGCTCTTTCTATTTAAATTTGTATTTATTGGAGGAGTTATGATTACGAAGCAACATCTTAGGAAAGTTTGGAAGAATGAAGCGAGAGTTTCAGATGAATATTTACTAGTTATAAGCGAAGAACTTTCATCAAAGCTAGTTGAATGTAAGTTAGATAGCGAATTACGAATATCGCACTTCATTGCTCAATTGGTAAAAGAGGTAGGTCCTTATATCACGCTTGAAGAGAATTTCAATTATTCAGTTCAGGGATTAAAAAATACATTCAAAACCTATCGTAAAAATCCAGAGCTAGCAGAAAAACATGGAAGAAACGCCGCAATCAATCAAAAAGCCAATCAACAAGCAATAGCAAACAATGCGTATGCTATGAGAATAGGGAATGGAAGTGAAAGCACTGGTGATGGCTGGAAGTACCGCGGTAGAGGAATGATACAGCTTACAGGTAAGGGGAATTATGCTGCAATAGAAGGAGTACACGCCAACATCTGGGATGAAGATGTGAGTTTTGTTTCCTCCCCAAACCTTGTGGCTAAACCAAAATATGCAGTAAGGACTGCGATGATTTTTTGGTTAAATAACAAGTTATATTTGAAAGCTGACAAAGGAGCCTCTCGTACTGTCACGGATAGTATTACAGCGGTAGTTAATAAAAATACAGATTCATATGGACAACGACATGAGATTTTTGCAGGGCTGTATAAAAAAGGTACATTCAAAGATATTTTTAGGTAGTTTTTTTTTGACGATGTTGTTGGTACCTACTCCATCTTTAAGTTTTCAAATCTTGAGTTTTAATGATGCATATCTGTTATCAGGTCACGAGTTGGAGTCAGATTATATGGTCTACGTGCCAGGCTCTATGGAAGCAGAAATTACCAATGTGCTTAAATTTGATTGTGAAGGCAGCCGTGTTGAAGCGGTGAAAATTGGTAGCGAAATTAACAACGCAGCGACGTATGGCGAACATCTCCAATACTATTTCTTTCTCGTGAGAGACCATCAGTTTCACGTTCCTCTAAGAATTGTTGAATCTTTTCAAACGGTTGATAAAGAGTCCAAAGAGGTTCTATCGGAACATTTACCATTCACCAAGCATGATGTGTCTGACTTAGTATGTGATTTGATTCGCCCCCAGATTATGAGTTATCAGTTTACACGAGCGTTTGAAGCCGTCGCTAAACCAGAAAAGAACAAAGGCGACTAAACTGTCGCCTTTATTGTATTTGAATCTGGGAATTAGGAGTTGCCGTCTTTCGGGCAGAGTTCGCCTTTTTTGGCGTGTCTCTCGATCATGTAATCGCCGCGAGCACTGTGCAGGACTATCGCGTTCCAGACTTCACCATCTTTTAGCTCAAACTCCATCGCATAGTGTGTACCGCCGACGATTTGAGTTCTCACATCATTGATTTGTTTTAACTTATCCGTCGCATTCATTTGATGCAGAATCATGCTGAGCGAGCGTTCGGCATCTGGTGTCACTTTCGCCACTTGCCAACCTCCAGGGACACCGCCTTTCGAACCGCAGATCGCTTGCATTTTTTTCTTCAAACCAGGAGACATCTGCTTGTCTACGGCCAATGCGTTACCTGCAAATGAAAAAGCGGCCAACGACATCATCGCGGTCCACATCATCCTTAACTTCATAATCCACTCCATTGTTTTGTTATTGATTGAGTATAAGCACGCCTTTCACGGTTTACATAATAGCAAGGTCTTCTGTGCCAGCAGATAAATACGTAATGGGGGAGTTAAACAGGCTAAAAACGATCGCTTTTGATAGCGGCTCGTAACATTCTTTAGAGGAGGAGACGTTATGAGTCTGAAGCATTATTTTGAAAAGGTCTCACCAAAGTTTGAACCGGGAGGCCAATACCACAAGTTCTACCCACTCTTCGAAGCTGTTGAAACCCTTTTTTATACGCCGGGTAAAGTGAACCACGGCGTTACCCATGTTCGAGACAGCATCGATTTGAAGCGCATCATGATCATGGTGTGGTTAGCCGTATTCCCCGCGATGTTTTGGGGCATGTATAACATCGGTCAGCAATCCAGCGATGCTCTGCTGTACGGCCTTGACCAAGCTGTCGCGCAACAAGCCATTGATGCCTCTTGGGGGCTGAGTTGGGTTTGGGGTTCAGTAGAGGCGGCCAGCCAAGCGGGTTGGGCGAGTAAAATGCTGGTCGGTGCAACCTACTTTTTGCCTGTCTACGCGACTGTGTTTGTAGTTGGCGGCTTTTGGGAAGTGCTGTTTGCTATCGTCCGCAAGCACGAGGTGAATGAAGGTTTCTTTGTTAGCTCCATTCTGTTTGCGTTAATTCTCCCGCCCACCATTCCGTTGTGGCAAGCCGCGTTAGGTATCACTTTTGGTATCGTGGTAGCGAAAGAGATCTTCGGTGGTACGGGGCGTAACTTCTTAAATCCTGCATTGGCAGGGCGTGCATTCTTGTACTTCGCTTATCCAGCCAATATGTCTGGCGGCGCCGTTTGGGTTTCGGCTGATGGCTACTCTGGTGCAACCCCTCTTAGCCAATGGTACGAAGGTGGTCAGAGCGCTTTGACCAACAATATGACAGGCCAGCCTATCTCTTGGATGGACGCTTTCGTCGGTAATTTGCCGGGTTCTATGGGAGAAGTCTCGACCCTGCTGATCGCGCTTACAGGTCTGGTGCTGATCTTTATGAAGATCGCGTCGTGGCGGATTGTTGCGGGTGTCTTTGTTGGCTTAGCCGTGACGTCGCTACTGCTTAATGCAATTGGATCGAATACCAATCCCATGTTCTCTATGCCTTTCTATTGGCACTTCGTGATTGGTGGCGTCGCGTTCGGTACTTTCTTTATGGCGACAGACCCCGTATCGGCTGCATTCACAAACGGTGGCAAGTGGGCTTACGGTATACTAATTGGCGTGATGACGATATTTATTCGAGTGCTCAACCCAGCCTATCCGGAAGGCATCATGCTAGCGATTTTGTTTGCCAACTTGTTTGCTCCATTGTTCGACTACATGGTCAAAGAGAGCAGCATTAAGCGCAGAATGAAAAGGGCAAGACCTTCGTGAAATGAGGTGAGCTTCACTGAAATTTGATTGAAAACTGCACTATATTGAAAAGGTCAGGGACATGGGGTTTCTGGCTTTTCTTTTTATCAGGAGGACGAAGACGATGAGAGTCAAGAATATTCTTGATAGCCGTTTGGTGCTGTCGTTCTGGTACAACCTAGACTTCTGCCTGTCTCTTCTTAGTAAAATTTCTGGTCGTTAATTTCCTCAATGCTCTCGCATTGAAAAGCAATTTATCTGTTTGTTTTACTCTTCGCTTAAGTGCGTAGGGTCATGCGTATAAGGAAATTAACAATGAAACGTATCCCAGAACCGTTCCGTATCAAAATGGTTGAGCCAATCAATATGACGACCTTGGCTGACCGAGAAGTTGCCCTCAAGCAAGCGGGTTTTAACCCATTTCTTCTTCGTAGTGATGATGTTTATATCGACCTGCTGACCGACTCTGGCACTGGTGCTATGAGTGACAATCAGTGGGCGGGGATCATGATGGGTGATGAGTCCTACGCGGGTAGCCGCAACTACTACAACTTGTGTGATGCGGTAGAGCACTTCTTTGGTTACAAGCTGACAGTGCCGGCGCACCAAGGTCGTGGGGCGGAGCAAATCTTATTCCCAGCTTTGATTGAACGTATGCGTCAGGTTCGCGGTGGTGAGACACCAGTGTTTATATCAAATTACCACTTCGACACCACAGCGGGTCACATTGAGCTCAATGGCGGTAAAGCGATTAACGTGGTAACAGAAGAAGCATTCGACACTACCACGCCATACGACTGGAAGGGGAACTTTGACCTTAATAAGCTGGTGGCAACGATTGAAGAGCATGGTTCTCACAACATCTGTGCGATCATCACAACGGTTACGTGTAACAGTTCAGGTGGTCAGCCTGTGTCGATGGAAAACATGCGCAGCGTGTACGAAATCGCAACCAAGTACGACATTCCAGTGGTGATTGATTCGGCTCGTTACTGTGAGAACGCTTACTTTATCAAGCAACGCGAAGCGGGCTACGAGACCAAATCGATTCTTGAAATCATCCGCGAGATGTACCAATACGGCGACATGCTCACTATGTCAGCGAAGAAGGACCCAATGGTAAACATTGGTGGTATGTGTTGTATTCGCGACCATCAAGAGCTGTTCCAAGCGGTTCAAACACGATGTGTACCGATGGAAGGCTTTGTGACTTACGGTGGTATGGCTGGCCGTGATATGGAAGCCTTGGCTCGTGGTCTATATGAAGGTGCGGATGAGGATTACCTTCACTACCGCATCAGCCAAGTGCAATACTTGGGTGAGCGTCTACGCGAGGGTGGCATTCCAATTCAATATCCAACGGGTGGTCATGCCGTGTTTGTTGACGCAGCGAAAATATTACCTCATATACCCGCGGATCAATTTCCAGCACAAGTGTTGTGTAATGCTTTGTACTTAGAAGCGGGGATTCGTGCAGTAGAGATTGGTTCACTGTTGCTTGGTCGAGATCCGGAAACAGGTGAACAGAAAGCATCAGAACTCGAATTGATGCGCTTGACCATCCCGCGTCGTGTATATACCAACGACCATATGGATTATATCGCCGATGCCATTATTGAATTGAAGAACCGCTCGCATGAGTTAAAGGGACTCACCTTTGATTATGAGCCTCCGGTACTTCGTCACTTTACGGCACGCTTTCGCGAGCTGGATTGATCGAGAAAACGTTATGTTTCGATAAGCAAAAGGCCGCGAAATTCGCGGCCTTTTAGAACTTGGCTTACAACGTTAATGGTATGTTTATATCAATCAAACTTACGCTAACTCGAGTGAGATACGTACAAATTGTTCGTCTTGATATTGCACTTCATAATTGAAGGTGTTGCTGGCATAAATGCTACCTAAGAACAATGAACGTTGACTCATTGGGCCACGGAAAAGCATCGAAATAGGTGCGATCATGGCGTTATTGTCGTCGAAATGTTGGTTTAAGTTGTCAGAGAGGACACACAGTAAGCAGCCATGCTGGTCGTGTGATAAATCGACATCTTCAGGACGCGAGAGCAGTACGGTCGTACCGAGTTTTTTCTCTACTTCGTTAATCAGTAGCAAGTAACTATCGAGGTGAGGTTGCGGATTGCTCGGTTTATTCGCACCCACACAGCGTTCAAGCAAAGCTTCAAGGTTGCCATTTTCCCCTTTGGCCTGTTGAGTCAGAGACTTTAACGGCTTTTTAATCAGTTTGTAGCGGTTACTTTTAAGCTTAGGCTTAAGCCATTTTTGCAGTAAGTCGTTACGTTCTTTTAAGGGAATAGGTCGCGAGGACGCATGGAGTTTGAAGTGCAGGTGTAATAGGGCGTGCACTGCAAGCTCGCTTAGAAGTTGGTTAGCATCAGCGGATTGTCTTGCCTGCTTAGAACTTTGCATTACACTCTAAATTTCTTATAGGAAGAATAATGGTGCCGAGAGAGGGACTCGAACCCTCACACCTAAGGCACTAGCACCTCATGCTAGCGTGTCTACCAATTTCACCATCTCGGCATCATGATGCTCTGAATACACAGAGGCTTCGGAAAGAAGCGTTCCAAATTGTATATCCAAAATCCATAGATTGGCGAGAGCAAAATTACTCATTTTTGGACTTTGGTGTTCGATTGAACATTTATTGTCCGTTTTTGGCCGTTTCACCATGCGTTCCCCTCTTAATACCCCTATTTTCACTACAAGTATGAACACAAATTGGCATTCTTGCGCAAAAAATGAACGCTTGAACGTTTGCGTAAATAAATGTGATGAAACTCTCGTTTTGATGGCTATACTTGCGACCCGTTTAAGCGGGAATTAGGGTTCGTTGTTCAGGACCCTTACCCATACAAGCCGTCACATGGAGCGGGATGAGTCGAATACTCTCCAGCAGTGAATGACCCCACGGACCGGACCAGCTAAGTTCAATTGCTTGTATAAGGTAAAAATAAGATGTCGAACTATCCGTTCTGTCGCCATGTTAGATCTACGGGTGCCTTGTCACTCGACACGTTGTCCCTTTCTTTTGCCAATTCCTTTGGTGTTTCTTTCTTTTTCAACGTTCAGTAGGTCTGGTTCATGAGTGTTCTATTTAGTTTATTTGGTATTGTTGCACTACTAGGTTGTGCGTTCCTACTGTCAGAGAGCCGTTCTTCAATCAATTGGAAAACCGTATCTCGTGCTTTGTTGCTCCAAATGGGTTTTGCTGCTCTAGTGCTTTACTTCCCTTGGGGGCAAGCTGCGTTGGCCAGTTTGAGTAGTGGCGTTGCGGGTCTTTTAAGTTTTGCTGATGAAGGGATCAAATTCCTCTTTGGTGACCTTGCTTCTACTGGTTTTATCTTTGCTGTCCGCGTTCTTCCTATCATCATTTTCTTCAGCGCTCTTATCTCAGCCCTTTACTACTTGGGTATCATGCAAAAAGTGATTCAATTTATTGGCGGTGCTATCCAAAAGTTTTTGGGTACCAGCAAAGCAGAATCATTGGTTGCAACAGGTAACATCTTCCTATCCCAAGGCGAATCACCACTTCTTATCCGTCCATTTCTACAAAACATGACCCGCTCTGAGCTGTTTGCGGTAATGGCTGGTGGTATGGCGTCAGTCGCAGGTAGTGTTTTGGGTGGTTACGCAGGTCTAGGTGTAGAGTTGAAATACCTAATCGCAGCAAGCTTCATGGCAGCACCAGGTAGCTTGTTGATGGCAAAAATCATCGTGCCTGAGCGTCAAACCCCAAGTGATTACAACAACATCGAGCTGGATAAATCAGAAGAAAGCAACGTAATCGATGCGCTAGCAAGCGGTGCGATGGGTGGTATGAAAGTTGCCGTTGCGGTCGGTACGATGCTTATTGCCTTCGTGAGTGTGATTGCGATGGTAAACACGGGTTTAGAAAACTTAGGTGAAATGTTCGGTTTTGCTGGCATCACGCTACAGGCTATTTTCGGTTACCTATTTGCACCTCTAGCATGGTTGATTGGCGTTCCGGGCCACGAAGTACTTGCAGCGGGCTCTTATATCGGTCAGAAAATCGTAATGAACGAATTCGTCGCATTTATCGACTTCGTACAACATAAAGCGACACTGACTGAGCACACGCAAATTATCATTACTTTTGCTTTGTGTGGCTTTGCCAACATCGGTTCGATTGCGATTCAACTTGGTTCAATTGGTGTGATGGCACCAGAGCGTCGTAAAGACGTAGCAAATATGGGACTGAAAGCGGTAGCAGCAGGTACCCTAGCAAACCTAATGAGCGCTTGTTTAGCCGGTATCTTTATTTCTCTTTAAGGGATGCCCGCACATAAAAATAAATCAAAACCCGCTTCCATAGCGGGTTTTTGTTTATAAAACGCTTGAATGAGAGATTGCTTAAATATTTAAGAGAACATTGCTCTGTAATATTATTTTTTGAGCACATTGCCCCCAATATTGAATAGTACTGCCGTACGGTTTACGTTTACTTTCTAAACTATAAATAAGACAAGGAAGTGAAACATGACGTCAAAAGTAGTATCGATCGTGTTAGCCGATAAGGAGAGTGGTGGGTTAGAGCCGCTCTCAGGAACGTGCTGTAAATCTATTACCCCATTCGCGGGTGCCCATCGTTTGATTGACTTTGCGTTGAGCAATCTAATTCAATCTGGCATCAAGCGTAATCTTGTCTTAAGTCGATTCCATTGCCCTGCTTTAAATGAACACATTAAGCGTGCTTGGAGCAAGTACGAAGCGAACATCGACATTCTTGAGCCGGCATACCCCCATAATAAGTTTTTGTCTGCGTTGCAGTACAATTGGACCGATGCTTTGCTGCAAAACCTAGAGGCCATTAACCGTCCGACTGATGAGCATGTACTGTTAGTTGGTGGAGAACAAATTCATCGGCGCTACCTTTCTTCATTGCTGCAATACCACAGAATCCAAGCGTCTGAGTTAACGCTTGTTGTAGCTCAAGTTCCTACCGAGCGAGCGTCTGCTTATCATGTTGTGGAACTGGATGAGCAAAACCAAGTAACAAGCATTCAGCACCAGCCACAGCAACCTGCAGAGATACCAAATAAGCCAGGCATCTCTCTTGTGCTTACCGAGAACTATGTACTTAAGCGTGCGACCTTAGTCAAAGGCTTGTTCACCAATGCAAAAAACTTAGACGGACGACATGATTTAACTTGTGATGTGATTGGTAAACTGGTTCAGAAGGTCAAAGTGGCACTATTCGATTTGGGAACCGTTGATTCAGACCAAGCCCCTTTGTATTGGCATGGTTTGAATAGTGTTGATGACTATTGGTCGGTGCAAATGGCGATGTTGGTTGAGCAAAATGATACGCAAAAGAAAAGTTCAGAGCCATTGCTTAGTAAAGAAATCGTCTCGCAGCGATCGAGCTTATGTAATGATGCGGGAGGCATTAAAGTTCGCATTAAAGACAGCTATATCGCTTCAGGCTGCCGAATTGAAGGGGCGTGCTCTATCCGCTCTGTGATTGGGGTTGATTGTGATTTAGGTAGAAACAGCATGTTGCATGAGGCGGTATTGATGGCGCGCTGTAAGATTGGAGCAAACAGCCGCATTACACGTGCCATTATTGAAGAGGATGTCCATATCGCTCCAGGGACAGTCATTGGTGAGAAACTTGAGAAAGACAGTGAGCGGTTTTTCGTAACGGAGGGGGGATTGGTCGTGATTCCCAAAGGCAGTCGAGTCGGTTTTGAACAACCACTGACGTCACTGCATGACAATTACCCTGAAGACGTTACAGCGAATACGATTTAAGTCCGGTAAGGTTTATTGTGTTTTCATTTTACGAAATACTGAAATCTTATCTATTTTAATTAAAAGATTTATAACACATTGATATTGAGCCCAGTTGGCTAGGAGAGAGGATGAAGTTCGATCGTCTTCATTTTGCAAATGCATTGAAGCATTACCGAAAAAAATCAAACTACTCGCAGGATGGGTTGGCCGAACTCCTCTCCTCCGCTCATCGTGTTTTTTCTAGTTTAAACCAAGCTACATTGAGCCAGTGGGAAAGGGGGAAGATTGAACCCACTCTATTGCGCCGCCTCGGGGTTGCTCATTTCTTTCAGCAGCCTTATCACTATGATGAACAAGAGCTAAAAAGTGTCAAAAAAGCACTGCAACATCCTGTGAATTTCCAAAATCTGAATACGGTGTATGACTATGAAATCACGCATCGCAGTCATGTTGCTTTTGATAAGCTGGACGAGGACGACAAACAGCTGATTTTCGATTCTCATTTCAGGCAAAATGGCAATGCAGTCACAGATACGTTTGATGCCTTATGTTTGACCCAGCCTAAAGTGTTTTGCTTTTACTATAAGAAGATGTTGGTTGGTCATGTATTGTATGAGCTAAAGCAAGGGGCGATTTATCTTATCAGTGTGGTCTTTCTCACTAAAACCATTCGAACCGCATTACTTAATCATATCGCGGAGATCAGCCGAGGTTTGATGGTGTATTTTCCGATTCGAGACCGCAGCCTCAAGCAGTTTATGAGTGACTGCTTCCTAGAAAAGTGCTGTTATAGCCGCAGCGTCACCTTTTATGCTGGAACCAGTGAACAGTTTTTTGATAACCCGATGATTCTCAGTGTGATGGAAGGCTATCAAGATTTTCGTTTAGTCCGTTATGAACAAGTACAGAAAAAGCAGAAGGTCTAACCTTATTGTTTAAATAGCACCATATTACGATTTCGGAACCAGCCCGTAGGGTAACGATTGAAAAGCGAATGGCTGATTGGCAACCGTCGGAGCTTGGTGAACACCCTTCCAGTCCAATAACATGATAGCCAAGACATTTCTATGCTCTCCATATTTTAAGTCGAAGCCGCCATCGACCGATGGGATCATGCCTTGTTCGAGATTGATTGAGCCTTGAATCGCTTGACGTGTTTTCTCGACGACTGGGTCATTCTCTAGCCCGGCAAGAAGAAACGTAATACCCACTTCGGCAATCACATCTTCTTTAGAGCGTAAGATAATCGTATCGATATTGTCGCGGAAGTAATCGTATATCCATTGATGGTCAGACTCATTGACCTGTTTTTGATAGTACTGAGAATCACCAAAAATAATGTGTGTCATGCCGTAGATTTTGTTGCTGTATTGCTGCGGTGACAACTTCTTATCCTGTGAATCTGGATAGGTGTTTTTAAACGCTTTGGTGAAGTCATTGACGACATCTTGCTCACCCAGTTGGCGTAGCCAATAAACTTGATTGGCCAGTTGCGCCGCCCATGCCTCGATCATTTCAGGATCGGTCGCGTATTTGGTGAAATCATAACGTCGAATGACGCTTCTTAAGGTCTTATCGTGTTTGTGTTTAAGGCCGTATTCGTCAGCTCTTGCCATTGCACCCAGCAAATCGACCCCTAGATAAAAATACTCAGGTTGATGCTTGGTCACGGTATAGCGGCGCTGGCCTCGTTCGTCTTCTTGGTCATGGTAATTGGCAAGGCGTTCTTCTGAATACAATATGATTTGTTCTGGCGTATTCACATCACTGGCAAAGTGATTCAAACGGCTGGCGACTTGAGCCATGTCTGTCCACACCGCAGGAAGGTATTTATCATCTAGAGTTTGGCGGTACATGCGCAACCCAAAGTGGCCTTCTTTAAATGCTGGTAGGGAATAAAGCTGCGACTCAAACGTATCTTTTATTAACTGTGCAGATTGAGGGTAGCTCAACACGGGTGAGTCCTGATCGGCTTGAACGTTAAAGACCAACGAACAAGAGAGCAAGATAGCTAAGTTGAGAGGTTTGATACGCATAATTACATTCCACAAAAAGCCCAGAATTCAAACCTAGCATCAATGCTTCTTTGCTATGTAATGCCTCAGTCAATAGTTGGTCACGATATGGCGGAAGGTCAGGTTGATACGCTCACCTTTCGGTTTTGCCGTTTTGGGCACCGCGTGTTTCCAATGATGCTGCAGTTCTCCTGCCATAATTAACAAGGCACCATGGCTAAGTTCATACTCTAGCTGAGTTTTACAATGTAAATTCCGCAGTAAAAAGCGTCGAGTTTCGCCAAGGTTTACAGAAGCGATAACCGGATTTCTTCCAAGCTCTGGCTCATTATCTTGGTGCCATCCCATGGAGTCCTGTCCATGACGATATAGGTTTGCTAAGACCGAGTTGAATTGAACTTTGGCAATGGCTTCACAGCGCGCTTTTAGCTCATTGAGATCCGGTGTCCAAGGGTGTGGCGACATGGTTAACCCTGAATATGTATAGGCAACATCGCCATGCCAAGCTTGTAACCGAGGTTGCAGTACTGAGCGGCCGAACATGGTGATGCGCTCTTGTTGCCATGGGAGAGTAGAGCGAAGGTTAGAGAAATAACGATCAGCTTCTAAGTTACTGAGAAAGTTAGGGTCATAGTAAATTCTGCCCTGTGCTACTTCTTGCCAAAATGAGCTTTTAAATAAATCACCTTGTACTTGCATCTCACTTTACCTTTCTCATTTATAAAAATGGTCGATATTTATTACCTTTACGATAGCTATTGGTTATTCTTAAGGTAAATAAGCATTTTAACAATAATGAATAAGTCTCGTTGTAGTCAGGACGAGATAGTGAGGAACAAATGCGCTATTCACCCAGAAAGCAGGGCTATTTTGCATTGTTCTTTCTCACTTTTTTTGCCTTGTGTATTGGGGTAATTGAGCTGTTACATCGGAACCAGCAAAGCCTCTACCAAGAGCGAGTTCAAGTTGAGGCCAAAGAACAACTTTCTATTCTCCGTTCCAATTTGGAAGCGGAACTTATGGCTGATATCTATAAAGCCAGCACCCTTGCCACACTCATTACTTTGCTGCCTAAAGATGAGGAGCGCAAGCTTAATCTTGCAGCCAATCGAATCCTAAACAAAAGCAAGCACATCACAGTGATTGGCATGGCAGAAAACGACGTGGTCAGCCATATCTTTCCCTTAAAAGGGAATGAAGCCGTGGTTGGCTTGGATTATCGGACTGTGCCAGAACAATGGGTACAAGTTCAAAAAGCTAAGGAAATTGAAGAAATCTTTATCGCTGGCCCTATCGAGCTAGTGCAAGGTGGGAAAGGGTTGATTGTGCGTGTCCCTGTCTTTCGTGATCCACCGATAAACAATGATTATTGGGGCGTGATCAGTACCGTCATCGACTTTGACGGTTTGCTGAGAGATACGGGGGTTATCGAGTTTTCATATCGTTATTACATGACGATTCGTGGCTATGATAGTGGTGGCGAACTTGGCGATGTTTTCTTTGGTCAAACGAGCGAAAACGGCCAAGTGTATGCCAAAGAGCAAGTGCATTTCCCTTATGGCGGTTGGAGTATTACGGTCTATGCCAACGGAGAGTTGGAAAAACAAGTGTCTTGGCACCGACTTCATATTGCACGACTCGTCGGTTATCCCATTGTACTAGCGATGAGCATCGCATTGATGGTGATTTATCGTTTGTACATTGTGGCAGATAGCCGTGCGCTGCATGACGAGCTGACTCAGTTGCCAAATCGACGTTACTTTATGCAGTCGTACAAGCATCAGTTTGAAATCGCAAAGCGTTATAAAAAACGTTATCGCTTCGCTCTTGTGAACATCGATTTAGATCATTTCAAGCACATCAATGACACTCATGGACATGATGCTGGAGACAAAGTACTTGTTGCTTGTGCAGAGCGAATCAAAAGCAGCTTGCGTCGCTCTGATATTGTCGCACGTATGGGCGGGGACGAGTTTTTGGTGGTGGTCCATAACCCGAAAACAGAAGAAAATATCCAAACACTTTTGAAAAAGTTAAGAACGGCATTGTGCTCCACACCAGTTATCTATGACGGAGAACTGATTTATCTGCGCACTAGCATGGGTTACGCGATGTTTGATCCTGTCATGACATCGCCAGAACAAATGATGAAAATTGCAGATGAGCGGATGTATCAGCAAAAGCATTATGGCGGGTAATACTTAAACGTTGATAGTGCTTTAAACACAGTCAGTGTCTTCCCGCTTTTGACTGATTTTCATTTTAAAGGGGTGTACTCATCAACGAGGCTATTGCTGATAAAGGGATTAGTAGCAATGCTATCTGTAGCATATTTTGCAGTTTTTTGCATTTTGCAAATGCGATTTGCAAAATGTGTGCTCAATAAATCATCAATATGCATCAGGATCGAAGAAAAAATGGTGTTTTAAAAGTTGGCACGCATCGTGCTTTATACAGATTGACCCTTATTAAGCCGAGGGTCACCTAGCCAACTGACGTTGTTAGTGAATACACATTGTTCACAAGTATATACCGCCAATCACCTTTATTGTGATTGGCGTTTTTTCTTTCTATAGGTCAAGAACTTGCACCTCGTCTCCAGTATCTCCTGAATCACCACACTTGTTATAGCAACTCGGTTGTCTTGGACATACCGCGCCTCTTGAACAAATCAATCTTGCTTGAGTTTGAATTCCTCGTTCAATCCAATTGATATTGAGGATCTTAGCTATCGTCGTCAGATCCTTTTTGATGTGCTGTGGAATCACCGTACTGCCCCCTGAAGAGACACACAGCGATTTTAGCTCTTCTGCAATTGCAATCGCATCCCCACCCTGTGCAGAAATAGCCGGGTTGAGGTCAATGCCAGCACAAAGCACGCGATTGTTTCCTGCTGGATCAAATACATTGACTGATTCACAACAGTAGATGCGTGGTTCATTACCAACATTGAGAATCGAGATCTGTGCTGAGCTGGTATCTAGCGGCTGTGACAGACGACGGAAGACTGCCCAGTGTTGACAAGGGTCATTCACTTTGCGCATGTTCCCCCAAGGGAGTGGAATACCATTACCACGATAAACCGCTTTGAGCTTACCTGGTCCATAAGCATCAAAGTAATGCCAATGTGGGTACGGCGATACCACCGTCATGCGGCGCATTGCGACAGAAGGGGAGACGCCCGCTTTTTTGTGAACATCGATTTCATAACCTGAGCGATCGAGTAATTGGCGAAATGGCACTTTTGGACAGAGTAATGCACCGGCAAAGAAACTCGACTCAAAATCGCGCCATGCCTGGAGGATATCTTGAGAGTTTAGCTCTGAGTTCGACACCGGGCTGTCTGTCTGTTCCCAATTGTTCTGGTGACCAATAGAGAGCACATTGCTCATACCATCACTGCTGTGTAGCACCCTGTGACCAATATACACAGCCAAGTCGTACTTTAAGCGAGTGGGGTAATCACGCATTCGTTTATTCAGGTAAATCGTGCCAGGGGCTTCCATAAAAGAAGTCACGAGTTGTTTGGCGCTGACCCCCAGTTCATCAACCACATCTTGAGGGGCGCGATCAATCCAACGAATGTCCAATCCCAAGCTTTTGGCAATGTCGATTAAGTCTTCAACCGATAGATTCAAACGTTTTAAGCCGACTTCTTCTGCCGCTCTTTCTAAGTCTGGAAAGTGGTTTTGATGATTTTCTTGGTGAGCACGAATCAAAAGATGAGCAAACTGACGCCCAGTGATACCTGTTTGGGAGAGCATCTCTGGTATCGCGATTTGCAGGATATCGTTAGAGAACAAGAAGCTGGGTTCGAGCGCCATCCCGTTAATGCCGCCACGGTTGCCTTTATTGGGCGTGATGGCTTCGAGCTCTGGCTCATCGTCCAAAAACCAAGCGGGTTCTTTTTGGAAAACTTCGGCGATCACTTCCAACATATCGATGCTCGGTACGCGTTTTCCACGTTCGATCATCGATAGGTAAGAAACGGAAGGCGCGTACTCTGGATTTATCCTTACACAACGCGCAGACAAATCCTCCATCGTTAAATGGTTGTTTTTCCTTAGGTTGCGAATTTTCGTACCCAAGAAATGAGATTGGCGGATAAGACTTTTTGACACAGACATTTTGTAAAATTCACATTGTAAAATTTTTGTTGTGAAATTGTAGTCAATATTTCGCTAGTCTACATACTGAGCAGGCAAGGAAATTAACCATCAACTTCACAAATTTGCCTGAAACTTAAACAGAGGTTTTAAGTTTTTACTCTAGGAAGAGTGTTTAAGTGAGAGGAAACGACGATGAATATGCTGAACTTCGATAAAAAAGACATCCAAGAACAACAACGCCCAATTATCGCTGAAGCCGTATTTGCCGTCGAGGCGGTAAGTGCTGAGCAGCAAAGCGAAAAGCAAATTAAGGCGAAGCAACTACTAGACCGAATGTTCCCACTAGAGAATGGGTCACACCAAGATGTATCCAGTTACGTTATCGACTACCGTCACGTAATGGCTTACTTCAAAGACGGTACGCACAGTGGCCTTAAAAGTCCAAAGCACTTCGTAGCGTACACTGGTGAGAAAGAAGATCCGAAATCGATTCTGTTTAAAGACGAATCTGGAAGCCACGCTGAAGTGCTGTTTGGTTGTCACAAAGGCACAGGTTGTGTTGAGTTGATGGACATCGACGATATCCAACTAGAAACCCGTACCACGTTTAGCCCTGAGCTGACGGGTAACGCCCCAACAGCCATGCGTCATTGGATCAGCTTGATCAAAGGCGACAAAAAAGGCAAACCAATGGCGTGCAGTGAAGATAAAGAATTTACCGCGAAAAACGGTGAAGATTACTTCTTAAGTTACTGCTACAGCATTGACTGATGCTTTAAGAAGCGAAAAAAATAACGATCCAGCCCAAGAAAGCAAAACCCCAAGCACGTGCTTGGGGTTTTGCTTGAGTGTTTTATTTACCGGGAAATCAGTCTTACAGCGGCATGACACGGTTGCGGCCGAGTTGCTTCGCTTCATAAAGTTGTTTGTCGGCTTTGTTGACCAAGCTTTCTGGCGTGTCGCCAATTTCAAATTCCGCAACTCCAAATGAGGCAGTAATACTGTGCACTTGGCTACCTGAGCGTTTGTCGCGGACACGCAACTTCTCAATCATTCGTCTCAACGTATCCGCGTATTGACGAGAGATTCTCAATGATTTGTTTGGCACAATCACCGCAAACTCTTCTCCACCAAAACGGTAGGCACTGATGCCATCTCGACAGCTTTGTTGTAAGCGACGCGCAATCGCTTTGATCACCGTATCACCGAATAAGTGACCATAATTGTCGTTAAATGCTTTGAAATGGTCGATATCAAGCATAATCAGTGTCATTGCCTGTTTGCTGTCAATCAGCATACGTAGGTCGTTATCGAAGGCACGACGATTATACAGCTTGGAGAGGCCGTCAAATAAGGCGTCTTTCTGTACTTCAGCAAGCTGATTTTTGAGACGAGAAATTTCTTCGCTCGCATTGGTCAGTTGGCTGTTGAGAAACTTGGTTGAATGGCGAATTTCACGAGACTCAACAACAAGCTGTCGTACAACATTCATGACTTCTTCAATGCTGAGGCTGCTGTCTTCGACTTTCTCTAGCTTATTAAAGCTTTTGTCGACCATGTCAGAAAAGGAGGACGTATCAGTGATGGTGTCTGTCATAGAGCTGGAGACCTCACCCAACAGCACTTCTACGTTGGTTTTAAGATCTTCTATGCTGGTCTCTGCTTTGCTTGCTACATAGTTGTTGTAGAGCAGTTTGTGCATAGCAGGAGGGCATACGTCGTAATTTTCCAGAACCATATCCATTTCTTGGTTCAACTCTGGAATGGTCTTATCTACGTAGGTATACCAAAGCGCGTAGTTGGCTGGTGTTGCCGCTACGTGGTTTTTGATCATTAAGGGCACCGCTTTTTTTAAATTAGCGGTCGATTTTTTAAATTCGTCGGTCATTTCTGCGGTGTTACAAGCAAAATGCAATTGGGCTAAGGGTAACGGATATAAAACAATATCGCTTTAATTTTTGTCATTTTTGTACGGTTTTTTTAAAAAACTTGAGCGAATAATCAAACGGTTTCATGAATTCTTACTTAATCTTTCATAACTTATAAATTTATCCATAACATTTTGTTTACTAAAGAAGTTTGTTTGATGAAGATTTCAGCAATCTAAATGATGCGATGATCGTGACCAATGGTGATGCGTAAAACTTGGCATGCACATAACAGAATAGAGTAGTAAGGAGCGTCACTTGAACAAGACTATAGGATTGTATTGGTTCACCAACGATTTGAGATTGCATGACAATCCGCTCCTGCTCCGAGCATCTGCTGAGGTCGAAGAGCTCATTTGTATATACTGCTATCCAAAAATGTCGCCCTACCTAAAGCAATACGCACAAACTCCGGAATTTGGGTCCGCCAAACAACAGTTTTTGGACGAGTCACTGCATTGCCTCAGCTTGTCTTTGAATGCACTTAATCAACGTTTACAGGTCGTTGACTTACCTCCTTACCAAGCAATCAAATATGTTACTGACAAGCTTGATGTGACCCATCTCTTTGTAGATGCGGTCTCTGGATCAGACGAACAAGATGTGGTCGATAAGATTCAAGCACAAGCGCCGCATTTGGCTATTGTCCAAAGTGAAGTTCGCAGCTTGTTCTGTGTCGAAGATTTACCGTTTGAGCTTGAGGCGCTTCCTGACACCTTCACCAAGTTCCGAAAAAAGGTTGAGAAACTCGCTCTAGCTGAACCTGTAGAAGCAATAACAACGTTGCCTACGCTGCCAGACGAACTCGCACTGCCGACGTTGAGTTTGACCCGCGATGTCCAGCCAAGCCTGTTTACCGGCGGTGAGCGAGCAGGGCTTGAACATTGTCGTCAGTATTTTGCTTCAACACTAGCAAGCGAATATAAACAAACGCGTAACGGTTTAGATGGCATGGATTACTCCACCAAGTTCTCTCCTTGGTTAGCTCATGGGGGTCTTTCTCCGAAAACCATTTATGCCATGTTGAAACGTTATGAAGCCGCGAATGGCGCAAATGATTCAACCTATTGGATTTACTTCGAACTGCTTTGGCGTGAATACTTTTATTGTTATGCCCGTCGATACAAGCGGCAGCTCTTCCGATTCGGTGGCATCCAAAATCAAGCACCACTCACCAGCTATTACGCGCACCGTTTCCAGCAATGGAAGAAAGGTGAAACGCCATTTCCTATCGTGAACGCGTGTATGCATCAGCTTAATGAAACCGGTTATATGTCGAATCGTGGTAGGCAGTTAGTCGCCAGTTGTTTAGTGCATGAGCTTGGCCTCGATTGGCGTTATGGCGCGGCGTACTTTGAGTCACAACTGGTTGATTACGATGTGGCATCAAACTGGGGAAATTGGCAATACCTAGCAGGCGTTGGTGCTGATCCGCGTGGTTCACGACAATTCAACCTTGAAAAGCAAACCGAAATGTACGATCCGCACATGGAATTCATCGATAGGTGGCAAGGTCGTTGTGCTGGCGCGCATTTGGATAGTGTAGACATGGTCGATTGGCCGATTGTGATGGGCAGCAGTGACAAAGCTTCGTCATCGGGGAAACCGTAATGCAATTTGAAACCGTACGATTGATCTTGGGCGATCAACTCAACAGTGAGCACTCTTGGTTTCAGCAACCGGATGAGCAAGTGCTTTACCTGATTGCGGAGCTCAAGCAAGAGAATACTTACGTCACGCACCATATTCAGAAAGTTTGTGCGTTCTTTTCTGCAATGGAACAGTTTGCGAAAGAGCGTCAGAGCGAGGGGCATCAAGTTTTGCATCTCACGTTGGATGACACACAATCCTTCGACGATCTTGAGCAAGTCTTGCAACACTACGCGAGCGAGGTTGGTGCAAGTAAGTTTGAATATCAACGCCCCGATGAATACCGTTTACTAGAGCAGTTAGCCAAACTAAAGCTTGATGGGGTTGTGACGCGTTGTGTCGATTCGGAACACTTTTTGTTGCCGTTTGAAGAAATAGAATCGCAGTTTCCTCAAGGCAAACACATTATGATGGAGCACTTCTACCGCCGGATGCGAAAGCGCTTCGACATCTTAATGCAAGACGGAAAACCCGTCGGCGGAAAATGGAATTACGATGCCAACAACCGTAATAAGCTTAAAGCCAAAGACATTGAACAACTGCCACAACCTTTGATGTTCAGTACCGACGTCCGCGGCATTGTTGAGCGGTTGGCAGAACATGACATCAAAACCATCGGAAATCTCGAAGGGGACTTGTTGTGGCCGATTAATCGCGCGCAAAGCTTGTCTTTACTCGCGCATTTCTGCCAAGTCTGTCTACCGTTGTTCGGCCGTTTTCAAGACGCCATGACAGGTCAGCACGATGCTAAGTGGAGCTTGTATCACAGTCGAATTTCATTCTCGCTCAACAGCAAATTGCTGCACCCGAGAGAAGTCATTGATGCATCACTCAAGGCATTTCATTCCAACGCGGACATCGACATTTCTCAAGTCGAAGGGTTTATTCGCCAAATATTGGGATGGCGAGAATACATCCGAGGCGTCTACTGGGCGAATATGCCTCACTACCCGAAAAAGAACGAGTTGGACGCAGAAAGAAAGTTGCCGGACTTCTTTTGGAATGGCGAAACCAAAATGGCTTGTATGCATAATGCGATTGGTCAGTCTCTCGATTACGCTTACGCACACCACATCCAACGCTTGATGGTCACTGGCAATTTTTGTTTGCTAACCGAAATCGACCCAGACCAAGTGGATGAGTGGTATCTCGGTATCTATGTTGATGCGATTGAATGGGTCGAAATGCCTAACACACGCGGCATGGCATTGTTTGCGGATGGCGGCATTGTTGGCACCAAACCTTACGCGGCGAGTGGTTCTTACATCAACAAAATGAGCGATTACTGTAAGGGCTGCCATTACGACAATAAATCGCGCAGTGGAGAAGGCTCGTGCCCGTTTAACAGCTTGTATTGGCGCTTTATGAACAAGCACGATAAGCGTCTCGCAACCAATCCACGAATCGGGATGATTTTCCGCTCTTGGGACAATATGGAAGAAGAAAAGCGGAATGCGATATTACAAACCGCAGAGCATTATATGAAAAACTTGGAGAGCTTGTGATGGACATCCTGATTGTTGGTGGCAACGGTGGCATTGGTTTAGCGATGGTTCAAGAAGCCACTTTGCGGTTCCCTCAAGCTCGTGTGCATGCCACTTATCGTAAGCTGCAACCAGATTGGCAACACCCAAATGTAATTTGGTATCGAGTGGATGTATCGCAAGACGAGCAGGTAAAAGCGTTCAGTGAGCAAATTGAACATGTCGATTGGTTGGTGAACTGCGTTGGTATGTTGCACACCCAAGAGAAAGGCCCTGAGAAGAATCTTAATTCGCTCGACGCAGACTTTTTTCAGCAAACCATCACGGTTAATACTTTGCCAAGTTTACTGTTGGCGAAATACTTCACGCCCAAGCTAAAGCGCAGTACTGCACCTAAGTTTGCGACCATTTCGGCCAAAGTTGGCAGCATTAGCGATAATCAGTTAGGTGGTTGGTACAGCTATCGTGCATCGAAAGCGGCGTTAAACATGTTCCTCAAAACCATGTCGATCGAATGGCAAAGAATGGTAAAACATGGCACGGTGCTGTCACTTCACCCTGGCACCACAGATACCGCTTTGTCGGCACCTTTTCACACCAATGTCCCAGAAGGAAAGCTGTTTACACCAGAGCGAGTCGCTAAGGATCTATTAGGCTTGATAGAAAAAGCAACCCCTCAAGATAGCGGGGCGTTTTGGGCTTATGATGGGACGTTATTGCCTTGGTAAGAGAACGCATACAAACGTTAATACAAAGGAAATAGCGTTCTCCAGAGAGGGTCGGAGTGACCTACGTTTTCGTTGATTTATTTCTTCGGCAACGCTCAGAGCAATAAACGATTTCCTCCCAATTTCGCGCCCACTTCTTTCTCCAAGAAAATGGGCGCTGACAGACCGGACAGACTTTCATGGGAAGGTTGGATTTAAAACCTTTCATTGCGCTGAATGTTCACTCCTAATTTGGTTACAACTAGCTACTTATCAAATAGGTACAGATAATCGCCGTAGCCTAAACTCGCCATCTTGTTCGCTGGTACAAACTCCATTGCGGCTGAGTTCATGCAGTAACGTAATCCCGTTGGCTTAGGACCATCTTTAAATACATGACCAATATGCGAATCACCAAACTTACTGCGGATCTCGGTGCGCGGATAAACCAGTTTAAAGTCGGTTTTCTCTACGATGTAGCCTGGGTTAATTGGTCTCGTAAAGCTTGGCCAACCTGTGCCCGATTTGTACTTATCCGTTGACGAGAACAAAGGCTCACCAGTGACGATATCAACGTAAATGCCTGCTTCTTTGTTATCCCAATACTTGTTGTTAAAAGGACGCTCCGTACCTTCTTCTTGTGTCACGTAGTATTGAAGCTCAGTCAATTTAGCTTTGATTTCTTTGTCTGAAGGCTTTTCGTACACCTTCACTTTCGTCACTAACTCTTTTTCGTTGATAAGTTCACGCAGCGTTTTTGGGTTGTCTTTACGATCTTCACCAAACACTTCGTCGAGGTACTTATCGCGACCTGATGCGTAGCGGTAGTATTTGTACTTCAGGCTACTCTTCTTGTAGTAATCCTGATGGTACGACTCCGCAGGGTAGAACTTTTCAAACTCGATCAGTTCTGTTTTCAACGGTTTTGGATAGATCATCGCCTTGTCGATTTCCATCATAAATTGCTCAGCAATCTGTTTCTGCTCGGCGTTATGATAGAAGACCGCTGGGCGATATTGAGGGCCACGGTCGACGAATGAGCCTTTGTCGTCAGTCGGGTCGATATGGCGGAAGAAGTAGTCCAGCACTTGTTCGTAGTTCACGACGGCAGGATCGTACTTCACCTCAATCACTTCAATATGGCCTGATTTACCAGAAGAGACTTGTCGATAAGTTGGGTTTTCTAAATCACCACCTGAGTAACCAGAGACAACGTCTAACACGCCGGGCAATTGTTCTAAATCTGATTCCGTACACCAGAAGCAGCCACCTGCGAGTGTTGCGATGTCAGTTTTACCAGATGCGTTCATCTTATCCATGGTATCGGCCGTACCTGTTTTACTTAGCAAGATGAACAGTACAGGGAGTGTGAATGAGAAGCCCACCAATAGCTTAGATACTTTCTTCATAACTTCCTCAAACGTCATTTTTCTCAATGAATGTTACGTAAGAAGACAGAAGTAAGAGCGAAAAAATTGCAGTGATTACGAAAAATTCTTTGCCCTTTCTCACAACAGGGCTACAGTAACGGCACGAAACAAGCGCTCATTGGTAGAAGGTTTCCGATGAGGCAAAAGCAATAATGAGGGAAACCATGCAAGCAGAAGTAAAATGGGTCGAAGACTTTAAATTCCTCGGTCAGTCTCAATCTGGTCACTCAGTCGTGATGGATGGCAATGGCGGTGCAACGGCACCAAGCCCAATGGAAATGGTATTGATGGCTGCTGGTGGTTGTAGCTCTGTGGACGTTGTTGATGGTCTAAAAACAGCAGGTCAGAAAGTGGCTTCTGTCAACGCGAAACTCACCACGGAACGCCGTGAAACGGCTCCACGTATCTTCACTCAGGTGAACATTCACTTTGAAGTATCTGGTGAAACACTGGACCCAGAAATCGTAGCTAAAGTGGCGGCGGACTCATTAGAAAAATACTGCTCAGTATGTCTGATGTTGGGCGAAGGCGTTGAGATGACTCACAGCTGGGAAATCGTATAACCCCGACGTGATACAACGACAAAATAGGAAAGAGAAAAGCCCGTGCTTTTCTCTTTTTTTATTCCTCTTTTACGCTAATCTATCGAGGTCAAAAGTTGTAGGAATGATCCAGTGACCGAATTAGAAAAAATGATGTCTGGCAAAGTGTTTAACGGTACAGACGAAGAGATCGAAGCGATCCGTACTCACGCAACTCATGCGTTGAAGGCCTTCAATAACAATACCGACGAATCTCTACGTGATGCTTTGCAAAAGGATCTGTTTGGTAAAGTTGGGATGAGTATGATCCGAGCGCCATTCCATTGTGAGTTTGGTAAGACGATTGAAATCGGTGAAGAGACCTTCATCAATATGAATGTCGTCATGCTTGATGGGGCCAAAATCACCATTGGTAGCCACGTACTTATCGGCCCTAGTGTGCAACTTTACACGGCATCACATTCGTTGGATTACCGTAGCCGACTTAAGTGGGAAACGTTTTGTAAACCAATCACCATTGAAGATAGTGTTTGGATTGGTGGCAACTCGGTGATCAACCAAGGGGTAACCATTGGTGCTCGCTCAGTCATTGCCGCTAACTCAGTGGTAAACAGCGATGTTCCACCAGATTGTCTATATGGCGGTACGCCTGCCAAATTGATTCGTCGCTTAAACGAGGACGAGTAATCACACATACTCACGGCGCTTATTCCCATAATCAATAAGCGCTTGTTTACATATCGGTTTCATTAATTTATAAATCTCAAATGCTTATATCGAAAGCTATGACGTTTTTAACGAGAATGAATTCACCCGTTTGAAGTTTAGGGGTTGATATGTCAAATAAGACGGAAGTTATTATGTGTCCTTCGTGTGGTGTGGAAACGCATCATGTCGTGGTGTTGGTCAGAAAGAAAAGTGCTTTTGAGGGAGATAAGAATCGTAGTAAGAAGGAGTTCATTTCTGGCTTTCTAAAAAGCACAGTATTTGGTGCTTTCCTTGCTTCTATGGATGACTTCTCTCGTCATCTAATCTGCGAAAACTGCGGAAATAAAATCATTCAAGATTGAGCGTAGTAACTCTCCTACTAATCAAAAAAATGAGCTCGGGTGTAGAGCTCATTTTTATCGATGTTTTTTAAGAATGGAAGATCACTTGCTCGTCTTCTGTCATTACAAGCGTCGCTTTGTTTTGCTCGATAAGCTGAGCTGCGTAAGAGGGCGTTACGGCTTGAATCTCGCCTTTTGCTTTTAGCGTCAGCGATTCCCACGCTTGGTCACGATATTTACCCGCTTGGGTGTATTGAATCAGTACTTTCATAGCTTCACACTCCGGTGTGGTTGACGTGCTACTTAAGTTAGCGCTCCAATGCTGGTTGCGCACCTGTTAAAAATGAAACATTAGATTAACCAAATGTTATTGCATCAAATGTGATGAAGTATTAGAACCTATTAATAGCGATCCCAATACGGTGTATCAGTGCCTAGCTTTTCGCTGATAAAGTCGATGAACACACGTACTTTCAATGGCATGTGTTTGCGCTCTGGAAACACCGCATAGATGGCATGCTCAGGAAGGGAGAACTCTTCCATCAGCGGTTTTAAGTTACCGGATGCAAAGTCTTTCGCGGCGATGAAAGTCGGTAATTGCGCGATGCCAGACCCTCTTAATAGCAACTGGCGAATCGCTTCACTGTTGTTGACCACAAAGTTGCCCTTCGGCAGCACCTTATATTCGTTACCACTGTTGATGAACATCCACTCGACACCGCCTCGGAAATACGAATAACGCAAACAGTTGTGCGTCACCAAGTCGCTTGGTTTGGTTGGTACGCCAAACTCTTTTAAGTATTCGGGAGAGGCGCACAGTACGCTTTTACACGGAGCAAGGCGCTTAGCGACAAGGTTCGAAGTCGCAAGTTCGCCAATGCGAATCCCCAAGTCAAAGCCTTGTTCGACCAAATCCACCATGGCGTCTTCTAGCTGTAAATCGACCTCAATTTTCGGATAACGTGCAAGAAGTTCGCTGATAAGTGGTGCAACGTGCAACACACCGAAAGACATGGGTGCAGTGATTTTGAGCCGACCTTGGGGTGAGCCTTGCAGCTCAGAAACGGCATCGACACCTTGTTGAGCTAAGTTGACTGCTTGTGAAGCGTACTCGAAGTATCGACGTCCAGCCTCGGTTAGGCTGAGCTTTCTCGTAGTGCGATTAAGCAAGCGAATGCCGAGGTCATCTTCGAGTTGATTAATGCGTTTGCTTATCGCCGATTTAGTCAGGTTTAACTGCTTGGCGGCAAGGGAAAAGCTGCCGCATTCGACGACAGCGACAAATACTGGCAGTGACGCAATGGCATTCACGGCGTGCTCCTAGGTTATTGGGGTTATCTATTATTAATTTTATTGTTGAGAAAAACGATACAATCATTTTCCAATTATAGAGATTATCTTCAAGAAGAAAACAATTAGACTATGCGGCAGAAAACGACCTGGATATTGGAAAGAAGAAAATGAAATACGATTGGATCTTGTTTGACGCTGACGAAACCTTGTTTCACTTTGATGCCTTCAAAGGTTTGCAGCTGATGTTTTCTCGCAAAGGCGTAGATTTCACCGAGCAAGATTTTGCCCACTACCAAACGGTCAACAAGCCACTTTGGGTAGATTACCAAGATGGTAAAGTGACGGCAGATGAGCTCAAGCACAAACGCTTTACTGAGTGGGCAGAAAAGCTCAATACCACAACGGCGGATCTTAACACTGCATTCTTAGAAGCGATGGCAGACATCTGTACTTTGTTGCCGGGTGCGAAAGAGTTGATGGAAGCGCTGCAAGGTAAAGCCAAAATGGGCATCATCACCAATGGTTTTACCGAGCTGCAAGCGATTCGCCTAGAACGTACAGGTATGAGCGATTACTTCGAACATGTGGTGATTTCTGAGCAAGTTGGTATTGCTAAGCCGGATCTGGGTATTTTTGAATACGCGATGACGCAAATGGGCAACCCATGTAAGACGCGCGTATTGATGGTGGGTGACAACCTGCATTCCGATATCTTGGGTGGTAACAACTTTGGCATTGAAACGTGTTGGCTGAACACCACAGGTGCAAGTGTAGATGAGCGTATTGCACCAAGCTACACGGTGGAATCGTTGAACGAGCTTAAGAACATCCTTGTCGCTTAAGCTTAAGTGAACAAACAAAAAAAGCGCTGATTTCTCAGCGCTTTTTGGTTTCTATCGATGCTGTTTTGTGTTCATCGATCTTGCTTATTAGCTAGCGTTGTTTTCCGCCAATTCACGTTGTGCTTGTTGTTCTTTCTCACCAAGTTTGAAGTAAATCTTACCGACGATGACTTCTGAAATCAGGATAGTAAACACCACCGCAAAGAAGGCGACGACACCGTTCCAAGGACCACTAAAGTCAACCTTGTCACCGAACAGAATGTTAATGGCTTCTAGCATCACGAACTTTGAACCGACCAAGATAACGTAAGTCGAGATACCACGGTAAATCTTAGGTGCCGTACCCGGCTTCGATTTAAAGTACTCTGCGATTTTGTGTTCCGCTTTAATAGACAGCTTCAAGAGCAACTGAAGCAGCAATGCCGCGGCGAAAGAAATCGTAAATGAATCAATGGTTACGAAATCCCAATATTCGTCATAGAAGTTCAGTACCGTAAGGTCTACCAATACCGCCAAGGTATAACCAACAAACAGACGTTGTGGAGTGTTGAAACCGTAGACTTTATCCGATGCGCTCATAAGAACCCTCAATCAATAATGAACAAGTTTGCAAAGCCATGCCTTGCGTCGATGGGTTAACTATATGAGTTCCTCGAACTGAAAACTTGCCATTTCGCGCCATCGTAATCATTGCGATGAATGATTGTTTTGATTGGATATATTGAATACCAATAAGCGCGTTGAATTTGAAAACCGTCTACAAACTGACATGCAAACAGCGTTAGAATGGCTTCTAATCCAATAACTAATTTCGAAGAATCAAGCAGTAAGGACTCTCATGGCAGACATCAAGCAGCTCGACAGCAAAATGGTGTATCAAAACAAATGGATGACGGTACGTGAAGATAAAATCCAACGCCCTAGCGGAGCAGAAGGCATCTACGGTGTGGTCGACAAGCCAGACTGTGCGGCGATTCTGGCTATCGATAACGGCGTGATTCACTTAGTACAGCAATTTCGTTACACCGTAGGGCAACGTTGTTGGGAAATCCCACAAGGTGCTTGGGAATCAAATCCAGATGCGGATCATCTTGAGCTAGCAAAAGGTGAGCTTCGAGAAGAGACGGGTATGCAAGCCAATAAGATGGAGTACGTTGGTGCGCAGTTCATCGCTTATGGATTCTTAAACCAGACTTGCCATGTGTACTTCGCGAGTGAGTTGTCTGAAGTAGGCAATCAGCTAGACAGTGAAGAGGAAGACTTGATCACACGCTCGTTCCCAGTTGAAGCGTTCGAGCAAATGATGATAGATGGTGAAATCAAAGACTGCGTCACCATCGCCGCTTATGGTTTGGCGAAATTGAAAGGCTTGGTGTAAGCAAAACGAAGCTACTAAGTTACCCAAGGTGATAAGCTAAAGGCTCGCGATGAGCCTTTTCGTGTTTAATATTGAGATGACTTAGCGCCGCTTTATATTGCCTCAGGTGCTTATCGCCACAGATGCTGGCGTGATGCTATTCACCGCCACCATCCCCACTGCCGTCTCCTCCAAAGTCTCCGCCATCAGCATCGAAATCATCCGAATCGGTAGCGGGCTGTTGTTTGTGGCTGTCTTGAATCTCCGCGTAAGTCAGTAAAGCACTGACGCTCACCAGATCCGTCGCTTGGTCAAACAAAGCAAGTGAGACTTCTGATTGGAAGTCAGCATGTTCACCTAGCTCTTGGCTTAGGCCCATCGGCACGTAAGTGGCTTGGCTAATCAACATGCCGTATGCGATCAGGGCAAAGGCATCATCTGTCTTGCCATTTTCTTTCAGCGCCCAATCGATCTCTTCCTTCGAGTAATCTGCTTTCTCACCATACTTGAGTGCTAGTTTTGGCGTGATGTCCTTTGCGACCTCGCGAATTTGGCGGTTTCGTTTCCAATTTCCAAACATAAAACTTCCTTTTCTATGGGTGGTGAACGTTATGGTTATCGCTTCTCTAACACTTCAATCAGCTCATATCGATACAAGCTCGCATCGGCTGGTGCATTCTCTGGGGTAAATCGCTGAGTGCGTTTGATTTTTAAGGTGTACTCGGAACCTGATTCAAATTCAAAACCGTCGATTTGATCATAGAAGTAGTTACCATCGACCACCATGCATTTCATTGGTCCGACACCCACACAATCCACCAGTTCTGGACCTACATTAACGGTCATGAGTTTTGCGGTGTCATCGGATTCGTGTTGAGCACAGCCAAATAGCGCTGCTGCCATCATAGGCAACATAACATAGCGTTTTAGATTCATTATTTGCTCCTTAAAGGGTTACTAAATCATCATAGCAAGATTGACGAAAAGTGATGGTAAACCCGCGATAAAAAAGATAAACCCAAGCTGATAGTTTTTGCTTGTGTCTGTCTCGAAATGCTGTTTGTAGAACCCGACACTGTGCATTCTCGTTGTAGAGACGATTACTCATCGGGAAAAGGGATTGAGAGGATGAGCTTGAACTTTGCGATGGTGGCTTTATAGTACTCTATTCACAAACCTTTTGGCGGAGCAGTAACGTGAAATTATTGGCAGATAAAACGGGTGAGCAGTTCTTGCAGATTTTAGATGAACAAGGTGACGCGCTAACGGTGCAATTCATCTCCAATGAAGGTGAGCCAAAAGGACAACCATTCAAAGATTCTCTAAAAGGGCTGAAGTTGGCTGGATGGTCTCATCGAACAACGTCGACTGCGATTGGTATCTCTCGATTCAAAAAGGGTTATCTAGAGGATGCACATGTGAGCTTTGCGCTGCATCGTTTGTATCCTTTGGGACGCAAAATAAAACTGCCAAGCGGCGAGATTGTGCAAATCGCCAGTTACGCCAATACCCACGCAGATGGCTATTACATGTTTGTTCGCCGCGATGATGAGCAAGAGTTGGTGCGCATGAAGATGTCACCAGATTGGCTGTTAATGCCATCAGAGAAGTTACTTGCTCTGCCGTATTATCCGCGTCCTCGTACTCAACAAGAGCTTAACGTGATCGATGATTTCGACAAATGGGCTGGTGGCTTTTAATCCCCAGTCTGTCGATAATCAAACCCAAATCGCGCTAAGTAGTGCCAGACTTTTTTCAAATCTTGCTCGTCAAACGCTTTTGCTTTTACTGCTTCACCAATAATGCGTGGCGTTAGCATGCCATTTTCTGCAACCTGATTTGCGATGTCTAAAATGGCTTGTCCTCGATAATCTGGATAAAGATTGATGTCTTCTATTGAGACACAAAAACCACTGTGCCAACGAATTTCAACTGGTAACTCACGAGCGTAACCTTCTACCTCAGTGCCTTTAAATGAAGGATCGAGCACCAAGACTTGAATATCTTCCTCTAAGCGCAAATCGCCGTGGATTTGAGTTTCGATATAGGCGTCCAACCTGTCTGGCGCTTGTGCGTTTAACTCATCCAACAAGGGTTGAATGCGTTCAATGGTGGCAAAGTGCTCTGGCTCGAAGAAGCTATCTGGATAACAGAATGTTGCTCGTTTGCTGATCTCTGGTTTCAATAAGAAGTAGCTCGAACCAAATCTTGGTGAAGCGCCAACTTCTGAACCTGAGAAGTTTAACGCGCCATACTTTGGGCGTTGATTTGGTTGGCTATTGTCGTAAACACTATCAAACACGCGTTGCTCCCAACGCCAACGCTCCCCTCCTTCGTAAGCCGTCAGTCCGCCATTGCTTGTACCGGTTTCAAATTGGGATTTGAGCTTGCCATCTTGGGCTATTGCTTTAAGTAGCGGTTCGCCCTTAGAAGTGGTTCGATCGGGATGAAAGTTGATGGTCACTGCGAAAGGATGTGACTGCGCTACTCCTACGGATTTCGAGCGAATCACATCAAGAGCGCGTTGAGTAAATGGATGATCGAGCACGACATTGACCTCTGGTTTTTCTTTCAACTTACCGAGTTCAGCCTGCTAATTCAATCTCAGACTATGAATGTAAAGAGAGATTTGGAGGACAGAACCTCTCAACATTTGAGAGGTTCTAATAGACCGCTTAGAAAGGGTGGTTTGATAGCTGATCACTGCTTTCTAACATCTTCTCTGCTACGTAACGATGCGTGGCCGTGGTTGGGTGAGTCACATCCCAGAATACAAACTTGTCTGAGCCCGAAGAGGCACACTCAGAACGTAGCGAATGTTTGTACAAGTAGTCTGCTGCCGATGAGCGATTGATGTCTTGGCAGGCTTGGCTTGCATTTACAAACCCATGTTGCTCAGGGTTTGCTGTTAGGCCTTCAAACAGTGCATGAGTATCGTGCAATGTGATGTTTAAACCTTGCGCTGAGTAGTAATCAGCTTGTGCTTTGATAAATTCGTTCATCTCAAGAATTTTTGCTCGAATAGTTGCGATCTCTTCTTGAGTGGAATACTTAAACTGAGGCGCATACGTGGCATCGGGTAGCGTCATCAGGAGAAAGTTTTCTGCGCCTGCATCCGTCAGCTTGATCAAAGCTTCAGCGTAGTCTGATTTTACCTCTGGAACGCTGCGGTTATAGTTCATAAAATCATTCAAACCGAATTCAAGGGTAAATAAGGTATTGGCTGGTTCGTAGTTTTTTGCCAATTTCGCATACGCCAAGTAAGAGGAAACTTGCTCACCCACTCCTGTCAGAGCGATGTATTGGTTTTCACCCGCAGCGCCACCTACAGCCCAGTTGTAGAGCGGTAGGTTCTTCGCTTGAGCAATGTACTCTGTCCATACAAACCCGTTAGAGAAATGCCCTAAGAACCAGCTATTCGGATTCGGGAAGCGCCATTGTGATGCGTTAAAGATGTTGCCCGTGTCCGACAAGCTATCGCCCAACGCGACCACTTTGTTGATCTGAACTGGCTGCATTACAGGATCGTTACTCCAGATCGAATGATTGTATGACCAACGATTATCAGCGGCAAAGAAAGTGATATCGGCGTTTTCATTCGCTAGATCGAGCGTTTCTTCACAACGTTGTTTGATAACATTTTGTGGCGTATCGGTATAGAACATGTTTTTGAATGAGAGTGCGTTCCACCAATAACCGTTAATAGTGAAGTAGCTGCCATCTGGGTTTTCTGCCCATTCCCAATCAGTTGCTGGGTCATCGTGTGAATAACTAGTTCGATACCAGCAGCGAACGTATGTGTAAGTTTGCTTGTCTTGTGTGCTTCTTACTTGTGAAGCACTGATCATCTCCGGAGACAGTGTTGATTCGGCAGCGTGAGCAAGATTGAGTGGTAGTAATAATGCACTAAGTAACGTAATGGTTTTGTTCATGATTCACTCTCTATAATGATTATCGTCATGATTTAGATGAGAAGTTATCTCATCAACTCTCCTCATTCTGGGTAAATACGCTATTCAGTCAAATATCTAATTATTCAAATTGTCAATTTTGGTACCGCAATCGTATTTCAATAGATTTGGTAAATAGAACAATTTTATAAAATCTAGAATAATTACTCACCAACATTAATTTAACATGCACTTTTCTTGTTAATAAGTAATTGCTTTATAAGTAAATTGGTTGATTTTGAATGTTCACCATTTCTGTTTATTAAATGATCTTTTATTAACAATTATGTATTCATAAAATGAATTGTTTGGATTTTTTAACAAATAACCTATAGCTGAATAACTCATGTTAATGAGGTTTGAATGACTTTTCATGAGTAAAAAGTGAATAAAAATCAGCTCAACAAGGAATAGAGCAAATGCATCACACAACAACTAAATTAAATGGCTTGTTTTCATTGTCTGCCGTTGCAGTAGCACTGACATTTTCGATGTCAGCGCATGCGGCTCCTCTAACGGGGTTCGACGAATCTAACTTGCCGACTAAATACATCGTCAAATTTAAAGAAGATACGTCCAGTCCCTCAGCATTGGGTGGGAACTCATTCTGGGGGCCACGCATCGCGCAAGAGTCGGTATTAGATCAGCTCAAAGCGCGTAAAGTGGAAAAGCTAGGAAACCGCGCGATCTACAGCGTGGAGATAGAAGACTCGGAATTGGGGCAATTGCGTAACCGCAGCGATGTGGAATACGTTGAAATTGACCCACCGCGTTATCTGTTAAGTGAGACTATCCCTTGGGGCTATGAGGCGGTGAACGCTCAGCTTCTGGATGACTCGAATGCAGGGAATCGCACCGTGTGTATCATCGACTCGGGTTACGATCTGGCGCACAACGATCTGAGTGGTAACCGAGTGTCGGGTACAAACGACAGCGGTACAGGCTCTTGGAGTGTTCCGGGGAACAACAACGCTCACGGTACACACGTAGCAGGTACGATTGCCGCGATTACCAACACGGAAGGCATCAAAGGCGTTATGCCAAACCAAAATGTGAATTTGCACATCGTTAAGGTGTTCAATGAAGCGGGGTGGGGCTACTCATCCAGCTTGGTGAAAGCGGTACAAACTTGTGCTGACAACGGCGCGAACGTCGTCAACATGAGCCTTGGTGGTAGCCAGTCGAGTGTGACGGAGAAAAACGCGTTGCAAACTATTTATGATCAAGGCGTGCTGCTGATTGCTGCTGCGGGTAACGATGGTAATACTGCACATAGCTACCCAGCGTCTTACGATTCAGTAATGTCGGTTGCGGCAGTGGATGATAAGCGTGATCACGCGGCGTTTTCTCAAGCGACAGACCAAGTTGAAATCGCAGGTCCGGGTGTAGCAATTCTGTCTACGGTGACAGTGGGCGAGGGTAAGCTTTCAGACATTCGCTTGAACGGTGTTAGCCAGTTCGATCGTGGCATCGTTCCTCACAACCGCTTGATCCAATCGGGCGGCAGTTACGGTCCTGATCCAGTAGCCGGTTCCATCACGGCGACACTAGCAAGCTGTGATGTATCCGGTAGCAGCTTCAGCTGTGGCGATATGTCGGGCAAGATCTGTTTGACCGAGCGTGTGAGTAACCAATCACCGGGCAACTATCCAGAAATCGATGCAGTTCAAGCGTGTTACAACGCAGGCGCAAGTGCGGCGATTGTGTACAGTAACTCTGAGCTACCGGGTTTGCAGAATCCTTTCCTTGTCGATCAAAACAACGCAGCGCGTATTGTGTCTGTAACGGTTGATCGTGCCTTCGGTCAGGAACTGTTAGGCTATGTTGGTCAAGACATCACGGTATCGACCACAAAAGGTGAAGATTACGAGTACTACAACGGTACTTCGATGGCGACGCCACACGTAACTGGTGTTGCAGGTTTAGTGTGGAGTTACCATCCAACCTGTACCGCAGCACAAGTACGTAACGCACTGATCAAGACAGCAACGGACATCGACGTAACAGGTCGTGATAACCGCACAGGTCATGGTCTTGTGAATGCTGAAGCAGCGAAACAATACCTAGACGCTGGCTGTAATGGTCCAGATGGCGGTGGATCTGGCAACGACAACGTTCTAGAAAATGGCGTGGCGAAAACGCAGCTTTCTGGCGGCAGCAAATCAAGCACAGTATTCGTGTTTGACGTCCCAGCGGATGCAACGCAAGCGACATTCAACATGAGTGGTGGTTCTGGTGATGCTGACCTTTACGTACGCTTTAATGGCACACCAAGCACCAGCACTTACGACTGTCGTTCATGGGCGGGTGGTAATGGCGAAAGTTGTAGCTTGAACGTATCTGGCGCAGGGCAATATGAAGTATTGGTTTACGGCTACAGCGCGTACTCTGGTGTTTCTCTTGTTGCAGCGCATAACGGTTCGGGCGATTCATCAGGTGGCGGTTCTGCACCTTCTAGCTACACCAACTCGAATGCAGTAGCGATTCCTGACAACAGCTCTGCAGGTATCGTAAGCCCATTAGATGTGGCTCGCTCTGGCGATGCAGGTTCAGTGACTATCGACTTGGATATCACTCACACCTACATTGGCGATCTTCGTGTCACGCTAACGTCACCTGACGGTGGTCAAGTAGTACTGCACGACAATGCGGGTGGTGGTGCAAACGACATTAAAACCAGTTTCCAAGCGGATTTCTCTGGTTTTGAATCACAAGGCACATGGGAACTTAAAGCGGTGGACAATGCCAGAAGAGACACAGGCACCATCAACAGTTGGACTCTGACCTTTCAATAAGGAGTGACTATGAAGAAGTTGACCTTACTTTCTTTGTCTGCGGTAGGCGCTACCGCACTATTGGCAATCGGACTGAGCTCAAGCAGCTTGGCAAACAATCAAGGATTTCCTCTCGTGGATGAACGCCAAGATCAAGCCGAGCAGCAACCTGCACGTTACTTTGTTAAGTATCATGAAGGAAAAGAGAGCGAAGTGAGAGCGCTTCTTCGTCAGCACAACATTGAAGTGGTCGACGCTCTGGTGAAACAACACGTGTTGATTGTGGTGGGTGAACAGGCGGAAGTCGATAAGCTCGCGGATCAAGATGCGGTCGAATACACCGAGCAAGAGCCGACAAGGAAGCTGCTATCTAATGGAAGTACGCTTCAATAAGCCAAAGCTCCTTAAGATAGTGCCAAAAAGAAAAACGCCCCTCACGTGAGGGGCGTTTGTTTTCATTTATTGGTGGAAAATGAAGACTACGGACGCTCACCTGCCGCTAGGCGACGTTCGATATCTGCAACCACTTCTGGGAAGTCAGCAATGGTGTCGATGAGGTAATGCGGCGAGCTCATGAGCAATTTTGCACGCGCTTTTTCACGAGCAGCATTAAGTGTTGTTTCGTCCGCAGCTTGGTATTCCTCAAATGTCAGACCCGCTTCGTTACCAGAAAGCAGCAAACCAACGGTCCACATACCTGCGTTGTGACCTTCGTCGATGCCCGGTGCGGCGTCATCCACTTTGATACACGCATTAACGTCGGTAACATTCAGCTCAATCACATTCTTCAGTGCCATAAATGGTGCTGGGCGACCACCTTGCGGCAGGTCATCCGTTGCTACTACGTAATCCGGTTTGTAGCCGTAATCCGCAGCCACAGGAATCAGCACATCCATCACTTCGCGAGGGTAACCAGAACAAGAACCGATCTTGATGCCTTTGTCTTTCAGACCGTTCACAACTTCAATCGCATTAAGGATTGGCTCTGCATGGTCAGCCACTTTTGCTTTTTGCAGCGGCATGAATGCTGCGTAGATAGCGTCGATGTCTTCGCTGGTCATTGAGCGACCGAACTTCTCATTCCAACGCTTATCAACGGCAGAAATACGACCCACAGCTTGGATGTGATCCCACTTGCCAAGCCCCATTGGTTCGCGCGCTTCCTCAAGATCGATATCGAAATCAAAGCCTTGTTTGAACGCTTCCACAAAGATACTGGTTGGCGCAAAAGAGCCGAAATCGACGATAGTGCCAGCCCAGTCAAAGATCACTGCTTGAATTGGTGAGTTGCTCATGTTCAATCCTTTTTCTTGCTTGCCAGAGCGCTTGCCTACACGTTGGAACCGCGCTCTGGGTAAATTGGTTTTTGTTGAGGTTAGAAGTAGTTAAAGTCTTTACACACTTTGGCGATGGCTTCTTCGAAGATCGCCAACGCTTCTGTCAGTTGTTCGCGAGTGATGATCAGCGGTGGGCTGAGTTGAATCACGTTACCTTGCGATACCTTGAAGCTCACGCCATTGTTGAGGCATTGGTACAACACAGCTTCCGCTTCGTCATACGCGCGTGCTTTGCTCTCGTGGTCGGTGACCAGTTCAATGCCCCACAACATGCCGATGCCACGAACATCGCCAATCACAGGGTACTTGGCTTTCATCTCTAGCAGCTTTTCACGCATGAACTGGCTGTCGGCTTTGGCTTTATCTAGTAAGCCGTCTTGCTCAATAGCTTCCATGGTTGCTAGTGCTGCAGCACAACCGATAGGGCTTTTCTCATGAGTGTAATGACCCATGGAGATTTGCTCGGCAGTGTTGTATTTGTCTTTAGTTACCATGGCTGCGATAGGCACTAAGCCTCCGCCCAAGCCTTTACCGATACAGAGCATATCTGGCTCGATGTCGTAGGCTTGGTAGGTAAACCATTCACCGCTGCGACCCATGCCATTCGGGATGTCGTCGATGATCAGCATGACATTGTGTTTGTCGCAGATTTCACGGATGCGTTTCCAGTAGGTTTTGCTCGGCACTTGTACGTCGGTATTACGAACTGCTTCTGCGATAAACGCGCCCACGCCGCCTTCTTTCTCAATCACGTATTCAAGGTAGTCGGCGTAATGCACGTCGCTGCCGTCCGCGACAGGGAAAGCACCACGGTAAGATACGGCTGGTGGAATGCGCTCAACACCTGCCATTAATGGTCCCATGCCTTGACGGAAACACGCTTCGCCGCCCACTGAGATGGCATCCAACGATGCGCCGTGGAAAGAATCCCACAGAGACACCACCTTGTAGTTGCCCGTGATGTGGCGCGCTAGTTTAAGTGCCATGCCCACTGCAGATGTGCCACCCGGTGCAAACAGCACGCGATTCAATTCACCGCCACAGATTTGGGTGAGCTTTTCAGCACATTCAATCGCTGTCTCGTTGGTAAAACGACGTGGTGAAAACGGCAGTTTGGCAATTTGTTCTTGCACGCGTTTAATCACATGCGGATGACCATAGCCCAGCTGATGGACGTTATTGCCATGAAAGTCCATGTACTTTTTGCCGGTGGCATCTTGGACGTAGATGCCTTCTGCTGCTTCCAAGGTATCTAAGCAAGGCGTCGACATGGCTTGATGAAGAAAGACCTCCGAATCACGCTTCAATAATGCTTGCGTGCGTTCGTCGTCCATCGATGCATTCCAAGCTTGGCGCGCTGGTGTTGTGTTGACATCGCCTTCGCTGCGGAAATGGGTCGGTTTGATATTCTGAGTCATAACGCTCTCTCAATCAGAAGGCTGCTTTAAGCAACTTGCCAGTACATTGCTTTTTCAATTGCACCGATTAAGCGCTCGATATCTGCTGGGTAAACTTCGCCAATGTTGCCGATACGGAAGCAATCTGCGTTTGATACTTTACCCGGATAAATCACGAAGCCTTGCTCTTTCAAACGCGTGTAGAACGCTTTGAATTGGTAATCACTGTGCGTCGGAGAGTAGAAAGAAGTGATGATTGGCGAGTGTAGGTCATCACTCAGTAGTGGTTCGAAACCCAAAGAGCGCATACCAGCAACCAGTGTTTTCTGGTTAGTCTGGTAGCGGTCGTGACGGGCTTCGATTCCGCCTTCTTGTTCTAGCTCTAACAATGCTTGGTAGAAAGCTCGAACCGTGTGCGTTGGAGATGTGAAACGCCATTTGCCGTGGTTCACTTCCATGCAGTGCCACTGGTCGTAAAGATCAAGGCTCAAAGAACGTGCCTGACCTTGGCACTTTTCTAGCTCAGTTTGTTTCGCAATCACAAAGCCAAAGCCCGGCACGCCTTGAATACATTTGTTTGCAGAGCTGATCATAAAATCGATGCCTAGCTCAGCAATATCGATAGGAATGCCACCAAAGCTCGACATGGCATCGAGAATCACTACTTTACCGTGTGCTTTTGCCGCAGAAGCAAACGCCTCAATTGGGTTGAGCATGCCAGTGGTTGTCTCGCAATGAACAATCGCCACGTGTGTGATCGCAGGATCCGATGCCAATGCAGTTTCCACCTCGTTCAAGTGTGGCTGTGATGTTTCGCCTGGGGAAACTACATGGCATGGAATATTTAGATAATCAGCGATCTGAGCGATACGCGCACCGTAAGCACCGTTGTCGACAACCAACAATTTTCCATCTTTGCCAATGGCACTGCCAATCGTTGCTTCTACTGATGCGGTGCCGCTACCTTGCATTAGTACGCTGGTGTAGCCGTCTTGCTCCGTCGCCAGTTTTACAAGCTTAGTGCGGATCACTTCTACGATGTCTTTGTTGTATTCATCATCCCAAGTACACCAGTCTTTTAGCATGGCTTCACGTACTGTTTCAGAAGTAGATAGAGGACCTGGAGTCAGTAGTAGGTATTCGTTTTTCATCTCGATTTCCATCAGAATAGGCTAATTGGTCTACACCAAATTTCGAGTTCACTCTAGCGAGGAAGAAAAGGGCAGTAAATAGGCGAATATCCAATTTCATAAAACTTTAATATCCAGAAAATGGCGGATCAATTGAACGATTATTCAGCGCAAATTTTCGTAAAACTGCCATTTAATGGTCATGATTTCGTCACAAAGGCTCAGTAGGGTGTATATCGTCAACTGGTACAGACCAAATGAAAACTTAGCCAAATTAACTGGAGAAAATGATGAAAAACCGTTTGATGAAAAGATCGCTGGCTGCACTTGTCTCTCTGCTAGCTACGAATGCAATGGCAGCACAGGAAGTCACGGTTTACACCGCTTTCGAAACTGACATTCTTGCGAAATACAAGTCTGCGTTTGAGAAAGATAACCCAGATATCAAGATTAAGTGGGTTCGCGATTCAACCGGTATCATGACGGCGAAGTTGCTGGCAGAAAAGAACAACCCTCAAGCGGAAGTGGTTTGGGGTCTTGCTGGCTCGTCAATGGCACTGCTTAAAGATGAAGGTCTTCTTAAGCCTTACACACCAAAAGGTTTGGGAGAGCTGCACGCGAACCTAAACGACCCTCAATCAAACCAAGCTTGGTTTGGTAACGATGCGTTCTTTAACGCAGTTTGTTTCAACGAAGCGGTAGCGAAACAACTTAACCTACCGAAACCAACGTCTTGGGGAGACCTAACAAAGTCGGTTTACAAAGGTCACATTGCAATGCCGAACCCAGCTTCTTCAGGCACTGGCTACATGCAGGTTTCTGCTTGGCTACAAAACATGGGAGAAGATCAGGCATGGAACTACATGCGTGACTTAGATAAGAACATTGCACACTATACGCACTCGGGCTCTAAACCATGTGTTCAAGCGGGTATGGGTGAAGTGGCTATCGGTATTTCGATGGCAAGCCGCGGCGCGAAGCTGAAAACACAAGGTGCACCACTAGCGGTAATCACACCAAAAGGCATCGGCTGGGAATCAGAAGCCGTTGGTCTAGTAAAAGAGTCGGATGCAGCGAAGCGTGTTGTCGACTGGTCAATCTCTAAAGCAGCAAACGAGCTTTACGTAGAAATGTACCCAGTGGTTGCACATAAAGAAGTGAAAGCGACCGTGTCTAACTTCCCGAACGTTCAAGAGAACATGGCGAAGATGGACTTCGCGCAAATGGGCAGTAAGCGTGCAGAAATCCTAGCTGCATGGTCTGAGAAGTTCGACGCGAAATCAGAGCCAAAGTCTTAATTGAATTTGCTTTGAATATTGAAATCCACCTCGGTTGAGGTGGATTTTTTGTTTTTAGAAGAGGCGAGAGTCAAAAGCCTTAAAGCAGCAACCCCACCTAACCTCCCCTTGTATCAAACTTTGAAGATCTCAATACATCGAGCTCAAAGGGGAGGGACAGGTTCTGCATTCGCGAAAAATTCAATTCAAAATGCAACATCACAACGCGTTTCGAGTAGATTCTAAATACTCGCCTAGGCTCTTTCAGAATGACGTTGGGAAAGCACAGAGCTCACCGCGGCAAAGAAAACTCTCCCCCTTGATAACCACATTCAAATGCTTGGCAAACAATGCTGATAAAAGGGGGAGTTGGAGGGGGTTGCAAGCACCTAACTCAACGTAAAACAACCCCCACCT
>NZ_BAOG01000006.1 GCF_000400365.1 Vibrio jasicida CAIM 1864 = LMG 25398 | reverse complement strand
TAATCATCGTATAAGGAGGTGATCCAGCGCCAGGTTCCCCTAGCGCTACCTTGTTACGACTTCACCCCAGTCATGAACCACAAAGTGGTAAGCGTCCTCCCGAAGGTTAAACTACCTACTTCTTTTGCAGCCCACTCCCATGGTGTGACGGGCGGTGTGTACAAGGCCCGGGAACGTATTCACCGTGGCATTCTGATCCACGATTACTAGCGATTCCGACTTCATGGAGTCGAGTTGCAGACTCCAATCCGGACTACGACGCACTTTTTGGGATTCGCTCACTATCGCTAGCTTGCTGCCCTCTGTATGCGCCATTGTAGCACGTGTGTAGCCCTACTCGTAAGGGCCATGATGACTTGACGTCGTCCCCACCTTCCTCCGGTTTATCACCGGCAGTCTCCCTGGAGTTCCCGACATTACTCGCTGGCAAACAAGGATAAGGGTTGCGCTCGTTGCGGGACTTAACCCAACATTTCACAACACGAGCTGACGACAGCCATGCAGCACCTGTCTCAGAGTTCCCGAAGGCACCAATCCATCTCTGGAAAGTTCTCTGGATGTCAAGAGTAGGTAAGGTTCTTCGCGTTGCATCGAATTAAACCACATGCTCCACCGCTTGTGCGGGCCCCCGTCAATTCATTTGAGTTTTAATCTTGCGACCGTACTCCCCAGGCGGTCTACTTAACGCGTTAGCTCCGAAAGCCACGGCTCAAGGCCACAACCTCCAAGTAGACATCGTTTACGGCGTGGACTACCAGGGTATCTAA
>NZ_BAOG01000007.1 GCF_000400365.1 Vibrio jasicida CAIM 1864 = LMG 25398 | reverse complement strand
GGAAACGCTTGAAAGAAAGTTTGAAAAAAGTGATTGACACTAAACTTTAACTCGCTAAAATGGCCGTCCGATTTGAGCAAAGCTCAATGGGAAAGCTCTTTAACAATATAGACCTATCAATCTGTGTGGGCACTCGTTGATGATAATCCAATTAGATACCTCGGTATCAAATTAGGTTTCAATGAACTGAGTGACCAAT
>NZ_BAOG01000008.1 GCF_000400365.1 Vibrio jasicida CAIM 1864 = LMG 25398 | reverse complement strand
CGATAACGCAGTAGAAATGACCAACAAACGCTGCCCAAAGGGTTCGGCTAAAATCGTTTTATGCTTTGTTAAGGAGTATTTGCTTAGAATGACTAGGCGGCACACTCCTTGCCGCGCCTAAAACGATTTTATCTCGAACAAAATTTAACCGCGAAAGATCAACAGACCCTAGTAACAATAGGATGGCGCGGATGAACAAAGGTACATTAGCACTACTCATTTCAGGCTTAAGCACAATTCCAACGGCAGCGATGGCGATGACTCCCAACACCGATCTTAACCTAATGCCTTACCCACAAAATGTAGAGTTGGGGCAGGGTAAAATCACACTGGATAAATCCTTCAGCATTTACATCAAAGGCTACGATTCCCCGCGCGTGCAGTTCAATGCTAAGCGCACCATGGATCGTCTATATCGCCAAACCGGCTTACCAATGTTGAACTGGCATGCTGAGTCGGAAAAAGACGCGACTCTGGTGATTGATATTCGTAATGCGCCTAAGTCCGAGGTGCAAGACATTCACAGTGATGAATCGTACCAACTTGAATCACGTAATGGACAAATCATCATTCGTTCCGAACGCCCTTACGGTGCTTTCCATGGTTTAGAAACCTTCTTGCAGCTAGTGACTACGGATGCAACTGGGTACTTTGTGCCTGCTGTGTCGATTCAAGATGAGCCACGTTTTCCTTGGCGCGGTGTTTCTTACGATACATCCCGTCATTTTATCGAACTCGATGTGATTCTTCGTCAACTCGATGCGATGGCATCAGCAAAAATGAACGTCTTCCATTGGCATATTTGGGATGACCAAGCGATTCGTATCCAGCTCGATAACTACCAAAAGCTTTGGCAAGACACCGCAGATGGTGATTACTACACCAAAGATGAAATCCGCCATGTGGTGAATTACGCGCGCAACCTTGGCATTCGAGTTATCCCTGAAATTTCTTTGCCGGGACATGCTTCGGCAGTGGCGCACGCTTACCCTGAATTAATGTCTGGTATGGGTGAGCAATCTTATCCGCACCAACGTGGCTGGGGTGTGTTTGAGCCGTTAATGGACCCGACCAATCCTGAACTCTACAAGATGCTGGCGAGCGTGTTTGACGAAGTGGTTGAGCTCTTCCCAGATGAGTACTTCCATATCGGCGGGGATGAACCAAATTACCAACAGTGGAAAGACAACCCGAAGATTCAGAAATTCATCAAAGACAACAATCTGGATGGAGAGCGTGGTCTGCAATCGTATCTGAACACCAAGGTTGAACAGATGCTGGAAGCACGTGGCAAGAAGATGACAGGTTGGGATGAAATCTGGCACAAAGACCTTCCAACCTCGATTGTGATTCAAAGTTGGCAAGGGCACGACAGTATCGGTAGAGCAGCAAAAGAGGGCTACCAAGGTATTCTCTCAACAGGCTATTACCTAGACCAGCCACAACCAACCAGTTACCACTACCGCAATGATCCAATGCCGAAAGGAATCACGGTTGATGATCAACTTCATCAAGGTGAGAAATTCGCGACTTATGACTGGGTGAAACCACGCAACAAAGGTGGTCCACGTACAGGTAATCTAACCATTATAGAAGCGACAGACGGTAGCTACCGTGCGTTTACCGATTACAACGGTAAGTCTCGCGAAGAGGTGTTCATCATCGAGTACGTGCCGGGTGTGAAGTTTAAAGGGCACTTCGATAACTTTATGTCTTACACCGAATTCAACTATGACTTCGCGGATGGCAAGTTGAAAGACACCAGTTACCAATTGATTGGCAATGTTCGTTGGCCTGCGACTGGAGAATTGGTCGCGAGCAGCGACATGGCAGGGAGTGTCATTCCTAAGCCGAATGGCGGCTATCCGGCTGAACTGACCGAGAAAGAACAACAGTTAATTTTAGGTGGAGAAATCACCATTTGGGGTGAGAACCTCGATTCAATGACCATCGAGCAACGTTTATGGCCCAGAAGCTACGCGATTGCTGAGCGCCTATGGTCGAGCCAAGACCTGACCGATGAGCGCAGCATGTACAAGCGCATGAAGGTGATGGATACATGGTCTGAGATCTCGCTTGGTCTACGCCATCACGCCGATGCCAATATGATGCTAAAACGTCTTGCCAATGGTGCGGGCGAAACGCCGCTACAAACGTTAGCGAAGTACATCGAGCCGGCTCAATATTACGCTCGTCATTGGGAGAAATGGATCTCTACGCCAATTGAAGGTGATTTATACAATCAGTATGAGCGACTAAACCGCTTTGCGGATGCATTGCCAGTAGAAAGCCTAGCAGTGTACGAGATGAAAGATTTGGTCGCAGCTTATGCTCTAGGTGATAAAACCGCGTTGGATGCGTTAGCGATGCATTATCAAAGCGTTAAGTTAGCGGCGCAGCAAGCCAAACCTATTTTCGCGGCCAACGTGGCGTCGGTAGAAACGGTGCCAGTTGCAGAAGCCGCAATCAAAGTTGCCGATTTAGGTTTAACCTTGATTGAGCTCGCCAAGCAGGGCAGTGACATTAGCCAATCTGACGCTGAAGCGTATCAACGCATCATCAATGAAAATGCGATTATTTTTGATGAAACGATTGTCGCCATCGTAGTACCAACCGAGCAGTTGCTTCACACTTTAACCGATTGATAACTAAAAGGGATTGCCGTCTGGTAACGCAGGCGGCATCTTATCGGTTAAGCACTCTTTTATCTCCTAAAGGTTTCCCATGATAGTAAATGGTCACTTACATTTTTATGTAGGCACCTATACCGATTCACCAAGCCAAAGTCAGGGCATTGTGTGTGTTTCTCTCGATACTGCTACTGGCGCATTAACGCTCACCAATGAACATGTTCCAGAAGCGGTGAAAACGGTTCGTAACCCTTCTTACCTTGCGCTCAAAGGAGAGGGTTTATATACCTTTAATGAAGTCAATCGCTTGGAAGGTGCAGAGCTGATATTTGCTGAAAAAACAGACAGCTATGGATTGCCAATTGAAGGTGACTACCCTTGCCATATCGACATTAAAGAACAGCTACTCGCTGTTGCAAACTACGGTTCCGGCAATGTAAGTGTTTACCAACTTGATGAGCAAGGTAAACCTTTGAAATCTATTGCAGAATTGTATGTAGAAGGCAATGGACCGAATATTGACCGTCAAACTTCGCCTCACGCCCACCAAGTCACTTTTCTAAAACACTCCGCTCAATTGGCTGCGGTCGATTTAGGTACAGACTGTGTTCATCTCTATGACTACGACAATTATGGTGAGACAGTTAAGTTTTCACTTTCTCAAAGTATCGCTGTGCCTGCTGGTTCTGGGCCTCGTCATTTGGTCTTCACTCGTGATGAGTCTGTCGCGTACGTTGTTTGCGAATTGTCTGAAACGCTGGTGGTACTCCGTAAGCAAAGCGGGCAGTGGAATCTGACTCAGCAAGTTAAACTGCTAGCCGATGAAGAGAACAAAGAAGCGGCGTCTGCTATTCGTCTCTCTGCGGATGAGCGCTTTGTCTATGTCTCATGCCGTGCGCAAAATCTGATCAGTACATTTGATGTAACGAGTGATATTCCGGTTCAAATTGCCGCGTCCGATTGTGGCGGTGCGTTTCCAAGAGATTTCGTTTTATCCCGTGACGGGCAGTGGATGCTCGTTGCTAATCAACATTCACATAATGTCGCTAGCTTTCATAGGAATCAGGAAACTGGCGTTATCACTCCAACCGGATACTCATGCGACATCGGTGCGCCTGTGTGTTTGGTTGAGAAGTCGTAATTAAGAGAAATAACATGACAATTCATCGTATTAATCCATGCAAACGTTGGTCTGATGTAACGGTGTTCAACGGTATTGCCAACTTTGTTGAGGTGGCAGAAGCTGACACTACTGCGGATATGAAAGGGCAAGTACAACAGATTTTCGACCAAGCCGAGCAAATGCTAGCCAGTGTTGATAGCGACAAGTCGCGCATTCTATCTGTGACGATTTACGTGACGGATTTTGCTAACTTCGATGCCCTTAACGAAGTATGGGATGCGTGGTTCCCTGAAGGCTGTGCACCAAGCCGTGCTTGCGTCAAAGTTGAATTGGCGAACCCTGAACTGTTGGTAGAAATGGCGTTTGTTGCTGCTGCGGGTGAGAAGTTCCAGTAGTTCGACATCTCTCTACTTAAACCATCAAGCCCAGCGTTATATAGCTCAATAACGCCGGGCTTTGTTCTATTGGCTAATGCTAAAGACAAGCTAAAGGGCTATACAAAAATCTTACCTTTCATGTAAAGCACGCCGTCGCCAGATACTCTTACTTGTTTGCCAGTAACTTCACAGTGCAAAATGCCTCCACGCTGAGAAGCTTGATAAGCAACCAGTGATGTTTTGCCTAATTCTTCTGCCCAGAATGGTGCTAATCCAGCGTGAATCGAGCCGGTTACCGGGTCTTCGTCACCACCATTTGCAGGCCAAAAGTAACGTGATACAAAGTCTTGTTGATTGCCTTTCGCAGTAACGACCACATCGTGAGGAGCGAGTGTCTTGAGGTGCTCAGAAAGGTACTGAACCTCAATTACCTCCTGCTGGCTGTCGACCACCACGAAGTAAGCTTGGGGGCTAAGCAGTACGTGTTCCACATCGCAACTTAAGCCTTCAATTAATGCCGAGGGAATATCAGAAACGGCTTTTGGAGGACGAGCAGGGAACGTCATTTCAATCTTACCTTGCGCATTCTTCTCTACGGTGAGGGTTCCTACTTCCAGAGTATGAAACTCAATCGTGCCACTAATGCCAAGCTCATCAAACAGCACTAACGACGAGGCCAGTGTGGCGTGTCCACAAAAGTCGATTTCAGTAATCGGAGAGAACCAACGAATCTCATATTGGTTTGTGCCAATGGATTTTAGAAAGGCTGTTTCCGACAAGTTGTTTTCTGCCGCGATATTTTGCATCAACTCTGGAGCAAGCCATTCCTCTAACGGTACCACTGCTGCAGAGTTGCCTTTGAATTGCGTATCGGTGAAGGCGTCCACCACGTAGATATCCAGTTCCATTTACGCTTCCTTGTTTGCTTTTGGGCTAATCAGCATAAACCAAATAAGTCGCTGATAAGCGCAAATTTAAAAATATCACGAAAAGTATCACCGATTGGCTTAAAATGAACGCTTTTGATACTTAATGATGGGTTGCTGTTTCTTTTGGGGCATACACTTATCCCGAACTTAAGAAATAGGAGCATCATCATGAAAGCAATCACTACATCGGTTTTGGCGTTAAGCTTATTGGCAGTGGGTTCAGCTCAAGCATTTGAGTTAACCAGTAAAGACATCCAAGAAGGTCATCCTATGGCGAAGACCTTCGAATACAACAGCTGGGGCTGTAATGGTGGCAACCAATCTCCACAATTGATGTGGAAGGATGCGCCGGCAGGAACTAAGAGCTTTGCAATCACGGCTTATGACCCTGATGCACCTACTGGCAGTGGTTTCTGGCACTGGGTTGCGTTTAATATTCCAGCTTCAGTTAGCGAACTGCCACGCGCAGTGAACATTGAAAAATTGGGCGGTAAAGAGTCGCGTATTGACTACGGAACAGTTGGTTTTGGTGGCGTTTGCCCACCAGAAGCAGACGGCATGCACCGCTACCAATTTACGGTTTGGGCATTGCCAACAGAGAAACTAAATCTAGATGAAAACACGCCGGCTGCTGTGGTTGGTTTTACCCTTAACAGCATGGCACTAGACAAAGCAAAACTTACGGCGACGTACACACGTTAAGCCGTAATGGGTAGATGATAGAAAACGAGGGGAATAGATGAGCCATCAATATCGAGTCACGTTGTTTCGTGCCGAGCAGTTACAGAAACTGCGTAATGTGAAGATCCATTCCCCAAGTATCATTCAGATCATCACGGGCAGTAAGCGTCTTTTCTGGAAAGAATCGGCGCTGGATCTTTCCCATTCTGAGTTGCTGCTTTGTGAGGCTTCCGCATCGCTGAGTTTTGAGAACTTACCGCAAAAAGGTAAGTTTCTCTCTAGAATGTTCAGCTTTCATTGTTTGCCGTCAGAAGCAATGCTTGAACTGAGTGTAAGCATTGACGGTGGTGAAGAAAAGCCGACATTAGCAGCCGATAAAGCCTTGGAAGACACGCTCAATGCTTTGTTCTCGTTTGACCAACAAACCATGAGCAAAGAGACCCAAACCTTCTGGGTAATGGGGTTGTATCAACAACTTGCTGAGCGTGGTGTGTTGCATCACTTGTTTGCGAGTGCGAACACAACATTCAGCCAGAAGCTGAGCCGTTATTTGTCGCATTCTCCGGGAGAGGAACACCTATTAGAGTTGGTGGCTGAACGTTTTGCCATGAGCCGTGCGACCATGATTCGCAAGCTCAAGCAAGAAGGCACTCAGTATCGGGAAGTGCTGGCGGAAGTACGCTTAAATCATGCCTTGTATTTGATGCAGAATGGCCATTACAACGTCGCGCTGTTGGCTCAGTCTTGCGGCTATCAATCCGAGGGGCGTTTTAGCCAGCGTTTTAAAGGTAAATTCGGCCTAACACCGAGTGATTACATCAAAACGGTGGTCGTCAATTAATGTGTCCTGAATAAAACTAAGCGCGTTTTACTGAGCTTAATGTGCTCGAAGACTTAGAATCCGCAATCGCAAGATCGGACAAGAGTTGTTGCAGTAGTTCTGCTGCATGAACGTTCGCGCGCACTTTGTCGACATCGGTCAAAGTTGTGCTGTCTTCCTCTTCTAGACACTTAATCGTCTGTTGTGAAAGCTTGAGAACAGCATGCCACTTCAGTTTTTTATATTCTAAATTCATTACTCAAACTCCTATATGAATTTCTAATTTAAAACATTGTTCAAAACTTTGGGTTAGCAAATTGGATTTTGTTGATCTCATCATGCCTAGCATGGAAAACAAAAAGCGCCCGTCGCTTTAACGACGGGCGCTTTCAAGTCACTATAACCTTTGGTTATTTGTAGTATTTCTTTTTCATTTTGAGCGCGACGTTCACCAAAGCAATCAATACAGGCACTTCGATCAGTGGACCAATGACACCAGCAAAAGCTTGGTCTGAATTTAGGCCAAACACCGCGATAGAAACCGCAATTGCCAATTCAAAGTTGTTGCCTGTTGCCGTGAAAGCAATCGATGCGTTTTTGTCGTAGTCGATGCCCATTTTCTTACCAACGAAGAAGCTGACAAAGAACATCAACACAAAGTAGATAGCCAGTGGAATTGCTACACGGAATACATCCATTGGCAGTTCAAGAATCATCTCACCTTTCAAGCTGAACATCAGTACGATGGTCGCAAGCAGGGCGATAAGCGTAATTGGTGAAATGCGTGGGATGAACACGTCGTTGTACCATTGCTCACCTTTCGCAGCAACCAGCCATTTGCGGCTCAGGAAGCCCGCTAGGAATGGAATACCAAGGTAAATAAGAACGCTTTCCGCGATGTCCATCATCGAGATATCAACCACGAAACCTTCGTAACCAAAGACTGGTGGCAATACAGTGATGAACAACCATGCCATCACACTGTAAGTCACGATTTGGAAAGCGCTGTTTAGTGCAACTAGGGCTGCGCCGTATTCTTTGTTACCGCCACCGATATCGTTCCATACCAATACCATCGCAATACAACGAGCAAGACCGATCAGAATGATACCAACCATGTAACCCGGATGATCACCTAGGAAAGTCAATGCAAGGATGAACATCAAAATAGGGCCGACAATCCAGTTCATGACCAAAGACAGCGTGATCGCTTTTCTGTCTTTAGTGACGGTACCTAATAGGTTGTAATTTACTTTTGCCAGAGGCGGGTACATCATTAAAATCAAACCAATCGCTAGTGGGATGTTTGTGCTGCCCACTGACATTGATTCATTCCATTCAGCAACCTGCGGAAAAGCAGCGCCAATACCTACACCGATTGCCATTGCAACAAAAATCCACACCGTTAGGTAACGGTCCAAGAAGCTCATTTTGTCGCTGGCACTATTTAAAACTTGAGTAGTCATAGTGGTCTCTTTATTCGTTTATCGTCGAAAGGCGATAGTTAAAGGTATAGTTTATCTCTGCACGCCTGACCAGCGTGCAAAGGGAATTAATCAAATAACTTGGAAAATCCTAGATTGAACTGATCAAACGCGTCGCGTTGAATGCGGTAACACACCTTAGGTGGGTTTGGCTCGGCGCTGATAAAGCCAGCTTGCTTTAGAATACGCAAGTGCTCGGAAACAGTAGATTGCGCAAGACCCAGTTCAGAAACCAAATCACTGTTCAAACAACCGCCCATGGTATCGAGCGTGTGCAGGATATGCAGAATGCGCAAACGTGCTGGATGTGACAAAGCTTTTGCTTGTGCTGCTAGAGTTTGTTCTTTCTCGAGCTGTTGTTGTGTTGTCTGAAAAACAACTTCGCACGTGTCGTTGCACTTATCACTCATTCGCTGGCCTTAATAGTTAATCGTCGAATTGCGATAAATTTTACGCCTGAAGAGCTAAGGATGCAACTACAGAATCGAAACTAAGTAAAAACGCAAGGCAAGTATGAATAATTTGCGGGGTTTAATTGCAAAGCTAGGTCATTGGCTTGAGGAAAAAGAAAAGCAGAACTTAAAGATACAACGAAGTGGGGGTGTAGTATCAGGAGCTAAGTTCTGCTTAAGGTTCGTTTACCAGTTGAAGAAATCGTTCATTGTTACCAGAGCCATTACCTCAAGCTTGTTGTCTGAATGCGCAACGCGCTCTCGGAAATAGGTTGCCATTGTAGGCATGTCTTTTGCTGATCGAATTTGGAATCGCATAGTGTTTCCTCCTTGTTGCTGACAGGGTCAGTATGCGAAGAAAAGAGGAGCTGAAAAAGAGAGTAGATTTCTGTGGTTTATTCCTAGTTAGCCCCAGAAGGTGCGCTAACTCACCGATTTTTGCATTAGTGAGGGTAAAAAGGGGAACAAAGTGTTTGGAAGTTTTCTTATTTTCTCTCGAATAAGTTGAGTAAAATAAACCTATATCCACTTTTTGAGGGCGCGCGGTGTCTGATCTCAACTTGTTCCGCTACTACCAACGACTCACACCATTTGGCGTGGGAAGTGAAGCCAAAACCACATTGCAGGAAGTCGCTGACTTGCTGTTCACTTCTCCTCGCCATGCACGCAGCTTACTGTCGCAAATGCAGGAGCAAGCATGGTTGAGTTGGCTACCAAAGGCGGGACGAAATCAACGTTCAACGTTATTGCTGAACATCGAGTTGAGTGCATTAAAAGAAAGCCTCGCACTGGAGCGAATCAAGCTGGGTAAATACGAAAAAGCGTTGGCGATTCTCGATGAAGATGAAGCGGCATTTGGACGTTTGCTCAAAACGACTTCGGGGGCATCTGTTCAAGAAGGTCGACTCAACATTCAGCTTACCTACAAACGTGTGTTTGAGCGTATTGTTCCTCATCAACTGCATCGCAGCAGTGAGCGCTTCTTCTTGCGTCAAATCTACTGTTGTTTGGTATCGAGTGACTACAACGGAGTGGTGAAGCCAGAGCTTGCTCATCATTGGCGTTATGACGAGAAAAGCTACGAATGGACCTTTTACCTGCGCCCGGGCTTAACCTTTCACAATGGTGCACCGATTGATGCCGATACCGTTGTTAGCCTGTTTGCCAAACTCAGTTCTCTTGAGTTGTATGAGAAAGAGTTAGCTCATGTCGATAACATTACCGCGCCAAATCCACTCAAGGTTGTGTTTACCCTCAGCAAGCCAGATTTGGGTTTTGCTGGGCTTATTTCTGGCGTGAAGTACGGCATCCAACCCGTTAGCCAAGTGAACGTCGCCAATAACAATTTGGTCGTTGGCAGTGGTCCTTTCTCTGTGATTGAACACAGTGCTCATCGATTAAAACTGCAAGCTTTTGATGGCTATTACGCCTGTCGAGTACTGACCGACATGGTGACAATCTGGATCGTCAATGATGAGAAAATGGAGAACCCATCCCTAGCCGCAAATATACCGCCGAAACAGATCGAGAAAGCGGACGACGAGCTTGCCGACAGCATGTGCGGGCACTACATGTCGACACAAGATGCCGAGCCTGCCCCGGCGAGTCAGCACAGTCGCACCGAGGACGGCTGCTTGTTCGCCTTGTTTAATCAACATGCCAAGTATCCTCTGTCTCAAGCGCAGCGTCGTTATATCGCCGAGTTGATTCAACCGGAGCGACTTGCCGATGTGATGCGCAAAGAAAAGATCGTGTTTGGCAGCGTACCTGCTTACAACATGTTGCCAACGTGGAAGCCCGTACTAAGACCGTTTGGTGAAGAAAGCAAACTGCCTAAACATATCACCATCGCGGGGTACAACTACACGGCATTGAGACGATGTGCGCGTGCAATTGCTAACCTACTTGAAGGGACAGGAAGCAAAGTCGGCATTGTGATGTATTCCTACCGAGAGCTAAGCGAAAAAGCCAAAAACGGCACGCTAGATGAAACCTTGGTGGTGACGAACATCAACTTGGATGACAACCGCCATGCATCGGCGTTTACCAACTTTTTTAGCAATACCGTGTTGCACCACACCTTGGGTGAAGAGAATGCGACTTGGTTGGATGAGCAACTAGAGAAAGTGCGCGCGTATACCTCGCTAGAAGGTTACCTCAGAGCGCTTGAACCTATTGCTTCCACACTCGTCAGCGAATACTGGATTGCACCTATGTTCCACCATACGCAAACTTTGCGCTTCCAAGGTGTGTTAGAAGACGTGGCTTTAACCAACTGGGGTTGGCCAGATATTCGCTCGGTGTGGTCAGCGGATTAACTGCCTTAGTTATTTAGCAAAGTGCTGCTTCACGAATTCAATGAAGGCTTTGGTTTTCGCCGATTGATAGATGAGTTGCGGATACACCAAGTAAACCGCGTTGTGCTGGTGGTCAGTTTCTTCAGATAGAACCTGCACTAGTCGGCCATTTTCAACGTCTTGCTCGACAAAGTAACTTGCTAATCGAGCGATGCCATTGCCAGACAGAGCTGATTCTTTGAGTAAGCGGTTTTCATTGCTAGAAAGCCAACCTTGGGTTTGAACCGTTCCCGTTCTTAAAGGCCATTCTTTTTGATGCAATGTGGTTAAGCATTGATGCTGTTTTAAATCCGCTAACGTCTCCGGCGTGCCTTTTTCTCGCAGATACTCAGGAGAAGTAACCAGCCAGTGGTAGTAGTCCAAAAGGTGATGCGCAATCATATTCTCGGGCGGGGTTCTTGTCGCTCGAAACGCAAAGTCGACGCTGGTTTCCGTCAGATTAAACGCTTGATAGCTAGAAAGGATCTCGAACTCTACGTTTGGATGTAGAGCGCGAAACGCCACACATAAATCATGCAGTACCGCTTCAGCAAACATCTTGGGAGCGGTAAGCCGAATCAGGCCGTCTATTTGCTCAGATTGCTGACTTAGACTCTTTTCCATTTCCATTACGCGGCGTTTGAGATCTTCTGCTTGTGCAAAGATCGACTCACCCTCTGCCGTCAATCTCACGCTGCGTGTGGTTCGAACAATCAAAGGCGTGGCGAGTTCCGATTCCAATCGCTTGATTTGTTCTGACAGGTAACTTTTAGAAATGCCAAGTTGCTCCGCTGCCCTAGAAAAGTTGAGTGTTTGAGCCACTTCGGCAAACAGCATCAGTTTTTCAATTCTTTTGTAATCTGTCATCTCGATTGTTCGCTAACGAGGATAATGAATTCGATTTTACGGTATTAAACTAATTTTTACGAACGGTAAGATGGTTCGAGTTAATTTCAGAAATTGAAAATGCAGAAATCGGAAAAGTGAGAACAACGATGAACAATCCAACACTACCGCTCGCCAAAACCTTACCTAACGTTAGCCGCTTGGTCTTCGGCTGCATGGGGCTTGGAGGGGAGTGGAATCGCAACCCATTAACCGCCCAAGATGAAAACCAAGCTTATGCCGCTGTAGAGGCAGCATTAGAGGTAGGCATTAATCTCTTTGATCATGCGGATATCTACAAATTCGGTAAGGCAGAAGAAGTATTTGGGCGCATCTTAGCCAATGACTCAACGTTACGAGAACGAATTTATCTGCAATCCAAGTGCGGCATCCGTCTAGGAGATGAGCAAGGTGTTAAGCAGTATGACTTCTCTGCTAAATGGGTGACGGCTTCTGTTGAGGGCATTCTTGAGCGCCTTGGCGTGGAGAATCTTGATGTTTTGATGCTGCATCGTCCTGATCCTTTGGTTGAGTTTGAAGAACTTGGCACAGCGTTACAAGCCCTGAAACAAGCTGGCAAAGTTAACCACTTCGGTGTCTCTAATATGAACAGTGCTCAAATTGATCTTCTCCAACAAGCAACGGGCGAAGTTATTGTGGCAAACCAGTTAGAAATGAGTCTGGCTAAGTCTGACTTCATCAAGCAAGGCATGGGGCTTCCTTCGTCGGCATCTGATTACGTTGCAGGAACACTGGAACATGCCCGTAAGCACAATATCCAACTGCAAGCGTGGGGCAGTATGGCGCAGGGAAGATTCTCAGAGCGTGGCTTACATTCTGATGATCACAACACCAGACAGACGGCGGAGATGGTGATGGCGCTAGCAGCTGAATATGGCGTGTCGTCCGAGGCGATTGTTTTAGCCTTCTTGACGCGTCATCCAAATCAAATACAGCCTGTTATTGGTACCGCAAACCCACAGCGTATTCGCGCTTGTGCTCAAGTAGAGAACGTCACGCTATCACGCAGCCATTGGTATGGATTGTTCGAGAAAACCCTTGGCCATGAGATTCCTTAGGAGAGAAAAATGAAATACGTACAAGTTCAAACTCTGATTCAAACGGCATTGGAAATTGCTGCTGCTCGTAAGCAAAACATTGCGGTTGCCGTGGTTGATACGCATGGCGAATTGCTCGGTTTTGCCCGAATGGATGATGTGAGCGTGCAAGCAGGTTTGTTGGCACAAAACAAAGCCTACACCTCGGCTAGAGACCGTCAGCATAGTGGCAATTTGGGCGCTTGGGCTCGTGAAACAGGTAAGCAGTTGAGTTATTGGACTGACCCAAAGATCACGGGCTTTATGGGCGGAGTACCAGTAGAACAAGAAGGGAAAGTCGTCGGTGCAATTGGTATCAGTGGTTTAGCAGAGCAAGACGATGAAGCGCTTGCGATGGAAGTATTAAAAGCGCTGTAAACAAAAAATCCCACCAATGCTCTTCGCTAGACATTGGTGGGGATGGTCAAAATGATGGAGTTGACCACGAATATCAACGGTAAATGCCTGCTCGCCTTCGAAAAGCGTCATCGAAGTGGAGCGTGACAAGGTGGTTATTGCTGACCACTGACAAAATCAGCGCAAACCTAGGTTAGGAGCGTGCTTACTGGATAACAGAAAGCCGCTATCCAATAAGCTGTCAGTTCATTTTGCCAATCAGTTAAAGGCGCGAGCAAAGGTTCCGTGACCTTGGCAAACGTACTTTACTGAGTTGCTGCAGACGAATACCGATTCACCCGCTTTCAAAGTGATGTGATCGTCTTGGCTAGAAACCGAGATTTCCCCTTCGGTACAAAACAAAATCTCTGCGCTGCGCACGAATTGAGTGGTTGCTGTACCTTCAACGACCATCACTTCAAAACCGAAATCATCCACCGGAATAGGGTAACTAAGCTTGCCTTGTTTATGTACTGGCGCGAGCTTTATCTGCTCTGGGTCAATTGCATTGAAGATGGTGTTGTCGATAAGCTCAGGAACGTCGATGTACTTAGGTGTTAAGCCAGCGCGCAACACGTTGTCTGAGTTCGCCATGATCTCCAAACCTGTCCCTTGAACGTATGCGTGTGGCGTTTCAGCATGGAGGAACATCGCTTCGCCCGGAGCCAGTTCAATCGTGTTCAACATCAATGGCGAAAACAGACCAATATCGTCCGCGTAATGCTGACGGAAGTCTTGAATATAGCCATAAGCTTCTCGTGCCATAGTGGTTTTTGCAGGGCGCTCTAGGCTTGCGTAAAGCTCATTCAAAGCCTGCTGTTTGCGCTCGTCTTCTAACGACATAATTGCAGAGAAGAACACTTTAAGACCTTCACTGTTTGGTGTGGCTTTCAGTGCGTTGATTTCTGTCTCTAGAGTAGAGATGTTCGCTTGCTCAAACAGAGATAAGATCTGTTCAATTGGGCGGAAGCCGTTCATCGCTTTGTAAAATGTCAGCGCGTAAACCAGCTCCGGTTTATGGTTTGGATCTTTGTAGTTACGGTTTGCAGCATTAAGCGGGATACCTTGTTCGTTTTCACGAGCAAAGCCAATTTCCGCTTTGTGCTTACTAGGGTGTACTTGGATAGACAGCGGTGTTTCAGCGGCAAGTACTTTAAATAGGAACGGCAGCTCACCAAAACGTGCAGCAGTGTAATCACCCAGCGATTGCGTTTTGTTTTGGTTGATGACTTCTGACAGCAGTTGTTTGGTGTCAGCAAGTTTTGAACAGCCGTTTGGATGAGCTCCCATCCAGATTTCTGCTTGTGGTTCGTTCGCTGGATTGTCGATGCCGAATAAATCATGGATCGAGGTGTGGCTGCCCCAAGCGTAGTTTTGAATCACATTGTCCAGTTTGAATAGAGCGTGTTGCATGGCGATATTCTCTTGATTGGAACGAAAGAAGAGGAGAGGCTTGCTCCACAATTAGAGCAAGCCTGAGTCGGTTTGGACGGGTTATCTAGTTGATGACCTTATCCTGATAACCGGATTAGAACTTCACTTGGAAAGACTTAACCTGACACGGTTTCAGCGTGCCGAACGATGCTGCGTCTACCTCATTTGGTAGCACTTTCTCGTCTAGCTGTGTTTCTTTCCATGACGTTACTTCTGAAGCAAACGTCACTGTGTCGTTAATCACTTCGCTCTCTGATGGGTTGTAGACGCGCAGGATGAGTGCATCCTCGTCTTCCGCCTTCTTCAGTACGCTCAGTACCGCGCCTTCAAGCGATTTGTTTAGCAAGCTGTGCGTTAACGGTAGGTTTTGCTCGCCTACGTTCAGCTTCATCGCGTTGTAAGGGATCTTGTTGTAGCACTGGATTGGAGTCACGTTGTCACGCGCCGCTGCCATTACGTTTGCTTCGATGTGGTTGCCCGCGAAACCGAATAGTGCGAACTCACAAACGATCTTGCCGCGTACTTGTGAATCTGGCGTCGGGATCTTGATACCAGATGGACGACCCGGACGAAGCAACAACTCTTCTTTACCCAATACGCCGATACCACGCAGAAGGGTTAGGGCGAATGTGTCACGCTCTTCATTGCCTTGGCTTGAAATCACTTCAAACTCACGCAGACCGTTGCTCATTAGCGCCATACCACCTTGTGCGTTCTCAACCGCAGCAAAGTTCATTAGCTGGTAAACCGGCACTGGTGCTTCTTTCCAGCCGTCTGCTTCCCAGTTCGCCATTTCTGGATCGTTCGTTGGACGAGTGATCAAACCGAACTGGTTGTCTGCTACTACGGTTTCAGACACAAACGGCGTTGGTACTAATACGCGAACGCGGTGGTCGTCTGCTTGGTTGTCCAGCTCCATGCGAACTTCAATACGGCGTGTACCTTGCTTTAGAACCACTTGGCAGTTCACGTCTAGGTAACCGTTTTGACCTGTGCGCTCTTCACGTTGTTGTAGGTTCTCTGGCAAGTTCATGCGCAGCTTGATGGTTGCCACAGATTGGAAACCTTCGTACTTCACATTCACTTCTGCGTCGAATTCGTCTGAGTACAGCAGCCACTCTTTACGAGAAGGTGAGTAGTCGTATTCGTCGCCATCGTCAGAGCCATCTTCAATGCGCAGCGCTTGCTCGTAAAGGTGCTCTGTCTCTTTGTCGAAGATGTTCAGAGTGCCGTTTGCGTTGACGTTGATGCGGTAGAATTCGTTCTCTAGCAGGCTATTTTCATATGAGAAAGCTTTCTGCTCTGCCACTTTTTGTGTGCGTTTCTCATTCGCTTGAATGTGTAGGGTAGTGAAGCCCATCGCTGGCACAGTATGCTTGATTTGAATGTCGTATTCGATGAACGGGTCGTAGTTACCGTAGTGAACGATTTGACGGTCAATCTTACCTGGGTCGATCACGCGTTGATCTTGGATGAAGTACTCAACTGGCGTGCCGTTTTCATCAAACAGGTTGAACTGTTCTGCACGGATAGTGATGGTGGTGTTTACCACTTCTTCACGAGCATATGGCGATAGGTTGAATAGTGCTAGCTTGTCACAACCTTCGCGCGCTGGCATGTGGTCAACAATCTTACGTTTGTAGAAGTTGATCAGGTTGGTCGCCATATCGTCCGCAAGGATGTAACGGTTCAAGATCTCTGCGTGTACCTTGTCTGAACAGCAGCAGCCAATCGAGTCGTGAGCGTGGTTCTTCATGCTCTCTTTCCACATCTTCTCGATTAGACCGTGGTGGTATTCAAAGCCCAGTGTCCATGCGATAGACGCTAATGGCTCAAGAATGTTTACGATCTTGTTTTCTACTTCGGCGTGGATAAGTTTGATGTCCATACGCGTTGAAGAAATAGTACGGTGAACACGCATGTATTTACCGTCGTTGAACTCGCCTTTGATGGTATCAAGCTGAACGCGCTCGGCTTCAATACGCTCGAACACTTCTTCAAAGCGGCTCATTTTGAATTCTTTGTCTGGGTAGATTTCACGTAGCTTATCCATCACCTCGAAGATGTCTTTTTGGATAGGCATTTGGTCGTGACCGTTTGGTAGCAGGATGTCTTTGGTTACCGACGGTTTTTCTAGCACTGGGAAGTACTTATCTAGACGTGCGCGCAGACCTTCTTCGTCTTGCGGTAGGTATTTACCAATCGCGTAGCCCAGTGGCAGTACTTGCGCAGAGACTTCACTGCCATCGTTTGATTGCCACAAGAATTCGGTTTTATCTGTGCCGTGACGCTCTGAACAACCGCGCCAGAACATGGCGCGATTGATGCCAAAACCGTTGTAGATAGCTGGCAGCTGAGAGCTCATAGAGAATGAATCTGGTAGGTAACCAATCTTCATTGGCTCGCCTAGCGCTAGACAGTCGCGCAATCCGTAAAGCATGTTACGTACGATAGATTCGCCAGATACTTGCATCGTATCCGTTTGAGAGTACCAAGGACCAACAATCAGTTTGCCAGCTTGTACTAGCTCACGTACGCGCTCTTTATTTTCTGGCTTGATTGCGAAGTAATCTTCCAGAACTGCGGTTTGACCGTCTAGAACGTAGTATTTGTAGTCTGGATCGTTTTCCAGACGAGTCATGATTTCTTCCATGTTGTTCACTAGCAGAATGCGAGACTCTTCTGTAGTGAAGTACCATTCACGATCCCAGTGCATGTGAGGAGTAATATGAACGCGAGATGTAGTCATAACTTTTACCGTCTTAGGCAATAATTGCCGTTAATTTGTTTTAAATTTGATTGTTTTCTATTCGTTTTTGCGGCGTTTATGCTTGCCGACGAATATTTAGGGCGCAGAAATCCCACGCCCAAAGTTTGTGTTGAGCGAATCTATGAGTGATTCGGGTTATGGCTGAGCAGCAGCCTCAGTGACAAATTTGCCCTTTTTTACTGCGTGTGCTCGCCACATGATGAGAGTGATGGTCGAGATAGTTGCACCAATCAGCGCAGCGCCAAACCAGATTGCCGCAGCAGTGAATGCGCCCAGACCTGCATCGTGTAGTAGGAAGATTGAGAAGATACCAGCCCCCGGAGTCGATAGACCTACGCCAGCAGCACCCACCATTGCGCCTGTTACGACAGAGCCAAGTAGGAATGAGCCAATAACTCGGATTGGGTCTTCGATAGCCATTGGAATCGCACCTTCAGTGATGCCCGCTAGACCAAGTAACCAAGTCGATTTACCCGTCTCGATTTCAAAATCTTTAAACAGGCGAGGTGCAAGCATGGTTGAAGCCGTTACCGTGAAAGCTGAGACCATTTTCACCGAACCGAAGATAGCGTATGGACCGTATACACCGTTTGCCATTGCGCCCAGACAGAATGCGTAAGCGGCTTTGTTAACTGGACCACCAAGGTCGAACGATACGAATAAACCAATTACTGCACCTAGAAGTAGGGCATTGGTGCCAGACATGCCGTTTAGCCAGTCAGTCAAACCTTGGTTTAGCCAAGCAACAGGTTTACCGATAACGAACAGCATCAATGAGCCAGCAACCAAAGTACCGATAACCGGGTATAGGTAGAAGGTTAGGAAGCCGTTGAACGCAGGGTTTAAACGTACGTTTTCTTTTACCCAACGCATGACGTAACCAGCAATCAAACCACCGACAACACCACCAAGGAAGCCAGAGCCGATAAGGTTCGCTGCAATACCTGCGGCAAAGCCTGGACCAAGCGCTGGTTTATCTGCCAATGAGTAAGCGGTGTATGCCGCCAGTACAGGAACCATCAATGTACCCAGTAGACCACCACCTAGCTTGCGGTACATCCACAACCAAGAGCCTTCTTCTGCATACAAATCTTGTAGGTTGAACATTTGTGCCAATAGCACGGCAACAGCAAGTACGGTACCGCCAGCAACGATAAGAGGAACTGCGTAGGAGATACCTGATAGCAGTGCTTGTTTTAGTTCAGTTTTAAGTGGTAGCTTCTTCGGTTTGTCGTTGGTTGCAACTGCAGCGTCTGCGCTTCTACCTGCTTTGCCTGCTTCAACTGCTTCGTTAAGAATGCGCTCAGAGTGTTTGATCGGCTCAGCAACTGGCACTTCTACACGAGGAATACCGTCAAAACGCTCTAACTCTTTGATTGCCACTTCAGCTGCGAAAACGACCGCTGTTGCACTGTTGAGCTGTTCAGCAGTCAGGCGATCTTCAATACCGTTTGCGCCTTGCTTTTCAACATGCACGTTGTAACCCAGCTTCTTACCTGTCTTCTCTAGGTATTCTGCTGCCATGTAAGTGTGCGCAATACCCGCAGGGCAAGCCGTCACACAAACGATGGTTGGTGCATTTGTATCTAATTGGTCTTGTTTTTCTTCTTGCTCTGCTTGACCATCAAGCAAAGCGAAAATTTGTTCTACATTTGTAGCATTTAACACTGCTTCACGAACATCGTCATCCACTAGCGTTGTGGTCAGTTCGGTCAGCAGGTGCATGTGTGTTGAACCTGCTTCCGCATTTGGAATTGCGATTAGGAAGATCAGGTTTACGTCTTCGTCTTCATCCAGACCTTGCCACTTTAAGTCTTGTTTTAGTGTGGCTACGGCAAATGCCGCCTCTTTTACTGCATCTGTCTTACCGTGCGGTACTGCCAAGCCTTCGCCTAGCGCCGTCGGGCCTTGCTCTTCACGAGCAAACACTGCTTGTAGGTATTCTTCCTTGTTATGCAGTTTGCCTTGCTGGTCTAGCTGGTCGGCAAGTGCACGAATCGCTGCGTCACGACTTTCGAACGTCGTTTGTAGGTTTATCAGCGATGGGTTTGTAAGAGAGGTTAATTTCATAACTTTTGTCCCATTGTCACATTCGACATTGTTGTGCATTCAACAATGATGTGAATAATACCTTTTAAATACAAATGATCCGTGATCAGGATCGCAGTTGAATTAAAATATGTATTACTGTTGTATTGTTTTGGCTTGTTTTTGTATGCCGATATGCGAACAAGTGCTTGTCATGTTGACCTGAATTCGTATTATAGAGCCCATAAACCAAGTCTTTCTTGCAATGATAGTTCACTCCAGTGTGCTCGGTTCTTGAGTTGTCTCAAACAAGTTCACTTGAATGGTCATTTGTATTGTTTTTATAGAGGTAAACATGGCAAGACTGCCAATGTATCGCCAGATTGCGGATGCGATTCGCGAGAAGATCAGCGATGGCGAATACAAAGTAGGAACCGCTCTTCCTACCGAAGCTCAGTTACGCGAAGAATTTTCTTGTAGCCGAGTCACGGTTCGCCAAGCGTTAAAATTGCTGATTGAAAATGGTGAACTGGAGAGTGTGCAAGGTAGTGGTACCTATGTGAAAGAGAACAAGGTTAACTACGATATTTACCAGCAGACCAGCTTTGCAGAGAAGTGGGCGCACCTAAATGCAGTGACGCACAGTGATGTGGTCGCGTTCGAGATTACCAAAGCATCGCTCACGATGGCTGATGCGCTGAACATTAATGAAGATGACAAAGTCTTTTACGTGAAACGTGTTCGTTACCTTGATGACAACCCAATCACGGTAGAAGAAACTTGGCTGCCGACAGACATGTTCCCAGACCTCACCTACCAAGTGATGCAAGGTTCTAAGTACCACTTTATCGAGAAAGAGAAGGGCATGGTGATTGATCGCAGTGAGCAAGAAATCATCCCGGTATTGCCACCGCAAGACATTGCAGAGTTGCTAGATATTGATCCGGCCGAGCCGATCATTGAAAAGCGCACGCGTGGTTTCTTACAAGGAGATGTGGTGTTTGAATATAGCCGCAACTACTTTAAATCGACTGACTACAAGTTTACGCTGGTGGCAAAACGTCATAAGTCGTAAGCGCGATACTACGCATTTCATTTTAAACCCGCCACTCGGCGGGTTTTTTGTGTCTTTACTCTTCCGGCCTTCTGTTCGCTCTATGCTGAAACTAAGCAACGTTTCGATTTCTTTTAACAAACAAGTGTGATGATTATCCCTGTTTGAAACTCACTAGCGCCGAATTAGTGGAAAATGAAGTTTGAATTTAATCACGATAAATGGCGAGTCAAGAGTCGTAATGTGATCAAGATATATTATTGCGAATTTCTAGAAATGTTTGGATAGGTGCGGAGGTTCAAATTATGCCTATTGACATGTTGCTGAAAGAAAATTTGTTGCTAACTTTCTTCATCTATTTTTGAGCTACGTTCATTAAAACAAATTGACAGCCATTTAATTGTGATTTGTTGCACAAAAGAGGCGTGCTTGCGCGGTTCTACGACTCTTATTGATAATTAACCCATCGATACCGAACTGTTGATAGGGTTTAAAAATGCTGTATGAATTAATCGACCACGAACTAGTAGATGTTATTAATGACCGCGCTTACCAATGGCAAGACGCAGTTAAAAAGACAACGCAATACCTAGAAGACAAAGGTTACGTTTCTCAGCAATACGCGGATGCCATCATCCAATCGACCGAAGAAAATGGTCCTTACTATGTGTTGTGTCCTGGACTGGCGATGCCACATGCTCGCCCAGAAACCGGTGTCCTAAAAACGGGCTTGGGCATTCATATTTTCCCTTCACCAGTTGATTTTGGTTCGGACCTTGGTCCTGCCAACATTCTTATTACCCTAGCTGCAAAAGACTCTGATACCCACATTGAGGTGATTCAAGCGCTGAGCGAGATGTTTGTGGACGAAGAGAACATTGCAAAACTGGCACAAGCTTCATCTAAGGAACAAGTGCTAGACATAATAAAAGCATACTAAAAGGAACATAACGTGAAAGCAAACATGCGAGCCAATGTGCAAGCCTTCGGGGGTCATTTGACCGCTATGGTGCTGCCAAATATCGGAGCCTTCATCGCTTGGGGCTTTATTACTGCACTCTTTATCCCAACAGGTTGGATGCCAAACGAAGCGTTTGGGGAACTTGTTGGTCCAATGATCACTTACTTATTACCACTGTTGATCGGTTATACCGGCGGTCAGATTGTTGGTGATAAACGCGGCGCGGTAGCCGGTGCCATCGGTACCATGGGTGTTATCGTTGGTGCGGACATCCCAATGTTTGTTGGCGCGATGATCATGGGCCCACTCAGTGCTTGGGTTGTGGTGCAAATGGATAAGCGAATCCAACACCGCATTCCTTCTGGTTTTGAGATGGTGGTGAACAACTTCTCACTAGGTATTGTGGGCATGATCCTGTGCCTGTTCGCCTACGAGATTGTTGGCCCAGCAGTAACAGCGGCAAACTTGTTTGTGAAATCAGGCATCGAAGCCTTGGTGGCGACGGGATTCCTTCCTTTGCTTGCGATCATCAACGAGCCAGCGAAAGTGCTGTTCCTAAACAACGCTATCGACCAAGGTATTTATTACCCACTAGGTCTGCAAGCGGCCGCTGAAACAGGTAAATCAATCTTCTTTATGGTGGCATCTAACCCAGGTCCGGGTCTTGGTATGCTGCTGGCTTACGCGAAGTTTGGTCAGGGTCTGTCCAAACGTTCTGCGCCAAGTGCCATCATCATTCACTTCTTCGGTGGTATTCATGAGCTGTACTTCCCGTACGTGTTAATGAAGCCAATCATGATCTTGGCAATGATTGCGGGTGCAGCGACAGGTATCGCAACCTTTAACTTACTTGATGCAGGTTTGGTTGCAGGTCCAAGTCCAGGTTCAATCTTCTCTTACCTAGCACTGACTCCGAAAGGCAGCTTCCTAGCGACCATCGCAGGCGTCACAACTGCAACGATTGTTTCGTTCCTTGTCGCAAGTGCGATTCTGAAGATGAGCAAAGCAGAAGACAAAGAAGACGAGTTTGAACAGTCTGTCTCTGATATGAAAGACATGAAAGCGGAAGGCACAATCAAACCAGTTGCTGCTGCAACACAAGAAGTAAACAAACCAATTGCATTTGTCGCATTCGCTTGTGATGCGGGTATGGGCTCAAGTGCGATGGGTGCTTCAACCTTCAAACGCAAGTTAGTTCAAGCCGGGATTGATATTGAAGTGAAGAACTTCGCCATCGAAAAAGTCCCAAGTGAAGCCGACATTGTCGTGACACACGAAAGCTTAGAAAGTCGAGCCATTAAAGCAACAGGCTTGCCGGTGGTAACGATTAAGAACTTCCTCAATGACCCAGCGCTCAATGAGCTGATGGATACGATTAAGCAACAAGCGGTCGCGACTGAGCAACCAGCCTAACAATGCAGTATGGGGTGGCACCTACCGCCCCATTTAGGAGAGAAATCATGGTACAAACAACGGCAGCGGTTATCTGTGGCGAGAAAGACGTTCAACTAAGAACCTTTGATTTGCCAAGCATTTCAGCCGATGAACTTCTGGTTAAAAACATTTCAAACAGCATTTGCCTGTCCACTTACAAAGCGGCATTGTTAGGTAGTAAACACAAACGCGTACCTGAGAACATCGATGAAGTGCCAGTGATGACGGGTCATGAATACGCAGGTGTGATTGTTGAAGTCGGTGAGAACCTAAAAGACCAATACAAAGCAGGCGATTACTTTGTTCTACAACCAGCAATGGGTTTGCCTACTGGTTACTCGGCGGGTTACAGCTACGAAACCTTTGGCGGCAACGCAACGTATTCCATCATTCCTAAAATTGCTATCGACTTAGGCTGTGTACTGCCTTACCACGGTGACTACTTTGCAGATGCGTCTTTGGCTGAGCCAATGTCATGCATCATCGGTGCTTACCATGCGAGTTACCACACTACGCAATACGTGTACGAGCACGATATGGGCATCAAAGAGGGCGGAGCATTAGCGCTACTTGCGTGTGCTGGCCCAATGGGCATTGGCGCGATTGACTACGCGATTAACGGACCTGTGAAGCCAAAACTGATTGTGGTGACAGACATCGACGCTGCGCGCTTAGACCGAGCAGAGTGCTTAATCCCGGTTGAAAAAGCAAAAGAACAAGGCGTCGAACTGCATTACGTCAATACAGCTCAAGTCGATGATCCTGTGACTTATCTGAAAGCGCTGAACGATGGCAAAGGCTACGACGACGTGATGGTGTATGCAGCGGTATCGCAGGTGCTAGAACAAGCCGATGAGCTGTTGGGCAACGATGGCTGCTTGAACTTCTTCGCAGGCCCTACCGATAAAAAATTCAAAGTACCGTTTAACTTCTACAACGTGCATTACGAATCAACGCACATTGTTGGCACATCTGGTGGCTCGACCGGTGATATGGTGGAATCTATCGACTTGTCTTCACAAGGTAAGATCAATCCATCGTTCATGATCACCCATGTTGGTGGTCTGCAAGCTGCGCCACATACGATTCTGAATCAGCTCGATATCCCGGGTGGTAAGAAGTTGATTTACCCACACATTGACCTGCCGTTGACCGCGATTGATGATTTCTTATCGTTGGCAGACCAAGACCCGTTCTTCGCCGAATTAGACGCAATTTTGAACGCGAATAACTATGTGTGGAACGCACATGCAGAAAAAGCGTTACTTGAGTTTTATGACGTGAGCTTAACGGTTTAGTTGCAACGAATTTGTGTGGTAGCCTTTGCGCTGCCACATAATGGAGAGGTCATAATACGTTGTCACGTGAAGACGAATTACTGGAGAAACTGGACGAGTGCGAAAATGCGACTGCGTTTCTTCAGGTTTCTAACAAAATAATTAACCTCAAGTTAAAAGCATTACTTCCGAGTGTGTTCGTCCAAGACGACCTTGTGAAGGAGTATGCTGTGGAACCTTTATTGAAAGAAGATGGTCCGTTGGTGACGACCGATGTGGTATCGAAGCTGATGTTTGCGATGGGCAAAATCTCTTTGGAAACTTACGCCGATATCGGATTGTACGATCAGGTCTTGGAGTACGTGGTTAGCCAACCGGAGAAAGTCGAATTCGCGGATGACGTGATTTACGACTTCATCAAAAACCAAGCGGTACTCTCTTCTCAGCAAGACAGCTTTTATCTTGAGTCGATCAATCAGCTTAAGTTCTCTTCGTTTGAGTCCTTTTCGCAAATGAGATACGAATCTCTCATCAAAACAGTGTTGAAGCTGTCGTGTGAAATGTTGATAGAAAGAATCGAAGGGGAGATCAATCAATAAGGGTTCACCATGAAAGTGAATTTAAACGTCAGCGGTTTTGAAACCGAAGCTACCTTTCCCGATGCCGACGTAAAGCGAATCCATCAACCTCTTATCGAAAAGTTTACCCGTCTATATCATGAGAAACAGGAACGCATTGTCGTGTTCTTGTGTGCCCCTCCAGGCAGCGGTAAGTCGACCCTTGCTGCGTTCTGGGAACACCTCTCTGAGCAAGATGAAAGCCAAGAGCCACTTCAGGTTCTACCTTTTGATGGTTTTCACTACCCGAATGAAATCCTCGACAGCAACACCATTGAACGTAATGGCGACATTGTTCCTCTGCGCAGCATTAAAGGCTCTTACGAGACGTTCAATCTCACCGAGCTTATCGATAAGCTGAAACAGCTTAAAGTGAAAGACAGCAAATGGCCTTACTACGACCGCAACCTGCATGATCCGGTTGATGATGCCATTCAGGTTAACCGCAATATTGTTGTCGTCGAGGGCAACTGGCTGCTGCTTGATGAACCAGTATGGAAAGAACTACATCGCTTGGCTGATTTTACGGTGTTTATTGATACTCAAGCGGAGTTTCTACAAGAGCGTTTAGTCAATCGTAAGATTCGTGGCGGCACAGACCCAGAAGCCGCCTTGGAGTTCTACTTGCGTTCAGATGCGGTCAACGTTGATAAAGTGTTGAATCATTCGATTCCTGCTGACTTATCGCTGTTTCTCAATCAAAACGGTTCGTTCGAAATTCGATAGTTCGTCCACAATCCCAGGAGGTCACCATGGATATCGTGATTGATAGCCACACCCATACTATTGCCAGTGGACATGCTTACAGCACCATTTTAGAGAACGCATTGTCTGCTAAGAATAAGGGGCTAAAACTTCTTTGTACCACCGATCATGCTCCCGAGATGCCAGGAGCCCCTCACTACTGGTATTTCAACAATCAAAGAATTTTGCCCCGCTTTTTACACGATGTAGGTATTCTCCGTGGCGTAGAAGCCAACACGCTGAATGTGAAAGGGGAGATAGACTTACCACCGTCCTCTGACCAACATCTTGATTGGGTGATTGCGAGTTTTCATGAACCCGTATTCAAGCCCGCAACCGAAGCTGAGCATACCACCGCTCTGATAAATGCGATTAAAAGCGGCAGAGTGGATGTTCTTGGTCACCTAGGTAACCCAAATTACCCATTCGATATGGAGCAGGTGCTGCGCTGTGCTAAAGAGTACAATGTTGCAATTGAAGTTAACAATACATCTCTGACAGGCAAAAGCCGCAAGGGCAGTGATTCCCGTTGTGATCGCATTGTCGAGCTGGGTAAAGAAATTGGCGTTTACTTCAGTACAGGGTCGGATGCTCACTTCTGTGAAGAGATCTCCAAGTTAGACTTAGCAATTGCTTTGCTGGAAAAACATGGTGTGGAAGAAGAGAAGATACTCACTACATCGACGAGCCGATTCTTGAACTTCTTATTGCTGAGAGGTAAGGCGAGGATTCCAGAGTTCGAAGCGCTCTATTGAAAAGCGAGCGACTCAAACTGCTATCTACAAAGAAACATAAACCCGCGGTGTGCGGGTTTAATTCGCTTAGGGGTACACATAAAGCACTACAACGGTGATTCTACGACAACAAACTTACGTTCGGCTCTGAGTGGCGCAAACCAAGTATTTTTGTATTTGAAATAGCTCTGTCCGTCGACGACGACCGTTTCTTTCGTGTGAGGCAGTGAATCTACGATCTCTCCGAGTTTGTATGGGCTAGGCTCAGGTTTTGTCGCCGGAACAACGTGCGTGACTCGCGGCGTATTCGAACTTGGCGAAGAAGACACAATTTGCCCTGACGATGACGCATAGTTTGACGACGTTGAAGAAGACGTCGTGATGGTGTTTCCATTCACAATCGTGTAGTTGCCACTTGGCGGGTAACGGACGTAATCATAGCGGTCTCCATTCCTGCGGTAATACGAGTCTTGAACGATTGCATAGGTGATGCCGGCAAAGATGGCGAAGGTCGCTATGCCAACGAGATCGCTATGATAATAGTAATAACGTCCGCGATAGGGTGGATACCAATACCCCGGTCTCACATAGATAAACGACGAATGATAGCGCGGTGGCTTAACGACGTAAGGTGGTCGGTGGTAATAGGGTGGCCTGTAGTAGGGCGGACGGTAATAAGGTGGCCGATTATAGTGGGGTGGCTTGATGGGCCTATGAGGGCGATTAACTGGTCGCAAATCGTGTTTATTGCCCGGCTGCGTGATCGGCTTTACCGCGGGTTTCACTTGCGGTTGTGCAGACAGACTTGTTGCTCCCAGCAAGCAGAGAATGGCGGTGATCATGACCCAGATGCTTCTCATAATGCTTTCCCCCATGGTTGGAGTACCGAAGCTCTAATCTTTAAGTTTAGTTCACCTTAGCTTTGTTAAGGGCCTGAGTCTAGAGCACTACTTTTTGTTATCGTTTTTCTGTTGCTCTAGCACTAAAAAAATTAGCTTGGTCAGTAAAGATTGTGCTTCTGGAGACAGTAACCTTGCTGCAGAGGCAACATCTTCTGATGAGATATTACTGACACCTCTTGCATCCAGAGCGATATCCAGATCCGTTAAGTTGAGAGTTCGTAAAATCGAACGGTATTGGGATAGTTTCAAATCCGACTCGCCTCTCTCTATTCTCTGATAGGTTTTTTCGCTCATCCCCGCAACTTTTGCCATTTGTTCACGCGACATCCCTTTCTCTTTTCGTCGAGTAATCAGCACTTCAATCAGTGGGTCTACATGCATAAGAGCTCCTTAAAGGACAGTTTTGTCCTGAAGCACGCAATAAACGGACCAGTTTAACCACCCCGTATTTACCCAAATTGATATAGCGATAAGAATGACGTTCCACAAAAAATTTACGTAATTTCAGTTAGTTTCAGAAAATGGAAAAACATCAGATTTATAAATCAATTTCTGGCAAGGTAGGTATTCGCAAAATGCAATGCGTTTTAGAACAACTGCTTGCTGAGATTCGTAATCGCAGCTGCGATATTCGATTGGACGTAACCTGGCTCACACGTGAATCGCAGAAACGACTAATGAAGTACAAAGAGCTCTTCTTGCATCGAGGTTATATTGAGCAAGCAGAATTGGAGCAAACCTATGAGAACCTGAGTCCGATGGAGCGTTCAGTGGCGGATATGGGCATTGCAGCCATGACATACATTATTGATGCGTTGGATAACGAACTCTGATTCTTAGGCGACATAGTAGGTAAGCGGATATGTGCGCAAAATCATCAATTGTGCTTAGGGGACATAAAGGAATCTAATAGAAAGGATATAAATGCTGGGGAACCACTCCCAGCATTCAGAACACTCATTTACCAAAAGCTTCGAACCGTAAATCAGTGTTTAGAGGTATGTGAACCGAATCGTGTCGGTACGTAGCGAATAATAACGATATTGCTGAATCTAGGCTATGTTCTGCGATTCTAATGCCTTCCAACAAAGTGTACATTTTCATGTACACCTCAAAAATGAGCTTGAACGCTCAAGTTCCATTCGCCAAGACAACAAAAGGCTAAATAACAAGCTACTTTGCAACATATCCGTTGCAATTACCGATAGTTGTTAAAATATATGGCTATAAGATGGAGCTTTTGCTTTTCAATCGTCCTATTTATGCCTTACAATCCTCTCGAACCAAATCCATTTAGCAGAGAATGGGATTGACGAAAAAGGATGTGCTGATTTTGCTTCGAACCCAAAATAAGACGTTCCGTGAATCAAAACTCTGCTCGGAAATGATTCCCCTTACACACAAATGCGCTTGCAGAGTCGAACCTGCGTGTGTTGTTTTTTGTGATCTGAATTTCAGTGACGTAAGGCGGGGACATTTCTGTTGATCGCGTTTCTAACCAAAACCGCGATAAGTGATAACTAAAACGGATTAAATTTAGAGGTATTAACCGTGAACCTAAAACTTGTCGGCAGCTCCCTGATCGTTGCAGGTACTGCTCTTGGCGCTGGTATGCTTGCTATACCAATGGTGCTTGCTCAATTCGGCCTCCTTTGGGGCACTCTTCTTATGCTGTTCATCTGGGCGGGTACAACTTACGCTGCACTTCTTCTGTTGGAAGCAAGCTGTAAAGTAGGTGGTGGCGTTAGCATGAACGCGATTGCTCGTGAAACCCTTGGTAAAGGCGGTCAGTTTGTAACGAATGGTCTTCTTTACGCCTTACTTGTGTGTTTGTTAATGGCTTACATCATTGGTGCTGGCGATCTTGTACAGAAAGTCACTGCATCAATGGGCATTCCTGTTTCTACTATTTCGAGCCAAGTTGGCTTTACTGTTCTTGTCGGTCTTATTGTATCAGCAGGTACAGGTGTCGTTGATAAACTCAACCGTGGCTTGTTTATCGGTATGATTGTCGCTCTGATTCTGACGCTTTTCTCCCTTGCTCCAAACGTATCGTTTGAAGGTCTAAGTGAAGTAGTGAACGCCGACAAAATGGCACTGATCAAGCAAAGCTCAGTTCTTTTCACAAGCTTTGGCTTCATGGTCGTGATTCCTTCTTTGGTGACTTACAACAAAGAAGCGAGTAAAAACCAACTGCGCAACATGATCATTGTGGGCTCGACGATCCCTCTTGTGTGTTACCTACTGTGGTTGTTTGCAGTCGTGGGTAACTTGCCACCACACGAACTTATCCAGTTCTCAAACGTGTCTGAGTTGATCTCTGTTCTTGGTCAGCAGTACACAGGTCTTGAGTTCATTCTTTCTATGTTTACTGGTTTGGCACTGCTGACGTCTTTCTTGGGTGTGGCAATGGCGCTTTACGACCAAAATGCAGACCTTCTAAAAGCAAGTAAGCCAGTGGTATTCGTGACTACGTTTATTCTGCCGTTGCTTGGCGCGGTATTTGCTCCAGAGCACTTCTTAGCGATCCTCAGCTACGCAGGCATCATCCTTGTATTCCTAGCGGTGTTTGTTCCGCTATCGATGACCATGAAAGTGCGTCGTGTACCTGTAGAAGACAACAGTGTGTACGAAGCTGGTGGCGGTGCGATGGGTATGAGCATGATCTTCCTATTCGGTTGTTTCTTGCTGTTCGCTCAAGCGGTATAAATCGACTCTACGAACAAACAGCAATTGAATTTAGAAAGCCGCTTGTCCATCACTGGGCAAGCGGCTTTTTTGTGCGGAATTGTTAGTGCTGCATCAGCTGCGTGTATGGCCTGACCGTTGCCTGATAAATCGTGATGATATTTGACCTTGAGGTGAAACTGTCTCGCCACAGGCTGACATGGCTTGCAACCACGCTCTTTATGATGACTAACAAGTTATAAAGTAAAGGGGAACCGAGTGTCGAAGCGATTTTCTTTCACAGTCGTTGGAATGATGCTTTCTTTGGGGATGTTCAGTGCTGAAGCAATCGCACACCCTAAACATCACCACAAACACGGACATCATCACGGGCATCACCACCATCATCATAAGCACAAACATAAGCATAAACACAAAAAGGTTGTGGTGGTGAAGCACAAGCGACCGAAGCATCACTACTACCATTACAAACACATTCCACCACGTAGCACCTATATTCAGATTGGCAATTTTACCTACCTAAAAGTGGATGACTTTTTTTACAAGCGCTCGAAAGATCGCTATATACATGTGGTCTTGTAAGCAAGCAAAAAAACAGCGAGCACTTTGGCTCGCTGTTTTGCTATTGCTTGGTGAAGATTGTGGTTCGTTAAGAGGAGAGGCTATACCGTGAATCGGTTTAAAATCTCATCTTGCTTACGAACGTCGTCATGCTGTGCTTGCATGGCTTCATTAGTGCGGTTTGCTGAGTCAGCAACTTGAGTCGATAAATCTTTTATGTTGACTGTGTTGTTGTTGATTTCTTCGGCAACCAAGCTTTGTTCTTCGGCAGCGGAGGCGATTTGCAGGTTCATGTCTGAGATGCGTTGGATTGCATCACGAATACGTTGTAATGCGCCATTCGCAAATTCAGCTTTCTCGACGGCCTCTACGGCACTAGATTTGCTTTGATGCATTGCGCTTGCAACAGAAGATGCACCCGATTGAAGCTGTTCAATCATGCTGCGAATTTCTGTAGTAGATTCTTGCGTGCGCTGTGCCAGTGTTCGAACTTCATCCGCAACAACGGCAAAGCCACGACCAGACTCTCCCGCACGTGCAGCTTCAATCGCTGCGTTTAGTGCCAGTAGGTTAGTTTGGTCTGCGATGTCGTTAATCACTTTAAGAATCGTCTCGATGTTTGCTGTCGCCGACTCAAGACCTTGCACCTCTTCGACCGCTTGGTCGATGCTGTCTGAAAGCAGGTTGATCGTTTCAGTCGATTCATTTACAACGGAAGATCCTTGCACGGTCGCATCGTCCGCTTCTTTAGCCGCACTTGCTGCACCCTGCGCATTGTTAGCGACTTCTGTCGCCGTCACTGACATCTCGTGCATTGCTGTTGCGAGTTGCTCAAGTTCTTGCAGCTGAGTCTGAATCGCTACGGCGGAATCTTTCGCTCCTTCTGCGGTGATTTGCGTACCACTTAAGATCTGATCAGAAATGCTTTTCGATTCGATGATTTGATGCTGCAAGTTCTCCATAAAGGTATTGAAGCCTTTTGCGAGCTCAGAGAATTCTTGGTCAGTATTGGTGTCCAAACGTTGAGTCAAATCGCCTTTGCCTGAGGCAACCGCTTGGATGGCACTGTTCAGCTCATCAAGAGGGCGCATTAAGGTGCGGATAAGAAGAGTAAGCGCGATAATTGATGCAATTACGGCAATCAAAGAGTAAATAATGGCGCTGTTACGTAGAGTATCGATTGCTGAGTAAGCAATGCTTTCATCAACAACCGCGCCCACATACCAGTTCTCACTCGGAATGTGAGTTAGGCTGAGCATATACTTGTCGCCGTTCATCTCGATATGTTGAGCACCTGACGTTAGCTCGACTTGTGGGAGGTAGCTAGATAGCTTTTCACCGTTGTACTTTGCTTCTGGGTGGGCAATTGTTGTGCCGTCAGCGGTCACAAGGAATAAGTAACCCGCATCGAATAGGTTTACTTGGTTGACTAAGTCAGAAAGGGTTGTTAGCTCCAAATCATAGAACATGGCTGCTAAAAACTGGCCAGCTTCGCGAACTGGGGTACCGATAGAGATGATCACTTTCTTAGAAGAAACATCCACGTAGGGATCGGTGACGACAAGCTTACCTTGTGCTTTTGCTGAGACAAACCAAGGACGAACTCGAGGATCGTAATCAGGTGTCGCTTCCCAGTTGTCATCGTTCTCAATCACGAAACCGTTATTGTCGTACGCGTAACCGATTGCCAAGAAGCTTGATTTTGGCATTGGCTTTTCAAGCACTTCTTTCACGTAGTCGTGATCAGTTGGATTAATTTCTAGAATCTCGGTCATGGATTGAGCGAGTTCTTTCTTTGCACTTATTTCAGATTCTACCGTGTTCCCCACACTAGATAGGATCTCACTCACGCTCGTGTCGATGTTTTCTTCGATCTGCGAACGAATGGTCATAACTTGTTGTGTCGACAGCAATGCCACAGTCACAAGCAATAAAATTGAGGAGGCGGTGACAACTTTATGTCTGAATTTCATACTTTCCCTCTCGAGTCTCCCGGCTGGTTTACTCTGCTTGTACCTCTTATTTATTGGGTACATTCGGCAGAAGTGAACACATTATTGTGTTTGTAATTTTGTTATCGACAGATATGTCAGAAACCTGAAGGCGATTTGTTTAATTTCTTAACAATTGCCAGATCGTGTTCAAAAGTTGTGAGATTGATCTTCTTTGTAAGACTTCGTCATTAAACTGTTAAAAACATAAGAATAGTATCATTGAGCCTTATATAAACAAGTCTGACGAGATTGTTTTTCTCATTTAAATTAATGAATTTAAAGTGATATTTATAACTTTGTGTTGAAAGTTAGATATCTTTATATTGATTCTTGTCAGGAAGGGGGAGCGAAGTTGGAACGGAAATAACAAAGGTGAACGACAAATACAAAAAAGGCCCCGACAATGCGGAGCCTTTGTTAAAAAATGCGATTTTAGAAAATCAGATGAGCAACACCGGCAATAACAGGAAGCGTAATCAACGTACGTAGAATGAAGATAACGAACAGCTCCACGATGTTTACCGGAATCTTACTGCCTAGAAGCAGTGCACCTACTTCTGACATGTAGATAAGCTGAGTTACTGACATCGCTGCAATCACGAAGCGCGTCATTTCATTATCAATTGAAGCCGCTAGGATCGCTGGAATAAACATGTCTGCAAAACCCACTACAATCGTTTGAGACGCAGCCGCTGCTTCCGGAATGTGCAGTAGTTCTAGGTAAGGGATAAATGGCTGGCCTAGGATTTCGAATACCGATGTGTATTCAGCAATAATCAATGCCATTGTACCTAGACCCATAACGACAGGAAGTACGCCAAAGACCATGTCGATTGCGTTATGTACGCCTTCTTTAAATACCGACTGTACAGAAGTCACTTGGCCAGCGCGTTTTAGCGCAAGGTCCATACCCCAAGAGAAAGTTGTGTGACCTGCAGGTACTGCGTCTGCGTCTTTCTTAGGCTCGCTGCCATCCATGTAGCGGTCTTTCTTTAGACTCAATGGCGGTAGGCGAGGAATGATGATAGCCGCGATAACACCTGCTAAACAGATTGCGCCGTAGAAAGGCAGGAATAGATGTTCTAATTGAACCTGAGCAAGAACAACCAAACTGAACGTGATAGATACTGCAGAGAAAGTTGTACCTACAACTGCGGCTTCACGCTGGGTGTAGAAGTTGTTTTCGTACTGTTTGCTTGTCAGTAGGATACCCACACTGCCGTCGCCTAACCAAGAAGCCATACAGTCGATTGCACTGCGACCTGGAAGGTTAAATACCGGACGCATCACTTTACTTAGTAGCGCACCGAATAGCTCAAGCAGACCAAAGTTGAGCAGTAGAGGAAGCAGTAGACCTGCAAAAATGAATACTGCAAACAGTGTTGGTAGAAGACCAGTCAGAACTAAACCGCCAGTATTCTCTTCCCAGATCGCTTCAGGACCCACTTGGAAGAACGTCATCAGAACCGCTGCACCACCAAATAGTCGAACGATTAACCAAAGTGGGGAAGGGTTAAATAGACCGTTTAAGAAACCATTACGTAGGATTGCTGCTGGCTTAAAAATTTTGCAAAGAACAGAAGCTAGAGCCATGAAAGCGACAATTGCCGTTACGATAGCAATTAAGGTATCGCCAAGAACTGCAGGAATGACTTTTGCCATTACCGCGACAGGAATTGTCAGGCCACCATCGTAAGAAATTGGTGCCATGAAAAGTAGAAGACCGATTAGGGATGGGATGAAGAACATCCAAAAGTTGCCCTTAGGTGCTTCAGCAGCATTGGTGTTGTTATGCATGTTTTGTCTCGTGTTACTACTAGTCAATACTCGCCATATTCCATGACATAAATATTCACTAAACATCCGTATTTAATCACAGTGTGCGGAGGTTACCCGCAAACTGCATCCATTGCAATACTATTCATTAAATACATCTAGTTATTCAGCCGTTTTTATGGTCAAACTGTACTTAACTAGAATCTTGTATATGAATTTGTTGCCTGTGTTAGAAAATTGTAGCACGTGAGCCGCTGTTAACAGACTATGATGAAGCACAGTGTGACTCGAGCAATAAAAAGCCTAGCAAATGTGATTAGGATCTCAAGGCGATCACGATGTTTTCTGTTAGTAGTACTACTCAATTTATGGATTTGAAGGATAAAACACTGGTTACGATCAGCCAGTGGCGTCTTTCAAGTAAAAGATAAATATGAAGAAAAGAATAAGAGGAGACGGTTTAAGGCAAATGCTTAAACCGCCACAATCGCATTAAGCAGTTTGTTTACGACTAATAAGGAAAAGATAACTCCAGTAAGCGATAGCAATGATGAAAGCTAAAATCGCTGGGAACGCTAATGCATAAAGCTCAAACGAATTAAACAGCATTGCTCCGGCAGTGCCACCTAACAAAAAGCCGAAGAAGATAAAGATAAACAGCTTGGCTTTACGACGGTCAAATTGGCGACCACGCAAGCTTTCACCAATCATAATGCCGAGATCGGTAATAATTCCGGTCATGTGTGTTGTTCGAACCACTGCTCCACTGAAGGTGGTGATCATAGCGTTCTGCAAGCCGCACGCAGCAGAAGCAAGATACTGACCATAAACATTGCCTTGAACTAGGAAGCCTAAGCTGAGAAGTAACAGGCTGCCTTCAATACAGAGTGCAACGCCGTAGCGACGACCGAGTTTAAGTGCACTGCTTTCGATAAAGAACCCACTAAACGCTGAACCAATCAAAAAGCTAAATACGATGAAGAGCAGGTGAATAGTGCTGTCCGCATCGGTTAATAAGCTGTTCCCTAGCTGAGTTACGGTTCCGGAAAGATGTGTTATCGCTTGATGTTGAAAGCCTAGGAGACCCACGGCATTGACGCAGCCTGCGAGAAGAGCAAGCAAAAACGCGCCATATTCCACCCAACGAGGAAGTCTGGAAATCACAATAAAACCTCACCAAATGTTATGGGCAGATTATAGCGCTCATAGCGCGGAACGAAAGTACTTCTGCGAAAACTCGGTTGATCATTCTCAATAAAATCTCAACTTTTGTTGAATGCTTTTCTTGAATTTAGATTGTTTAGTGCCATGTTTGTTGAAAGAGATGCTTAGCTAATGTGTTCCATAGTGCAATCAAAGCTCACCCAGCCGTGCTTTCGTTGCTCATAAATAGAGACAGTAGGCTCTGGAAACTCCTTATCGTTAAATAACCCCATAGGAATCACGGCGTACTCGGGAGCATCTGATAGCTTCAAACGCATTGTCGTGCCGCATGCTGGACAGAATTCGTATTGAACTTGATGACCTGAGTCAGCAACACGAGTATAGCTAGTGACATCACCATCGAGGATGACTTGGTCTCTGTTGAAGCGGGCTTGAACGCCGAATACACTTCCCGTGCGTTTTTGGCACTCAAAGCAATGACAGACGGAAGTACGAATAGGTTCTGCGGTGCAGCGCAGTTGAACTAGACCACAGGCGCATTCACAAGAGTGGGTGATTTTTGTCATCGTTGTCCCCAATTGGTTGCTCATCAAACAGTTTAGTTTAATTTTGAAACACTTGAGTCAAATCGAACGAGTAGGCGTTGAGGTCTTCATGGGTGAATTGGTATATACTTCGAGCATAATTAAGAGAACAAAAACACAAGGAAGTCTTCATGGCTCGTAAAAGAATCTTACCCATTCCTCTCATTCTTCTTATCCCGATTGTTTTGCTTGCTGTTGTGATCATCGCTGGTATATATCGCTTCAGTCTCTCAGATGATGAGATCATGGCGAAATTCCCCCAAGTGCAGACTCAATCCAACCCAATCGTTGAAGAGGTATTGGGCATTCAGTCACGAAACCCATGGACTGTCCAAGTCCCAGAGCAAGGGGCGGTCACTTTCTTGCAAGAGTGGGACAAAGAGCATAGCTACTTAAAAGGGGATTATGATGCTGGTGCGACGAAAGGGTCTGTGCTTGTACCGACTGATTTTATTGCTAAGCGAGAGATTGGTAAGACTACATGGGTTGCCGCACCAGTGATTGTGACGACACAAGGTTCAGGGGCATTTTATTACCTGGGCTTGTTTAAGTTCGACCCCGTACCAAGTCGTGTTGTACTGATCAATAGTGTGTTTGTTGGTGATCGAATTCAAATGTCGAAACTCGAATGGAAAGACGACAAACACATATCATTGTCTTACTTAGAACACGGTGAAGATCAAGCGATGGCAGAACAACCAGAACAATTGATATCGAAGACACTCAAGCGTGTAGGTAATGACCTACATATGCAACAGTAATGATTTTTTTTGTCTTCTGTAAAAAATAAGTGTTTTCTGCGCTAGATCTCGTAATTACCTAGTGATTTCTTATGCGGGAATGCATAAGCTATGAGCCTTGTTATAAAGGAGATAGTAATTCCCGTGTCTACAAATGAAATTACAACAAGACGGTTGCCGAATCTGACAAGTCGTAAAGCGCTACTGTTGTACTCCTTGCCAGTATTAGTTGCGATTGGTGTTTCCAACTCTCTCAAAGAGTCTTCCCTTACCAAAACCATCGCTTTAAACCTGCCAGAGTCGCAGGTTGTTGAAAAAATTCTTGATGCGAAGACAGCTGTTGTTGTCACGCCACCCAATTTTGAATATCAAATCCAAGCAGGTGATAACCTGAGTACCATCTTCAGTCAATTAGGCCTCGGCTACAGTTCGCTGATGAAAGTGATGGAAACGGATTTAAACTTCCTTGCCCTTGATACGTTAAAACCTGGTAACACACTGCGTTTTTGGCGTGATGAATCGACGGGTGAACTCGATAAAATGGAGCTGCAATTCTCTATTGCAGACAAAGTGGTTTATCAACGCAATAGCGATGGTAGCTACGACTTCTCTGATATTTCCATTCCAGGTGTATGGCACCAAGAGCCTCTTGTTGGTGTTATTCAAGGTAGCTTCTCTTCTTCTGCAAATCGTTTGGGTTTAAGCTCAGCTGAAATCAGCCAAGTGGTTAACCTGCTAAAAGAGCAAGTGAACTTCGGTAAAGATTTGCGTGCTGGCGATCGTTTTGAAGTTGTGCGTCGCTCTCAAAGTATTGATGGCGTATCGACGGGTAAAAACGAAATTGAAGCGATTAAGATCTACAACCGTGGCCGTGAAGTGACGGCTTACCTTCATACTGATGGACAGTTCTACAATGCGAAAGGTGAAAGCCTACAGCGTGCCTTCCAACGATACCCTGTTAGCCGCAGCTGGCGTATTAGTTCTGGCTTTAACCCGAACCGCCTACACCCAGTAACCGGCCGCGTTGCTCCTCACAATGGTACCGACTGGGCTGTGCCTATTGGTACTCCTGTAGAAGCGACAGGTGATGGTACGGTGATCATGACACGTAAACACCCTTATGCGGGTAACTATGTGGTGATTGAGCATGGCAGTAAATATAAAACGCGCTATCTGCACTTGAGCAAAATTCTGGTTAAGAAAGGCCAGAAAGTCTCACGTGGACAGCGTATCGGTCTATCCGGTAAAACGGGTCGTGTGACTGGTCCGCACCTTCATTACGAATTGATTGAATATGGTCGTCCGGTGAACGCAATGCGCGCTAATATCCCGATGGCAAGTTCGGTTCCGAAGAAAGAGATGGCAACGTTTGTAGCGAATCGGAATGAAATGGATAAGCTACTTAAAGACAAAGAGAAAGCCGTTCTCTAATTGAATAAAAAAGACCAAACATTGTTTGGTCTTTTTTATGCGCTTTTTACTTGTTTGTCATTGATGATCGAAACCAGTTCTTCGACGCTGTGTGGTCGGGAATAGAAGTATCCTTGAATATGATGACAGCCCATCTCAATCAGCTTCTGCAATGCTCGATCGTCTTCGACCCCTTCTGCAATCAAGTCGACGTCGAGTAATTGTGCCAATTGTGCAATCAGTAAAACCACTTGCTCTGATGTGGTATTAGCGAGCATGTTGCGAACAAACGTTGCATCGATTTTAATGCTATCAATCGGGTAGTTATGGATGTAGTTTAAACTCGAATAACCCGTGCCAAAATCGTCGAGTGCGACTTTGAATCCAAGGTATCTAAGTGAGTTTAAAACCATCTGTTCTCTGCCACTTTGTGATAACAGAACCGTCTCCGTGAGCTCTATAACAAAGTCTGAAGCTTGATGATTGTATTTCTCCAATACTCTAGTTAAGTAGTTTATATAGCGATTGGAATCGACCAGCTCATAAGCAGAACAATTAACCGACAGCTTTACGGTGTAACCCAACTCTCTTTCGAGCTTTTGTTTTGCTCGGCAGGCTAGCTCAACGATGCGTTCGCCTAGTTCAATGATCAAACCGGATTGTTCAGCAGCCTCGATAAATTCGACTGGGGAGACGCTGCCATAAGTACTGCTTTTCCAACGCGCCAATATTTCAAAGTAGTCCCAACGGTCACTGGTGATATCGACAATAGGTTGAACCACAACATAGAGTTCTTCGTTTTCATCGATGCTCAAGCGTAATTGGTCTCGCAATGCTTCTATCAATTGTGTTTGACGGTGGTACAACGCGCTTAAATGCGTGTCATAGTGCTGAATTCGCGTATCACGATGCTTTTTACAGTCTTTTAGCGCCAAACTCGCGTTAAGTATCAAGTCATCGCTATTGAGCATGTGGACAGGGGCACGAGCTATACCAATGCTAACTGTGAAAGATATGCGATTGGATTTGTCGACATAGCCTGATTCTATCTTGTCCAAAATTTCCTGACATACCGCAACGGGATCTTCATCGTAAGTAATGAAGGCAAACTCATCACCTGCAACACGAAAAGCATTATTCGGAGAGGTGAGACTTTGTTGTATGGCATTGGCTGTAAACTTGATGATCTGGTCACCGATGTAATTGCCGTTAATGTCATTGATGGATTTAAAGTTATCGATGTCTAGGTAGGCAAGACTAAAAGGACGGCTAGCGAGTTGCGTTAAGGTTTCAAGTGTATCCGCTAGGCAACTTCGGTTGAGTAGGCCGGTTAAGTTGTCGTGTGAAACCTCATAACTCAGCTGGTTTAGAAGTTTGTCTGACCGTTCACTTATCCATTTTTCACGTAGGCTATGGATAATGACGTTAGAAAAAAAGCGGTGATGCTCAATGATGTTTTTTGCTTCTGATTCTCCAACCGCTCGGGTAAAGGTTGAGAGCAAAATCCCTAGCACCTCTCCAGCATGGGTTTTTAAGGGCAGTCCAATATAAGCTTGGATACCAGCATCTTGAAACATTTGGTCTTCAGGAAAGAGGCGGTAGACCTCTTCTTGATAGAAGATGATTTCACCAATGTCTTGTGCCACTTTTTCACAAGGTGTACCGGCGAGCCCGTAACTGATGTTATCAGTAATGGTTCCGTCACTCGAATGAGAAAGCGTAACCGCGCAATGCTGGAGATGCGCTATCTCAACCACACATGTACAGTGGCTTTGAAATTGCTGATGAAGATCCAGCGTTACTCTATTGAGCAGAGCGCTGCCGTTCAAATTCAGAATTTCATCAATTACTTGGATACTAATTTGTTCATGATCCATTGAAGGCTTCACCCGACGTTGTCATTAACCGTATCGTGTTTCTTTTGGTTTTGTTACACGATCATTTCTCATTTAATCGATATGCATCACGTTAACTATTGTTTACTTCGTGTGATTTTTCAAATTCTGATGGCTCAAGAAAGGTATTTTTCAACTATTGGGTTAGGAGGAATTGAATCAAGCTCTCACAAAAGTGGTAGTCTTTTTGGTTGCGATTGCGTTTCTGCATTATATGACGAGTCTGAATGCAGAGTGATTTTTGAAGGAACACTCATTTTTGAAGGAACACTCATCTCGAATGAATACAGAGATTCAATATCGAGATTAGCCTGCAGAGTTAGATCGAGTGCGTTTGTCTACAGGCATTTTGATTTTTCAGTAGATTAGCTCAATAAACTGAGCTATTCGCAGACGACCGCTACCTTCTCACTTGCGGCAGTGTTGGCTGGAACCGGGTGGTCGATCAGTCGAATCGGGGACTCATACAGTGCAGACAGTGCTTGTTCATCGAGTAACTTATCGGCGCTGCCTTCAAATGCTATCTGACCTTTCTTCAGAGCAACGATGTGTGTCGCGTAACGTAGAGCAAGGTTTAAGTCGTGCAGAATCACGACCACGCCAACGTTTTCTTTTTTATTCAGCTCTGACAGTAAACCCATCAGTTGGAATTGGTGATGAACATCCAGTGCTGATGTTGGCTCATCGAGGATCAATACGGGAGACTGCTGCGCAAGCAACATCGATACCCAAGCACGCTGGCGTTCACCGCCGGATAAATCGTCTGCTAATGCCTGTGAAAACTCGGCGACGCCCGTTCTCTCCATTGCTTGTTGGATGATGGATTGGTCTTCAGAGTTCCAACGACCTAACGCTCCCCGCCAAGGAAAGCGCCCTAAACGAACCAGCTCCGCTACCGTTAAGCCCGCAGAAGCAGGGAGCTTTTGCGGCAAATAAGCAATCTTCTTGGCTAGGTCTTTGCTTTTGAAGGCAGAAAGAGAGGTATCGTCTAACTTCACTGTGCCGTGGTCTGGGGCCATTTGCCCTGAGATCAAGTTAACCAGCGTAGATTTACCAGAACCATTGTGACCAAGAACTACGGTGAGCTCATTCGTCGGAATAGAAAGTTCGTCGATTGCGAGAATGGTTCGCTCATCACGAACGATTTTGATATTTGAAAGCTGAAACATGTCAGTCCTGTCTCCGACCAATAAAGCCGCTGATAAAAGCAAATGCTCTCTGCTGCTCTTTAATAATAGATGGTGATATTAAGCGATTTTTTTGTTTTCTGGGAGCCTTGGGCAATCGTCGCAATACTTTCCAGAGTCGCATTTGTAAACTAGACAACAGCTGACTCTTATCAGCCTAAGCATCCCTGAATTAGCATCGACCTTGAGGCTGTCTAAATGACTGTCCGGTAATTGGCATGCTTCTAACCAAAGCTTGGCTTGCTCGGTGATGTAATCATTGGTTAAGCTTGGCTCATGCTGCTGCAATTTGATCAAACTGCTTAGCAGTAGATCCGCTAACAAATGGTTGGTGAACCCTGGTCGGATACGTGTCCATTCATTTATCTGACTGCGGTAAAACTCGGTGAGTGCAAGTATGGCTGCACCAGCCTGAGGTATCAGTTCCTCGGGTGAACCGTGTTGATGGTCACCGTTAAAGAAGCGATAACCTGTGACGAACTCTTTGTACCTAAATTGACCAATATTCTTGATATCAGGTAGAGAGTGGAGGCCGTAAATAGAAACGAAAGTGACATAGATGGGCTGCCAACACACTAGATCCCAAGTTCGAGTTAACCAATAAGCTTTACCAGCTTCAGAGTGATTTTCCGCTAGACCATCGTAAACGCGTTTGATTTCGATATGACTCTTATCATTGGTCATCGCGATACTTCTGCTGCTCAGAGAACCATAGCTTCCACTTAGATAAGGTGTGACCTGCTTAGAGTAAGCGAAGATTTTCTGGTGTAGAGAAGGGGCTCTCCGACGAGTAATAATATTGTGCAACTGGGAAAGCATCTTAAACCAATGAATGAGAATTAGTTGCGTTATCATAGCTAACCTTATCGAGGATAACCATACAATATGGAGCATCTCCTCGGAGTTCTTGCACGCTAAGGGAGCTATCAATTGATTATGCATTACTCATTTTTAAGTGATAAAAGGCTCTTTAAATGATAAAAAGTATTTCTGTATCTACTATATTGTTGCCACTACCGAGATTATTAACGCGTGACTATGAACACACCTGCATTTGATCGTATCAGCCGTGTCTTGGCTTATATTCATGCGAACCTAAGCTCGGCACTATCGCTAGAAGATATTGCGAAACAGAGCTGTTGGTCTCGCTGGCAGCTGCAAAGAGTGTTTCAAGCCGAGACTGGGCTTACCGTCGCAAACTACGTCAGAGAGCTTAAGTTAAGCCAAGCGGCAGAAGAACTGTTGGATAGCAAGAAGCGAGTCATTGATATCGCTCTTGCTCTCGGGTTTAATTAAGAAATTAGCTTTAGCCGCTCGTTCAAGCAGATGTTTGGCTTAAGTCCTAGTCAATATAGAAAAGCGGGCAAAAGAACTGGGCTTCGTAAACCAATACAAGTATCGGATATGATGAGCGCAGCTGATAATGGCCCACTCAGTTTTGTCGAGGTACGCATTGATGAAAGAGAGTCATTCCTTGTTAAAGGCATCACTTCTGAAATCAGTGGTTTGTTTTCGTTGACCCAAGATTTCGCACAGAAAGTTCCTCAATTGTGGTCACGTTTAGAAGGGGAAGTAACGCTTCCAGACGCGGGTGCCTTTCAATTTATTGGCGTTGTCGATCTCACCCAGTCTTGCTTTGATGGTACCAACATTTACTACTGGGCTGGCATTGAGCTCCACGACGAGATTTCGATTCCGCAATTGCCGAGCATTATCTCTGATAAATTAGAGGTATTAACTATTCCAAAGCAAACCTACGCTGTAGTGAAACATTGCGGTCCTATTGAGAATCTTCGACATACTCTAAGCTGGTTTGTTCTTAACTGGTTGCCAAGTTCTGGTTATCGAGCCATCGATGGCTATGAGCTTGAAGTGTATCCCTTGGGTTATCGAGCTCATTCGACTGATGCGGTAATGGAATACTGGGTTCCTATTATTAAATCGTAGTCATATCCCACCTAACGCACTCTCTACAGAGCCTCTCGTTTAATAGGGCTAATTGTGCTTTTAATGAGCAACTGTTTTAGTTTTACTCAAAATAGGCCAAGTTCTTTTTGAACTTGCACCAAATTGTTAATTATCCCTTTTATAGATACATACAATGCAAATGAGATTTATTACTATTTAAGTTAAGCATTGGTACCGAGGGAATCATGACCACTCACGTTCGTTTTAAGTATTCATCATTGGCAGTCGCTTTGTTGACTGCATTTTCAGCGCAAGCTTTGGCGGAAGAAGCCGTTTCAGCGACAGATTCGAATATCGAAACTATCACTGTTTTAGGAAAAGCTTACCGTAATACCGCAACTAAGTCGGCTCTTGAGCCAGAGGAAACGCCTCAAGGTATTACCGTTATTGATGAAGAACAGTTAGAGCAACGAGGTGTTCAATCTTTGAATCAAGCCCTTCGTTATGCACCGGGTGTTGTAACCGAACAGAAGGGCGCATCAGTAACCATGTACGATACGTTCTCTATTCGTGGTTTTAGTAACAACCAAAGCTATTATGATGGTTTGGTGCTTCCATTCCTAACCGGTTGGAATCTACAACCTCAGATAGATCCTATTGCGATTCAGCAAGTTGAAGTATTTAAGGGGCCTACATCTGTGTTGTATGGAGCGATGCCACCAGGTGGTATGGTCAACATGATTGCGAAGACACCGCAAGAAGATGGGTCGACGAAAGTTGGTGTATCTACAGGTTCAAGGAACCTTATGGAAGCGTCAATTGATACTACAGGTCAATTAGGTGACAGTGACTTTTCTTATCGCTTGTTAGCACTTGCCCGTAAACAAGACAGCCAAGTAGATCACGCAGAAGAAGAGCGCTATGTGATTGCTCCTTCACTAGATTGGCAGTTGTCTGATAGAACACTTATCAACTTCAACCTTTACTATCAGAACGATCCATCGATGGGTACTAACTCTGCTATGCCATTAGAAGTGCTGAAGGCGAGTGATCCATCTGTGTCCATGGGTGACAAGAATTGGAGTACCTTTGAACGTGAAGTCTTGATGCTAGGCTATAAGATCAATCACCAAATTAACGATGATTGGACTTTCCTTCAGAATGCTCGCTATACCGATGCGTCTCTGTACCAAGAGAATACTTACCACACCGCTACTAACTTCAATCCTGCGACGGGCAGTTTAATCCGAAATGTTTACAGTACAGATGAGGATTCACAGAGCTTTGTTATCGATAACCAAGTTTCAGGTCGTGTCGAAATTGGTGGTTTAGAACACAATTTATTATTCGGTGTCGACTACCTAAAGCTAACAGGTGATTCTCTGTACAAAGAATTTACTGCGAATGCGAGTTTCTATGGGTTTGATGCTTATAATCCGAACAATGACCTTTTGGATAGAAGTCAGCTTCAAGAAAACTACCGTGAATCTCATGATATTACGACCGAACAGTTAGGTTTGTACTTCCAAGATCAAGTTCGTTATGACGCGTTGGTTTTATTAGCTGGTGGACGTTATGACATGTTTAAGGCAAGCGATGACAAAATTAGTTCTTACCCAACTTATGATGGAAAAGATGAAGCTGATCACAACCAGTTCTCGTACCGTGTAGGTGCTTTGTATGAGCTAGATAATGGTATTTCTCCTTTTGTAAGTTACGCGACGAGCTTTGAGCCAGCTGCTGGTACTGATATTAACGGCAACTCTTTAAAACCTCAGCTAGGTGAACAGATCGAGTTGGGTATTAAATACTTGTCTCCAGATATGTCACAGCAGGTTACTGCTTCTTACTTCCATATCACTAAGAAAGACTCAATTGCTGCTGATCCATCAGATCCTACATACCGTTCTAAGATTCAGCTAGGTGAGGTGCGCTCGCAAGGTATGGAGCTTGAAGGCAGATGGTTTGTTACTGAAGATTGGGATGTTAATGCGAGCTACACGTATATCGACATGGAAGTTACGGAAGATGCGAATCCAGATCTAGAAGGCACTACACCAATCTATGTACCGACACATGCCGCTAACCTATGGAGCAATTACTATGTCTATGGTGGTGCTTTATCAGGAACCCGCTTCAGTGTAGGTGCTCGTTACATGGGTGAAATGGAGATGGATGCAACGAATACTCAAGGCAAAGTGCCTTCTTACACGGTCGTCGATCTTTCAGTAGGCTATGACTTAGGTGAGGCAAGCGACACACTATCTGGTGCAACAGCTAACTTGCTAGTGAACAACTTATTCAATGAAGAGTACTACACCTGTTATGACCAATCGAACTGCTGGTTTGGTGCCGAGCAGTCAGTTGAGTTAAGCGTAAACTATGAATTCTAACTAAGTTAGCGTTCCCAATTTTAAAGCAGCCTTTTCTGGGCTGCTTTTGTCGTTTGTAGAAATCTCGAATTTAGATGAAGTAGGCAAATATATGAGCTTAAAATCAATCGCTTCCCATTTTTCTAAAGTAAAAAATTTGAATACAAAACTCGTTCTAACGATGTTAGCGAGTGCTTTATCGTTTAATGCGATGGCGGATTTCAAAGTAGAAGACAGTGAGGGGATTAAAACACTTGAAGCTCAACCTGTCAGAGTAGCAGCGCTTAACTGGGATGTCGCTGAGCAAGTGATTGAACTCGGTGTAACACCAGTAGCAGTACCTGATATTGCAGGGTATAGCGATTGGGTTGTTCAACCTGCGATTCCAGAAGGCGTGGCGGACATTGGCACTAGAACTGAGCCTAACTTTTCTGCTTTGAAGAAGCTAAACCCAGATGTAATTCTTATCGCTTCACCTCAGAAAGATCTTCAGGAGCGACTTTCAGAAATCGCGCCAGTACTTTACTACCAAACGTACAGTGAAGAGCACAGTAATGCGGCGGCGGCTATCGATAACTTCAAGAAGATAGGCCAATTGCTTGGTAAAGAAGAGCAAGCGAACAAGAAACTGGCTGCGATGGAGCAGCGTCTTGAGGTTCTTAAGGCTGAATTAGATAAAGCTTACCCGGGAGACAAGCCAAAAGTCACTTCTTTCCGTTTTGCGAGCACCACGTCAGTTTACATTTACGGTGATAACTCGATTCCGCAATACGCGCTTGAGCAGCTAGGTTTTGAAAATGCGTTGGATCTTCCGGCTAGTCAGTGGGGGATCAGTCAAAAGCGTATGACTGAACTTAAGAAGGTGAAGAACGGCATTGCACTTTACTTTGAACCTTTCCCGTATCAAGACAAGTTAGAGCGTTCTCCGGTTTGGAAGAGCATGCCTTTCGTTCGCAATGGTCAATTTAGCCCAGTAGCAGCGAGTTGGAGCTACGGCGGTGCTATGTCTATTTTGTATAACGCTGAAGCCATGGCGCAATCGTTGTTGATGCTAGCGGAGCAGTAATGAGATCCAGTGGTTTCATGATGGGGGCGGTGCTATTGCTCACCGCTCTTGTTCATTTATGGTTAGGCCAGTCAGAATTTGGTCCTGTTGGAGAGTTGTTCCAACAAGTCTCACAGATCAGTGACATCGCTACATTCAATAAAATGGTCGATGATTCATTTGAGTTGATGGCGTTAGTCTATGTTAACTTGCCTCGTTTGGTGATGGCGATTTTGGTTGGTGGAACACTCGGTACCATAGGTAGCTTGTTTCAACAATTAACGCAAAATCACATGATGTCTCCGCTTACCTTAGGTACATCGTCAGGTGCATGGCTTGGTCTGGTCATTCTAAATGTGGCCGCGCCGATGTTGGTGGCTCAGTATTCAGTTTGGTTTGCGCTGATAGGCGCGCTGCTTGCAATGGGTCTGATTGTTTCCATAGTTGGCATCAAAAACATGAGCGGCTTGCCAATTGTTTTGGCAGGTATGGCGGTAAACTTACTGCTAGGCGCATTTGCAACTGCAATTATTTTGCTCAACGACCAATATGCTCAGAACTTGTTCGTATGGGGAGCGGGTGATCTCGGGCAAAATGGTTGGGAGCAAGTGCTTTGGTTGATGCCTAAGTTACTGCCAATCTTTGCTATTTTCCTGTTGGCTCCGAGGGTTTTGACTCTTCTTTCGATTGGTACAGAAGGGGCTGCTGCGCGTGGTCTCAACATCGGTACGACTTTCTTTGTCCTAATGGTGATTGGCGTTTGGCTGGTTTCCGTGTCGATTACCTCGGTGGGTGTAATCAGCTTTATTGGTTTGATTGCTCCAAACATCGCGAGACATTTGGGCTTTTTAAAGGCGAAATCTGAGCTCATCGCTAGCTGCGTATTAGGTGCGCTATTGCTTTGTATGACCGACAGCTTGGCGATTTTCTTAGCGCAATGGTCTTTGGATATGATTCCTACAGGAACAGCAACCGCGGTGATTGGCGCTCCAGCTTTGATCATTATTGCTCGCAAGCAGATGTCGGCCCAAGATCAGCTATTTTTCTCAATGCCTAAAGGGCCAAAGTTTATTTCACCTTTGGCTTATTTCTTGTTGGGTGCAATGATTTCCGGTTTACTGGCGTTAAGTACATTGTCACAACCTTCTTCAGATATGAGTTATTTCATTATCCCAGATGCGTTTGAGTGGTCTATTCGCTGGCCTAGAATGTTAACCGCAATATTTGCTGGTGGCGGTTTGGCAGTGGCAGGTGTGATTTTACAAAGGCTCGTTTACAACCCACTTGCGAGCCCAGACATTCTTGGCGTATCGGCAGGTGCGGTGTTAGCGCTGATTTTCAGTAGCCTGTTTATGGGATACTCGATTCACTCGCTAAGCCCTTGGGTTGCGTTTTTGGGCAGTGCGATTGCACTTTGTTTGTTGCTGTTCCTTGGTAAGAAGCATCAGTTCGCTCCGTCTATCCTAATTCTGACCGGTATCTCGCTGACCGCGGTGTTAGAGGCTCTAGTGCAATTCTCTTTAACACGAGTGGGTGAGGGGAAATACACCTTATTGGCTTGGTTGGCAGGCTCTACGTATCGTGTTGAACCTGATGCAGCAATGATCATGGCTATCGTGATCACCGTTTGTATTGGCGTAGCTTTACTGTTGAGTCGTTGGGTGACATTAATTGCTACTGGTCGTCAGTTTGCAAGTGCAAGAGGGCTGAACATCAACATCGCCTATGTGGCTCTATTGTGTATCGTCGCGATTTTATGTTCGATGGTCACAACCACCATGGGGCCGGTCGCTTTTGTTGGCCTACTGGCTCCACATATTGCAGCTATGGTTGGTGCTCGCTTGGTTCGAGAGCAGATCTTATTGTCTTTCTTAATCGGTGCAGCCCTAATGTTGTTTGCTGATTGGCTAGGGCAAGTCGTGGTGTTCCCCGCTCAACTTGCTGCAGGTACGTTAGTTTCGATTATCGGAGGCAGCTACTTTATCTTTCTTTTGTTGAAATCTCGGAGTGCTTAGGATTGTATATTAGCAGATGGTTTTTGCATGATTAGACGTTGTGATTTGTTTTTAATAAGCAACGTTATAACGTCTTATCATATCACTCAAAACATTCACGACAGACCAACGCGCCCCTTGTGACTCTCCAATATCTTTGTTCTCAAAGAGTGAGTAGATTAGGCGCGCTTTTCTTCATCTAAGCGTGATTTAAGGTAGTCGAGAAACAGCTGAGTTCGGGTGTGTTGATAATCCAGTTTTGGATAGTAAGCGTAGACCGTCGCCTCATCAGCAGTGACATCGGGAAGTATCGGTATTAATGCTCCGGACTTAAGCTCTTCTTTGATCATCACATTATTGGACAGTAAAATTCCCATTCCGCGTTTAGCGCCATGGAAAAGAGCTTCAGGGTTCGTGGTCGCGAAATTTCCTGAAAGGCTAATACGCTTTCCACGGTTGGTTTTGAGCTCTCTTGTTGGCTTTTCACCCCAAATCAACATGTTATGTTGTGATAGTTCTTCAACCGTTTGTGGGGTTCCGTGTTTTTCAAGGTAACTAGGCGCTGCATAAAACTGGGCTTTGTGTTCGAACAATGGCGTTGCTTTAAAACTTAAAGAATTGAGATGTTCCAACTCCCTGCTGATGAATAAATCTAAGCTCAGTTCGGGGATTTGACCTGGTAGCGTTGTGATAAGTTGAAGTTTAATGTAGGGGTATTTTTCAAGAAAATCGTCCAGATAATGAACAAGGAACTTAGAGCCAACGGCCAGCGTTGCTCCAATCTTAAGTAAGCCTGCTGGAGATTGATTCACTGAGCGTGTTTCGTCTAGCACAGATTGCCAAGAGTCTAGCTGTACTTTGGCTCGTTCGTAGAATAGGGCGCCAGCTTCTGTTTGGCTGATGGAGCGTGTTGTTCGCTTGAGCAGTTGTACACCAATCTTATCTTCTAGCCACTGGATACGCTTACTAATGGCTGAGCTGGTGGTATTGAGCTTTCTGGCTGCCGCATTGAAGCTTCCTTCTTCTACTACACGAATATAGCTATTGACACTTTGAATCCAATCCATTTTATTCTATCCCCATAGGAAATAATTCTTTTCCATTTTGGTTTATTATCATCTTAGAGTAACAAATATACACTGTCTGTCGTGAAACTGTCATGATGTAAGGAGGGTATATTGCGTAAAACACCATTATTATTGGCGATGATGATCATCGCGACCGGTCAAGTTGGCGTCAGCATTTATCTTCCATCTTTGCCAATGATCGGACATGACCTTGAGCTTCCGCAGCATGCGATTCAAAACCTTGTCACGTTATTCCTTGTTGGCTTTGGTGTCTCTCAGCTTTTTTATGGCCCGCTATCCGACTCAATAGGGCGTAGGCCAGTATTCATTCTTGGTCAAAGCGTTTATCTCGTAGGTACGGTCATATGTATTGCGTTTGCAGACCATATTGTCGCTTTGGAAGCTGGAAGGCTATTACAAGGTTTAGGTGCGGGAAGCGCCTCTGTTCTTGGGCGCTCAGTATTACGAGACAGTTACGATGGCTCACAATTGACCAAGGCCCTTTCCTATATTTCGGTCACAGCATCAGTGATGCCGATAGTTGCGCCTTTGTTTGGTGGTTGGATCGCTTATCATTTAAGTTGGCATGCGGTGTTTGTCTTCGTATTGTTTTACTTAATCGCGATTTTTACGCTGGGCTTAATCGTTCTTCCAGAAACATTGCCTTATCCCAAGCGCCGTTTTGAACCTAAACGAGTCATATTGAATTACTTAACGCTGTTGACTAATAAACAAGTGATTGGCAGTGCGAGCTACAACTGGCTCAGTTATCTTTCTGCTCTGGTGACGTTGTCCTTATATCCATTTTTGATGCAGCAAGAGCTTGGATTAACTGCTGCAGACTATGGCTCGTTGATGATTGTCCCTTCAGCAGGGTTGTTAATGGGTAGTTTGGTGCTTAACTTAGTCAATTCGCGCTACAAAGAGCAGCAGATCCTATTGATGAGTTTTGTTGTCGTTGCTGCATCAGGAGTGATGCTACTGATTTTACCATTTACGGTTACGTCACTATTAGTTGCCTTCACTTGCTTGAGTTTTGCGCAAGGAATGTCGTTCCCGGTTTCAATCAGTTTGTTGTTATCCCCACACAAACAACAAGCAGGCGCGGTTTCTGCATTATCTGGGTCTATACAAATGTGTCTCGCAGGTTTGTTTGGCGGATATTTGGTGGAGTATTGGGTAACGAGCCAATATCAATTAGGTGTCTTCTATGTGTTGATTGCAGGGTTAAGCTGTGTTGTTTTGGCACTGAGTCAAATTCAGACGCCTACCAGTGGTTTGGCTCAACCAGAAAGCTCGCGTTGAATCTGCTTGCAAGCTTACGTGCTCCTTTCTAAAATGCGCAGCAAATTAGGCTCGCAGATGCTGACTCAAAAGCGTTGTGCGAGGAAAACGCCCGTTAATCGTTAGGTGAACCCATGCAACAAAACGAATTTGAAGCGCTATTAAAAGAAATTGGCGAAAAAGAGAACTTGCCTCAGGCTCTTGAACTACTAAAAGCATCTGAAGAAGAAGAGGTCGCTCAAGCAGCGGAATCACTAAGTGGTCAATTTGGCCTTGCGGAGGTCGATGGTGAAAAACGTATTTACCATATTACCTTCCAAGCTGACGAGTCTGGTGAAGAGAAAGAATTTGTTGAGCATGTCATGAATGAAGGCGATCACCTGATCAAATTTGCGGCTTGGTTCTTTGAAACTTTCTTTGAAATTAAACAAAAAGATACTTACAAAGCAGCAGGCAAAACGTACCAACAGCCCAAGCGTTAATCACTTTTTTGATTCGCTAGGATTAAATTTCTTGTAATTAAATTACAATTATTTTGTGATCTTTATCTTGTTTTTGGTGTTTTGTGGTGTAAAATTACAACATAAACCAGTCAATTACTTCTTAGGAGAAGGTCATGGGTTACGAACTTGGTGGCGTTTACATTGGTCAAATGATCGCAAAAGACGCGATGCACAAAGCGCTTTACGGTAAAACAAAGAAGAAGAAACCTTCAATGTTTGCTCGAGTAATGAAAAAGCTAGCGAATTAATAGGAAAAGCCCTGATTTGATATCAGGGCTTTTTGCTTTGTTAGAGATGTCGTGTTTCTGCTAGGTGATAATTATGCGCTTTGACTTGGGATCTCAACAACGTTGTTAGGCACTTTATCTAATCCCTTTTCCGCTAACCACTTTTCCAAGTTGTCTGCGCCTCCTATGTACTCTCCATCTAACCAAATTTGCGGCACCGTTACAGGTGTTTTCTCGCCAATGATGGCTTTCACTTCAGGTATCATTCGGTAAAGGGCTGCACTGTCTTTGACGACGTCATAGTATGTGTATTCTATACCCGTCTCATCCAGCAACTTTTTGGCTTTAACGCAGTAAGGACACGTCGCTTTGCCGTAGACAATATTGCCTTTAAGTTGATCGCGTTTAGTCCACTCAGCAATAACTGATTGAACAAGCACGCCTCGGTTTAGCGCTTCCCCTTGGCTGACGACTTTTCCTTCAACAACTAGGATAGGGGCGTGCCAAGCACCAAGTTTTAGTGGTTCCCACCAATGGGACAACCAATCTTTAACTTCTAGCTCTACGGAGACACCCGCTAATTCGTTTTCAAAAGTATCGGCAAGAATGTCTTTAGTTAGGGTGCATTCGCCACATGGAATATTAACCTTGAATGGTCCCCAGCTGCCTGCCCAACGATAAAGTGTCATTTTGATTGGCTGTGTCATACGATAATCCTCATTTCCTTTCCTGAAAATATAGAACTCAAAACCAAAGAAATTCTTTCAATTTACTTTCTTTTTTTTGCTTCCCAATGAGTGATGAAAGCAATTGAGCCAACGATAATCGCGGCACCCAACCATAATCGACCTGGTGGAACCCAGCTGAACACTAACCAACCGGCAAAGACATTAAGTGGTAATTTCGCGTGGTCAAAAGGTTGAACGAAAGACGCATCTGCTACGGCATAAGCTTTTACGACCGCCCATTGCGCTAAGGCGGTTAACACGCCAGCCGCAATGAGAATACCCCAAACATCCCACCCTTCTGGCATCACGAATGTTGGCACCGCAAGTATGATATTAAATGGTGTGATCAATAACAGTAGATAAACCACCATTGTTGACGGTGGATCATTGACTGATAATTTTTTCACCATCAGAGAGTAAGAAGCCCAGAAAAAAGCAGCGCCAACTGGCAACAGTGTCGCCCAGGTAAAAGAGTCAGACCAAGGCTCAAGGATGATCATTGCGCCAATAAAGCCAGTTAAGGTAGCGATCCAACGCGCTACCCCAACTTTCTCTTTAAGTATCAGACCTGAGCCTATAGTAGCAAACAAAGGCGAGGTCATTAACAACGCAATACCTTGCCAAATTGGCACTGGATACGCGAGTGCCCACAGCCATAGTTGGATCCCGATAACGGCAAGGAAAATACGTAGAGCGTGCCAACCAAAGTGGTTTGTGCGCAGTGATTGACGAATGCCTAGGGTGCGTAAATAAGGCAATATCGCAAAAAAGGCGATCGCGTATTGGAATAACGCAAAGGTCGTGGACGACACTCCAAAGTGTATACTCGCAACTTGAGCAAAACTATTAACGACGGCGAATGCTAAACCCGCGGTGAGCATCCAAGATGCACCTTGGACAGGATGATGATTCAATTGGATATTTCCGTTTTTAAAGAATGGCCAGAATCATACGTTCTATTCATAGGGTAGCCAATAAAAAAATGCCTCCCAGAGGGAGGCGACATTACCAATTTAAAGGACGTGCCTACCGAAGTAGGTACAAAGAACGAGAAGCACAAACGCTGCCATGCATTTGCTCGATTTAGTTATTGCAGCTAGTGTGCCAACTTTTAATTGGTTGATTTTAAAGGCCTAGATGAACATAGCTTGAGAAAGCCTAGAGGGAATGCACTAACTTCGGGATTAGGTGCATTAAAAGAAGGCAGGTTAGTGAGTACGATCAAAAAAGCCGACACAAGAGTGCCGGCCAAAAGACTCGCTATTAGGACAAGTTTTTATTAGAAGTCGTAACGTACGCCTAGACGTAGTGTGTCTTCACCTTCAGTTACCTTGCCTTCTCCATTCTTTTCTTCATCCAGCTGGTTCATGTAGTAAGAAAGGTAAGTACGGAAGTTGCTGTTAAGTTTGTAGTAACCAACCAGCTCAAAACCATCAACCGCGTCATATTTTGCTGCGCCATTTGGATCGTTCTCTTGGAAAGTGTATAGGCCAGCAACAGTAAACTTACTTGCTAATTTGTAGCTTGCTACAAGCTCGTAAGCGGTAAAGTCTTCAGAGTCATCAATGGCACCTTGAGAGTAAGTTCCTGCAAGGTATAAGTTTTCAAGAGAGTAGGCGATACCACCAAGAATTTGGTCTTCTGAGTTATCTTTATCTACATCGCCACCAGAGTAAGCAAGACCTAGGTCTAGGCCCATTGGTAGAGAATAAAGGCCAGAGATGCCGTATTTGTCTTGGCTGTCACCAGAGTTGGCTTGGTAAGTTGCTTGAACTTGTAGAGCATCAAATTCGCCACGGTAAGCGAATACGCTGTCTTGCTTATCAGAGGATGAATCAATAACTTGTTGAACACCTGAGAACTCAGTGATATCCGTCATATCAGAGATGATAACAGCAGCCATGTCTTGGCGACCTACCGAAAAATCACCTGCATCAGCACTTACACCAGCGTACATGTAACGGTTTTTAAACTCGCTTTTACCTGTTTTTTGTTCAGCTTCGTAAACACCAAAAGCAGATAGGCCATTACCGATATCTGTTTTACCTTTTAGATTTAGACGTGCACGAGATGCATCTTCCATAGTACCGTCAACTTCTGCACCGTCAGAACCGATGAAGTCGCCACGAAACTCCACGCGACCGCCAACTTTCAATTCAGTCCCGTCGTCTTTATACACGGTTGCTGCAAATGATGGTGCTGATACCAATGCTGTTAGAATCGCGGTAGTTAGTGCTGCCTTTTTCATTTTCTTATTACCCTAGTTGTAATCGATGAGCTTTCTTGCTCGATTTGTGTCGATGACGCTTAAGGTAAACCGCGAAAATGAAAGATAGATTTCTGTTACGTGATGATTCTATTGCATTTTTATTTCAAATGAGTGACAGGGGAGATATTGATGAAACCTTATAGAAAACAGGTTTTAGGTTTTTTTATGTTTCTGCTCCTTTAAGTGGACAGCCTAATTTTAAAAAAGTTCCTAATCATAATTTTCTTTTTGAAATGTAACAAAAATCCTCGTTAAACTCTGCGTTAATCACACAATTACAATAGCTTAGATAGTGATTTAGGCTTAAATGTAACAAAGTGTTTCTATTTTTGGGTGTTGTTTTCTTAAATTGTTGTCTGCTTATGGGTAAACGTTTGCCATTTTTCTTTTTTATTACATCTTTTCACTCTGCTCTTGGGAACTTCTGAAATACAGTGAGCAACAGTTGTTAAGCAAAAGTGACGCGACATTGGTGGAAGAGATGCCCCGGTCCACTTTTGTATAAGACTGACTTATAAACTAATGAATAAATACATGGATTTTATAATGAACAAAAAATTCCTAGCAGCAGCGATTGTTGCAGCAACATTCGGTACACAAGCAGTAGCAGTGGAACTTTACAACAACGACGGCACTACTTTCGCTATCGGTGGTCACGTATCTGTTAACCTAAACGGTTCAGAGCAAGGCGACACAGATGTAGGTACTAACTCTCCACGTATCAACTTCACAGCAACTCAAGACCTAGGCAACGGCTTCACAGCTGACGCTCGCGGTGAGTGGGCTCTTAACTACCTAGATGGCGGTGAAGAGTCATTCACTACTCGTCTTGGCTACCTAGGTCTAACTCACGACGTATACGGCCGTGCAGTTGGTGGTACTCAATGGGCACCTTACTACGATGTAGCTGGCGTTGCTGATATGCCAATCGCATTTGCGAACGACTTTATCTACGATGACCACGGTGCTCTAGGTACTGGTCGTGCGGACAAGATGCTTTCTTACCGCAACGCAATCGAGCTAGGTGAAGCTGGTGCAATCAACTTCGGTCTAGGTTGGCAAGGTGCTAAGACTGACGGTGCAGAATACGATGACCGTATGCAAGTTGCACTTTCTTACGCAATCATGGGCGCGAAAATTGGTTACACTTACAACGGTGGTGATATCCAACAAGCTAACTTTGTAGGCAAGCAATCTGCTGAATCTCACCTAGTATCTGCATCTTACGGTTCATACGGTCAAGGCCTATACGTAGCAGCAGTATACGGTTCAAACGAGAACATGAACTTCGGCACAAACGGCGCTCGCCTTGTAGACAGTGATGCGTACGAAGCGCTACTAGCATACGCTCTACCAAGCAGTCTAAACCTAAGCATCAACTACGAAATGGTTGAAGGTAAAGAGTTTAACCGCAGCAAAACTGAAACTGCACGTGAAGAGATGGCTGTTCAAGCAGAATACAACTTCACTTCTAAGTTTGTTGGTTACGCTGGTTACCAGTTCGACCTAAACGATGCTAACGATCGTAAAACAGACGACAAATGGGCACTTGGTGCTCGTTACTACCTATAATAGTAACCTGTCCTAGTTACTATAAAAGCCAGCCTCGTGCTGGCTTTTTTCATCTCTAATGTTTGATAAATGAGAGAGTTTCGCCTTGAAGGCGAGAGAGCAAAACGGGCTGAATGTCTTGTTTTTAACATTCAAGAGTGGGAACTAGTGTGGGCAACTCAATCAGTTAGATTATCATGTGCGTTTTGTTTTGCAGGGAAGAGCAATGAGCGTCATTCAGGTTGAAGAGAAGAAAGTCAAAGTTGGTAAAGTTCTGTGTGTTGGGCGTAACTATGTTGAGCATATTCAAGAGCTCAATAATGCCATGCCAGAACAAATGGTCGTGTTTAATAAACCGGCGACTTCCGTTTCAACCAAACTCACCTCATTTCATCAAGAGCCTTTGCATTACGAAGCAGAAATCTGTTTTCTGATCAAAAATGGTCAATACAATGCGGTTGGGCTTGGCCTAGATCTGACCAAACGCGGCTTACAATCGACCCTCAAAGAAAAAGGATTACCTTGGGAACGTGCTAAAGCGTTTGACGGTTCAGCAGTATTCAGTCGATTCCACTCTCTTAACGGTGTCGATATAGACGATCTCAACTTAGAGCTTTTGATTAACTGTGTTCATGTTCAAAAAGGGCACGTTAAACAGATGCTTTACCCACCAGTTAGTATTCTCGATGAGCTGAAGAGCTATACAACTCTAGAAGATGGCGATGTCGTGATGACAGGCACACCAAAGGGCGTGGGAGAAGTGCATCAAGGCGATGTCTTCCTTGGGCGTTTGAAGTGTGGAGACTTCACCTTGTTAGAGATTGAGTGGGTAGCTACTTAGTCGTGAGCTTACAACCAAATTCGAAGCAATAAGAACGCGACCATACTTACTATGGTGGTGAGCAAGACATTCTTGGTGAGGTACGCAATCGCAGCGGCTAATAGAGCAGCCAATAGAAATGGATTTTGCCATGTGACGCTCAGTTCACCCTCTGGCATAAATACAATTGGAGCCCAAATTGCGGTGAGTACTGCAGGGCTTGCGTAGCTCAACACTTTCTGAGTTCTTACGCCTAACCTAAGCGGTAACTTAGGTTCTAAGAACAGATAACGGCTGGTGAACACCAAGGCTGTCATGGCTAAGATAGACAAAAAGATCATTGGCGTTCCTCCTGTGTACTCTCAAGGTTTGGTGCTTTCGTCGTAAATTGTTCCACAAAATAGCCCGTCAACATGGCGAGAATGCTCGCGAACATCAAGCTTCCTTCTACTTGGTAGTAGTTCAGCGCCACTGAGCTAACTAATGCCACCAAGACACTGCATAACACGGGAATGCTTTTTATCGTTGGCACCACAATCGCGATAAAAGTGGCAGCAACGGCAAATTCCAATCCGAGCTCATTCAATTCAGGTATCAAACTGCCGGCAACGATGCCGGCAAGCGTTGCGAAGTTCCAGAAGAGATAAAAGCTTAACCCAGCGCCAAGGGCGTACCATCGATCAAATTGTTTATCGGATTGGTGCCCGACGATGGCAAATAGCTCGTCAGTGAGTAAGAAGCCAAGTGAAAGACGCCACTTTGCTGGCAAAGGCGAAATCTTACTGCGCATTGAAACGCTATAGAGAAAATGGCGAGAGGTAATGAAAAAAGTAGTCAGCAGCATCGTAGTCAAGCCAGCGCCTGCTTTAATCATCCCCATGGCTACAAGTTGGGCGGAGCCTGCAAACAGAATAGCGGAAAGCGCCTGACCTTCCAGAGGGTGTAAGCCAGTATCAATGGCAAATGAGCCGGCTAATAACCCCCAGGGCAACACAGCGATGCTCAATGGCATCATAGCGATGGTGCCTTGTAAAAAGAGCGAGGATTTTGAATTTTGATGAGTTGGCAAAGTAGTATCCATAACTTCAACTTAAATAGAAAAACATGCTGTTAAGGTAGACTGACCTCAGCACGCTGCCTTGTACAAAATTGCTAACAATGCTTGATGTACTGCCCAGGCGTTACGCCCATGGCTTTTTTAAAGTGACGATGCAAATGGCTTTGATCGTGAAAGCCACACTCTTGAGCAACATCAGAAGTCTTTTGTCCTAACTTGAGCAGTTTTTTCGCCATTCGGAGTCTCTGCTGAATTTGAAACGCGTGCGGCGGAAAGCCGAATTGTTTTTGAAACTCGCGCAACAAATGAAAAGGGCTTAATCCCGCCAATTTCGCAAGTTCTTCTAAAGAGACATCGGCTTGAGGGAAGTCTTCAAGAAACTCTTTGACCAGATGTACTTGCTTTTGCGCTTTGGTCGCATCTTGAAGAGAGGCTCGATGTGTACTGTGCTTGCTGGCAAGTTTGACCAACGTACCGTAGACAAGTGTCTCTCTTAGTAAGCGGTTATCGGATTTCTCTAGCGTATCGAATACCAACCGCAGTTGATTAGCGAGTTCTGGATCATAAACAACGGGTTGGGGGAAGTAGGGCTGTGCGACATTGGGTGCGCCGAGTTCTTCCCCGAGCGTTTGAAACTGCTCAGGTACGGGATACATGGCTTTGTATTCCCAACCGCCTTCTGACGCTGAGTGACCGTTATGCACCTCGTCGGCGTTGACAAGAATGATGCTGTCTTGCGGTGCAATATGATTTCCGCCAGTACGAAAGAACTGTTGCGCACCTTTTTCAATCACGCCAATGGTGTAGCCTTCATGGCTATGGCGAGAGAAATTTTGTTTTTCGTACTTTGCGTCGAGCAGCTCCAAGCCGCCCAGTTCTTGAGCAATCTTAAAAGTCGCGATTTCCTTATTCTTTTCTTTCATTTTCGTTCTGAATTGCTCAAGCGTAAATGGAGGGACAATGTCAACAGGAGTCTACCGGAACCATCCTGAGTATTTTTGTACAAAATTGCTATCAGTATTAAAAATAAATTCCAAAAAGGTTAATTGTTTTTAAAGTGAGCATTAAACCTTCTTTATTTTCTGATTTTAATATTCAATGGAGGTATTTGGTCTGGTCGTTGTTCAATCATTGGTATAAGATTCGCCGCCTGTTTTAAAAATCTAGTCCCAATCATGATCGATTTATCTGTACTCCCCGTTTATCTCACTGCTGTTGTTGCTCTCCTTTTATTACCCGGCCCAGACATGCTGCTGATTGCCAGTTCTAGTATGAGCTATGGCAAAAAAGTTGGTCTGTTTGCGAGCTTAGGCAACGCGACGTCCGGCGTGATCTTAACGCTGTTAGCGGCAATGGGCGTGTCGACCTTGATTGCAATGAGTCCAATCGCATTAAAAGTGCTCCATCTACTGGGGGGCGCGTACTTGCTCAAAATGGGCTGGGATTGTCTACGAGCGGACGTATCTGCTGCACCGGAGCTTGACCAGAAAAACAAAATGGCATCGACTTACTATCAGCGTGCCTTAATGAGCAATTTACTGAACCCCAAGGCGTTGGTGTTTTTCGTGATGTTTTTGCCACAGTTTGTATCTAGTAATATCACGGCATCTTCTGGTGAACAGATGTTGGCGCTAGGCTTAGTGCTGAATGTATTAGGCCTATTATTCAACATTTTACTGGTTGCTCTTGCTGGAACATTGGGGAAAGGTTTGGTTGAAAACGCTAAGTTCCGTATGTACCAAGGCAAGCTGATGGGATTAGTGTTTATTATTTTGGCAGTTTGGATGCTTAGTAGCTTCGCGATGTAAGAACAATCAGATTTTTATACAAAAGCCAGCACTCGCTGGCTTTTTGTTTTAGTATCACTCTGATTTCCAAGGAGTGGCAGTATGAAACTTGAATTTAAACTCAACCCAGAACAAAGCGATCTCGATTTTATCCGTGATGGCATCCGAGCGTATAACCGCATGCATTTACCGGATGGTGATGTAAATGCCATTGGCTGTTTTGCCCGTAATGACGAGGGTAAAGTGATTGGTGGACTCACGGGAGAGATATTCAATAACAACGTGTTCGTTGAATATCTTTGGGTAGATGCAGAGGCACGCACTTCGGGATTGGGAAGCAAACTGATTTCTCTACTGGAAGAACAAGCGAAATCACATGGGGTGACGCACTTGTATCTCGATACTTATAGCTTTCAAGCACTCGATTTTTACTTGAAATTGGGTTTTGAAAAAGTAGGGCAGTATTCAGGTTACCCAGCAGCAGGCATTGATAAACATTTCCTGCAAAAACAGATTGCTTGATTTGGTTTGAATTGAACAAAAAAAGAGGCGCTCGATGCGCCTCTTTTACTATTTACTATTTGCTGTTGTCACAGAGTCAATGTTTCAAACCTGAATTACAAGCTTTGTTGATGTGCTTCGATCAATGCGTTCATCTTCGCTTCCGCTGCTTGGTTAGCTTGCGCGTAATTCATCTCTGCTGGGAAGTCGCTGATCACTTCGTAATAACACTTCAACTTCGGTTCAGTACCTGAAGGGCGAACAATCACGCGTGATTTGTCTTCTAGGTGGTAAACCAATACGTCACTTGCAGGCAAGTCAATCGCTTCTGTTGGACAATCGGTCACAAATCGAAGTGATGACTTCAGATCTTCAATGACTTCAATGCGTTTACCCGCGATCTCTTTCGGTGGGTTCGCGCGAAGTTTGTCACCGATTGGTGGTGATTTAGGGTCAAGCGCAATGCTGCGTTGCGCGTTGAAGTAGAAACCGTGTTGGCGGTATAACTCTTCTAACTTATCCCACAGCGTTTTGCCTTGTGCTTTCAACTTACCTGTTAATTGAGAGAAAGCGACCAGTGCTGACAAGCCATCTTTATCCCAAACCTTGTTGCCTACCGTGTAGCCTAGTGCTTCTTCGTAAGCGAATAGGAACGGATTTGCATCTGTCTCTTGTGTCATTGCTACGTTGGTTAGCCATTTAAAGCCAGTTAACGTTTGGTAGTATTCTGCGCCATGTGCTTTCGCAATACTGCTCAATAGACGAGAAGACACAATGGTATTCCCAACAAGCGCGTTTGGTTGATCTTGCAGTAAGTAGTCACCAAACAATGAACCCACTTGGTCACCCGTTAGCATTTGGTATTCGCCATCTGGGCGTTTTACTGCCACGGCAAAGCGGTCTGCGTCAGGATCGTTCGCGCAAGCTATGTCGGCATTAACAGATTTACCCAGTGCCATCACCATGTCCATTGCACCTGCTTCTTCAGGGTTTGGGAAGTTTACGGTAGGGAACGTGCCGTCCGGTTCGCGCTGCTCTGGAACACTTGCCACTTTTTTAAAGCCAGCGTCTGCGAGCAACGTTTCTGCCATGTCCGCACCGACACCGTGCATTGCCGTGTAAACAATCGAGATGTCTGTGTTGCTGTTTGGTGTAAGCAGCGCGTTGTCGTTCATTGTCTTACGGTACGTTTGGTAGTACTCGTCTTCAAGCCAAACTAATAGACCTTTTTGCTTCGCGTCGTCGAGTGACATTAGAGGAAGCGGTTTTGTTGTCGCATCATCAATCTTGGCTGCAATACCAGAATCGTGTGGTGGAATGATTTGCGCGCCATTTTCCCAGTAGACTTTAAATCCATTGTACTCAGGTGGGTTATGGCTTGCGGTAACGACGACAGCCGCTGCTGCATTCAATTCACGCACACCAAAAGCAACAATTGGTGTTGCCGCTACTTTATAGGTTAGATAAACCTTGATACCTAAAGCAGTAAGAACGGAGGCTGTATCGTGTGCGAACTGCTTGGAATCTGGACGACCATCATAGCCAATCACGACTCCGCGAGAAGCGGCGTCTTTTACTTGTTCAATCAGGTAGTGACCGAGACCAGTTGCCGTTTCTTGAATCACTAAGCGGTTCATGCGGTTTGGACCAGCACCAACTTTACCGCGCAGACCTGCCGTACCAAATGCTAAGCGTGAGCCAAATCGATCTGTCAGTTCTTGTTCATTATTTGTATCGACTAGGTGCTGGAGCTCTTCGCGGGTTTTAGGGTCAGGGTCTCGTGCTAGCCACTGAGTAATTTGTGTTGTCATATTCATCTTTCCTTAGCAGGGGGAACCTACTTGTTTAGACACTTTAATTCGGAAAGTGTCCCAATGTTTTCTTTTTACTAATGTAAATGGTTCTCAATTACATTTCAAAGAGGGCAATCGATAAACCGAATTTATTTTTCTCTCTACACGAAATTTATTCACGGTTAATTTCTTGAAGAACTATTGAACTATAACTAGCCTTTTAACATAAATATAACAAAGAGTGCTGAAATCGTAGTTTTTATGATTTTTTGTAAATTTGTTCGATATTTGCATCGGGAAGCAAGGAAGCTCGCGCAAGCGCAGCGGCTGAGCAGAGGAGAGATCTTTTGAAAAGATTAGCAACTACTCTAGCCTTATTAGCGAATGTGATTTTTATCACATTTTCTTCGTCCAGTTGGTCAGAGCAAAATGATTACAACATGACACGGGGTGTTACGGGGATCAGTGAGCAAGTGTATGAATTACATATGCTGATCTTCTACATTTGCTGTGCCATCGCCTTCGTTGTGTTTGGCGTAATGTTCTACTCCATCTTCCGGCACCGAAAGTCAAAAGGAGCAGTTGCGGCAAATTTCCATGAAAGCACCAAAGTGGAGATTATCTGGACCATCATCCCCGTCATCATACTCATTGCGATGGCAATTCCGGCGACCAAAACGCTGGTGGCCATGGAAGACACCAGCCAATCTGACCTCACGATTAAGATAACCGGCTCACAATGGAAATGGCACTACAGCTACTTCGGCGAGGACGTCGAATTCTTCAGCCTTCTTGCTACCAGTCAGAAAGAAATTGATGGCATCGAAGCGAAAGGTGCACACTACTTACTCGAAGTGGATAACCCGCTCGTTTTACCAATCAACCGTAAAGTTCGTTTCTTAATGACGTCTGATGACGTAATCCACTCCTGGTGGGTGCCTGATTTCGCAGTTAAGAAAGATACGATTCCAGGCTTTATCAATGAAGCGTGGACCAAGATTGATGAGCCGGGTGTTTATCGTGGTCAGTGCGCAGAACTTTGTGGCCGAGCACATGGGTTTATGCCAGTTGTCGTACACGCGATGGCGGAAGATGATTTCGAACAGTGGATGACAGACAAGAAACAAGAAATTGCTCTGCAGAAAGCTGTTGCACAAGAGGCATTGACGCAAGACCTTTCAATAGAAGATTTGATGGGACAAGGTGAGTCGATTTACACCGCGCGCTGTGCCGTATGTCATCAAGCTAACGGTGAAGGTATTCCGGGGGCGTTCCCTGCGATTAAAGGCAGCGAGATCGCCAAAGGTCCGGTCATTGCTCACATCGACGTACTGGTAAATGGTCGCGCAGGGACAGCGATGCAAGCTTTTGCTAACCAACTTAGCGACCAAGAAATTGCTGCTGTTATTACCTATCAACGGAATGCTTGGGGAAATGATACCGGCGATACCGTTCAAGCATCCGATGTTAACGCCTTTAAGGCACAAGAAAGTGCCAAGGAGGAAATATGAGTAAGCCAATTGAAAAAGCGGTGAAGTCTGCTCCTGCAGAAGCGCAAACTACTGCAAACACCACCATTGCGATTGAAGACGACCACGATCATCATCACGCACCAAAAGGGCTAGCGCGTTGGCTTTATTCCACCAGTCATAAAGACATCGGTACGCTTTATTTATGGTTTAGTTTTGCCATGTTCCTCACTGGCGGTGCGATGGCGATGGTCATTCGCGCTGAGTTGTTCCAACCGGGTTTGCAATTGGTTGACCCTCAGTTCTTTAACCAAATGACGACGGTGCATGGTTTGGTGATGGTATTTGGTGCCGTCATGCCTGCGTTTACCGGCTTAGCTAACTGGATGATCCCAATGATGATTGGCGCTCCAGATATGGCGTTACCGCGAATGAACAACTTGAGCTTTTGGATCTTACCTTTTGCTTTCCTCATTTTGATCGGCTCTTTGTTCTTACCGGGTGGTGGTCCTGATTTCGGGTGGACTTTCTACGCGCCACTTTCTACAACCTACGGCCCTGACAGTACGGCGTTGTTTGTTTTCTCAGTCCATATCATGGGTATCAGTTCCATCATGGGTGCCATCAACGTCATCGTGACCATTGTAAATATGCGAGCACCGGGCATGACATGGTTCAAGTTGCCAATGTTCGTCTGGACTTGGCTGATCACGGCGTTCTTGTTGATCGCGGTGATGCCCGTACTAGCCGGTGCGGTGACCATGGTACTGACCGACAAATACTTCGGTACCAGCTTCTTTGATGCCGCTGGTGGCGGTGACCCAGTGATGTTCCAGCACATCTTTTGGTTCTTCGGTCACCCAGAGGTGTACATCATGATCTTGCCTTCGTTTGGTATTGTTTCGGCAATCATCCCTGCGTTTAGTGGCAAGAAGTTGTTCGGTTACCATTCGATGGTTTACGCAACTTGTAGTATCGCGCTGCTTTCATTCCTAGTGTGGGCGCATCATATGTTTACCACAGGGATGCCAGTATTCGCCGAACTTTTCTTCATGTACTGCACCATGTTAATAGCCGTGCCAACCGGGGTGAAAGTGTTTAACTGGGTAGCGACCATGTGGAGAGGTGCAATGACGTTCGAGACACCGATGTTATTTGCCATCGCCTTTATTGTTCTTTTCACAATAGGTGGTTTCTCAGGCTTGATGCTGGCAATTGTGCCTGCGGACTTCCAATACCACGATACGTACTTTGTCGTAGCACACTTCCACTATGTATTGGTGTCAGGTGCGGTGTTCTCGATTATGGCGGCAGCGTATTACTGGCTACCGAAGTGGACGGGCAATATGTATGACCACAAGCTGAGTCTGTGGCATTTCTGGTGCTCAATTATCTCGGTTAACGTACTGTTCTTCCCAATGCATTTCTTGGGCTTAGCTGGGATGCCACGACGTATTCCCGATTACGCCATCCAGTTTGCTGACATAAACCAAATCGTGTCGATAGGTGGCTTTGCCTTTGGTCTTTCCCAACTGATCTTCCTCTGGCTAGTGATTAAATGCATCCGTGGCGGTGAAAAAGCGCCAGCCAAGCCATGGGAGAGGGCGGAAGGTCTAGAGTGGACAGTACCAAGTCCAGCGCCACACCACACGTTCACAACGCCGCCAAACGTCGATTAAGAAAAGAGTGAGGTGAGCGAGATGCAAGCTAATTCATCCAATAAGAAACTCACTATCAAGTTGCTGTTAGCGACAGCAATGATGTTCGGCTTCGGTTTTGCCCTCGTACCGCTCTACGACATTATGTGCGATGCATTGGGTATTAACGGTAAAACCAGTGAGGTCGCAGCGATTCAACCCACAGGAATGCAAGCGGATATCAGTAGAACGATTCGTGTGGAATTTATGGCGCACGTCAGTCCAGACATGCCTTGGGAGTTCAAACCAAAAGTTGTATCCATGGATGTTCATCCTGGTGAAGTGATTCAAACTGAATATCTTGCTTTTAATCAAAGCGGTGAAGATTTAGTAGGACAAGCTGTGCCCTCCGTATCGCCGGGTACTGGTGCGGCTTACTTCAATAAGATCGAGTGTTTTTGCTTTAATCAACAACCATTGGAAGGTAAGCAACAAGCGAGTATGCCTTTGATTTTCTACATCGAGCCGGACGTGCCGGATTCAATTCATACATTGACCTTGTCTTACACACTCTACAAATTTCCTCCTCAATCGGGCGAGTCTTCGACAGCTAGCCTCTCAGGGAGTGAGAAACAGACCTTAACGCCTCAAACCAAAGCGCGTCTGTAAGGAGAGAACTCATGAGTAACAAGCCTGATACCTATTATGTTCCCGCACAAAGCAGTTGGCCTATTGTAGGTGCATTTGCGTTATTCCTTGTCGCTGTCGGTGCTGGAATGACCGTTCAAGGCACTCAAAGTGACGGTGCGGTTGGGACGCTAGGCGGCATTATTCTTGCGGTTGGTATGCTGTTTTTGCTTTACATGTTGGCCGGGTGGTTCAGTAACGTCATCACCGAATCCCTTACCGGAAAGTACAGCGCGCAAATTACACGTTCATTTCGACAAGGGATGAGCTGGTTCATCTTTTCAGAAATCATGTTCTTTGGTGCGTTCTTTGGTGCTCTGTTCTACGCAAGAATGATTTCCGTGCCTTGGTTAGGTGGCGCAGATAACAATGCCATGACTCATGAAGTGCTGTGGCCAGCTTTCGAGGCGATATGGCCGCTCACTACCACGCCGGGTGGTGATACGACTCAAGCAATGCCGTGGCAAGGCATTCCATTAACCAATACGATTTTGCTGCTATTGTCTTCGATTACGTTACATATGGCACACATCAGCTTAGAACAAGATAAGCGAACGGCGCTGATTGTCTGGTTGGAGATCACCATCGTCTTAGCGGGTTTCTTCCTCTATTACCAAGCGGTCGAGTATGCCCACGCCTATCAAGATATTGGTCTGACACTGCAATCGGGCGTTTATGGCAATACCTTCTTTATGCTCACGGGCTTCCATGGTTTGCACGTGTGCCTCGGTACCATTTTCCTCATCGTATTGCTGTTTCGCATCGCCAAGGACCACTTTTCACCTAAAAACCATTTTGCGTTCCAAGCGGGCAGCTGGTATTGGCACTTTGTAGATGTGGTTTGGCTGTGTTTATTTGTTTTTGTTTATGTCCTGTAAAACTAGTAAGGACGAGGGTTAGGGGCGATCCAGCCTGCCCCTAGAGCAATCAGAAGGAGTATCACGACTAACGCAGAAAACATGACACGACGACCGAGATAATGGCTCATTGGTTTGCCTTTTTTCGATGAATCCTCTGGGTCTTCGCGAACCATTTCGATAAGCGCTTTTGCGAGGTTAAAGATGATGAAAAGCAGCAAAAGGACAAGCGTTAATTTGAACAGAAATACGGTGGACATGGCACCTCCGGTTTCGTTTTTGATGTTATCGAAATGGGTTTGGATTGCTGTTTGTTTAACTGTGGTCGTGTTTTCTCTATTGGTCAAACTGGGCTTCTGGCAGCTCGAACGTGGTAACGAAAAGCAGCTTTTAGAGCAAGCTATTTTGGCAAGAGCGAATGCACCTTATCAGGATATGCGCACTGTACTGGAGAACAATGATTGGCGTGAGGAGAGTGTGATTGGCATTAAGGTGAAAGCCAATGTGACTCCGGAGGCACTTCCGGTCATCCTTTTAGATAACCAGACGTATGAAGGGGCAGTGGGGTATTTAGCGTTTCAAGTCGTTTCCTTGACCCAAGACCCAACCACATTGACCCTCCTAGAGTTAGGGTTTGTCAAAGGGGAAGCTTCACGCTCTGTGCTACCTAAAGTGGAAACTTTACAAGCCCCTTACGAGGTTACTGGACGTTTATATCGCAAATCGATGAACCCTTTGAGTTCCGACTTAATGGCAGAAGTTGGCGATACGATACGCGTCCAAAATCTCAACATCAATCAACTGAGCCAGTTGCTCAATGTCGAATTAATGCCAACCGTCGTACAGCCAAACAATTTAGTCCGATGGTCGTATTCTTTCCCATGGAATCCTTTGCCATTAACCAGTGCTAAGCATTTTGGTTACTCCTTTCAATGGTTTGTTATGGCGGGTGTATTTCTGCTTATCACTGTAATGATCTTCATTCGATGGTTCAAAAGTTCACGCTCACAAGGAGGTGAGGTATGACATCAGCGGTCACGAGAGGAAGAATTGTACTGTTGTCGCTAATTGTCCTTTTTGCTCTCCCGGCAATTATTGCCAAAGTAGTGCTTAGTCAAGGCTGGTATGAAACGGGTGTGACTAATAGAGGTGAGCTGGTGGAGCCCTATACCACATTTGAACAATTGGGGCAGACATCGCCTCTGAGTGAAAAAGGGTGGCAATTGGCTTATGTGTTGCCTTCTGATTGCCAAGAACAGTGTCAGCAACAACTTCACCTCATGCAGCAGAGTCATATTGCGTTGGGCAAGTACCAAGAGCGAGTCGTCCCAGTTATCTGGACATCAAAGCAGTCAGCAAGTGCGAGCGAAACGATGATAGTGATGCAAATGAATGATTCGTTGTCGGAAAAAGTCCAAGCAGGGCAAATGTTGATCGTTGATCCATTAGGGCAACTTGTGATGGCTTATACACCTGAGGCCAATGAGGATTTGGTGCGGTTAAGTAAGGACGTCTTGGCGGACTTACGAAAACTATTGAAGTTGTCACGTGTAGGCTAGGGAGGGGCAATATGACGTTAAATGGTTTGGTTAGGTTCAGCCTGTGTCTTACTCTTGTGGTCATCATGTTAGGCGCATATACGCGACTGGCTGATGCAGGTTTGGGGTGCCCAGATTGGCCGGGATGTTACGGTCAACTACTCGTTCCTCAAACCGATGCTGAAGTTTCTCGAGCGAATGCGTTATTTCCAGAACGTGCAGTGGAGCACGGAAAGGCTTGGCTGGAGATGATTCATCGTTATTTTGCGGGCACCTTAGGGCTCGTAATTTTGATGATGGCGATTGTTGCCGTTAGGGCTGAACGTGTTGATGCGACGATTCCGATTCTACTCTGCGTCTTAGTTATTGGTCAGGCAGCATTGGGAATGTGGACCGTAACTTTAAAACTCATGCCAGTGATTGTTATGTTGCACCTACTGGGCGGATTTACATTGCTTGCTCTCCAAGCGGTGTTCTATTGTCAGATTAAATCTCAGAACAGCCTCTACTTTTCGCCATCTTCAAAAAACGTGAGAACCTTTTCCTTGATCGCTTTTGGCGTAGTGTTAACACAGGTCCTGCTTGGTGGTTGGACATCATCCAACTACGCTGCTCTTATGTGCACCGCTTTACCGATTTGTGAGGGGAACTGGACCAGTTACTTATCTTGGAAAGAGGCGTTTTCTTTCTGGCAAACAGGGTTTGATAACTATGAGTTTGGTGTTCTAGATTACCCAGCACGAATGACAATTCATGTCAGCCATCGTATTGGTGCCATCATTACCGCATGTGTTGTGCTGATTTACTGCGTATTACTATTAAAACAAGACTCACACCATTCTCAACGCTTGGGTGTATGGATTGGCTTAGCTTTGTTTTGCCAAATCCTATTGGGCGTAAGCAATGTTGTGTTCCAACTTCCTATCTATGTGGCAGTAGCACACAACCTAGGAGCGGCTATTATGCTAACGCTTATTTGTGTCAGTCAGTTCTATCTATGGCAAGGGAAATCTCGTTGGAGTCATCAAGCGAAAGGAGTTCGCTATGAGTAAAGAAATCACATTACCTCTTGAAAGCGGTAAGAAGATTGGTTCAACCTACCTAAAGCTTACTAAACCTAAGGTTGTCGCACTAATGTTAATCACTGCGATAGTCGGAATGATCCTCGCGCCAGTGGTTAACTTCCCATGGATGCAAGCGATGGTTGGGTTGATAGGAATTGGTTTGATGGCAGGTTCTGCAGCGGCGTTTAATCACCTCATTGATCGACGTATCGATGCTCGTATGGCGAGAACACATAAGCGTCCATTGCCCTCTGGTGACACGAATCCTTTGTCCGTTGCCATGTTTGCTAGCGCTTTAGGTTTGATTGGGTTTGTTCTTTTATATGCGTTAATTAATCCGCTCACTGCTTGGATGACGTTTTTAAGTTTGTTGGGTTATGCGGTGGTTTACACCATGTATCTCAAACGCGCTACTCCACAGAACATAGTGATTGCGGGGATTGCGGGCGCAATGCCGCCTTTGTTAGGGTGGACAGCGGTTACTGGCGAATTACATGCCAACGCGTGGCTGCTTGTGATGATCATTTTTATATGGACTCCACCCCATTTTTGGGCATTGGCAATACATCGGGTAGAAGATTATCGAAAAGTGGATATCCCGATGTTGCCTGTCACTCATGGTATTGAATACACCAAAACTTCGATCCTTCTGTATACTGTGTTGTTGACGTTAGTTTGTATATTACCGGTCCTAGTCGGCATGGCCGGCTTTGTCTATCTATTCTCCTCTTTATTACTCAATGCGGGCTTTGTGTACCACGCGTGGAAGCTGAAGTTTTCTCCACAGCCTAATAGTGCGATGGAAACGTTCAAATTCTCTATCTACCATTTGCTTGCTCTGTTCGTTGCACTATTAGCTGACCATTACTTAGGCTCATTGTTCTCTGTGTAAAACTCTTCTTCTAACGACTGACTGACCGCACCAATCTTCGGTGCGGCGGTACTTCTACTACGTTGTTGACTTCTTATGTAGGCCAGCTACATAAGAAGTCTCTGTCTTGTATAAACAGCAAACCATTCTCTGCAAAAAATTAGCTCGAAAGGTCAATAGAACCTAAAAAAAGAATATCGAAAAGAGAGCTCTAGGCCATCTTGACAGTATAAGTTCGTTTGGAATCGAGGTGAGAGATAAAGAGTGTTGAGGGTTGTTTAAGTCTTGAGTTGTTCAGACGACAAAGCTGTTCAAGAAGAAGGTTTTAAAATGGTTTGAGTGTGTCGATTGGATAAGATCTAAGCGTTAAGTTGTGGAAATGGTTAAGGCTAGAGAGCTATGTGGTGCCTGATTAGCGTCGTTAACATGAGACGCATAAAGCGAGGAATTGAAGCAAGTAAAAAGGGATGCCGAAGCATCCCTTAGACTAAATCAGAGTAGGAACTCTTATTCAGGTTGAGACAGTTCTTCGTATTGGAACTCAGGTACATGTACCACAACACGACGGTTCTGTTCGCGACCTTCATGAGTACTGTTGTCAGCTACTGGATCTTCTTCACCCATACCAGTTACTGTGAAGCGATCTGCATCGATACCTGCTGCGATTAGGTAATCAGCAACCGCTTGAGCACGACGCTCAGACAGTTTTTGGTTGTAAGCTGCTGGACCAGAGCTATCTGTGTAACCAGTAATTTCAACTTGAGCTTGTGGGTATTCGTTCAAGAAATTAACGAAGTTATCTAGACGCTCAGACACTGAATCAGTCAGTGTTGCACTGTCGAATTCAAACGTACCTGTACCGTACTCTTCTTGGTGCGTCTTCGTCATCATTACTGGTTCTTCTTCCATCACCTCTTCTGTTACTACTGCCGCTACAACTGGTGCTGCTGCGAATTTGTAGTTAACACCGATGCCGAAGAAGTTAGCATCCATATCATCTAGAACGTCGTCTGAGATGTCTTGGTAGCGTTGGTATTCCGCACGAACGCTCCAGTTACGGTCAATGGTGTATTCCGCACCAAGTGAACCTGTAGGCACGATGTCTTTTTCGTCACCAGAAATCATGTAAGCACCACCAACTTTCGCGAATAGGTTCCACGTGTCGTTTAGATGCCAGTTGAATTTAGGTGCAAGTGTTAGTGCCCATAGATCGCCGTCGATAGTATCTACAGCATTAGCCCCTGACTTGAAGTTAGCTTTGTAGTCACCCAAGTAATCAACGCCATACTCAAGTGCAATGATATCGGTGAAATCGTAACCGATGTGCATTCCGGCGCCGAAAGCATCATCATCACAAGGGCTGTTTAGATAACAAGCATCATCTAAAGTAGTCATGCCTACTTTGCCCCCGATATACATCTCAGCATGAGCAGAGCTCATTAAACCACCAGCTACCACTGCTGCTACTGCAATTGCTACTTTGTTCATAATGTTTCCTTGTATTGATTGCATATTAACTTCTACTTTGTTTTAACAATTTGAGTAAAACTAGGTAGTTATAAGAAATTAGTTTAATAGTCATTTAATTTAACATCAAGCAACAATATCTTAGATCTTGCTACACTTTTAGTCGCGAACTCCCTCACAAACTTCTGATATTTCTTACATTGTAGACAAGATTTTTAAATTTTTAAGAAAATAACTAATTTTATTGAACTTTTTTCGTAAACTTAAATGTACGCTGTGTTTTGAAATGAACGTTAGGTGTTAATTTGCATTTTTTTAGAAAAAGTGATTGCAAGTCTACTGTGAAGTCGATAAGTTACTTCCATCGACACAATTAAATGAGCCTACAGCCCTTGTTATTGCTTGCTTTGTGAACAATGTTGCACTGAGTAAAGTTGGGTCAAAATAGTGGGTCAGGGATAGTAACTAGGAAGTAGAAGTAATGTTTCAAACTGATGATGTAAGAATTAATAAAGTAAAAGAGCTATTGCCACCCGTTGCAGTATTAGAAAAATTTCCGGCAACTGAAACTGCTTCTTCGACTACTTTTGAATGCCGAAATGCCATTCACAACATTCTGGAAGGCAAAGACGACCGTTTACTTGTCATTGTTGGCCCTTGTTCAATTCATGACCCAGAAGCGGCGGTAGAGTACGGTAAAAAGTTAAAAGTGTTGCGTGATGAACTCGGCGACCAACTAGAAATCGTGATGCGTGTTTACTTTGAGAAACCACGTACAACGGTAGGTTGGAAAGGACTTATTAACGACCCGTACTTAGACGACACATTTAAGTTAAATGACGGATTACGCATTGGCCGTAAGCTTCTTCTTGATCTGACCGATATGGGCTTACCGACCGCGAGCGAATTCCTTGATATGATCACGCCACAATACGTTGCGGATCTTATCAGCTGGGGTGCGATTGGTGCGCGAACGACAGAGTCTCAGGTTCACCGCGAACTTGCTTCTGGCCTGTCTTGCCCTGTTGGCTTTAAGAATGGTACAGATGGCAACATTAAGATCGCGAGCGATGCGATTCGCTCAGCAAGCGCTTCTCACCACTTCTTATCTGTTACTAAATACGGCCATTCTGCAATCGTAGAAACAGCAGGTAACCCAGACTGTCATATCATCCTCCGTGGTGGTAAAGAGCCGAATTATAGCGCGGCGCACGTTGCTCAAATTAAGGATGAACTGGATGCTGCGGGTCTACCTAAGAAAGTGATGATTGATTTTAGCCACGCCAACAGCTCTAAGCAGTTCAAACGTCAGATGTTGGTTTCTGATGATGTATCAGAACAGATCGCTGGTGGTGAAGACGCGATCTTCGGTGTGATGATTGAATCGCATCTTGTTGAAGGTCGTCAGGATCTTGTGGATGGTAAGGTCGCAAATTATGGCCAATCGCTTACCGATGCTTGTATTGGTTGGGAAGATACTGAGACGGTTCTACGCCAGCTATCAGACTCTATTAAAGCTCGTCGAGCAAAATAAGCCAATAAGCTTGAAATGAATGAAAGCCAGCACAGCGCTGGCTTTTTTCATTTCTGAGCGCTTTGGAGTTATTGGTTGTCATAATTGCGCGTTCATTGTACTTAACCGTATGCAACTATCTCATGTATTTATGGACCAAATCCGCTAATGTATTTGCATAGATTAGAATTACTCAAGGAATGAGATGAACAGAAACGTCTGGTTGCTGTCACTTTGCCAAGCTTTGCTCATGACAGGAAACATCTTACTGATTTCAGTTATTGCCCTGATCGGTAAACAAATTGCCCCGTCATCAAGCATGATTACTCTACCTGTCGCGTTGCAATTTTTAGGGTTAATGTCAGCAACGATTCCCGCTTCTTTAATTATGGGGAAACTGGGACGACGACTGGGCTTTAGCCTCGGTAACGTCATTGGTATTCTTGGTGCTTCGTTGGCGACTTACGCATTGTCACAACAAAACTTCACTCTTTTTTGTACTGCTACCTTTTTGTTGGGTATTGGCATCGGTTTTGGCACTTTATATCGGTTCGCTGCCATTGAAGTATGTGATGAATCTGCAAGGCATAGAGCAATTTCTATATCTATGGCTGGTGGCGTATTGGCGGCTGTATTAGGACCAAACTTAGCGGTTTATTCACAACAATGGTCGGATGGCGGGCTCTATATCAGTGCTTTTGCTGTTTTGATTGTGCTCTATGTTACGGCCTTAATATTGCTACAAACTATTCAGTTCCCTCCGGCTCACGCACAGTCAATTGATACTAAGCCAGATTCGATTACTGCGATCATTAGAAAGCCAAACTTCATGATTGCCGTGATGGCAGCCATGGTGGCTTATGCAGTAATGAACATTCTTATGACCGCGACACCACTTGCGATGATTGGTTGTGGTTTCGATTTCACGAGAGCGGCAGGTGTTATTGAATGGCACGTATTAGGCATGTTTGTGCCGGCTTTCTTCACCGGAAGTTTGATTGAGAAGTTTGGGGCTAAGAAGTTGATATTAGCTGGTGGCGTTTTGTTTATTGCGTGTATTGCGATCAACATGCATGGCCTTTCAATCTGGCACTTCAGCACGGCGTTGATTTTACTTGGGGTTGGCTGGAATTTTATGTTTATCGCCGCAACAAGCTTATTTAGCCAAAGTTATGAGGCTAAGAACAAAAGCAAAGCTCAGGCATTCAATGAGTTCTTTGTATTCAGTTGCGTGACGATTACTGCATTGCTCTCTGGTTGGTTGGAGTCGACGGTGGGATGGCAAAATCTAAACCTATATGTACTTCCGTTTGTTATTTTCGTGATGGTGGTGTTCGTGCTTAAAGCGAATAACGATACTCAGTCTCAAGCTGCGTAACCGTTAATAGAAATTTATAAGACCCGGTCATTATAACCGGGTCTTTTTTGTCTAGAAGTTCACATTGTTTAGATTTGCTGGTTAATTATTGTTATCTAAGTAAGTTTTTTAGGCTTGAAATGTCGCATCGGTAAGATTTTTTCTCTAGCATTTTGTAATAAAAACAACATTCGTGTATACAACCTGTCGCAATTAATAATAATTATAGAAGTCTATCTATGTCAGCCCAATCTTCTCTCAAAGCTCAAGAAACGCTCTTCTCAGAAACCGATGAATTGGTTTCTACCACAAACTTAAAAGGTGTGATCACTTATTGCAACGATGCGTTTTGCCGAATTGCTGAATACACCTCTGAAGAATTACTCGGTCAAAACCATAACATTGTACGCCATAGTGATATGCCTAAAGCGGCATTCGGCGATATGTGGACACGTTTGAAACAAGGAAAAGCTTGGCGAGGTATTGTGAAAAACAAAACTAAGTCAGGCGGTTATTATTGGGTGGATGCCTATGTAACGCCAATCTATGAAGGACACGAAGTTGTAGGTTACCAATCGGTTCGAGTGAAACCTAAGCGAGAATGGGTAGATATTGCGGCTAAAGCGTATCAGGGACTGTTGAAAGCAGAGAAGTCTGGCAGAACTTGGTCGTTAAAGCTCAATGAAACATTGCGTTATGGCATTCTTTTAGGTGCACTTGTTGCGCCAATGACGAGCTTCGCTTTAGCTCTAGATGGTCCTCTAGCTTGGCTGGCGTCATTACTGCCTGCAGGGGTTCTGGCATTGCTTTTCCGTCAAGAACTCATTGATACGCCACAACAGTTTAAGAAACTTCAGTTGCAATATGACAGTGTAAGTCGTTTAGTGTATTCAGGTAATAAGCCGTTTTCTATCGCTGATTTTCATATCAAAATGCTGTCGGCTCGTATTCGTACGGTACTTGGTCGAATGACCGATTCAGCAATGCCATTACAAAATTGCGCAGAAGAGCTTAGTCATACTACGGCAGAAGTACTCACAGCATTGACACAGCAAAATAAAGACATTCATGAAGTTCGCGATGCGGCGGATTCGATGGAAGCGTCTGCCAATTCAGTGTCATCGAGCACCCATGACGCGCATCTATTGATCGATGACACACTGAAGTCTTGTCTAATGGCGAAAGAAACCATCGATCAAACTCATATCAATTTGTCACAGTTGAGCTTACAAGCAGAAAAAGCCACGGAGACCACTTATCAGTTGAGTGACCAAGCTCAGAAGGTAAGCCAATTGATGGAAGAGATTGGCGGGATTGCTGACCAAACTAACTTACTTGCGTTGAATGCTGCCATTGAAGCAGCAAGAGCGGGTGAGCAAGGACGTGGATTTGCCGTCGTTGCTGACGAGGTGAGAGCCCTTTCCGGACGGACTTCCAATGCGACGGATCAAATTCAAGCTTCCATTGAAGCGATGCTGGCAACGATTCAAAGCTGGCAAAAAGACATTATCGCCAATAAAGATCAAACGGACACGTGCTCACAGGTCGCTGAACAGAGCGCATTACGCCTGTCTGAAGTTGAGCAAATGATGCAGAGCATGAGCGGATTAATGGTCAACGTTGCTGATTCCGCGAATAAGCAGCTCCAGTTATCTAGCGATGTGAATCAGCACATTCATTCGATTGCTTCTACCGCAGAGCAGAACTTAGCAGCGACGCACTCCGTTGAGCAAAACAGCCAACAATTGAAAGAGCAAGTACAAGACTTCTATCGAATTGCGATTCAGTTTGAAGAGAAGTAACTTGGATTAGATGCTTTAGGATTCGTTATCGATAGATAATCGATAGATAAAATAAAGCCCCGCTGCAGAGAGCGGGGCTTTTCAGTTTTCACATTCGCAATAGAGAAAACTGATAATACTAAGCGATTAAGCTAGCAGTTCTTTTGCTGTGTTTACTGCGTTTTCTACAGTAAAGCCAAACATTTCGAACAGCTGGTCAGCTGGTGCAGATTCACCGAAGCTTGTCATACCGATGATACGACCATCGAAGCCAACGTACTTGTACCAGAAGTCAGCAATGCCCGCTTCAATAGCGATACGTGCTGTTACGTCTGATGGCAATACTGATTCACGGTAAGCCGCGTCTTGCTTGTCGAAGGTGTCTGTCGCAGGCATTGATACAACACGTACTTTCTTACCTTCAGCCGTTAGTTGCTCAGCTGCTTTCACTGCTAGTTCAACTTCAGAACCTGTCGCAATAAGAATCAGCTCAGGTTTGCCATCGCTGTCTTTCAGGATGTAACCACCTTTCGCGATATCTGCAACTTGCTCAGCTGTACGTTCTTGTTGCGCTAGGTTTTGACGAGAGAAAATAAGAGCCGACGGACCATCTTTACGTTCAATCGCAAGTTTCCAAGCTACCGCAGACTCAACTTGGTCACATGGACGCCATGTGCTCATGTTTGGCGTTAGGCGTAGAGATGCAATTTGTTCAACTGGTTGGTGAGTTGGACCATCTTCGCCAAGACCGATAGAGTCGTGCGTGTAAACTTGGATGTTCTGAATTTTCATCAGAGCAGCCATACGCATTGCGTTACGAGCGTATTCCATAAACATTAGGAACGTTGCGCCGTAAGGAACAAAACCGCCGTGTAGTGCGATACCGTTCATGATCGCTGTCATACCGAATTCACGTACACCGTAGTGAATGTAGTTACCAGAGAAGTCGCTTGCTTCTAGAGATTTAGAACCTGACCACATGGTTAGGTTAGAAGGCGCTAGGTCAGCTGAGCCACCCATGAATTCTGGAAGCATTTGACCAAACGCTTCTAGTGCGTTTTGAGATGCTTTACGTGATGCGATGTTCGCTGGGTTAGCTTGAAGATCAGCAATGATTGCGTTTGCTTTCTCTTCCCATTCCGCTGGTAGGTCGCCGTTTACTCGTCTCTTAAACTCAGCCGCCAACTCGGGGTATGCTGCTTCATAAGCAGAAAGTTTCTCGTTCCACGCTGCTTCCTTAGCTGCGCCTGCTTCTTTCGCATCCCACTCTGCGTAGACTTCCGACGGAATTTCAAAAGGACCGTGCTCCCAACCAAGTTGTTTACGTGTCGCTGCAATTTCTTCAGCGCCTAGTGGTGCACCATGACAGTCGTGCGAACCAGATTTATTTGGTGAACCAAAACCGATGATGGTTTTAGTACAGATCAGCGTAGGGCGTGGGTCCGCTTTAGCAGCTTCAATAGAAGCATTGATTGCTTCAGCATCGTGACCATCTACTGCTGGGATAACGTGCCAGCCGTAAGATTCAAAACGCTTAGGCGTGTCGTCAGAGAACCAACCTTCAACGTGACCGTCGATAGAGATGCCGTTGTCATCCCAGAATGCGATCAGTTTACCTAGGCCTAGCGTACCAGCAAGAGAACATGCCTCATGCGAGATACCTTCCATTAGACAGCCGTCGCCCATGAACACGTAAGTGAAGTGATCAACGATGTCGTGGCCTTCTTTATTAAACTGTGCCGCTAGCGCTTTCTCAGCCATCGCCATACCAACTGCGTTAGTGATGCCTTGACCTAGAGGACCAGTTGTTGTCTCGATACCTGGTGCGTAGCCGTACTCTGGGTGACCAGGAGTTTTAGAGTGAAGCTGACGGAAGTTCTTAAGATCATCGATAGACAACTCGTAGCCTGCGAGGTGCAGTAGAGAGTAGATCAGCATAGAGCCGTGACCGTTAGATAGCACGAAACGGTCACGATCAGCCCACTCTGGGTTCGATGGGTTGTGGTTCAGGTGAGAGCGCCAAAGTACTTCAGCGATGTCAGCCATACCCATAGGTGCGCCTGGGTGGCCAGAGTTTGCTTGTTGTACACCATCCATGCTTAGTGCACGAATAGCATTAGCTAGATTTTTACGGTCCATAATAACTACCAGTCTTTCAATATTGGAATTGGAAATTGAAAGGGGAACGCAAACGTTCCCCTTTTTTAATTCTGTGTGATTACAGCTTAGCTGCGATCATGTCTTCTAGTTTGCCTTGGTCAACGGCGAAGTTGCGGATACCTTCTGCTACTTTCTCAACTGCCATAGCGTCTAGGTTGTGCTCCCATAGGAACTCGGCATGAGTCATTGGCGCTGGGCGCTCTTTCGAGCCCTTAGAGTCAACCAACTTCTCAACTACTTCACCTTCAGCCGCTTCTAGTTCAGCTAGAAGAGCAGGAGCGATAGTTAGACGGTCACAACCAGCAAGTTCTAGGATCTCGCCGATGTTACGGAAACTTGCGCCCATAACAACCGTGTTGTAGCCGTGCTCTTTGTAGTAGTTGTAGATGTCAGTTACTGAAATTACGCCTGGATCTTCAGATGCTTCGAAGTCACGACCTTCTTTCGCTTTGTACCAGTCCATGATACGACCAACGAATGGAGAGATTAGGAATACGCCAGCTTCAGCACATGCGCGAGCTTGTGCGAATGAGAATAGAAGTGTTAGGTTACAGTTGATGCCTTCTTTCTCTAGGATTTCAGCAGCACGGATACCTTCCCAAGTAGAAGCTAGTTTGATTAGGATGCGATCGTTAGTGATGCCAGCATCGTTGTACATTTTCACAAGCTGGCGAGCTTTAGCCACGCTGCCTTCTGTATCGTAAGAAAGACGAGCGTCTACTTCTGTTGAGATTCGACCTGGAATCGTTGTCAGAATTTCTTTACCGATGTTTACAGCAAGCATGTCACAAGTGTCTTGAACTTGTTGTGCTTTATCATTGCTTTGCGCTTTTGCGTACTCGATAGAAGCATCGATCAGAGGCGCGTACTCTTCGATTTGAGCCGCTTTTAGGATAAGAGATGGGTTAGTTGTCGCATCTTCTGGTTGGTACTTTTTGATTGCGTCAATTTCACCAGTGTCCGCTACTACAGTCGTTAGTTTACGAAGTTGCTCTAACTTGTTGCTCATAATCGATCATCCTATATAAATGGGCTTAAGTGTGGTTATCTGAACCACAGCTTGTGCATTTGCAAGCGAGTCGGCCAATCGTCTCATCATAATTAACGAGACATCTGCTCAACCAACTACGGAAAATTTCGGTACCGAACATTTGCCCTGAACATATGATCGGTAGCTGAGTAAATGATGTGTCCATATTTATCCTATCCATGCCGAAAGTCAATTGGGGAAGCTGACTTATAGTGAACTTCATCAACGTTTTTTTCTTGGATGTTTAGTCGTTGAACGAATTAAACGTTTGCCCTTATTGTTCAAGGCTTGAACAGTCATCTAAAAGTGATAAATCGCCACTGAGAAAATGTTATTGCAGTGAGCAAATGTAACGTTAAAATTGCTAGGTAACATATGATAAGTCAATGAGCAGATGCTCACTACCGCATACAATGTCGATCCTCTAAAAGGGCGAGAAAAACCATGAGCAGTTCTAACCAAGATATTTCTATTGAAAGCACAGACTTGTTGACGGAGATCTCCGTTGCTTATTATCAGGATGGTGCGACGCAAGAAGAAATATCAAAAAAATTCGCGATTTCACGTGCCAAAGTTGGCCGAATGCTAAAACAGGCACGTGATGAAGGCATTGTCGAAATTACCGTAAAGTATCACCCAGTATTTAGCGCCAAAATTGAACAACGTCTAATTGAACGATTTGGTGTTAAGCGAGCATTGGTTGCGCTCGACCAGCCGAATGAAGAAGCACAGCGGTTGCAGGTTTCGGGCTTGGTTTCTAACTATTTAACCAGCACGCTCAAAAATGGCATGGTGGTGTCTGTAGGGCAGGGGCGAAACGTATCTTCTGTCGCACATCACGTTGGTGTAATTACCCCGCGAGATTGTAAATTCGTGTGTGGCATCGGTGGTATTCACCCGCGTGGTGGTATGTTTAACGCCGACCATATTTGCCGACAGTTTGCGAAGAAATACGGTGGCACTTCTGAAACCTTGTACGCCCCAGCTTATGCAGAAAACCGAGAGCAAAAAGTTGCATTTATGCAAAACGCGACGGTCAAACAAACGCTAGATCTTGCACGTAAAGCTGATGTCGCTTTGGTAGGCATCGGCGATATGAGTGAAAACAGTTACATGGTTGACCTTGGTTGGTTTACTCCAGATGAAGTCGTGCAATCACGATTGATGCAAGGTGTTGTCGGAGACTTTGCTGGATATGATTTCTTTGATATTCATGGGAACGTAGCAAACACTGTCATGAGCGATCGAGTGATAGGTTTAGGGATTGATGAATTCCGCCCCATTGCTGAAGTCATCGCCATTGCCGCAGAAAACAGTAAACCTCTTGCGCTACTAGGAGCATTGAGAACTGGAGTTATTGATGTTATCGCGACGAGTGTGAGTAACGCACTTACCGTTTTGAACTTAGATGAGCAAATGCACGATAGCGAAGCATCAGAGGTTTAGCACAAATAATATGCAACTTATGTAATCAGGCTGCGAGGATTTATAGATCACTCGCAGCCTGATTTCGTTTGCAAGTTAAAAATATTCCTCAGGAGTAATTTGGAATTGATTACTCTGGAGGAAACCATGAAAAAAACACTTCTCGCAGCTGCACTATTTACGGGGTTAACTGGGGTTGCTCAAGCTGAGCAAAAGGTCGTTGCAGGCTACTTCGCTGATTGGCAATACGCGAATGCTGAAAACCCATACACAGTGAAAGACATCCCAGCGGACAACCTTACCCATATTATTTACGCATTTTTAAGCATGTGTGGTCCTCATACTGGTGCGTCGGAAACGGTTCAAAAGCTCGTTGCCAAACAATGCGAAGGCAAAGAACCTTACACCGCGATTCTTGTTGATACCGAAGCCGCGCTTGAGAAAGATTTTGGCCCAGTTTCTGTCAAAGTGCCTTACAAGGGGCATTTTGCTCAACTCGCCGAGCTTAAGAAGCAATATCCTGATTTAACAATTCTGCCTTCTTTTGGTGGCTGGACCATGTCTGAACCGTTTCACGCAATGGCGAAGAACAAGCAAGCGATGGATCAGTTCTCAAAAACGGCCGTCGAGTTAATTGCTCAATACGATTTCTTCGATGGGATCGATCTTGACTGGGAATACCCAGGTGGCGGCGGTTTAACCACATCGCCTTGGAACCCTGATACCAAACTGACCGATGAGCAGAAAGCGTTAGAACGTGATGCATTCACTTATCTTGTAAAAACCATGCGTGGTGACTTAGATGCATTAGCGAAACAAACAAAACGCGAATATGAGCTTTCTACGGCAGTGGGCGTTGGTTCAAAAGCGGCAGGCATTGATTGGAAAGCGGCACAACCTTACCTAACGAATATGTTCGCAATGACTTACGACTTCCTAGGTGGTTGGGGTCAGCAAACTGGACATACGACTAACTTGCACGCTACCGAACGCAGCTGGTGGGGCATGGGCGCAGATGTTTTCATTAACCAGATGATTGAACTGGGTATCCCTAGTGAGAAGTTGGTGATTGGCGCTGCTTTCTATGGACGCGGCTGGCAAGGGACTAAAGACTTCTCAGGTGATTTGCCGACACAGGATTTGGTTTCAGAACAAGGTGCGCAGTTTGGTACTGGTGAGAATGGCTATTTCATGTTCTGGGATTTGATGAAGAACTACAGTGCTAAGCAAGGTTACGAATACAAATATGACGAGCAATCACAAGCTCCTTATTTGTGGAATCCAGATAAGAAAGTTTTTATTTCGTTTGAAGATCAGCGTTCAATTAAAGCCAAAGCAGATTGGGCTAAACAAGCAAAACTCGGCGGTATTTTTACTTGGGAGCTGTCTGGCGATCCGAAAGGTGAGCTCGTCGAAGTGATGTATAAAGAAATGCAGAAGTAAGCATTCGAAGGCATCTTTTTCGCTGGTTTACGATGACACTAGGGGAATAATGAAAACAAGCCGTTGTTATTCTGCGACGGCTTTTTCATTGCTGCTTTGTTGTGCAAATTCTATCAACGCCTCAAAAAGCAGTGGTTTGGAATAGAAGTAGCCTTGGATTAGGTCGCAACCACAAACAGCAAGCTGATCACGTTGTTGCTTTGTTTCTACACCTTCCGCTAAGACCTTCATACCAAAATTCTTACCAATGGCGATGATGTTTTGCACCATGTTGAGGGCTTTTTCATCCTCTTCGATGTTATCGACAAAGCTTTTATCAATCTTTACCTCATCAATTGGAAGGGCTTTCAGCATACTCAAAGAAGAGTAACCTGTACCGAAGTCATCCAGTGAAATTTTAAAGCCTAATTGGTGTAAGCGTTCGCAAATCGGTGCGAACTTGTCTAAATCCTCAATGAACAAGTTTTCGGTTATCTCCAACGTAATTCGATTTTGGTCAACACCATGTTTTTCAATCGATGCAAGGAGATTGTCGACGAAGTTCACCTGAATAAATTGCTTGACCGATATGTTGATCGACATTTGAATCGGTTGGTGTGAAGTTGCCATCAACCTTGCCATATCAATAAGGCTTTTTTCTATTATCAACTCTCCCAGACGAACCATTAAACCAGAGCTTTCGGCCAAAGGAATAAATTCATTGGGTGGTACAAAACCAAGCTCTTCGTCTTGCCAGCGAATCAACGCTTCCACGCCATAAACCTGTCCATTTACGTTCAGTTGAGGCTGATAAACCATAAACAGGCTTTGTCTCTCGATGGCTAGCCTTAAACGCTGTTCGATGCGCATTTTGTGCAAGTGCTTTACATGCATCTGTTGGTCAAACAAGCTGTAGGTGTTTCGCTCTTTTTTCGCTTGGTACATCGCAATATCGGCTGAGCGAAGCAGTGCATCTAGGTTGTTGCCATGGGATGGGTAAAGTGCAATACCAATGCTGCAACTGAGTAAGAATTGGTTGTCTTTAACAATGTAAGGTTCGGATAAATAAGCGATGAGATCGCTAGCAAGCGTATTGATGCTGGCTTTATCTACGAGATTGACAAGAAGGATGAACTCATCACTGGCTTCTCGGATAATCAATCGTCCTTCCGCTTCAAACGTTTTTAGGCGCTGAGCGATTTGTTTTAACACTTCGTCGCCAAATTCATGGCCGTGTGTGTCGTTGACCGATTTAAAGTTATCGACATCAATAAACATCAGAGTAAAAGGGTTGGAAGCCCCTCCTAGCCAGCGACCGATGTGGGTTCGCAAATATTCACGATTGGGCAGGAGAGTGAGGTGGTCATGGTGCGCTTGATATAAGAGTTTCTCTCGCGTCGCCAATTCGTTGTTCGCAATGGAGCGGACGAGCGCATAAAAACCAGCTTGAATGAAAATGAATACGATGGAATAAAGAGCGAATTGCTCAAAGAATCCACTTTGGATATATCTGAGATCAGTAGATGAAGAAGCCCAAAGTTTATAGTCAGGCAAATACTTTAACGTCACGAGTTGATTGATTCTAGGGTCATCTGCAACAATATTTACCGCGCTCGCTAGTGACTTGACAGTATCTCGGCTCCAGCCATATTTTTTGTCTACTTGCTCAAAAACGATTGATTTTTTATGGCCATCAGCAGGATGGTTATAACTGTAAACCGTCGCCTGCTCTGCGGATGTAAACGTTAAGTAGCCATCTTCACGTACTAGGGAAACGCGATTGTGCTCGTTGGCATGAATATCATTTCTAAAGACCAAGGAAGAATTCATTTTGAAGCCTGCCGTCATTACAGCAGTGACTCGTCCCTGTTTATCACGAATTGCTTTTCTAATTGGGATCACCAATGAATCGAGAGCAGGCATAAAATACGTGCGTCCAACGACCATATGATTAGATTCAAGTGCGGCAATGAATGTGTCTTTGGTTTGCGGATTTTGATTGAGGTTCTTTAGTTTTTGCAAATCTAAGTTGGAGCTTATTGCAAGATAATCTCCTTGAGGGTTTGTTAAACCAAATGCAGCGATTGCTGGGTGGATACTCATAAGATTGTCTAGCAGCGGACGCATCTGAAGAGAGGCGGTGCGCGTGAAGTCATTTTGCTCAATAAGCTGATGACCGACAACTTCAAGAAGGGTTTCTTGTGCTTTAAAGAGTGAATCGACCGATGAAGCAAACAGCTCCAATTGTAAGAGCTGCTTGTCTTTGTATTTATCGAGGGTGGATTCGTAGTGATAATGACCAAATAAAGAAAACAAACCGACGCTAATTGCGAAAAGCGTTATGTACAGCGTCCAAATGTTCTTCTTTAATCCGATCATATTATTTTGATAGCTCCTAAATTAGCACTCGATAGGTAGGGATTGGTCTGCGCCCCATTCTGTCCATGACCCGTCATAAACCGATAGTTTTTGCATGCCTAGTTGATACGCTGCTAGTAACAAAATGCACGCAGTGACACCAGAACCACAACTGAAAATGATTGATTTATCATTATTTATTGTTAGTTCGCTAAATATCTGTTGCAACTCTGAATTTGGCTTAATGTGACCGTCCGTTAATAGTTCTTGAAACGGCAAGCAAACCGCATGCGGAATGTGCCCACTGCGTAGACCTTCTCGAGGTTCTGGCACTTCACCTAAAAAACGAGCCTTGGAACGAGCATCAATAATATTTGCACTTTGGTGATTTGAGTGGCCAAGAACCGCTTGGGCATCCAAAAATGCCTTTTCATCCAATTTGCCAGAAAAATCACCTAGCTCTTTGGGTTGTACAAGTGTGTCTACGACGGGGAAACCCGCGTCAATCCAAGCGGGTAAACCGCCATTCAAAACACGAACATTGTTATGCCCCATTGCTTTTAACATCCACCATGCTCTTGGTGCTGCTAGCGTACCTGAGTTGTCATAGATCACGATGAGATCATCGTTATTCAGCCCCAACTGTTGTGCGCGGTTATTGAAGTCAGCTTCCGTTGGCATCATGTGGGGAAGGGGGGAATTCGGTAAACAAAAGTTATTGTCATAATCAAAACGCTGCGTACCAGAAATCCATTGGTTCTGAATTTTCTTTGTTTCGGATGGAATTTGAAAAGCAATGCTCGCATCTAAGAGCTTAAGGTTTGGTTTACCTAAGAGTGGTTGTAATTCATTGACAGTAATCAGTGCTTGCATGTTTTGTGCTTCCTTACCATGGCATGAAGCCGTTGTATAAATGAGCAGAATAGGCTTATTCGCATTTCAAAAATGTGAGCGGCTGCTCGAAGAGAGAACCTGTGGTTTGGTTGAATGTCACCGTTGAACCTACTGGGCAATTTACCGTTACAGGGACCGAGATAGGTGCTTGACCTTGTTCAGGTAAATCGATGGTTAAGTATCGGCGTTGTCCGTCAAGCGATTGAGTTAATGTATTACTTATCACCGTTGTAGTGACGGTTTGGTTTTTCTCTGATGATGTTAACCAAAGCGCAAAAACTAACAGCAGTATGGTACCTGAAAAGACAAAAATGTAGGTTTTGGGGTTGTCCAACGTGTTTTCCCGCATCTTCAGTAATCCTTCTGTTTTACAATAAAAAAATCGCATGTTCAAAAGAACGATGCGATTTTTAAGTTAAAGTATGGACAATTTTGCGGTAAAGCTTGTTGTTCGTACCGTTATTACCTTTCGGTTTGGTCAGAGACTACAACGTTAAGCTCGTATCACTGGTGGAAATAACTCGTCGAATTGGGTCAGTGCCATCGTAAAACCAAATCTCGACCAGTAAATCACCTTGGCTGTCAGAGATATTGAAATCAAAATCTGCTTGGCCATTGCTCAAGGGTATAGAAGCCACTTTGCTGGGGTAATTGGCTTTGTAGTTACCTGCGCCGTCTTCTTGGAAGTCCTTATACAAGCTTAAATGCGCACGTTGAGAAGAGAAACCACTGATATCGACACTAAGTGTGCCTTCTTTCACTGGGTTGTAGTTGAAGCCTTCTGGTACCACTAAATCCTGCATGGTGGTCTCTTCTTCCGGAACCGTCACTGTTGTTGGAGGTGGTGCTGGTGGTGGTGTTGAACTATCATCGTCGCTGCTACTGCCGCCTCCACCACCGCCGCCACCGCCACATGCCGTTAGTGCTAATCCCATAATGATTGTGGTTAAGTATTTCATAATATTATCTCCCTATGGACGGTTGTAGCACTTGTCGGCTGTTGGTGATTGGTGCCAGGTTTCGCTCTCTGTACCTCCAGACTCAGCCCAAGTTTGGAATGCAGGGTAGGCTTCAACCATGTCAATTCGTTCTAAAGGCCACTCCCAGTCTTCTACAATAAGTAGAGCCCAAGGAAGGTAAGTGGCTGTTTTGAAGTAGTTGTTTGAGCCATTCAAACTTGCATCGACACCTCGGCCATATAAGGATGTATCGAATTGCTCAGTTGGTGCTTGTCCGGGTAAGTGCACTTCCCATTTACGACCTGGTTGGAAAGTGATGCCGTCGCCATGGTAAGTATTTGGTGTTGCAAAGATGAACGGGTCGTATGGCATATCGGTTATCGCAGAGCGATCAGAACCTTCTGTAAAGTAGATGTTGAGGGTAAAATCCAACAGTGCAGTATTGGTATCACAGTCAGATTCGGTTCTAAAGAAAGTACATCCACCGCTGCTGGCGGCGTGAACACTCATGTCTTCACCAATGATAAATATTGCTTCATCAGAGATGCTTTCCAGTCCGTTTGACGCTTGCTCAACACCATCAAATGTCAGTGTTGTCAATGAGGTTTCGATACTGCTTCGTGATACACCAGGTAATCGAATAGCAAAGCCATTTTTATAGGTGGCACCGTAAGCGACCAATTTGCCCGAGATTTTGATGTTTTCGACATGACCAGCCAACGTGGTTTCTGTGATTTGTAGGTCAACAACGACATCATTCATGTCATAGTCCGCTGTATATGGCCAGTTGTCTTCATAAGCAACGGATGCGTAATCGTCTACTGCTGGGAAGTGCTCCACAGCGTAACCATTAGCCGTTATTGTGATTGGGTGATCTTCCACCTCGCCTGATGTTGAACCACCATCATAGTTAAGGTCAGTTTGTTGACTAAAACGGAAACGACTCCAGCTTGAACCGGCGGTCGCAGCGGTAGAAACAACAAATGGAAGGGAGTTGCTACCCGCAGCGAGAAGCTCATTGGTGAAGACTTGCTCGCCATCATCATCAAAGTCACCATCGCGGTTCCAGTCAAACCAAGCGGATAGATAGCCTGTTGTTGATGCAGTTACTTCGACAACGGAGCTCAAACCAGGATCGAGTGCAGCAACAAAACCAACGCCATCTTCATCGGCAGCACCAACTGCGTTGTCGTCTGCTTGCCCATCAGAATCACCGTCTGGACCAACAGACCCCAGCCAAGTAACGTCATCGACTTCGTGACGCGGACCATTTGAAGCAAGCGTTGTGCTGTAAGTGTCCGGTGCGTCACCAAAATCGATCGGATCGTCTTCGTCAATCACAGGCGCATTGGCACATCGAGCACCGTCATTTTGGCTTGAACTTGGGCCGTTAGAAACAAACTCGACCGCAGGAACAATGCCCGCTGCGATATTGGCTGCGTTGCCTTCCGAAAGGTCAACACGATAGATTTTGCCATCTTGGTTACGTGACACGTAGTAGTTGCCGTTTACATCAAAGTAGCCAGCACCAAATGTGCCTAACTCGCCTGTATCACCTATCGCAGTCGTATTACCATTCGATGGGTTGAACTGGTACAGCACTCCAGAATTATTGTCGATGCCGTAAAGGGAACCGTCGCTTGGATGGAATGCAAAGTCGGTTAGGTTCACCGTCGCTGTTGAACTAATTTTCACGATGCTCAATGTCGCATTTGGATCAGAATCGAGTGGAGAAAGGTCAATGGAGAAAAGTCCTTTGCCTTTGCGGTACAAGTAGTAGACGTGGTTGTAAACGTCACCTACGTAAAACGTGTGGTCGGCAGGAAGACCAGAAACATCAAGCGTCTCTGCTTGGAAGTCTTGACCAAGACGAACAATCTCTTTATTTGTGGTGTCGTAGCCGTAGATATAACGGTCAGTGAAGTTAAAGCCTACGCCGTTAATGCCCGAAGCCAAACCTGTGTCGTCCTCTAAAAGAGTCGTAGAACCTGTAACCAAATTGACGCCATAGATTTGAACCGGGGTTGATTGGAATAGGTACGCTTTGCTTGGGCATGTGTCAAATGGCGCCGCTTGTGCATAAGCGCTCGCTATTAGAGACCCAAGTAGTAGTGATGTCCTTTTCATAATTCGCCCTCTCATTGGTTCGTGATATATGCAATGAAAGGAATGTGCCAACTTTTAAGTTGTTGATACATAAGAATTAAGTTTTCCTCTTTCTGCAATTTCTAATCTGAAAGTCAAAATGAAAATTTAATTGATGTCGATTTCTGAAAATTTAAAACCACTCTAGGGCAATCGTTAAATGTAGCGATGCTTAAGTTTAGGTTTTAATGCGGGGCGGGGTAATTTTGAACAAACTTACCACCTAAACCCCTTTTTAATACATGGTCTTTGTGGTGTATATGGTGTGACTAATTTTATAGATTATGCATTGTTTTGCATATTTTCCATATGTGCTTTTGTTTAAGCGCCTGAGCTAACTTGGCTTAGATTGCCTTACAAGAAAAGGTTCTAATTAAAGTATGTTGTATTTATGCATAAGTTAATGGTTATCACTATCAAACATTTGATGAGTCTAACAATAGAAATAACTGAAATTTATAACCTATTTAAATGTTATGAATAACTATAATCAATATAAACTATAATGCCATCAGTTTATATAAAACCTAATTAGTTTGATTGATGTAATATTATTTGTATTTTGACATGAAATTTCTTTCAATCTCAAATTCTAAGAACTAATGTTTTTCCAAATTAGAAGGAGAGCTTTTGATATGGAAAAACACTTGCCATTGATTATAAATGGTCAAATAGTTTCTACTGAAGGAAAAGGTTATGAGATCACTTTTGAAGAAAAAAAAGTAAAGATAGATTCTCTGAACCATGAAATTTTGTCACAAATACTTCATTATGACTTTTTGAGTGATCTAAATGTAAATAATATTATCAATTTTCTTTATACAGTAGGTCAACGTTGGAAGAATGAAGAATATTCAAGAAGAAGGGCATATATTAGGACTCTAATTACTTATTTAGGTTACTCACCACAAATGGCGAAGTTAGAGGCAAATTGGATCGCGATGATTCTCTGCTCTAAAAGTGCCTTGTACGACATTATTAATACAGAACTTGGGTCTGCTCATATTCAGGATGAATGGTTGCCTCAAGGAGAGTGCTATGTAAAAGCCTTTCCGAAAGGACGAGTCATGCATTTGCTTGCGGGTAATGTCCCTCTCTCTGGTGTGACATCGATATTGCGCGGCATCTTGACCAAGAATCAATGTATCGTTCGAATGTCGGCTTCTGATCCGTTTACTGCCCATGCGCTAGCAATGAGCTTCATTGATGTGAACCCAGAACACCCGATTTCCAAGTCACTCTCCGTCGTCTATTGGCCCCATAAGGCAGATACGACAATTGCGGAAGAGCTAATTAGTCATATGGATGCAGTTGTTGCTTGGGGCGGGCAGGATGCAATTGATTGGGCCGTTAAGCATTCGCCTTCACACATTGATGTTTTGAAGTTTGGTCCTAAAAAAAGTTTTACCATTTTAGATGAGCCGACCAACTTAGATGAGGCCGCTTCCGGCGTCGCTCATGATATTTGCTTTTATGACCAAAATGCTTGCTTCTCTACTCAAAATATATATTTTTGTGGGAATAACTACGAAGCTTTTAAAGATAAGTTAGTAGAAAAACTATGTCTTTATGAAAATATACTCCCTAAGTCCAAGCAAAGCTTTGATGAAGAGGCTTTATTTTCCTTTACTCGGCTAGAGTGTCAATTCTCAGGTCTCAATGTTATATCAGAACCAGATAATAAGTGGATGATTATAGAATCAGAAGCTGGTGTTGAATATAACCATCCTTTAAGTCGTTGTGTTTATATTCACAAAATAAACAAGGTTGAAGATGTTGTTGATTATATCGCTAAGCATAAAACTCAAACAATTTCTTTTTACCCTTGGGATGCATCAATTAAATACCGAGATATATTTGCTCAAAAAGGTGTTGAGCGAATAGTTGAATCCGGAATGAACAATATATTTAGAGCAGGCGGCGCACATGATGCGATGCGACCACTACAACGTTTAGTTCGATTTGTGTCTCATGAAAGGCCATATAGTTTCACCACCAAGGATGTATCTGTAGAAATAGAGCAAACCCGATTTCTTGAAGAAGATAAGTTCTTGGTTTTCGTCCCTTAAATAAGGAAATTTATAATGAAAAACCAATGCAAGACTATTTCTCACGTGCTGAGCGTGAATTGTGGTCAGGAAATTCATGTCTGGGAAACACTACCGAATGAAAGTGTGCCCCAAAAAAATAATACCATTCTTATTGCTTCTGGGTTTGCCAGAAGAATGGATCATTTCGCAGGTCTCGCTGAATACTTGTCTGAAAATGGGTTCCATGTTTTCCGTTATGACTCACTTCACCATGTCGGTTTGAGTTCAGGTACCATCGATGAGTTTACGATGACCACCGGAAAAAACAGTTTATGCACGGTCTATCACTGGCTGCAACAAAAGGGCATGTCGAACATCGGCCTCATTGCGGCAAGTTTGTCAGCTCGTGTGGCGTATGAGGTCATTGCTGATCTTGAACTGTCTTTCCTCATTACTGCTGTTGGTGTCGTTAATCTGCGTGACACGCTGGAAAAAGCACTTGGGTTTGATTATCTCAGCTTACCTATCGATGAGCTGCCAAACGATCTTGATTTCGAAGGGCACAAACTTGGCTCTGAAGTGTTTGTTCGAGATTGTTTTGAACATCACTGGGATACATTGGAATCTACGCTTGCCAAGGTGGCCAATACGTCCGTTCCGTTAATTGCTTTTACTGCCAACAACGATGATTGGGTAGAGCAAGAGGAAGTGTACGGTATGCTCGGAAAGATCAGTAGTGGCAATTGCAAACTGTACTCCCTGCTTGGGAGCTCCCACGACTTAGGTGAGAACTTAGTCGTCCTCCGCAACTTTTATCAATCCGTGACGAAAGCCGCGATCGCGATGGATGGCGGTCGTTTAGAAATCGATGTTGATTTTGTCGAGCCTGACTTCGAGCAGCTCACCATCGCGACGGTCAATGAGCGCCGTCTAAAAGCAGAAATCGAAAGTCGCTCGCCAGAAATGGCTTAACGCTTACCCGTAACACCAATAAATAAGGAAACGTTATGAAATTTGGAAATTTCCTTCTCACTTACCAACCACCTGAGTTAGATCAGACAGAAGTGATGAAGCGATTGGTTAATCTTGGCAAAGCCTCTGAAGGTTGTGGTTTCGATACCGTTTGGCTACTAGAGCATCATTTTACCGAGTTCGGGTTATTAGGTAACCCATATGTGGCTGCCGCGCACTTACTTGGTGCGACTCAAAACCTTAATGTTGGTACCGCTGCGATTGTATTACCAACGGCACATCCTGTTCGACAAGCTGAAGACGTGAACTTGCTTGATCAAATGTCGAAAGGGCGATTCCGCTTTGGTATTTGTCGCGGGTTGTACGATAAAGACTTTCGTGTATTTGGTACTGACATGGATAACAGCCGTGCGTTGATGGATTGTTGGTATGACTTGATGAAGGAAGGTTTTAACGAAGGCTACATGGCGGCAGACAACGAGCATATCAAGTTTCCCAGAGTCCAACTGAATCCAGCAGCACATACTAAAGGCGGAGCTCCAGTTTATGTGGTAGCAGAGTCAGCATCGACAACGGAATGGGCAGCACAACGCGGTCTACCGATGATTTTAAGTTGGATCATCAACACGCATGAAAAGAAAGCCCAGCTCGATCTTTACAATGAAATCGCGGCGGAGCATGGCTACGATGTTACCCAAATTGACCACTGCCTGTCTTACATTACTTCGGTTGATCATGACTCAGAGAAAGCCAAAGACATTTGCCGAAACTTCCTTGGCCATTGGTATGACTCTTATGTGAATGCCACCACCATTTTTGACGACTCCAATCAGACCAAAGGGTACGACTTTAACAAAGGCCAATGGCGCGATTTTGTTTTGAAAGGTCATAAAGACACGAATCGTCGTATTGATTACAGCTACGAAATCAATCCAGTAGGCACACCTGAAGAATGCATCGCAATTATCCAGCAGGATATTGATGCTACGGGCATCAACAACATTTGCTGCGGCTTTGAAGCTAACGGTTCAGAAGAAGAAATCATCGCATCTATGAAGCTCTTTCAATCTGATGTGATGCCATACCTCAAAGAGAAACAGTAATAATTATTTTCGATAAGGAAAGGGACATGAAATTTGGATTATTCTTCCTCAATTTTTTGAACTCAAAACGCTCTTCAGACCAAGTCATTGAAGAGATGTTAGATACCGCTCATTACGCCGACCAACTTAGCTTTGATACTGTTGCTGTGTATGAAAATCATTTTTCGAACTATGGAGCCGTTGGGGCACCGTTGACGGTTGCGGGTTTTTTACTTGGTATGACTCAACATCTCAAAGTCGCTTCTTTGAATCATGTCATCACCACTCATCATCCTGTTCGCGTTGCCGAAGAGGCTTGCTTGCTTGATCAAATGAGTGAAGGGCGCTTTGTTTTTGGATTTAGTGATTGCGAAAAAAGTACTGATATGCGTTTCTTCAATCGTCCGACCGATGCGCAATTTAAGGTGTTTGAAGCATGTTATGAAATCATCAATGATGCTTTTTCAACGGGTTATTGCCACCCAGACAACGATTTTTTCAGTTTTCCAAAAATTTCTGTAAATCCGCATGCTTATACCGAAGGCGGTCCCGCTCAGTTTGTGAATGCCACAAGTAAAGAAGTGGTTGAATGGGCAGCGAAGCGAGGTCTCGCCCTTGTGTTTAAGTGGGATGACTCCAATGCACTACGCCAAGAATACGCGATGCTTTACAACGATATTGCAAACGAACACGGTGTAGATATTGCGAGCGTACGTCATAAGCTGACTCTTTTAGTCAACCAGAATCCTGATGGTGACAAAGCAAGAGCAGAAACGCATGAGTACTTAGCAGAGTATGTTCGCGAATCTTACCCAAATAGTGACTTCTCCACAAAAATGTCCGAATTGTTGTCTGAAAATGCAATTGGTACTTATGAAGAAAGTACACAAGCAGCACGTATCGCAATCGAATGCTGTGGTGCTTCTGATGTATTGATGTCATTTGAGTCAATCGCAGATAAGACGCAGCAAAGAGCGGTCATCGATGTTGTGAATGCCAATATAGTGAAATACCACGCTTAAGATCATACCAACGCATAAAGGGGCTACATTGACGCCCCTTTCTCCATCTCTATGCGCAATCGCGCTTATTTATATAGGCATTTATATGGACGTACTTTTAGCGGTCAAGCAGGAAAATATCGCGGCAAGCACAGAAATCGATGACTTGATTTTTATGGGTACACCGCAGCAGTGGTCTTTGCAGCAACAAAAGCAATTGACTTCTCGCCTCGTCACAGAGGCGTACCGACATCATTACCAGAATAACGAGGAATATCGCCATTTTTGTCAATCATTAGGCGTGACAAGCGATATCTCTGACCTTAATGATATTCCCGTTTTCCCAACTTCAATTTTTAAACTAAGAACGTTGCTTACGATTGATGACACTGACGTTGAAAATCGATTCACAAGCAGTGGTACCAGTGGAATAAAAAGTGTGGTTGCTAGAGACCGACTGAGCATAGAGCGCCTGCTTGGTTCGGTCAATTTCGGTATGAACTATGTCGGTGACTGGTTCGATCATCAAATGGAACTGGTCAACTTAGGCCCTGACCGTTTTAACGCCAATAATATTTGGTTTAAATACGTGATGAGCTTGGTGGAGCTGCTCTATCCGACGGCTTTTACGATGAGCGAAGATGAAATCGATTTCGAAGCCACGTTAGCAAATATGGCGCGGATTAAAGAAAAGGGTAAGACAATCTGTCTTATTGGTCCTCCTTATTTTATCTACTTGCTTTGCCACTTCATGCGTGAACAAGGGCAGGATTTCAATGGTGGCAGTGAGCTCTATATTATTACCGGTGGGGGCTGGAAGAAGCACCAAGACCAATCACTCGACCGAGAGGCCTTTAATCAGCTTCTGCTAGACACTTTTGGCTTAGATAGCGCGCAGCAGATCCGAGATACCTTCAACCAAGTGGAGCTAAATACCTGCTTTTTTGAAGACAACGAACATAAAAAGAGAGTGCCTCCTTGGGTGTTCGCTAGAGCGTTGAACCCTATTACGCTCAAACCCGTGCCTAATGGAGAGCCGGGCCTAATGAGTTATATGGATGCATCAGCGGTGAGCTACCCTTGTTTTTTGGTCACTGATGATATCGGAATTGTGAGAGAAGAGCAGGGTGACAGGCCTGGCACAACGGTTGAGATCGTCAGACGAGTTAATACGAGAGGGCTAAAGGGATGCGCACTTAGCCTGTCTCAAGCCATTACAGTGAAGGACGGGAAGGAATAAATGTCATGTTATGTACGATAGAAAAGATAGAACCACTGACTAGCTGTATCTTCCGTGTGGTTTTAAAACCAGACCAACCTTTTGATTTTAAAGCAGGCCAATACATTAACGTCAGCTTAAGCTTCGGCAGCCTACCGTTTTCTATCGCCTCTTGCCCGTCTGAAGGTGGGTTTCTGGAACTTCATATTGGAGGCTCAGAACTGCGCAATAAAAATATTCTCGTGATGGAAGAGCTGACTAATGCTTGGTTCAGCGGTAAAAAGTTAGAAGTGAGTGAAGCAAGAGGCGAAGCTTGGCTGCGAAGCCAAAGTGTAAAACCACTGTTACTTGTGGCTGGTGGGACGGGCATGTCATACACGCTGAGCATTTTAAGAAACAGTCTGCAGCGCGGGTTTACCCAACCGATCTATGTCTATTGGGGAGCAAAGGACATGGACAATCTCTACGTGCATGATGAGCTCGTTGATATTGCGCTAGAAAACAAAAATGTCAGCTATGTCCCTATTACTGAAGTTTCAAATTCACCTCAATATGCAAAGCATGGACAAGTGCTCGATTGCGTGATGAATGATTTTCGCAATCTATCTGAGTTCGATATCTACTTATGTGGTCCTGGGAAGATGGTGGAAGTCGCTCGAAATTGGTTTTGTAAGGAAAGAGGCGCGGAACTCGACCAACTTTACGCTGACGCATTCGCTTACTTATAACAAGTTTCAAGGAGAAGAAATCATGAGTTCTACATCACTTTTAGAAGAGTTTGGTAATCCGCTGCAAAGAGTCGAAAGGGCGATTGAGGCATTGAAAAATGGAAACGGTGTTTTGTTAATGGATGATGAGAACCGAGAAAACGAAGGTGACCTGATTTTTTCAGCGCAGCACCTTACTGATCAACAAATGGCGTTAATGATAAGAGAGTGCAGTGGTATTGTGTGTCTATGCTTAACTCAAGAACGAGCGAACTGGCTGGAATTGCCTCCTATGGTCGAAGATAACCGAAGTAAAAACCAAACAGCTTTTACGGTGTCTATTGAGGCGAAACAAGGTGTGACAACCGGTGTATCAGCAAAAGACCGTGTGACAACGGTAAAAACAGCGATCTACTTTGACGCTCAACCAGATGATCTTGCAAGGCCAGGGCACGTGTTTCCTTTGGTTGCCAAAACCAATGGTGTATTGACTCGTCGAGGCCATACTGAAGGGACGATTGACTTAATGTATCTTGCTAACCTTGTTCCATCCGGTGTGCTATGCGAACTGACCAACTCAGACGGCACTATGGCAAAGCTTCCTGAAACCATTGCTTTTGCAAAACGTCATGAGATGCCAGTTTTGACAATAGAAGACATTGTTGAATATCGGACTGGGATAGACCTACGAAATGAATATGAAAGCAGCCCAATGAATGAGGTGAGCTTAACGTAGTCAAATTTAATCCTTAACGCTCCTTTTGTTCAGTGCCTACGCTGACTTTTCCGCCCTTCCTCGGGCGGCTTTTTCGTTTTAGGGCGATAAAAATTAACCCGCAATGAGCGGGCTAATCAATGTTGTATTGAATGGTTTAGCTACATACAGGGCAGCTCGGCATTTTCATCAGATTCATTTCTCGCCAAGACATGCTGAGCGCGTCCAAAATCAGAATTTTGCCTTTCTTTGGTTGGCCGTAATCAGCAATCACTTTGAGCGCCTCCATCGCTTGTACTGCGCCAACAATACCAACAACAGGAGCCATGACTCCGGCTTCGACACAACTTAACGCACCGCTGCCGAAGAGGGCACTTAAGCACTGGTAACATGGTTGTGCTGGATCATCGTAAGTAAACACACTCACTTGGCCTTCCATACGAATGGCCGCGCCTGAAATTAGCGGTGTTTTGGTAGCAAAACATAGGCGATTAAGTTGATTACGCGTCTCGACGTTATCTGATGCATCGACAACAATAGTGTGCTGCTTAATCCGGCTCTTTAACGCTTTATCATCAAGACGTTTTGCAATGGTATCTACGATAATGTGCGGGTTAAGCTCACGTAGTGCATCGGCCGCTGAGTCTACCTTCTTACGACCAATATCCGAATCGTGGTGCAGAACTTGGCGCTGAAGGTTAGACAGCTCGACGATGTCATCATCAATCAGCGTGATTTTACCGACACCAGCAGTCGCCAAATATTGGCTTGATGCGCAACCTAAACCCCCAGCACCAAGCATCAGTACCGATGCTTGTTTGAGTGCTTCTTGTCCATCAAAGTCAAACTGACGAAGAATGATTTGGCGGTTGTAACGTAGCATTTCCTGATCGGAAAGAATATCCACAACGACTTCCTAGTAAAGGGTTGAGTTGAATAGTTGAATCTGAACCGTTTCGCCCACTTCAACTCGGCCGCGTTCACGTTCCAACACAACAAAACAGTTGGCTAGGCTCATTGAGCGGAATGCGCCAGAGCTTTGGTTGCCCGTTGTTTCAACCACAAACTTGCCATCTTCCAGCGTGTAGATACCGCGTTGGTAATCGGTGCGACCAGGCGCTTTCTTAAAGGCGGTTTTGGTTGTTGCCGGAATAGACTCGGGTGCTTTCCATTCTGTATGGCCTGCAAGTTTTGCCAGCATTGGTTGAACAAGCACATACATGGTGAGTACGGCAGAAACCGGGTTGCCCGGCAGACCACAGAACCAAGCTGTACTTAGCTTACCAAATGCGAAAGGTTTACCCGGCTTGATTGCTAGCTTCCAGAAACCAATTTCCCCAAGTTCTTCAAGAATGTCTTTGGTGTAATCCGCTTCGCCCACACTTACACCGCCTGAGGTCACGACCACATCTGCCAATGTTTGCGCTTGTTCAAAGGTCGCTTTTAGAGTCTCTGGGCAGTCTGGAATGATACCAAGATCAACGGCTTCACAACCGAAGTTCTCGATAAGCGGTTTAATACCGTAGCGGTTGCTGTCGTAGATTTGACCTTCGTCTAGCGGTTCGCCCAGTGGTTTAAGTTCATCACCAGTAGAGAAGAAAGCAACTTTTGGCTTACGTACTACTGTTATATGGCTAACACCAAGAGACGCAATCATCGGAATATCGCGAGGTGTTAAACGCGCACCTTTTGCCAATACGATGTCGCCTTGCTTGATGTCGTCACCTGTTGGGCGGATGTTGTTTTGTGGCTTCACGTCAGTTTGGTTGAACTGAATGCCAGCATCCGTTATTTCTGTGTTTTCTTGCATGATAACGGCATCACAACCCTGTGGGATTTTTGCGCCAGTCATGATGCGAACACAGGTACCTTGAGGCCATTCACCTTCAAAAGGTTGTCCTGCAAATGATTTACCTGCCAGAGGCAATACGGAAGACGACTCAAGATCTTGAATGCGAATAGCGTAGCCATCCATTGCTGAGTTATCGAATGGCGGTACGTGAATAGGTGACAAGATGTCTTCTGCCAGTACAAAACCGAGTGCTTCAGCAAGTGGAAGAGAAAGCGTTGTTTGGATAGGTTTGATTCGCGATAGCATTTTGTCCATCGCGTCTTCAATTGGCATCAAGCCAGGTGCGTCGCAGCAGCCCATTGAGAAAATCCTGTGTTCTTTTGTTTTGTGGCAACTTTACCATAAAAAGGGGACTGAGTAAGAATGTCCACCTATAAAATATGGGTGTAATTATTCAAAAATCCGAGTATCCTTGTCAGCCATCCAAAAGGGGTAAAATCCTTGTGGAGGTCAATAAAATCAGCTCAGTAACTTCATTTGATGTGCCTTAGTGTAAAGACACGAACTGAGCAGCTCAAAGCGAAAAATATGAATGCAATTTTGATTGGGTTTGTATGAAAGCGGAAGTAACAAAAGAGGAAGTGGAATGTCAGGTCTTAGCGAGTCAGCGAAGTTAGTAAAAGAAGCGCTAGAGCAACGCGGTTTGGAAACGCCAATGCGTCCAAACAACGTAAGTCGTGAAGAGAAGAAAGAGAAGATCGAACACCACATGCGTGAGATCTTAGGTCTGCTTCAACTTGACCTTACCGACGATAGCCTAGAAGAAACCCCACACCGCATTGCTAAGATGTACGTTGACGAAATCTTCTCCGGTCTGGATTACTCCAACTTTCCTAAAATCACGGTGATTGAGAACAAGATGAACGTGAGCGAGATGGTTCGCGTGAAGGACATCACAGTGACCAGTACTTGTGAACACCACCTTGTGACCATTGATGGCAAGGCTGCAGTGGCTTACATTCCACGTGGCAAGATCATTGGCCTATCAAAGATCAACCGTATCGTTCGCTTCTTTGCGCAGCGTCCACAAGTACAAGAGCGTATGACACAGCAGATTCTTGTTGCACTTCAAACGTTGCTTGAGTCTGATGATGTGGCAGTGACGATTGACGCAACACACTACTGTGTGAAATCTCGCGGTGTGATGGATGCAACCAGCGAAACGACGACAACAGCATTGGGTGGCATCTTCAAAAGCAACCCAGCAACGCGTGCCGAGTTTCTGCACGGTTTACGCTAAGTAACTAAGCACTATTCTAAGAGGATGGCAAACGCCATCCTTTTTTGTATCTGTCTGAAATGAATAATGATTTGAGAATGAAAACGACAAAAATCATTTATCGATTTCTGTGTTGACAGTCACATGCGATAGACTTAATATCCGCGCCCAGCAAACGGTTGCGAAGGCTTCACTTCTCTTTTCGTTCTGCCCAATTTGATTCTTCAAGCTCAGCTGATCTCGGTCAGTTGTCTTTCTGTTTTCTAATAATAGAAAGGCAACAAAATTGAGATTTGGCATGACCACACAAACCACCATCAACTCGACTGCTCCAGCTTCTATTCAAGCATCGGAGAACAGTTGGCAAAAGAAAGCAATTCTTAGTGTCGCGTTTTTAATGGCGACCACGTCTGTTGGACCTGGCTTTTTAACCCAAACAGCGGTCTTCACCAATATCTACAAAATCGACATGGCATTCCCTGTGTTTGCATCCATGTTTATCACTTTTGGTATTGTGATGAACCTGTGGCGTATCGTAGGTGTGTCTGGTATGCGCATTCAAGATATTGCCAACAAAGTCGCACCGGGGATGGGCTACGTGGTGGGTATTCTGCTGGCACTTGGTGCGGTTGCATTTAACTTCGGTAACGTAAGTGGTTCTGCGCTCGGTATTAATGTACTAACGGGTGTAGATACGACTTGGGGCGCTCTCTTTACAGGTGTAGTAGGTTGTTTGCTGTTTGCTGTTTGTGGTGCACAACGCGTCTAAACGCATGGATCAAATGGCACGCTATCTCGGCTTGTTTATGATCATTTTAATTGCGTATGTTGCGATGACCAGTTTGCCTCCAAGGGGGGAGACCTTGAGCGCAGCAGTAATGCCTACTGATATTGGCAGCCTGCTATTACCGACGCTGACTATCGTTGGTGGCGCAGTAGGTGGCTATTACACAGGCGCACAGCGATTGGTTGATATCGGCTTACAAGGTAAAGAGAACGTCCCCGCTATTAAAACAGCAGCTTGGGCAGGTATTTCCATTGCTGTGGTGATTCGCATCCTGTTGTTTATGGCAGTGTTCGGTGTGATTGCAACAGGCGCGACTTTGGATTCTGCAAACCCAGCCGCAGACGCGTTCCGTCAAGGTGCAGGTGAGGTAGGTTATTTTATCTTTGGTTTGGTGCTGTTTGTTGCTTCGATTACCTCGGTTGTGGGTAACTCCTACATGGCGATTTCCCTTATCAAAACGCTGTTCCCAGTTGTGGCTCGCAACGAGAAAGCATGGTGTGTTGGTTTTATTATTATCACATCGCTTGGCACTGTGACGATGAACATGCCGATTCTGCTGCTAATGCTGGCTGGCCTTGTTAACAGTATTATTCTGCCAATCGTATTGGGTATGGTGCTGGTGGCGACACGTAGAAAAGACATCGTAGGTGACTACAAACACCCAGCCTATTTAACGCTGACGGGCGTTGCAATTGTCGTGGTTATGGCGGCATCAAGCATGACCAATATCAGCAACTTTATGGCCAAGTTTATCGGCTAACTCAATGCATCGGCCAATGTGAATTGAGTAATGTTTATCGAGCATGAGCTTGCAAAGAACAAAAGAAAACGACCTCGCAATGAGGTCGTTTTTTTATGTCTGTTTTGAGGGCGTTCTTACCAGTTCTGGCCAGTACATTTTTACATAACCAGCAGAAACCCAAACGACAAGTACCGTGGCAATGCTTAACTCTAGGAATCCAAAATCGTGCAGCCAATGCCAATGGGGGTGAGACTCTGCAAAAAAAGTGGTGAGGCGATGCATCGCAATAGCACTAATAACGGAAGGGAAGGTCACGGCCGCAATAGATGGCTGGAATTTAAGACGCAATAAACGGAAGTAACACAGATAAATCAGCAAGGTCATGGTGATCGCGATGCCTGCCAATGCGCCTGTGAGAATCGGGTCTGGCTCGCCAAAGTTGACCAAATACGCCGCTAAAGACAAGTTCACCGGAGCTGCCATGATCGCAAGGGTTGGACGTGCTCTACGGGGGAGAGAGCCAAAGAAAACGAGGCGATACAACACTAATGGCAGCATAAAGAAGTAAATGCCAATGCACATCATTGCCAAGGTTTCAGAAAAGACATTGTGACCAAACTGAGACCCAGCAAGTGAAGAACTGATCAACCCCACCGGATATAAGAACCAACTCGGGACGATATTCGACATTTTGAAGTTCATTATCTGAAAACCGAAGAACATTACCATCATGGTAAAATGCAACGCAACGGCCATGAACCACAGTGGGTAAGCAATAATCGGTTCGACGGCAGCGAGATAGTCGCACAGCATCAATAATGCCATGCTCATTGGCGCCATCAAACTGCCGCTAAGAGGATGCTTGATGTCTGCCATAAACAAACGTGGGCTGGTTGCGTATTTCAATAGAACCGGAGTGAGAAGAAGCGCGCCTAGTGCAGCGAGGAAAGGGCGTATAGGTTCACCTATATCTGGTACATAGAGCGCCCAAGCTTGGCCAAGTCCGATCATGCCCAGTGCTAATGCCGCTTGTGAGGGCGGAACACTGTAAAACTGCACAAGTCTTTTCCAGTTCAAATCTACTCCGAATTGATATTGTATGAATCCAGTGAATGGATGTTGCCCTAGGACTATCCGATATTTGGATGAATTGCTCTATTTCTGTTCGAAGATAGTATCAAGTTTCACGCATCGATACCCTTAAATGTGCTGGGTAAATATCAACGAATGGGAGTTTTGTGAGTTTGGTAGCGAAATGAGTTCGAGAGTTGCAAAAACGCAAAATTACTGACTCCAAATGAATCTTCTATATGAAAGATTATTTGGAGCCTTTATACCCAAGCACCTTGCCGTCAATTGGGGGATGTAACGTTAGCCCTGATTTTCAGGTAGGTCCTGTTGGCGTAACTTGTCATTTTTAAGCGTACGATGTAGTAACTGGCTGTAAATTGGTTGTCCGCCAAGTAATTGAGCCACAATTACGGCACCTAAACTTGTAATAATGAGAGGTAGGATCAAATAGTAGTTATTAGTCATCTCGATAACGAGCAAGATACCAGTGATTGGCGCACGTACAGTTGCTGCAAACAACGCACCCATACCAGCAATAGCAAACACCCCCGGCTCGATAGTGAGAGACGGCAACAACATATCTGCACTTGCCCCAAACGCATAGCCGAATAAAGTACCCAACGCCAACATCGGTGCGAAGATACCACCAGGCGCGCCAGAACCAAAACAAAGTAGGGTGGTGATGACACGGCCAACAAACAACATCACTAAAATAGAGATAGAGTAGTTGCCATTCGTGATATCAGGGATTAACCCAATACCGCCGCCGGTTAATTGAGGTACGTAAAGCAGTAATAAGCCAAATACGCCGCCGAGGATGGTCCCCGTGATTAAGTAGCGTTTACGGTCATTCTTGTGAAGTGCAACAAAGCTGTCTTGTGCAATGGTGATCAGTTTATTGAAGACCACTCCGAACACGCCAAAGAGCGAACCCAGTAATAAGAACAACCATAATGATTGCAGCTCTGGTGATTGATACTGCGGCATGGTAATCACCGCTTCTTGGCCATTAATCGCCCGGAAGACAATGTTCGCCATGATCGCAGAGATGATCACTGCGCGAATAGAAATTAATGAGTAGCGAAATTGAGGACGCATTTCCTCAACCACAAACATAATACCAGCCAACGGTGCGTTGAACGCTGCGGCCAAGCCGCCTGCCGCTCCGGATGCTAAAAGCGAGTGTCGAGTATCGTCATCCTTAATTCTGAAAATGTCAGTGACCATACGGCCAACCGCACCGCCCATCTGCACGGTAGGACCTTCGCGGCCTAATACCATACCTGAGCCTAAAGCACCCATGCCGCCAAAGAATTTTACGGGAATGACTCGCCACCAACGCACGGGGCGAATATTGTCCATCGCGCCTTCGATCTCAGGGATGCCTGAGCCGGAGGCTTCTGGGGCAAAGCGGTGTACAAGGTAGTAACCAATGAAGGCGAGCGTTGCACTGATCAAAATAGCGGCAAGCCAAAGCGGTAACACGCTGCCAATTTCACTTTTAAGCCACTCGGTACGAGTCTCTGATACAAAGTGAACGGCGATTTCAAAATAAGTACCAACAAGGCCGGCTAACGTGCCAACGACTGCAGCCATAACGAGAACGGAGAATGATGTTGGCGTTGACCCTCGAGAGACAAACTGGTTAATCGCATCTTTCGGTACGTGCGCTAACACAGATTTAACAATTCTCTCGCGTTTGGTCATTAACAGATTCTCCTGAAAATAAAGTTGGAAGGGACGAAAGAAATTATACGCTGACGAGAGTCTAGACCTAATCAATAAAGATGCAATTTAGCTTTCCACTATTGAGCGGTTCAAGTCTCCTTTGTCCAAATATTGATAAATATTGTGCTATTGATCCCATATATGACGACATTTTTTTATTGGGTCGCCTTGTTTTCTGAGCAAAATGAACCATGCTTTAAGTGTAAAGCAACATGACTGCTTCAGAAGGAGGGATGTGAGGTTTTACACACAATTTGGATGGATTCAAACCCTACAGAAATTCCTCGTTATTTGTTCGGGATGCATCAATAGACTTCCCGATTCGCATACTCACGATTGAGTCACGAGGCAGAGGCGCACGCAAAAGTGCGCCTTTTTAATGCCTGCGACTAAATTTCTGTATTGTCTAAAATACAGTATGGGGTGTTGATTAATGTGAAAGGTGTGATATCTTGTATTTTGTAATGGTTCTCAGCGTGAGGGATTACGCTATTCAGGCTTTATACAAGATTGATGCGGGCTAGAAGGTCCGCTTTTTTGTTGCCAAACTTCGACCTCTGACCTTGTCATTTTTCTTTCAAACCGTAATGATCTTCGAGTCTCAACCTCACTGAAGAACAGAAAACTCAATCATGTCGCGTCTTTCCTTATCTGCTGTCACTTGCTTTTCACTCATTGTTTTTTTCCACACTCATGTTTCATTTGCGAACGGCTTTTGGTGGCAGGCATTGTTGTCCGATAAGCCGTTGACAGAGGTAAGAGAAGTGATAAAGCAAGGTGGTGAATGGTATGAATGTGATGCCTTCAATCAAATGACGGTCATGTGTTTAGATGAGTTTTATTATTACAATATAGCGCTTTATGGTGAGCTAACCTTAAGAAATCAGAGCATGACTTTATCGTTTTTAGCGGCATATGACGCGCAAACGTTGAGTGATCTTATTCTGAATTTGAGAAAAGACGGTTTTGTGGTAAGTGCGCTTGGTATAGGGGACGAGCATTATGATGTACGTGAAGCACTGCAACAGCAATCGCCTGAATCGGTAGATAGGGACGTCGTATTGCTTATGAATCAATATCCTCAAGACGCACCTAGAACACTCGATTGGCTACGGGCTCAAGAATTTGAAGCATCGTTGCCAAAAGTTAAGGCTAATTTAACGAGTGATGGTGAGATGCTAGAGTTAACCATCACTCGCCTTTAGATTCATTATGTAGGGCAAGAAACGTCGCCATCGCGGATTCATCCAAAAATCCATCTGACTTTTTGTGTGCGCGTAGGTACTGATAACCCGCTACCAGCTTGCGGTGCTTGGCTTCTTCCTCTTCTGATATCGTTCCATTCATCACGTGCTGGAAGGCCAGTTTATAGGCCCCCATGTCCACGACTTCCGCTTGACGGTAAAAATAGCCGCAACCAGTGGCTAACCATTCCAATGAACAGTTGGCTCGCATGGCGATTTGATTCGCTTTGGCTAAGCTGGGTTCGCTGCCTTTGAGGTATTTGCGAATCAAAGCTTCAGAAACGTCCACGCGTCGCGCAAAACCACTGATGCTTTCTTCGCCAATTAATGTCGCGAGTCGTTGGGCAAAAGACATATTTCGTACTCCAGTTCGAATTGCGAAAGTTTACCCGTTGAGCGAGCGGTAAAACAAGACTAGGATGAAAGCAGATTAAGAAAAGGAGATAAACCCATGGTTGCAAAAGTAGCGACTGCACCAAACGGTCCAGAGTTTTCTGAACTGGTACAAGGTTATTGGCGTGCGGTAGATTGGGGCATGACAGCGCAAGAGCGTTTGTCGTTCCTAAAGCAACATATTGAGTTAGGCATTACCACCGTCGATCACGCTGATATCTACGGTAACTACGAATGTGAAGCGCTGTTTGGTGAAGCACTCGCACTGGACAAAAGCGTTCGTGAGCAAATTCAGATCGTGACGAAGTGCGACATCAATTTGTGTGGTGATAAAACGCCAGAACGTAAGATCAACCACTACGACACCAGCGCTGCACACATCTATCAATCCGTGAACAACTCGCTTGAGCGACTAAAAGTCGATGAGATTGATGTTCTTCTTATCCATCGTCCAGACGTGTTAATGGATGCTGACGAGGTAGCAGAAGCGTTCTCTGAGCTACATAAAGTGGGTAAAGTTAAGCACTTTGGTGTTTCTAACTTCACGCCTCGTCAATTCGAGCTTCTTCAATCTCGTTTAAGCAAACCTCTTGTGACTAACCAAGTGGAAATCAACCCTCTGAACTTTGAAGTGGCACACGATGGTACGCTAGATCTACTCCAAACGCATCGTGTTCGTCCAATGGCATGGTCATGTTTAGGTGGCGGTTCAATTTTCACTGGGGATACGGAGCAAGCGGTTCGTGTTCGTAACGAGCTAGAAGCTATCCGAGAAGAAGTGGGTGCAAACAGCATCGACGAAGTGATTTACGCTTGGGTACGTCGCTTGCCTTCTAAGCCGATGCCAATTATTGGTTCTGGTAAAATCGAGCGTGTGCATAGTGCAGTTAACGCGCTAAGCATTGAGCTAACTCGTGAGCAATGGTACCGAGTTTGGGTTGCATCAAAAGGTCACGGTGTGCCATAGAAAGCGATCAGTGAGCAAAAGACTGAGGCACTCCAAAGAGGGTGCCTTTTTTATTTCTGTTTATCTTAAATGGCAGCAACTTTATAAACGCAACCCCTTGCGTATCAAGCCTTGTAGAACTTTTAATCATTCCTGACTGATGTCACTAAATGTACAGGGAATCGAACTTTTTCTTAGTTCATTGGTTCACTCAACTATTCATATTGCGTATGCTTACCCAGTAAACAAAAAACGAAGACTCTTAGTCTGTGTAGCAGTAACAATCTGGTAGAATCCCGCGCAGATTGTTGAATATTTAAAGGTGGTAGCATGTCTTTTCCTGTACTCATCTGTGATGATTCTGCGTTAGCACGCAAACAGATGGCAAGATCACTGCCAGCAACATTGAATGCAGACGTGACATTTGCCATCCATGGTAAAAATGCGCTTGAAGAGTTAGCGCAAAAAGAATTTAAACTGATGTTTCTCGACCTCACCATGCCAGAGATGGACGGTTTTGAAACATTAGAAAACATGAAACGCTTGGGCATTCAAACGCCCGTCGTGGTTGTGTCTGGCGATATTCAGCCAAAAGCAAAAGAGCGCGTGTTTGCTCTCGGTGCGAAAGCATTTATTCAAAAGCCGATTGGTAAGGACGAGCTTAAAGCGACGTTAAAAGAGCTTGTCGAACCTGATCAACGCCCTCAGGTGATCACTCCTATCACGCTTGAGCTGCCGATTTTACGTCGCCGCGATATTTATATGGAAGTGGCGAACGTTTCTATTGGCCGGGCAGCGGATGCCCTAGCACGTCATTTCGATGTGTTTGTTCAACTTCCATTACCGAACGTAAACATCTTCGAAGTCAGCGAGCTTCACATGGCTTTACGTGATTTGGCATCACAAGACAACGTCTCTGGTGTGTGCCAAGGTTTTTGTGGTGAAGGGATCGCGGGTGAAGCTCTCGTACTCTTGAGTGACTCCAGTGTTTCTGATCTTAAGAAACTGATGAAGGTGCCAGCAGACAGTGAAGAGTTAGAAGAGCTCGAGCTGTTGATGGATATCTCCAACATTCTGGTTGGTTCTTTCTTGAATGGTTTAGGCGAGCAATCTGAAGTCCGATTTTTCCAAAGTCCTCCAGTTTTGCTCGGCCAGCATATCTCGATTGACTCTATTATCGAATCAACCACGGGCGCGTTCAGTCGTACCATGACCTTTGAAGTGAGCTACAACATCGAAGGCACTTCAATTCGTTGTGATCTTCTGTTTATGTTCGTGGATGAGTCATTACCGTTGCTGGATAACAAACTGTCGTACTTGATGGAGGACTTCTAATGCTGAATCTACCTGCAGAATTTGAACAATTCCATTGGATGGTCGACATGGTGCAGAATGTCGATATGGGCTTGGTCGTTATAGATAAAGAATATAACGTGCAAGTGTGGAACGGGTTTATGACTCATCACAGTGGTTTACAATCACATGAGGCGATTGGCCGCTCTATCTTCGATATTTTCCCTGAAATCCCACAAGAGTGGTTTAAGCTTAAGACGAAACCTGTCTACGATTTGGGTTGTCGCAGTTTTATTACTTGGCGTCAGCGTCCGTATTTGTTCCGATGTCGCAACGTTCGTCCTGTCACTCAACAGGCCGAGTTTATGTACCAAAACGTGACGCTAAATCCAATGCGTACCCCAACAGGGAAAATCAATTCGTTGTTCCTGTCGATTCAAGATGCGACCGCAGAAGCCTTGATGGTGAAAGACCAAAAGTAAGCTTGAAAAAATAAGCATGGTAAAAGCCGAGGTTCGCCTCGGCTTTTTTGTATACTTAAATCGTGTTCCCCCAATACGTAGAAGATCAAAATGGACTTTAATCTCGCTCTTAAACTCTACACTGCAGAACAAGTCAGAAAAGGAGAGGTCATCGCAGCTCAAATGGTGGGCGTCTCTATGTATAGCCTGATGCAACGCGCAGGTATGGCAGTATATGAACGATTTCTTCATTTGTACCCCAGAGCAAGAACAGTCTTGGTTGTTTGTGGTAAAGGCAACAACGGGGGCGATGGCTATGTCTTTGCTACATTGGCAAAACAAGCACAGCTCAAAGTACGAGTATTTCAATTCGATAATGTTACAGCCTTAAAAGGCGATGCCTTAAGAGCGTTTGAAGACTGGCAGACGGTTGATGGTGAAATCAGCAGTTGGGATGATTGGCACACCGCGTTATTGGAAGCCGATGTGATTATAGACGCCATGTTAGGAACGGGGTTAAATGGAGAAGTGAGACACGAATATCGTCGTTATATCGATCAGATAAACCAAATCCACTGTCCAGTCATCTCCATCGATATTCCTTCTGGTTTAAGTGCGGACACCGGTGCTGTGCTCGGAGATGCCATACAAGCGGATCATACGGTGACCTTTATTGGTGTGAAGCAAGGTTTATGCTCCGGGCAGGCAAGAGACTACGTCGGTGAGCTGCATTTTTCTGGCTTGGGTGTAAACGTTGAGTTTGAGTCGATTGAAGAAGAAAGTGCGTTGGGCATTGACCATCAAATCATCAAAAGGCTATTACCAAAAAGAAAAGCCACAGCCCACAAAGGGAATAATGGCAAGCTCTTATGTATAGGCGGCAATCAAGGGATGTCCGGTGCTATTCGTTTATGTGCCTCCGCCGCGGTAAGAATAGGGGCTGGGTTAACCGCCTC
>NZ_BAOG01000009.1 GCF_000400365.1 Vibrio jasicida CAIM 1864 = LMG 25398 | reverse complement strand
GATTTTGAAGAGCAAAAGACCTTTGAATACGTCACCTACCCGCCAATTCAAAATGTGCCGGATAAATACTGGAACATGGCCAAAGAAGGCATGCGCTTGGTAAACCATGGTGCGAAAGGGACGGCTCGTCGCTCTTTCTACAATATGGATTACCAAACGGGTGGTAAATCAGGTACTGCTCAGGTCTTCGGTCTAGGTGAAGACGAAGAATACAACGCAGACGAAGTCGCAGAACATCTGCGCGACCACGCCCTGTTTACCGGTTTTGCGCCATTTGACGATCCTAAAGTTGTCGTTTCAATCGTGCTTGAAAACGCCGGTGGTGGTTCAAGTAATGGCGCACCAGTAGCAAGAAAGATCTTCGACCGAGTGATCGTTGGGCCAGAAAAAATCGAACCAGACGATGAGCAAGCCAAAGAGAAACAAGAGGTAACGCAGTGATGAAAATGGATCCCTCTACAGGTAAGAACCGAGCCCTGTTTGAACGCTTCCATATCGACTTGCCGCTTTTACTCGGCATCTTTGCACTAATGGCCTTTGGCTTGGTCATCATGTACAGCGCCAGTGGCCAGAGCTTGGCGATGATGGACCGCCAAGCCATGCGTATGGCCCTATCATTAGTCGTGATGATCGTCTTAGCACAGATCTCGCCCAGAACTTACGAAAGCCTCGCGCCTCTCATGTTTGTCGGTGGTGTCATACTGCTCTTTGGCGTGCTCTTCTTTGGTGAAGCTTCCAAAGGCGCACAGCGCTGGCTAAATCTTGGCTTTGTTCGATTCCAACCTTCTGAGCTTCTCAAGCTCGCCGTACCCTTGATGGTCGCGCGCTATATCGGTCGTCAACCACTTCCCCCGACGTTCAAAACCCTCATCGTTGCGTTGATCATGGTTTGCTTGCCAACCATTCTCATCGCAAAGCAACCTGACTTAGGGACCTCGATTCTGATCGCTGCATCAGGCATCTTTGTTATCTTCCTTGCGGGTATCAGTTGGAAAATCATTGCTGGTGCCTCACTGGCGCTTGGTGGTTTCATTCCCGTTTTGTGGTTCTTCTTGATGCGTGAGTATCAAAAAGTGCGCGTTCGTACTCTGTTCAACCCTGAATCAGACCCTCTCGGTGCCGGTTATCACATCATCCAAAGTAAAATTGCGATTGGTTCTGGTGGTATTTCCGGCAAAGGTTGGTTGCAAGGCACTCAATCACAGTTAGAATTTCTTCCTGAACGTCACACTGACTTTATCTTTGCAGTAATTGCTGAAGAATGGGGTATGATTGGCTTCCTTTGCCTGTTGACCATCTATCTCTTTATTATTGGACGAGGTCTCTACCTCGCAAGCCAAGCACAAACTGCGTTTGGCCGAATGATGGCAGGCAGTATTGTACTCAGCTTCTTCGTGTATATTTTTGTAAATATCGGCATGGTAAGTGGCATCCTACCCGTAGTAGGCGTACCTTTACCGTTGATCAGTTATGGTGGCACTTCCATGGTGACACTGATGGCTGGTTTTGGCATTTTGATGTCGATCCACACGCACCGAAAAGCATTCTCTAAGGCGACCTAGACCATGCAAAAACGCGCTTTATATTCCTTAGTTTTTTCTGCTGTTATTTTGGCGGGCTGTTCTTCTACCGACCAAAAAACACAAGAAGGCCGTTATGAACTTGAATCCGATGTAGCACCAGATAAACCTCTATCGGTCGAGCACATTGAGGATGCGCATCCTAAATATGAACCATACAGCTTAGGTGGTAACAGCGATTACAATCTACGAGGTTCCGACTACAAAATCGTTCGTGACGCAAAAGGTTTTACGGAAAAAGGCCGTGCCTCTTGGTACGGAAAAAAATTCCAAGGTCACCTTACGTCCAACGGTGAAATTTACGATATGTACTCAATGACAGCCGCACACAAAACGCTGCCATTACCGAGCTACGTTAAAGTCACCAATACCGACAATGGTAAATCAACCGTTGTACGTGTTAACGACCGTGGCCCATTTCATGACGGCCGTATTATTGATTTAAGCTACGCCGCCGCTCATAAGCTCGACGTCGTGAAAACTGGCACAGCGAACGTACAAATTGAAGTCATCACCATTGATAAGCCAACCGATGAAAAGTCTTTAGCTGCGCACCCAAAATACGTGATTCAAGTTGCTTCTTCAAAATATGAAGATCGAGCGCGAACTTTAGGCCAAGAGCTTGGTCAAAAGCTGGATACAGAAACTTTCTTGGAGAGCACGAAAGAAACTCACCGCTTGTTGCTAGGGCCATTTACTGACTATTCCCTGACGCAAGCAACACTGGATAAAGTAAAGTTGCTCGGCTATTCGTCCGCATTTATTAAAAAACACAAAACTGACAAATGACCTTGGTGTCATGAATTTCTATGCAGAGCCCTTCTTACATAAGCAGGGATTCTGTTAAGATGTCGACAGTTAACCAAAAAATTTGAATTACCATGAATAAAAATAAGTTTGTGAAATCTATTCTCGTTTCTTCGGTTGCGCTAACTGCAACCATCGCTCAATCTGCTTTTGCTTCACCAGTTGTTGTCCCAGACGCACCTCAAATCGCAGCGAAAGGCTACGTTTTGATGGATTACAACTCAGGTAAAGTTCTGGCTGAGAAAGAGATGAACACAAAGTTGTCTCCTGCTAGTCTGACAAAAATGATGACCAGCTACGTAATTGGCCAAGAGCTAGCGCGTGGTAATATTTCAGAAGACGATGATGTAACCATCAGTAAGAACGCATGGGCGAAAAACTTCCCTGATTCTTCAAAAATGTTCATTGAAGTTGGCACCACAGTTAAGGTGAAAGACCTAAACCGCGGTATCATCATTCAATCAGGTAACGACGCTTGTGTCGCAATGGCTGAACACATTGCAGGCTCTGAAGATGCATTCGTAGACCTAATGAACGCATGGGCAAACACAATTGGCATGAGCAACACGCATTTTGCTAACGTGCACGGCCTAGATAACCCAAATCTATACTCAACACCTTATGACATGGCACTGCTTGGTAAAGCATTGATCCGTGACGTTCCTGATGAGTACCGTATCTACTCAGATAAAAAATTCACTTACAACGGCATCACACAGTACAACCGTAACGGCCTATTGTGGGATAAGAGCATGAACGTTGATGGCATCAAGACTGGCCATACTAGCAACGCGGGCTACAGCCTAGTAAGTTCGGCAACTGAAGGTCAAATGCGCCTAGTTGCAGTGGTAATGGGTACCAAAGATGCAAACGCTCGTAAATCAGAAAGCAAAAAGCTACTGAGCTACGGCTTCCGCTTCTTCGAAACCGTTGCGCCACATAAAGCGGGTGAAACGTTTGTAGAAGAAAAAGTATGGATGGGTAACAAAGATACGGTTGCTCTGGGTCTTGACCAAGATACTTACGTAACGCTACCTCGTGGTGAAGCAAAGAATCTAAAGGCAAGCTTCGTACTTGAAAAAGAGCTAGAAGCCCCAATTAATAAAGGTGATGTAGTTGGTAAGCTATACTATCAAATTGATGGTGAAGATATTGCTGAGTACCCACTAATGGCATTAGAAACTGTAGACCAAGGCAGCCTATTTAGCCGTATGTGGGACTACATCGTATTGTTGTTTAAGAGCTTCTTCTAACAGTCGCTTCTGAACAACAAACAAGTCCGCAAAGCCGCCAACTAGGGCGGCTTTGTTATCTATACTCAAGCGACGTTAAGATGCTTGGGGATGATCTTGAGTTCACCCTAATTTGACTGTACTATTTCGCACCGCAACGAATACCAACTGGAGTTACCGATATGCTAACCATCAACTCTGATGCAAAATTGAAAGACCTGCTTGAGTTCCCTTGTTCATTTACTTACAAGGTAATGGGGCATGCAAAACCTGAACTTCCAGAACTCGTTCTTGAAGTAATCCAGCGTCATGCTCCAGGTGACTACAGCCCAGCAGTAAAACCAAGTGCTAAGGGCAACTACCACTCGGTGTCTATCAATATTACTGCTACCTCTATCGAGCAGGTTGAAACCCTTTACAAAGAACTGGGTGAAATCGACATCGTACGCATGGTTCTATAATTTTTTGATAAATTAAATTTTTTTTGAAAGCAGCTTCGGCTGCTTTCTTTTTATTTATCATGTAGATAATGAAAACCACTGACTCTTTCAGTTAAAAATCTGTTACTCAACTGTAGAGCATCAAACTCATCCGGTTTATAATCCAAAAACTTTATATATTAGTGACAGGAATCCCCATGCAACACCAACTTGTTGTAAGACGACTTGGACGCCAAGATTATGAGCCTGTATGGAAGGCGATGCATGAGTTCACTGATCAACGCACAGACGACACGCCTGATGAAGTTTGGTTGGTAGAACACAACCCAGTATTTACACAAGGTCAAGCGGGTAAAGCCGAACACCTCATTAACACTGGTAATATTCCTGTTGTACAAAGCGATCGCGGGGGTCAAGTGACCTACCATGGTCCTGGTCAGCTTGTCGCTTACTTTCTGATCAACCTGCGTCGTAAAAAATTAGGGGTGCGAGATCTCGTTACGCACATAGAGAACCTCGTGATCAACACCCTAAAGGCATACAATATCGAATCTGCTGCGCGACCAGATGCCCCAGGTGTTTATGTCGACAGTAAAAAAATATGTTCTCTCGGCCTTCGCATTCGCAAAGGATGCTCATTCCACGGCCTAGCGTTGAACGTCAATATGGACTTAGGTCCGTTTTTACGTATAAACCCTTGTGGCTATGAAGGAATGGAGATGGTTCAGGTTAGCCAAGTTGGCGGCCCTGAAGATATCGAAGTCGTGGAAAAACAACTAATACAAGAACTCGTTACTTTGCTTGATTACGAGCAAGTAGAATTCAGCACAGAAGCACCTTCTCAAGGTAACAAAGCATGAGCAAACCAATCCAGATGGAAAAAGGCGTCAAATACCGCGACGCTGACAAAATGGCATTGATTCCCGTAAAGAACATGCCTACAGAGCAGAAAGAAGTGCTACGTAAGCCTGATTGGATGAAGATCAAGCTACCAGCCGACAGCCAACGTATTCAAGACATCAAATCAGCGATGCGCAAGAACAACCTTCACTCAGTATGTGAAGAAGCCTCTTGCCCTAACCTAGCGGAATGTTTTAACCACGGTACGGCTACTTTCATGATCCTTGGCGCTATCTGTACTCGCCGTTGTCCATTCTGTGACGTTGCCCATGGCCGTCCGCTTGCAGTAGAAGCTGAAGAGCCGAAGAAACTGGCTAAAACCATCGCAGACATGAAGCTGAAATACGTCGTTATCACTTCAGTAGACCGCGATGATTTGCGTGATGGCGGTGCAGAGCACTTTGCAAACTGTAACCGTGAAATCCGCGAACTGAACCCACACATCAAGATTGAAACGCTTGTACCTGATTTCCGTGGCCGTATGGATGTAGCACTTGATCTGATGAAAGACAACCCACCAGATGTCTTCAACCACAACCTAGAAACGGCACCTCGTTTGTACCGTAAAGCTCGCCCAGGCGCGAACTACAAATGGTCACTACAATTGCTGCAAAAGTTCAAAGAGCAGCACCCAAATGTACCGACCAAATCAGGTGTTATGATGGGTCTTGGCGAAACGAAAGAAGAGATCGTCCAAGTACTAAAAGACCTACGTGCACACGGTGTAACAATGCTGACACTTGGTCAGTACCTAGCACCAAGCCGTCACCACCTGCCAGTAGAGCGTTACGTTCCACCATCAGAGTTTGACGAGCTAAAAGAGATCGCACTAGAACTTGGCTTCACGCACGCGGCGTGTGGTCCATTCGTTCGTTCTTCTTACCATGCCGATATGCAGGCTCAAGGTATCGAGATTAAATAAGCGCTCGCTTGTTTTGAAGAGAAAGGTTGGCTCAGTGCCAGCCTTTTTTGTATCTGTCGAACATAAAACACCATCATTTGGACAATAAGCTTATTTCTCAGAACCAAAAGCAGCGTCATTCCGAAGATCCTAGGCGATATCAGAAATCTGATTTCAGCGCACTCTAAGCTGATATTTCCATACGCTAGAAAAACAAAAAGGCCCTCAAATGAGGACCTTTCATCAATCAAATAATCAAACCGAATCGCAGAAATAGAACGAGTTCGCCTGAGTTATTTTCAAAGAAAGCGAATTTACACAGAGAACTATGCGTAAACTGGTAGACGCTTACAGATCTCTAGAACTTTCTGTTTCGTTGCTTCGATAACTTCCTCGTTGCCGATGTTATCTAGAACGTCACACATCCAGTTTGCTAGCTCTTTCGCGTCATCTTCAGTGAAGCCGCGACGAGTAATTGCTGGTGTACCTACACGGATACCAGACGTTACGAATGGGCTGCGTGGATCGTTTGGAACAGAGTTCTTGTTTACTGTGATGTTTGCTGCACCAAGTGCTGCATCTGCATCTTTACCAGTGATGTCTTTGTCGATTAGATCAACTAGGAATAGGTGGTTCTCAGTACCGTTAGAAACGATCTTGTAGCCACGCTCTTGGAATTGACCAACCATTGCTTTCGCGTTTTTCACAACGTTAGCTTGGTAAGCTTTGAATTCAGGCTCCATCGCTTCTTTGAACGCTACCGCTTTACCAGCGATAACGTGCATTAGAGGACCACCTTGACCGCCAGGGAATACTGCTGAGTTGAGCTTCTTGTACAGCTCTTCACCTTCGTTAGAAAGGATAAGACCGCCACGAGGACCTGCTAGCGTTTTGTGCGTAGTCGTTGTTACTACGTGAGCATGTGGAACTGGTGTTGGGTACTCGCCTGCTGCGATTAGACCAGCAACGTGTGCCATGTCTACGAATAGGTAAGCGTCAACTTTGTCCGCGATTTCACGCATGCGTTTCCAATCAACGATTTGTGAGTAAGCAGAGAAACCACCGATGATCATCTTAGGCTTGTGCTCAAGCGCTAGCTGTTCCATCTCGTCGTAGTTGATTTGACCTGCTTCGTCGATACCGTAAGGAATCACGTTGTAGTGCTTACCAGAAAAGTTTACTGGAGAACCGTGAGTTAGGTGGCCACCGTGCGCTAGGCTCATACCTAGAACTGTGTCGCCTGGGTTTAGAAGCGCCATGTAAACTGCGCTGTTTGCTTGAGAACCTGAGTGAGGCTGTACGTTCGCGTACTCACAACCGAACAGTTGGCATGCACGATCGATTGCCAGTGCTTCAGCTTTATCTACGTACTCACAACCGCCGTAGTAACGCTTGCCTGGGTAGCCTTCAGCGTATTTGTTCGTTAGCTGAGAACCTTGAGCTTCCATTACACGTGGACTTGTGTAGTTTTCAGAAGCGATTAGTTCAATGTGTTCTTCCTGGCGAAGTGTTTCTTCCTGGATAGCTGCGAACAGTTCCGCATCGTAATCTGCGATGTTCATATCACGCTTAAGCATCTGTATCTCCTGACTCAGATTGGTACTGAAAGTTGCAAAAAAACTGGATAACGACCTAACGCAAACGTTTTCGTCGACCTAATGGCGCGCATTCTACATAATTTGATCTAGGTCATAAAGAGAAATTTACAATTTTTCTCATGCAGTTTTTTCATGGTGACAAGCAAGAAATATCATGACGATGTTGCAATCGTTTAACCATGATCCGTTGACTGTCAATTTTGTGCTTTACACCCTGTAAAACGACAATTACATAGGTTTACCGCAAATTTTACCCTCTAGCTACCGAAAAGATCATCTTTTTACTACTATGCACGCCCGATTTATCACTAACGACTGCATAATAGATGGAAAAACACTCAAGAAAAGAAGACTGGATGGCAATTCTTACGGGGACCTTTTTGGTCGCTCAAGGCGTTTTCTTTCTCCAATCCGCGAGCCTCTTAACCGGAGGCACCACAGGATTAGCTCTGCTTATTAGCCAATTTACACCTTTTACGTTTGGTGTGCTGTACTTTTTAGCCAACTGTCCTTTTTACTTGCTAGCATGGAAACGCTTCGGCCGTCATTTTGCGATTAATAGTGCAATTTCTGGCGCTTTGGTTTCTATCTTTGCGGACAACCTGTATTTGCTGATTTCACTTGAATCGATTAACGAGGTTTATTGTGCGGTAGCCGGTGGCTTACTGATGGGTTTAGGTATGCTGATCTTATTCCGTCATCGTTCAAGCTTGGGTGGCTTCAACGTACTGTGCTTATTCATTCAAGACAAGTTTGGCATTTCTGTTGGCAAATCGCAGATGGCGATTGACGCTTGCATCTTATTTGCGTCTTTCTTCTTCGTCACGCCTTGGGTTATCGGCCTCTCGATTCTTGGTGCATTCGCACTGAACCTAGTGCTTGCGATGAACCACAAACCACATCGCTATTCTGTGAGCTACGGTTCATAACCTTTCTGTGATAATTGGAGCGCAATTTATAAGATTTTGCGCTCCAATGACTATATAATACTTCGCCATTTCCTAATCACTCATGATGGTATGCGCGACTTCCTACAACGAGCCAAACAAACCAACAGTCAGATTGTTATTGGCGAGCTGATCTACAACCCAGAGACTCAAACCCTTCACAAACAAGCGGTCGTTATCGATCTTGAGCCGCGTAGCATCGAGTTATTAGAACTGCTGCTCACCAGTGTTGGCCACCCGCTGTCTGCAGAAACCATCATAGAGACCATTTGGCAAAGTAAGTTCATTTCAAAGAACGTACTTACCAATCGAATCAGTACACTTCGGGCCTTGCTACAAGAGCACTTACCAGAGCATGATGCCGCCAAACTATTGGTGACCTACCCGCGTAAAGGTTACTTTTTCAACCCAGCCAACATTCAGTTAATACCACCAGCGAGAGCCGACAAACGTAAAGCGAAGGTGGCAAACCCACAAAAAACGACTTCGTCATTGAAATGGCCTATCGCCTACTGCCTTTGTGCTCTGCTAGCTGCCTCTTGCGTGATACTTTCCGTTATTGTCTGGCAACAGCAAGGAGTCTCCACTCAGCAAACTCGTAACCAACTGCTGATTCCAAAAGTGGAGCTACTGCTTAATCGTGTTGATGCCTTAGGTGCAGAGGCAAGGGAATACCGCACCATGGTGAAAGCGATATTATTGCAACAACAAGTTGAGTACCCATATACGGACATCGCTAACCAAGATGCACCGAGCTATTTCCTCGATCCAATCAACAAGACGCCTTATTTCCCTGGCGCTCGCAACATGCAAACCAGCGATTATCAACTTAATATTGAACTCAAAGATGGTCCGACCGAAGGTGTTTTAAAGGCAAAAATGAACTTGATTTACCCTGCTACGGGTAAACTGGCCTTTCGTAACCAATACATGCTTCGCACCGCACACTTACAGTCGGATTTGTTTAAGCTCCACACGGACATTGCCCAATACTTCAACTTACCAGAACCGTCCAAAAGCACTTGGCATCTGAGTGACGCCCACAAGAAAATGCTGCTTGGAAAAGCATTTTCAACGACTGATATCAAAAACATGGATGAGTTTGCCGCCATCACGATTGCTCGGCATTTAGCTTTATACGAACAAAATAAAGCCGAACTCGAAGGTTTTCTTTATCAAGTACAATCCGGGTTTGACGCCTTACCTGATGAGTTAAATTTATGGATGGGGATCCTCCACTACAAACTTGGTAATCTCGATAAGGCGAAAACTTTCTTGACGACACCGGCAGGAGATTCATTGATTCAAAATGCCCTGATTTACACTTTTGTCTCTCATATCGCCTACAAGCAGAATAAGCTTGACCAATTCCGCCTCAATTATATGGAGTCTTTGGTGGCTCTGCTGCGCGTAATGCCTTCTGAAGAATTGTTTAGTCGCTTGTCACAACCAGAATCCAAAGAAACCTGCTTACAGCCTTGGAAGAAGTTGCGTGTCAGTATTAAGGAAAAGGAAATAGTGATGCGTTGGAAGGCATTAATTGAAGAATACTGCACCAATATCGAGGCAGATATTAATCCAGATAAAACAAAGACCTAAATATAAAATTAAGCTTTCATTTAACTCTATTAGCTTTTATTTTTTGCCCTTTTTCTCACTCAAAACTTAGCATGGCGACATTCAAATAACGGCTCGATTTATCAGCCTTTACCAACTAGGAATGTAAACTCATGCTTAAAAAAATGACGCTTATCGCAGCAGCTACGATCGCACTTTACGGCTGTGGCGGCGGCTCTTCTTCCGGCTCATCAAGCGGCAATAAAGGCCCACAAAATAGCATCGATTACCCGATCCAAAACTCATCTTTTTCCCCAGTAGTAACAACAAAACTGAACTACGCCATTTCTGCAGACGGGCAACAAGTGGGCTCGGTGCTGATGAATTTTGATCCAATGAGCAGCCAAGAACTTCTTGACGCTTTAACTCTGATCCCACAATCAGCTCCAGTGCAACAAGTTATCCATGACTTAGTCAACAACGGTATCACTCAGTTTTACCTATCACAGCAAGTGGAAGAGAGCGGCGAAGAAGAGAAGTCGATTTACTTTGCCGGTACGGATGGCGCACTGCATGAAATCACGGACACCTATCTCGTTGATCATCGCTTTATCGTACCCATCATGAACAGCAGCCCAGTATTTCGCTTGGAAGGTTCGACAGTTAAGGAGAAAGATCCGAACATTGATATCAGCGTAAACACGGTCTCAGTCATTTTAGATCTAAATGGTGAACAAGTGGCAAACCTACTGAATGATTTTGATGATCACCAATGGGTAAAAACTTTGCCAAATGAGGCAAACTGTAAAGCGGGCTGGAGCCAACAAATCACCGAAACAGGCGCACGCAAAACTTTCAAAGTGTCTGGCAAATCAATTGAAGCCGCCTACCTAACCGAAACGAATACTTATAACCTAAGATGTGACGAGATGGACTCAATGGAGTTTGAAACATCCGCAGAGCGCTGGTTCAACCCTGCACTAGGGTTGATTGAACAAGTTGAACTGTTGAAAGCAGAACAGGCTCAAATCAGTGAAGAGAAAGCGACACTGAGCAAGATCGAGAAAGCATAAGCCGCTGTCTTATCTCATAGAAAAAAGGCTTTGGGGAGCACCCCAAAGCCTTTTGTTTAGGATCGAAATCCTTAGGGGTATTTTTTATTTGCCTCTAAGACTCAATCAGCAAGATGCGTGTTTCGTAAGGACGCAGAACTTGATGATTGGAAGTAATCGCGCTGGTCGCATTCTGATAGTTGGAAAGCAGATTCTTGGCTTTGCTCATATCAAAGCGCTCTGGTAACACACACTCCACTTCTTCGCCGTAGTAATTGTTAATACACAACAACGTTTGCTTGTCGTTCTGGCGAGCGTAAGCAAAAATACGTTTGTGCTCTGGCAGCAAGTCCTCGTAACGACCATCAGTGATTACTTGAACCTGTTTACGTAGTTCAATCAAGCGCTTGTAGAAGTAGAACACCGAGTTCAAATCGGCAATTGCGGCTTCCGCGTTGATCTCAGAATAGTTCTGAGCCACCTCTAGCCACGGCGTGCCTTCAGTAAAACCCGCATGTTTCGCGCTGTTCCATTGCATTGGGGTACGTGAATTATCACGCGACTTCTGCGCCAAAATCGCCATCATATCGTCGTGAGATACACCATCGCGATTAACCATGATGTCGTACATGTTCGTGCTTTCAACATCGCGATATTGGCTGATTTCGGTGTAGCCCGGGTTGGTCATGCCGATCTCTTCACCTTGATAAACATAAGGCGTGCCTTGCATCATGTGTACCGATGCCGCAAGCATTTTGGCAGATTCAACACGGTATTGTTCGTCGTTACCTAATCGGCTCACAACGCGTGGTTGGTCGTGGTTACACCAAAATAGCGCGCCCCACCCTTTGCCATTTAAGCCGGTTTGCCAGTGGTTGAAGATCTGTTTCAGTTGGATGAAATCAAACGGCGCTTTCGTCCATTTATCACCATTCGGGTAATCGACTTTCAGGTGGTGGAAATTGAACACCATCGACAACTCTTTGCCATCTTGCGCTGAATACTGCTGGCAATGCTCTAGCGTGGTGGAAGACATTTCACCTACCGTCACACTACCATATTTCTGGAATACGGCTTCACTGATCTCTTGAAGGTATTCGTGCACACGTGGACCATCCGTGTAGAAACGGCGACCATCACCAATATCGTCACTTGGGAAATCTTGCTGCTTGGAAATCAGGTTGATAACGTCAAGACGGAAACCATCGACACCTTTCTCTGCCCAGAAGCTGATGACTTCTTTCACTTCTTCACGCACTACCGGGTTTTCCCAGTTTAAGTCCGCTTGCTCTTTAGCAAAAAGGTGCAAATAGTACTGACCCGTTTTTTCATCCAGCGCCCAAGCGTTGCCACCAAACTTAGATTGCCAGTTGTTTGGCTCTGCGCCATCAACAGGATCTTTCCAGATGTAGTAATCACGGTAAGGGCTGTTTTTGTCACCCAGTGCCGATTGAAACCACTTGTGTTCTGTCGAAGTATGGTTGACCACGATATCCATGATGATTCGAATACCCAGTTGGTGAGCCTCAGCCAACAGGGTATCGAAATCTTGCATGGTGCCGAAATCTGGGTTGATCGCGTAGTAATCGGAAATGTCATAACCGTTGTCGATCATTGGTGATTGATAAACCGGCGTCAGCCAAATCGCATCCACACCAAGGTGTTTTAGATAATCCAGTTTAGAAATGATCCCTTTAATATCGCCCGTGCCTTTACTTCCACTGTCACAAAAGCTTTTTGGGTAAATTTGGTAGATGGTTGCGGTTTTCCACCAGCTCTCATCATGCTTGGTCATTGCCATTTCTAACGCTCACTTACCATTAAACGGAAACTTAAAAATCTTAAAAAATAGAGGAGATAAACGAGGCAGCCAAATCGCTGCCTCGGTTTGAATTACGCGTTAGCGGTTTCTAACTCGCCTTTCATCTGTGCGCGCTTATACAACACAAGCGTCAGCGCTACTGGGACCACAATCGCCACCAACATCGCCAGAGCAAAGACACCCCAGAACTGTGGTTGGATAGACAAGATGCCCGGTAAGCCGCCCACACCAATACCATTCGCCATCACACCTGCGCTGCCACAGATAGCAGCGGCAATCGCACTGCCGATCATCGCGCTCAGCATTGGGAACTTGTACTTTAAGTTGATACCGTACATTGCAGGTTCTGTTACACCAAGATAAGCAGAGATAGCCGCAGGCACTGAGATATCGCGCTCGCCGTGTTTTTTGCTGATGATAATGATGCCGACTACCGCTGAAGCTTGAGCAATGTTTGATAGTGCAATCAATGGCCAGATTGGCGTACCGCCTAGCTCTTGCATCAGTTGAAGGTCAACCGCATTGGTAGTGTGATGAATACCCGTAATCACCAAAGGTGCGTATAGGAAGCCAAAGATGGTTGAACCAATCATCGCGAAGTCACCCGTCATGGCTGCTTTTGCTGCGAAAGCAACGCCGTCACCCAACATACGACCAAATGGACCAATAATAGAATGCGCAAGAATCACAGATACGATAATAGAGACAAACGGCACCACAACGAGGTAAAGATATGAAGGAATGATTCGCTTTAAATTGGTTTCTATGAATGCCAAGGCGACACCCGCTAACATGGCCGGAATCACTTGCGCTTGATACCCCACTTTCTCGATGGCGAATAAGCCAAAGTCCCACACTTCTGGCACTTGCTTACCAATCAGATAGGCGTTCATTAACTGTGGCGAAACCAGTGTCACACCTAATGTAATCCCCAAAATCGGAGTACCGCCGAGTTTTTTGACTGTTGACCAACACACGCCAACCGGTAAGAAGAAGAAAATCGCCTCACCAATTAGCCATAAGAAAGAGTGTACCGTTGCCCAAAACTGGCTGATTTCCGTTAGCGTTTGACCATCAAACATCTTGATGTCGCCAATCACGTTACGGAAACCAAGAATCAGACCACCTGTGATGATCGCCGGTAACAATGGCACAAAGATTTCTGCAAGGTGAGAAATACCACGCTCAACAATGTTCATGTTTTGACGAGCTGCGTTTTTTGATTCGTCTTTGCTCGCTTCACTTTTACCCGTCAGCTCGATCAGTACTTTGTAAACCTCATCAACTTCAGTACCAATCACCACTTGGAACTGACCTGCGTTAGTAAAGCAGCCTTTTACCATAGGTAATGCGTCTAATTGTTCAATATCGGCTTTGTCAGTGTCATTCAACACGAAACGCAAGCGAGTTAAACAGTGGCTTACACTGGCAATATTGTCCGATCCCCCGACCAGTTCAATAAGACGCTGTACATCTTGACGCGCAATCTTACTCATAACTTTGTCCACCCTGTATTGGATACATTCAATTCATCATTTTATTTTTATAATGGGAACATTCCCATTCGATGTTTTTTATATTGCCACTCCGCATTCAAAAACAAAATGGGAACAGTCCCATTAATTGAGAACGATCACAGTATAATTTTAGAGCAAACCATCGAAAGGAGGATTATTAACGAACTGGTTGCTGGGTAAAGTGCACCACAGACTCATCACCATTTAATTGATTAATCAGCATGTTAGCGGCCTTTTCACCTGCGAGAGAGTAACCGGGGTCCACACTGAAAACATTTGGAAAAAGGAAGGAAAGTAGCTCATTGCCACCCACACCAGTAACCACGACATCTTCACGCCCTCTTTCTTGCAGGCGCTTAATCACCCCAAGAGCAATGGTATCACTGGCACAAACGATGGCTTGCGTGTCGGATTGAAGGACTTGATCCACCAGATGATAAGCACTTTCATGGCTAAGCTTGCCGGTTTGAAAACAAGGTTCGATGCGATTTTTCTCACACCAAGATTGGTAAGTCTTCAAGCGAGCAAGCCCCGTCGTACGGTCTTCTGGATCAACGCCGATATAAGCAATGCGAGAAAGAGATTGTTGCTCTAGGTGTGACAACGCCATCTCAATAACGCCTTGGTTATCGTAATTAATAGAAGAGACGAGCTTGGTATCCATCGCGATCACGACAATGCGATTGCCCCACTCCGCTAACGCTTGCTCATCGCACCCAGTAAAACCAAATACGATAACACCATCGACATTACGGCGTTTAAGTACGTTTAAATGTTCGTTGGTCTTTTCACGATCGAACTGACTTTCCATGATCACCACGTCATACCCTGCTGAATACAAAGCATTGAGCATAGTGCCGACGGCACGGTTTTCTGAAGGGGAATCCAAACGAGATATAATCACCCCGATCACTTTCTGGCTGCCCCCACGCATAGACTGTGCAGACTTAGAAGGTACATAACCAGATTCACGAATGATTCTTTCTACCTTCTCTCGCGTTTGCGGTTTCACCTTAGGATCATTGGTTAACACACGGCTTATTGTCGATTTACCAACACCTGCCAATTTCGCGATATCAAGAATAGTGAGTTTTTTGCTCATAAGTGATCAAACTAAAAGTTGGATTTAAATAAAAGGGAAGCAGCGGCTTCCCTTATCTCAATCAGTAATGAAGATTACTTGTTTAGGTATGCAGGAACGTCTGCAATGCTGTCGAGAACAACCGTAGCAATCGCTTCGCCTTGTTCGGTAACTGGTTTACCAGTGCGAACCAAAATCTTAGTACCAACACCAGCCGCTTCAGCCGCCATCAAGTCTTCGGCTTTATCACCAATCATCACTGACTTAGCCATGTCGATTTTCAAAAAATCACGAGCAGAGATGAACATGCCTGGTTTTGGCTTACGACAATCACAATCTTGTTTGTATTCGCCGATACCGTGTTCCGGATGGTGAGGGCAGTAATAGATGCCATCAAACTCAACACCGTTGTCGGAAAAGTTCCAGTCCATCCATTGAGTCAAAGAAATGAAACGATCTTCGCTGAATTTACCACGTGCAATGCCTGATTGATTGGTCACAAGCACCAACAGGTAGCCTTTATCTTTCAGCGCTTTCGTCGCTTCAAAGACACCGTCAATGTACTCAAAATCATGTTCGTCATGAACGTAGCCATGGTCAACGTTGATCACGCCGTCACGATCGATAAAAACAGCAGGTTTTGCCAAAACGTATTTCTCTATTTACTCGGTTTCATCAGATTATTACATACCTTATAAGCACTCACACTATCTAATTGGTATGAGGAAGTGACAAAACAGTTGATTTGTCACCCGAGAATCGGTAAATCTTGAATATCCCTCTTTTATATCCCGTTCCGCCGAACATCTTCTTGCTTTATTTCCGAACAAAACATCCATACTTTTAGACGTCTAGACGTAGAAATATCTATTGACTTACTACTGCTTAACCCATAGCATCAACTGAGAATTGAGATAGAGTTCAAAATTTACTCCTGTTAAAAGCCGTTTTTAACAGCGAAGTTCCCAGTATCTCTGTGCAGGTTGAAACATGATAGAAATTAAAAACGTCAATAAAGTGTTCTACCAAGGCAGTAAGGAAATTCTTGCCCTTAAGGACATTAACTTAAATATCGCGAAGGGCACCATCTTTGGTGTTATCGGCTCATCGGGCGCGGGTAAAAGTACTCTGATCCGTTGCGTGAATATGCTGGAAGCCCCAACATCAGGCTCCATCATTGTTGATGGCGTAGACCTGACCAAACTCAACAAGAAACAACTGGGAGAAACCCGCCGCAACATCGGGATGATCTTCCAACACTTTAACCTGCTATCGTCTCGCACCGTTTTTGATAATGTCGCACTCCCTCTTGAGCTAGCAGGCAAAGACAAATCGCAAATCACAACAAAAGTGACTGAGTTGCTTAAACTTGTTGGCCTTTCTGACAAGCACGAAAGCTACCCAGCAAACCTAAGTGGAGGTCAAAAGCAGCGTGTGGCGATTGCACGTGCTCTGTCTTCTGATCCAAATGTTTTGTTGTGTGACGAAGCGACCAGCGCACTCGACCCTGCAACGACGCAGTCAATCCTAGAACTTCTAAAAGAAATCAACCGCAAACTGGATATCACGATTCTGCTTATCACTCACGAAATGGAAGTGGTTAAGAGCATCTGTTACGAAGTGGCGATCATTGGTGATGGTGAACTTGTGGAAAAAGGCACCGTTGGTGAAATCTTCGCTCATCCGAAGACAGCACTGGCACACGAGTTCATTCGCTCTACTTTGGATCTTTCTATTCCAGAAGATTACCAAGCTCGCTTACAAACTACGCGCGTAGAAAACAGCTACCCGTTGGTTCGCCTAGAATTTACTGGTGCAACCGTGGATGCCCCTCTGATGACGCAAATCGCTCGTAAGTACAACATCGACGTGAGCATCCTAAGTTCCGATCTGGACTACGCTGGCGGCGTGAAGTTCGGCATGATGGTCGCAGAACTGTTTGGTAGCGAAGAAGATGATAACGCAGCAATTGAATTCCTGCGTGAGCACAACGTGAAAGTAGAGGTACTTGGCTATGTCCTTTAATACGATTTCTGAATGGCTGAGCTTAAACAGCAACCTACTTTTGGGCGCAACGTGGGAAACCTTTTACATGGTGGCAGTTGCTGGCATCGTTGGTTTCGCGGTTGGCATCCCTCTTGGTGTGATTCTGCATACCACTAAAAAAGGTGGCTTGCTTGAAAACACCAAGCTAAATGGCGTTCTTGGCGCGATAGTCAATATTGGCCGTTCAGTGCCTTTCCTAGTATTGATGGTTGCAATTATTCCAGTAACCAAGCTGCTTGTCGGTACGTTTATTGGTACAACGGCAGCGATTGTTCCACTCACGATTGGTGCAATCCCATTTGTGGCACGTCTGATCGAGGGTGCTTTACTGGAAGTACCGACAGGCCTAGTGGAAGCCGCTCAGTCTATGGGCGCAACCCCAACTCAAATCATCACAAAAGTTCTGCTTCCTGAAGCAATGCCGACTATTGTTAACTCAGTGACCATTACCCTAGTAACACTAGTAAGCTATTCAGCAATGGCGGGGACGGTAGGCGGCGGCGGTCTTGGTGACGTAGCCATCCGTTATGGCTTCCACCGTTATGATGTCGTTATCATGGCCGTGACTGTCGTGATGCTAATTGTACTAGTACAAATTATTCAGTCTATCGGTGATGCAATCGTACGCCGTGTAGACCACAGATAAGAATTGAAAATACCAATTATAAGGAGATAAAGATGAAATTTAGCCTTAAGAGTCTTTTGACTGTAGCCACTGCCGCTTCTGCACTTGTTCTAGCAGGTTGTGGTGATAAAGAAGTCGACGCAAACAAAGTAAAAGTTGGCGTAATGGCGGGTGCAGAGGCTCAAGTTGCTGAAGTAGCAGCAAAAGTTGCGAAAGAGAAATACAACTTGGATGTTGAGTTGGTGACGTTCACTGATTACGTTACACCAAACGCTGCGCTAGATGATGGCTCAATCGACGCAAACGCGTTCCAACACAAGCCATACCTAGACCAGCAAGTAACTGACCGTGGCTACAAGCTAGTAACGGCTGGCAACTCTTTCGTATACCCAATTGCGGGTTACTCTAAGCAAGTTAAATCGGTTGATGAGATCGAAGATGGCGCTCGTATCGCGGTACCAAACGATCCAACAAACCTTGGTCGTTCTCTTCTACTTCTTGAGCAACAAGGTTTGATCGAACTGCGTGATGGCGTTGGTCTACAAGCAACTGTACGTGACATCGTTGGTAACCCAAAAAACATCACTATCGTGGAGCTAGATGCAGCACAACTTCCACGTTCTCTTGATGACGTAGCGATTTCTATCATCAACACGACTTACGCAAGCTCAATCGACCTAACACCTGAGCGTGACGGTATCTTCGTAGAAGACAAAGAGTCTCCATACGTAAACCTAATCGTTGCTCGTGAAGACAATGTTCAAGCCGCTAACGTACAAAACTTCGTGAAAGCATACCAAACTGATGAAGTTTACGAAGCAGCGAAAGACATCTTCAAAGGTGGCGTAGTTAAAGGTTGGTAATCCCCTCTTTCTACAACACTTGAAACTTAAAAAGGGCGCTCATCGGAGCGCCCTTTTTGCATTTATTTTCATTGCGGTTTTATATCGTTAAAACAGCTGAATTTCGTCTTGCTCAACCTTCTTTTGCTCCTGTTCTGGCTGCGTATCCACTTGCGGATGTTTAAACACATAAGGCGCTAAAAATGCAGTAAAAGGGATAGTAAGCACAATGCCTACACTGCCCGCTAACGCATTCACCACCGCAAGTCCCACCAGCGGCATGTTCATAAACTGGCTCGCTGGCATGTTAAGCCCCCACACCATCATGATGGTCGTCAATGAGCCGCCAGCAAACGCCAAGATCAAGGTGTTAGTCATGGTGCCCATGATGTCTCGACCAATATTCATCGACGCTCTAACCAACTGCTTTGGTTTGAGTTTAGGGTCGGTTTGTTGCAGCTCCGCATACGCCGATGCAATCGAAATCGCAACGTCCATAACGGCGCCAAGCGCAGCAACGACAATCGTCACGAACATCAACCAGCGAATGCCCATTTTCACCGACGTTAGATAAATAACGTCTTCGCCTTTGTCGAGGTAAATGCCCGACAAGTGCGCCATTTCACCAAACCACTGCGCCATTACACCTGCGGCGATCACGCCCAATAACGTGCCGCCCATGGCACATAAACTCTTACGGTTATAGCCAGAAACGAGAATAAAGCTGACCACGATGATCACCACCATCAATAAGATACTGACCAACATCGGATTCCAACCCGCAAAAATACTCGGCACCAACACGCCAACGATCAAGGCAGCAGTGAAATAAAGAGCAACCATTGAGTTGATGCCCTCTTTCTTGCCAAAGCTCAGCAGCAGCGCGCAAAACAGCGCAAGCATCAGGTAAATCGCGTCTGATCGTTTGTGGTTATACGCCCAATAGACGGTGCCATTGGTGGTTTCACGGATCATCATGATGAAGGTATCGCCTTCACTGACATACACGTTGTGCTGGCGACTAAGAGGATTGGTGACTTCCACCTCTAAGCCTTCACTCTCTCCATCAAGGATTTTTGCCATGAAGACTTGCTTACCTGTCATCACATCCGGCACGAGCGGATCGGGCGCAACATGGTTTGAGATCGAACGCGTGACGGTCGCTTCAACAAACTCTTGTTGCTGACGAGATTTAGGACGGAAATCTTCACTCCACGAAGAAGAAAACTGGAAGATAAGCGTGGAGATAAGGGTAATCAGCAGGGTGAAACCCCATCGGTTATAGATTCTTTTGATCATGAAGCACTCTTCTACATCACTCACTCAAACCGGTTTTGTCTTAAGCGAGTAAAATTAGGCGCGGTAAAACTACCGCGCCCACATGCAGGATTAATGAGTTGGATTACAACCTGCTATTTTCTCATCAAGGGTCGCCGCGTCTTTGTTAGGGTTAACAAAGTAGCTAGACGAATCATTGATGTTCACAGACTTAACAATCGCTGGGTACTTTGGGTTTTCCAAGTCAATCGAGACACAGATTTCCATATTCTTCAATTGATCCCACAGCGCTTTGCCTTCGCCCTCACGCAGTGTCGTGATGTCACCACTTGGTAGGTATTGAGTGAATGACCAGTTACCCACGCTGCCACTGAAATCTGCCACGTTGATACCTTTGTTCTCTTCAACATACTCCGTCAGCATGTCGCGAATTGCGTACACTTGTTCATTCACTGAGTCATAGAACACATCGTCTTTGCTCGCCCAACCAAACTTCTGGATTTGCGAACCAAAGCGGTAGCTGTTCATCGCCACTTTGTAAGTCGCGTTTGGATCGAACTGCTCGCCACCAATGCTGGTGATATTCACGCGGCTACCTTCATTAGTCACCGTGTTGTTTTCATCCAACTCTAGCGACGGTTTGCTTAGATCTACAGTGAACTCGATGTCACCATCAAATTGGTCGTATAGGTAAGCTGGCGCGCCTTTCTTAAACGACACCGTAATGTCACCCGGTTGATACTGGTTGAAGTAAGAGTATGACCACTCAATGAAGCGTTTCAGGTTTGCACCTGTCATCTCAACGCCAAGCAAGGTGTTATCGTACTTGTACAAGTTGGTCGATTTGCCTTTGGTGTACACTTCGCCATCGATCAGGTTAGATTGATCTGAGAACAACGACGCAGCAGACACAACCGCACCATTACCTTCACCAACCGCATCTTCGATTTTCTGCATTTGGATTTGGTTAATCACGTCCATCAACGGTGTATCAACGACTTTCGCAAGGTGAATCGTCGAGTACAGACGCTCTGCGGTGTAGTTGTAATCCGTCGCTGTCGCTTCATCTGGGAAGCCAGTTGCGCTTGGTGTGAAGTCACCCGTTACACGACCAAGCTCACGAGTTGCGTCTTCAACCGAGATATCATGCACGTATTGGAATTTCGCTTGCAGCGCTTGCTCTTGTTCCACTTTCTTCGTACCGATGTTGGTCAATGTGGTGTCTTCCATTGTCCACTTATCATCAACTTTCTTCAGTTGAATCTCAGCTTTCGCAAGGTAAGCCCCCCACTTGCCCGGCTCAATGATTTTGACGCTTTGCACGCGGTTGTCTTGGTTGTATTCACCAGACTTGGTTTTGTCTTCAATCAACGTATTTTCACCGCCGATTTCTGATGTTGATTTACTGATTGGGGTAACCGTGCCATCAGCATTCACTTGCTCGATGTAGTTCGCGTGTTCGTGACCCGCTAAGATGACATCGAATTTATCCGCCATTGCTGACGCGATTTCGTAAACACCCACACCACCATCTTCTTGGCGACCAAGGTGAAGTGCACCAACAATCACGTCTGGATTGTATTTAGACACCAGTTGGTCAACCGCTTCTTTAGTGGCATCCAATTCGTTCTCAAACTTCAAACCTTTGAAGTGATCCGGCGCAGATGCTTCCCAGTTCGGGACGTTCGATGGCGTTAGACCAACGATCGCCACTTTCACGCCTTCCACTTCAAACATTTGGAACGCACGAATGTAGTTCACATCGTTGCTTTCCCATTTGATGTTTGAAGACAGTACCGCACCATTAAAATGATCGAGGTTGCGATCGACAAACGAACGCTCAAAGTTGAATTCATGGTTGCCAGGTACCCAAACATCAAAACCAAGAGAGTTCATACTCTCGACTACTGGGTGAGTTGGATCATCGTTGAATAGCTGCGCGGAGTTGCCCTGAACCGTATCACCGATATCAATCAGGATCATATTTGGGTGCGCCGCTTTTTGGTCAGCAAGCAGAGTCGCAATTCGCGTAATACCAGCGTCGTCATCTTCCGCATTCAATGCATAGTCAAAACCGAATAAACGACCATGTAGGTCAGATGTAGCCGCAATAGCGATGGTGACTTCATCAGCTTGTGTCGCTTCACCTTTCACAACCACATCAGGCGTGTTAGTCAGTGTTTTGCCTTCTGCGACTACAGGGCTGTAGTCCGATGGAACTTCTACGTATTTCGTATCGTCGTCATTACAGCCAGCCATCAGGCCGACAACAGCAATACAGACGAGGCTTCGTTTAAATAATGTCATCACAATTCCTTCCAGATTATTTTTTTATATATATTTTCGGAAGGGGCCCTCTTCCCAAAACCTTAAAAAGGATATGGATGTTATTTTAATTTTTTGAGAAGCAAACGTTTCAATGCTTATAAAGCATGCAACTGAGTTACATTTTTCTTTGAATATGAACAAAGATCACAATCAAGGGGATGAGAGGAATGGTCAGTGAAAATGCTTTTTGAATCAATATATTGATAAAATCAATAATAGATAATTTTACTGATCAGGTTTGATTCATTTATATCGATAGAAAAAAGCTGGCATAGACGCCAGCTTGAAAGAATAGACTACTTGATGTGGTCCCAAGAGATGTTGGAGACAATTCGGCAATCGTCACACTTAAAGTAGAAAATGTCGTGCAGCGGTTCGTCGAGTAACCAGTCACCACCACATTTTGGACACTTGCGCGCTTTTTCCGCTTCAAGTGACTCACCACCGACGCGGTATTGGTAGTAGTACGTTGGAATCTTGGTGATGTATTCAATACGGCCACGCAAATCCCAACCACGGCGGAACAACACACTGTCTGAGTCGCAAATTTCATGCAGCGCAGCGTGTTCAGCGCGGCAACCACCCGCCATTTGGATTTCATCACACGCTTGCCATTCGGTTTGCCATTTCACCACCGCTTTATGGTCACCATTCAGTGTTGCCCCATTACGGTAAAGTGGAATTGGCAACAGCGTCTCACCACTGCGCAGTGGAGAGCAGGTATGCACGTACGTGGTGTAAAGTACTTGCCAACTTGGAGTCTCTTCTTCAGCCGCTTCTTCTGAATTCAAATCACGACCCAACATGCGCATTTTCGGCGCAAGCAACGACGCTTCCGACAAACGATTCATGCACACTTTGACGAAATCAGAATGGTAGCGAGGATGCAAACTGTCTTGCTCTGGGCAAACGACGCGAACATAAAACTCGCCATCACCCATTACGATAGGAAATTCACGACCCAGAACTTGTCCGTTGTAACGCAGTGCGTCCATCAGACCATTAATCGCTTTATCTACGGCGCTTACGGTAGTGTTATCAAAACACTCAAACTGCAACTCAACAACGTACATGCTTACACCGCTGCCTCAAGTTTGCTTAGAAACTCGGTCAGTGTTTCAGCCAATACGTCACGTTTATCAGAACCCAAGCGCTCAAGAATCACATTACCCGTTAAGTTACAGATTGAAATCACATCCAGCTCGGCATCAGTCGCTGCAATAAATACCGTCGGCTTTAGTTTTAAACGACGCTGAGTCACCAGGTGACCAAGAATGTTCTCTTGCAGACGAGTAAAGTCATCGTCACTCCAAACTTGCAGCAGTGTCAGTTCATTGCCTTGCCAAGTCGCGTCCATATCTGCGCTGTATTGCGAACCATAGAAAAGCTTAATGTCTTCATGCAACGTCAATTCAATTGCATTCTCAACGTTGGTGAAGTCTGCCATCTCTTCACGTGGAGCCGATTTCCACAAAACGACCTCATCGCGTTTCTCTTCTACACATGGAGAAACAAGATCAGCAAGCTCTTCACTGCGTGGCAGTTCGTTGTGTTTGTCTTGCCAAGCTTGTTGGTAGCGCAGGCTAAAATCCTGTAGAGCCTGAGGAACGGTTTGGGTCATGAAGGTCTCCTGGTTTGTTTTTATCAGGTTGCGGTATCTGCCGGATGGCAATTAATCAGCGGATTCAGTAAAATTCTCGCCATTCTAATCGAAAACGACCACAAAGTATGAGCAAATATTCTGACGCTAAAGAGCTTGCTGGCCTGACTCTGGGTAAAAAGACCGAGTACGCAAACCAATACGACGCGAGCTTGCTGCAACCTGTTCCTCGCAGCTTAAACCGTGACGACCTTGAACTTGGCGACAGCCTACCGTTTATGGGCCACGACATTTGGACACTGTACGAGCTATCTTGGCTAAACAGCAAAGGCTTGCCTCAAGTTGCGGTTGGCGAAGTGTACATTCCAGCAACAAGCGCAAACTTGATTGAGTCAAAGTCGTTCAAACTGTACTTAAACAGCTACAACCAAACGCGTTTCGCTACTTGGGAAGAAGTGACTGAGCGTTTGACGCAAGACCTATCGGCATGCGCAGGTGAGCAAGTACTTGTGGAAGTAAACCCAGTAACTCATTACACCAACCAACCTATCGTGACAATGGAAGGCGAGTGTATTGACGCTCAAGACATCGAAATTACCAGCTACGATTTTGACGCTGCACTGCTTGAAGGTGCTGCTGGTGATGAGCAAGTAGAAGAAATTCTTCACAGCCATCTACTAAAATCTAACTGTTTGATCACCAACCAACCAGACTGGGGCAGCGTAGAAATTCGCTACCAAGGCGCCAAGCTTGATCGTGAAAAGTTGCTTCGTTACCTGGTTTCATTCCGTGAGCACAACGAGTTCCACGAGCAATGTGTTGAGCGCATTTTCACTGACTTGATGAAGTACTGCCAGCCAACAAAACTGACGGTATTTGCACGTTACACACGTCGTGGTGGTTTGGATATCAACCCTTACCGTTCAACGGAACAAGACAAGCCCGCGCACAATAACCGCATGGCGCGTCAGTAATCTGAGTAGAGAATCAAAAGTGCTTGAGTTCCACACTCAAAAACTAATTGCTTAAATACTCAAAAACGCTCAGCTATCTGTTGGATTGCTGGGCGTTTTTCTCTACTATTGTTTATTCAAAAACACGTAATTTACGACACAGTTCGAGGGAACGAAAAGGATGTTTTGGGACAGTTCGCGTCTATTTAGGCTGATTGGCTTTCTTTGCTTATTACTAGCACAGCCACTTCACGCGACCATTTTATCTTCCGCTTTACTTAATGAAGCTCAACAACTTGCTGAGATTGAGCCTTCACAAGCCAAACAAGCAGCCAAAAACTACCTATTGCAACGCGAGCTGACAGAGCGTCAAGAGAACGGAAGCCCGTCTGCTATGTCTCGTGAAGAGACCGATCGCAGTATCCGCACGCCAAGCAGTACCATCGAAGCACACAAGATCATTGCCCAAGCCGATTACACCATGGGGAACATTCGTTCTGCGATCAATAACCTTGATGAAGCCGAACGTCTTGCCAAAGAATACCAATTGCCATACATGAACCTGGACGTGCAGCTAATGCGCAACCAAATGATTTGGATGTATGACAAAAACTACGCAGCCGCAGAAGAAAAACTCGATCAAATCGAAAAACAGATTGAAGACGCCAACCCTGTATTGCAACGCACCGACAGCGTGCATTATCGCTTGGTGATGCAGCGTGCGCTACTGGCAGCAAACAGTGGTGATAGCGTTAACGCCGACCGTTTATACGCACAAGCTAAAACCATGCTGAAAGATAACCGCTCGGACCTGATTTTAATTGATTACCACACCGCCGTAGGCGAATTTTATCTCAATGATAAAAAGTACAACCTCGCCCTTTCTGAACTGCTATACGGCTATTGGCAGTCAATCGAGAGCGACAGCGGTGCACGCTTAGCAAAAGTAAATCGTTTATTGGCGCGCCTGTTTCAAGAACGCCGCGTGTATGACAAAGCGATCGAGTACCTCTCTCAGGCCGCAGACTTTTACGATAGCTACCCAAGCTCGCCTATTCTGGCCGATGTGCTAGAGCAAATGGGTGACATCTATTTCTACCAAGGTAAATTTAATCTGGCTTTGGTGCACTACTTCAACGTGCTGGACCATGACAGCACAAGTAAGAATATCAACCGCATTATCAAGATCCGTTTGAGCTTAGCGGCAACCTATCTCCAGCTTTATAACTACGCATTAGCAGAGCAGTACCTTGACCGCTCTATGGATTTGCTTGCATACGCAGACCTACCACAACTAGAAGCGAAAGCGGCATTACTGCAATCGGGATTGGCTTACCACCAAAATGAAAGTAAAAATGTCATAAATAATGCGAAAAAAGCACTCGACCTGATCGAGAAGGCACCGGACGATACAGGCTTTATCAAACAGCAGTCTTATCGCCTACTGGGCTTGGGGTATGAGCAAGCAGGCGAATACCAACTGTCGTTACAAGCCTACAAAAAGTACACCAGTCTTGTGCGATTAGAGCAAAAGCAACTTAACCAAATCAGTGAGGATGCCTTTCGCCAGCAAAAAGAGTTTGCCGAACAAAGCATTCATTATGTCGGCCAAGCGGACAAGCTTGCACAAGTTGAGATGGAACATCGCAAGTTCCAAAAGATTTCATTCGCCCTGTTCATTACTGTGCTGGTGATGTTCTTATTCATCATGCGTCGTGGTGTGATCATGCAGCGTCAAACATCACAAATCGACAAGCTACGTAATGATCTCTTCACCCACTCTCGTTCGCGTCTACGTAACTTACGTATGTTGAACGTGAAACTGTCGCGTTCGTTGAAGAAATCGAGCGATACGTTTGAACAATGGCAAATGGGCGAACTGATCCACGAGCCCCTCAACGACCGCCTACGCTTTGTGATGATCGACTTACCATTCTTACGAAGTATGTACGTACAACACGGCTACAAAGCTGGTTTGGAACTAGAGCGGGCTTTTGGTGAGTTCTTGGCAGAACGTATCCAGAAACCAACACGTTTGTACCACTTCTCAGATGCAAACTTACTGTACATCGAACCCAATGCTGATCGCGATGCTTCTGCGGAAGCCACATTCAACAAATTCCAAAGTTGGGTGGATGAGTTTGCGGCCAAACACCATGTGAATCGCACGATTCGTATGGGTATCAGTGATTACCCATTCTTGCCACGTGCCTACACCGCCATTAATGATGAAGAACTGCTCGACTTATTATTGCTCGCTACGCACATTGCCCGTGAGGTCAGCTTAAAAGATAAACACAGCCATTGGGTGTTCTTGAAGGCGATTGATAACGCGCCCGCCGCAAGCTTTGCAACCGGTAACATAAGAACCGCTTGCCAACATGCCATCAACCAAGGGCTAATAAAGATTCATTCTTCGTACAAGAATGAGGACGACATCAAAAAAATATTAAAAAACGGATAATTAACCAACGGTTGAGCATAATCAGTGATGACGCTATAAAGTTTTTTGTTATTATCAAATAATCGTCAGTAGTACATGGACTTAACCGTAGTCACTTCATGGGAATCTTGGAATCCGATATTCAGTCGCAGCTTCATCAGCTGAGTTGTCAACTTGACCAACTCAGGCTGACTCATCGTGATACTTCGCTCAAATTTAAACGTGAGCAGCAAGTTCTGAAGCGAGTTGTGGCATCATTGTCTTCTGCTTGTCAGGGTTCAAACTCTCAAGTAACCAACTACCTGCTCGAAATTCAGCAAGAACTCGAACATCAAAAAGATGTCAGCGCGCTGATCCCTCGTTTAGCAGTGCTAGAAAGAATGCTCAAACAGCAGTCTAAGGCGATGGAAAAACAAAACGGCTATCTCGACGAACAAATCAAACACAGTGGTGAGACGCTTCAGCGCATCACAGGTTTGCCTGCGCAGCTAAAACGCGAACTGCGAAATCTCATGAGCTTTTCTGAAGTTCATGCGGGTAAAAAAGTTGACCAAGCAACCAAGCTACTGAGCATTTATGAGCGTGCGCTCAAGATCATCACATCCAACTCACGCCTTAACCTTGGCGAGCTAGAAAACGGGCCAGATAAATCACAACTGGAATGTTTAGCCAGCGACCTCCAGCACACGATTACCGAGCTCGACTTTGAAGGCGAATCGGGTGATCAATTGTTGGATATCCGTGCCAAACTACTTTTGGGTGTGAACGCTGAGTCACTGATTGAGCTGACGTTAAATACGCTTAAACTGGTCGTCGAAGCCACTAAGTACGAGCGTAAATCATCAGAACAGTTCCTAGAGCAACTCAATACTTCGCTTTCAAGCAATCTGAAAACTGTTCATCAGAACGTCGATCAGCATCAAACCTACTTCGAACATCGCCAAGAATTGAATTCAGAGATGACTACCTTGGTGGAACGCAGCCAAGAATCTCTGGAACATGCACAAGATCTCGAAGAGTTGAAAGGTGAAGTATCACCATTGCTGGCCAAGATGGCCTCTTTGACTGAGCGCTTAAGAATGACCGAAGAGCGCGAACAAGCCCTTCAAGAACGCTTAAGCTACAGCAAAAACCAGCTTGAAGCCGTCTTTGAATCAACGCAAGATTATCGTCGTCGCTTGGAAGATCAAGCACAGCGCATGCTGCTAGACCCATTGACCAAGGTATATAACCGCGCGGCTTTTAATGATCGTTTAGAGTTAGAATATCGTCGTTGGATTCGCTCACAACAAAACCTTCGTGTTGTACTGTTTGATGTCGATAACTTCAAAGCCGTTAACGACAGCTATGGCTACACTGCTGGCGACAAAGCATTGAAGATTATTGCTCGCACCATGAGCAAGCGCATCGCCGATACCGAAACCGTCGCTCGATTTGGCGGTGAAGAGTTCATCATGCTTATCCCTGAGCAATCAGAAGAATACACGCTTGAATTGATGAAGCACATTCAGCGTGATATCAGTAAGTTGCCATTCAAGTTCCGCGAACAAAACATCATGATTACGCTGACGGCGGTTTCCACTTCCTTCAAAGAAGCAGACAACCCTGAGTACGTCTTAGATCGTCTTGGTAACATGCTAAGAGATGCCAAGCAGCGTGGTAACAGTCAGGTGAACTGGAACTAAAGGCGTTCAAAAAATAACCAAACGAACGTTTTTTACGTGCTGTTTTGTCATATTGCCTCAAATTTTCAACGAGTTATCACGTTTCTCCCTTATCAGTCTGCTAAGCTGTTTAAACGCTATAAAACAAAGTCTGCCAACCACTGAGTAAAACGATACGTATAAACTAATAGGTGAGTTGGTTTCTTCCCTCAAAAGAATGCATTAGCAAGGAGGCCTTATGATTACCCATATAAGCCCCGCAGGTAGCATGGATTTGCTATCCCAACTGGAAGTTGAACGTCTTAAGAAAACCGCATCGAGTGAGTTATACCAACTCTATCGTAACTGCACGCTCGCGGTCCTCAACTCCGGCAGCCACACCGATAACTCAAAAGAGCTATTAGACAAATACCTTTCATTCGATGTGAACGTGGTTAGACGTGAGCGCGGCATCAAGCTTGAATTAGCGAATCCGCCTGAGCATGCATTTGTCGATGGCGAAATCATTAAAGGTATTCAAGAACATCTATTCTCTGTTCTACGTGACATCGTGTACGTGAACATGCACTTGGCGGACAACCAACGCCTTAATCTCACCAATGCTACGCACATTACCAACCTTGTATTTGGAATTCTGCGCAATGCGGGCGCCCTAACTCCGGGCATCGAGCCAAACCTTGTCGTGTGTTGGGGTGGCCACTCAATCAATGCAACCGAATACCAATACACTCGCGAAGTAGGTAACGAGCTTGGGCTTCGTGAGCTGAACATCTGTACAGGCTGTGGCCCTGGTGCAATGGAAGGACCAATGAAAGGGGCAGCGATTGGTCACGCCAAACAGCGTTACACTGAGCAGCGCTACCTTGGTTTGACAGAGCCTTCAATCATTGCTGCAGAGCCTCCAAACCCTATCGTGAATGAACTGGTGATCATGCCAGACATCGAGAAGCGTCTCGAAGCCTTTGTACGTATGGCGCACGGCATAGTGATCTTCCCTGGTGGTCCGGGTACGGCTGAAGAGTTGCTGTACATCTTGGGCATCATGATGCACCCAGATAACGCCGACCAACCAATGCCAATCGTACTAACGGGTCCAAAAGAAAGCGAAGCTTACTTCCGCTCAATCGATGCTTTCATTGCAGATACGCTGGGTGAAGAAGGCCAGAAACACTATCAAATCGTTATTGATGATCCGGCCGAAGTCGCTCGTATCATGAAGCGTTCGATGGAAGATGTTCGTCAACACCGCAAAGAAAAAGGCGATGCCTACAGCTTTAACTGGTCAATGAAGATCGAACCAGAATTCCAATTGCCTTTTGAGCCAACTCACGATGCAATGGCAAGCCTAGATTTGCACTTGAACCAACAACCACAGGTACTGGCTGCGAGCTTGCGTCAGGCTTTCTCTGGCATTGTTGCGGGTAACGTAAAAGCAGAAGGCATTCAAGAAATCGAACGTCATGGTCCATTTACCATCAACGGCGATCCCGTGCTAATGAAGAAGCTGGATAAGTTACTGAAAGACTTTGTTGAACAACACCGCATGAAACTACCAGGCGGAACGGCCTATGAGCCATGTTACCGAATTGCCCATCAGGAAAATGGTGGTCGATAGATAACTCAGCTTTGGTTACACTAGGGGCATTACGCCCCTTTTTTATTGCTAAGTCATTATGTCTATTCATCTTGTTATTATTGATGCCCTAAACCTGATTCGTCGCGTGCACTCTGCACAACCCGATCCGACCGACATAGCAAGAACCATCACGACGACAGGACGAACGCTAACTCGCATCCTTTCTGAAGCTCAACCTACGCACATCATCGCGGTGTTTGATCATCATGAACAAGATAGAGGCTGGCGCGCTGAAATTCTTCCGAACTACAAGCAAAATCGTAAGCCTATGCCAGAGCCGCTAATGCAGGGATTGGATGCCATCCAACAAGCTTGGTGGGAAGAAGGCATTGATTCACTATTGTCTGAAGGCGATGAGGCCGATGATTTAGTCGCAACACTGGCAACTAAAGTGGCGAGCCACGGCGAAAAGGTCACGATTGTCTCTACCGATAAAGGCTACTGCCAACTGCTCTCCCCGACTCTTCAGATCCGAGATTACTTCCAACACCGTTGGCTAGATGAACCGTTTATCGAAAAAGAGTTTGGCGTAAAACCATCTCAGCTCGCGGATTATTGGGGTTTGACAGGAATCAGCTCAAGCCAAGTTCCGGGTATTCCGGGGGTTGGCCCTAAAGCAGCCAAAGAGATCTTAACTCAATTCGAAGACATTGAAGCCGCTTACGCTAGCGAAGAACTGCTACCGAAATATCGTAAGAAGTTTGATGAACATATTGAGTCGGCACGCTTATGTAAACGCGTCGCAGCACTTAAATGCGATATTGAACTAGGTTTCAACCTACAAGACATTCGCTTTACCGGACCAAACAAAGCGGAATAGCAATCGACTTCAAACACTAAAAAAGCGCCTATTGCAGGCGCTTTTTTGCTTCTACTCTATCGCATATCAACGCGTAGATTAATGCGGAGAAATGTTCGATAGGCACTGAATGTGAATCGTGATTTCTTCACGGTCGTGGTACAGGTGCTTAGCTTGCAGCTTGAACTTCACCTTGTTCTCAATCAGGAACATTTTTAGGTTTTCCAGATCTTGCAGTACTTCGTCGTAGCGACCTTTCATTGGCAGTTTTAGGTTGAAGATGGCTTCTTTTGCCCAACCTTTCAGTAACCACTGTCCCATCAAGTGAGCAACGCGTGCTGGCTTCTCAATCATGTCACATACAATCCAAGTCACGTTCTTGCGGTCTGGTTCAAACTTAAAGCCATCCACCATGTGGTGCTTAATTTGTCCCGTTTCCATTAGACTGTCTGCCATCATGCCGTTATCGACACAGTGAACGAACATCGAACGCTTCACCAATTGGTAAGTCCAACCGCCTGGACACGCACCGAGATCTACGCCCCACATGCCTGGTGCTAAACGCTCATCCCACTCTTCGCGAGGAATAAACACGTGGAACGCTTCTTCTAGCTTCAAAGTAGAACGACTTGGTGCATCTGCAGGGAACTTCAAACGAGGAATGCCCATGAAGAACTGAGAGTTGTTACCTGGGTATGAGTAACCTACGTAACAATGACCAGGAGCCACAAAGCAAATATGCAACACAGGCTTCTTCGCATTGTCTTTGTTCCACATCAGACCTTTACCACGCATCGCTTGACGCATTGGTACCGTGAACTTACGGCAGAACTTCAATAGCTCTTTCGCTTCGTTGGTGTCTGGGGTTTCAATACGTAGATCACCACAACGTGGGAATTCTTCCATTTCAGACAGTTCAGCAAGAATTGGACTGATACGGTCTTCGCTTGGCAGAGCTTCAAATTCAGCAGCAACGGCAAACATTTGGCGAGCAAAAATCAATGCGCTGAAATCTAGACCTTTCGCTAGCTTATCTGCGTCTCCATCTTGGTAACACTCGAAGACAACATAACCTGAATTTTTCTTCACACGAGGGAAGCCATACACTTCAAGTTTTGTTGCTTTGTCCTGAATTTCACCAGCACACTCTTTCTCAAAGCCAGAACGGCAATAGAGCATTAGTTGTTTCACTTGGAGACCTCTTTGATATTAAACGCAGCAAAAAAGAACAAACACCAACCGATCATGAACAAGAATCCTCCCATAGGGGTGATTGGTCCAAACCACTTGATACCTGTCAGCGCCAGCGCGTAAAGACTGCCGCTAAAACAAAAGATGCCGATGATAAAGCAAATCGCCGCGATGAAAAAATACTTTTGTGCTTTTTGTCCCAAATTTAGTACGAGCAAAATGGCACAAAGCGCGATAGCCAAAGTATGGATGAATTGGTACAAAACACCGGTCTCAAACACACCGAGTAAATAAGGCGAGAGCGTTGCTTTTAAACCATGAGCAGCAAACGCTCCTAGCGCAACAGAAGTTAAACCAGAAAGTCCTGTAAAAGAAAGTAACCACTTACTTTTCATTGGATACCTCTTTAATAAATGTCGCTAATTGCTCTACCGTCAAGGCAATATTGCCTTCTTCCGTAAAGCCGGAACGTTTACGAGGCTTGAAGCCATGGTCGCCATCGGGCAAGAAACTCACCGTTACTTGGTCAGAAAGAGCAAAGCCATCGAATTCTTCTCGCTTGCCAAAGGTATCTCGCTCCCCTTGTAAAATAAGCGTCGGCTTATTGATCGTCGCGAGATGCTCACCTTTGTACTTTTCAGGTTTGCCTGGCGGATGGAACGGAAAGCCCAGACACGCAACGCCTGCTACTAGGTTATTGTCTGCAAGCAGGCTCGACATACGGCCACCCATCGATTTACCACCAATGACAATAGGCTGTGAAGTAAAGTGAGTGATCACTTCTTCATATGCTTCCAGTAACTTTGGCGCACGATCTGGCGGACGTTTTTTACCATCTTCTGCTCGCTTAACCATATAAGGGAAATTAAAACGCACCACACGAATACCTTGCTCAACTAATCCTTTGGCTACAGCAATCATGAAGTCATGCTCCATACCGGCACCTGCACCGTGAGCAAAAATAAAAAGTGGTCCGTTCTCAGGCCCTTCAGCTATCCAATGGCTCATCTAGTACTTCCTCTTGTTCTTTTCGTGCGGTCGCCAACATCCAATCCCTGAACGTCGCGATACGTCCCATATCCGCTTGTTGTTCGTGACACACCACGTAGAAGGCATTCTTAGAAACCAGCACCTCATCAAATGGTGCAATCAAGCGTCCTGCTTCCATTTCAGGTTTAGCGAGTACGTTGTTTCCTAGTGCAACACCTTGCCCATGCGCCGCCGCCTGCAACACCATGGTTGAGTGGCTGAAGATTGGACCATGGTTTACGTTGATACCTTCGATATTTTGTTGGCGAGCAAACTGCTTCCAATCTTTACGAGAAGTATCGTGTAACAAGGTGTGTAATTTAAGGTCACTTAGAGATTCTAATGGTTTGTTACCTAAAAGTAACGATGGTGAACAAAGTGGGATCAAAAACTCTTGGTAGAGTTTATCGGCACGCAAACCAGGCCAATTTCCACGACCATAATAGATAGCTACATCAACATCATCAGTCAGTGAACCTTCATCCATATCCACCGCTTTAATGCGCACATCAATGTCTGGTTCTTGCGCGTTAAAATCGGCTAAACGAGGCACTAGCCATTGGATGGCAAAACTCGGTGGCAAACTGATGGTTAACGCACCTTTTTCACTACGTTCCAATACCTTATCGGTCGCTTCAGCAATGGAAGTGAAGATATCTTTAATGTCTAAAAAGTAACTTTGCCCTTCTTCCGTCAGTAATAACGAACGATTACGACGACGGAAAAGTTTCAGCGATAAGAACTCTTCTAACGCTTTAATTTGATGACTCACTGCGGCTTGAGTAACAAACAACTCTTCAGCAGCACGGGTAAAACTAAGATGGCGAGCAGCCGCTTCAAAAACGCGAAGCGAATTTAACGGAGGCAATCTGCGAGACATTATGGGACCTCAAGTAGGATTAGTTTTTTTAATCTGAAACATTATAAAATGTCCGTTGCCGAACAGCCAGATAAATTCTATATTTCATCCCGCAACACGAGCCTGAACGGCTTGATTCCATTTGTGAATCAATTGGCTTCGTTGTTGCGATGTTGTGTTTGCAAACTCGTATTTCGAGTTCGGTAGAATTCTACCATGATGTTTTGTCCACACTCCCTGTGACAAAACATATACTTCCTGTATTTATTTTGACCTGTCTGTCAAATTTCTTGCACCGCCTAATTAGGCGGTGTTTTTTTATCTAGACCATCCACATTTCTTCTTTTATAAAAAATTGGCATCAACGTCACTTTTCATCCTCATTTCGGATTATCTATCGTTATATCAATACAAATTTCGAAACGTGTGATTTAACGCAATACTACCACTTTAATACACTCCATTTTGCGCGCGCTAAAACGAAAAAAGCGCAAACTGATTTCTCAATTTACGCTTTTGTGATCTTCTGTTTTACAACGATTCTATGGGCGGTAAACCTTCACGTTGTTGAAACCTTGCTCCTGCAAATACAATGCCTGTAGACGGCTCATCACACCGCGGTCACAGTACAGAAGGTAAGTCTTAGATTGGTCTAAGTCCCCGAACTGAGTACCTAGCTTGTAGAATGGAATGTGCTTAACGTCCACACCATCGATTTCTAATGGGTTATCGTCTTCCTCTTCAGGGCTACGAATATCCAAAACGATAGCGTGCTCTTCTACAGCTTGAACCTGCTCTACTTCTGGTGCTGCTTGCTCAGACTCTTTTGCGATATCACGAATGTCCATCACGCGAGCTTCTTGCACAACTTGCTCAAGAATCGCAAAGTCAAACTTCTCTTCTTCCGCGTTCAGTCTGCCTTTTACCGCTTTCACTGTTGGCTTCTTAGAGATAACACCACAGTACTCAGGCATCGTCTTAGCGAAGTCTTCAGTACCGATGTCACGCGCTAGGTTGATGATGTCTTCTTTATCCCAGTTGATAAGCGGACGAAGAATCAGGGTGTCTGTCACATTATCGATATGACGCAAGTTAGTCAGTGTTTGGCTTGATACTTGGCCTAGAGCTTCACCCGTAACCAATGCTTCGATCTTGAACTTCTCTGCCACCATACCAGCGGCACGCATGAACATGCGCTTCAAGATCACGCCCATTTGGCCGTCGTCGACTTTTTCTAGGATTTCAGCAACTACTGGTTCGAAATCAACAGAGATGAAGCGAACTTTTGCAGAAGAACCGTACTTGTTCCATAGGTAATGAGAAACCTGCTTAACGCCGATCTCGTGTGCTGGACCACCTAGGTTAAAGAAACAGTAGTGAACTTTTGAACCACGCTTGATGTGCAGGTAACTTGAAACACCAGAGTCGAAACCACCAGAGATCAGGCTTAGTACGTCTTCTTGTGTACCTAGAGGGAAGCCGCCTAGGCCTTTGTGACGAGCCAACACTTGGTTTAGCTTGTCATTGGTTACTTCAACGTTAATCGTTACGTCTGGCTTGCTTAGCTTAACACGAGCACTTTCTACCGCTTGGTTAAGACCGCCACCTACGTAACGCTCTAGTTCAATAGAAGTAAAATCATGTTTACCACGGCGTTTAGCACGCACGACGAAAGTCTTACCTTCGATCAGTGAACCGCTTAACTCCAACACTTGCTCGTAAATATCGTGCAAGTCTTTGAACTCAGTTTGCTTCACCTCAAGAACGTGGTGGATACCAGGGGTATGAGTCAGGACTTCTAAAACTTCAGCGTGAAACTCGTCACTCTCAGAGGTCACTTCAATGTGATCACGACGGTTGAATACCGCGACAGATTCCGTACGGCTCTTAACGATGTTACGAATGTTGCACTCTAAAATCTTTGTGAAGCGCTTACGCACAGATTCACTTTTTACAAAAATTTCTGGATGGGGCTTTACAATAAATTTCATAGTCTAGTTCGCAGGTTAGTTTCGCAATCAACAATGAGTGATACTCCGCACTAGGTGTTCATACGTAGAAATATCGCGCATGTCACACTCAAACTTTTGAGCTCACTTTTAAAGGCGCAAGATTATACACCCAAGCGAAATGGAATGACAAAAAAAGCGAGCTTGACGCTCGCTTTAGTATAAGAATAAATACTCGGTTATTGAATTACCGGAACTTCTTCGCTGTAGAGTGGTTCACCTTGCATGATGCTGATTTCGACGCGGCGGTTAAGCGCTCGGTTAGCATCCGAATCATTTGGTGCCAATGGCTCAGTATCCGCCATGCCACGCACGCGTAAGCGTTGATGCGAGAAGCCTCGTACTTTCTCCATTTCTTGAGCAACCGATACCGCTCGTTGCGATGACAGGTCCCAATTGGAGCGATACAGCTCAGAATCCAACGGTTGGTTATCCGTATGACCAGAAACTCGTACGATGCCCGGTACATCTTTCACCAATTCCGCAATCTGACGCACCAGCGGTCTAAACTTCGGCTGGAGGAACGCAGAGCCTTCAGGGAATGCCCCTTTCTCTCGCATTCGAATCACGATCTGTTGGCCAAGGTTTTCGACCTCTATTGCCCCTTGCTCAATCTCACGCTCCAACGCTTTCTTGATACTTTCCATCAAGGTATCCATCTCTTGCGAGGTTTGCTCAGACTGCTGTTGTTGCATGTCTGATTCCGCTGATTGGTTGTTTTGCGTTGACGTTTCTGGTGATTGACCACCGGTTAACTTCCCTTGGTCACGCTTAGTGCCACCAGCTCGGTCAGATTCCCCTTCATGAAACTCCAACGTCTGCTGAGTGATGTCCATGGTCTGCTGCATGATGACATCAATCGGTGTTGGCTCTGGGCGACCTGGTCTGAACTCTTGCGCAATAATGCTGGTGCCTTTAGGTATGTCCTTAACCTCAAGTTGGTTCTGAACACCAAAAGCAAATTTCATAGAGCCAGCGATCTGTTTGAACTTCAGTACGTCCATTTCTGAGAACGAAAGCAACAAAACGAAGAAACACATCAACAAGGACATCAAGTCAGCGAACGTCCCCATCCATTGAGGGAGGCCGGGTGGCGGACAATCACATTTGTTATCTTCATCCATTAGATGACCTCCAGATTACTCGTCAATCTCAAGGACGCGTTTGCCCTCGTTGAGGTAGTTCTTCAGATAGCTATCGATAACACGTGGGTTCTGACCATCTTGAATTGCGAGTACACCGTCCATAATCAAACGACGGTTGAGTGTTTCTTGATCACGGCGTAGTGAAAGCTTGTCCGCAATTGGGAAAAACACCATGTTAGAAAGAATTGCACCGTAAAGAGTGGTTAAAAGTGCAACGGCCATCGCAGGACCGATCGCTTTTGGATCATCCATATTTGAAAGCATGGCAACCAAACCAACCAAGGTACCGATCATACCCATTGCCGGAGCGACATCACCGAATGCTCGAAAAACACCCGTGCCTTGCGAGTGGCGCTCATCGGTCAGTGCAATGTCTTTTTGCAAAGCAGCACGCACCACATCCGCATCATGCCCATCCACCAATAAGTCTATGCCCTTTTGCATGAAGCTATTATTAATCTCCATCTCTTCCAATGCTAGGAAGCCACCTTTACGCGCTGCGTCTGCCATTTCTACGATCTTAGCAATCAGATCTTCTGGCTCGTCCGATTTGAACATGAACGCTTTGCCCGCAATTTTGGTCGCGCCGAAGAATTGCCCCATGGTGAACTTCATCAATACTACAAACGTTGAACCACCAACGACGATTAGGATTGAGGTGACGTCTACGAACATGCCAATGCTGCCACCAAGCACCATCGCCATAATGACGAATGCAAAACCACCAATCAAACCTATTAGGGTTGCTAAATCCACAAAGCACTCCTCACGCTATACTCAAACATTGCCCAGTCAGGCGAATTATTACTTGTATCGACAACTAGAGCAGAATTTTTAGAAAAATCTTGGTTAATACATCACAAAAAGATCGTTAATACCTTAACTTATTAATGGTCTTCGTCTCATCAGACCCGTTGAACGCTAAATTTGTGACAATTATATAAGGTTAAATTTGACCAAGTTACTAGGCTAAGGTAACTTGCGTGCATTCTATTAGAGGCTTGATTAAGGCAGATAAAAGATGGCGGTTAAGAAACCAGAAAACATGACCTTTGAAGCAACCATCGATGAGCTAGACAGCTTGGTTGATCAACTAGAGAACGGTGACCTTGCTCTAGATGATGCTCTACGTAAATTTGAACGTGGCATTGCACTCGCTCGTGCTGGTCAAACGAAACTGAGCGACGCCGAACATCGCGTTAGCATTCTTCTAAGCGAAGATGATGAAGCACCACTGAGTGACTTCAACCCTGAGTCAGAATAATAAATCAGTAGTGAGCAATGTGATGCAAGAGACATTGACGTCTTATCAACAAAGAAATAACCAACATTTAAATCAATGGCTTGAGCAATTACCTCATCAAGAACAGCCGTTGATTCAAGCCATGAAATACGGCCTACTCCTCGGCGGTAAACGTGTTCGTCCCTTCCTTGTTTACATCACTGGTCAAATGCTGGGTTGTGAACCTGAAGACCTAGATACGCCGGCTTCTGCGATTGAGTGTATCCATGCCTACTCTCTTATCCATGATGATCTACCTGCTATGGATAACGACGACCTGCGCCGTGGACAGCCGACTTGCCACATCAAATTTGATGAAGCGACAGCCATTCTGACCGGTGACGCACTGCAAACCCTCGCATTTACGATCCTTGCAGAAGGCGAACTGAATCCGAACGCAGAAAGCCACCGTATAAAGATGGTGCAAGCCCTTGCACAAAGTTCTGGTGCGAATGGCATGTGCGTTGGTCAAGCATTGGACTTAGGTGCAGAAAATCGTCGAGTGTCTCTCGCAGAATTGGAAGAAATTCATCGCAATAAGACTGGTGCACTGATTAACTGTGCCGTAAAACTAGGCGCACTTGCCGCTGGCGATAAGGGCCTAGACGTTATGCCTCACCTTGAGCGCTACTCTAGAGCGATCGGTCTGGCGTTTCAGGTTCAAGACGATATTCTTGATATAATTAGTGATACAGAAACATTGGGTAAGCCTCAAGGTTCAGACCAAGAGCTAAACAAGAGCACTTACCCATCTTTACTGGGGTTAGAGGGAGCAATGGAGAAAGCTCACACTCTGTTGCAAGAAGCACTTCAAGCATTGGAGGCAATCCCATACAATACTCAGTTACTCGAAGAGTTCGCCCGATATGTCATCGAGCGCAAGAACTAACACTATAAGCGCGCATTTATATGACTCTTGATATTTCAAAGTACCCAACACTGGCGTTAGCAAATACACCGGAAGAGTTGCGTCTTCTTCCGAAAGAAACATTGCCAACTTTGTGCGATGAATTACGCACGTATCTGCTAAATTCAGTGAGTCAGTCTAGCGGACATTTAGCGTCTGGCTTAGGCACAGTAGAGCTAACCGTTGCTCTGCATTATGTTTACAACACCCCAGTGGATCAATTGATCTGGGACGTGGGTCATCAGGCTTATCCACACAAAATTCTTACTGGCCGTCGTGACCAAATGCCAACCATCCGCCAAAAAGGCGGCCTTCACCCATTCCCATGGCGTGAAGAGAGCGAATACGACACGCTATCTGTTGGCCACTCATCGACTTCTATCAGTGCAGCGCTCGGTATGGCAATCAGTGCACAAAAAGAAGATGAAGGTCGAAAGGTGGTAAGTGTTATTGGTGATGGTGCAATCACAGCAGGTATGGCATTCGAGGCCATGAACCATGCTGGTGACGTTCATCCTGATATGCTAGTGATTCTAAATGACAACGAGATGTCGATTTCAGAAAACGTTGGCGCATTGAACAACCACCTTGCTAAAGTCCTTTCTGGTAGCTTATACACCTCTATCCGTGAAGGCGGGAAGAAAGTGCTGTCTGGCGTTCCTCCAATTAAAGAGTTGGTTCGTCGTACAGAAGAGCACCTTAAAGGCATGGTTGTTCCTGGTACATTATTCGAAGAGCTTGGTTTTAACTACATCGGTCCTATCGACGGTCACGATGTTAACGAGTTAGTCAAAACGCTGAAAAACATGCGTGAGCTGAAAGGTCCTCAATTCCTGCACATCATGACCAAGAAAGGCAAAGGTTATGAACCAGCAGAAAAAGATCCTATCGGCTACCATGGTGTTCCAAAGTTCGACCCATCACATAACAGTTTGCCGAAGAGCAGTGGCGGTAAACCGACCTTCTCTAAGATCTTTGGTGACTTCCTATGTGATATGGCCGCGCAAGATCCTAAGCTAATGGCGATTACGCCAGCGATGCGTGAAGGCTCTGGCATGGTTCGTTTCTCGAAAGAGTACCCAGAACAGTACTTTGATGTTGCAATTGCAGAGCAGCATGCTGTGACACTAGCAACAGGCATGGCGATTGCCGGCGATCACCCGATCGTCGCTATCTACTCAACCTTCTTGCAGCGTGGCTACGATCAGTTAATCCACGACGTGGCGATCATGGATTTACCTGTCATGTTCGCTATCGACCGTGCAGGTCTGGTTGGCGCAGATGGTCAAACTCACCAAGGCGCGTTCGACCTTAGCTTCATGCGTTGTATCCCAAACATGGTGATCATGGCACCAAGTGATGAAAACGAATGTCGTCAAATGCTGTACACCGGTCATAAACACACTGGACCAAGTGCAGTTCGCTACCCTCGCGGCAGCGGCATGGGCACAGAAATCGAGCCAGAATTTACTGCACTTGAGATTGGTAAAGGCCGTGTGCTTCGTAAAGGCGAAAAAGTCGCGATTCTAAACTTCGGCACCTTCTTAGGTAACGCGCTAGAAGCGGCTGAAAATCTGGATGCAACCGTCGCAGACATGCGCTTCGTGAAACCACTTGATGAAGAATTGATTCGCCAGCTAGCGTCTGAGCACGATGTATTAGTCACGCTAGAAGAAAACGCAATTGCTGGCGGTGCGGGTGCGGGTGTGATTGAGTTTATGATGCAAGATAAGATCATCAAGCCTGTGCTAAATCTTGGCTTGCCTGATCGCTTTATTCCTCAAGGCACACAAGACGAACTTCATGAAGAACTTGGCTTAGACGCGAAGGGCATTGAGAAATCGATCAACGAATATCTCGCGAAGTAAGTTAACGCAAACAAGCGCTAAAAAGTAAACACCAAAAAGGGATGCCATGATGGCATCCCTTTTGTTTATCTGTCGATTGTTAAAGCGGTATGACTACATCCAACCTGCGTATTTCGCCACTAAGAACAGTGCGATACCCGCCATGATACCGGCCACGATATCATCAATCATGATACCCAAACCACCGTGAACACGTTTATCCAACCAGCCAATTGGCCATGGTTTTACCATGTCAAAGAAGCGGAACAAAATAAAACCAGTCAGCAACCACTTCCATTCCGTGACTGGGATATTTAGTGCTGGTACTAAGCTCATGGTGATCCAAAAGCCTGCAAACTCATCCCACACGATTGATCCATGGTCATGAACCCCCATGTCATCTGATGTCACTTGGCAGATCTTAATACCAATAACACAAGAGATGAGTACTAATACGACATACAGTGGGAAGGGTAACTGCGCCAGTAACAAGAATAACGGCACAGCTGCCAACGTCCCCATAGTTCCTGGAACCACTGGTGATAAGCCGCTACCAAAACCCGTTGCCAAAAGATGCCACGGGTTCTTTAATGAAATCAGAGAGAGGGGATTGGTCATTTCCTTAAACCTATACTGCTAGTTGGTTTCAATCTTAGGCTAGAGCCTAGCTCAGATTATCTAAAGTGGTCAAAGCCACTGAGTTCCCAATCAAGAGGTTGATTGTTGTCGTGCAGCTCAAACGTACCTTTTGGTCGAATTTGGCCAATGCACGTAAACTTACACCCAGCGTGCGACAACGCACTTTGCAATGAACCGTTGTTCTGCTCAGGCACAGTAAAGCACAATTCGTACTCTTCACCACTGGATAAAGCATACTGCTGTGCGCTTACCTTATCATCTAAAAATTGAACCAATTCTGAAGATATAGGCAGTTGGGACACATCTAAACTGACTCCAACATCAGAACGCTTAAGAATATGTTTGATATCAGAAATTAAGCCATCAGAAATATCAATTGCTGATGACGCTAAGCCGACTAATGCTTGCCCAGCCAACACGCGTGGCGTACTGAGATAATGTGCTTTCTCTAACTCTGGGGCAGCTATTCGAGTACGTAATGTGTTATCAAGAACGACATCCAGACCAGCTTTGGCATCACCAAGGTTACCTGTCACATACACCCAATCACCGACTTTTGCTCCAGAGCGAGTCAAAGCTTTGCCCTCTGGTACAAAGCCTTGCACCGTAAGCGTCAGGCTTAGTGGACCTTTGGTCGTATCGCCCCCAATAAGTTGAATACCAAAGTAATCAGCTAACTCAAAAAACGCATCACAAAAAGGGGCAAGCCATGCTTCATCTGGCTCTGGCATAGTTAACGCAAAGCTTACCCAAGCAGGTGTTGCACCCATTGCAGCTAAATCACTGATGTTTGACGCTAATGCTTTGTGCGCCACCCACGCAGGGTTAGCATCAGAAAGAAAGTGCGTGCCTGCCACCAGCGTATCGGTACTAATAGCAATTTGTACATTCGCAGGTGCTTTCACTAACGCACAATCGTCCCCCGCTGCTAGATGGACGTCTTTGCGCTGGCTTTGGCGTCCAACAAAGTATTTGTCGATAAGATTAAATTCACCAGACATAATTCACATTCTTTTTGATGTAAAAGCTTTTGATACAAAAAAGGTCAGCATGTGCTGACCTTTTTAATAAAGAAATCGTTATTTCTTACGTACGTGTGGCGCCGCTTTATCTAGCACACCATTCACAAATTTGTGGCTGTCTTCTGCCGCGAATACTTTTGCAAGTTCAATCGCTTCATTGATTACCACTTTGTAAGGAACATCTTCGCGACGAGTCATCTCGTACATAGCAAGGCGAAGAAGAGCAAGTTCCATCATGTCTAGATCCTGCATTGGACGAGACACGTATGGACGGATTTTGCAATCTAGCTCTGAGTGGCTAAGTACAACACCGCTTAGTAGTTCACGGAAGTAAGCTACGTCAGTTTCTGGAGCAGCAAGTGCTGGCTCAGATGCATGAAGTTCTTCTTCATCGTATTTGTCACCAGACAAAAACTGTTCTTCAATCGTGGCAACATTGTCTTTAGTAATTTGCCATGAGTAGATCGCCTGTAGAGCGAATTGACGTGCGTTACGACGTGCGGCTGGTTTCACACTGGCCCCCATTAGGAATCAATTTCAGATAATACGTTAATCATTTCAAGTGCGCTTAGTGCAGCCTCTGCACCTTTATTACCAGCCTTGGTTCCTGCGCGTTCAATCGCTTGATCGATAGTATCAACAGTCAGTACGCCAAACGCTACTGGAAGGCTGTATTCCAGAGAAACTTGTGCAAGACCCTTGTTACATTCACTACAAACATAGTCAAAGTGTGGTGTACCACCACGAATTACTGTACCTAGAGATACGATAGCATCGTACTTACCAGTTTTAGCAACTCGTTGAGCAACTAAAGGCAGTTCTACAGCACCAGGACAACGAACAACAGTGATGTTGTCTTCGCTTACTTGTCCGTGACGCTTTAGTGTATCGATCGCACCAGAAAGTAGGCTTTCGTTAATAAAACTGTTAAAACGAGAAATAACGATAGCAATTTTTGCATTTGGCGCTGGGAAGCCACCCTCGATCACTTTCATAAGCCTTCCTTTAACTCTATTTTTAAGTGAAAATTGTTCATCAAGTGAGAATCGCCGGATTCTATCACAAATTTGTGAGCAATATCTAATGGAAATTAGAGACGAGTCTCCAAGCCCTAGCCGTCAGCAGAATAAGCCGAAACTTGGCTAGGGGGGAATCGTTCAGTTGTTATTCGCAGATGTATTCAACAACATTCAAGCCAAAGCCACCCAATGCATGGTACTTTTTGTTGGTTGAAGAAAGCAGACGCATATCGTGCACGCCAAGATCCGCCAAAATCTGAGAACCAACACCTACACGACGTGATGTACCCTGCTTCTTAGCAAGAGTAGGTGCCTCGCCTTTGTCTTGCGATTCAAACATTTTTACACGATGAATAAGCAGATCGGTCGAGTCTTCATGACCAAGTACAACCAGAACACCCCCTTCTTCACCGATTCGCTTCATCGCTTTATCCAGCGTCCAACTGCGTTCTGCGTTACGATCACTGCGAAGCACATCGGTAAATACGTCTTGTAAGTGAACGCGAACTAACGGTGCATTCGCAGTTAAGTCACCTTTACACATCGCGTAATGTACTTGGTTATCAATCGTGTCTTTGTAAGTCACCAAAGTGAACTCACCAAATTCCGTTGGCAGTGCACACTCAGCAACGCGTTCAATCGTTGTTTCCGTGTTGTTGCGGTATTCGATAAGGTCTGCAATGGTACCTAGCTTTAAATCGTGTTTTTCAGCAAACACTTCAAGGTCCGGGCGACGCGCCATCGTGCCATCGTCGTTTAGGATCTCAACAATAACCGATGCAGGCTCTAGACCTGCAAGACGAGCCAAATCACAGCCGGCTTCTGTATGACCAGCGCGAGTTAGAACACCACCGTCTTGTGCTGCTAGAGGGAAGATATGGCCCGGTTGCACTAAGTCCGCCGCTTTTGCACTTGGCGCAACTGCCGCTTGTACGGTGCGAGCACGGTCAGCTGCAGAAATACCAGTGGTAACACCTTCAGCGGCTTCAATAGAAACCGTAAAGTTGGTGGTGTATTGCGCGTTGTTGTCTTGCACCATTGGTGGCAAGCCAAGGCTCTCACAACGAGTTTTTGTCATGGTTAGACAGATTAAGCCACGGCCATGCGTAGCCATAAAGTTGATAGCTTCCGGCGTAATGTGCTCGGCAGCCATGATCAAATCACCTTCATTCTCGCGGTCTTCATCATCCATTAGGATGACCATTTTGCCTGCGCGAATATCATCAATAATCTCTTGAGGCGTGCTGATAGGCATATTCTGTTTCCCGTTATTCAAAAATTTATTATTGCAGCAGCAATGCGTTTAACGTTTCGTTGAGTTACGTCTACTGGCTTTAGTCAGCAAAGCAGTTTGAAGCTAACCTTTATTAAGTCAATTAACCTGATAACGTTCTGTGATTGTGGTCGGTTTCGCTTACGCAAAACCATTTTGCTGCAAGAAGTCCATTGTAATACGTGATTCTTGCGGCTCCTCTTTCTGGCCTTGTAGCAAGCGCTCCATATAGCGAGCTAACACGTCCACTTCTAGGTTCACTTTACGGCCAACTTGGAACTGATCGATGGTTGTCTCTTCACTGGTGTGAGGAACAATCGTTAATTTAAATCCATTCTTACGTAGATCGTTGACGGTCAGACTAATGCCATCCACTGTGATAGAGCCTTTTTCTGCCACGTACTTACAGATTTCCGCTGGCATCTCAACCCAGAACTCAATCGCACGGCCAACTTGATTACGCTCAACAATCACACCGACGCCATCAACATGACCTGAAACGATATGACCGCCAAAACGAGTGGTCGGCAACATGGCTTTTTCTAGGTTCACTTTGTCGCCCACTTGATAAGCAGCAAAACCAGTTTTGTTCAGCGTTTCCAGTGACAAATCAGCACTGTAATAGTTACTACCGAAATCGACGACCGTTAAACATACGCCGTTAGTCGCAATGCTGTCGCCTAACTTAACGTCAGCCATATCCAATTTGCCTACTTCCACCGTCACGGTGATGTCTTCGCCTTTTGGCGTGATTGCAGTTAGTTTGCCAACTGCTTCTACAATTCCTGTAAACATAATGCTTCTTTCTAGCGTTGAATGCGTTTGACGGTTGCGGTGATGCGAATATCCACCCCCACCATTCGAACGTCGGTAATAGTTAAATCGATAACTTGTGCCATCTCGGTTAAACCAAGCGCGCCGATCAAGCCTCGTCCATCGCTCCCCATCAACTTAGGCGCGAGATAAACGATCAGTTCATCTACAAGGTTAGCTTCGATTAATGAACTCGCGAGTGTCGCTCCCGCTTCGACCCACAAGTGATTGATGTGACATTCGCTTGCCACGGCTTTCAATGTCGCAGCTAAGTCAACTTGATCGTTTTCAGTCAGTTTAGGGGCGATATCACCATCTTGACTGACAATAATACGCTCACCTTCTGTCTTGAATAGCTTTAAATCATTACGAAGCTGAGATTGGCGATCGAGTATGACTCGTGGAGGCTGACGAACATCAACCTGAGGGTATTGCGATTGTAGGCTTTTTGGCAAATCATCCCAGCGAACGTTCAATGAGGCATTGTCGTCAATCACTGTTTTGCTGGTAGAGAGAATACCACCGCTCATCGCACGATAGTGTTGGACATCTTGGCGAGCTTTTGGGGAGGTAATCCATTGGCTCTGTCCGTTACTCAACGCACTTTGCCCATCGAGGCTAGCTGCCATTTTCAACTGAACATAAGGCATGCCAGTTTGCATGAATTTGATAAAACCTTTGTTCAGCTCGATCGCATCGCTTTCCAACAAGCCAACGTGAACTTCTACCCCTGCATCACGCAGCATTTGAAAACCACGCCCTGCAACTTTCGGGTTTGGGTCTTCCATTGCGCAGACCACACGTGCAACCTTGGCTTTGATAAGTCCCTCAGCACACGGCGGTGTTCGCCCGTAGTGAGAGCAAGGCTCCAACGTCACATAAGCGGTCGCCCCTTCGGTTTTATCCCCAGCCATGCGCATTGCATGAACTTCGGCATGAGCTTCACCCGCGCGATGATGATGGCCTTCGCCAACAATCTCACCGTCACGGACAATAACGCAACCAACGTTGGGGTTAGGCGCTGTGGTATACATGCCGCGCTTCGCCAATTTCAACGCACGCGACATCATTTCGAAATCTTGAGAGGTAAATTCTGAAGAAGTGTTCTGTTGTTCCATGACTCAATCAGTCTTCTAGACGAGCAATTTCTTCGCCAAATTCACGGATATCTTCAAAGCTGCGGTAAACCGATGCAAAACGGATATAAGCAACTTTATCCAGCTCTTTCAATTGGCCCATAACTAGGTTACCAATCATCTCACTTGGCACTTCACGTTCACCTGTTGCACGCAGCTGCGATTTAATCATGCTGATTGCCAATTCGATAGAATCTGCACTCACTGGGCGTTTTTCTAGTGCGCGTTGAATGCCACCGACCATTTTGTCTTCATCAAACGGTTCACGGTTGCCGTTAGACTTAATCACTTTAGGCATCACCAACTCAGCTGTTTCAAACGTGGTAAAACGTTCGCTACAAGCTAAGCACTGGCGACGACGACGCACTTGATGGCCGTCAGCAACTAAGCGGGAATCAATTACTTTTGTATCGTTCTCAGAACAAAAAGGACAATGCATATCACCTCCAAATAGCGTGCGATTGGGTTCGTCCCAAAAGCAAGACTAGTGTAGCGGAATTGCTATGTTAGAGAAAACAAAAAGGGGCACTACTGCCCCTTTTTCAATCAATATCAAACGGTTTCTGTTAACTGCGTGCTAGGTAGTTTGCTTTACCAACCCATTTGTAGCTGGTGAGTTCTTCCAAACCCATTGGGCCACGTGCATGCAGTTTCTGAGTAGATACCGCCACTTCTGCCCCAAGACCAAACTGAGCACCGTCAGTAAAACGAGTTGAGGCATTCACGTAAACCGCAGCAGAACCAACAGAATTAATGAATAATTCCGAGTTAACCAAACTGTTGGTCATGATCGCATCTGAGTGGCTCGCGTTATGAACACGCATGTGGTCAATCGCCTCTTTTACGTCGGCAACCACTTTTACACCCAGCGTGTAACTTAGCCATTCAGTATCAAAGTCACCTTCCACTGCATCACGAATTTGTGTTGCTTGAGCCATCAGTACTTTTGCCTTTGGCTCTGTCACGAAGGTCACTTTATCGCTCATGCGCTCTACGATCATTGATAGGAATTGCGCCGCAACATCTTCATGTACGAGCAAAGTATCTAGCGAGTTACATGCTGAAGGGCGTTGAACTTTTGAATTCTCAACAACGTTCAACGATTTTTCTAGATCCGCTGACTCATCAACAAAAATATGGCTGATACCAAAACCACCGATGATCACTGGAATGGTGCTGTTCTCTTTACACATCTTGTGTAAGCCAGCGCCGCCACGTGGAATGATCATATCAACGTAATCGTCTAGCTTAAGGAGTTGAGAAACCAACTCACGATCTGGCTTTTCAATATATTGAACGGAAGCCGCCGGCAAGTTCGCTTTCGCTAGAGCCAATTGGATAACCTTTACCAATTCCATATTGGAAAAGAACGTCTCTTTACCACCACGTAGGATGCTTGCATTACCTGTTTTTAGACATAGAGCAGCAATATCGATAGTTACGTTTGGACGCGCTTCGTAAATCACACCAACCACACCCAGTGGTACACGACGACGGGACAGAGACATGCCATTTTCTAGCACTTTGCTGTCGATTTCGCTGCCTACAGGATCGTTTAGGCTGATCACGTTACGAACGTCATTAGCGATACCAGTAAGGCGCTCTTCATTTAATAGAAGACGGTCTAGTATTGCATCTGTTAGACCCGCTTCGCGACCTAATTCGATGTCTTTTGTGTTTGCAGCCAAAATAGTTGCCGCATTCGCTTCTAGCTCATCAGCGATGATCGCTAGTGCTTGGTTTTTTTGTGCGGTTGACGCTGTCGCCAATTCGAAAGCTGCATCTTTGGCAGCTTTACCCATATTCGTTAAATCCACTTTGCTTCCCTCAATATCTATTCTTGGATGACGACAAGATCATCGCGGTGAATCACTTCTGAGCCGTAATCATGACCCAAAATAGAGATGATATCTTTACTGTGTTTACCGGCAATGTTTGCTAGGTCTTCGCTTGAGTAGGCGCTGATACCACGTGCCACCAGCTTGCCTTGTGCGTTGGTCACGCGAGCCACTTCACCACGAGCAAAATCACCACTTACCTTAATCACGCCTTTTGCAAGTAGACTACTGCCCTTACCGACAACAGCGTTAACTGCACCATCATCAATAATGATATCACCGGATGCAGCAGGGCCCGCTAGGATCCAGCGCTTGCGGTTTTCTAGCGCTTCTTCACAAGGAAGGAAACGCGTCCCTTGTGGCTCTGAGCTCAATGAGTCAAAAATAACATTTGGTGCGCTGCCCGCAGCGATGATCACCTCAATGCCTGCACGGCGAGCGATGTCTGCCGCCTGAAGCTTGGTTGCCATGCCGCCAGTACCTAGCGTTGTGCCGCTACCACCCGCAATTTTGCGCAAAGTATCATCAATGGTTTTCACTTCTTTGATCAATTCGGCATTTGGATCTTTACGAGGGTCTGCGGTAAACAAACCTTTTTGGTCTGTTAGCAGCAGCAATTTGTCTGCACCACACAAAATCCCCACCAAAGCAGACAAATTGTCGTTATCGCCCACTTTGATCTCGTTCGTTGCTACCGCGTCATTTTCGTTCACGATAGGTATAATGTCGTTTGCAACCAGAGCATTGATGGTGTCACGCGCGTTAAGAAAACGCTCGCGATCATCCAAATCAGCACGAGTTAGCAACATCTGACCAATTTTGATGCCATAAATGCCAAACAGAGACTCCCATGTTTGAATCAGACGGCTTTGGCCCACTGCAGCAAGCAATTGTTTGCTCGCCATCTCGTTGGGCAATGCGGGGTATCCAAGATGCTCACGGCCTGCTGCAATTGCACCAGACGAAACCATTACGACTGAATGGCCTTGTTTTTTTAGTTCAGCACATTGACGAGCCAGCTCTACCATGTGAGCACGGTTTAACGCCAAAGTGCCGCCTGTCAGCACACTTGTACCCAGTTTCACAACGACGGTTTGTGATTGTGAAATAACTGCATTCTGTTGATTCGTTGTCATGATGTCTTCTGAAATGAAAAACAAATAAAGAGTGGATGTTTTAGCAATCAAATGGGGATTTAACAAGCAGAAAAGGTGCGAAAACGCACCTTTTTGTCTTATAGAGGAAGAAAACAGCCAAATTAGGCGAAATCAAACGATTCTGTGTGATATTCCACTTCCAGTTTGAAATGCTCAGCCAGCGTATCTACTAGCTTCTGATGAAAGGTACTCTGGGTGAGGTAAACCTCTTCAGTCACCTTATTCGGTAATGGCTCTGAGGTCCAATCCCCTTCTTTGTTGTATTTACCAATATGGTATTTTGCAGTAAAGCCACCTTCGATGGACTCCAAGTCCATCCACCATCCCCAAAATTCACGTTTTTCTGGCGACTTTTTGTCGTCTACACAAACAGATAGACAGTCAAAATAGTAGTGGCCTTCTTGTGATTGTGGTTCGCGCAGGTAAGGACCTATCGCCTTTAACTTAGACATCAAGCGAAAGTGAGTCGGCCCTTGAGTCGTCTCTGACATAAGAATCTCCGTTTCCATAGTAAGGATATTTAGCTATCCAAGAATGATTATTATTTTTTATTATCATGAGCTTATTTTTTGCTCACATATATCACTCTTAACTAAATTAGGAGATTTGTCATCTTAATAATTCCTCCTCCAACCACTTTATGGCCAAATCGAGGGATTGCTCATAACCTTTTGTAATTGTTTTGGAACTGATTTTCTTTGCTTGACCATAGTGACTAAACAGCGCTACCAACTGGTTGTCACTGTGTGGGGAAACAGGATCCCCTTCCAAACTCAAAGCCAAAATAGGTACCTTGGTTTTACGACTGCTTAAGAACCCTTGTACTTTCAACGACCACGCCATCATCTGCCCAGCCATGCTATTGATGTCCACGGCGTTCTTACCTAAACGAGACGCCAGTAGATCTAGGTACATCTTCGGCATCTGCTGCAGCTTCTTCGGTGAGGTAAACAAATCATGTACAGGTGCACCGAGCGCCACACACGCTTTGACCTTCTCTTGTTCAACGAATGAAAGACGGATCATAGCATTGCCACCAAAGCGGAAACCAATCAATCCCACTTTGTAATGATCGACCCAAGGCAGTTTGTACAGCTCATTCAATACCGCTTGATGCAAACAACTAGAATCTTCCGTTAATGGCCAATGGGAGCTATGACCCACTGACGGCATGTCGATGGTCAACATTGCGATGTCTTTAGGCGCTAAATGATTGCGGAACAAACGCCACATGTCTGTTTGCAAGCTGTCCAAACCCGCACTCACCATCACAACGGGCAATTGCTTGTCCGTACGTGGCAAGTGTAAATTCGCGATGATCTTGCGCTTTTGATAAGGTACTTCGATCTGTTTGATCGTGTATTGCGTTTTCTCAGAGCCTTCGTTGTAAGCTTTATTGGCCAACACTTGAGCTTGAGTCGCAAGGTTATCGTTCTTCAAATGTGGGTAGCCCGCAATACTGAAACACAGCGAAGCGGAAAACAACTCATCCGCCGCATCTTCACCTTTCAATTCGGTTGAACGGCGTTGGTGTTCCATCCCAAGCTTTATCCACTCAAACGTCCAGTTACCGCCGTGATAACCCATCACTGTATCTAACCACTTATCTTCCGTACGCGAATGTTTCGACGATGCAATTTTAGACAGTGTACTTTCCATCTCGATTGGAGATAAACCCTGCCAAGTCCACTGCAAACGTCTTAAGTGTCGATACCACGCACGATCATCTTGCCCTTCTCGCTCATCAAGAATTGTTTGGCTGGTAGGCATGTATTGAGTAAGTGCAGAGGTTTCTTTCGCCTGCTTGTGCTTAACAAACAAGGTTTCTGAGAGGTTTTTACTGACGTCTTCTGACATAGGAAGAACTCTAAGCTATTGGCAATTGCTGTAATAATAATAAAAAAAATGCCCCTATAAAGGGGCATTTCTCAATATTCTTGGTGCAAACTTATTTTTGCTTACGATTTACTGGCTCAGCAAACTGGATAGACATATCCCAAGGTTGCTCGATCCAAGTGTCTTGAGCGATGTCTACTACGTAATCGTCTAGTAGCTCAACACCTGCAGGCTTAGCACATACTGCGATAAGCTTCGCTTTCGGGTACATTTCACGTAACTTGCGTGCTGTGTCACCGCTATCTACTAGGTCTTCAACGATTAGGAAACCTTCGCCGTCACCTTCTGGTGCTTTAACTACTGTCATATCACGCTGGTGATCGTGGTCGTAGCTAGAGATACAAATAGTATCAACGTGACGAATACCCAGTTCACGCGCTAGGATTGCACCAGGAACTAGGCCACCACGGCTTACCGCCCAAATACCTTTCCATTGCTCAGCTGGCATTTGTTTCTCAGCCAGTTCACGGCAGTAAGACTGCATCGCATCCCAAGTGATAATGAATTTTTTACTCATTGTAATAACCTAATAATTTCAAAATATGCATCCCCTCTGTCTAGCTGATGGCGCTGAAATGGACTCATCTCGCTAAACTTTCCACACCAGAGGAAATGGGGGTTTCAAGCTACGCAAACGATTATTCTACCGAAACACATCGTTAATACCAACGCTGATATCAAAATTCTCTGCCTATTACGCAGAAAAATCGTATTCGGTGAACAATACAAAATGGAGAAGTGGATGAATTACTTTAAAAATTATCCACAAACAAAAAGCCAGTGTGAATCGAGTTCGCACTGGCTTTTTTCAATCGTTGGAATTAACCGACCATGTATTTCACAATGAAGATAGCAGACATCACCCACACACTCATCGATACTTCACGGCCTTTACCACTGAACAGTTTGATAGCAGCGTAAGCGATGAAACCTAGCGTGATACCTTCTGCAATCGAGAAAGTAAGAGGCATTACCAAACAAGTAACCACAACTGGTGCAGCTTCTGTTAGGTCACGCCAGTCGATGCCAACAAGACCAGAAAGCATTAGGATCGCTACATAGAATAGCGCACCAGATGTTGCGTAAGCTGGAATCATACCTGCTAGTGGCGAGAACAACAGAGCTAGAAGGAACAGTACGCCAACAACCACAGCCGTTAGACCAGTACGGCCACCAGCTGCTACACCAGAAACACTCTCAATGTATGACGTCGTGTTTGATGTACCTAATAGAGCACCTACAGATGTTGCTGTTGAGTCAGCAAGTAGCGCTTTGTTTAGACGTGGAATGTTGCCGTTTTCGTCAGTTAGACCTGCTTTCTGTGAAACGCCAACTAGCGTGCCCGCAGTGTCGAACAAGTCAACGAATAGGAAGGCAAATACGACCGAGATCATGCCAACTTCGAACAGACCAGAGAAGTCTAGCTGCATGAAGGTTGGTGCGATGCTTGGTGGTGTCGACATGATGCCGCCCCATTGAACGTCACCAAAGATAAGACCAAGAATTGTCACACCCAAAATGGCGATCATAACCGCACCTTTCACACCACGGTGAACCAGCGCGATAGTCATAAAGAAGCCGATAGCCGCAAGTACAGATGGTAGCGAAGTGATGTTACCCATTGAAACTAGCGTTGCTGGGTTATCTACTACGATGCCGGCATTTTTCAGTGCGATGAACGCAAGGAACAGACCGATACCTGCAGAGATACCTGTACGAAGAGAAAGTGGAATTGAGTTAATGATCCACTCACGGATCTTGAACACACTCAACACAATAAATAGTAGACCCGACACAAATACTGCTGCTAGCGCGACTTGCCACGTATAACCCATACCCAACACAACAGAGTAGGTAAAGAACGCGTTTAGGCCCATACCTGGAGCCTGAGCGATTGGGTAGTTTGCTACTAAGCCCATGATGAAACAGCCAATAGCCGCAGCAAGACACGTCGCAACGAACACAGCACCACGATCCATACCAGTATCTGCAAGGATTGCTGGGTTTACGAAGATAATGTAAGCCATGGTTAAGAAGGTAGTAACACCTGCGATGATCTCAGTGCGCACATTGGTGCCATTTTCACTAAGTTTGAATAGCCTTTCGAGCATGATCGAATCCTGTAAAGGGTAAAAAGTAAACGGTTGCGTAATCGATTGGCTCGAATTATAAAGTTATCAAATAACAAATTCCAGATAGAATTTTCACTCTAATGCGATTTTTTTCTTTGGATATGAAACCGATTCGCTAGCGTTTCAAACGCGATTAAAATTTAAAGCTTAATAAACAATAACTAACAATTAAGGCATTCAAGCAAGACAACGAGTGCAAACTGAACAATGTATTAAACTTTCAAACAGAAACATGGAGTTTTGAGCGTAAAACACTCACGAATTTGGTTAGCAAATGAAATAAGTTGGGGAAGCAAACCTAGAATAGGTGCTTAGCGGTGAGAAATCAGTCAACGTTCAGGATCGAGAGATAAAAAAACGCCACTCAATTTGAGTGGCGGTGAATCATGTCAGCACTATGCACTGAAAAAAAATTCCAATTTATAGGGGTGAACAAATTTGTTCGAGTCACATGCGTTGGCTTCAATTAGTAACCAAAGCTTGTTGGGTATACAAAGTTACCGGTGTAAACAGATTTGCTGTTCCAGAACATTGCACTTGGTAAACCTTTCATAAATATCACCTTCTAAATCAATTAATACTGTTAATTTGGTTGATTTCTCGGTTCCTTGGAGGCGACAAACGGACTCATCCTTTGAGCATTTCATTCTTCTCTCAGAAGCTGGTTACAAATATACCACCAAGAAATTTAATTACAAGCATTTTAGTGACAGAAATCACAAAACATTAATAAATTGATCTTCATCAAGAATTAACTGTAATTAAATTACACTTTAGTAAATTAAAAAATAACCAATCTTATAATTGATACTAATTGAGTTGCATTCGTGTATTTCTGTGTGTCCATAAACTGTGACAGTTCAAGGGCAAATCCTTTTATCCACATCTACTAGTAGCGCCCTTCTGGTGGTATGCTGAAAACAATTCAAAGCCGAAACCGGATTAGCATTTACTGCTAAACACTTATTAAATTTACGGTTTATATTTGGCAAAGCACATCAAAAGGAGTCCTCCGTGTCTGAATTCCATTCTGAAATCAGTACCTTATCACCTGCTCCACTTTGGCAGTTTTTCGATAAGATTTGTTCAATCCCTCACCCTTCTAAACATGAAGAGGCACTAGCTCAGTACATTGTGACTTGGGCAACAGAGCAGGGATTTGACGTACGCCGCGATCCAACTGGCAACGTATTTATCAAAAAGCCAGCAACACCGGGTATGGAAAACAAGAAAGGCGTGGTTCTTCAAGCGCACATCGACATGGTACCGCAAAAGAACGAAGATACTGATCACGACTTCACTAAAGATCCTATCCAACCATACATCGATGGTGAGTGGGTAACAGCGAAAGGCACAACACTAGGCGCTGACAACGGCATTGGTATGGCTTCTTGTCTTGCAGTTCTCGCTTCTACTGAAATCAAACACGGCCCAATTGAAGTTCTGCTAACGATTGATGAAGAAGCAGGCATGACTGGCGCATTTGGCCTTGAAGAAGGTTGGTTAGAAGGTGACATTCTTCTAAACACAGACTCAGAACAAGAAGGCGAAGTATACATGGGTTGTGCGGGCGGTATCGACGGTGCAATGACTTTCGATATCACGCGTGATGCAATCCCTGCAGGCTTTGTAACTCGTCAGCTTACACTGAAAGGTCTGAAAGGTGGTCACTCTGGCTGTGACATCCACACAGGTCGTGGCAACGCAAACAAACTTGTAGGTCGTTTCCTTGCTGGTCACGCACAAGAGTTGGATCTTCGTCTTGTTGAGTTCCGTGGTGGCAGTCTACGTAACGCTATCCCTCGTGAAGCATTCGTTACGGTTGCTCTACCAGAAGAAAACCAAGATAAGTTAGCGGAATTGTTCAACTACTACACTGAGCTACTAAAAACTGAGCTTGGTAAAGTTGAGACTGACATTGTGAGTTTCAACGAAGAGTTCTCGACTGACGCACAAGTATTTGCAGTTGCAGATCAACAACGTTTCATCGCGGCGCTTAACGCGTGTCCAAACGGCGTAATGCGCATGAGTGACGAAGTTGAAGGTGTAGTTGAAACATCACTTAACGTTGGTGTTATCACAACAGAAGAGAACAAAGTCACCGTACTTTGTCTAATTCGTTCGCTGATCGATTCAGGTCGTAGCCAAGTTGAAGGCATGCTTCAATCAGTAGCAGAGCTAGCTGGCGCGCAAATCGCGTTCTCTGGCGCTTACCCAGGTTGGAAACCAGATGCAGACTCAGAAATCATGGCAATTTTCCGTGATATGTACGAAGGCATCTACGGTCACAAACCGAACATCATGGTTATCCACGCAGGTCTTGAGTGTGGTCTATTTAAAGAACCTTACCCGACTATGGACATGGTTTCTTTCGGCCCAACCATCAAATTCCCTCACTCTCCAGATGAGAAAGTGAAGATTGATACCGTTCAATTGTTCTGGGATCAAATGGTTGCACTTCTAGAAGCTATTCCAGAAAAAGCGTAATCTTAACCAGATACGACAAATACGAAAAAGGGTGCCGAGGCACCCTTTTTTATTGCGAGTTTGCTATTAAAAGCACTTCGCAAATTATGCACGAGTTTGCGCGTATGCCGCTAGCTCATCCATAGAAGTCTTAGCAACCACTTCACCATCGATGTAGTAAGTCACAAAGTCACCTTCACGAACACCCATTAGCGTCGCTTTCTCACCGTTGTTGTAAGTGATATCCATTTGAACTGTGTTCTCGTCAAGCTGTTGCATTTGACCTTGTTCGATAACACGGTTGTTCGTTAGAGGACCAACAGGTGCAGTGGTTAGAGATTTATCTAACTGGTGGTTTACGTCGATGTAAGTATCCATCTTCTTGTCAAAGATGTGTGGCTTACCGTTTAGCGGGTTTTTACCAGTCCAAAACTCTAGTGAGTTGAACACGATGTAGTCAGCCGCAATAGCAACACCGTAAACTGGCGCCATTAGCATGTTTAGACCACCACGAGCGTAACGGTTATCAACAGCTTTCAAGTTGAAGCCCATAACGTAACCCGTTACAGCGTTGCTGCCTACACAGCCAGAAAGAGAAACTGCTACAGCAGTTAGTGCGCCAATTTTAGCGATCGCCTTTTTCATCAAAACCTCTAGTTAGATAGTATTAGGTCAAAAATTCGGCGGGGATAGTAGCGGATAAAAACCTTAGGTAAAAGACAGTTTTTCTCGAAAAAAATATTAGTATTAAATTTAACACAGTCTTATTTTTGTGATGAATATAACAATTTAAAACACAGCGTACAGCTACTCAATTAACACAAGAATTTCCCAAATGTACTTACACAAGCCATACACTTGGTGAATTTTTAATCTTTTCAATAAAAATTATTGTTCGTGACATTAAGAAGAATGATTAGTGTGATTTTGAACCAGTTGTTACATTGTTGCTAACGTATTCGATAGAGATGGTTTATGGCCAGAAGTAAAAAAAGCAAGGTGTTTGAGCTACTAGGACACCAAGTTCAACCAGGACAACGATTAGAAACCGAATTTGAAGCGGCGCAGCTTTACACACACTCTCCTCTTTCTATCCCTGTGGAAATTATCCACGGTAAACAAGAAGGTCCGGTGTTAATGGTAAACGCAGCAATCCATGGTGACGAGCTGAATGGCGTAGAAATCGTTCGTCAGATGATCAACCAACTGGACCCTGCAAAACTAAAAGGTACTGTGATTGCCGTGCCTATCGTTAACGTGTTTGGCTTCATCCATAAATCTCGCTACCTGCCAGACCGTCGCGATCTAAACCGTTGCTTCCCAGGCAGTGAAAAAGGCGCGTTGGCTTCTCGTATGGCACATGGGTTCTTCAACAACATTGCTAAGCGTTGTGACTATATTCTGGATCTTCACACGGGTGCGATTCACCGAACGAACCTACCTCAGATCCGCGCTAACTTGAGCAACCCAGAAACACTGCGCATCGCAAAAGCATTTGCAACCCCAGTGATCGTAGACTCTGCTCTACGTGATGGCTCTCTACGTAGTGAAGCAGAGAAGTGCGACATTCCTGTACTGACTTATGAAGCAGGTGAAGCGCTACGCTTTGATCCATTGTCGATCAGTGCTGGTGTACTTGGCGTACAACGCGTAATGCAGGCTATCGGTATGTTACGTGCAAGCCGTAAAAAGCTGCCAGAGCCAATCATCGCCAAATCCACCAGCTGGGTTCGCGCATCGGGCAACGGTATCCTACGTACGGTTGTGAACTTAGGTGATAAAGTAGAAGAAGGCGAGACTCTCGCTTACATCAGCTCGCCTTTAGGTCATGACGAGCTAGAGCTGTTGGCACCAAAAGGCGGTATCGTAATTGGCCAGCAAACACTGCCACTGGTTAATGAAGGTGATGCTATTTTCCATATTGCCTACTTCAAGCAAGACGATGATGTGGTTGAGCAAACAGTAGAAAGCTACATTGAAGAGCTGACTGAGTTTGATGTCGACCAAGTAACAACGGGGCAAATCCCGCTAGAAACGCAACAATAATTGCGAACTAGTATAGAAAGCCAACTTCCAAGCCCAGACTCCTTGTCTGGGCTTTCTTCTGTCGTTCAAATAGACACACTCACTAACTAACAGACCAAAAACCAAACAATAATCCAATTTACCGTCTAATCGTGGGTATAAAAGTTTACAGGAAAACCAAAAATCATTATTGATAATTAATCTCATTATCATTTATTAATCTTTTCAGCATTCATATAATCCCCGCCTCTCAAATTACGATAACAAATGAATATGAAACGATTATCGACCCATCGCTTAAAAGTAAGCCTTGTCTCGCTCGCAATGCTCAACTCAATTTCTCTCCATGCAACAGAAAGCGTCGACGAAGAACTCGAAGTCATTGGTGTCCGCTATGCCAAACCGATTACCGTCGCAGAACCCGCTGAAACCATCATTGATTGGACCCAAATCGAAGAACAACAATACTCTAACTTCGCTGAAATGATTGATGCTGTGCCGGGGGCAACGCTCGACGGCGGAGCGCGTTCTGGTGGGGAACGCATTAATATTCGCGGTTTCGATAACCCTAGCGACATCGCCGTGTTTGTTGATGGGGCTCCAATTGGTTTCCAGCAATACCGCTACGGCACCTTCTTCTTTGACCCGTTCTTAATTGGTGAAGCGGAGATCATCAAAGGCGCACATGACTACCGCGCTCTAAACGGTAAGTTTGGTGGGTCTATCCGAATCAAAACCAAAAGCGTTGACGACCTGCTTGGAGGGGATCGCAACTTCGGCGTTCGTGCGTCAACGGGTTATAACAACAATGGCGAAGAGAACTCATACACCCTCTCCCTTTATGGCAAAAATGATGCTGGCTTTTACTTCCTCGCAAATGGTTCAGTAAAAGACTCCGACGACATTAAAGTGGGTGGCGGTAAAACACTAGATTACTCAGGTTACGAACAAGAAAACATGCTCGTCAAAGTTGGGTACGAAAATGATGACCATGAATTTGAAATCAGTCACACACGATACAAAGATGAAGGCCGTAAACCATGGGCTAACCGTCGTGGCCAAATGCCAACCATTTCGGATTACAACATCAAAAAATATGGTTCGTTAGAAAAAGCACAATACGCTTACACGGTCTACAACGAATACAAAGACAATACGACGACAATCTCCTACCATTATATGCCGACTAGCCCGTACATTGATTTCAACATAAAAATGGCGCGTTCTGAAAACGACCGTCATTGGGTTCGTCCAGATATTGCCTTTGAAAAAATGTTCGTTTCCGTTGGCAGTTATGGTCATGAATCTTGGCTAAGCTACGAACGTGATTACATTGATGTATTCAACCAAGCGCAAATTGGTGACCATGCACTGGTTACGGGTCTTCAGTATCAAAAAACGGATCGTGATTCGTTAGTTTTCAATGCTTCTTACGATAATAAAGAGTCGAAAAACTACGGCTGGTATACCCCGTACTATGAACCATCGGGCACTCAGTCTATTTACGCGGCCTACATTGCTGACCACTATCAAGCAACCGACCGCCTGACGATTACTCCTTCTCTGCGTTATGAGTACATCACCAGCGAAGGGAAAGGTAATGCGGCGCCAGATTACAATGACCCAGCAGCCGGCCATGACTACAGTGAAACAAGCCACAAAGGCTTTAGTCCACGTTTGGATATCGATTTTGACGCGACCAACAATACTCGTTTGAACTTCTCTTATGCCTACGCCTTAAAAGCTCCAACCGTCGATAACATTTACTCTGTGCAATATGCTCGAGCAACAGCCACCGCTACGGCACGCGATCTCGATGTTTCTCGTATTCATGCTTATCAAGCCAGTGTGATTAATTTGGCCAAAGGATTGGTTAGCGAGCGCGACAACCTCGCAACAGAACTGACATTGTTCTATAACGATGTGAGTGACACTGTTGATATCCGAACCGGTGAAAACTTAGATACAGACAGCGGTGATATTCAAAGTTGGAGCACAAACCTAGATGGCTTCAAGAACTATGGCTTCGAGTTGATTTCACAATACCGTATTAACGATTTCTATAGTGATTTCTCAGCGAGTTACATTCGCGGGAAAAATAAAGGTAGCTTATCGGATTCAACCGGCTCGGATGATGACTACCCGGGCGTCCCGCCCTTGAATATTAATCTCGGTTTGGGCTACGAATGGCTTCCGAGGCTGCGCTCTGGTTGGGAAGTTCGTTGGTACGATGCTCAAACCAAAACAGACGCGGCTGGTGATAACTTAAAAGTGAAATCACCAAGTGAGCAATACACGTTGCAAAATGCTTATGTTACTTGGGAAGTTCAGCAGGTGAAAGGGTTAAGTGTTGGAGCGGTCGTGAATAACTTAACAGACCGTTATTACGAAGCTTACCTATCTAATGGCGTGCCTTCTCCCGGCCGAGAAGTGAAGGTCCAACTAACTTATCAATACTAATCAGGCTTTGTCTGATTACGAACCGAACCAAATTCGGAGCATACGTACTTGCTCCGAATTTTTCTTTTTATTCACCGTCACTTTTCACAGTATATCTAATGAAGAAGATTCAAATTACTTTTTTACTAACAAGAACGTTAATCACAATTGGCCTCGCCTTCCTCACTGCTCCAAGCTACTCACAAGAGAATATCTCTCAGTATTTAATGGTTCAGAGTAAGACACTACCAGTAGAGGATCATTACGCTGCCAACATTTCAGATAACTTAAATCTAGATGCTCAGCCTGAAGCTTTGACTTGGGGAAAAAATGGGAAGTCAGGTCACTGTAACTACGCAAAAGGTGAGATTACCGAGGCAAGAGACTATGACTACGGTGAAGCTACCGATTTGTCAGATGGATTACGCCACATTGATTTGCAGCCAGTTCACACACCTAAAAAACTGCGCAAAGACCATACGTACAATACCGCTTCATCAGGAAGTTCAATGACATTCTCAGTTTCCTCTGACTGCTTATAACGACACAAATAAAAATGCCCCGAGATTAACTCGGGGCATTTTCAAATTCATTGTCGATGGTAGTCAATCACCATCAAACACACTGCGATTACTCTTCGTCAGTGTCTACGTCTGCTTCACGAGCTTGACGAGCTTCTTCTTTGCGAACTTTTGCCGCTAGTTGCTCTGCTTCACGCTCTTGACGTTGTACTGCTTTGCGCTCGTTACGAACTACTTGGTTTTGTACAAAACCTGCAAGTTCCTGCTCAGCCCAAGCTTGTGCTTTCTCTTCGCTGTCAAAACCAGTTTCACGTTTTGATACCACTACTTTACGAGAAGTCACCTGACGAGTGATCTCTGCGCTCCAACCGTTACGTTTTTCAGTTACGCGGATAGCAAATTTTGGATTTTTAGCCATTTCTTTCATTTCCTAAGGGATTAATCAGGGATTCGGTCAACTTGATAACTCCATCTAAGCTGAGCTGTTTAACACCATCCCTTGGTAAGCGCGGTATTAGAGCATAAAAGTTACCGAAACGCTGCAAGTTTTTTAAGGGAGACGGGAGACGATTTCATTTGGAATACTTAGGAACAAATACTGTCAACACCTATTGAGTCCATGCATTGACCTCTAGTATTCCAGTGCACACATCTCAATTCCTACAGCGAAGCCTTCCCGACTCTCGAAGCGCAGCGTCCTGTAGGACGAAGTCTGTTCTCGATTCTTAAATAAAGAAAGCGCCGGTCTCTCAACCAGCGCTTATCGATTTTCGTTAACGTTGACGAACGACGTCGTGATTAACCGATGTTCTTGCGTGCGTTTTGGAACATACGCATCCAAGCACCGTTCTCACCCCAACCTTCTGGAGACCATGAGTTCGCAACTGTACGGAATACACGCTCTGGGTGCGGCATCATGATAGTTACGCGGCCATCTTGAGTCGTTAGACCCGTGATTGCATTTGGCGAACCATTCGGGTTGTTCGGGTATTGCTGAGTCGCATTACCGTGGTTATCCACGTAACGAACTGCAACCGTGCCTGACGCTTCAATCGCGGCTAGGTGGTCAGCATCACGAACTTCTACGCGGCCTTCACCATGAGAAACTGCGATTGGCATGCGAGAGCCTGCCATGCCATCGAAGAATACAGAATCAGATTTCTGTACTTCCACTAGGCTAAAGCGAGCCTCAAAACGCTCAGATTCGTTACGAACGAAGCGTGGCCATAGGTCTGCACCTGGGATTAGCTCTTTCAGGTTCGATAGCATCTGACAGCCGTTACATACACCTAGAGAGAAGGTATCTTCACGCTGGAAGAAGCCTTCAAACTGGTTGCGAGCTTGCTCGTTGAACAGGATAGACTTAGCCCAACCTTCACCCGCACCAAGTACGTCACCGTAAGAGAAGCCACCACAAGCGACTAGACCCTGGTACTCTTCTAGAACCGCTTGACCGGTTAGGATGTCGCTCATGTGAATATCGGTTGCTTCAAAGCCTGCACGGTCAAAGGCTGCTGCCATCTCAACGTGAGAGTTAACGCCCTGCTCACGTAGGATTGCCATCTTAGGCTTAGCGCCCTTATTTATCATAGAACCGGCAATGTAAGGTGCTGCAATGTCTTCATTTACATCGAAGCTTAGCTTAACGTTTAGGCCAGGATCTGAGTTGTCTTTCTTCGCTTCATGCTCTTGGTCAGCACATACTGGGTTATCACGTAGACCTTGCATCTTATGCGTAGTCTCCGCCCAGATAGTACGTAGTTCAGTACGATTACGCTCTAGAACTACCGTGTCACCAGAAGTAATCACTAGCTCATCAGATGCTTCTACTGAGCCGATTACATGAGAACATGCCTCAAGACCGTTTGCTGATAGCGTTGAAAGTACCGCGTCTAAATCTTCGTTCTTAACCTGAAGTACTGCACCTAGCTCTTCGTTAAATAGTGCTGCTAGTACGTCTTCACCTAGGTCAGCAATATCTGCTTTCACACCACAGTGACCTGCGAATGCCATTTCAGCAAGAGTCACGAATAGACCGCCATCACCTTTATCGTGGTAAGCCACTACTTGGTCATTCGCGACTAGGGCTTGAACGCCTTCGTAGAAGCCTTTCAGTTGTACTACGTTGTCTACGTCTGCTGGCTTATCACCAAGCTGCTTATAAACCTGTGCAAGCGCTGTTGCGCCTAGACGGTTTTGACCATTACCTAGGTCGATAAGTACAAGGCTAGAAACACCTTTGTCAGTACGAAGCTGAGGAGTAATCGTCTTACGAACATCTTCAACACGTGCAAACGCAGTAATAACAAGAGATAACGGAGACGTTACTTCTTTCTGCTCGCCGTTCTCTTCCCACTTGGTCTTCATCGACATTGAGTCTTTACCAACTGGGATAGTTAGACCAAGCGCTGGACATAGCTCTTCACCAACTGCTTTCACTGCTTCGTAAAGACCTGCGTCTTCACCCGGGTGACCTGCTGGAGACATCCAGTTTGCAGACAGTTTAATGTGTTTGATATCACCGATGTTTGTCGCTGCGATGTTTGTGATTGCTTCACCAACCGCTAGACGAGCCGACGCACCAAAGTCTAGTAGAGCAACTGGTGTACGCTCACCCATCGACATCGCTTCACCGTGGTAAGTGTCGTAACTTGCTGCAGTTACTGCGCAGTTAGCAACAGGAACCTGCCACGGGCCAACCATTTGGTCACGCGCAACAAGACCAGTCACCGTGCGGTCACCGATAGTGATTAGGAATGTTTTTTCTGCAACCGTAGGTAGACGTAGAACGCGATCCACGGCTTCATTTAGCTCGATACCGTCACGGTTAACCGCTGGGTTATTCGCTTTAAGCGTTTTCGCATCACGGTGCATCTTAGGCGTCTTACCAAGAAGTACATCCATTGGCATGTCGATTGGCGTGTTGTCGAAATGCGAATCTTCAAGTTTCAGTTCACGCTCTTCAGTTGCTACACCTACTACGGCGTATGGTGCGCGCTCACGCTTACAGATTGCGTCGAATACTTCCATATTCTCTGGCGCAACTGCCATTACGTAACGCTCTTGAGATTCGTTACACCAGATCTCAAGTGGGCTCATGCCCGGCTCGTCGTTTGGTACGTCACGCAGTTGGAATATACCACCGCGTTCGCCATCGTCTACAAGCTCTGGAAGTGCGTTAGAGATACCGCCCGCGCCCACATCGTGGATAAATGCGATTGGGTTAGCATCACCAAGCTGCCAACAACGGTCGATCACTTCCTGACAGCGACGCTCCATTTCTGGGTTTTCACGCTGTACCGATGCAAAATCTAGGTCTTCTGCTGATTGACCAGATGCCATAGAAGAAGCAGCTCCACCGCCAAGACCGATGTTCATTGCTGGACCACCAAGTACAATTAGGCTTGCACCAACAGGGATCTCTTTCTTCTGAACGTGCTCGTCACGGATGTTACCCATACCACCAGCAATCATGATTGGCTTGTGGTAACCACGAACCTCTTCACCTGCGTGCGAGTTCACTTTTTCTTCGTAAGTACGGAAGTAACCAAGTAGGTTTGGACGACCAAATTCGTTGTTAAACGCCGCGCCACCCAATGGACCTTCTAGCATGATGTCTAGAGCGTTAACGATACGACCTGGTTTACCGAAATCTGTTTCCCATGGCTGTTCAAAACCAGGAATACGTAGGTTAGATGTTGTGAAACCAACTAGACCTGCTTTTGGCTTACCACCGATACCAGTCGCGCCTTCATCACGGATTTCACCACCAGAACCAGTAGAAGCACCCGGCCAAGGAGAGATAGCAGTTGGGTGGTTGTGCGTTTCCACCTTCATTAGGATGTGCGCTTTCTCTTGGCTGTAACCGTACTGGCGAGTTTCCGGGTTCGGGAAGAAGCGACCTACATCTGAACCCACCATAACTGCTGCGTTATCTTTGTATGCAGACAGAACGTTTTCTGGTGTGGTTTCAAACGTGTTTTTGATCATCTTGAACAGAGACTTCTCTTGCTTAACGCCATCGATAGTCCAGTCTGCGTTGAAGATCTTGTGGCGACAGTGCTCTGAGTTCGCTTGTGCAAACATCATTAGCTCAATGTCAGTCGGGTTGCGTTCTAGCTTATTTACGAACGCATCGTAAAGGTATTCGATTTCATCATCTGCAAGTGCAAGACCTAGGGTAACGTTTGCGTTTTCAAGCGCAGCACGACCGCCTTTTAATAGGTCAACGTCTGCTACAGGAGCAGGTTCTGCCGCTTGGAATAACGCATTTGCTGCATCGAAATCAGTAAATGTCACTTCCATCATGCGATCATGGATGAGTGCTTTTACATCAGCAATTTGAGCATCGTTAAGAGGAGTCGATGTCTCTACGTAGTATGCAGTGCCGCGCTCAAGACGTTTTACTTTGTCTAGACCACAGTTGATAGCGATATCAGTAGATTTAGAAGACCAAGGCGAAATAGTGCCCGGACGAGGCGTAACAAGAAGTAGAAGACCTTCTGGCTCATGCTCTTCGATCGTAGGACCGTAAGTCAGCAATTTTTCCAGTTTTTCCAACTCTTGAGCATCAAGGTCAGACTTTAGATCCGCAAAGTGCATGAACTCTGCGTAAATGCCAGTGACAGGCAGATCTTGTTCACGACAAAGTTCCAGTAGTTTATTAACACGAAACTCAGAAAGAGCTGGGGAGCCACGCAAAATTCTCATGTGCTTAGGTCTCTTATTGCAAGTGATTAAGGTGATATTGGAATAAATTCAGTGGGTTATACTGTTTTCTTCGAAGCTATTCCCGAAGGTTTTTCAAACCTATGCCGATGCCACCTCTTCGTTGCGAGCGCATTATATAGCAATTGTTTTTGTGATGTAACACCAAAAGCAACCGTTTGCGTCATTTTTTTCGTCAAATTTGATTTATACCCAAGTGACTTCAAGATTCAGAGGTCAGAGCAGTGTCACTGATTCAAGTTCAAGGAAAGCAACACCGTGTAATAGCAAGCTCTTTCCAAGTTGTTTGACGATGAAATTGTTTCAGTGACACGCTCCCAAAGGGCGAGTTGCCTTGGCTCGAATCCATCGTTACCAATTATCAATTTAGAATCACTAGATTTTCAAATTGTTGCCTCGCTTTCAAACCAAGTCATTCTCGCTGAACCAAGTATCTCGAGGTTACTTGGGTATCCTTAAATGTCGATAAATCACACAATGTCGCACTCTATCTGCCTGATTCACTTTGCCCAACCAGCTCGCTTTGATATAAAGGCAACTAGAAATTTATCGAGACGTACCGAATTAATGCAAATAAGTCAGTTCAACCGACTCAAGCGCAGCGCCCTACTTTTCGCGTCTGTGCTTTTACTTTCTGCTTGCCAGATTGAATCGGAGCCAAAAAGTGAATTCGAGCAAATCCAAGAGCGTGGTGTCCTACGTGTTGGCACGCTAAACAACCAACTCTCCTACTACATCGGACCTGATGGCCCGGCAGGTTTGGATTACGAACTGGCACGAAAATTTGCTGAGCAATTAGGTGTGAAGCTGGAGATTCGACCGGCGTTTCGCCAAGCAGATCTCTTCCCTGCATTAAAGAAAGGCGACATCGATATTATTGCGACAGGTTTAAACCAAACTTCTGAAGCTGTACAACGTTTTCGTCCTGGACCCGCTTACTATTACGTCAGCCAACAAGTGGTTTATAAAAAAGGTCAGCTTCGTCCTCGCGACATTAATCAGCTGATCAATTATCAAGCTAAAAAAGACAGTAATGCGGAAGAAGGTTCAAATGCTGGGGCAGAAACTCTTCAGATAGTTGAACAATCTCAGTTTGTTCCAACCTTAACGGCGCTACAGAAACAATACCCAGACTTCCAATTTGAGATTGTTGGTGATGCGGATACGCGAGATCTACTCAAGCATGTCTCTACAGGTGAGTTACGTTTTACGGTAACCGATTCAGTAGAACTGTCTTTGGCACAGCGCCTGTACCCGGATCTTGCTTTAGCCTTTGAATTGACAGAAGACCAACCCGTCTCTTGGTTTACTCGTCGCTCTGAAGATGAAAGCTTCTACGCAATGTTGATCGAGTTCTTCGGCAACATTAAACAATCTGGCGAACTGGCGACTTTAGAAGAGAAGTACATTGGACATATCGAAGCCTTCGATTATGTCGATACTCGTGCTTTTATACGCGCACTGGACAATACCTTGCCTAAATGGGCACCGCTGTTCCAAAAATACAGTGAAGAGTTTGATTGGCGCTTGATTGCTGCATTGGCTTATCAAGAGTCTCATTGGAAACCAAAAGCGAAGTCGCCGACTGGCGTTCGTGGCATGATGATGCTCACGCTCCCTACCGCAAAAAGTGTTGGTGTAACAGATCGTCTTGATCCGGAACAATCCGTACGCGGTGGTGTGGAATACCTACGTCGTATAGTCGCACGTGTTCCAGATTCAATTAATGAACATGAAAAGATTTGGTTTGCCTTAGCATCATACAACGTGGGTTATGGTCATATGATGGACGCACGACGCCTGACTAAAGCACAAGGCGGCGATCCAAACGCGTGGGCAGATGTTAAAGAGCGTCTACCCTTGCTGCGCCAGAAGCGCTTCTACAGCCAAACACGTTATGGTTATGCTCGTGGTGATGAAGCACGCAACTATGTTGAGAACATTCGTCGCTACTATCAATCCATCATTGGGCATGTCAGCCAAAAGCCTGCGATTGACGAAGACACAGAAGATCTGCAAGTCATTCCACCACTATCCCCAGATCTGTTAACGTTTGGAGCGGTGGAAACCTTAGCTGAGCAAGTTTCGGGAGCGGTCGAGACAACACCAAGTACAGAGGCCAGCCCAAATCAAAATGCAGAGCAAACGCCGAATCCAAAAGAAGAATAAACCTTTCGAAAATAGCGAGCTAACAGCTCGCTATTTTTTTATTGAGTCGACAACAGAAACTCACTAGAATCCCGTCTTTCGAGCTCATTTATCTAGCCAGTTTTTTCGTGAAATACCGAGTAACGGAAGAGAAACAGTGAGCTCAATTGGTCACCCTCTCCTTGATATGATGTCACCATCATCCATGAGTATGCATCATAAGAATGACATCTATTGATCATGAATCGGATACTTTGCTATGCGAGTGTCGGAGAGTGTGTTCGTTGTCTGCAAGAGGTTCTGATAATGAGAAAACGCAGAGTGCAGTCAAAACGTTTGAATAAAACAGTGGCTGCTAACCGCCGTAAGCGCACGCTTACAACCATGAAAAGAAAAGTCAGTGCACGTAATCGTGTTTTCGTTCACTTAGTGAATCACTGAAAACTTGAAGCAAACATCTACTGCACGGTAGGTGTTTGCTAAAAACAACCATCAAACTCCCTGTTATTCGTCTTTTGTTCCCTGTTCATTGTCCAACGCTTTTTGCGCCTGCTTCTTCGCTTTAATTTCTTTACGACGACGTTTAAAGAACGCCTGTAACTGACCTCTGCATTCCTCTTCCAGCAAACCGCTTTCTACTGTCGCATAATGATACGCGGCTTGGCTCTCAAACAAATTCAGAACGGTCCCTGCAGCGCCAGCTTTAAGATCTGGAGCTCCATATACCACGCGCTTTACTCGACTGTGTAGTAACGCACCTGCGCACATAGGACACGGTTCTAAGGTCACATAGAGCGTAGTATCAAGTAAACGGTAGTTCTCGAACACCTCACCCGCTTTACGCAAGGTTTGGATCTCAGCATGAGCGGTCGCATCGTGCGAACAAATAGAGCGGTTCCAACCTTCAGCAACCACTTCACCATCTTTCACAAGCACAGCCCCAACAGGCACTTCCCCTTCCGCTTCAGCTTGCTCTGCAAGCTCTATCGCACGGCGCATAAATAGTTCGTCTTGAGGGGAGAATTGTGAGTCTGACAAAAGAGGCTCCAGTTTTGGGATCGGTCATTATGGAAAGTGGATTTTAACCTTCAAAGAGAGGAAGTGGAAGCGGGATGCGGGATGCGGGATGCGGGATGCGGGATGCGGGATGCGGGATGCGGGATGCGGGATGCGGGATGCGGGATGCGGGATGCGGCTTATTTTGTTTTTCTAGGAGCAAATTTTGTCAACGCTGTTTAAACTGAGTCTCTCTCATCAACCTTCCAGTACACCTCTTGATTTAAAAAGCGAAGCTTTCTATAGGACAAAGTCCGTTCTTCGATTCCCGAAAACCAAAAAGCGCCAGTCTCTCGACCAGCGCTTTCGAATTACCAATACCTAAATAGTTGGTGTTGTAGCTAGGCAACAAGCAAGTTCAGCCCTATGAGCATAGAGGCTCTATGTGATTAGGGTGAACTTGCGCAGTTAACAACGCTACAGCGCCAAATATGACGGTATTTACATTGTGTATGTGTATGGCGCTTGGATACCTAGAGGAATACCTAGCATCCAGTAAGCAACTAAGAAGATAGACCAGCCGATTAGCATCGCAATCGAGAATGGCATCATTAGAGAAGCTAGCGTACCGATACCTGTCGACTTCACGTAACGTTGACAGTAAACCACTACTAGAGGGAAGAATACCATCAGAGGTGAAATGATGTTCGATACAGAGTCACCTACACGGTAAGCCGCTTGAGATAGCTCAGGCGAGATACCCACAGCCATTAGCATAGGCACTAGGATAGGACCGATAAGAGCCCATTTCGCTGATGCAGAACCGATTAGAAGGTTTACAGAAGCCGTTAGAAGAATCATACCGATGATAGTTGCTTCACCAGGTAGGTTCATCGCTTTCAGGCCTTCCGCACCGTATAGCGCTAGCATCGTACCGATATTTGATTGCGCGAACGCAGATAGGAACTGCGCACAGAAGAACGACATTACAATGTATGCGCCCATCGTAGACATAGTATCCGCCATCGCTTTGATGATGTCGTTACTTGTCTTGAACGTGCCAGAAACGCGACCGTAAACGTAACCCGGAATGATAAACAGGATGAAGATCAACGGAACGATAGACTTCATGATTGGCGCAGAGAACGCAGTGATTTCACCTTCAGGTGAACGCAGTGCAGAGTTTTCTGGGATAAGTGCCACAACAAGAAGTGCGATACCTGCCATCATAGCCCAACCAGCGTAACGGAAAGCTTTTGATTCAGTTTCAGTGAAAGAACCAAGATCTGGTGCTTTTTCTGCATCTTCATCAACAGGTGTGTTCGCTAGGCGAGGTTCGATGATTTTTTCAGTTACGTACCAACCAATAGCAACGATGATTACTGAAGATAGACCAGTAAAGAAGATGTTCGCTAGCGGGTTAACCACGTACTCAGGGTCAAGAACCTGTGCCGCTGTTTGAGTAAAGCCAGCTAGTAGAGGGTCGATACCTGAAGGGATGAAGTTTGCAGAGAAACCACCTGATACACCAGCAAACGCAGCTGCGATACCCGCTAGAGGGTGACGACCTGCTGCGTGGAAGATGATACCACCAAGAGGAATAACTAGAACGTAGCCCGCATCCGCAGCAGTGTGCGATACGATTGCCACAAGAATTAGCATTGGAGTAAGAAGTTTTGCTGGCGTGAAGTTCAGCATCTTCTTAAGACCAGTGGTGATGAAGCCAGACGAATCGGCAACACCCACACCTAGCATCGCAACAAGTACGATACCCAGTGGAGCAAAGCCAGTGAACGTTGTCACCATGTTAGCAAGGAAACTTGCTAGTGCTTCACCCGTAAGAAGGTTAGTAATAGTAAGAGCTTCGCCAGTTCGAGGGTTTAGAAGGTCGAAAGAAACATTCGACAAAAGTGCAGACGCAGCCCAAGTAATGATTAGTGCCCAGAAGAACAGAATCGCTGGATCAGGAATTTTATTACCCGCTCTTTCGATAAAGTTCAGAAAGCGATCCATCCCGCTCGGCTTCGGTGACGGTGCTTTATTTACAGCTTGGTTACTCATGGTAACTCCATATGAATGATGTTGGTGCCATGGCCTATTTGAGTAATTATAACGGCCTATTTTCAACCGAGCATTCTATTAAATAGTGATTAAGAAAGCACAAGGTTCTATGTTTTTTTCCATATTTGGAGACATATTTTGCAAAAACGACATATCAATTAAACATAAAAAAAACAGTAGCACACCATTCGCATTAACAGTTCTAAAACCACCTATTAACTACCAAAAACAGCAATAAAAAGCACAAATGTTAACGACAAAGGTAATGACGAGAAAAATACAAAATCGTTAGTTTTCGAATTCACTGTACTGCGAAATCATTGTTTTCAACTCAAGGGATTGCGTCTCCCCTATCCTATCTTTCCAACTAGCAGTTATCGTGATGGTCTTGAGAGATCCGGAGATCGTTGCTGTAGGAACTTCCCACTCAACGATATAAGATCCAGTAGCAGAAGATCCTGTTGCAATCGAAGCAAAGGAAGCGGTAGAGATGGTAGAAAGCGCATCAGAAGCCCCGCGAGTCCTAAACCATTCGAGCTGATTTTCAGCTAAACGCAGCGCTTCAATACTGTGGATAGCATATTCTGATTTACGCTCCATGTAGATTTGCAACTTTGTTAGACCAAGCGCTCCGATTCCCAATAACAGAAAAGAAATCAGCACTTCGATTAAGCTAAAACCTTGTTGTTTAGAGATCATTCCAAGAGCCTTTTTTCCATTCTAGTTTCTTAATATATTTACTACTTTTTTCACCATTGTAAGCAGGGACTAAAGAGCCGTTTAAGATAACCGTCCGCTCTTCAGCATCTAAACCTAAGCCACCATCAAACTTTAAGGCACCATCTATCCGAAACGCATATTTATTGAATTCATTATTTATATCATGCTTTTGAAAGCTCAATGGAGTCACACCTATGTGAGCATTAGAGTCAAATAGGTCAATCCATATCTCTTTTGCATTGAAACTGGAATTCTTAGGAACATACTGATAAAGCAAGCCATCGAAGAAACTCATATCATTCGTGTACAAAAGGCCATTATGAACAATTAATTGGTTAGCATTCTCTACTGACTGAGTACTTGTCCCAAAAATGCTCCCCGAAATAGCACAACTGCCCTCAACCCAAAAACGACGCTTTCCTGAGGAATAAGCGTTTGAGAGCTTTGTATGGCAGCCATAAACCCAACCTTTAGGAGTATAAAGAGTGTTTGAAGCATCCAATACAAAGCCTTCACTATCTTCTCTTATTTCTTGTTTTAACTTCGCCACATTCGTCGCGGAATATTCCATAGAGAAAAGATCCTCAAATACGGAGATATCCGTTACATCCTCTTTGATATCTTCATTTTTAACTGAGCCTGTCCCAGGGTGACTTGGAGGCCTGCTCGTATCATATAAATTAGATCTATGAGTTGGCTTACAAGTAAAACTAGGAGCTCCAACAGGCCCTGAAGCATGGCTACTGTTAGAGCTATCTACCGTTAAAAAGTGTTCATCTGAACCGCTAGGGCTTGCAATGAAGTCAACAGAGCCCCCCGAGATAATTGAGGTGCAGGTGCTTTCTGTGAGAGTCCCAACAGCGTGGGGGACAAAGTGCATGGAGCCTGTAAGTTCAACAGAAGCACTCGTTTTTATTGTTGCACCAAGACCAGAACCCGAAGCCAAGATAGTCTTAAATGTGCTCAAGTTCGAATCTGTTGAAGATACGAGATAATCCGTTCCACTTTTCTTTTCAATTGAGACACTGGCTAGGCACCCCGTTACAGAAATAGCACCAGAGGCAGGCAACGAAATTTGTTTAGCTTTCACATTTGAATAAGCACACTCTAATCCCCCCTCAGCACGCCAATGCTCTTGCCGCGCTTCAATTTGATTATTGGCACGTTTGATCTGATAAAAAAGAGACTTGTAGCTACCAAGCGACATCATCAGCGCTGCAACAAGCAACACACTGACGACCAATAACGCGGCGGCACCTTGCTGTTTTCTCATTACTGCCAATTCCTTTGCTTCACTGTAAACGACTGCTCTGTTCGAATATCAGTCGCATCTTTTAACTCTGTCCCTAACGTAACCGTTACCATTGCAGTCTCGGCGTCGGTATTTTTTACCGTAGCCGCGGCCAACGTAAATTGATTCACATGAATCGCTTTCTTATCAAAAAGCGTGTTACATGATCCCGTTCCAGATAGAGCGATGACATCAGCTACACTCCAGATCGTTGTTTGTTTTTTTTCACATACAAACAGAGATTCTGGTGTATCGACGCGTTGTTCATATACAACGTTTTTATACAAAGCCGTCGCTCCGGAAGCCCCGACATTGTAGGCGTAAGCAATAAGCCCCATACCCGGAGCATCAAGGGTGTAGATAGTATTACTGGCTCCTGAAATCTTCACGGAGTTACCATCAATACCATCGAACCCAGCGCGTTGAATGTCGTTTCTCAACATCTGTAAAACGCTGGCTGTATTTTGCAATAGCATCAGTTCCTTAGAGCGCTCCATTGCAGCCTTTTGACCGCTGATATACAGCGAACCAACAATAGCGAGAGAAATGAGCCCCAAAGAGGACGCAATCATAAACTCGACGAGGCTCGCCCCTTTTTGCTTTAACATATCAACCCTTACTAAGAGCAAGTGGAATAGCCAAAGTATTCAGTTGAGTTGTTATCACTGCATACTCGAACACGGGCGGAAAGTGTGTGGGAAATAAGCTTAAGCGCTTTCGCAGATTCTCCAACCGGATAGAATTGGATATTGCCCGAAGAAGGGCGACCATGAACATCATCAAAGCTTATTTGACCAGACGAATAACTAGGTGTGACGACTATCCCGTCATAGGGAACGCCAGAAAAAGAAAACAATACGGCCCCAGCACCTTCGGTTCCATTGTCAGTTAATTCAATGCGCCAATCACCATCGCTCGATGAGTTTCCAGACATGATGATATGCGCCCAAAGTCGCTCACGACGCAATACTGCTTCAGATTTCCCCTGAATAACAAAACCATGCAGCTCATCTGCTAATCGCTGCATTTTGTTGGTTTCAAACACATTTTGAAAAGATGGTGCCGCAGCAGCTAACAATATGCTCATTACAGCAATGGTGATTAAGAGCTCCAGCAACGTAAACCCGCGAGGCATTTCCCAAATTCCTATGCAAACGGCGAGAGGGCCGTAATTCATCTTGCACAGATGCTATCACCTGAGAAAAATAGTCGGAAAAGTGAAAAGGGAACTACTCGTCATGATTCGAATTTCTAGTTGTAACGGATACAACAGACGATTAAGAGGGATGACATTGATCGAATTACTGATTGCAGTCGTGATTGTTGGGATCATTGCTGCTATTGCTTATCCATCTTACTCAGGTCATACGATCACATCGCATAGAACGGTCGCGTTGAGTGATATTAGCCGCATTCAGTTGGAGCTCGAAACATCTTACAACGGTGGCTATGACTGGAGCGGGATTATATCTGGAGGTAGTTGTACGATCTGCGATTCGGACACAGACCGTTTCTCCTTTGCTGTCGCAAGTTCAGCAACAGTGGCATACACAATTACGGCAACCGCGAAATCTGATCGTGGGCAAGATGGGGACAGTTGCTTTCCTAGCGACCAAGATAAAAAAATAACACTCACTTCAACCAATATTGAATCGCCAAGCGAGTGCTGGAACTGATCAAGCCGCCTTCTCTGGCGACAAGAAAACAGATACGAAAAAGCCCGCATTGATGCGGGCTTCTTATTAAATTTTAACTTCGTCAGCAATTAGCTAGTTAAGTCATCAAAGAACTTCTTCACACCATTGAAGAAACCTTCTGATTTTGGTTTGTGCTTAGTCGCAGCATCACCACCACAAGACTCATCAAACTCTTTAAGCAGTTCTTTTTGGCGAGAGCTTAGGTTAACAGGTGTCTCAACCACTAGCTTAACGATTAGATCACCAACACCGCCGCCACGAACGCCTTTCACACCTTTACCACGCATACGGAACATACGGCCAGTTTGCGTTTCTGTCGGTACTTTAAGGTTCACACGACCATCTAGCGTAGGAACTTCAACTTCACCACCAAGTGCTGCCATTGCAAAGCTTACTGGTACTTCACAGTACAGGTTGTTACCTTCACGTTCGAAGATATGGTGCTCTCTTACATGAACTTGAACATATAGGTCACCCGCTGGTGCGCCCATTTCTCCTGCTTCGCCTTCGCCAGATAGACGAATACGGTCGCCAGTATCAACACCTGCTGGGATCTTAACGTTAAGCGTTTTCGTTTTCTGTTTGCGACCTTGACCATGACATTCATTACATGGGTCTTTGATGATCTTGCCTTTACCATGACAGGTAGGACAGGTTTGTTGAACTGCAAAGAAGCCTTGACGCATCTGTACTTGACCATGGCCATGACAGGTGCCACAAGTTTCAGCCGTTGAGCCTTTCTTCGCGCCACTGCCATCACAGGTATCACAGTGGACTAGCGTAGGCACTTCGATCTCTTTAGAAACACCGCGAACGGCTTCTTCTAACGATAGTTCCATGTTGTAACGCAGGTCCGCACCACGTTGTGCTCGCTGCTGACCACCGCCACGACGGCCGCCGCCAAAGATATCACCAAATACATCACCGAAGATGTCGCCGAAATCAGCGCCACCGCCACCAAAACCGCCGCCGCCGAAGCCGCCACCGCCTTGTTCAAAAGCCGCATGACCATACTGGTCGTAAGCCGCTTTCTTTTGAGGCTCAGTTAGAATTTCGTACGCTTCTTTTACTTCTTTAAACTTGTCCGCAGCAGACTCATCACCCTGGTTACGGTCTGGGTGGTATTTCATCGCTAGACGCTTGTACGCCTTTTTGATATCGCGCTCAGAGGCATCACGGCTTACGCCTAATACTTCGTAAAAATCACGTTTTGACATGTTCTTCGTCACCAATTAATTACTGCAAACGGCATCGATTCACCGCTTGGTGTTTGTATCATTCTAGCTAAGTGCACTTATTGCAAAATACTTAGCTAGAAGGACAACGTTGACAAACAGACGGGCGTAAGAGTTACCCCAAACGCCCGTACACAAAGTCTTATCGACTCTAGGCGACCGTAGCCGCCTAGTTAAGAAAGCTTATTTCTTGTCGTCTTTAACTTCTTCGAACTCAGCATCAACTACGTCGTCTTCTTTAGACTGTTGAGCATCAGCGTCAGCACCTTGTGCTTGTTGAGCTTGAGCTTGTTGTTGAGCGATTTCCATTAGCTTTTGAGCTGCAGTCATAAGCGCTTGAACTTTCGCATCGATTGCTTCTTTGTCATCACCCTTACGAGCAGTTTCAAGCTCAGCGATAGCTGTTTCAACCTTCTCTTTCTCATCTGCAGGTAGTGCTTCACCAGCTTCTTCTACTTGCTTACGAGTACCGTGAATCATTTGGTCAGCTTGGTTACGTGCAGCCGCTAGCTCTTCGAACTTTTTGTCCGCTTCTTTGTTAGCTTCTGCTTCTTGAACCATTTTCTCGATGTCTTCGTCGCTTAGGCCGCCAGAAGCTTGGATAGTGATCTTCTGTTCTTTACCTGTTGACTTATCTTTCGCAGATACGTGAAGGATACCGTCAGCATCTAGGTCGAAAGTTACTTCGATTTGTGGCATACCACGAGGCGCAGCTTGAATGCCTTCTAGGTTGAATTGACCTAGAGACTTGTTGTATGACGCTTGCTTACGCTCACCTTGAAGAACATGGATTGTTACCGCGTTCTGGTTGTCTTCTGCTGTAGAGAAAACTTGGTTCGCTTTAGTTGGGATAGTTGTGTTTTTCTCAACTAGCTTAGTCATTACACCGCCCATTGTCTCAATACCTAGAGACAGTGGTGTTACGTCTAGTAGAAGTACGTCTTTTACTTCACCTGCAAGTACACCGCCTTGAACTGCAGCACCCATTGCTACTGCTTCATCAGGGTTTACGTCGCGGCGAGCTTCTTTACCGAAGAACTCAGCAACCTTCGCTTGAACCATAGGCATACGAGTCTGACCACCAACTAGGATTACGTCAGTGATGTCGTTTACAGATAGGTCAGCGTCAGCTAGAGCAACTTTTAGTGGTTCAAGAGAACGTTGTACTAGGTCTTCAACTAGAGATTCTAGTTTCGCACGAGTCACTTTCACGTTCATGTGCTTAGGACCAGTCGCGTCTGCAGTCACGTAAGGTAGGTTTACGTCAGTTTGAGAAGTAGAAGAAAGCTCAATTTTCGCTTTTTCTGCTGCTTCTTTAACACGTTGCATCGCTAGTGGATCGTTCTTAAGGTTGATACCTTGCTCTTTGTTGAACTCGTCAACTAGGTAGTTGATTAGACGTGTATCAAAGTCTTCACCACCAAGGTGAGTGTCACCGTTAGTTGCTAGAACTTCGAAAGTTTTCTCGCCTTCAACTTCATCGATTTCGATGATAGAGATATCGAATGTACCACCACCAAGGTCGTATACCGCAATAGTGCGGTCGCCGCCTGACTTGTCTAGGCCGTATGCTAGAGCAGCCGCTGTTGGTTCGTTGATGATACGTTTAACTTCTAGACCTGCGATACGGCCAGCGTCTTTTGTTGCTTGACGTTGAGCATCGTTAAAGTAAGCAGGAACTGTGATAACTGCGCCAGTTACTTCCTCACCTAGGAAGTCTTCAGCAGTTTTCTTCATTTTTTTCAAGATTTCAGCAGAAACTTGAGGAGCAGCCATTTTTTGGCCTTGCGCTTCTACCCAAGCGTCACCGTTGTCAGCCTTAACGATTTTGTAAGGCATGATTTCGATATCACGCTGAACTTCTTCATCTTCAAAGCGACGACCAATTAGACGCTTAATTGCAAATAGCGTGTTAGTTGGGTTTGTAACCGCTTGACGTTTTGCAGGTTGACCTACTAGCGTTTCACCATCGGTATATGCAACAACCGATGCCGTTGTGCGTTCGCCTTCAGCGTTTTCAATTACACGAGGTTTGTCGCCGTCTAGTACAGCAACACATGAGTTAGTAGTACCTAAGTCAATACCAATGATTTTACCCATCAGGCTATCTCCGAATAAATTCTATTTTCGTTTTGCTATATCCCCTATGTGGGGACGTAGAATCGGGTTTCAACCCTTGCTCACAAACAAAAATAATTATGTTTGCTTCTCTTATGCCCAATAGATAAGGGCTGCAAATGGCTTTTCAAGGGAAAGAGCAAAAAAAATTGAAAAAAGTTGTGCAAAAAGCGGGATGTTGGAATCTCGAAGCGCAGCGTTACATAGGACGAAGTCCGTTCCCGAAGCGAAGCGTCTATTAAAAAGAAAAAGCGAGGCCCTAAGACCTCGCTGTGAATTCGATTAAGTGAGCGATTAAGAATTACGCACTCGCTTGTGCTGGTTCAGCATCCACGATTTCTTCTTTACCAATCTCGCCTTCAGACTTAGCAACAATCGTGTTTACTGCTGTATCGCCGACTACGTTAGATGATGTACAGAACATATCGTTAATACGATCAACCGCTGCAACGATTGCTAGACCTTCTGGTGGTAGACCCAATTGGTGAAGGATAACACCAACCATCACTACACCGCCGCCAGGAACACCGCCAGCACCGATAGACAGTAGCAGAACCGTGAAGCCTAGAGTCACTAGGTCAGATACCGCAATAGGCTGACCAAACGCGTTTGCACAGAATACCGCTGCGATTGCGATGTAGATTGAAGCACCTGCCATGTTCATAGTTGCACCTAGTGGTACACCAAAACCAGCTACCGACTTAGACACACCAATCTTGTCAGTAAGAGTACGCATCGTTACTGGGATCGTCGCATTTGAACTTGCTGTAGATAGAGAGAACAACACTTGTTCACGCGTCTTACGAGAGAACTCGCGCGCAGAAATACCCGTGAACATTTGAACCGCTAGAGGGTAAACCACGAAGATCCAAAGCACTAGCATTGAAACCACAAGAGCAACGTAACCGGCTACTGATGCAAGCGTACCCGCATCCAAGGTTGCACCAAGTTGAATCATCAGAGCAAATACACCGTATGGCGCTAAGCTCATTACGAGACCAATTAGTTTCATCATGATTTCGTTCGCCATCTTAAAAGTACGAACCGCAGGGCCGCCTTTTGAATCAAGCGCTTGAATTGCAAGACCTGTCAGAATTGCCATAAAGATGATTTGTAGCATGTCGCCATTTGCAAACGCTTGTACAGGGTTGCTTGGAACAATGTTCACAACCATAGAGAAGATGTCTGGTGTTTCTGTTGACTTAAGCGCCACAGAATCAGAAATCGTACCCGCAAGGTTTGCACCTGCACCAGGCTGAACAATCATAGCAACAGTAAGAGCAGCAATGATCGCGACGACGGTATTTAAAATGTAAAGAGTAAAAGTTTTACCACCCAAGCGACCAAAAGAACGAATGTCTTTAAGTTCCACAATGCCACATACAATTGATACATAAACCAGAGGAACAACCAGAAGTTTAATCAGCGAAACGAACATGCCGCCCGCACCTTCTGCTGCACCTAGAATATAGGTATCAAAAATCGCAATACCGCTAAATAAGTACTGAATAGCTGTACCCAGCACGAGGCCGGCGAACAAGCCGATAAAAATCTTACTAGAAAGCGATTTATCCATCATAAATCTCCGAAATGTTGTGTTTGCTATTTATATTTTTATAGTTACATCTGCTAATTTTTACGGCAGACCTCGCGAATAATACACATCGGAGTTACAAAATAAAGGCTTTCTTTACAAGAATGTTAATAACTAACATTAAAAGTAAATCGCCAGTTCTAGATTGATATTCAGAATTTTATTTTGAAGACAAGTCATAACAGATACTTATAGACACAGCATCCCATAAGTAAGCAAGATAAAGAGAGGATATCTCCTATAGGAAAATTATTTGCCAATAGGAAAAAGTTTGAAGAGGATCAAATTTCGAAATTTAGCTCATATTCAGAGGAGTGAATATGAGAATGACAATGTTTGAAACAAAAATGCCCACTGAGAACCAGTAGGCATTTAAATAAATATATATCAGTAGGTTACTGAATTATTTTGCAACCATAACCATTGCAGGACGTACCACGCGACCGTTTAGCTCGTAACCTTTTTGCATTACGAACATAACGGTATTTGACTCATGGTCAGGGCTTTCTTGGATAGACATCGCTTGATGGAATTCAGGGTTGAAAGCTTCACCTTCTGGATTGATCTCTTTCAAACCAAATTTCGATACTGCGTCTACAAACGTCTTATGCGTTAGCTCAACACCTTCAAGAATTGGCTTAACCACTTCATGCTCAGCATCAGCAGCTTGGATAGCACGCTCTAGGTTGTCGATAACAGGAAGAAGCTCTTCAGCAAACTTGTTCAAAGCGTATTTACGCGCTTTATCAATTTCTTGCTCTGTACGACGACGCATGTTTTCTACTTCTGCTTTAGAACGTAGAACGGCATCTTGCTGATCTTTCACTTTCGTTTCACTTGATAGAAGTGCAGCTTCTAGTTGAGCAATCTTAGCGTCTTTTTCATCACCAATGTCTTCAAGTTCCGCTTCTGCTTCTTGAGCGGCTGCCTCTACTTTCTCAGCCTCTTCGATGATCTGATCAAGCTCGGCTTCAGTAACTTTGTTTTCTTCGTTGCTCATGATATCTCCAGAATCAACATAATGTCCTCAAAGCTTACGCACGTTTTGCGGGCTCTAACCACATTAAAATTCGCATATTTAGGTAACTTGCCATTATTATGGGGATGAAGATTCCTGATTCAAGCCTCTTTAATGCGGAAATGCTATGAAAAACCCATGTAACGTGATCGCGATTATCGGAAAACCTCGAGATCAGCAGGCTATTCAAACTCATAGAGAGCTTTACCAATGGTTAACCTCTGAAGGTTACCAAGTGTTTATCGATGACCGCCTTGCTGCAATTTTAGACGATATTCCACAAAATCAATTTGCCAGCCTAGTGGAACTTGGTAAAAACGCCGATCTTGCTATTGTCGTTGGAGGCGATGGCAACATGTTAGGTGCAGCTCGCATTTTATCTCGCTTTGATGTCGCAGTGATCGGTGTGAACCGAGGTAACCTTGGTTTCCTAACGGACCTTAACCCCGATGATTTCAAAACGGCATTGAAAGCCGTTCTGAATGGCGAATATATTGAAGAAGAGCGATTTTTACTTGAGGCCGAAGTGCATCGTCATGGCCAAATTAAAAGCCACAATGCCGCCCTAAATGAAGCAGTACTTCACCCTGGTCAAGTCGCACATATGATCGAGTTTGAAGTTTACATTGATGACAGTTTTGCGTTTTCGCTGCGCGCCGACGGTTTAATCGTTTCAACGCCAACAGGTTCAACCGCTTATTCCCTTTCCGGTGGTGGTCCTATCTTGTCGCCAAGCTTGAATGCAATCTCTTTAGTACCTATGTTTCCTCACACTCTTTCAAGCCGTCCTTTGGTGGTTGATGGAAAACGACGCATTAAATTGATCGTGTCACCAGAAAACCGCGGTACGCAAGAAGTCAGTTGTGATGGACAAGTTTCACTACCGGTTTCTCCAGGCGATGAAGTTCATATTTATCAAAGCCCGAATGTACTTAAACTGATCCACCCAAAAGACTACAGCTACTACCACGTGCTAAGAAACAAGCTCGGTTGGTCAAGCAAATTGTTTTAACAAGAAAGGTTGATGTGAAGGCATCAACCTTTTTTCTATGCTCTCATTAACTCCAATTTCATCGCCTACCCAAGGCGACACAGATTAATTCCTTGTTAAATTTAATTTTATAAAACTTGATCTTGTGGGTAAATTTTATACAAAATTCTGAGCTCAAATTGAAAGGTGTCCGACTGATGATATTCTCAGTATGAATAGAATATAAACTCTAATTCATACTTATTATCTCAAAGGGCACATTATGAAAAAAACAATGATATTGTCCGTTCTCAGTACGTTAGCGCTTGCTGGCTGTCAATCTGAGGAGGCAAAGGTTACCGATATATCAAACGCAAAAGCCGAGGACATCTCGAATACCAAGCGGACACTGGCTCTGCAACTCAGCGAAAGTTATGCCAACATAGAACCCATGCTGCGCAAAGACATCACTGCCGAACACATTAATGTCCCCCTTTCCTCATTCGTCAAACAGAAACCTTTATCAGCATTTAGCCAACAACTCATACAAGCCGATACACAAATTCGAGCGTGGAAAGGCATCTCTGAATACTCCGATCAATTGCTTGAAGTTCGACTTGCAAATGAAGAAATGCTCGGCGTGTGGCAAGAAGGGGCCGTCGACCCACTCTTTGCTTTCGAACCAACAGGGGATGATGAGCAGTGGCAATACATCGAAGCTTACGATGTTTATGGCCAAGTCCACCAACTCGATGTCTATCAACTTCCAGACGTGCCTGTATTGGTTGTCGACAGCAACAGCTCTGCAGAGCTAAAAGCTGGGCTACAGGCTATGCAGGCAGAAATGAGCAAGCTTGGGCAAGCAACCATGGTCCAACCCTATATGACTGACATCGCAAAGGCTCAAAAATCTCTTTTCTCCCACACAGAAAGTACACCTCAACCAATTCAAACTACGGTTTTGAAGAAGATTCGTCTTGCCAATGACCAAGAGCCTTGGATTTCAGGAAAAGCTGAAATCTACGCCATTGTCACAGGTGTAAACCCTACGCGTGATGAACCCACTTTGGATCTCGTCGAGCTACCTTATTTGGATTACGACAACACCACCTACTTACCCAACCAAATCATCATTCACTGGTCTCGTTACCGTTGGGGGGCGGCGGATATCGTCTTAATGGAGCAAGATGACGGCACCGATTACAAACAGTTAGCCAAACTGCTTGTTCAGGTTGCAGAAGAAGTCCTGAAGGCAATTCCAGATCCCGAAGTTCAGGCCTATGCCATTATTCCTCAGATCACCAACAAAATTATCGATGCGATTCCGGATGGCGCACTCACTAACGATGACGATTTTATCGATGTGTATTACCCCCTGATGCAAGACACTTCCTATGTCGACCATCCTGGAGCAGGGGTTAATGCTGTGGCAACGTTTGAGCCGCTCACAATTAACCCAACTCGACCGTAACTTGTTCAATTTTAATAGGTCGTTGCATTTGCTCGGCCTATTTTTCTCTTCACCATCACAAAAAATACCTTCTTCCTACAAAAAATCCAGCAGCCACCTTTACTGTATAAAGAAACAGTATATACTGTTTTCTTATACAGTATTGTTCAGTTATACAGGTAAATAAAAATGCTGGCTCATCTAAGTGTTAATAATTTTGCGATTGTTAAGTCTTTACAGCTCGAGCTTTCAAAGGGCATGACCACCATCACTGGTGAAACAGGTGCAGGTAAATCTATTGCAATTGACGCATTAGGTCTTTGTTTAGGCGGGCGTGCCGATGCAGGCATGGTACGACAAGGCGAAGAGAAAACAGAAGTCAGCGCCGCCTTTTTACTGGACAACAATCTACACGCAACGCGTTGGCTAGAAGATAACGACCTGCTGGATGGCAGCGAATGTATCTTGCGTCGCATCATCACGAAAGAAGGCCGTTCTCGAGCCTTTATCAATGGCAGCCCAGTCCCTCTTTCACAACTCAAATCTCTTGGGCAGTTATTGATCAACATCCATGGACAGCACGCGCATCATCAGTTGATGAAGAGCGAGCATCAAATGGCCATGCTGGACCAATATGCTGGACATTTAAACCTATTAAAAAGCACACGCAGTGCTTACCAGCATTGGCGTCAAGCAGACAACAACCTTAAGCAACTAAAAGAGAACAGCCAGCAAAATCAGGCTCAAAAACAGTTGCTTGAATACCAAATTAAAGAACTGAATGAGTTATCGCTAGGTGAAGAAGAATTCGCAGAGCTCGAGCAAGAGCACAAACGACTGTCCAATAGTGGTGAACTCGCCACTACCTGTCAGCAAGCCCTCGAACTTATTTACGAAGGTGAAGAAGTCAATGCGCTTGGTATTTTGCAATCGGCCAATCACTCCCTAATCCAGTTAGCCGAATTGGATGAGAAGTTAGCTGAATTGCCAAACATGCTGGCAGAGGCAATGATCCAGCTAGAAGAAACCAAAAACGAACTTCGCAGCTACCTAGATGGCATTGATGTCGATCCCGGTCGCATGGCTTATGTCGAAGAACGTTTTTCTAAAGTGATGTCGATGGCTCGCAAACACCATGTTATGCCCGATGAGCTATACCAACATCACCAAGATCTTCTTGCACAAATCGAAGCATTAGATTGCTCTGACGAGCGTCTGGATGAACTCGCTCAAGAAGTAGAACAGAAATACCAAAGCTTCTTAACTCAAGCAGAGAAGCTGCACAAGTCACGTAGCCGTTACGCAAAAGAGCTGAACAAACTTATCACGCAAAGCATGCACGAATTGAGCATGGAGAAAGCGGTATTCAGCATCGAGGTAAACAACGAAAACCTCCACCCATCTCCATTGGGTATGGACAGTGTGTGTTTCTTGGTCTCAACCAACCCAGGTCAGCCATTACAACCTATCGCTAAAGTCGCATCAGGTGGTGAGCTATCACGTATCTCGCTAGCAATACAAGTTATCACCGCACAAAAAGTGGATACGCCAAGCTTGATCTTCGATGAAGTGGATGTCGGTATCAGCGGCCCAACGGCTGCGGTTGTCGGTAAGATGCTGCGCAAATTAGGCGAATCGACTCAAGTGATGTGTGTAACCCACTTACCGCAAGTTGCTGGCTGTGGTCATCAACAAATGTTTGTTGCTAAACACACCAAGAGTGGGCAAACCGAAACAAAAATGCATACCCTAGATGAGCAACAACGTGTGGCAGAACTCGCTCGTTTATTGGGCGGAAGCCAAATTACCGACTCAACATTAGCCAACGCAAAAGAATTACTCATCGCGGCTTAACCATTCAACAAGGGATGAGAAATGGATATCAAAGCCATCAGCAAAGAAAACTGTTTAGAGCTCGTCCCTCTTTTTATTGAGTTAGAATGCTATTACTTCAAAGAGGACGCCGCATCAGAGAATGAATTGACGCATTATCTAAAGCACCAAGTCTTCTCTGAGCATTCTAGTATCAAAATCATCGCAGCTTATGAGCGCGACTCTATTATTGGTTTTGCGTCTTACACAGTGATGTACCCTGCCCCTAAACTTTCCGGCCAAATGTACATGAAAGATCTCTTCGTTTCTTCAATCGCGAGAGGAAAAGGCGTTGGTATTCAACTAATGAAACATTTAGCGACCCTAGCAGTTACCTCGGGTTGCCAAAGACTTGATTGGACAGCAGAAAACACCAATCCTATCGCTGGTCAATTTTACCGCTCCATAGGTGCAGCACACCTTGTTGAAAAAGAATATTATCGGTTTGAAGGTGAAACGCTCAAAGCATTTTCCCTCCCGCAATAATGCAACGCACGGCCAACAGTAGTCGCCCTCACGAAATATTGCAGGCGATCTCTTAAATCCCATATCATAAAAAGCACACAACATGCTTGATGAGTCATGTTCCGCCAGTTATCGTCTAATATCAGCGAATAAATGCAACTCAACTCAAAATTCGTTGTCAGATTTTCTACCATACGACGCATAGCTTTTTACATCTGCGTCGAGCTTGTTTATTATCAGCGCAGTATTTTAAAGGTTACTAAGAAATTATTATGCAATTAAAGAAGTGGTTAGTTGCCGTACCATTAGCAATGACTTTGCTGACAGGATGTTCGGTATTGGAAAAACTGGTTTATCGTATTGATATCAACCAAGGCAACTATGTAGAACAAAGTGCGGTTGATAAATTAAAGTTTGGGATGACTAAAGCACAAGTTCGCTACGTTCTTGGTTCGCCTATGTTGGTTGAAAATGGCTACCCAAATACTTGGTACTACATTTACCATCACACTCCTGGGCACGGTGAACCTGTGCAAAAAGATCTGGTTGTTCAATTCAATGACCAAGGTACGTTAGCCGATCTGACTGGCGACTACCCGAAAAGTGATGCCTTTTACGAGAAGATTCAGTAGCCCATCTTTATTTTCACAGAATTCTCAAAGCCTCCTCGCCGGAGGCTTTTTTATTGCTTCATTACCCCATAAACCGAATCACAAACTATCTCGTTATTTGTTCTCTTACTCATTGGAATATTTGAATAAACTCGCAGATCATTTTCACGTTAGTTTTCTATGCAACTAAGCACATCTATTCTGAGTGTAGAATTTTTCATGTAGGAACACGAAAATGAAAGCACTATCATGCGGTTTGCTTGCCTTATCTTCTCTAGCTCTGCTTGGATGTGGTGAGGACGATAACCAAGAACAAATCCACATAACATCTCACATAAAAAGCTTGGAGTTTAACCACACGGATAACTCCGACTTGGAAGCCGTAAAACAAGCTGTCGCTGGAAAATCATTCATTGGTTTAGGAGAAGCAACGCATGGTGGTGCACAAGGCTTTAAAGCCAAGTCGCGAATAACCAAATACCTGCATCAAGAAGGTGAAATAGATGTACTCGCCATGGAAAGTGGACTGTATGACGGCCTTCGCCTTTGGCAGAGATTAATGGATGGAGAAGTGACCGATGTTCGAGATGCCATGCTGTACTCCTTCATGTTCTTGTACGCTGAAACCCCTGAGATTTACCCACTCTATGAATACGTAGAACAGCAAGCGTTTACCGATACACCACTGTATTTGGTTGCTTTTGATGGTAGACACAGTAGCGATCCAGCTTGTAGCCTCATGCTGCCGGAGATGCAAACCTTCGTCGAAAAATATCAACTCATCAACCTTGATTGGCAAAGTTTTATCGCCAATGGCGAAGCCATGATGTGCCCTTGGTATTTCGATAAGCCAGATAACAGCGCACAACAAGCCTTTATCAACCAACTGGCTTCACTCAACTCCGTAATGTCTCAAATGAAAGCCGAACAATACCTTCCTCCACTCACAGAGCGCCAAGATTTTCGTGAGTATGCGACTTTTTGGTTACAGATAGTCAAAAGCATGCAAGCCCACGTTCAAAGCCGTTGGTTTGACACCTACAATCCAGATGAGATCATGCAAGCGGACAACTTGCGCTGGTTACAAAAAGAATGGTTACCACAAAAAAGTATTTTGGCGTGGGGACATAACGTCCACATCAGCAGTTATGTTGGTGCTTGGCCAGACAGCACAGGTGCATTTTGGCACTTAAAACAGCAAGTAAACCCTAATGAGGTATATAGCTTAATCCATGCTTTTGAAGACGGTTACATTACACCAATGGAATCAGACCCTGAGTTACGTGCTATCCCTCATTTCGCAACAAATAAGCTGGGAAGTGTCGAGAAACTCTTAGCAAAAAATGGCGTCGAGAATGCGTTCATAAAAATGGAAGATATCGCAAACTTAACGTACCCAAATAGCATCATTAAGCAGCCAATCAACTACGCTACAGAACTGGCCGACGGCATCATCTACACCAGAACAGAAACACCAAGCTCTATTGACTCTCCAAGATAGCACCTTAAAACAAAAAACCTCCCATTTGGGAGGTTTTTCAGCTGTCCATAAGCGTTACTTAGCTGCTTTTGCTTGCTCTGCACGTTTACGGCGAATTTCTTTTGGATCGGCCAATAACGGTCGGTATATCTCGATACGATCTTTATCACGGATAGTTGCATCTAAACGAACATTTCGACTGTATACGCCGACTTTATTCTTTTTCAAATCAACTTCAGGGTACAGTTCCAGAACACCAGATTGACGAATGATCTCTTCAACTGTCGCTTGTTTGTTCACAACTAGATTAAACACACGTTGTTCTTGAGGAAGCGCATACACCACCTCAACGTGAATCATGTCCGACTCAATACTCATAACACTCGTACACCTGTTTCGCACGTTTAGTAAAAGCGTTCACCATATTACTGGTTAGCTCATTAAATATTTTGCCGAAAGCCATTTCGATCATCTTGCTCGAAAACTCAAACTCAAGCTTTAGTTCTACTTTACACGCTTGCTCATCCAAAGCAGTGAAGATCCAACCACCACGCAGCGTCTTAAAGGGACCATCCACCAAGTTCATCATAATAGCCTGACCTGGGATGAGTTCATTTGAAGTTGTGAACGTTTTGCTGATACCCGCTTTCGCAACATCGACAGAAGCCACCATACCCTCGCCCGAAGACTCAATGATTCGTGAACCTGAACAACCAGGTAGAAACTCAGGATACTTCGAAACATCATTGACCAGATCGAACATCTGCTCTGCACTAAAAGACACCAAAGCAGAACGGCTGATTTGCTTCATACACACTCCTATCGATACGCGTACATGTTTTAAGGCTTGTGCCAATTTTACTTTTATTCCACGATAGCGCAAATAAAAGGATTTCCTAACGTATATCCAACCCGTATAATGAGCCCATTATGGTAAAGAAAAAATCAAAGCAAAAAGCGGGTAGCAACACTATCGCGCTGAATAAAAAAGCTCGCCACGAATACTTCATTGACGATGAAATTGAAGCCGGCTTGGAGCTACAAGGCTGGGAAGTGAAAGCCCTTCGCCAAGGAAAAGCTAATATCGCCGAAAGCTATGTTTTCATGCGTGACGGTGAGGCTTTTGTGAGCGGAATGACCATCACTCCTCTTAATCAAGCATCAACTCACGTTGTCGCAAACCCTACACGTGTGCGTAAACTATTGATGAGTCGTCGTGAACTCGACAACCTTCTTGGTCGCATTAACCGTGAAGGTATGACGCTAGCAGCACTGTCACTGTACTGGTCTCGCTCTTGGGTGAAGATCAAAATCGGTGTTGCAAAAGGTAAAAAGCTTCACGACAAACGTACTGATATGAAAGAAAAAGATTGGGCTCGCGATAAAGCACGTATCATGAAGAGTAACTTGCGTTAATCTTGAGCACTTAAACGCACAGAGCTAGACAAGGAAAGCTTTTCTGGTACTATGCGGATAACACTTGGGGCTGATTTAGGATTCGACAGGAATTTTGAAGTCTGAGGTGCATGCCGTGGGGCGGTTGGCCACGTAAAAAGCCGCAAAAAAATAGTCGCAAACGACGAAAACTACGCACTAGCAGCTTAATAACCTGCTTAGAGCTCTCTTACCCTAGCTTCCGCTCGTAAGACGGGGACCAATAAGAGATCAAACCCAAACTAGCTAGCGTGGCTTCTCCCACCTGAGAGGAAAAGCGCGAATTATAATTCAGGTTAGCCTTTAACTAGCGTGTCGGTTCGCAGGTTGCTGGTGAAATTAAAGATCGACTAAGCATGTAGTACCAATGATGAATGATTTTTGGACGCGGGTTCAACTCCCGCCAGCTCCACCAAACGTTTGGAAAGGGCGGTAAGTATCTGACTTACCGCCCTTTTTTATTTTGGGGATAAACAGATACTGCGTTTGTACTAAAAAAAGGTACTAAACATGCGCTATCTAACACTATCTAAATCAGGCATTTGGCAGTTTCGTTATCAGATCCCACTGAGATTGAGACTGCATTTTGATGATCGCTGTGAAATCAAACGTTCGCTAAAAACATCCTCTAAACGTACCGCAAGAATACTAGCTCTTAAGTTAGAGCTAGAGATCCTTCAAAAAACAGAAGCAACCCCTCTGTCTGATGAACAGCCATTGTCAACTCAGGTAGAAAAGATATGCCTCCCTTCACAGAGAATAAAAACTCCAACTAGACTTTGTCCCTTTGAAACTTTGGAACGTTTCTACAACTACAAACTGGATCACGTTGCTATTAAAACAGCAGATAGTCTAAAGGCTCAATGCAAAACGATTTTGGAGTTATCAGGTAAGTCAACGTTAAAAAAAATCCGCAGAGCAGAGGCCGAGGAGATAAAAAAGAAACTACAACATTATCCTACTAACAAGAACAAACAACCTGAATTCAAAAACCTAAGTGCAATAGAAGCTGTAAGACTTAATGAGCGTATGGGTAAGCCTTCGCTTAGTGAAGAGAGCATTAAAGACTATATACAGAAGTGCTCTTCATTTTTTGACTGGTGCCTAGTAAATGAATTAACGGATGTTAACCCTTTTAAGGGCTTGAAGTTCAAAAAGCAGAAAAAAGATAGTGAAGGTAAGCACCACTACACAGCAAGTGAGCAAGTCACTATTTTCTCTGACCCGATCTTCACTCAGCATGAGTATCTACACCCTTACTACTTCTGGTTACCAATATTGGCCAAGTTTACTGGAGCACGATTAAACGAACTATGCCAACTACATACTAAAGACATAAAGTGCATAGACTCAATCTGGTGTATTTCTATTACAGATGAAAGGGATGACCAAAAACTCAAAACACTCCAGAGCAAAAGACTCGTACCACTGCATGATTTTATTATTCAACTTGGCTTTCTAGGGTACGTAGAGTCACTGGGGAACAACAGACTATTCCCTGAATTAAAGATGACAAGAGACGGTTATGGCTCAGCACCTTCCAAGTGGTTTGGTCGCTTCAAATCAAGACTTGGCTTTGCCAAAAAACATGATTTTCACTCTTTTCGCCACACAGCTGCAACTGAACTAAAAAATGCAATGGTGACACCAGAAGTTGCAGCTTCAATCCTTGGGCACTTACTGAACAATATAACATATGATAGGTATGGAAAAGGGTATGAACTGAAGGTCTTAAAAAATGCCGTAGATAAGATTCCATCAGAAGCATTGAAGTCCATAAAACCCTACATAAATACTAACTCGAGCGCATAGCTTTACGACTAATAAACAGTCAAATCTCAAATCAAAGCTAAAAAAGCGAAAATTTTTTGATTTTTTTCACTTTTCACAAAATGAAAAACACATTTTGTCCTCGATAAGGGGGTTTAAAGGGTGGATTAACAGCTATCTACCCTTTGAATCGACCTTTTCAGCATGTACCTCAAAACATACCTCTTCTCACCCTCTTAAACGCCGTTCGGTCATTTGTCGACCACTTTTATATATAAAAAATTGCCGTTAGGATGCGCCTCATTGATGAGTTAATACGAGGCTACGTAACTATGCTATCTGCTGTAAATCCACAACTTGCGAGTAATTCGAATATTGGCCTATTAGCCACGGAGATGTTGAACAAGACTTCGGAAAGTTTGTACCACCTCCCTCTTCCTCGAAGTGCTAAGCAAAAAAAGAATTTATCTTCCCTAGAGTTGCTAGAAAAATACACCGAGTCACGCATTCGTTTCAAACCGCCAAGTAAGAAGTGCATACTTCAAGACCACGGGGTTATGAAGAATGCCCTAGAACTATTCCCCTTCAATGATATGAACGAAATTGATCGAGAAAATGCAGAGTGGCTTCGTAATGTTTTGTATTTACTACCTAAGAACTTTCGTAAACAGCGTTGCTTTGACGGGTTAGTTGGTATTGAGGTAATCCAAGCGAACTCTACTTTGAAAAAAGCTACGTTAGCTCCTTTATCTGTAAAAGGGATAATTCAAAAACTCTCTACATTTTGCAACTGGGCAGTAGCTCATGGCTATATCGAAACAAATGTCTTCCGTAGCTTACCTACGCTGCCTCAAAGGTCAGAAGACGAGCGTCAGCCATTTACGCCAGAAGATCTAAACCTTATCTTCAACATCAGCGATTACGTTAAACATCAGTATCACCACCCATATTACTATTGGCTACCACTTATGATGCGTTATACCGGGGCAAGGATGAACGAGATATGCCAACTTCGAACATCTGAAGTAGTTATCACAGCTGATATCCCCTACTTAAAAATACGTGAACTGCACGCTGATCAAACATTAAAAACTTCTTATTCTTTTCGCTTTGTTCCTATACACAGCGAACTAATTAGGCTTGGATTTCTTGATTTCGTAGCTACAAGGCAACACGAACGGCTTTTTCCAGAACTTAAGCGATACAACGGCTACTACTCACACTACGCCTCCAAATGGTTCAAACATCGTCGAGATAAGATCGGGTTTGATAAAGGTAAAGATGGACACTCATTTCGCCACAACTTTGTGAATGAGCTGAAACAAAACTTGGTCTCGAGGGAAGTGATTGAATGCTTGGTTGGTCACGCTCACAGGTCTGACTCTTTCAATGTTTACAGCAAACAATATGGGGTAGAAGTTCTTAAAAGCTTCATTGAGCAGATTGATACATCAAATACATCCCACCTCAAACCCTACTTTGAGTAGATGGAACAACAACCCCCCCGATTTAGTGGTTTTTAGTAAATAGAATCAAAAGAGAATTATATGTCATTAGCACTAGACAAATCAGCGCTTCAATTTCGAGGCTTTACCTTCACAAGAGGTTCGGATGGTTATCAAAAACCGACTCCTTGGCTGGTGAAGGACTACCTACCTTCTGACTCCTTTGGCGTAATTTATGGACAATCCGGCTCATTAAAGACATTCATTGCACTTGAAATTGCCTGCGCAGTTGCCACTGGCTCAACATGGAACAACAAGTCCGTAGATGCCGGTGCTGTATTGTACATCGCAGCAGAAGGCGGCAACGGCGTATCTAGTCGATTAAAAGCATGGGAAACCATAAACTCACTTGAAGCAACTGATGTATTTAAGCATGTAGGAAGCGTGTTTGTAGCACGCAAAGATGTACGTGACGAATTTACCAAAGCTATGAAAGAGCTTGAATCAAGCCTAAACGTCAAATTTAAGTTAGTCATTTTCGATACTCTCGCACAAAATTTCGAAGGTGATGAAAACTCATCTCAAGCAATGAGTGAGTTTGTTCGGGGGTGCAATAAACTACGCAACGATGCTGATGTAAGCGTAATGTGCATCCATCACACAGGTAAAGATGAAGCTAAGGGAAGTCGTGGCAGTAACGCTTTAGTGGGTGCTTGTGATTATGAATATCATGTCAAACGCAGGAACAATAGCCTCATAGCTACTCTTATCAATACTAAGCAAAAAGATGCTGAACCAAGCGAAACTGTTGAGCTTGAGTTTGAATCAGTCCCCCTCGACATAAGAGACGGTGACCAGAAGCCAATTACATCTTTAGCTCGAGTTAAACCTATTTCGGTCAAAACTAAACAAACATTGCTAGAACAAGAGCCGATAGTTCAATGCCTTAAACAGCAACTAAACGGTTCAGCTACTCGAGAAGCGATCAAACAAAGAATTTACTCCAAAGAAACTATTGGCAACTGGGGTAACAGTGAAACAAAGGACTTTTATCGAAAGTTCAATAAGCTAGAAGAAGCCGGACTAGTAAAAGTTACACAGATTTCTTCCAATCGACGGTCTATGCAAGACATAGCTTGCTTGGCGGCTTAAAGCTAATTATGACACTGTGACGCACCCTATAGGTGCGTCACTATGTCATAAGCCATTAAGCCTCCGTCAATAAATACTACTGTAACTTCAGTTCATCGGTTTCCCCCTACCAAAACCCCATATTAATTATAAATCTATTAGTTTTTTTGAGGTGAGAAGTACGTGATTAACAATAGCACGAACCTCATATTATCAATTAGTTGTCCCCTCCCCATCACTCAATACATTAAAGTACAAAACCACATAACAGCTGGGTGAGAACCACGTGACAAGCTAAACACTGACACCACCTAATATCTTGGTGAGATGTGTGTGACAAATTGACATTGAAATGCTTTTTATCAATAACTTGCAGCTACAAACACTCCATAAATACGTCTCTAAAACCACGAAACGGCTGGGTGAGAACCACGTGACACGCTAAACACTGACACCACCTAATACCTTGGTGAGATGTGTGTGACAAATTGACATTAAAATTACTTTTATCAATAACTTGCAGCTACAAACACTCCATAAATACGTCTCTAAAACCACGAAACGGCTGGGTGAGAACCACGTGACACACTAAACACTGACACGACCTAACACCTTGGTGAGATGTGTGTGACAAATCGACACTAAAATGTTTTATATCAACAACTTGTAACTAAAAACACTCCATGAACACGCCTCTAGAATCACAAAACGACTAGGTGAGAACCACGTGACACATTAAACACTGACACGACCTAATACCTTGGTGAGATGTGTGTG
>NZ_BAOG01000010.1 GCF_000400365.1 Vibrio jasicida CAIM 1864 = LMG 25398 | reverse complement strand
AAGCCTAATCGGCCTAGGGCGGTAAAAATGTCAAAGACTCGCTACCCAGTTAATCGCAAAGCAGCTCCGCTTAAGTGAACTACATTGCAGCTATGCTGGGCTTTTTTTACGTCATCATATGCCTTGTTCTAAACGGCTTAAAATGAAAAAAAGCCGACCATTTCTAGCATATTCCCCCATCCGAATTCAGCATAATCACTCCATCAGCCAATACTCTGTTCTTATCTAAACCGCAGAGATGTAAATACAAAAATAGGAATGTAAACCAGATGGTCAACGGATTTATATCGACCCTTCTAAACGACTTTGCAAAGCGTTGCCAAATAGAAACGCTGGAATTTGATGAAGAAGGCTGTTGTCGCTTAATTATTGATAACGAAGTGGCGATTACACTTCGAACAAATGAAGAGAAGCTGACGCTTATTGGCTTAATTTCCGGTGAGAAACCACATCCCGATGTTTATTTTCAACACATGAAGGCGGCATTAACCAAAGATGAGCCCTACGTATGTTGGGATGAAGATGCTGGTTACATCGGCTTTATTCACATTCATCAAACGATGTTAACCGAGACATATTTTGAAACGTCGATTGCTCAATTTGTTGATTGGTTAAAGCTGTCAGCAAGCCCGCAGGAGCAAGCGATGCAAGAACAAACACAGACAATAGATGCGGCTCAATTTGCCACACTAAGGGTATAAATGATGATTAGTTTTGGAAACGTAAGTGCGCTACAAGCCGCAATGCCGCAAACGCGAAATGATATTCTCAATGAAGGCAAACTCAATGTTGGTGGCAAGGAATATAAGGTCGATGCAGATACTCAGCAGTTTGTTCGTTCAAACCCAAGTAATAGTGCAGTCGCTCGATTCTTTGAAGCAACGGGTAAGCTATTTAGAGAAGGCAACACAGACTCAGTAGCGAAAGCGATTACGAAATCGGTATTCGATAATGAACTTGGACAAGCTCAGCGCTTGCAAACCAGTTCTTCTGTTGAGCACGGTCAAATGCTGTTTAAAGATGCCAGCCTTAAAACTCCGGCCGATGTGTTAAATGCCTTTAGCCGACTTGATGCTCAGGCGATTAAGTCAGACAGTGGTGAACTTAACCAATTGGCTGAGCGCGCGATGTCAGAAGCGCTATTGGATACGAAATCAGGACAGGATTTGAAGTCACAAATTGGTGAGGGTTCAACAAAAGCATTAGCTGGCAAAGTTGTTAAAGCTTTTGGTGGCGGTGCGATGGGCGTGAAGAACAACCCAAATACCGCGATGGGCTTGGAAGTTGTATTTGAAACCGAGGTTAAGAACTTAAAAGCGGCACAAGCACATATTGAAGGTTTGGCAAACACAGATTTGAGTTCGGGTGTTTATGCCGATTCGCTAGCGGAAGAGAAATTCAATAAAACGGGCACGACGAACAACCTTGAACGCGCGGCGGCTTGGATCATCAACGCATCGACTTCGAAAGGAAACGATGCTGATAATATTACCGCGCTTCTTAAAGAATACGCGGCCAATGATAAAGACTTGCTGAACATGGATAACTTAAAAGAGCTTCATGCGCGAGCGGTGCCAAATATTGAAAGAGATTACCGAGGCCCAGCGACGGCTGGTGGCGCACTTCCATCAAGCATTGGTGGTGAAGGCATGCTAAAACAGCACATAGAGGGCTTTTTGAAAGAAAACTCAGTGGCAGATAAAGACCTTGGAAAACAGTTGTTTGCTGGTGTGATTGGCTACCATGGCTTCACGGATGGTAACGGTCGTATGGGACGTATTCTGTATGCGATTGCTGAGCTGAGAAATGATGCATTTACGCCTCTCGCTTTAAGCGCAGAGCTTAGCCTCCACGGGATTAAGTAAATATCCAGACCATATTTAGAGCGACGAAAGTCGCTCTTTTTCGTTGTGAGTTATATATTAACGTTGAAGTGTGAAACCGAAGTAATAAGTTTTTTCATTAATAGTTTTGATGTTTTATCCTTGGATTAATCAATTAAACTTATTGGCGGATTCTTATCTTTAAATAGCTTGTTTAAAACGAATTTTTATATTCATTCCGCTAGGTTTTATTTAAGTGTTTATTTCTATTATTTTGTGCAGTAGTTCACGAGAGGTAATGGAAAACAACAAAATAAAAGCTAATTTCGACATCGCAAACTTTCTATTTACGTTTTACTAGAGAGAGTAAATAGAGGAGTTGCAATGAATACAATACAAGTTCTATTAAATGAGTTTTGTGAGATAAATGAGCTACCGCCACTTAACTTTTCTGAAGGGGGGCGCTGTCAGTTATTAGTTGATGACCGTTACGTTATTTACTTTAGCGCAACAGATAATCATGATCTTATTCTTTCCGTGGCTTTTGGTGGACTCAAAAAAAATGGTGAACTAAGGGTGAAAGGTCTTGAGCTCATAGCTCATGCCAATTACTTCGCCATTGCAGAAGGGGGCCTAACCCTGTCACTGACACCAAATGGCAGGCAGCTTGTTCTCGCGGGCAGGAAGCCAATAGAGCACTTAGATGCCGCGAGTTTGTCAACTTGGTTCCATGCGCTCAATGAGCAAGCTCAGCTCTGGCAAGCCCGATTTGCGATGCTAGACCAAGATATCACTCCATTACCCAACACACAGCTATCTCACGTACAGACCCTTCGAGTCTAAGGAGTTCATCCATGGTAAATCCAACGAATAAAATCAGCCAAAGCCCGGTTCCTAACTTAGACCAATTTCGTTCTGTTGCGGCGCAAAAAGATGACCGAGTGATCAGCAAGCGTGGCAAGGTAAAAGAGCCGTCGACTTTCCATAAAGGGCAAAAATTTGCAGCAGTGAGTGAACATTTGCTGCGCTCAAAATACCCAAAGTACTTTCAAGAAAATATTAAGACTCATCTTGATTTAAAGCAGGCGTTATTAAAACAAGAAAAGCCAGAGACGGCATTGTTAGCCTTCTCTCTTGTCAGCCCATCAGGGTACCGTGGTGAACCACTAACGGAACGAAAGATCCTTGAAGTAGTGAACTTGTTGGAAGAGGTTAAGATTGACGGTAGCGCTTATGAAAACCTCAAAGGTACGTTTGATTCGATCAGTCACGATCCTCGCTTACAGGTGAGCATCGAAAATCAATATCCAGGAAAAATGGACGGCTTTGGGGCAGAGTTGCTTGAGATGGCAAAAGATAAGCTCAAAGGCACTGGTGTGAATGCGGCGATTAACCTTGCCTTGCCGGGCGTTGGATTGCTGGTGGCGACAGGTCGTGAGTTGCACAAAGCAGCGGTAAATGGCGATGCAGAGGCTTACCATCATCAATTGGATCAAATTGCGCAACTGCCCGGTCGTGATCAGAGACTTGCTTTGCCGATGCAACAAGCCTTAGCACACGGACACGCCACCTTGTCGACTGAAGGTGCTGTTACAGCAACATTAGGGATGGCTACAGGCAGCCTTGGTGCTTTTGGAGTCAACTCTGTTGGGACGGCGGGTGTGCTTCCTGTTGCAAAAGAAGCATTGGGCAGTGCTGCGGCATCAGGCTTAATCAGTGGTTCTGGTTTTGTGGCAGGTCAAGCGGGCTCGTATGGTTTGAATAACGAAGCTCAAGAGGTGTTTCGTCAAGATCCCATGTCTGGTGTGCTACCACGTATCGAAGTGTCTAACAGCAAAGGAGACTTTACCTTTAGTATGCAAGATGCCGCGTCAGTACGTGCTTTGATGGCGTATTTAGGCCCAAAAGAGGACAAGTCGATGACGTCTCCTCAAGCGCCGAAAGAAGCACAGGAAATGGAAACAGCGCGCTTAACGCTCAAGAAGATGCTGGGCTCTGAAGCCAGTGAACACTTGGTGCCAGATGTCGATCCTATGCTTAAACTGAGTGTGGAAGATGCTCCAAGTCAAACTGAATCCGTGGCGAATGGTGCGTTTAAGAAACTGCTTAGTGAAGATTGGGACTGGTTGATGCCAGCCGTCCGAGCCATTGATCAAGGTAAGGCACAGGACATCAATAAGACCTTGACCTACAAACTGCCTCTCGATGCAGAAAACGGACGAGTGTACTTGGATAAAAGCCCGAACCTGAGTGAAGGGCAATTATCAGCGTTAGAGAAGCTAGGCTCACCAAGCCAGTTAAGATTGATGTACTTAGCAGAAGGCTGGGTTTAATCCGTTGAGTTTAAAAGCTCGCGGCTAAATCGTAGTTAAGAAGAAAAGCAAAAGGGAGCGTAAGCTCCCTTTGTGTTCAGTTAAATTCCTTAAAAAACAGTGCCAATGCCTGTTCCTATAAAGATAAAATAAATCCGTTTCCCGTTATTCCTCTGACTGCTCAAGAGACGCAACCCAACGCAGGATCTCGGCGGTGGCTTCAATAAGATCGCCAGGAATGTATTGGTTTAATTGACCATCGGCATAAAGGGCACGTGCGAGCGGCACTTTTTGCATCACAGGGATGCCTTCTTCGTGGGCTATCGCGATCATACGTTTCGCCATCGCATCGGTTTCTTTAAGGGTTATCACAGGCAGCGGTGTTTCGCCCTTTTTGTAGTACAAACCAATAGCGATGTGGGTTGGGTTCGTGACCAACACATTCGAACGTTTAACGTTATCTCTTTGGTTCGAAGCTTGCAGCTCTTGGTGTAACTGACGACGCTTACTCTTGATTTCCGGGCTGCCCTCCATCTCTTTATATTCGCGTTTAACTTCGTCTTTAGTCATCTTTAGTTGCTTGGTGTGGTCGAACTTTTGGTAAGCGTAATCGGCAGCTGCAATCACAATAAAGCCGACGGAAGAGATGATCATGAGTTGTTTCACCAATACGCCGGTGATGGTCGGTACACACTCTAATCCGCATGTCGGGATTTGCAGTAGCGTGTTTAAGTTGCCTTTCAGTGTTACCCAAATGATGCAGGAAAGGAGCGAGACTTTAAGAATTGACTTAATAAACTCAATGATGCTCTTTAGCGAGAAAATTCGTTTCGCCCCTTCGACGGGGTTGATCTTTTTGATATCTGGTTTGACGGATTCACCACTAAATAGCAAGCCGAATTGCCCCATGTTCGACATGATGGCAATCAATGCCGCCACGATCAGGATCGGTGCTAGTAGGTAGACCATTTCTTTGGCAATAGCGATGGCTACGTCAAGCAACGCATCCTGAAACCCTTGATAAGCCAACTCACTCGGTAACAAAAGTAGGGCAGAGATGTGCGACATATAGTAGTCAGCAAAGGCAAATAAGACGGCAATTAGGGCTAGGATTAACGCCGATGAGACGACTTCCTGACTTTTGGCGACTTGCCCTTTTTGCCGGGCATCCCGAAGTTTTTTTGGGGTGGGGAGTTCCGTTTTTTCTCCGCTCATTGCTCTTCCTGTCTGTTATTACCAAATGGTATTGAGCTGTTCTCTGAACAGTACGATTTCAGAGAAAAGGGCTTGAAAGTGGTCCATCATCAATGCCAAATAAACAATCAATAGCACGCTGGCAATGGCACTTTTGATCGGCATGGCTAAAGAGAAAACGTTCAGCTGTGGGGCGAATCGGCTAATCAGCGCGAGCCCAAACTCGGCAAGGAACATGGCTAAAACCAAAGGCGCAGACATCAAAACGCCAAGCCACATAAGTTGCTCGAACTGAGCGTAGAAAAAGTGCACCCATTCCTCAGTGACGGTTGGGAAAAAGCTAATCACAGGCCACGACGCATAGCTGTTAAACAGCGCATAAATAAAAGCGACAAAGCCACCACCGGAGAAGAACAAGGTGATCAGAGTTTGGGTCAATAGCACAGCCGTTGGCGTTGACTGAGAGCCGAGAGTGGGGTTAAACATACTTGCCATCGCAGCACCACGTTGGTTATCCACCAAAAAGCCTGCTGCCTCAATAGCCCAAAAAGGGATTGCTGCAACAAAGCCAATCAGCATACCCAATAACACCTCTTTACCTAAGATGACCATCAACCAAATCCCATCCGTTTCTGCGGGCAGGTCTTGTTGGTTGATCATTGGGAAGATAAACAGTGCAAGCGAGCACAAAACACCATTTCTTACCAAGGTGCCACCCAGTATTTGCTTGTTTAAGATCGGCAAAAATATAAAGCAAGCCATTAACCTAGGGAGCGTCAAGCTGTATAGGAACAGGGCTTGGTGCAAATCATCGTAACTCATCGTATTTGCGGGATTTTATCCAAGGTCAACGTGGCAAATGAATGCAGCTCGGCGCCCAGCCATTGTGTGGTAACAAATAGGGTAATGATGACGGCGATCAGTTTGACGACAAAGCCTAACGTCTGTTCTTGTACTTGTGTTAGCGCTTGGACAAGAGAGACCAAGGTACCGACAAGTGCCGCAACCAAAATCGGCGGCAGTGACAAGAACAGAACAAGCGTTAGAGCCTGAGTGGTGAAGTGGATGATTTCAGCCGGATTCATACTTCTCTCCTCATTATCCGTAACTGAGCACTAGGCCATGGGTCAACTTGGTCCAACCGTCTAGCAACACAAAGAGCAACAACTTGAATGGCAGTGAGATGGTCATTGGCGAGACCATCATCATGCCCATTGCCAGCAAGATGTTGGATACGATCAGATCGATAGCGATGAATGGCAGGTACAACAAGAAGCCAATCTCAAACGCTCTAGTGAGCTCACTCACGGTAAAAGCTGGGAGCAACAATAATAAGCTGTCTGACTCTAAACGGTCGACATACTTTTGTGGCCACAAGGTTCTTGCCGCATCGGTAAAAAAGACCGATTCAGTTTCACGGATGTGCTTTTTTAAAAACTCACGATACGGCTGCAATCCACTTTCGATTAAACCTTCGATGCTCTCTGAATCTTCAAGTGAGATTTCGTGCTGGGTCACGTAGTCATAGGTTTCAAACCCTACTGGCGCCATGATGAAGATCGACAGAATGATCGCCAATCCGTACAAGGCCATATTGGGTGGAATCTGTTGTACACCTAGTGCATTTCTTAGCAGAGAGAAAACCACGGCCAGTTTAACGAAGGAGGTCGCCATCATTGCAATGAAAGGAACCAGAGCAAGAAGGGCAAGTGTGACGATGAGGTTCAGTTCATCAGGTAACTGGATCATGCTGGCTCCTGACTGCCGCCAAACAGTTCGAGCACGCGCACACCCAAGCGTTCATTGATGTTCACAAGCTCGCATTCCCCAATGATTTTTCCGTTTGCTCGCATGGTGACTGGGTTAGAAATTGGTTGGTTAAGCTCAAAGGTAAACCCTGGTTGCAGTGCGTTAAGTTGTTCTAAAGTAATGGTTTGCTGACCAACATCGAAAGTCAGTTCAATTGGCAATTGCTGGTGGTCGGTAAGTGCTTCAGAGCTGTTGATATCGTTCATATTGGTTTCTTTTTTTTGGATATGGAGTGTCGTATTGTCGAGTTGGCATCGCCAAAGGTTCTGATTCGAGACCTGAAGCAGCACTTGGTGTTGCGCGATGTAGCAATCATCGAAAAACACCACATCGCCCAGTGTCAGTTGCTCAAATTGACTGAGCGCCAAACGCGTTTTTCCAAAGCTCAACCAGAAGGGCAGTGCGATGTTTTGGCTCAGGTAAGAGGTCGCTTGTGGCAGAGTGTCAATCAACACATCTCGACCTTCATGGACCCACAGGCTAAGAGAGACATCATCGCGATTGATGGTGAGCATCAACACGTTTTCTTCTGGTGTAGGCTGCTCATGAACTTGCAACTTGCTCAATACCGGAAGTTGTCCAAATAAGCGCTTAATCACGTCGGTGTAGGGCTCAATTTGGCTACTGAGCAGCGCCAATTGCAATGAGTTTGGCAGTGATTCAAATGCCGTCGAGTCAAGAATGCCATGTAGCCATTGCTGTAATTGCGCACCGCTGAAATCGATTTGAATGGTTTGCCCACCAATGAGTAGCGTTAAACGATAGCCAGAAAACTCCGGTTTTTGGCCAAGCGTGGCCGATAAGCTATTGCTCTGACTATCTTGAAAGTGGCACTGTTTTGCGCACAGTTGATTGCTCAGCGCGATGCTTGAAGGTTCGACCTTTGGGAAATCTAATATCATCATTCGTCCTCAGGCTTCCATTCATCGTAAATGCTGCGTTGTTGTCGTGAGCGTTGTTGGTCTTGTTGTTGGTTCATCTGTTCGCTGACGGCGATCCGAATCGGTTGGTCGATGCCTAAACGTTGCAGACGCTCGGTCAACTCTTGCTTAGCCGTTTGGTTGATCAGCGAAAGAGCGTGCTCTTGCTTAATCAGCACGCTGTAGCCAGAACTGTCCTGCTTGATGGAGATCTCGCCGCCTTTTAATTGACCTTCATTAAGAAGCAGACGAACTTCTTTTTCGTTTGCTGAAGGAAGAGACACGTAGATCTTGTCGACTAACTTATTAATCAATTCATTTACGTTTTGAGTTCTGCTCTGGGGCGCGTGTGTCTCTACGTTTTTAAGGATGATGTCGCCTTGCGCTGTCGATTGGCTTAGGTTGACCGTCGGGTGAAACTTAGCGTCCGACTCTGAACTTGGATGACGCCGTTCGATGTGCTTTACCGGCTTAACCTTCTCTTCAAGCGCGGCCAATGCGGCTTTCGAGTCCACAATTTTCGAGTCCACAATAGCAGTAGCGTCTTTTGCCGCAGGGTCGAGTTTGTGAGCCGCTGCATCCAATTTATGCAGTTGACCTTGCAGCACACTCTGCACGGTTGATGGCTCAGTTTTGTTCCGTAGATTGGCTTGGTCAGTCTGAATCGGTAATACCTGACCCTTTAAAGCGTTAGGCAAGCTGGTCATCGGTATTTTAGGATCACGAGACGAACCATTATCTAATGGTGCCGTGCTTACCGAGCTGACTTGCTTATTGTTCGAGTCTTTTTCTGCCGCAGAGTTAGAAGTCAACAGCTGTGATTTATCCGCTTCCTTACTTCCTACCGACTGCTCGATTAGAGAGTGTGGTTTTACGGGTTTGCCAGTATCTGAATGTGGCTCTTTCGCAGGGCGCTCTGAAGCCTCGCTATGGCTCTCTTCGTTTTTATCTTTGTTGTCCATTACCTGCACGGTTTCTCTTTCTGAGAGATCGTGACTTGGCTTTTCTGGGTGCAAACCAGCGTCTGACTTCTCATTAGCAGGCTGATCTTTCAAGTTTTCAGGGTGCTCTTGGCCACCCTCGATCTGCTCTTTCTCCGCCTCAGGTATAGCACTGCTGACCTTGCCTTTGTGCTTCATGCCATCGAGCTTATCTGCGTTCAATACAGCAGCGAATAAGCGAGAGGTCTCTGACTCATGTTCGCTCTCTGCTTGCGTTGGCTTAAGTGCATTATTAAAGCGAGATTCGAGCTCTTCTGAGATTTGGTTGACTGGCCTCTGTTGAACCTGTTGCGGACGTTCAGTTGTGTTTGGATGATCGTTTTTGACTCGCATCTTTACCTTCTATGAAACAACAACGCTGCGGAACTCTTCTTGTTCGAGCTCTTCTTGATACTGCACTTGGCGTGCTTGCTCAGCGATTTCTTGTTCGTTTAATTGAATGAATTTTTCTTTGGTTTTATGGGCGGCCAGAGCTTCTTGCTTGCTTTCCTTGAGTTGCTGGTTCTCTTGTTCCAATGCCTTTTTTTCTTCTGCAGCTCGTTGTTTTAAATCGGCTTCTCTTTCCCTTAACAGCGCGATTTCTTGCCGCAATATTTCAAGTTCTTTTAGAACGACGGTTTTCTGTTTGGCTTTCGCAAAGCGCCGTTCTTCTTCCTCTTCGCGCCATTGACGATAATCAACGACAGACTGTTCCGCCTTTCGGAGTGAGGCTCGTGCGTTATTGACTCGATACTCTTGTTGCTGAACCGCGCGATCGGCACGGTCGGCACGAATTTTTTTTATCTCTAGCAATTGCTCGATCATAAGCCTGCAAGTCCACGCAGCTGTGTGACGGTCTCTTCGAGTTCACTTGGCTCGTGCGTGCCCTGGCGTAAGAACGCTCGGATATCATCTCCCTGTGCAATGGCCATATCCGCGCGACTGTCAGCGCCGTGTTGGTACTCACCAATTTTGATCAGCAGTTCGACTTCTTCATATTTGGCCAGCATTTCACGCATGTGAGCCGCGGACGCTTGATGAGTTTTATCGACGATTTGGTTCATCACACGGCTAGCTGAACGAAGCACATCAATGGCTGGATAGTGGTTCATCGCCGCCAGTTTGCGAGAGAGAATGATGTGACCATCGAGTATCGAACGCGTCTCATCGGCCACTGGCTCAGTCATATCGTCGCCTTCCACAAGTACGGTATACAGCGCGGTGATGGAGCCTTTGTCTGATTGACCTGCACGTTCCATCAGTTTTGGTAGTGCAGCAAAAACAGAAGGCGGATAGCCTCGTCGTGTTGGTGGCTCGCCAGCTGCCAAGCCGATTTCACGTTGAGCTCGGGCAAAACGCGTCACCGAATCCATCAGCAGCAGGACACGCTTACCTTGGTCGCGGAAGTACTCCGCGATAGAGGTTGCAACGAACGCCGCTTTGGCTCGTTCCATTGCTGGTCTGTCTGAAGTTGCGACAACCAATACTGACCTTGCCATGCCTTCTTCGCCAAGGTCGTGCTCGATAAATTCTCTTACTTCACGGCCCCTTTCACCGATGAGGGCAAGCACGGTTACATCGACATCGGCAGAGCGAATAAGCTTGGCGAGCAGGGTACTTTTACCACCGCCAGCCGCAGCAAAAATGCCCATCCTTTGTCCTTCACCACAGGTGAGCAATCCGTCGATGGAACGCACGCCCATCGAAATCGGCTTTTCAATCAGTTTTCTCTGCATTGGTGGCGGCGCATCACGATAAACCGGATACCAAGCGCTCGGTTCAGTGCTTTGAGAGCCATCGAATGGGCGGCCCAGACCATCGAGAATCTTCCCTAACAGATGATCGCCAACGCCGACTTCGTGCATTTTTCCAAGCGGGCTCACTTCGGTATTGGAGGAAATACCAAACATGTTGCCAAGTGGGGTAAGCAACGCGTGGTGTTGCTGAAAACCCACCACTTCCGCAAGCAGCGACAAGGTTTGATCGGGGTTACGTAGCTCACAAAGCTCGCCGACACGAACACCAGGCACAACGGCTTTGATGATGGTGCCAGTAACCTGAGTCACGCGACCACGGATTTGGATCAAACGCGTTTGCTTGATGGCCGATTGTTGAGTTTCGGTGATGTATGAGAAGTCGTTCAATTTAAGAAAACATGCGCAATAACTGATGCTGGGAGAATAGAAAGGATGGCGCCGTATTTATAGTGACTATTGGTCGGGAGTTTTTAGAAAACTTAAAACGCCCTAAAAAAACACGTCTGATTTTGACAGCCGATTAAAAATGCAATTCCTATAATTCGCTCTTATTGTAGGAAGGAGTGCAAATCAATGAGCACTATCAATAGCCAAATTTTAACGAGCAACAAATTTGACGCGTCAATCCGAAGTAACCTTGAGTCTTCCCGCACGGGAGCCTCAGTTAATGGTAATTATCGAGGTGAAACTGTCCGCGTACACAATGCAACTCAGTCGTTGTTTGATGCGATGGAAGAGCTGACGGCGTTAGGTTCAGAAAAAGCAGAAAAAGATCTCACGAAACGCAAAGTGAAAGACGGCAGCATTCGCGTGAATGAAGCGCATGAGCTGGTCTCTGATTACCTAAGAAAAGTGCCTGATCTTGAGAAGAACCAAAAGATCAAAGACCTTGCTACCAAAATGGCAAGCGGCAACTTATCAACGATTGCTCAGTTACAGGCGTACCTCAACGGATTCTCTGAAGAGAAGAGCCATCAGTACCTCGCGCTGCAAGCAGTGAAAAAGTTCCTCGGAGCCAATCCGGAAAGTAAGAACCTATTAGCGCTGATAGACCAAGCCATTCTGACCTTTGAGCAGAACCCGGACTCTTGGGCTCAGATTGATACTGAAATTCGTGTTTCAAGCTTTGCGGATGAATACAGCCAAGAGCAAGGCTTTAGCAGTTTGCACCAATTGCGTGGTTTCTATCGCGACACGGTACATAGCTACCAAGGTTTAGGCTCAGCATACAAGGATGTGGTTGAGCGTTTTGGTGCAAAAGAGGTCTCCACGGCGGTCGATTTTATGTTGCAGGGCATGAGCGCAGACTTGAGCGTGCAAGGTAGCAATATTGACTCCGTTAAGCTTCAGCTTTTGATGTCCGATATGCAAAAACTTAAGACGTTGAATACGCTTCAAGACCAAGTCAGTAACCTCTACCAGATGTTCACACCTCAGCAGGCAAACTATGGCTTATCAAGTTACTGATTTGATGTCAGATGTCATCGCTTTGGTTGAACAGCGTTGGGTTGGAAGTGCCGAGATATGGAACCTAGTGAACGCCATGGAGTTGGCATCCACGGAGCGAAAAATTAGCTTTTTTAGGGAACTGCACAAACTGATTCGCCATATTCCAATTGATGTATTTAACGACGAAGAACAGCGACAAAACCTAATACAAGCTGTGCAAAAGGCGCTTGATGAAGCGATTGATTTAGAAGAAGAGGAAATGTGGGACGATGAATTGGATTGATGCGTCAGTGGATGATTTTTGCCGAGGAATGGGACTTGAAGCGGTGGACTTCTCGTCAGCAGGACGTGTTCAACTGAGCTTCGAGCAAAGCGGCACTCTGCATATCGAGAAGCATCAAGACTGCCTGTTTCTCATGCTGGCGAAACCGTTGCCTTGGCACCAGTCGAATGAGCCGATTAAAAAGGCGTTGAGTTTTTGCCATGCAGGTCAAGGTTGGCCATTCCTCATTAAGACTGGGTTGCTGGATGAACAGACACTGGTCTTCTCTGCACAAATTGAAGGGGATGAAGTGACCTTGCCAACCATCGAACAAGCGTTCGCTCTACTGGCTCGTTTACATAAAGATGTGGCGGATTCATGAGTCGCATCAGTACATTAAACGTTGGTATTGAAGGCTTTACTCACGTTTCACTTGAACAAGTTGAAAACGACTTCCCACAGCGCTTTCAACTGTTGCCTGATGGTCAAGCCATCGCGACTCACCTAGAGAAACTGTACGAGCTTCGCCCCTCTGAGCAGTACTTGATGTCGCTTGCCAAGCCAAAGTTGACGCATTCGGAGCTACTTCGCCCAGACAAATACCGTCAACAGTTTGATACCACTCAGCTGCGGCTTCAGGAATTGGCGCAGAAAAATGGTTCGCACGCGCTCAATCAGGCACTGGAAACACTGCAAAGTACCCAATTAGACCAACGTTATCTCACCATGGCGTTGAATCTACTGATTCAGGTTTAAGCCCCATGTTGCAAACGAAAGACGTGGAGCTGTTGCTTATCCACGCTGCACTCCAAGTTCAATATCAAAAGCCGGAACAAGCGATTACCTTGCTTGATGCACTGCTGGAAATCGAACCTCAGCATCAAGAAGCTCGCCAAACATTAGCAGTGGCATGCCTGAATTCGGGTCGATACACACGTTCAATCGAGTTGTGCGAAAGCTTATTGAAAACCGAACATTCAAATAAAGCGGGCTTGTGGTTTTGCCTAAGCCAAGCTCGCTGGAAACAACAGGATGTTGAAGGTGCCCGCCGCGCGCATCGACGTTATCTACAATCTCTAAATAGTGAATCAAATGAATAAGTTGATCGATATTCTAAACAAAGTCGGACAGCGTAAAGACATCATGCTTGCCGTGATGTTACTTGCGATCGTCTTTATGATGATCTTGCCTTTACCTACGGCACTCGTGGACGTTTTGATCGGTACCAACATGAGTATTGCGGTCGTCTTATTGATGTTGGCTATCTACATCACGACACCGCTGGAATTCTCTGCATTCCCAGCCGTGCTTTTGATCACCACCTTGTTTCGCTTGTCGCTTTCTATTACGACAACGCGACTTATCTTGCTGCAAGGCGATGCAGGTCAGATCGTATATACCTTTGGTAACTTCGTGGTCGGCGGTAACTTGGTGGTGGGTATTGTTGTTTTCCTGATCATCACCATTGTTCAATTTATGGTGATCACCAAAGGTTCTGAAAGGGTTGCGGAAGTTAGCGCTCGATTCTCCCTTGATGCGATGCCGGGTAAGCAGATGAGTATCGACGGCGATATGCGTGCCGGGGTTATTGATGTTCATGAGGCGCGTCACCGCCGTTCATTGATCGAAAAAGAAAGCCAAATGTATGGCTCGATGGATGGTGCGATGAAGTTCGTGAAAGGGGACTCAATTGCGGGCCTGATTATCATCGTGGTGAACATTCTCGGTGGTGTTACCATCGGTGTGACTCAAAAGGGCATGTCTGCCTCTGAGGCACTTGAGCTGTTCGCAATCCTAACCGTCGGTGATGGTCTGGTTTCGCAGATCCCAGCACTATTTATCGCTATCACGGCCGGCATCATCGTTACTCGTGTTTCAAACGAGGACTCTTCTGACTTAGGCTCAGATATTGGTGGTCAGGTGACTGCTCAGCCAAGAGCTTTGTTGGTTGGTGGCGTTCTGCTTATCTTGTTTGCTCTTATTCCGGGCTTTCCGAAGGTTACCTTCCTGATTCTTGCCGCGATTGTTGGCGGTGGTGGCTTCTTCTTGTTCTACCAACAGAAAAAACAAAGCGAATCCGACAGTTCTGATTTACCTAGCTTCGTCGCCCAAGGTGCTGGTTCGCCAGCGGCTAAGCCTAATAAACCGACGCCATCTCGTAATAGCAAAGGCAAGCTGGGTGAGCAAGAAGAGTTTGCGATGACAGTACCGCTGCTCATCGACTTGGATTCTCGTTTACAAGAGAGTTTAGAAGCCGTGGCTCTGAACGATGAGCTTGCACGAGTCAGGCGCGCGCTTTACCTCGATCTCGGTGTGCCGTTCCCCGGTATTCACTTACGCTTCAACGAAGGAATGAGTAACGGCGAGTACTTGATTCAATTGCAAGAAGTACCAGTAGCTCGCGGGCGAATTGAAAGCGAAAAACTGCTGGTGACCGAAGGTAATGAACAGATTGATTTGCTGGGCGTACCTTACGAAAAAGACGACGACTTTCTGCCTGGCATTACGAGCATTTGGGTCGATCAAAGTCATCACGAAAAACTGCAAAACAGTCATGTGGGCTTTCTGACCCCCGATCGCATTCTGACTTATCACTTGTCTCACGTTTTGAAAGAGTACGCGCAAGACTTCATCGGTATTCAAGAGACCCGCTATCTGCTTGAGCAAATGGAAGGCAGCTATTCCGAACTGGTGAAAGAAGCGCAACGTATTGTGCCTCTGCAAAAGATGACGGAAATCCTGCAGCGTTTGGTTTCTGAAGACATTTCTATTCGTAATTTACGAGTGATTTTAGAAGCCATGGTGGAGTGGGGCCAGAAGGAGAAAGACGTGGTACAGCTGACAGAATATATCCGTTCAAGCTTGAAACGCTATATCTGTTACAAGTACGCCAGCGGTCAAAACATGCTGCCAGCTTATCTGTTGGATCAGAGTTTGGAGGATACGATCCGTAACGGCATTCGTCAGACTTCTGCGGGCAGTTATTTGGCGCTTGACCCTTCTGTCACTCAGCAATTTGTCAGCGACGTTAAGCAAACCATTGGTGATTTAAGCCGCATGCCAAATAAGCCTGTGCTGGTGGTGTCGATGGACGTGCGTCGTTACGTACGCAAACTGATTGAATCTGAATACTACGAGTTGCCGGTGTTGTCGTTCCAAGAGCTGACGCAACAAATCAATATTCAACCGCTTGGCAGGGTAGGTATGTGATGAAATGCCTTCTCACTCAGTCTCTAGTGGCGTCAGGCATCGAAGTGACGCCCTACTTTTGGCAGAAAAGTACCATCTTACTTGGTCATCGTTATGAATGTGATGGGATGGAGCTGGTCTTTCGTGTCGAAGAGGGCGAAATCATCATCGTATTGCTGCGAAGAATCAGCCCAAACCAAGGTCTAAGCAACCCTTTCTCCGCGCTATTTATGCTCGCAGAACATGCCATCCGTTTGTACCCGCTCGACTGGGCTATCCGTGGCAACGTTGATGTATTGCGAGGTAGCAACATGAGCAGCCATCGGTTAGCACAATTCTACTTACGCGCCTGTGGGGCGAGCCATGATGAACAAGAAGATTGGTACTTCTTGCGCCTCAGTGATTACCGCCCACTTAAAAAGAGAAAAAAGTAAAAACTCTCGACTGTTACTGACAGCATCCCAGAGATGCTTCGCTTTAAGATAGGACCCAAGATGAAGCAACCCTTTACTGAAACCATTGAAAACTCAGAACTTGCTATTCGCAATGCAGAAGACAGGACTGACGTATTCAATGAACTACTCGAAGGATTAGGCGTTGGTCCGGTAGCAGGCAACATTCTGCTCGATGGGTTAAACGCTTCGCCTCAATTGATGAAGCAAGCAGAGCATGAGCTGCTTGAAGAAGTACAACGCCGCAGACAACAACAGCATCAACCGCAAGCCGCGAGCACCAAAGGCACTAGGCGCAAGCGACCGACCATGATGCGTGGCATGGTGATCTAGAGGTTTTTACATGACGGATATGACAGCCATGAACTCCATCACCGGAGTTCTCAATACAACAGCCAATCGTGATTCTCAGATCGCATTCCAGCAGAGTTTGGTTAAGACCCTTTCTCCCATTCTAAGCGATGCCCGTATCGACCCGAATCAATTGGAGTCATTGATTCGCCAATTACCTATGGTCGTTGGGCGCACCGAACAAGAAAGCTTGGATCTTTATGCAGACTCATTGGAAACCTTGTTAAAGAAGCAAGATGCCTTTACCGGGACTACTGCCGCTGAGACCGCTGCGCATTGGATGCAGTCACTGCAACACCAAGCGTTGAATGGTCAGAACGCACCTAAAGAAGTGGAGATGGGCGTTAATACTACGCTCGCACATCAATTCCAATCTTGGTTTAGCACACAGCTAAAAGACAAGGTCGACAGCTCGCTTCCGACCGATTTTGTCGCTAATTTCCGTTTGGGAAGCCAGAGTAACCAAGCACTGCAAATTGAAGCTTTAGATACGAGCGCCCTTAAAGCAGCAACGGCAGAGATTAGCTCGTTTGTAAATGCACTGGCAGTGCAGATGAGTGCCAGTGAGGTTCGCGAGAGTGCTATTCCGTTCTTGCGAAATGCCTTTGGTAATCTTGGTTCGGTCAACCTTAATGAGCTTAAGAATTCAGACTACTTCTTAACAGAAGAAAGCTTTAGAGCTGCTGTTACCGCTCAACTTGTTGCCTCTTTCAATAGCATTGGGATCACCATCAGCACCGATGATGCACAGGCCTTGGCGAACAAGATTGCTTGGATTCCAGGCATGTCTAAGCAGGAACTTACCGATGCGCTAAATGGCTTAGCGACACAAGTAAAAGGACAGTTTGAAAATGCTTACGGCGCAGGTGGTGTTGCTCAACTGCAAACTATCCTTGATGCCGAAATCGCGAGAATAAAATCGGATCCTAGTGCGATCACCTTATCGAGTTTGTTCTCCAATATAGCCATTGCGCTTATCAACACTCAGATCGATGCGTTCTATAACGGCTTGCTCGATGTCCAGGTCACTCAAACAACACCGGAGCAACTTGAGCGGATTAAACAAAACACCGCACAAGATATCCGACTCCTTTTCGACAAAATAGTCGCAGGCCAAGACATCGGGACGGATTTCATTGCACGTCATCAAAAAATGATGGAGAACCTAGAAAAGCTCAATGATCGTTTGGGCAAAATCACACCAGAGGAAGTGAGCAGTAAAGAAGTGAATGCCGAGCACGCATTGACCGCTCGTGACCTACTGTCGGTGATTGAATCTAGTATCGGTGACCGCTTTGATGAACGCGTCTTGTTTGCTCTAAACGAGCGCCGAGTCGACCGCCTTGAAAAGCGTAACGAGCAAAAAGAACAACTCGAAGATCTAACGATCCAATTGAAAGTGTTTAGTGTCGTTCAGTCAAAAATACACTCGACCCAAAGTGTTGATGGCACTTACAAGCCGGGTGATTCAGCGAACAACTTTAAAGCCAGCGATTTTGGTTACGACAATGACGCGGCGTTTAAGGCTTCTCCTGAATACAAATACTTAAAAGACAACAACATCACCAACCATAAAGACTTTTTAGTAAAACAGGGAATGGAAGTTGGAAGCGACTCTTTCAAAGGGGACAAGCTGTCTAATTCCTCCAGTTCTGTCACCGCAGAATCTAAAGTGCTCAACGATGAAGTGCAGATTAAAACGACCGAGTTAAACGACACCAGTTCTCAGTACAACGCAACCGTTGAAGCGATGAACAAATTTGTTCAGAAGTACCACAGTATTTTACAAGAAATCCTACGAGCCCTTTAAGGATAAATAACCATGACTACACAAAACGCGCCAACTGACCCATCTCAAATGCAAGCAGAGGAACTCCTTTCATTTTTGGAAGAGGGGGGCACGCTAAAAATGCTGCACGATGTATCAGCAGACACCATCGAGCACATTTATGCGGTTGGATACAACTTTTTCCAGTCAGGCAAAATAGAGCAGGCCGCTAAGGTATTTCAGCTGCTTAGCATGCTTGATCACTATCAAGCGCGATTTTTCATTGGTTTGGGTGCGGCTCGTCAGGAACTGGGTGAGTACCTGCAGGCGCTTGACGCCTACAGCTACGCTGCGCTTGTGGACGTAAATGATCCACGCCCACCTTTCCACTCTGCAGAATGTCACCTCAAGCTTGAGCAACTGACGGAAGCAGAGAGTGGGTTTTACAGCGCGAAGGAGATGTCTGCTGGGAAATCAGAGTATGCAGACTTGCATCAACGAGCAGGCATCATGTTAGAAGCGGTGAGAAACAAAAGGAGTAACTAGAATATGAATTCTATTGCACTTGACCGCATTCAGAGTCAGGTATACACGCCTGATTCTGACCAAACTACGTTAAACAAGGTTAACAAGACCGCTGCTTATGCATCGCCGTCAGTAACCGTTGAAAACGTAAAAGGTAAAGATGCTGAAGCATTGAACACCGGTAAGGTAAAAGTTCAGCTTGATGCACCAAATGCCGCAGTCAGCGATAAGGTGAGTGACCTTACGCTTAAAGCCATGGAGCAGCTACAAAAAATCGTAGACTCAATTGCCAAGGTTTTACACGCGGTTGCCGACAGTACGGGCTCGCTAGCAGTGAAAATCATCTCAGGTTATGCAGATGATTTTGAAGTTGAACTGGCTGCTATCACAGACAAACTGAAAAGCGCTCAAAACGAGCTCAAAATTCAGGAAGTGAAGGTAGCGAAAGCGAAGCACGAACAAGAGATGGCAGAAAACCTAGAGAAGATCAAAGAGTCTGAAGCGGCAGCGAAAGAAGCACAAAAATCGGGCTTAGCTTCCAAGATCTTCGGTTGGGTTAGCGCTGTGGTTTCTATTGTCGTTGGTGCAATCATGGTGGCGACGGGTGTTGGTGCGGCAGCTGGCGCATTAATGATCGCGGGCGGAGTGATGGGCGCAATCAATATGACTCTGCAAGAGCCTGCTGTTCAAGAGGCGATGAAAGAGGCTGGAATTAACGTCGATATACTTAATAAAGTCGTCATGGCGTTAGAGATTGCGACTGCCGTCATTGGCGCTGTAGTTACATTTGGTGGTGCAGCTGCGAGTGGTATTGCGAAGTTAGCGGCGAAAAGTGCAAGTTCAATTGCGCAAAAAGTCACTGATATCGCAACCAAAGCGGCGACAAACATGGCGAAAATTGCCGATATGGGTTCTAAAGCGGCGACAACCACCGCGAAGGCAATCCGTTACGGTGCTGAGACCGTCGACCTTACTGTTAACGTAGGCAAGGGGACCACGGACAGCGTTCATGCTGCAAACAATGCGCATGTAACTGAAATCCAAGCTGACATTACAGATTTAAGGGCGAAGATGACGCTTAGCCAAGCGGTGATCGACAAACTTAAAGAAGAAATCGCCAAGCTAATGGAAGATTTCCAAGAGCTAATGAGTGTCATCATGCAGATGATTCATGCGAAAGGCGAAACGATGCAAGCGGTAATGAGTCGCCCAGCGACGGTTTAAGGAGCAACCATGTTAGATAAAATTAGTAATACTGGACGCGCTGACCTTTACGGTTTGGGTGAACTAGGCAAAACAACTCAGGCAGAGAAAACGTCTGAGACGAAAACCGAAGCTGCTGCTGTCCGTGGTAACAATGATCGTGCAGTAACGGGTGCGAAGAACTACCAATTGGATGGGCCAAAAGCCCCTGCGATTGGCGATCAAGCTCGTGTGGTAGAAAAGCTGATGAGCGCGTTGGCTCCAACCGTAAATCTATTAATGCAAACCACCGAAAAAGCACTGAATGGTGAGCAAGTGGTTAAGTCACCATCGGATGCCATTTCGCAATCACTGTCTCTGATTACTCTGCTTTACCAAGTGTCTAAGCTAAGCCGTGAGCAACAGGTTCTGCAACGTGAAATTGCCGTTGAAGCAAACGTTGCAAGCATCAAGAGCCAAGCGGAAGAGTTAAACAACTCTGCTAAAGCGATGATCGCGATGGCGGTAGTATCAGGCGTATTGGCTGGTGTGACTGCTATTATCGGTGCCGTGGGTTCTTTCAAAGCGGGCAAAGAAATCAAGGCAGAAGTCGCGGGCAACAATGTATTGAAGACGCAGAAAGCAGGCTTTGATCAGGTTGAAGAGTTAATGGGTAATACTAACTTGTCGAAAACTCAACAAGATCAAGTGAGACGTGCTCATGCGTTCGCAAAAGATAGCATTACTGATACGACAAATACTTTGTCTAGTGGTGGCCGCAAGTTCGACAAGATGATGGGCGCAAACCAATCGAAGAACGCGGTATTGCAGGGACTTGGCCAAATGGCGAATTCAGCTGCAAATGTAGAGCAAACGAAAGCTCAAGCTCGAAGCAAAGAGGATGAGGTATTAGCAACTCGTGCTCAAGCAGACAAACAGAGAGCCGATGAAAACATTGGCTTCCAAGAAGGTTTGCTAAAAGAGCTGCGTGAGCTTTTCCGCTCTATCGCTGATAGTCAAAACCAAGCATGGCGTGCCTCTATCCCTACGGTATAGGTTTGCTATCAATCATCAAGGCGCTGGGAATACAGCGCCTTTTTTATGGAAAGAAGAAATAAATTACACGCGCTCAACCAAGCCAAATTTCTTGAAAAAATCAGATAGGTCGAGTGTCGCTAGATCTTTAAATTCACCGGCGTCATAGAAGCGACCTTTACACGTAGGACAGCTTTCAAACCAGATATGAGGCTGTTTTGGATCGACCAATCGAAGCAGTTGATTGTTTGGGCATACAGGGCAATCGATACGATCAATCGCATTGAAGGCTTTTCCGATTTCTTCGTCACCTGAATCAATCACATCAGCTAACGGCTTCATCGCTTCCACTTCGTAGGCGTCAATCCATAAGCCTTTACATTCAGTGCAGCGTTCAACATCGCCTAGCGGAGTTTGCAGTTGTTCAAAGTCAGAATTGCATTTTGGGCATTGCATTTTGTTTTTCCTTTTTATTTTCTAAAGAGAAGTGAGCCTAGTACTCCCAGCTCTCTTTGACGACAAATCAAAATACGACATCTTTCGTGCCATACGTTTTGAATCTTTCTAAGTGGTTTATATTGTTTTCTTAGCAATGACGAGTCCATGATTGCTTGAGCCTAATAAGCTATTTTGTCGGCATGTATTTAAGTGGTATTCCAACCATGTTTGATATTGCGAAGGCGTAAAGCTATTAATGCCTTCCGAGATATAGCGACCAAACCCATCGGTAGCGGCATGGTCGAGAATGTTGAAAGTATGTGAGCGCAACAAATGCTCAATTTCTTCAGGAGAGGCAAAGTAGCCAACTTTGAAAAAACGATCTGCCTCAGAGGTTGTGACTGTGCCATTTGTATAAAGCTCAGATAAAGTCGATGGAGTTACGAGTTGAGGAAACTTTTGTGCGAATAGTCCTGCGACGAAGAATCTAGAAATATACGCTACCGCTAAGATTCCATTTGGTTTTAGGATGCGCTTTGCTTCACTGATTGCTTGATCGCGTTCATTCTTGGTTTTCAAGTGGTACAGAGGACCAAGTATTACGCAAAGGTCTTGTGAACCGGATTCAATGAAAGGGACGTGACAAGCACTGCCTAGATGGATATCAATGGGTAAGTCCTTTCTTTCCGCATTCTTTTTCAAGATCTCTACTTGGTCTGGAACCAGTTCTACCGAGGTCACGTTACAACCCATCTTTGCGAAGCTAAGAGAATAGCGACCTGTTGCAGCTCCAAGCTCACATACATTGGCACCTGACTTTAAATAGGGGGCGAGTAGGTGCATTGTGGTATCAAACTCTATCTTCGTAATGTTCTGACGGGTAAGTCGAGAGTCTTCATCTGCTCCAGTATATTGAGCAATCAGTTCATCCATAAATATTAAGTCCTTAACCAGATATCAACTTGTTCTCGAATTCGCTCGAAAACAGTTCCATCTTTGCCGTATGTCACGCTTTTGAATGATTCAATTTGCTCAGAAACGTATTGCTTATCTCAATGTGTTAAAAGGTATTGAAAAGCTAGTTGAATTGGAAGAGGTGGTACACCGAAGTGAGACTAACGACCACACAATCCTATAAATTCGGAATTACAAGAAAGATAGAAATAACTCTAATTGGAAGAAGGGAGCGAAAAGAAAGCCAAAGGTTGTTTTCATAAAGACGCTCAGGAGGACGAAATGAAACTTGCTCAATTGAATATTGCTTTAGCGAAGTACCCACTCGATGCACCTGAGATAAAGGACTTTGTTGATAATCTCGATTTGGTGAATGGCATTGCAGAACAAAGTGATGGGTTCGTTTGGCGCCTAAAAGATGAATCCGGCGATGCCACCAATATTAAGCTATTCGATGACCCAAATATGATCGTCAATATGTCGGTGTGGGATAACGTGGATGCGCTGAAGAATTTTATGTTCCGGACCCATCATCGTGATTTCATGTGCCGTAAGAGTGAATGGTTCCATCGTTTAGTAGAAGATACTTATGTGCTTTGGTGGATTGAGGATAATCATACCCCAACAGCAGAGGAGGCTTTAGCCCGTCTACAGTACCTTCGTGAAAACGGCGATACGCCATATGCATTTACCTTTAAAGCTAACTTTACGTCTAATGATTTGTAAATCCGTCTACCGGTTAACAAGGATTCTAGTTACGTAGCTCGAATAATACTTATCTGTTTTCGGGATATTATTGGTTCCGTGTTTAACTGAAATCAGTAAAGGTCAAATTTGGTTTAATAGGTAGATGGTAAAGTATCGATGGACATGTAATGCATGTGGCTTCGGAAATGCGGCAGAGGCGGCTCATTGCAGTGAGTGTGGGTGTGTCGCAACTGCTAGTGCTGAGGAAATTGAAAGAGTTAAAGATCCCAAAAAATATTATCGCCAGCGAGTATTGACGCATTACAGGGGACGTATTCAAGGACTTTTATCGGCTCCAATGCTCTTTGTGTGGGTTGCCCAAGGAGAAAAAGGCATCCTTGGTTGGTTAGCTCTTATATACTTTCCAGTTTGGGTTTATTGGAATCGAGACATTGCCTCTCATCTGTATAGCACTGGGTGGGCTCGATATACAGCCACTATTTATAGCCTCATGTATCTTGGAATAGCCATTTTCTTCCCGCCTACTTTTGAGTTTTTATTTTTGGAACAAAAAGGTTTGCTCTTGTGGCTTATGATAAGTCAGTTTTACATTTTCTTTTTGAGTAAGTCAGGTAAGGACTTATATCTAAAGTACTATCGAGAGGTAGGTAAATCGGTAGAAAATCTGAAGGCGCGTACTTAAATAATGGGTAAAGGGAAATTCATCACCGTCATTTCTTTATGTATTGGTATTTAGTTCGCTAAATATTTTATCAATGTAATAATACGATATATTAGATTAGTAAACTCTTACTTTACTTTATTAATTATACGCTTTTAGTCTTATACATTAAGTTATAGTTAATATAACTTTTGGTTTTAACATTATCATTGTTAATTTCCTGTCCAATTTGGAAAGGTGATATTTCCTTGTTTGTTTTAACTTCTCTATATCATTATATCGATAAAGCTTGAGTAATCATTGTCGCTCAAGTTATTAGCAAGACACTATTTCAATAATAGAGTAAGAGAGGTTAGTTATGAAAAGGCTGATAATCCTAGGTCTCGCAGTTTCCTTTGGTAACGCAGCAGTTGCTGGAGAAGGCACATACACGGGTACGATCGATATGACTATGCCGCAAGGCAATCAAGTGAAGTATGAACGAGTGGTTGACGCTAGTATCAAATTAAAAGGACGAAATGAAGATCGTGCTGGTGGCTTAGTAACTAAGAGCCAAGTGGATGAATCTCAGCCTATCGTGTTGCGAGGCCGTAGCTAAACGTTAAATATCTATTCTTAAAGCGGTGGATGTATTGAATATATCCATCGTCTAATTCCAAATATAAATAATGTTGTTCGTGAATCGTGAGAGTGGATTGCTTTTCCTCATTTTAAAATACTCATTAATTCACTCAACCAAGAACCATTATAGAAATAATATTATGAAGATAAATAAATCTACACTAACGCTTGCGATGGTGGCCGCGACATCATCGGTTGCAGCCCATGCGGCTTCTAAACCAAACATGCTGGTTATTTTTGGGGATGATGTCGGTTACGGCAATATTTCTGCATATAACCAAGGTATGTTGGGTTACGAGACGCCAAATATTGACCGTATTGCTCAAGAGGGCGCTTTATTTACCACTTACTATGCACAACAATCTTGTACCGCAGGACGCAGTACATTTATCACAGGTCAGATGCCAGCTCGTACTGGTTTGACTAAAGTTGGTCTACCTGGTGCCGCGCAAGGCATGCAAATGCAAGACATCACCATGGCAACAGCGCTAAAAGACATGGGCTACGCCACGGGGCAATTCGGTAAAAACCACTTAGGCGACAAAGACGACATGTTGCCAACCAATCATGGTTTTGATGAGTTCATGGGGAACCTGTACCACCTAAATGCAGAGGAAGAACCAGAAAACCCAGACTACCCGAAAGATCCTGAGTTTCGTAAGAACTTTGGCCCGCGTGGTGTGATTCACTCTTATGCGGATGGCAAGATCGAAGATACAGGGCCGCTGACGCGAAAACGTATGGAAACGGTCGATGAAGAGACCCTTGATGCCGCGATGAACTTCATGGAGCGTCAGGTCAAAGCCGATAAACCGTTCTTCTTATGGTATAACGCAACGCGCATGCACATCAGCACTCACGTGAAAGCAGAGCACCGCACAACAGGACTTGGCGAATACGCAGACGGCATGGTTGAGCACGACAACATGGTTGGGGATTTGCTTGATAAGCTCGATGACTTGAAGATTGCGGATAACACCATTGTGATTTACACCACGGATAATGGCCCAATGAATGCGACGTGGCCAGATGCGGCATTTAGCCCATTCCGTGGCGAGAAGAACACCGGTTGGGAAGGGGGCTTCAGAGTACCAGCAATGATTCGTTGGCCTGGTCATATTCAGCCAAACACCAAGTTGAACGACATGTTCGCGAGTGAAGACTGGTTCCCAACGCTACTATCCATTGCAGGTAATGACACCATCAAGCAAGATTTGCTGAAAGGATATAAGTCTTCTTCGGCAGACCAGGCTTACAAAAACCACCTTGATGGCTACAACCAAGTTGATTTCATTACGGGTAAAACAGACAAATCAGCGCGTGATGAGTTTTTCTATTGGTCTGACGATGGTGAGCTGCTTGCTATGCGTGATAAACGATTCAAGATGCACTTCAAGATCCAAGAACATGAAGGCTGGGACGTTTGGACCAAAGAGCTGACTAACTTGCGTTTACCAATGATCTTCGACCTTCAAGTCGATCCACTTGAGAAAGGCGATCAAGGCTTTGGCTATAAGAAATGGCAGTTTGAGCATGTGTTCTTATTGGTTCCTGCCCAACAGAAAGTGGCAGAGATGTTGAAGTCATTTAAAGAGTTCCCTCCACGACAAGAGATCCCAAGTTTCTCAGTCGACAAAGTCATGGAGCAAATGACTAACTTACGTAAGTTGGAAGAAGCGAAAAGCTAGCAATTACTTCACCTCAACTAAAGTAAAGCCAGAGAATGACTCTGGCTTTTTTTGTTTCGAAATTAACGTTTTATAAATGTTACTTGCTCACATGCAACATCATTAGCTTCGTCAATGAAATAGCGGATCAGATTTACGTCTTTGAGAATGTGAATCATGTTTAGATTTCGCTGTTTCATTCACCTTGCAGTGGATTCCAGCCATTATCCCACTTTGAACTTGTTCTCCGAATACGCGGTTTATTTACCGATAGTTACCAGTAACATGTTACCGGTAACTTGGTTGTTGTGTTCGATTTCGTTGACTCTCATTTGAAGGTTCGCAGCAAGAAAACAACCTCCCTACAGGTTGATGAATAATAATTGGAGTGAGAAAGATGGCGAAAGATTACGGCATCATTGCTCGTTCAGTACTAGAGAAACTGGGCGGTGCAGAAAACGTAGTGGCACTAACACACTGTATGACGCGATTGCGTTTTGTATTAAGCGATGAAAGTAAGATAGATGCAGAAGCACTGAAGGGCATCAAAGGTGTGATGGGCGTGGTTCACAATGGTGATAAATGTCAGGTCATCATTGGCAATAACGTCTCTTATGCGTACAAAGAAGTGATGGCGTTGTGTAACCTTTCTTCATCAGAATCGAGTGAACAAGAGAAAAAGGTCAAGCTTACTCCAAAAGTGATTGGCGCTAAGATCCTTGATGCATTAGTCGGCACCATGTCGCCACTGATTCCAGCGATCATCGGCGGCTCAATGGTGAAGCTGCTGGCTATGGTTCTTAAGATGACAGGCTTGCTTGATGATGATTCTTCAACACTGATCATCCTTAATGCGATTGGCGACGGTGCGTTCTTTTTCCTACCCGTTATGGTTGCCGCGTCTGCTTCAATCAAATTCAAAACCAACATGTCACTGTCCATTGCGATTGCGGGCGTGTTGATTCACCCGAACTTCATGGAGTTGATGGCGCAAGCGGCTGATGGTAAGCACGTTGACTTCTTCAGCATTCCAATTACTTCGGTGAAATACACTTATACCGTTATTCCTGTGTTGGTGATGACTTGGGCGCTGTCTTACATCGAACGTTGGGTTGATAGCATTACACCTGCAGTGACGAAGAACTTCCTAAAACCGATGCTGATCGTATTGATTGCAGCACCGCTGGCGATTGTTTTGGTTGGTCCACTAGGTATTTGGATTGGTACTGCGCTTTCAGCATTGGTTTACACCATTCACAGCACACTAGGTTGGTTGTCGGTTGCGATCATGGGGGCACTTTGGCCATTGTTGGTTCTGACTGGTATGCACCGCGTATTTACACCGACTATTATCCAAACTATTGCTGAAACTGGCCGTGAAGGCATGGTTATGCCATCGGAAATCGGTGCCAACATCGGTATGGGTGGCGCTTGTCTTGCGGTTGCATGGAAAACTAAAAACCGCGAACTGAAACAAACCGCGAGTGCGGCGGGTGCGTCTGCAATTTTTGCGGGTATCTCTGAGCCTGCGCTTTACGGCGTGCTTGTTCGTCTGAAACGACCACTTATCGCGACCATGATTACTGGTTTCATCGTGGGTGCACTTGCTGGCATGGCAGGGCTGGCGAGCCACTCAATGGCTGCGCCGAGCTTGTTCACTAGTGTGCAGTTCTTTGATGTGAACGACCCGATGAGTATCGCTTGGGTATTTGGTCTGATTGCTCTGTCGATTGTGCTTTCTTTCGCTCTGACTTTAATCCTTGGTTTTGAAGATATCCCGAACGATGAAGACGAAGAGGGCGAAGCTATCGCAAATAAAGACGTCACAAATAAAGAAAAAGCCGAAGAGCCAGAAACGGTGTTAGAGCCTGCAAAACCAGCTTCCGCATAACCAAGATTTGAATAATTGATAGAGCCGCCTTTGCTGGTGGCTCTATGTTAAGAGGTAAATAAGATGTCTAAATCTGTGTTTCCAGAAAACTTCCTATGGGGTGGGGCAATCGCAGCAAACCAATCTGAGGGTGGTTATCGAGAAGGTGGCAAAGGGCTCACAACCGTGGATATGATCCCTTATGGTGAGAACCGAATGCCAATCAAACTCGGCCTTGTCGATTCGGTGGAATTGAGTGAAGAAGAGTTCTACCCAAGCCATCAAGCCATCGACTTTTATCACCGTTACAAAGAAGACATCGCACTTCTAGCCGAGATGGGATTTAAGACCTTTCGCATGTCGATCGCATGGAGCCGAATCTTCCCTAAAGGTGATGAACTAGAGCCAAACCAAGCAGGCATTGATTTCTACCGCAGCGTATTTGAAGAGTGCCACAAGTATGGCATTGAGCCGCTTGTCACGCTGTGCCATTTCGATGTGCCAATGCATCTAGTGAACGAGTATGGCTCTTGGCGAAACCGAAAGATGATTGGCTTTTTTGAACGCTACGCAAGAACCTGTTTTGAAGCCTTTGATGGGCTAGTGAAATACTGGCTGACGTTCAATGAAATCAACATCCTTCTGCATAGCCCATTCTCAGGTGCGGGTTTGTTGTTCCAAGAGGGTGAAAACCGCGATCAAGTGAAATACCAAGCTGCGCACCATGAGCTTGTTGCAAGCGCGCTGGTGACTAAGATTGCTCATGAGATCAATCCAGAGAACCAAGTTGGCTGTATGCTCGCGGGGGGTAACTTCTACCCATACAGCTGCAAGCCGGAAGATGTGTTCACCGCGATGCAAAAAGATCGTGAGAACCTGTTCTTTATTGATGTTCAATCTCGTGGCTACTACCCATCTTACGCACAGAAAGTGTTTGATGAAAAAGGCGTGAAGCTGGAGATTCTTGAAGAAGATTACGAGACGCTGAAAAACACGGTCGATTTCATCTCATTCAGTTACTACGCCTCACGTTGTGCATCGGCAGAAATGAATGCTAATAATACTAGTGAAGCCAACGTCGTGAAGTCGATTAGGAACCCACATTTGCCTGCCAGCGATTGGGGGTGGGTGATTGACCCGCTGGGCCTGCGAATCACCATGAACACACTTTATGATCGCTACCAAAAGCCATTGTTCTTAGTAGAAAATGGTCTGGGTGCGAAAGATGTACCGGACGAAAATGGCGAAGTACAAGACGATTACCGTATTGATTATCTGCGCCAACACGTAGAAGCCATGGCCGATGCGATTACCGATGGTGTTCCGCTGATGGGCTTTACACCGTGGGGTTGTATTGACTTGGTCGCGGCGTCGACAGGTGAGATGAGTAAGCGCTATGGCTTTATCTATGTGGACAGAGACAACCTAGGCAACGGCACACTAAACCGAACACCGAAGAAGTCTTTCCATTGGTATAAGCGAGTGATCGCGTCTAACGGTACAGAGCTTTAATCAAACAGAAGCACGCCCTTATCTTAAATGCCTTTCCAAAGAGGGAAGGCTAAGCTGTGAGGGCGTTTTTTGACAAATCTACTCGATAAGGTGAGCATTACCCTTTACCATAACGGCAAATTCATTAGCTCGTAATTACTTATGTCTCTACCTCCTTGCCCAAACTGTAACTCAGAATACGTTTACCCAGACCAAGACCAGCTTGTTTGCCCAGAATGTGCCTACGAGTGGAACCCGACTCAGGCGGCAGACGAAGATGCCGTAAACGTGAAGGATGCCAACGGCACGTTGCTGCAAGAAGGTGATAAGGTCACGTTAGCGAAAGACTTAAAAGTAAAAGGCAGTTCGTTGGTACTTAAGATCGGCACCAAAGCGGTGATTCGTCGCATTAAAGACGGCAAAGATCACCAGCTCGACTGCAAAGTTGATGGTGCTGGCGAGATGATGGTGACGGCGCAGTTTGTGAAAAAGGCGTAATTACTCAACGCCTTTAAAAATGAGAGGGCCCCAACCAAGTGTTGGGGCTTTTGCGTTTATTGCTGTCGGTACTTATCTGACGAAGTTCTGCAATCCTGCCACGTTGGCAAAGTTATAGAGAATAAAACTCGATGCCACCATGGTGACTGCCAAAACGAGGTTAAGCGTATCGCTCAAGTTGGCATTAGGTTTGGCGCTGTGGTTTTTCATTTGGCGTTGAATCGTTAAAGCGTTGAACACCAATATCGAGTTGGTCATTGCCGTTCCTAAAGCCATCACGAATGTCGCGACCATGCCCCACATTAAGCTGCCTAGCATGTTAGAAAGAAACAGAACCAACACCGCGCCAGTACAAGGGCGAAAGCCGATAAGCAGCAGTGCTTTCCATGAAATATTGCCATTAGAATCTGCGGAATCATCATCTTCTTGAGAGGGTGTTTGCTTGATGCGGCGTTTAACCACCGACGCAAACTCTTTCAGCGCTAATAAGATAATAAACACCGCACACCCTTGCGTCAGCAGACGAACATTATCGGAAAGGCTGAAAGCAAACTGCTCTGCAATCTTGGCGGTAATCACGAAAAGAATGCACGCACTCGCTGCTTGTAGGGCGGCAATAATCGCGACCAATACAAGCGCTTGTCGACGACGGTAGCCATGAATCAGGCTCATTGACGTCACTGCCGTTTTACCGTGTCCAGGAGCAACCGAATGCAGCAAACCATACAGAAAGCTAAACCCTAACAAGTACCAACCGTACAACAGTTCCCCTTGGCTTATGAGCATCAGGTATTCACTGAGCGAGTTTACCGTATCACGTTGAAGCCGAATCAACTGCATCCAGTAAGCAGGGAAGTGATCCCAAATATGCAGAGTAATGGCTAATAGCATTACGCTAAACACACCGAACAGACTGCGTTTGAAGACTAACGAGTTTCCCATTACTTCTCCTCCGGATCACAGGTGAAGAGGGCTTTTTGGGTAAATAACTGGCCAAGTTCGTTATCTGGGTCTGCATCAACAGAGAGTGACATCGCGTAAGTCACTTGCTCAGGTGTTGGGTTTGGTTCAACCACGTCGATATGACAACGATCAGAGTAAGGCTTATTGATGGTGATGGCGTGCTTATGTTCCCAGCTCATATCTACGAAGTAGCTTGGATCAAAGATAAGCAGGCGCAGATCAGGCGTGTAGATACTGGTGGGTTTAGCGAGTTCAAGATTGAACTTCAATGTTGCTTTTGCACCATTCATCTCGATAGACCCTTCTTCCACCATCTTGTAGCGAATCGGTTCATCGTCGGCATAAAAGTAGGTGAAGTAATGGCTTGATAACAAGTTGTAAATAACCTGACTAGAGAGTGTCGAAAGTACTTCATCTCGATTTTCGTCGGTGAGCTTCTCTCCCGCCAGCATGTAAGCCGTGGTCATGGCGTCAAACTCCCAGTTCATTGAGAGCGATTGAATCTTATCTTCTTTGATATTGATTTTGGTTTCCATTGTCACCCAAGAATGAGGGTGGGCGTGGACAAAACAAGAAAACAGCAGTGAGAAAGCAGTAAGAGTTAGGCGTAATCTAGAAAGAGAAAACGATCCAAAAATGGACATCCGATTACCTATGATTAAAATGATGCAAATTACCGATTGTTATAACATAACAATAATGACATTTGAACATTGTTCATTACTATTAGTGTGGTTATTTATCGACAGTTTATCCGTTTACCTTTTGAGATGCATAGGGTGGCAATAAAGCCGATGAGTTAACTATTTTATTGATTTTCGTTCTCATTCTTTTTCCCATTTTGTGGTTAACTTGAGCCCATTAAACAAATAGAATGCAGTTCGGTGGCAAGATGACTTAAACCGCTTCTTCATGCGTTCTACACTTTTCTAACCAACTTTTTCAAATCATGAATCTGACTCATAAAGACTATTTTAAAATCGCATTTCCTTTCATCGTTTCTACGGTTACCCAACCATTATTGGGGGCGGTGGACACCGCGGTGATCGGTAAACTCGGTGTGGCTGAGATGATTGGTGGTGTGGCGATCGGCACCGTCATCATGAATACCTTGTATTGGCTGTTTGGCTTTTTCCGCGTCAGCACTACCGGGCAAAGTGCAATCGCATTAGGTAAAAATAGCCCAGAAGATCAAGCGAGCAGCTTATTCCGTCCTTTCGTGCTTTCGCTCTGCCTTGGCTTGATTTTCATTGCGTTGCAGTCCGTGATTTGGATGGGAGCAGAGCTGATTATCTCCCCTGATGCCGTCGTGGCAGAAAACGCTAAGATTTACTTCGATATCATGATCTTTGGTGCGCCGTTTGTACTGCTGAACTACACCGTGATTGGTTGGTTAATGGGGCAGGCGAAAGCCAAAGAAACCTTGTTCACGCAAGTGTTTGGTAACGTGCTGAACATCGTGCTAGATATCGTCTTTGTGTTGTACTTCGATATGGGTATTGCTGGCGTTGCGGTAGCGACACTTATCGCGCAAATCTCGACGTTTGTTATTGGTGCGGTGCTGGTGTTGAAAACCTGTCGCTTCCCGCTGTTTGATTACATTCAAACAGCGAGCATGACGCGTAAAGATCTCAAAGTTATCGCATCTTCCAATATGGATCTGCTGCTTCGTACTGTGTGTCTATTGGTGTTCTTCAACATGATGGCGCGTGTGGGCTCTCAGCTTGGCTCTGATGTGCTCGCGGCGAACGCAATCTTGATGCAAGTAACCTTCATCGTCAGCTACATGTTCGATGGTGTGGCGAATGCGTCGAGCGTCTTTGCAGGTAAAGCGGTAGGGCAGAAGAATCCGACATTGCTTGATAACGTGATTAAGTTAAACACGCAATGGACCGCGGCGTTCGTTGTTGTATTGACCTTGCTGTTGGTGCTGTTCAAACACCAAGTGGTGTCGTTATTTACCACTTTGCCAAACCTTGTTGCGCTATATCTAGACATGAGCCCTTGGTTATTGGCATTCCCGTTGGTTGCTGGTTTTGGTCTTACGTTTTACGGCATCTTTACCGGCACAGGGACGACGCGACCAGTTCGTAACTCTACCTTTCTAACCATGGTGTTGTTCTTAGTGACTCAATTTATTGCGGTGCAATATTGGGGCAATCACGGTTTATGGCTGGCATTCACTTTGTTCTACGTTGGGCGCTTTGTCTTCTTGTTCCCGTACCTCGATCAAGTCAAACAAAAGTGTCAGTAACTCACGATTTTACAAACTAGGTTATTTAGATGCGTTATCACAAGGGCGGAGCTATCTGCCCTTGCTGATAAAAGCGTGAAAAAGGTGATGAAATAACCCCTCTGAGTTGTTTTCTTGCTCAGACCTGCGTGATACTATCGTTATGTTATATTGTTACATTTAGTTTGATGTCGTGATTTCTCAACCAATACTCTCCGTTAATAATCTCAGCCTTACAGACTCAGAACGCACTCTCTTCAAAGACATTTCTTTTGAGCTGTTTCAAGGTGAAGTTCTTGCCATTATGGGACCTTCCGGCATTGGTAAATCCATGTTGTCGAAAGCCGTCGCAGGTTTTTTGCCGTCTGATATTTGGGTAGACGGAAGTATCCAGCTTAACAGCAGTGAAGTTGCACAAACTGCCATGCTGCAACGGAGTCAATCGCAGCGTCCTGCGGTCATTTTCCAAGATGCACTCAAAGCGCTGAATCCATTGCCTCTGTCGAGCAACAACTGTGTTTGGCATTGACGGGCAACAAAACACGCTTGTCTTCAGCAAACCGAGAAACAGTGACGACCTTGTTGTCTCAACTCGGATTTACGGATCCAAAAGCAGCATTGGCGCAGCATCCAAGCCAGCTATCTGGTGGTCAGCGCCAGCGTATTTGTATTGCGATTGCGTTGCTTGGTAGTGCCAACTTGATCATCGCGGATGAGCCCACCAGTGCGCTCGATCCAATCACCGAAGCGGAGATCCTTGAGTTGTTTCGCAGCAGTGTTCAGCAACGCAACATCAGTGGTTTGTTGATCACGCACGATCTATCTGCGGCTTTGGCGTGTGACAAAGTCTTGGTGATTGCGGACAACACCATGGTGGCTTATGGCGCACCATGGCAAGCCATTCAGCAAAGTTCGCATCCTTTCTGCCAACAACTTGCGCAACTGCTGCCTTAACCTCATCTCTGGAGCCTATTTTGACTAAGCACAACTTGAGCGGGCACACGCAGCCTAAATCGGCGGAAGTTCGCTTTGAGCAAGCCAGTGTTCACTATTACTCCAAACCAAGTTGGTTAGGGGGCAAACCGTTTAAAGCGCTCGAACAATTGGATCTTGCCATCGACACAAAGAACATTGCAATTGTTGGTCCTTCTGGTGCGGGTAAATCGACCTTGATTGAACTTCTGTTTGGTCTTCGTAACCCCACATCTGGTGAAGTGTATGTGTGTGGTTATCCGCTATCGCGCAGCTCGGCTAAGCAGCGACAAGAGTTGTGTCAGCACATTCAACTGATTCCGCAGGAGCCGCAATCGAGCTTGAATCCGTATTACACCGTTCGCCAGATTTTACTGGAGCCTTTGAGCAACATTGGTTTGACGCAAGAGCTCAACGAGAAGGTGGAAAAGGTATTGGCGGATGTCGGTTTGGATCTCACATTGTTGGATCGTAACCCGTTGCAGTTATCAGTTGGGCAAGCGCAACGTGTGGCTATCGCCAGAGCTTTGATTGTCGAGCCTTGCGTGTTGGTTGCGGATGAGCCAACCAGCAGCCTAGATCCCGTCAGTCGTAAACAGATTCTCGACTTGTTGGCAGGCATTCAAAAGAGTCGTCAGATGCGCCTGATTTTGGTGACACATGACCTCGATGCGGCACAAACCCTATGCGATGAAATCCTAGTGTTAGACAAAGGACGCGTTGTCGAGCACGGCACAGCACAGAACGTGACAAATAACCCATCACACTTGATCACGAGAGCCTTGATGAGCGCTCAACACAAAAGTAATGAATTCACAAAAACCATTGGAGAGGTTTCTTATGCACCTTAGTACTCCCAAGTTAGCTTTGTCGCTGGCTTTAAGCGCACTGCTGACGGGTTGTTTTGACTCTGGCGAAAGCAAGCCAGAAGCGGAAAAAGCAGCCGCATCGCAAGCGACGGAAATTCGCGTTGCCATGATGCAACCACCACGCACAGGTTTGTCGCCACTTTCAGATGACGCGTTCAAACTGTCACGTTGGAGCACGGCGGAAACATTGGTGAACCTAAACGATCAGTCGGTAGCAGAGCCTATGCTGGCAACAGAGTGGGAACAAGTTGACCCGATGACGTGGCAATTTACGGTACGTAAGGGCGTGAAATTCCACGATGGTTCTGACCTTGATGCCAACGCGGTCGTGAACTCTCTGCAAAAAGCATTAGATGCCGCACCTAAACCACGCATCTTGGACGGTATCGAATGGCAAGTTCGCGCATTGGACGACTTCACTGTTGAAATCAAAACGACCTTTAACGATCCATTGTTGCCAAGCCGTCTATCTAGCCCACAGCTAGCGATCCTTTCTGGTGCTGCATATCAAGACAACGGTCGCGTTGTGCCAATCAATGCGGGTACCGGTCCATTCGTTCTGACAGAAATCAACGGTACAACCAGCGCGAAACTGAAGCGTTTTGACGGTTACTGGGGCGAAAAAGCAAAAGTAGACAGGATCTTTGCTGAATACGTACCAAACGGTTTTGCTCGTGCTGCTGCACTACGTACCGGTGAGGCGGATGTAGTGGAAGCCGTTCCTGTTTCGCAAATCGCGATGATGGAATCTTCACAGCTGCACGAAGTCGCCATGCCACGTACCAACACGCTTTACCTAAACAATAAATCAGATGTGTTTAGCCAGTTTGGTTTGCGTAAAGCAGCGGCTCAAGCGGTTAACCGTGAGCAAATCATCAAAACGGTTTACGAGAACCACGCCGATTCAGCGAAAGGCCTGTTAGGTCCTGCATTGGCATGGGCTCAACCAATTCGTGATGCGAACCCTCGTATGGAAACCATGGAAATGCGCCACGCGAATGGTGAGAAGATCACCATTGGTACATTTACCGACCGTGCTGAGCTGCCAGAAGTGGCGGTGCTACTAAAGCAACAACTTGAAGCGGCTGGCTTTGTGGTTGAGCTAGACGTTCGTGAATACGCACAAATCGAAAACGATGCACTAGCAGGTAAGTTCGATGCGTTCTTGTTGTCACGTGCAACAGTGCTGGATTCTGGTGATCCAGTGGCATACATGCAAAGTGACTTTAGCTGTAAAGGTTCTTACAACCTAGGTCAGTTCTGCTCTGAAGAAGTAGACGCAGCATTGAAACACGCTGATCGTCAACCTTTGGGTGAGAAACGCCAACAAGCGATCATCGAAGCAGAAAGCAAAATCCTTGAGCAATACGCTGTGATTCCACTGCTGCACGAGCGAGTAATCCAAGGTGAGAGTGACCGCGTGAAGAATGCACAACGTGACCCACGCGAGCGTCGCCTGATCGACCAGTTTACTGAGGTAAACTAACTCGATGTCGTCTGTTGCCAACATGCGCTCTCGTTTGAGCGCTTGTATGCCTGAATGGTTTACGCGGTTTTTGTCGCGCTTCCTGTCACTCGGGGTAGTGGTTGTGCTGGTGGGGTTGATGCCGGATATTGCAGGTATCGATCCAAGCCAATCCATCCTCCGTGCTCGTGCGGGTGCTCAACAATTGCTGACGGCAGAAGCTCTGCAAGCAATTCGAGAAGATCTTCAACTTGACCGCAGCGCTGCTGAGCGACTGTGGGATTGGTTGACGCTTGCCATGCAAGGTGACTTAGGTGTCTCTTGGGTGAGCGGCGCATCCGTGATGGAGAGCGTTCAACAAACTGCAAAAACGTCACTATTACTGATGCTTACAGCGCTAGGCATGGCATTTGTAATGTGTATGGCGAGCGTGCTTTACACTGTGCGTCGTTGGCAACAGAATCGTTTAGACAAACATCATGACACGCTCAGTTCGGTGTTGGTTTCATTGCCTGAATACGTGATTGCTTCACTGCTGATCATGGTGTTTTCCATTTGGTTGGGCTGGTTCCCGCCTTATGGCTGGCAAGGCGTGCAAAACCTTTGGCTACCAAGTTTGGCAATGGCATTGCCTGCTGCTGGCTTGTTCGGGCGCTTGCTCAATGACAGCCTCAAGCGTGTACTAGATGAGCCTTGGGTGATCACTTGGCTATCGGCGAACGTCAGTAAGTTTCAAATCTTACGCTTTGCCTTGTGGCGTGCCGTTAGTAACTTGATTCCTCAAATCGCAATGACGGTGATTGGTTTGACCGGCGGTGCGGTTGCTGTGGAACAAGTGTTTTCCATTCCGGGTATCGGACGACTAATCTTAGGCGCGGCGAAGTCACAAGATCTGCCTATGCTGCAAGGTGGTTTGTTGGTGTTGCTGGTGTTCTCGATGTTGATCAGCAGTGCGAGCATCTTATTGCAGCGCTGGTTACTCGGGCACAGTGCCACGAGTGGCAAGTTGATCAGCAGTCACAACACGTTCCGTTTTACCCAAAGCACCACCAAACGTATTGTCAGTGCGACAATCTTTGCCTTGTTGATTGGTTGTGCGGGATGGGCGTTAATGCGCGATCCTTACACCATCCAATTTACCCGCCTTGAATCGCCAAGCTTAGCAGCACCGTTTGGTGCCGATGCGGTCGGGCGAGATCTGCTTGCTCGTGTTGGCGGCGGTATGATGTCGACAATCAAAATGGGCATCATCGCAACCTTCCTTAGTTTGGTGATTGGTTTGCTGCTCGGCTTTGTGACTCGTTATAGCCAAGGCTTAATTGAGATCACCAAAGGTGTGCCATACATTGTGGCGGGTCTGCTGATTGCTGGTCTAACGGGGATGAATCCAAATAGTGCCTTGATTGCGATTGTTATGGTGTCATGGGCACCATTAGCAGCGCACTGTGCGAGCTTGTTGATGGAAGCCAAAGCGCAGCCTTACACGCATCTTGCGCCTATTTGGGGAACCAGTCAGTGGCGAGTACTCCGTTACTACTTGTTGCCTTACGTACTGCCGCCATTGATTCGTCACGCGTTTCTACGTTTGCCATACATTACGCTCAGCCTGACGTCTCTGAGTTTTATCGGACTTGGCGTTAAGCCGCCAGAACCTGAGTGGGGTTTATTGATTGCGGAAAACTTGCCTTACATAGAGCGCTCACCATTGGGTGTCTTACTGCCGATCTCAGGCTTAGTTTTGATGGCAATTGCAATCAACTTGTTGTTCGACGATTAAACCGGACTCGTGAACTTTCCAGCAGCCTCAATAGCGATATTGAGGCTGTTTTCTTTCTGTTTCATTATTCGCCATTGTGCGTCCCAAAAGCCAAGCTCGCATTTGCGCTCTGGCGTGCCATTCTTAAGCTGACTTTCTCGGTTTTTATCTTGATAGGAAAGGGCATGAAGGAATACGCGCCGCAGTACAGCAAAAAAGAAAAGATCATCAGAGTCGCTATCGCTGGTGTATTTGGCCTTCTAGTTGGCGTGCTATTTAAGCTTAAGGGAGAGCCTCTGCTGCAAGCAGTCGTCGAAGCGCCGGAATGTTCTCAAATGTTCGGTATATCAGGCTTAGAACTTTTGGTTCACATACTGTTCTTTTGGGTGCCACTGTCCGTGTTTTTACTTGCTGCGGTATTGATGTTGCCACTTGGCGTACGTGGTTTGATCGAAGGTCAGTTCCCACCAAAAGGCGTCAAGGTATTCAGACCCACAGCGATTCAACGCGGCAAACTTGGCACGCTTAAATCCCTTATTCATCTGTTGTTCCCCTTATTGTGCTTTGGCTTTGTTGTATGGGGTAACGTTCAAATCGAACCCATGATGGAAATGTTCCAATCTAACCAAGGTATATCGAACTGTACCGATTGAAGTTATGTGACCTTGCTTCCTAGAAAAATCGTCCAATAAATCAGTTATTTGTTGAATCTAAAATATTAGTCGTAAAGACAAAAATTATTAGAGGACGTTGAACCGTATAAACAATTTTATACGCCTTTTGTTTGATAAACTCGGTGGTGATTTGAACAATAAAACAAAGGTATCTATTCATGTTCAACAACCTGTCTATCAAGCAGAAGATCGTTCTTCCATTGTCTTTGATGATTGCATTACTGGTTATTAGCTCAGTACTAAATGTCGTAACAATGTGGAAGCAAACTGAACTGACCAAAACACTGAATGAACAAGTAACCCCGAGCTTGTTTACTATTGAAGATGCGTATCGCGACCTGTATCAAGCGACTTCTGCAATTCAGGGTTTAGCACTAGCGAAGACTCAAGCGGAGATCGATCACCACTTGTTTGAGTACAAAGACAACGCATACAAAGCATTACCTCGAATGAAAAAAGTCATGTCTCTTTCTAATGAAGGTGTAATGCCTCGCAGCCATGGTAGCGAAGTACAAAAGTTGGTCATGGCGGGTGAGCAATGGCTACAAAGTTATGACGATATGATTAACAAACCACAAGCACAGTGGTTGAACTTTTACGAATCTAACAAAGTTTTATTTGAAGATCAGTTTGGTGCGGTACGCGAGCAGCTTAATGTCGTAAAAGATGGCATCGAAGCAAAACAAAGCGAGTTGAAATCCGACATTTCAGCGGCAGCGCTTCGAGCTGAGATCATTCTAGAATCGGGTATCGCGATCGTGATTATCGCTGCACTTGGTATGGTCATATTGCTACTTAAAACGGTAGTTAAACCAATCAATGATATTAAGGAGGCGATGGTGCAAATTGCTTCTGGCGAAGGCGATTTAAGTCAACGCATTAGCATCAATTCTCAAGATGAAATTGGTCAGCTTGCTGGTGGCTTCAACCAGTTCGTGACTAAGATCCAAGCGACGGTGTCACAAGTAGTGGAAAGCGCTAATACACTGCGCCAAGAGATGAACAACCTAAACTCATTGACTTTGACCATCGCAGATTCAACCGTTGGCCAACAGCGTGATAGTGAAGCCGTTGCTGCAGCAGTACACGAGATGCAAGTAACCAGTCGTAATGTTAGCGACAGTGCGACAGAAGCAGCATTGGCGAGTCAAACGGCGAACGAAGAGCTGTCGAATACTAATATCATTTTGGAGCAAACCGTGGGTGCTATTCGCGACCTTGCGGGTGAGATTGAAAGCGCAAGCCAAGTTATCAACACCTTGGATAGCGATGTGAGCAACATTGCTTCGGTATTGGACGTTATCCGTGGTATTGCAGAGCAGACTAACTTGCTGGCATTAAACGCGGCGATTGAAGCCGCGCGTGCCGGTGAACAAGGTCGTGGTTTCGCTGTGGTTGCCGATGAAGTTCGTTCCCTAGCAAGCCGAACGCAAAAGAGCACGGGCGAGATCCAAGCCATGATTGAGAAGCTTCAAGCGGGTGCATCTCAAGCAGTGGAAGTGATGCAGGGCAGCAAAACCAGCAGTGAAGACACCATTCAATCGGCAGGTTTGGCGACAGAATCCTTGGCTGAAATCCTAAACGCGATCGCACGTATGAACGAGATGAATACGCACATTGCTACCGCGGCAGGCCAACAAAGCTCAGTGAGTGATGAAGTAAACAGCAACGTTCAAGGTATCGCAGACAGCAGTACGTCGATTGTGGATGTAGTGAGCCAAGCGCAACAGTCACTGTCTATGTTGTCTGAACAGACACAACAGTTAGACAAGCAAGTCAGCCAGTTCCGCGTATAAAGCTGCGTTACACTAATAACTCTCTATCAGAAATGAAAAAGGCACCTTTGATAATCAAAGGTGCCTTTTTGTAAGTTTCTTTAGAAGCGGTAAGCATCAGTATAAGCAACGGAATGTCATATTTTTTAAGGTTCGTTCTGCTTTACCAAAGAAAACCAGACTGCATTGATCATCCAGATAGAAAACACGATTGTGGCGTATGGTCACCGGCTCTTCATAGCCCAATACTATGTACTCGTTTCCCTTAGACTTTGAATATTCGTACTTATAGTCCATTGCCTGAAACTTTGTTTCTTCGGCATCAATAGCAGAGTAATGAAGACGGCTCTCAAGGTCGTCCTTATAGAGCTGAGTATAGGTTGCCCACCTGTATTGCATCGCTTCTACTTTGCCAAACAGTTGTACTTTTGACTGATGTGCAGTGAACAAGAGAATGCCGTTGAACACAACCAATGCTATCAATACTTTGAATTTACGGGCATTGAAGTAATAGCTGATCTTTGTGATAAATGCATTCATGGTTGTTAATTGTCACTATTGTTTTTCCGTCATCGGAACGTTTCATTTCTGGGTAAGCTTTGGCTTTTAGCACTTGTTCAAAGTCGTGCTTGTAATACAGTGCTTTCGACGTTTCATAAAGATTAAACAGCGTCACTAACAGCATGACTATAAAAAGCGCATTCCATAGTTTTGCGTTTTGCTTGCTGACTGGTTTGAGCTCGCACTCTTCTGGTTTGGTAATTGGCTGTGAAACTGGCTCTGCTGGAGCAAATTCAAAACTGAGGGAATAGCCAACCCCAGGGGTATTAACCAGGATGGTTTTTTCGTAATCTTCTAACGTTCGTCGAGTGCGATTAATCAGCTGCGGCAAGCTCTCTTGTGAGATATGCTCATAGCCCCAAACCTGCTGAATAATCTCTTTATTGCTGATCGTGTTTGGATACGCATCAACAAGGCAGTTCAATAACGCTTTTTGTTTATTCGTCAGCTTAACCGTTTCTTGTTCTTCTGTTGTGCCATTCAAAGGGGATGGCTGTAAATAGTGAGTCGTCCTGTCCCATGTGAATTTCCCTAATACTATTCTATTGTTGTTTTTCATAACCAACTTATTTCGTATATCAGGCTGTTTTAAGGGAGCGAATTATAGGGTAATGAATACGGAAATCAACGCCTATATTTGCAATTTATTTAATCAAAGCGCGCTCTAAATGTTCAACTGGTGATTAAATGTTATGCGAGTGTAAATTCTTGTGTTTTCACTTATTTTCACGATATTTAATAAACTTTCTTTTTCTTCATAGTAGCAACGCATCCTCCAAAATACTTTGCTTTGTCACGATTTCTCTCGCTTTGTCCACTCTTTTTTCTTGTTTCTATTGTGAAAAATCTGTTTTCGATTGCTCACAGAAAATTTATTTTTCCAATATAAATGCGTTCAAATTGAGAGATCAATAACAGCTTTAGAGCAAATATTTTTGTCTATCGTAAAGAGCGGTAAATTTTGTTGTATGTACAACATTGAGTAATTATCATCCCGAATAATATTTGCTGACTTTTTATTGGGTCACTGTTTTTATTTAGGAAGAGAGAAGTTTCATGAGACGTAGAACCACGCTATCACTTCTGATTGCGTCGAGCTTAATTTTGGCTGGATGTGAACAGAGTCAAGATGGACAAGCACAAGGTGGTCCCGCGCCAACACCGGAAGTGACTGTCATGACAGTTGAACCGGTTCGCCAAGCGCTAACGGTGGAATTGCCTGGTCGTAGCCGCGCATTTAAAGAAGCAGAAGTTCGCCCACAAGTAACGGGTATTATTTCTGAGCGTAATTTTGTTGAAGGTGGTGTGGTAGAGAAAGGCCAATCGCTATACCAGATTGATGATTCTACTTTCCAAGCTGATTTATTGAGTGCAGAGGCGGAACTGATCCGTGCGCAAGCATCGGAAGAATCAACGTACTCAACAGTGCGTCGTTACCGTGCATTGATCACTAAAAAGTCGATCAGCCAACAAGCATTGGACGAAGCAGAAGCGGCTTATAAAGAAGCGAAAGCGCAAGTGTTAGTCGCGAAAGCGAAGATCAACACAGCGAAGATCAATTTGTCTTACGCACAAGTGAAAGCGCCAATCAGTGGTGTGATCAGCAAGTCAAACGTGACGGCGGGTGCACTTGTTACTGCGAACCAAGCAGCGACGCTGACGACTATCCAACAGCTAGACCCAATCAATGTTGATATCGTGCAATCTTCTGCTCAACTACTTCGTTTGAAAGCAGCGATGTCACAAGGTCACTTGCAAAAAGATGAGACTGCTCAAGTCACGCTGACACTCGAAGATGGTTCGACATACGCGCACAAAGGTGCAATGAAGTTTACTGAAGTGAACGTAGATGAAAGCACGGGCAGCGTAACGCTACGTGCAGAATTCGCGAACCCAGATGGCTTGTTGCTACCGGGTATGTTCGTGCGTGCGACGGTAACGGTTGGTGTGGACCCTGTTGCGATTCTTATCCCACAAAACACAGTAACGCGTGACGCAACGGGTAAAGCCTCAGTAATGACGGTAGGTGAAGACAACAAAGTAACAATCACTCCGGTAACAACGGCTGAGTCTATTGGTAATCAATGGCGCATCACTGACGGTCTGAAAGTGGGTGATAAAGTCATCACAACAGGTCTACAGATGATCCAACCGGGTAACCCAGTGACCATTCAATCAGGTGAGCAGGCATAATCATGGCACGATTCTTTATCGATCGTCCGGTATTTGCTTGGGTTCTTGCGATTCTGACTATGTTGGCGGGCGTAATGTCCCTGTTCAACTTGCCGGTTTCTCAATACCCGACGATTTCACCGACCACGATCTCAATCAATGCCCGTTACCCTGGTGCTTCTGCGAAAACCGTAGAAGACTCAGTGACTCAGGTTATCGAGCAAAACATGACGGGTCTGGACTACCTACGCTACCTAAACTCAAGCAGTGATGCGTTTGGTAACGCGACCATTACGCTGACGTTTGATAGCGAAGCGGATCCAGATATCGCGCAAGTTCAGGTGCAGAACAAACTGCAATTGGCGATGACGTCACTTCCGATGGAAGTACAAAGCCAAGGTATCATCGTAAACAAATCCAACACCTCATTCTTGATGGTTGTGGCGGTTTACTCTGAAGACCCTGAATTCACAGAAAACGACATTGGCGACTTTGTGGTTACCAATATTCAAGATCCGATCAGCCGTGTTACGGGTGTAGGTCAAGTGCAAGCGTTTGGTTCTCAATACGCAATGCGCGTTTGGCTAGACCCATTCAAACTGACTCAGTTCAACCTAACAGCAATTGACGTTGCGAACGCGATTCGTGAGCAGAATGCACAGGTTTCTTCGGGTCAGTTAGGTGCAGCTCCTGCTCAGTCTGGTCAGTTGCTTAACGCGACGATTTCTTCAGCAAGTCGTCTAACCAGCGTGGCTGAATTTAAAAACATCATTCTGAAATCAGAAGCGAACGGTTCGAATGTTTACCTGAAAGACGTGGCGCGTGTTGAGCGCGGTGCAGAAAGCTATGACATCAAAGGTCAGTACAATGGCTTCCCAGCAGCAGGTCTTGGTATCTCTCTCGGTACTGGTGCTAACGCGCTAGAAACGGCAGAAGCAGTAAAAGAACGTCTTGGTCAGCTGAGTGCGACTTTCCCAGATGGCTTAAAGATCGCTTACCCGTTTGAGACAACGCCATTCGTAGATGCGTCGATCAAGGAAGTAATCAAGACACTGCTTGAAGCAATCGTGTTGGTATTTTTGATCATGTACCTGTTCTTGCAGAACTTCCGTGCAACGATCATCCCAACGATTGCGGTTCCGGTGGTATTGCTGGGTACGTTTGCCGTCTTGTACGCGACGGGCTTTAGTGTCAACACCTTAACCATGTTTGCGATGGTTCTGGCAATCGGCTTGCTGGTGGACGATGCGATCGTTGTGGTTGAGAACGTGGAACGTGTAATGCACGAAGACGGTCTCGATCCAAAAGAAGCTACGAAGAAGTCAATGGGGCAGATCACTGGCGCGCTAGTTGGTGTTGGCCTGACGCTGTCTGCGGTATTCGTACCGATGGCGTTCATGTCTGGCTCAACCGGCGTTATCTACCGTCAGTTCTCTATCACCATCGTGGCGGCGATGACGCTCTCGGTATTGGTGGCGATCATTCTTACTCCGGCACTTTGTGCGAGCTTGCTGAAAAAAGGCGATGCGGAATTTTCGGATAAGAAAGGCTTCTTTGGCTGGTTCAACCGTAAGTTTGATGCGGCAACGGCGGGTTACGAAGCGGGCGTAGCGAAAATGCTAAAACGCACCGGTCGCATGCTGTTGGTGTTCGCGGCAATGAGTGCGGGCGCAGGTTGGTTGTTCATGAACCTACCAACGTCTTTCCTACCGGATGAAGACCAAGGTACCGTGTTCTCTATGGCAATCTTGCCACCGAACTCGACTCAAGAGCAGACTGAAAAGACACTAGAGAAAGTCCGTAACTACTTCCTAGAAGAAGAGAAAGACAACGTTAAATCTGTCTTCTCGGTAGCGGGCTTCAGCTTCGCGGGTCAAGGTCAGAACATGGGTATGGCGTTTATCGGTCTGAAAGATTGGTCAGAACGTGAAGCACCAGGTTCGGATGCGGCTTCGCTAACAGGTCGTGCGATGGGTTACTTCTCAACCATTAAAGAAGCAATGGTGTTTGCGTTTGCACCACCGGCGATTCAAGAGTTGGGTAATGCGACTGGTTTCGACTTCTACCTACAAGACTCAACCGGTAACGGTCATGAAGCGTTAGTAGCGGCTCAATACCAAATCCTAGGTATGGCAGCACAAAACCCGAAACTGGTGGGTGTGCGTCCAAATGGTCAAGCAGATGCGCCGATGTACCAAGTTCATATCGACCACGTGAAATTGCGTGCGCTGGATGTGAGCATTAATGATGTAAACCAAATCCTAGCTTCGGCATGGGGTGGTGCATACATCAACGATTACATCGATCGCGGACGCGTGAAGAAGGTAATGGTGCAGAGTGACGCAGAACACCGTATGCAACCGAAAGACTTCGACTCATGGTACGTGCGTAACTCACAAGGCGAGATGGTGCCATTCTCGGCATTTGCAACGGGTGAGTGGACTTACGGTTCTCCGCTATTGCAACGCTTTAACGGTCTACCTGCGATGAACATCCAAGGTGGTGCGGCTCCGGGCGTAAGTACTGGTGAAGCGATGGCAGAAATCGAAGCCATGGTAGAAAAACTGCCTCCTGGCTTTACGGTGAACTGGAACGGCATCTCTTACGAGGAACGTCTGTCTGGTAACCAAGCACCAATGCTTTACGCGCTGTCGATTCTGGTTGTCTTCCTTGTACTAGCAGCACTTTATGAGAGCTGGTCAGTACCATTCGCGGTTGTGCTTGTTGTACCTCTAGGTGTACTAGGTGCGGTACTCGCGGTCATGACTCGCGGTATGGATAACGACGTATTCTTCCAAGTTAGCTTGTTGACCACTGTTGGTCTGGCAACGAAGAACGCGATCCTTATCGTGGAATTCGCCAAGGAATACTATGAGAAAGGCGCGGGCTTGATTGAAGCAACGTTGCACGCGGTACGTGTTCGTCTTCGTCCTATCATCATGACTTCGCTGGCGTTTGGTCTTGGTGTAGTGCCACTAGCGATCAGTGCGGGCGTAGGCTCTGCAGGTCAGAACGCGGTAGGTACGGGCGTACTTGGTGGTATGGTAAGTGCGACCTTGCTTGGTATTTTCTTCGTGCCTGTGTTCTTCGTTGTGGTTGAGCGCTTGTTCGACCGCCGCGCAAGAAAAGAAGCACAAAAAGAGCAAGTGGAATCTACTTCACAGCCAACGGCAAGCCAAGAGTAGGACTTAGCGCTAAAGACTAAGTTATACTATTGCTAATAAGTACAAGAAAAGGGCGCTTCGGCGTCCTTTATTTTTGGATTCAATTGGATAGTTTGGGTTTGAAGCAAACACCAGGCTATCCAAATGAAAACAAAGCCGAAAGTAGAATAGGCAAGTATGAAAGATCAGAAGATTTCTCCGATATCCGTGTTGGATCAAAGCCCGATGTTTGTGTGCAGCGTGATGAACCGAACCTTCCGCAATCGTGCCCAAGCAGAGCTATCGCGTCAGGACTTAATGACGTTGGAAATGGCGAGTGCCTTGGCGGCGTTAGAAGAGTTTCAACCGATGAGTCAGCAAGAGTTGGCGGATGCGGTACTAACGGAGCGAAGCGTCGCAAAACGCATGGTGGATAACTTAGAGAAACGAGGTTTTGTTAAAGTTTCCAAGAGCGAAACCAATCAGAGATTAAAGATTCTGACACTCACCAAAGAGGGTGTAGAAGCGGTACGCAAAGTGCACCGCATCATGACCAACCTTAAGCAAGATTTCTTCTCTTGTTTGACGGAAGAAGAGTCCGACGAATTCTTCCGTTTAGTGCGTAAAATGACCTTAGCCAATCACGCTTAATTCTGCGTTTCAAACGATGGCGAACCAATTAGCTTTCTGTGAGAAAACGGTTCGCCACTTCAGCTTCTTGCTTTTTCATCAATTGATGCGCGGTCAGCATGTGTTGTTCCATCACTTGTTTGGCTTTTGAAGCGTCACCTTTACGCAATGCCTCCACCAGTGCACGTTGGCTTTGCACGCCCGTTTGCCACAGTTTGTGGTTTCCCGGTTCATACAGTTTGCGATAAATCGTTAGCTCGGTAAGCATCTGTGCAGTAAAGCGAACCACAAACTTCAGCAGCTCATTGCCAGAGTAACTGGCCAATAGGCTGTGAAACTCAATCGATGCAATGTGGTGCTCGCGCTCTTGATACACGTCTTCTGGTGGCGTTTGGTACTTATCGATTTGCTGATCGAGACGAGCAAGTTGCTCATCGGTCAATGTGCCCGCCAATGATGCCGCGATCTCTGGTTCAAGTGACAAGCGGATTTGGTACAGATCAGAAATCGAAACGTCTTTGAAGAACAGGTAGTTGCTTAGCAGCGCCTGAGCTTTGTTCTCACTCATTTCGCTAACAAACACACCGCCTTTTGGTCCAGTCTTGGTCGAGAGAATACCTTGAGCCTCTAAGATACGCATGCTTTCACGTACTGTGCTTTTTGACGCATCAAAGGTTTCCATGACTTCGATTTCACTCGGCAGACGATCGCCGGGTTGTAAAGCTTGATCGACAATCCATGCTTTGATCGATTCGGCTAATTGTTGAGTTCTACGTCCTTTTGCGCTGCTTGCCACATTATCCTCGCTGGTTTTTCTCGCGGTATCTAGGGTCTGTTTATCTTTCGTAGTTAAATTTTGTTCGGATGGGGGCGCCTAGCCCGAACCCTTTGGGCAGCGTTTGTTGGCCATTTCTACTTCGTTATCGACTTCTCATGTAGGCTAACTACACATCAAAGTCTTTGCCTTGTATAAACACCCAACAATTCGCTGCAAAAATCAGCACGAAAGGTTAACAGACCCTATTGAATTCTGAAGGAAATTCAAAGGATGTCACCTGTTTTCTGCCTTTCATTTTCTGAAAAACGAACACGGTTTTAGTTATGAAACCATCCGATTATCGATCGAATCACTCTCACAAAAAAGTCTATTTATCATGATAAATGTCTTTCATTTGATATTTATCATGATAAATTAAAAATGAACATGGTTAGAAAAAGAGCGATTCAAGATGGAAAAATTTGTAGAAACTGCCAGCCTAGCGTGGGAGTGGTTGGAAGATATTGCTCAATGCAGCCAAACCCAAGACCCAGATAGCGAAGGTGTTACTCGCTTATGTGCCAGTGAAGAGCACGCAAAAGCGAATGAAAAACTACGTGAGTGGATGCTGCTGTCTGGTATGGAAGTGCGCATGGACAATGCTGCAAATCTTATTGGTCGCTATCACAGCCCAAATCCAAATGCCCAGACGCTGATTTTTGGCTCTCACCAAGACACGGTGCCAAATGGTGGTAAATACGATGGCATCTTGGGTGTGATTCTACCAGTTGCGTTGATTCACTATTTTCATCAACAGAAATTCGAATTCCCATTCAATATTGATGTGATTGCCTTTAGCGATGAAGAGGGAACTCGATTCCAATCGACACTACTTGGCTCAAAAGCGATATCTGGGACGTTTGACCCAAGTGTGCTGGATGCGCGAGATGCCCACGGTGTGACCATGCGTGAAGCGTTAACGTCGTTTGGTTGTCATCCAGATCAGATCGAAAAAGACGCTTACGACAAAGAAAAGGTGTTGGGCTTTGTGGAACTGCATATTGAGCAAGGGCCACAGCTTGAACAAGCGAACTTGCCGGTCGGTGTGGTTACTGCCATCACTGGGATTGAGCGTCATACTTTGTCGATTGTTGGCAAAGCCGGACACGCAGGCACCGTGCCAATGGACATGCGTCAAGATGCGCTAGTTGGGGCAGCTCAGGTCATTCATATGTTTGACCAACTGTGCAAACGTGAAGACGACCTAGTGGGCGTCGTAGGTAAAATCGCCAACTTCCCAAATGGTGTGAATGTGATTCCTCAGCAGACGGACATCACTATCGAACTGCGCTCTCCAAATGATGCCTCTCGCATTGCCGCACGAAAAGAAATGCTGGAGAACATTCAAACCTTGATGGCGCAATACAACCTCGCGTATCACCACGAACAAACTTATGAGCAAGCTGCTGTCACCTGTTCTGATTCACTTTCTTCGGCACTTACTCAAGCGATCGCACTATCCAATATTGACACCAAACATCTATTCAGTGGCGCGGGTCATGATGGTCTGGCTGTGTGTGAGCTGACGGATATTGCGATGTTGTTTATGCGTTGTACGGGCGGGGTTAGCCATCATCCTGATGAAGCGATTTTACAACAAGACCTCGTAGCAGCAGTCGAGGTTCTGAACCATTTCTGCATGCTGATGAAACACCAATAAAAGCGAAATAACACAAGAGAGGGTGGGGATTCATCCTCTTTTTTACTTTCAAAACCAAGACTTGGTTTTAGCTTGTGAACGTGAAGGCTCATACCAATGGGTTTTCATTCCTATACTAAGGAGAGATTTTGTTATGGATATGACAAAAAAGATGGAGACAACAGAGAAGAAGGCTTGGTACAAGAGTATGCCGGACCCAATGGTCCTGATCTTTATGATTTTGGTGGCAACGTATCTACTGACTTTTGTTGTGCCTGCCGGGGAGTTCTCACGTGTTGTGGTGGACGGTCGTACTACCGTTGTCCCTAATTCATTTGCTTATCTGAGTGATGTGCCTGCGGTGCATTTCTTTGACATTTTTGTCGCGATTCCGAAAGGTTTGATCAGCGCGGCACCTTACTTGTTCATCGTATTTATTGCTGGTGGTTTGTTCCACATCTTGCAACGTACTGGTGCGCTTGAGAACGCGATTGGTGTGGCGGTAAACAAAGTTGGCGTGAAGAACCGTAATCTGATCATCACAATCGGCACCTTTATCTACGGTTTCTTTGGCGTGGCGGTAGGCTTTGAGAACAACATCGCACTCGTTCCGGTTGCGGTTCTGATTTCTGCTGCGGTTGGTTACTCCAGCCTTGTCGGTACGGTAATGGCAGTGGGCGGTATCGGTGTAGGCTTTGCACTGTCACCAATCAACCCTTATACCGTAGGTGTGGCTCAAGGTATTGCTGAACTGCCTACTTTCTCGGGCGCTTGGTTGCGTGCAGCGATGGTAATTTCCTCTCTTGCATTGCTGTCTTACTACATCTGTACTCGTGTGGCGAAGATGGAGTTTAAAGAGCCAGATTCAGCAGAAGGCTTAAGCAAAGATTTATCGGAATACCACCTAGAGAAGAAAGACAAACTGACGCTAGGCGTATTCCTAGCTGGTCTTGGTGTGATGCTTTACGGCGTATTTGCTAACGGTTGGTACATCAACGAGATCGCAGGTCTGTTCTTATTAATGGCAATTGTGATCGGTGCGGTGAACGGTTTAAGTGCGAATGGCATCGTGAAGCAGATGATGGAAGGTGCATCGGGCGTAACTGCAGGTGCATTGGTGATTGGTGTTGCGGCATCGATTCAAATCATTCTCGACCAAGCACAAATCATCGACACCATCGTTAACGCGCTAAGCTCACTTATTCAAGATATGCCGATTGCTATCTCTGCGATTGTTGCGAGTGTGGTGCAAGGTGTGATCAACCTATTCGTACCATCGGGTTCTGGTCAGGCAATGGTGACCATGCCGATCCTAATTCCTGTGGCTGACCTTACTGGCATGAGCCGCCAGCTGATGATTACCGCATTCCAAGTGGGTGACGGTCTGACCAACCTTATCGTACCGACTTCTGGTGGTACGCTAGCGATGTTGGCGCTTGGTCGCGTGTCTTACGAGCAGTGGCTAAAGGCAATTATGCCATTCATGGTATTTGTTTACGCCTTGTGTTGGTTGGCGCTGTTTATTGGACAAATGGTCGGCTACTAACGTCTTTTTATATCGAGAATCTATGACGATTTCACTTATTCATGTTAATCCTGAAACGGGATTATCGGCTTCCATTACAGCCACTGGCGGTGTTGCCGTTGGTGGTTATGTGAACCACAGTTGGCGTGGAGTTGGCGCCTGTGCAACTCAAGGTTTGTTTACCAATCCTTGGTATGCAGACAATGCCAAGCGATGGTTATCTCAAGGACTGTCTTGTCATGAGGTGATTGACCGTTTGAAAGAAGGTGATGCGGAATTCGCCAAGCGCCAATGTATGGTAATGGACAAACATGGCCATACCGCGTTTATAAACGGCGAAGAGAACATCGCGTACGTCGGCTCTCTAGCACTTCAAGATTTGGCAGTTGCCGGAAACATGCTTGAAAGTGATGCGGTTATTGAGGCGTTTGCAGATTCGTTCCTAGCTCAGACTGTGATCAATGCCGAGCAAGTGAGAGCTGGGGGCAAACCGCAATATCGTGATAGCTATGAGGCAACGCTAGCGGAAGTGCTTATTTCTGCACTAGAAGCCGCATTGGAAGCGGGAGGGGATAAGCGCGGTACCTATTCTGCCTCTCTTCGTATAGAAAGTTATACTCATGCGCCGATCGATATTCGTGTCGATTGGTCTGATGACAGCTTGATGGAAGACATGAGGACGGTACTGAGCCGCGTACGAGCGCCGAGCTTTCAAGAGTTTCTTAATGGCGTGCCGAATCAGTAAGAGGATTCATGTCGCGCAAAATAAAAAGCCGAACAGTGACTGCTGTTCGGCTTTTTTGTATTGGTTAAAACATAATTTTGTTTTCAACTTTAATGATGCCATTGAGTGAAACAGAAATGACATCGTTATCTTTCACTTCAACTGTGTGAGTTGGTAAGTCGATGTAAATTAAATCGCCCGGTTTGAGTGTGAAATACTGACTGAGTTCACTCACGATTTCTGCTGGAGAATAGGTCATTTCAGCAAAGGCGTCATTGTTAATGGCTTTACCGTTGATTTGCGAAGAAACATGAATCTGGGTGAAATCGAGTCCGCGAACGATCTCATTCGCAATTGGGGCAAAACCGTCTGCGCTTTTTGCTCTTAGCGAATGGGCATCATGCTGCAGCCAGTTTGTTTCCGTAAGATCGCCCCCAACGGTGAGTCCAAATATAGCGGCTGACGCTTGCTTGGTATCGATGTTCTTACTTTGCTTTCCTATCACGACCACGAGGGAGCTTGAATACTCGATGTTATCGGCATCAGATGGTACTTGGATTGGAGCGCCGGTAGAAATTAACGCTGAAGGCAGTTTAAAGAAAAACTGATAATCACTTTTCTTCGCCTTATCTGCTTGTTTTTCCGCTTGAACGATGAACACTTTTTCTGGCTTAGTCGGAAGCAGAAGACTGACATCATTAACGGAAACTTGGCGAGGTGAGAGTGATGAGTCGGAGAAAATATCCCCCTTAAGAGGGTAGATTGAGTCTTCTACTAACTTGCCGTAACTGATTTTCCCGAGGTGTTGATAGCGAACATAAGTCGTTGAAGCTGCATTCGCCGTTAGGCTGACCACACTTAAACACACGCCCAAACATAATGCGATGAGTTTCATTATAGAAATCCTTATTTTTTAGCGCATTATATCGGTTAATTGCTGGGAAGCGTATGCCGATCTCCCCTACTTGGGGTTATGTCCCGATTAAATTAGGTTGTAACTCTTAAGAATGACGATACCCAATGTGCAAGTGATTGTAGAGAGCACGGTCGTTAAAGCAATGATGTTCGCTGCTAAGACGGAGTTTCCTCCCATCGAACGTGCCATCACATAACTTGCTGCCGCCACAGGAGAGGCGTTCATAAAGAACAGAATGCCAAGCTCAATCCCTCTAAAGCCGACTAAATACGCACCTGTGGTAATCACGATAGGGGCGACGATCAGTTTGTAGCTGCTAGCAAACCAAGACGGCCCTTTCTCTTTCTTCATCAAACTTAAATCGAGAGAGCCTCCGGTACACAAGAGGGCTAGGGGAAGCGTCATCTTCGATAGATAGTTACCGGCATCAATCGCCACATCCGGAACCGGAATCGACAAAAGGTAAAACACCATGCCAGAGACGATCGCGATGATCAGTGGGTTGCGCGTTAAGGTTCTCACCATCATTTTGGCGGCTTGAGACCCAGACGTTGCACCTTTTGGAGACAAACAAATCACCGCTTGCACGTTATAGATAAAGGTGGTCACCGCAACATAAAGCGCGGCCAGCGCCACACCTTGTGAACCGTAAGCATTCGCCACATACGCAATACCGATGATCCCCGTATTAGCGCGAAAGCCACCTTGGATTAAAACGCCTTGGTCGGGTGAAGATTTGAAGAACAGTTTGACAGAGATAAAAGTGAAGATGAAAAACGCGATGCTGGCAACAATGCCGTAATTGACGAAGCCGCTAGCCGCGGAGAAATCATGCTCGGAGACGACGATACTCAAGAACAACATCGCAGGTAGCGTGACCTGAAACACCAGTTTAGAACCGACTTCGATAAAGTTGTCGTTGATAAGCCCAATACGTTTGAAGATAACGCCCAATACCAGCATTAAGCAGATGGGGCCTGTGATCGACAACGAGAATTGCAACTGATGTAAAACAGCATCCATGAGTGTATCCGCAGCAAAAGAAAATAGTTTTATAATTGTCATACAATTAAACCACAACTCAATCTTGGGAGACAGTAGGGTGGTGAAATTTTCTTCAGTTATTGTGGGGTTACTGGTGAAAGGAGAGGAAAACCAGTCTGGCTTGTATCACCAGACTGGAAGCAAACTCTAAAGCAGAATTACTTTTGAGCGTTTGAAAGGAGGTAATCAGGACCGGCTGTTTCCGCCGTTACTACAGATAGCTTGCTCGTATCTGCACCAACGCCTTGGTATTGAGTAAAGCTTTTCACTTGTTCGCTTTTTGGTAACTCTACCGAGTAAGAAGCGATTTGCTCTGCGTTAGTCACCGTGCCGACGTAAACTTCGTTGTTGTAGGTAGGATTCACCAGCGGCAACTCTTCTGTCGCGCGTACGCTGACGAATTGCTCTTGCTGGTGGTTATCAACCACGTTGCTATCGAAATGAACGTCCACGCCAGCGAAAATGTTCTTCACTTCACTGTTGTTGAACAGGCTAACACGGTGCGTTTGGTTGCCGTAGACAATGCCCCATTCCGTATCTACAAGGGTGTTGTTACGAATGGTGATGTTCTTTGGTGTCCATTGTTTGTTGAGCTCTTTGCCTTTTACTGCTTGGTCTAGCTTCTCGCCGTTTGCTACATCAATGATGCCGGTGTTGATCACGATGCCGCCACGCAGATCCGCATTACCTTCAATCTTGCCATCACGACCGCGCGTGCCAGTGATGTAGTTGTTCTCAATCACGTGGTCTTCATCGTAAATACGCATACCGCCAGTCAGCAGTTTTTCGTTACCTAGAATCACGTTGTCTTTCACCACGTTCGCTTTACCGTGACGAAGAGAAATCAGAGAGGCACTTTCAAAGATGGTGTTGCCAGAGATTTCATTGCCGCCTGACTTAATCGAAATCAGCTCACGCTCACCATCCATATCAATCATCAGGTTGTTGGTGAACTTAGAGTTTGATGCCCATTGAGACGATTTAGAGTCACCAATTCGAATCGCTTCCCAGCTGTTGCCGTTGTAGCGAATCGCTTCTTTGATGTCGAATTCATTGAACTGGTTTGGTTTTTGGTCCAAGAAAATGTTGTTAGCAATAAGGTGGTTATCTGGTGTGTCGTCTTTTTGTACGCCAATTAACGTGCCGCGCTTTTGCTTACCTTCAAAACGGTTGTTGATCACTTTTCCATCTTTACCCCAAAGCGAAACCCACAAGTATTTCGGGTATTCAGAGCGACGTTCGTCCGGTTGGTATTCGTAAGCGTGGTTGAAGTAGTAGAACGTAGAGTTTTGCAAAGTGTTGTTGTTACCCATCATACGCACGCCGCCAAAACGTTCAGCTGGGCCGCCTTCGGTAAACACCAAACCGTCGACAGTGATGTTGTTACCTTCAAGGCGAAGCTGAGCCAAACCCGTTAGCCAAACGCTGCCAGCTTGCTCCGCCTTGATGGTAATGTCGTTGGCTTTTACCGTGACGATATCAAGATCCGCGTATTTACCCGCAGGAATCGTAATTGTTGTACCGTCTCCGGCATTCTCCATTTGTTGTTTCAATGCTTGCACAGCGTCTGCTGATTGCGCTTCAAGTGCGCTGCCATCCACTGTGTTTAAGCGATCCGTAGCAAGCAAGTAATCGCGAGTGATGTCATTCACAGCGGTTTCAACAACAGCGGGAGCCGCAGCTTCCGTCGTTTGAGAAGGTGAAGTGTTACAACCTACTAGGGTTAGGGCAGAAATGGACGCGGCAACCACGCCAGCAAGCATTGTTTTTTTCATAATGTATCTCTTTGTAGAAGCACAAAAAGCGGTTGAATACTCAACCGCTTGTTTCTCGTTATGAGTTCTCCGTTATCGGAGCCCCCTCAGAAGCGCGCTCTGCGTTGCCATCGACTGCTCTCATCAGCGCCACGCCGACGCCAAGAACAATCACACCACAGAACACGAAAATCATGCGTCCCCAGAATGGGTTAGGCAGTAAGAACATCGCCATCACACCCACACCAGATACGGCAATCAACGAACCCAACATTTGGCGTTGTTTGTTATCCAGTTTTTTCTGTTCCGTTGAGTCAGAAACCAACGGTGTTGCTAAGTTATTGAAGAAGCGGTCAACGTCTTGTTGGCGTTTCTCTTCAAGCGGTTTGTAGAACAGTGTCGACAGAGCAAAGAAGCCTGCGGTAAACACCAAGTGACCAATCAAACCAACCGCAACTTTTAGATCTGACCATTCACGGCCTGTTAGAGGCTGAAGATCAAACCAGTTTTGAATCATTTCCGGTGTGATGACAAAACCAACCGTGTAAGACACGATGCCACCTACCACCAATGTGCCCCAGCCAGCCCAGTCCGGTGTTCTCTTGATGAAGAAGCCACAGAACGCAGGAATCGTCATTGGGAAGCCAATCAACGCGCCAACGTACATCATGGTGTCGAACAGGCTCAGACCTTTTAGCGAGTTGATGAACAGAGCAATCAAGATGATCGCGATGCCGAAGAAGGTAGAGGTGATTTTCGATACGATCATCAGCTCTTTTTCTGTCGCGTTCGGGCGCAGAATCGGCAAGTAGAAGTTCATCACGAAGATGCCTGAATTACGGTTCAAACCCGAGTCCATTGACGACATCGTCGCTGCAAACATCGCTGAAATCAGCAGACCAACCATGCCCGCTGGCATGTATTTCTCAACAAAGTACAAGTAAGCAAAATCACCCGCTTTTGAGCCTGCTTCTGGGTAGTGCGCCGATAGGTCAACACCTTGGCTTGCAATGAACCAAGAAGGGGTAAACCAAATAAATACGCCCACTGTCATTAGTACACACGCAAGCAGTGCCGCTTTCTTCGCGTTCTTAGAGTCTTTTGCCGCTAGGTAACGGTGACAGTTCAACATGTTGTTGTTGATAGAGAACTGCTTTAAGAAAATGAACACTGCCCAGATACCAAAAATACTCAGGTAGTTCAGGTTGTTACCCGTTACGAAAGACCCGTTTTCTTGAACAGGGAAGTTCGCAATGATTTCTGTAATACCGCCGCCTTTTACTACCGCAACCACAGCACACGTCACCGTTACTGCCATGATGATAACCATCTGCATAAAGTCAGATGCGATAACCGCCCAAGAGCCGCCCGTTACGGACATCATTAGTACCACTAAGCCCGTGATCCAAATGGTGGTTGTCATATCGAAGCCGAAAATGCCCGATGCAATGATCGCCAAACCATTCAACCAGATACCCGCAGAAATCACGCTGCTTGGCATGCCAGACCAAGTGAATACTTGCTCGTTAAAGCGACCAAAGCGCATGCGAATCGCATCAATCGGCGTGATAACGCGCAGCTGGCGGAATTTCGGTGCGAAGTACAGGTAGTTCATCAAGTAACCGAACGCATTCGCTAAGAAGATAGTCGCTACAGCGAAGCCATCGGTGTACGCTTTACCGGCCGCACCAGTAAATGTCCAAGCACTGAACTGGGTCATAAACGCCGTTGCGCCTACCATCCACCACAGCATGTTGCCGCCCCCGCGGAAGTAGTCACTGGTGGTGCTTGTAAATGTTCTAAACATCCAGCCTATCGCAATGAGGAATAGGAAATAGATGCCAACAATCAGGGTATTGAGTTCCATTTTTCGACCTTCTCATAGTCATTGATTTCTGCCAGATATATTATCCGTTCGATTATTTATTTGTACTACAATAATTCAATTGTGTGATGAGGTGATTAATACTGGAAATCGGATTGACCCATTACATTCTTCTGCTTCTATCTGCAAGAACTGATTGTTGTGAACTTAAAATCGATTATTCAATAACTTATGATGAGATTTGTCAGTATGGAACCCCGTTAATTACATTCGCTTATCGTATCAACAAGAAACTTTGGTTATACATTTTGCTTATTTTGTATGATTATTTCTTTGTTAAATTCGCTGGTTATTTAATGTCTCAACCGCAACGGACTTAACAAAAAAGTAAACAAATAGACCTGAGTGATAAGGGAAGAATGAAGCGGCTGAGTACAACCGCTTCATAAGGCAGATTTAGCTTTCGGTTACCGCTTGTTGGGTTTGAGTACCGTTGTCGTCGACTGCTTTAACAAGTAGCAGACCAACGCCACCAACAATGGCACCACACAAGATGAAGACTAAGCGTCCCCACATTGGGTTTGGCAGTAGCGCCATCAGCATTACGCCTACACCAGCGACTGCGATGAGTTTGCCAAGCATTTGACGTTGCTTGTTATCAAGAACTTTCTGTTCTGCAGATTCAGCAACAAGTGGTGTTGATAGGTTGTCGAAGAACTTATCTACGTCTGCCTGACGTTTCTCACTTAGAGGCTTGTAGAACAGCGTTGATAGAACAAAGAAGCCACCCGTTAGCGTAATGTGGCCAACTAGACCAATCGCGACTTTAACGTCTGACCATTCACGACCAGTAAGCTGCTCAAGACCGAATGCTGAAGAAACCATGTCAGCAGTGATAACGAAACCAACAACGTAAGAGACAAGACCACCGACAATTAGCGTGCCCCAACCAGCCCAGTCAGGCGTCTTCTTAATAAAGAAGCCAAGGAATGCAGGGATTGTCATTGGGAAGCCGATCAAGGCACCTACGTACATCATGGTGTCGAACAGGCTCAGACCTTTTAGTGAGTTGATGAACTGCGCAACAAGGATGATGGCAATACCAAATACCGTTGACGTAATTTTCGATACCGTTACTAGCTCTTTCTCTGATGCTTGGCCACGGCGAACTACTGGTTCGTAGAAGTTCTTAACGAAGATACCAGAGTTGCGGTTTAGACCTGAGTCCATTGAAGACATGGTCGCGGCAAACATTGCTGCTACGAGAAGGCCAACCATACCTGCTGGCATGTATTCTTGTACGAAGTAAAGGTAAGCGAAGTCGCCTGCTTTGCTACCTGCATCTGGGTAAGCGGCTGATAGGTCTACGCCTTGACCCGCAATGTACCAAGAAGGCATGAACCAAATGAATACACCGCCTAGCATTAGAACACATGCTAGCAATGCCGCTTTCTTCGCGTTTTTCGAGTCTTTTGCTGCAAGGTAGCGGTAAGAGTTCAACATGTTGTTGGTAATAGAGAACTGCTTAACAAAGATGAAGAACGCCCAAATGCTAAAGATGCTTAGGTAGTTCAGGTTGTTACCAGAGACGAAAGAACCGCCTTCTGCGACAGGGAAGTTATTGATGACTTCAGTAATGCCGCCGCCTTGAACGATCGCAACAACTGCACAAGTTACCGTTACCGCCATGATGATGACCATCTGCATGAAGTCAGACGCGATAACCGCCCAAGAGCCACCCGTCACTGACATCATCAGTACCACCAAACCGGTAATCCAGATGGTTGCTGTCATATCAAAGCCGAAAATACCAGAAGCGATGATCGCCAGTGCATTCAACCAAACACCAGCAGATACCACACTGTTTGGCATTGAAGACCAAGTAAAGACTTGTTCGTTCGTGGTGCCGAAACGCATACGAATCGCTTCAATTACCGTCACTACGCGTAGCTGGCGGAACTTTGGTGCGAAATAAGCAAAGTTCATGAAGTAACCGAATGCGTTTGCTAGGAAGATAACCGCAACCGCGAAACCATCGTTATAAGCTTTACCAGCAGCACCAGTAAACGTCCATGCAGAGAACTGCGTCATGAAGGCCGTTGCACCAACCATCCACCAAAGCATGTTGCCGCCGCCTCGGAAATAGTCACTAGTTGTATTGGTAAACGTTCTGAACATCCAACCTATTGCAATTAAGAATAGAAAGTAGATGCCTACAATAAGGGTATTGAGTTCCATCTTTAGACCTTTTGATCGTTATTTAATGTCTTGAGGCAATACTAACTATCAGTTTGCTTATTTGTAGTACAATAACTCAAAAGCGTGACGAATGATCCGGAATGTGTCATTTCAATAATCATACAAGTGATCATGATCGGATATTGACATTGCACTCAAAAAGGGAAGGGTGCACCAAGTCAATATCACGACAAGTTATCAATGGCTTTGGCATGCACTCGATTGGTTCAATAGCGTTTATAGCCTTAGATAATAAGGGCTATAACGGAGTAAGAAGGTGTGAACTATTGTCAGATTTGTATGACTATTGCAGATAAAAAAACGCCCACGACATGCCTGTAATGCGTGGGCGAAAAACGGTATTGATACCGTCTGAGCCAAGGGCTCTGTTGGATTGCAATAGAACAGTGAAACGAGGTTCTGGATGTAGCTGAAAGATACTCGAGGGGTATATCTCTCATCGCTGCTAAGCACGTTACGCTGTAAGATCTTCGACAATCATTGCAAAGTTCAACAAAGCTAGGCTCTGTAAAGTGTTGTTATGATATGGGAGCAACTATACCAATCGACACAAAACATCCTCGTCTGCTCGATCTCGGCGTTTTACCTATGCCGATTGGTATTAAAGACTTCCCAATTAATTAACGGCTCCTAAAAATAAACTATTCATAACCAATTAAGCGTTTTCCTTGCTATCTGTTGATAGCGAAACCAGCTTGTTGATTTGTTTCTATAAGTGTCTGTTACAAAAGACAAACCGCTACAGCCATTTAAGTCCAATGAGAACTACAACCGTTGGAAGCAACAACAAGCTGCTTAGAACCATCAAGACTTGAGCAACAGCGAGTAAGGATGACAAAACAGTATTCTTCAATGTTGAAAGTTTCACTGGTCGCATCCATCTTGTTCGCTGTACTTTGCTTCTATTTGCTATTTCTTCTGCTTACTTATTTCTTCTATCCGCTTATGTCTCAGCCTGACATAAGTGACCTCTGCTTATATAGCCTCGGCCTTTCTCATTTCGTCTCTATAACCAAGCGATGCTTAACCTGTTATTGGACTCTATACAGAAAAGGACAGAGCGAAAAAGAGCGCGTCAATAGCAATTTGATGTTCTGTGTCTCAAAAACTTGAAATGATTATATTGTATGACAAATAAAAATGAACTCATTTGGTGCAAAAATATGCGGTAGAGCACATTTTTAGCCTAAATATTAAGACAATTAATGAGCCGTAAATATCGGTAATATATTTAATATCAATAAGTTAATGTCAACTTTGGTGGTTGTAACAAAGTTTGATAGCGTGGATAAATCATACAATTAGATCTAATTCACAGAACGCTCAACATCGGCTAGGTACTATATTTGTAGTATTTTAACTCAAGATATAAGGCCGGTAATAATGAAACCCCTACGACCTCTACATCTAGCAACCTGCCTCAGCGCCATTCTTTTTAGTGCTAACACTCTTGCTGCAGACTTTGTGTTCCTTGATGAAGCAACGCTTGAACAAAACCGCGCTGTTTTACAGTCAGATAAAGCGAGCGATTCAATGAAAGACGCGTACGACCGTCTGATTGAAGAAGCAGAACTGGCGATGAAAGATGGCCCGTTTACGGTAACGGCGAAAGGTATGACGCCACCAAGCGGTAGCAAAAACGATTACATGAGCATCAGCCCGTACTGGTGGCCAGATGAATCGAAAGAAGATGGCCTTCCTTGGGTTCGTCACGATGGCAAAACCAACCCAGCCTCCAAAACAGCTGAAACAGATTCTAAACGTATTGGTCACTTCACTCGTTCTGTTCGTGCATTGGCATTGGCTTATTACTTCAGCCAAGACGAGAAATACGCCAAACAAGGTATCGAATACGTTCGTACTTGGTTCATGAATGATGAAACTAAGATGAACCCGAACGTGAATTACGGTCAGGGTGTACCTGGTCGAGCAGAAGGTCGTCGTGGCGGCATTATTGATACGCGTACTCTAGCAGACCGCATGCTGGATTCGATCGCCATCCTTTCGCTTTCTCCTGCTTGGACGGATAAAGACGAACAGCAAATTACACAATGGTACGGCGAATACTTAGATTGGTTGATTGTTGACGATCTATCAGGTGGCCCGAAAGGCGAAGCTGCTGCGGCAAACAACCACGGTACTTGGTATGACTTTCAAGTCGCCAGTATTGCTTACTTCTTAGGTAATGAGCCTCTCGCAAAACAGATGGTTCAAAAAGGCAAGATGCGTGTAGACACTCAGTTCGAAAAAGACGGCTCTCAACCTCATGAAATCGAACGTACTCGTGCATACCACTACCACTACTTCAGCTTAGATCCATTGGTCGGCATAGCTCAAATCGGTGACAAAGTGGGCATCGACCTATGGCACTACCAAAACAAGAAAGGTGGCTCATTAGCGCAAGGTATTCAGCTAATGGCGACTTATCAAGATCCTGCGTCTGACTGGCCATACACCGCGAAAGACAATCCACGCCGCGTAGAGCGCATGACACCGATTTATCTAAAAGCAGGTGTGGCGATGGAGAAACCTGAGTGGGTGAAACTGGCAACCGAAACTGACTTTAGCCGCTTCACAGTGAAGAAGAACTTGGCAGAAGTTTGGGCTCAGCGCGATATCGAATTGCTTTACCCAAAACAATAAAACCCTAAAAAGGGCGGCGTGTATGCGCGTCGCCACTTTGAAATACAATTTATTTACAGTGGAACATTACTATGACTTCTAAAAAACAAATTGCTTTAGCGATCGCGACAACCCTTTTTGCAGGTAGCATTTCAGCCGCGTCACTAGACTTCCGTGAAGAATACAAACACGATTCAGAGCAGTGGGCAGGTCGTATCAAAATTGGTGGCAGCACAGGTAACCATTACTACGGCGTAGAGATGAAGCACACAGGCAACTTGAGTGAGCTTCAGCGTGGTGATAGCGAATTCGAATACGGTTACCACTTCAAATTTGATAACAACTGGCGTGTAACCACATCGATGCCAATTACCTTTGGTGACGAAGCCGTAACGTACAAACCACAAGTTCGTGTTCAATACAAATTCGATTCTGGTATCACAACCAAGCTTCGCTACCGTCACGAGTTCCGCAACTACGCATCTGGTAAAACATCAACAGGTCTAGACGGCAAACAACACGATTCACTGAACGCGAGTAAAATCACGGGTAACATCGATTACAACTGGAACGCTTGGCAATTTGGTTTTGAAGCAAACTACAAAGAAGATTTCTTCAGCGATGAGTGGAAGCTAGGTAACCGCGATGGTAAGTACGAATGGGACTACAACTTTAAACTAGGCTACAAAGAGAAAGGTTGGGATTGGCGTCCATACGTAGAATTCGGTAACGTTCAATGTAACAGCTCTTGTGATGACAGCTCATCACGTCAGCTACGTAGCCGTGTCGGTGTAACATACAGCTTCTAATCCAAGCCATAAATAAATTAAGATTCTTTCCAATAGCCCGCCCCCGAAGCGGGCTATTTTTATTTCTCGAACAAGGGCAGGCTCAGACCTAAGACATGCCCTTGAGCTTTTATTGCTAAAATTATCATTAATGATTTGGCGAACGGATAAGCTCATGGTGGGAAAAATACTTTGCATCGTCCTGTGTCTTTGGTCTTTCTCTCATACCAGTGCCGCATTGGAACTCTCTCCTTTAAAGTCTGCCCCCTACGTGGGGGACTTAGATACCCTAAAGGAAAAGAAAGCCGTTCGTATTTTGGTGTCTGCTGATCTGGGTTTTTACTACATCCAAAATGGTAAGCCGAAAGGCATTATCTCTGAGCTTATTTATGAATTTGAACGCTATTTAAGGAAGAACAAAAAGGCGATCAACATTCAGGTTATTCCGGTCGCAAGAAACGAACTCATCCCCAAATTGATTGCCGGTTATGGTGACGTCATAGTTGCGAATCTAACCATTACCAATGAGCGCAAAGAGCAGATTGCGTTTAGCGATCCGGTACGAGAAAACGTCTCAGAAATCATTGCTACCAACACCAGATACTCGGACATCAAAACCGTGGATGATTTGAGTGGACTGGATGTTTGGGTGAGAGAAAGCTCGAGTTACCATAAGAGCCTAACCAAGGTAAATAACTACTTCACGATACAAAACAAGCCGCTGATTAATATCTTGTTTCTTGATGAGATCATGCAAGATTATGAGGTTCTCGAAATGGTCAGTGCGGGCATTATCGATATCACCGTACTCGACCGACACAAGACGGGGATGTGGGGGAATATCTTTCCCGGCGTGGCGTTCCACAATCAAATCACCATCAGGGAAAATGCACAGATTGGCTGGGGAATACGACAAGATTCGCCTCAGCTAGAAGAGGCGGTGAACAAGTTCATCAAGGAAGTTCGGATAGGAACTTTGTTCGGCAATGTGGTCAATGAAAGGTATCTCGAAAACGACAAATGGTTAAGAAAGTTCCTTAACCGAGACAATGCAGTTCGTTCTAAAGAATTGCTAGATATCTTCTACGCGTATTCTCAGGAGTATCAATTCAACCACCTGTTGATGCTGGCTCAGGGCTTTCAAGAATCCGGATTGAACCAAAACGTCATTTCTCACAAAGGGGCGGTGGGCATCATGCAGATCTTGCCGACTACGGCGAGAGACAGAGCCATCAACATTTCTAATATCTACGAGAAAGAACCCAATATTCACGCTGGTTTGAAGTACATGCATTATCTTCGGAAGTATTTCTTTAACGATGACAACATCAGCGAAAACGACATCATTTACTTCTGTCTAGCAGCCTACAATGCAGGGCCAGGTAACATGAGGAAGATGAGAAGAATCGCCAAAGAGAAAGGGTATGATCCCAATGTCTGGTTTGGCAATGTCGAAGTGGTGACGAGGCAATACATTGGACTTGAGCCGATACGTTACGTCAGCAACATTAACCATTATTTTATTGCCTACAAGTTGCTAGAACGACTCAACAATCGTCGTAGCGAACTCGAACCTTACCTTCATCCACCATACAAACTCGAAACCATTAAGCTCTATTACTAACGAGGTAGTGGTCATCGGCAAAGACATTCGCAAGATAGCTTAAGCACAATAAAAAAGAGGAGCGCTGTGCTCCTCTTGAGTATTTAACTTATTGCTTAAAGCGATTAAGACACTTCTTGCGCTGCTGGTGCTCGGCGCTTGTTCCCCAATAAACGTTGCCAATTGAGCGGCATCATCGGCAGCACAATCAGGATGATCCCGAGCGCGGTAAACAGGTCAGGTATTTCATCAAACCACATCACGCCAAACAATGTCACAAATGCCAGCCCAGAATACTCTGCCAGTGCAATCTGGCTCGCCGGAGCACGCTTAAACGCTTTGACCACCAAGGCATGATAAGCAAGCACAAACAAGTTAATCGCGACAATCCACATCAGGTGTTGCCAAGTAATGGCTTGCCATTGAGGGTAGGCGAGCAATAAAGCGACTGGTAATGTCATTAACGTTGTCCAAAACAAGGTGCACACCAAAGGCTGCTCTTGTGGCATCCGGCGAATAAGGATGTTGCCCACACCGATGGCAAGCGCACTGCCTAAAGCAATGATTGCAGCCCAATGGAAATGTTCGGGACGAAGCACAATTAAGACGCCACCAAAGCCAATCAAAGTACCGAAAATCTTTCCTTTGGAGGGCTTTTCTTTAAGGAAGATAACCGACAGCGGCAGCACCAATAGTGGGCCGACATAGAAAATCGCATTCGCTGTCGCCAATGGCAGATGCGTGATTGCTACCATAGCGCTGGCACTGCCTATCAGAATCAATTGCGCGCGCCAGAAGGTGATCCAATCGCATCCCATTTGACGTTCTCGTTTATCCAAACGAAGCCAAAGAGGTAACAGCAACACCAGACTGATTAATTGGCGAATAAAGACGTATTGAAAAGTGGGTACTTCGCCATTAAGCATTTTGAGGGACACGTCGGAAAGGGACGCGACCAAGTTCGCCGCCACCAAAAGGAAGATGGCGCTAGAGACATCAGATTTTTTCATATTGGAATGGTTAGAGAGTTAGAGACTCAATCGATAAAGGGTACCGATGGTGGTTTTTCCTTGAGGAGTAATGCGAGTTTTTTGTGCCAACAACAGCTCTGCCGTCGCGACCGCATCCGCTAACGCATTGTGTCCGTTGTACTCAGGCAGCCCATAGCGAGCGCGAGTACCAGAGAGAGTGACATCAATTTCGTCACGAGGATTAATCGCTTTCTGTAGATGCTTTTCAATACACATGGTGTCGACCCAAACCAAAGGCGGTTCGCTGAGTTTAAACACCCGCTGTAGATACTGATTGATGAACTGGGTTTCGACCACGCAAGCGTGAGCGACCAAGATCTTGCCTTTGGCGGCGTGGAAAAACGCTCGCATAGCATCATGGATAGAAACGCCCTCGGACAGCATTTGCGGCGTAATATGGTTGATCACCGCGGTTTCTGGTTTGATTTGCGAATCACTATTGATGTACATGTGCTGGCTGGTGGCCAGATCCACTTTGCCATTCGCAATGTCTACCCAACCGATCGACAAAATCAAATCTTCTTCGCTGTCTAAGCCGGTTGTCTCCAAATCCAGCACAATGTAATTGGCGTCTTGTGCGAATTGCGCCGCTTCCAGACGTGGCGTTTGAACCAGCGCTTTGATGTGCTCTGGCATGGTTGTCTGTTTCACGTATTGCTCGCGCTTTCGATTCAGGCGCGAGCAAGGATGAAAGTGTTCTAGGATTCGCTTCATTAACGGCTCCCAAAGCGCACTTTCGCGGCTTCTTGCAAGTCAGCAATAATACGGAAGGCGTCTTTCAGGTGCTGGCGTTCAAAGCTACCGAACGTATTTGGATCGATGTGGTTATTTGGCTCTTCGCCACGTTTCAGCGCCTCTAACTGATGACCAAAACGGAACGACAAGATGAACTGGTACGCGTTAAGGATGTTCTTGTACGCATCTTCACTTAATACGCCCGCTTCATTCGCGGCTTTGAAACGCTCGTCGGTAGCGGTTAAATCACACTCAACCGCCAAACCGTAAATGCGCGCCAAATCAATGATCAGATTGATGGCGTATTTCTTCACATCGAGCGTCTTCTTGTTCTCGCCTGACTTCTCCAAAACCAAACTGTTGAAGATGCCCAACGGTGGGTTGGTGTTTACCGCATCGTTCACAAGCATGGAGAGAAACTCACGATTGCTGCGAATGTTGGTATGCAGCTCATCTCGCAAGATGCTTTCGTAATCTTTATTGCCGTAAAGGGTACGAATTTCCAAGAACACGCTGATGTTTAGCAAGCGCTCGTACTCCGGGTTGGCGACCCATTTTTTGTAGTACTTCTTCCAAACGTTAAGAGGTTGGCACCACTTTGGCGTTGCCGCCATAAACTTGCCAGGACATAAAGGGTAATCGCAGCTCGCAAGGTCGTTACTGACGATCATAGCAAGGTGTTTAAAGTAAATTCGGTCGTTCTCTGTCGCGTGGTCAGCAAGGACAATCGCGCTGTCTTGATCCGACAACATGTGGACTTCGTTACGAGCGTGAGAGCCTGCCACAATCCATGAGAACTTACATGGCGGCGGACCAAGTTTATCAATCGCGATTTGAATCAAGCGCCGCGTGTAAGCATCCATGATCATCGTCATCACTTTACCGATGACTTCTGGTGAAACGTGCCCATCAACTAGCGCTTCAAAGATCGCTTGGCGCTCTGGGGTAAAGCTCGAAAGGGATTTTACGCTGCCTGCGTATTTGATTTTCTCGATCAAGAAGATGGCCTGCACACGGTGGTTTTGCACAAGATGTGTCGTAGTCAGCACGCCGACGACCTTGTTGTTTTCCACTAATGGCAGGTTGCGAATATTGTGCTGCATCATCATCGATGCGGCATGCAAGACGAGATCATCCGGTTTGATGGTTTGCGGATCGTGTGTCATCACTTCAGAAATAGGGCGGTCAGTGCTTACCCCTTGAGCGATAACGCGCTTGGTCATATCGCGGTCAGTAATCAAACCGACGATTTTGTCGTTCTCGTAAACCACGGCGCATGGCGAGCATTTGGTCAGCATCTCGTTTGCAACGGTTTGAATCGACTGGTCGGCAGTCACCACAGCAACGCGGCCGCTGGCAACCTCGCCAACGCGGCGAATGAACAAGCCTTTCTCTTTGTTTGACCACACCACATCCAGCGCGGATTTCAAACGAACTTGTGCCTGAGAAGCAAAGTGCTCCGCACATTCAGGGTGGGTTTCGAACAGCTTTTTAAGGGCCGAGTTGGGAATCACATAAACCAGTGAGTTCTCAATCGCGATCGCACGGTAGCCTTTCGTGCTGTCGATTTGACTGCCAAGAAAAGTGAAGCCGAAGATGTCTTCTGGCCCTAGTTTTGCACGTAGCACACCATCGGACTTTCTTTGCTCCATGGAGCCAGTTCGTATGATGTAGAGCGACTTCTCTTGGCCTGTCACGCATTGGTCAATGACTTCACCTTTGCCAAGGTAAGTAATCTGCACGTGCGATGCGAGTTCACGTAAAGCGGGTTTTGGGATCTTGTCGAATGGGTCGACTTGCCCAATAAATTGCAGGATGTTTGGCAGCAAAGATTCAGTCATAACACAGCACTTTAATAAATTTAATTTGTATTATTATATATCTAAATTTAATCAAAGTATCACTGAATAAGAAGTTTTTTGTGAGGATTGATAGGATTCTGGCTAAAGCAAGAGGGGAGTAGAGACAAAAAAGCACGCGAAGGACGCGTGCTTTCAATGGTTTGTCGCTGAACTTATTTTACTGGCGCTAAGCGGTGCTTAGAGTCTAACAAGTGATTCGCTGATGCTTGGCGCGCTTTGTCAGCATTGCCTGCCATGATTGCATCGTAAATCTGACGGTGTTCTTTGATACAAGTGCTGCCTTCTTCCGAAGAGTGCGCAATGAAGTTAACGAACATTGTCGTCAGGATATTACCGAATGGTAGGTAGAAGTCGTTACCCGTTGCGTTGAAAATCAGGCTATGGAAACGAGTGTCAACTTCCATCCATTTTGCTTGATCAAACTCTTCCGCTTCTGCAACGTCGACCATCTTCTGGAAAGTTTCAGATAATTCAATGCGTTGTTCCGCAGTAGCATGGATCGCAGCTAAGGCGCATGCTTCTGGCTCGATCGCACGGCGTAAACCAAGGAATTGACCACAGAACTGGTCAGTATCTGCAAGACCGTCCATCCATTCAATCAGCTGAGGATCTAAGAAGTTCCAGTAAGCGCGGTTGATGACGCGAGTACCAACTTTAGGACGCGACTCAAGTAGGCCTTTCGACGTTAGCAATTTCACTGCTTCACGCAATGCAGTACGGCTGATGCCAAATTGCTCACAAAGAACCATTTCGCCAGGTAGGATAGAGCCCTGAGGAAGCTTACCAGACAAAATACCACGTGCGATTTCACGTGCTACTTGCACATGAAGGCTTCGCTTAGAGCCTGAGATAGAATGAAATTCGCCGGACATAATCTTCACTTCTTATTAAATATGTATTATTTAAGCCGCACTATAGCACTCTTGCCCCTACCTACCAAGCAGATGTGAACGTAATATAAGAGGGTTCACATAACGCGTGTTTTCACTAGACACAATCAATGATTGCGTTGACTTGAGCGCTTCTTCAATATCGTTTTTATCGCTATCAAGTTGTTAAATTATTCATACAAATAATAGCTGTAAAATCCTACTTGCTGTGACCCAAACCACAAATGCAACGCAAAACTGACGAATTTTGCCGGATCTCGCTCAATTGGGCGCAAATACGCTTGCGACCGAAAGATCTTATTGTATGATTTATTTCGAAGGCACGAATAACTAACATAGGTAAACCGTCATGTTTAACGATTTGAAAGGTAAGCGCGTACTTATCACTGGTTCTACGTCAGGTATGGGCCTAGCGGCGGCACGCGTGTTCGCAAAATACGGCGCTAAAATCGGCATTAACAGTCATCAAACCGGTCCTGACGCAGATGCAGCAGTGACTGAGCTAACCGCACTTGGTGGCGATGTTAAGTTTTTCCAAGCGAACCTTATGGTGACCGCAGACTGCGAAAAACTGGTTAAGGAATTTACCGATCATTTCGGTGGCATGGACGTGCTAATCAACAACGCTGGTGGTCTTGGCGGTCGTGAAAACCTAGAAAACATCGATGATGAGTTCTACAACCGCGTTATGGATCTGAACGCTCGCTCGGCGTTGATGACAACCAAATATTCCATCCCGCACCTTCGTGCATCCGCAGCGGAATCTGGTGAGACAGCATGTGTGATCAGCACTGGCTCTATCGCAGCTCGTGAAGGCGGCGGTGTTGGTGCTGGTATCTACGCAGCATCAAAAGCGTGGTTGCACGACATTCACCGTAACTGGGTGAAAGAGTTCACTAAAGACAACATCCGTTTCAACATCGTTTCTCCAGGCACTATCGATACAGCATTCCACGATGGTAAGTCTGACGAGTTGAAAGCTGCAATCGCAAGCGGTATCCCTATGGGTCGCTTCGGTCGAATCGAAGAAGTAGCACCAACGTTTGCTTTCTTCGCTTCACACGCATGTTCTGGTTACATCACTGGCCAAGTGCTGGATGTAAACGGCGGACAAATGGCGCCATAAGCGCTGACTTATTTCGTTTCAGACGAATACACTGACCTCAAAAAGCCAGCTTCGTCTGGCTTTTTTTGATCATTTATCAAGTGCTACGGCACTGGAAGCATAATTATAAGGAGCGTCAAATGGCAAAGTTTTCTCTTGTGGAGGATTCACACCGCAAGATCCATGTGCAAGTTGCCAGACAGATCGCCCGCAAAATACTGTCAGGTGAGCTAAACCAAAATGAAAAGCTACCCAATGAGATGGATCTCTGTGACGCGTTTGGCGTGAGTCGCACAGCATTACGCGAGTCAACCAAACTGCTCTCGGCAAAAGGGTTAATCGAGTCAAAGCCGAAGGTGGGAACTACCATTCGTGCGCGTAACTATTGGCATTTTCTCGACCCTCAACTCTTGGAATGGATTCAAGATTTAGAAGATACCGAGCCGTTTTTGGCTCAGTTTTTGGGGCTGCGTAAAGCGATTGAACCAGAGGCTTGTGCCTTAGCGGCGAATAACGCAACAGCAGAGCAACGCAAAGAGTTGTCGGTTATTTTTCAGCGTATGACCATGGCAGCCAATCGTTTCGATTATGACGACTGGACGGTCAACGACCACCTGTTTCACCAGACAATATTCCTTGCAACAGGCAATCAATTCTACATTCCGTTTAGCAATATTTTATCGACCATCTTCAAGCAGTTTATCGATCATTCAGCTGAAGGCGGTCGATTCTGTATTGAAGAGCATCGCGCGATTTACGATGCGATTATGGCGGGGAATGGAGACCAAGCTCGTATCTCGTCGCATACATTGCTTAACGACGAAAACCAAAAACTGGCTCAGGTCGTCAACGGTTGATGAATCAACGTGTATTTGGCTTTGCTCTAACGGTGAAAGGATAGGGCAAGGCCAACGTTTAGCGGCAATTGCGTCTTTGCTAGTTGCGCTTATGACAACCCCGAAAGGTCTACCATGTCTTCCCAACCCTATATAAGAAAAAATCTGTCCCTTGCTTGGCCGTTGGCCTTGAACGCATTATTAATGCAGTCGATGTTAATGATCGACACCTTCCTTGTCTCACCACTCGGTGAAGTTTCCCTTGCCGCCATGGGTATTGCCACCACCATTGTTTCCTTTGTTTTAGGTATCCAAATGGCATTGGCGAACGGCTCACAGTTGGTACTTAGTCGTGCAGTTGGATCTGGGCAACACCCATCCTTGAACAAAGGCTTCTGGGCGGGCTTAATTATCAACGTTTTGGTCGCGGTTGTGTTTTGGACACTGATTACCGCCTTCGACAAAGCGTTGATCAGTAAGTTAACCGACAATGTTGCTCTTTATGCAGAGACCGAACGTTACCTCGCTGTCGCCAAGTTCATCATCATCTTCAACGCGATTACCCAAGTCATGATCGCCTTGTTTAATGCCCTTGGCCGAACCAAAGTGCCGTTCAAAGGTTACTTGATTGAGCTGCCAGTCAACATGGCAATGTCGTACGTGTTGATTCATGGCTTTGCTGGTTTTGAGGGTATTGGTGTGCAAGGCGCGGCAGCGGGCAGCTTAATCGCCATCACCATTCGATTGCTGTACTTGACCCTGTGTATTCGATGGGATGATTCCATCGTCTTGTCAATTAAGAACCTAGATGCCTCACTGAAAGCCAACACGCTGAATCACTTTAAAGAGATTTTCCCCGTTGCAGCAAACGTGACGATGTTGCAAACCGGCGCGACTATCTACATGTTGTTGTATTCACAGCTTACATTGAACGCCTACGTAGCGATGACCATCGTGATGCCTTGGATCAAAGCAGGGACTCAGTTCATCACTGCGTGGGCACACTCGTCGGCGATCACGATCAGCCAAGCGATTGGTTCACGACAAATGGATGAACTGCGTAAGAATGTTGATATCAGCATCGATATGGCTGTGATGATCTCATTTGTCTCGGCGGCGTTCTTCTTAGCCTTAAGTTTTGTCCTACCGGATTTATACCCAGACCTAGACCCAAGTACCTACGTTGCCCTTGCTTCCATCGCACCGTTATACGTCTTTCTGCCGATTGTTCGTGGCTATAATACGGTACACGGCCATGTGTTGCGTGCGTTGGGCAAGACCACAGAAGTCTTCAAGATCAACTTCACTGGCCAGTGGATAGTGTCCATCCCATTGTGTGCATTAGTCATTCTGCATTGGGATCTCTCTTTCTTTTGGGCGTTCGCCGTTATGCCATTTGAAGAAATAGTGAAAGCACTGCCATTTAGGCACTTGGCGCGTAAATCACTCAACGAGTTTGATCTTAAGAAAGCTGAGAAGCTTATGTATGATTAATTTGTCGTTTTTATTTTGATTTTTCGTCTAGTAAAGAGCCCTCAATGATGAGGGCTTTTTTGCCGCTATAGTTTACTGCTGAGTGTTTGGTTTAAATAACCTGCTTTTATCTATCACTTTTTCTTAAAGTTTGATCCAAGTAGAACTTGAAGTGATCAAACTGTGAGCGATTTTACACACCCGAATTTCCGTTCGGTTTAATCTCTGGATTAATAATTAATATGTACGACAATAATACATAAATAAGGAAATCCAAATCCATGTGTAATAGCAAAAGACTGAACAAGAATCTCCTCGCTGCCGCCTTACTGACTACGTTACCAATGACCGCTTTGGCCCATAATCAGACACCTCATCCAGTGCCTGCGGATAAGTTCGATATGATGAACTGGAAGATCACCTTGCCAATGGACAAAGACAACAACGGTCGAGCGGATGAAATCGAAGGCGTGGCGATGCTCAGTTACTCACATCACCAATTTTTCTTCTTAGATGAAAACGACAATATGGTCTTTGAAGTGCCGAACATGGCCGTGACAACAAAGGGTTCTACAAACGCGCGTTCTGAGCTCCGTCAAATGGGGCGAGGCACTGATGTCGATATCAGTGTGAAAGCACCAGAAAACAACTGGGCGATTGCCGCGCACCCTCAAGCGGAATCATTCAGCGCAGTAGGAGGAACATTAGAAGCGACGTTAAAAGTAAACCACGTTGCTACGCGCTCTAAGAATCCAGAAAAATACCCAGCGTATTCCGTCGTGGTAGGGCAGATTCATGCAGGCAAAGATCCGGCTCAGTTAGAGGCGAACACAGGGTTTGGACACGGCAATGAACCACTAAAAATCTTCTACAAGAAATGGCCTAACCATAAGATGGGATCGGTGTTCTGGACGTACGAACGCAACCTAGCGAAAGCGGACCCTGATCGCACAGACATCGCTTATCCAGTATGGGGTAATACATGGGAAAACAACGCCGAGCCGGGAGATAAAGGCATCGCACTTGGCGAAGAGTTCAGTTACAGCGTTAAAGTCGAAGGCAACATTATGCAGCTTGCATTCGAAGCCGAAGGCCACCCAACCGTGAAGTATGAACTCGACTTGAGCAATAACGTCGACGCTTATGGAAAAGTGGATAAGAAAGATTTCGCCAAAGGCTATGCGAGCGAATGGTTCTACTTTAAAGCAGGCGCTTACGGACAATGCAGCGTGAAAACAGGTGATAACTTCTGGGCGACAGGCTGTGAAGGAACGGGAGATTTCGAGACGGATAAGAAAAACGGCGATTACAGTAGCGCGACCTTCTCTGTACTGAAGTTAAATGGCAAGTAAGATGTCGCTTTAACGTCCCTAATCATTGGATTCCAATGGTTAGGGATTTTTTATGCCTCCAACAAAACATGTACAAACGATTTGATTGGTATTGATAAAACGAAGAGGGGGCTGTTGATGGAAGTAAACGAAAAAAAGCCGAACATGACGTCCGGCTTTGAATTAGTTCCCGATTTTTACATTAATTTTTAGTGACCAGGGTCTGTTGACCTTTCGTGATGATTTTTGCAGCAGTTTGTAGGTGTTTTATACAAAGCAGAGGCTTTGATATGTAGTTGTTCTACCTGATAAGCCGATAACGCAGTAGAAAGCACCTACAAACGCTACCCAAAGGGTTCGGCTAAAAGCGTTTTACTCTTTGTTGAGTCAATTTTACTTAGAACCACTAGGCTTCAATCGACTCGCCGCGATTAAAACGCTTTTATCTCGAACAAAATTTAACCACGAAAGATAAACAGACCCTATCTAAAGATTAAATTTGTGCGAATGCGCCTTCCCAAGTGTAAGTCACACCGTCGAACTCAACGCGATGTGTCGCGTTCTGTTTGTCTTCGTCTAGGTTGCAGATAGCGAAGTGGTAAGCGTTGCTTGTTGTAGTTTGCAGGCGAATCACGGTACCCACTTCGTTGTTGCCAACGACGGTTACTGACTCTACTAGTCCACGAGCGCCAACTGATGCTTCGATAGACTCGTTGAAGTAACCGTGCGTTTCTAACACAGAGGCAAACACGTGGTTCTGACCAGATTGACGTAGGATCAGTGCTGGTTCGCTCTTCAAGTTGAAGTCTGGATCATTTGCGCCCGTGCGAGTGAAGAACACTTTGCCGCCGTTCGTTGCGCTTGTGATTAGCGAATAGTAGCTGTTGTCGTGCAACCAGCTTACAAGCGAGCTGCTTTGAACTTGGCCTGAACCTACATTCCATAGGTGTTGGTAACCGTTGTCCTCGCCCATTGGACGCAGCGTGCTTTCTACATCGTATTCAAAATCCGTACGGATGATTTGACCGGAGTAGTGCACTGGCAGATCGTATTGGTGCTCTTGATCTGCTTCGATGCGGTAAACATCAATCACAAGTGGTTTCTCGAATTCTGGCAATTCAGCAAGAATGATGCTGCGCTGCATGTCTACACCGTTGTAGTAACCAGAAATACGACCGCTCATGCCTTGCAGTTTTTCATCATCAGCTTTGAAGAAGTGCTTAGAACCGAACTTGGTTTCTGCTAGTGCTGTGTCGAAGTTGTTTTGTGTCTTTTGGTCAACCGTTACTGTGTTGTGCGCGACTGTCTGCTTACAGTAAGACTTGTTCTCTGGGATGTAACGACCGCCAAATTTAGGCTCAACGTTTACCCAGCGACCAAAGCCGTAATCGTGCAGCACTTCATGACCGCGGTTAAACACACTCAGGTGCAGACCATCGTAGTGACCGTGGTCTAGTGCAGAGTGGTACTGGTGATCGCTGCCGTGCTGACCAAACCAGATAAGCGCCATGGTGTCGTCGTCTTGCTCGTCACGGTGACGAAGAATGCTTACGCCGCCTTTTTCGCCTTCTGGGCCGTCTGTTACGAATAGGCTACCCCAGTTGAACGGTTTGATGTTGTCTGTTGTTGCAACTGCGTCAGACAATGTCTTGCCTGAGATATGAACCCAAACGTCTTGCTGGTGGTCAGCCATGCCGAGTAGCGTTTCAGTTTGTTCGTAACGGTGGTAACACACAGACGTGGCCATGATTACGCCTTCATCGTTGATCGAAATCGTCTTCGATGAATCGTTCAATGCTGGCAAAGTACCATCTGGGAATGCCGTCTTAAATACTGCGTAAGACGTGGTCTTGATTACCGAGTCGTTGAACTCGTAAATACCAAGCTCAGGCTGACGACGTTCAATCGCTTCTGCGAATAGGTAGATTGGACGCAGCGAGAAACGGTGGTAGTAAGGACCTTCCATGTAGTAGCCATCTGGCGAGAACAGTTGGTCTAACTGAGCTAGGAAGCCGCCGCTAACTTTATCCAGTTTCAAGCCGTAAAGCGCTTTGTCTACCGCTTCTTGGTCGTTAATTGCGTAACCACAGATACCTACTGCTGCTACAGCCCACAGACCGTGGTTGTGTACGATGTCAAAGTCGTGACCGTAAGTGACTACGAACAGCTCAATCATTTGTTTGAACAGATCGTTTTCAATCAGTGTTTTTTGCTCTTCTTCCAACGTGTGGTAAATGCAGCTGTACGCACAAGACGCGTATAGCATCCACATGTTCTCGTTCAGAGTTTGGTGGAAGATCTTACCCGGAGGGTTAGAGTCACGGCTGGTGTTGCTCTCTAGCGTCGGGTAAACCTTCGCGTAAGCCGTTAGCATGTCCACGATGTAATCGCGGTACTTCTGCTCGCCAGTGATAAGGAATAGGCGACCCGCTAGATCAATGTGGATGTAGTTTTGCTTGTGACGGTTATGCTCGTAACCGCCGCCTTCGCCGTGACCTGGAACTTCAATACCGACCTCAGCCATGTAAGCGTCAGTTTGTTTGATGTCACGTGCTAGTGCATTTCCTAATAGGCTATCCGTGCCAAGTGCTTTGCTTAGTTCTGCCGCTTCTTCAAAGTTCATTAATAGCGGTTGGTAAGACTGGGTTTGGTAGCTCATTATTATTTCTCCTGCCCGAATGCGTTCACTTCTAGAGAGTAGAAGCCATTCCAGCTGTAGGTTTTACCGTTCAATTCTACTTGGTGTGGGGTTTGGTCGTCAGCGCCTAGAACATTGCTGATCATCACAGTAACCAGTGATTTTTCAGTCGTGATTTCTACGATGCTGCCAACGGCGTTGTAGCCCACGACGCGGATATCTTTCACCTGACCACGTGCATTCACCGACTGCTCAAACTCTTCGTTGAAGTAGCCGTGTGTTTCTAGCACAGAAGCAAATAGCGTCGATTCGCCCTTGCTGCGCAGAATGAATGCTGGTTCGCTACGTAGGTTAAAGCTTGGGTCATTGGCGCCAGTGCGAGTGAAGATCACTTCATTATCACCGTTTTGTTTCGCGCTGCTGCTAGTGCCTAACCAAGTGTAGTAGGTGTTGTTTTGTAGCCAGCTAACCAACGCCGTATCTTGCGTTTTGCCGCTTGCTACTTTCCAAAGGTGCTGGTAACCGAAGTCATCGCCAAGGGTGTTCAGTTCACCAAAGCTTTGGTAATCGAAGTTAGTACGTACGATTTGACCATCGTATTGATGAGAGTAGTCGTACTGATGCTCGCCTTCACCTTCAATGCGGTAAAGGTCTAGCAGTAGCGGTGCTTCAAGCTCGTCTAGGCTAAGCATGAACACACTGCGCTGCATGTCTGTATTCGGGTAATGGTCGTTCGCAAACGCACTCATACCGTTGATTTCAGTGCCTACTACTTTGAAGAAGTGAGGCAAACCATGCACCGAATCAGCGCGGTCTACATCGAAACCATTCTGACATTGCTCATCAATCGTTACCGCGTTGTGCGCGATAGTTTGACGTGCGTACGATTTGTTTTCGTCTAGGTAACGACCGCCGAATTTAGGCTCTACGTTTACCCAGCGACAGAAGCCGTATTCACGCAGCACTTCTTGACCACGGTTAAAGAAAGTAATGCCAAGCGTATCGAAGTTACCATGTCCCATGCCGTGTTGACCGTAGTTCATCACAAGCTGTGACACATCACCGGTTTTATCCTGCATACGGATAAAGCCTTGTGCTCCGTTATTACCAGTTGGGCCTTCGTTAAGTTCCACGCTTGGCCAGAAAGGCATACCGATTTCACGGTCTGCGATAGCTTTATCGTAAGCTTGAGAAAGCTCAAGACCACAAGGGTGCATCCAAACGGCGTTTTGAATCTTCGCCATGCCAAGGATGTTGTCATCCAAGCCGTAGTGCTTGCTGTAAACACTCACTGCAACTTGAACACCCATGTCGGTAATGCTCATGGTACGAGATGCATCGTTTAGTGCGGGGAACTCACCATTCGGGTAAGCCGTTGCCAGCATCGCTTGTACTGTGTTGCCAATCACTTTGTTTTTGTAGTTGTAGATGTCTACTTCAGGCATGTGACGGTGTACTACTTCTGCAAATACACAAGTTGGACGAATCGCATAACGATGGTAGTACGGACCTTCCATGTAGTAACCAGAAGGGGCGAACAACTGTGAGATTTGCGCTAGGAAGCCACCGGTATCATCACGATCTTGACCGTATACCGACATCTCTAGATATTCAGGTTTGCCAATGGCTAGACCACAGATACCAACAGCCGCAACTGCCCAGATACCGTGGTTGTGAATACGGTCGAAATCGTGCGCGTATTTCACTGTGAACATGTCTAGCATTGGTTCGAAAATGCGCTCAACAACAGCTGTGCGCTCTTCTTCTGTCATCACTGATGCCACGCAAGAGTAAGCAAGGCTAGTAAACATTAACCAACAGTGTTCATTAAGGATCTGGTGGAAAAGACGACCTGTTGGGTTAGTGTTTTTCTGTACGTGGAAATCAAAAGTGAGGTACTTCTCTGCGTAAATAGCGAGAAGATCTTTAACGAACTGCGCGTACTTTTGTTCTTGAGTGATCAAGAACAAACGACCCGCTAAATTCATGTAGGTATAGTTTTGTTTGTGGCGGTTGTGCTCGTAGCCACCCGCTTCGCCGTGACCTGGTACGTCTAGAGGCAGACGCATAAAGGCTTCAAGTTCCTTGCGATTCGCTTCAATGGATTTACCCATTAAGCTCGGCTTTCCGACTTCCTTTCTTAGTAGTTCGACTTCTGCTTCAGTCAACAAAATCGGTTGTGTAGTCATTTCTTTACCACCCTCAGATGAAGTGTGTTGTTTTCTTAAACTCTCTATAAAGTAATACAATATTAAGTTTGGGTGTAGTTTTTGTGGCAAAAAGGGAGAGTGAAATCACGCGAATTTAGCTAACTTATTGATTTATATCGCTGTGGTAATCCTTGTTGTGACTGATGTTTCGGCGTTATTAATCGTTAAGTGGAATGCTTTAACGAGCACCATTTGATGAATATCACATATTTTTAGATATATTGTATGACAATTAAAATAGATCGGATATGCTCGTTACCAATTCAACAGCAGACCCTTTCGCTTTGCGTTTCACTTTTATCAATACGACGCTTTTTTAAGAGAACCTTTTAATAAAAGCATGGTTAAGAATGAAGTGCCGTAGGGTTCGCTTTAATAGAGACTTTTTAGGAGTATGACGATGAATTCTTTCTTTGTATTAGATGAGAACCCGTGGGAAGAGCTAGGCGGCGGTATCAAACGTAAAATTGTTGCTTACACAGATGACCTAATGGCGGTTCACCTATGTTTTGATAAAGGTGCGATTGGCGCTCCGCATACTCACGAAATCCACGATCAAATCGGTTACGTAGTACGTGGCAGCTTTGAAGCGGAAATCGAAGGTGAGAAGAAAGTACTAAAAGAAGGCGACGCATACTTTGCTCGTAAGCACATGATGCACGGTGCGGTTGCACTAGAGCAAGACAGCATTCTTCTAGATATCTTCAACCCAGCTCGTGAAGACTTCTTAAAATAATCTATAGCGCAACCTCAGTTGCTAAGGTGACAACATGAAATCATTAAACATCGCGGTCATTGGCGAATGTATGGTTGAGCTACAGAAGAAGGAAGGTCAGCTAAAGCAGTCATTCGGTGGTGATACGTTGAATACCGCACTGTATTTATCTCGTTTGACCAAAGCTCACGATATTAAAACCAGCTATGTAACGGCTTTGGGTAACGATCCTTTTAGCCAAGAAATGCTATCAGCATGGCAAGAAGAGGGCATCGATACTAGTCTGGTTCTTTCTGTTAAAGAAAAGCAACCAGGTATCTACTATATCGAAACCGATGAAACTGGCGAACGTTACTTCCACTACTGGCGTAACGAAGCGGCCGCTAAGTTCCTATTCGAACAAAACGAGTCTCCGCTATTAGTCGACAAACTTTACTCGTACGATGCGGTTTACTTGAGCGGTATTACATTAGCGATTCTTACTGAAGAAGGTAAGACGCAACTGTTTGGCTTCCTTGAGCGCTTCAAGGCACAAGGTGGTAAGGTTATTTTCGATAACAACTACCGCCCTAAATTGTGGGAAAGCCGCGAGAATGCCATGTCTTGGTACCTTAAGATCCTTAAGCACACGGATATCGCACTGCTCACATTTGAAGATGAGCAAATGCTTTACGGTGACGAGCATCTAGAGCAGTGCATCGAGAGAACCTCTGCACTGGGCGTGGATGAAATCATCATTAAACGTGGCAGCAAAGATTGCTTGGTTGTGGCGAATGGCGAAGCGCAATACGTGGCGCCAAACAAAGTCGACAACGTGATTGATACAACAGCGGCTGGTGATTCTTTCAGTGCAGGCTTCTTGGCGAAGCGTTTGACTGGCGGCAATGCAGCTGAATCGGCTTACTCTGGTCACTGTATGGCTGGCGCGGTAATTCAACATAAAGGTGCCATCATTCCACGTGAAGTGATGCCAGATCTTCCTTTATAATTCTTTTGCGGAGCGTTGAGTAATCGGCGCTCCGCAGTGATTTATTGAACTCAAGTTAACGACGACGAGTACACTCTTATGACGACATTAAACGAACAATTAGCAAACCTAAAAGTAATTCCTGTTATTGCCATCAACAAAACAGAAGATGCGATTCCTCTAGGTCGCACTTTGGTTGAAAACGGTATGCCTTGCGCAGAAATCACGTTCCGCACAGAGTGTGCTGCAGAAGCGATTCGTGCTATGCGCGCTGAGTTCCCAGAAATGCTGATCGGTGCAGGTACGATCCTAACTAACGAGCAAGTTGACCAAGCGATCGAAGCTGGTGTGGACTTTATCGTAAGCCCAGGTTTTAACCCTCGCACGGTTCAATACTGCCTAGACAAAGGCGTGGCTATCGTACCTGGCGTAAACAACCCAAGCCTAGTTGAGCAAGCGATGGAAATGGGTCTGCGTACACTTAAGTTCTTCCCTGCTGAGCCATCTGGCGGTGTGGGTATGCTTAAAGCACTTACGGCGGTTTACCCAGTGAAATTCATGCCAACAGGTGGTGTGAGCCTAGGTAACGTAGACGAGTACTTGTCTATCCCTTCAGTGCTGGCATGTGGCGGTACTTGGATGGTGCCAACAAAACTTATCGATGAAGGTAAATGGGATGAACTAGGTACACTGGTTCGCGACGCAGTAGCTCACGTAGCATAAGTGTCGTAACACCCCGATAAAACTAGCGAAAGAACGAAAAGCGAGCCTCAGTGCTCGCTTTTTTTGTGTTTGAAAGTTTGAAAGAGGCGAGATGGGAGAATCGAGATGCGAGAAAAGCAAACAAGAGATTAGAATCGAGAAACGAGATTTGAGAAGCGAAAACGGAAAGCGCTGAACCGTCCTTGCATCGTTCTCGATAGCGGCGAAGGAGGGGGGTGGGAATCTTGGATAACCGAATCTACACGTAGCTTCGACAGTGATTTGACCCATCAAAGTAACGACTTGGTATTTGTTGGTGAAAGGAGATTTCCTACTCAGTCGTTCCTCCATTTAGGAAATGACGAGAAGGAATAGGGAATTTTGCTGGTTGCATTCATATAAATTCCACTTTCTATCCTATGCCTTCGAAACATCTCATTACGTTTCCTACAAATAAATGACACGCATTTTTGATCTTCAGACAAAGCGTGAAGAAGAAAAATATTCCATACTTTAATGAATTTGCAATAGATTATTTGTATTACAATATAATTACTTGTTGAGTGATGGTTATTCTGACTTTGAATGCCAGTATCCCTATAAAATAAAGGCTTTGTCGCCAATTTTTCAATGAAATAACTTATGTTCCAGATCACAATTAAAGCTTATTGTAGTACAAATAAAATAATGAACAGAGTAGTCTAGGCGTTAGAAAATGATCAAACTTGAAAGGCTGAAAAAATGACTATTGATACTCTTGTTGTTCTTGCCTACTTCTTCTTCTTAGTTGCAATTGGTTGGATGTTCCGTAAGTTCACTACCTCAACCAGTGACTACTTCCGAGGGGGCGGTAAGATGTTATGGTGGATGGTAGGTGCTACCGCCTTCATGACGCAATTTTCAGCATGGACGTTTACAGGTGCCGCAGGACGCGCGTTCAACGACGGTTTCGTTGTTGTAATCCTATTCTTAGCCAACGCATTTGGCTACTTCATGAACTACCTCTACTTTGCTCCAAAGTTCCGCCAACTACGTGTAGTGACGGCGATTGAAGCAATTCGTCAACGTTTCGGTAAGACTTCAGAGCAGTTCTTCACTTGGGCTGGTATGCCAGACAGCTTGATCTCAGCCGGTATTTGGTTGAATGGTCTTGCGATTTTCGTGGCAGCGGTCTTCAACATTCCTATGGAAGCGACCATCATTGTTACGGGTTTAGTGCTAATGCTAATGGCGGTAACGGGCGGCTCTTGGGCGGTTGTTGCATCTGACTTTATGCAGATGTTGGTTATCATGGCAGTGACGATCACTTGTGCGGTGGCGGCATACTTCCACGGTGGCGGTATTGGCAACATCGTGTCTAACTTCCACGGCGACTTCATGCTGGGTAACAACCTGAACTACGTCAGTATCTTTATCCTTTGGGTAGTGTTCATCTTTGTTAAACAGTTCGGTGTAATGAACAACAGCATCAACGCTTACCGCTACCTATGTGCAAAAGACAGTGAAAACGCACGTAAAGCAGCAGGTCTTGCATGTGTGCTGATGATTGTTGGTCCTATCATTTGGTTCCTACCACCTTGGTACGTTGCGGCATTTATGCCTGATTTCGCAGAGCAATACGGCTCAGTAGGTGGTGATGCAGCTTACCTAGCATTCGTACAAAACGTAATGCCAGCAGGTATGGTGGGTCTTCTGATGTCAGCAATGTTTGCGGCGACCATGTCTTCAATGGACTCTGGTCTTAACCGTAACGCGGGTATCTTTGTGATGAACTTCTACAGCCCGATTGTACGTCCACAAGCGTCGCAAAAAGAGCTGGTTATCGTGAGTAAAGCAACGACTATCGTGATGGGTTTCATCATCATTGGTATTGGTCTATTCATTAACTCACTACGTCACTTGAGCCTGTTCGATATCGTACTGAACGTGGGCGCATTGATTGGCTTCCCAATGTTGATTCCTGTACTACTTGGTATGTGGATTCGTAAGACGCCGGACTGGGCTGGTTGGGCAACACTGGTTGTTGGTGGCTTTGTTTCTTACATCTTCGGTATCTCACTACAAGCAGAAGACGTGGAGCGCCTATTCGGTCTAGAGCAAGCGTTTACAGCACGTGAGTGGGCTGACCTGAAAGTTGGCTTGAGCCTAGCAGCACACGTTGTCTTCACTGGTGGATTCTTCCTACTGACAACACGTTTCTACAAAGGCTTATCGCCTGAACGTGAGAAAGAAGTGGATCAATTGTTCGAAAACTGGAACACGCCTCTTGTGGCTGACAGCGAAGAGCAGCAGAACCTAGATACAAAACAGCGCGGCATGCTTGGTAAGCTTATCAGCGTAGCGGGCTTCGGTATCCTAGCGATGGCTCTGATTCCAAACGAACCATCAGGTCGACTACTGTTTATCTTGTGTGGTGCGATTGTTCTCTCGGTGGGTGTTCTATTGGTGAACGCAGCACGAGGGCCTAAAAGCCCAAAGTTAGCTAACGCGAAAAGCTAAGTCCCACTTAACTCACTCTTTCTAATAAAAATCCCACGGTGTCATCACTGTGGGATTTTTTCTATTTGTCAGCTTGCCTCTCTACACAGATCCTGCTTTTTGATTCTTTGCCCAATTCGCCCAGTTGTCATTAGGCATTGGGAAGTACTTCATTTCAAATCAGTAGTAATGGGGAATGCTCGATTTGGTTTGGAACCGCAGTGATGCCGCGTCTTGCTGAACCACTTACTTCAGAAAGTTGAGAGAAGCCATGAATGGCCCCAAGTAACGTTCCCTTCAGACTTCGACACCATAAGAGAGCATGAGCTTGTAGAGCTGTTCGCCTTCGTTATGTAGCGGATCAAACTCAGCGGTGATGAGCGTGTTTAGGGTAGTTCACCGAAGTCACTCCTTAAAAGGTTAAGATCCTGTTTGGTTGTGGTTCTGAATTTTCCGTGTGTGTATAAATCGAAACCAGAAAGAAGCATCTTGGCGGTAATACCACACAGTCGGGCCCGTTTTCTGCGTCGCTTTGTGAGAGGCCTTAGGAGCTAAAATTGGGTGGATAATTTGTTGGCTCGGCAACCAATGTCGCAAGCACTTGAGCCTAAGCGTTGTCGCTAACGCCAATTGGCCTAAAGCGCAGCACGACTTGTTTGGTATCGCCACCATATTTATGGTCATCTTCTTTCATGCCAAGCCCCGCCTGATAAATATCATCATGTGCCCTAGGATAGGTATGTTCAGGTGCCGCTGATATTTAATGCAGATAACAATTGCATTGGAAAGAAGGGCGGCTTGTAAATTTTAACTTCAATGCTATTCCTCACATCTAGGCATTTGCTACGCAATGTTGGCTCTCGCCTGCTAAAACATTAGCGCCAATATAACCCGCGCGACGTTCGGCGACGGCTTGTTTTTAAAGGCTGGGCTTACGATTTGTTTGGAATGCGTCGACTAGCTCTTTGATGCCACCGTTAGAGCGCAGAAAAATAAAGAATGGAAGAAGAAGAACAAAAAAAGCCTTGCTACTAGGTGAGCAAGGCTTAGAAAATTTGGTTTAGAAAGGGTTATTAACCTTCTAGTTCAGCAAAGTAGTCAAAGATAACTGGAACGTCGTTTTGACCAAGGCCTTGGTCTACTGCTGCTTGTAGGCTCTTAGAAGTACCTTCAGCAATAAGAGACTCAGTACCTAGGTCTTTAACCATTTCTAGGAAGTAACCTAGATCTTTGTTTGCGTTTGCGATTGAGAAACCTAGCTTCTCTTCGCCGTCTACAGCGTAGAACTTACAGAACTGCATAAATGGTGAGTTTGATGGGCCAGCAGACATGATGTCGAATAGCTGTTGGCCATCAACGCCAGCACGCTTAGCAACAGCGAACGCCTGAGACATAGTTGCTACTGTTGTCATGCCCATGAAGTTGTTCACGAGCTTAGTTACGTGACCAGAACCTAAAGCACCAAGGTGGAATACGTTTTCGCCTTGTTCATCAAGCACTGGCTTAACTTTGTTGAACGTTTCGATGTCGCCAGCAGCCATGATGTTTAGTAGACCATCTTTCGCGTGAGCTGGAGTACGGCCAAGAGGCGCATCAATCATGCCTGCGCCTTTCGCAGCAAGATCAGCACCGATCTTACGAGTCGAAGCAGGGATAGAAGTACCGAAGTCGATCAGAGTCGCGCCTTCTTTGATACCCGCTAGAATACCTTCTTCACCGTAAACGATCTTTTCTACAACTTCAGAAGTCGTTAGACACAGCATTACGATGTCACTTGCTTCAGCAAGTTCTTTAGGTGTGTTTGCCGCTTTAGCACCGCGAGCAACACAAGCTGCCACAGCGTCTTTATTCAAATCCATTACGTTTAATTCGTAACCACGGTTTTGTAGGTTCTCAACCATGTTTCCACCCATCAGACCAAGGCCGATGAAACCAATGACAGGTTTTGTCATATTAGACTCCAAATATCGTATTGTATGATTATATGTCTTTATCTTAAGTCCTCAGTTGGATTTTGCAATCGGAAAATGCAATGAATAAGGTTTTATCGATGTTTTTTGGCAAAAGTGAGAGGTTGGTTTGGCTATTGGCTCGACTTCTCTTGGTTTCTGGCGGGTTTTAGTGTCTCAAGTAATAAGTGTATCTATGCCAAATATAACCAAGAGATTCGCTTTAACTACGCAAATGTTTGTTCAGTGAATAATGTCAATTGTATTACAATTTATCTAGGGGAGAGGAAGGAATCAGTGACAGTTAGGATGAAAAAATAAGAGCTGAGGTCATCAGCTCTTTTGGAAGATAATGGATAAAAGCGCGCTCTTTATAAGTCGAAGCGATCGTTGTTCATCACTTTCACCCAAGCTGCGACAAAGTCTTGGACAAATTTCTCTTTGTTGTCGTCCTGAGCGTAAACTTCAGCGTAAGAGCGTAGTACCGAGTTAGAGCCGAATACTAAGTCGACACGTGACGCAGTCCATTTAGTTTGACCAGAAGCGCGTTCGCGGATTTCGTACTCGTTATCACCGGTTGGATGCCATGTGTAGCTCATATCAGTGAGGTTAACGAAGAAATCGTTGGTCAGTGCGCCGACGTTATCGGTGAAGACACCTTGGCTTGTACCACCATAATTGGTGCCAAGAACACGCATACCACCAATGAGCACCGTCATCTCGATAGCGGTCAGTTGCATCAATTGGCTTCTTTCCAGTAAGAGCTCTTCAGCCGTTACGATGTAATCGGATTTCAGCCAGTTGCGGAAGCCATCGTGAATTGGTTCAAGCACATCGAACGAATCGGCATCGGTCATTGCGTCTGTCGCATCCCCACGTCCTTGACTAAATGGCACGGAGATATTCATACCCGCGTTAGATGCTGCTTTCTCAATACCTACACCACCCGCGAGCACAATCAAATCCGCCATACTAATTGGCGAGTTGTGTGTGGTGCGAATATCGTCGAGTACGCTCAACACTTTCTGCAATCTTTCTGGCTCGTTACCCACCCAATCTTTTTGCGGAGCAAGACGAAGTCGTGCGCCATTGGCACCACCGCGACGGTCAGAACCACGGTAAGTACGAGCGCTGTCCCATGCGGTAGAAACTAGCTCAGCAATGCTCAATTCGCTATTGAGAATCGCCATCTTGAGCGCGTCGATGTTCTCTTCAGATAGATGGTAAGAAACAGGTGGCACGGGATCTTGCCAAATTAAATCCTCTGCTGGCACATCAGGGCCGAGGTAACGAGATTTAGGGCCTAGATCGCGGTGAGTCAGCTTAAACCAAGCGCGAGCGAAACAATCTTCGAAGTACTTAGGATCATCACGGAAACGCTCTGCAATCTTGCGGTATTCCGGATCAAACTTAAGCGCCATATCCGCATCGGTCATCATAGGATTACGGCGGATGCTTGGGTCTTCCACATCCACTGGCATGTCTTCTTCTTTGATGTTCACCGGCTCCCACTGAGCAGCACCCGCAGGGCTCTTAGTAACCCACCAGTCGTAAGTAAACAACAAGTGGAAGTAGCCGTTATCCCATTTGGTTGGGTTAGTGGTCCACGCACCTTCCACACCACTGGTGACGGTATCACGTCCTATGCCGCGAGAGGTTTTGTTCAGCCAACCAAAGCCTTGGTCTTCGATTTCTGCGCCTTCGGGTTCAGGGCCGAGTAGGGAAGCATCGCCATTACCGTGTGCTTTACCCACAGTGTGACCACCCGCGGTGAGCGCTACGGTTTCTTCATCGTTCATTGCCATGCGCGCAAAGGTGACTCGCATATCGTGTGCGGTTTTGATTGGGTCAGGTTTGCCATCGACCCCTTCAGGGTTTACGTAAATCAAACCCATCATTACCGCTGCAAGCGGGTTTTCTAGATCGCGTTCACCAGAGTAACGATTGTTCTCGCCGCCACTTGGTTGCAACCACTCTTTTTCTGCGCCCCAGTAGATGTCTTTTTCAGGATGCCAAATGTCTTCACGACCGCCAGCAAAACCAAACGTTTTAAAGCCCATGGATTCATAAGCCATGTTACCAGCAAGAATCATCAAATCGGCCCAAGACAATTTGTTGCCGTATTTTCTTTTGATTGGCCAAAGTAGACGACGTGCTTTGTCTAGGTTGCCGTTATCTGGCCAACTGTTGAGTGGAGCAAAACGTTGATTACCTCGGCTGGCACCACCACGACCATCTGCAATTCTATAAGTACCCGCAGAGTGCCACGCCATACGAATCATCAAGCCACCGTAATGACCCCAGTCCGCTGGCCACCAATCTTGGCTGTCGGTCATCAGATCTTTTAGGTCTTTTTTCACTTCCTCTAAATCGAGAGAGTTAAAAGCATCGGCATAGTTAAAATCCGCGCCCATCGGGTCGGTTTTTTGGTCATGTTGATGAAGAATGTCGAGGTTGAGGGTTTTCGGCCACCAATTGAATTCAGCTGCCTGTTGGTTGGTATTCGCTCCATGCATGACAGGACATTTGGAGTGATTGTTTTTGTCGCTCATCTCTTGCTCCCTAACTGGGGTTAGTGTTCCCAAAGTTTAGTTACAGGTTGCGTATTTCGCCCTTGCGGTTTTACGTTATATTTCGGGATTTTGTCCAAAAGATGATCAGTGTCATTCTTATCTAATTTAACAGTATTTAATGCCAAATAAGTGCAGCTCGTATCTATTAAAAATCGAAATAATGGGTTTCTAACCGAAGACGCTAAACTACGTTATTTTTAATAGACACGTCTCTGTAAACCTTGTCGGCTTTCATTGAACTTGTTCTAACGTCATCACACTTCTTGGACTAAGTGGTTTAAGTTTTCGCCAAAAATCGTAACGCTGTGTGCAACAGAGTGAACCGAAGATTGTTTGGCGTATCGATTCACCGGAAAGGATTTATCACTGTTCAACTTAGTATCAGAGCGGAGCAATCAGCGTTGCTCTACGTGCTCTAAAGTCGAGAAGTAAAGGATGAGAAGCAAACAGAATAAAGCGGTATTGTGTGCGTTTGTATCGGGTAGCCTATTTGGCGCTGCACTGGTCATCGCCATGTATATCCAGATTTGATGCCGTGCTGGCAAGCCGTACCAAAACTGAAAAATCAAATTGTACAAGGAGTAGGGTTGTTTTTAGCTCTGCTCCTTGTTAGTTTTAAAAGTATGAAAACGACATTCACACCTTCATCAAACTTCTTCTGGTGGCGCTCTAATTAGAGCGGCGCGGAATCTTTACATTCTTACGCTGCTGGACGGTAGCTAAGAGTGTCATGTCTTTTTATCTCCAGTAGCGATCTATTTTTATTCGGAGATAAGTTATGAACACCACACAAAACACTCAACAGCGCGAAATCATTCTCACTGGCGACCGAGCCACTGGCCCTCTGCATTTAGGTCATTACGTCGGCTCACTACAGCAGCGAGTTGCGCTACAAACTCAGCACGATCAAACCATTCTCGTTGCCGATATGCAGGGTCTAACCGACAATGCGCACAATCCTTCCAAGGTATCTTCCAATATCTTGAACGTCGTGGCGGATTACCTTGCCGTTGGCATCGACCCGATTCAAACCACCATCTGCTTACAGTCCCAAGTTCCGGCGCTGGCTGAGCTGACCATGTACTACAGCAACTTGGTTTCTATCGCACGTTTGGAGCGTAATCCGACGGTGAAAAACGAAATCCAAAGCAAAGGGTTTGAGCGTTCCATTCCGGCTGGATTTTTGACTTACCCAATCTCTCAAGCGGCTGACATTACCGGCTTTCACGCGACACTTGTTCCCGTTGGTGATGACCAATTGCCAATGCTAGAGCAAACCAATGAAATCGTGAGAAAGATAAACCATCTTGGCGGGAAAACCATTTTGAAAGAGTGTCGTCCACTACTCAGTGACGCGCCGCGATTGCCAAGCACAGATGGCAAAAACAAAATGTCGAAAAGCATGGGTAACGCAATCAATCTTGGAGCGACAGAGAAAGAGATCAGCGCAGCGGTGAAATCCATGTACACCGATCCAAACCACTTACGTATTGAAGACCCAGGCCAAGTGGAAGGTAACATCGTGTTCACTTACCTTGATGCGTTCCATACTGACAAAGCTTATGTGGAAGAGTTAAAAGCGAATTATCGCCGTGGCGGGCTGGGTGACGGAACAACCAAGAAAGTGTTGGAAGAGTGTCTGCAAGAGATGCTTCGTCCAATCCGAGAAAAACGCGCCATGTTTTTAGATGACAAAGCACAACTGATCGAAATCCTTAAACAAGGCAGCCAACGTTCACGTGAGAAAACCGAGCAAGTGCTATTTGATGTGAAAGGTGTGTTTGGCTTGAACCTGTTCTGAAGTTACGATCGAAATCCGGCTTGGCTCAAGGAGTTCAATTTGAATTCAACGGATTGGCATTTCTGATATAGGCACGATCTATTGTAGTGAGCAGTGCCTTTTTATGCTCTCAGTTTTCCTTTAAACTTATTGATAATAATTATCATTACGTTATGTTTGTGGTCTCAAATACACTTATTGTTGCGGAGACCAACATGGAACACTCGGATATTACTCAACTGCTTATTCCAAAGAGTGATTGGGCATCGCCTGATCTTTTTCTTTATGAAGGGGAAGACAAACTTCGTCTGAGCTTAGAAGGCGCAATTCAATACAGTGGATTGAACAGCATTGGTGGCGTGATTCTAGGCTTTAGGATGATCCAATACGCGGTGCAACTGGCGGCGGGTGATCAGTCTTTGCAACGAGATGGCATCAGTATTTATACCGCGTTCCCTGGTCGTGGTGCTCAAGATGCCTTTGAATACACATGCCGCGCACTACGTGATAAACGCTATTGCTGCGATACCACATTGCACCACCCAGCAGCGCAAACCGGGCAACGCGGTCAGTTCCTATTTACGATTCGTTTGAATGAACAATCTATGGTGATGACACCAGCGAACGGACTACCAAGAAAAAGCTACTTTGAAGCTGACCGACATTCGCAAGACAGCCGAGAAGCAGCATTGAAATGGCGTGATGAGAAGATCAACTTCGCTAACACGCTGCTTAGCTTACCTCCGGAAGAGTGCTTACGAGTGTTGTAACTCTTGAGTTCTTAACGGAACGAATTACAGAAGGTCACTTTAAGTGAGCGACCTTCTTGTATCAAGCATTCGCGGGAACCAGATTCCTAGTCGCGCCTAGCCTTGCTGGAATGACACGGTTTAAGTTTTGAGTTAGTGGAGGACGTATTTGTTGTCGATGACCACGCACTCACACATTGTCATTGCCTAGAGCGAAGAATGAGCGAGTAGGGAATCTCTCACCTCCAATTGCTCAGACAAACGAGCCGTTAGCCAGCGAAGAACTCGCGACGAAAATCCGCCACCTCTTGTTGGTAATAACGTTGCCACTCCGAGTCCGACAAACCTGCATGGCTGGTGGCTCTTTGAGTTGCCAGTTTGGATTCAAGCTGCTGCAACTCACTCTGATAATCGCGCACTTGCTGCTTTTGCTCTGCGACTTGTTGTTCGCGAGCGTGTATCTCTTCACTCTCTTGTTCAGAAAGGTAAGTTTGTTGAAGCTCTTCAATCAAAGCCTCGCGCTCGGTTTGGCTGACGCTATCCGGAATTAACGCCACCGCACGCTCGTACTTTGCTTGGTCGCTGGCTAATCCCAACGTTTCTTCATTACCTTGCCACTCTTGAACTAAATCCTCAAAGGCTTGCGCGTAGTCTTGAGCAGGAGTCGAATTCAACTGCTCTGCCTGCAAACTAAAATCGTAAAGAGCAAATTCATCAGCAAAAATGACTTCGGCCAGCTCACCCCATATCTTTCTTGCTTCCGCTTTGAGAAGAGCAACACGAGAGGCGAGCGGTTGCTGCTCATCAAACAACAAACCACCCACTCTTTGTTGCCACAAACTATTGAGCTGATGGTAGTTCGCCAGTAAAGCAAACCGCTCACCCGACATATAGCTTTCCAGTTCGGCCAGCTTAGATTCGCAGTTATGGTCAGACATACACGTGTGCCAGAAGGTCTCTATCTCGGCTTTTAATGCACGACCTTTGGCGTCATTCAAACGTCCAGCAATCGCTTTAATTGGAGAAGGGGTATCTTTGGCTTTCGGTACGACTTTTTTACTGGCAGCTTGATTTACTGATGAAGAAGAATGACCACTGGTATCTTGTTCAGCACGGCGTTCAATCACAGAAGAAAACGGCAACAAGCTTTCACGCTTATCACCCGCCATTGAGAACCAAATCGTGCCCGCCACAACGGCGGACACAGTAACTAACGCAATACGCTTCATGGTTTGATCACAGCGCTAACAGGGAAGTGATCCGACAGATTGTAATGCTTCCACAAACTCTCTGCGGTAGAGCGCGGAACGTCGACACGGTTATCGTTAAACGACTTCACGCCATACTCATTGCTCACCATCACGTAGTCGAGGTACTCCACATTCTCGCCACCAGATATAGCCTCTCCGGCAAAGTTATTGATTCGAGGATCGAAAGTCGAAGCGGTATAACCAGAGTACTGGGGCTCTATCGCACTTAAGTTCGCAATCATCTGTTGATAGTCATCAGGGAACTTCAACTTATTCACATTGAAGTCGCCACTGTAAACCACAGTTTCACTCGTTAGGATATTCAAAGACTGAGCCATCGAACGCATCTGTTTAAATTGGCGTTGGCGATAGTCTCGTGCCGTGTCCGTATCAAAAGAGGCGGTATGCGTGGCAAACACATGGTAAGCCTGACCACCTTTGACTATCTCCGCATAATTCACGCCCTTGTCGGCAAAACAGTCGGTGCCGGTGCAATCAGGGAACACATATTGTGCCTGATTCACGATAGGGTAGCGGCTCACGATGATCACACCGCCGTCATAAATGTTGAAACCCTCTTTATCCAGCATTTTAGTCTGGTAAGGATATTCTTTTGCAAGTTCTCGTAAGAACGCATCACGACCATTGGCAAACACCTCTTGTAGTGCCAGTACGTCGTAACCTTTGACGTAATCAGGAATTAGCGCGTAACGATCGCCAATATGTGAAGCAATCGCAGGCAGAGCCCAGATGTTATAAGTCATCAGCTTCAGGTTTTGCTCATTATTATCCGTTGCTTCATCTACCTTGCTAGGGGTGATGGTGTAGTGCAAATCGTCGTACCGGGCTGTCTTGCTCGATTTGAATGCGAGCTCTGTATTGCGAATACCAAAAGATCCCGTATAAGAACGGTGGACGTTACGGTCATCTTTCAATGCTAAACCGACATCAGCAGCCGATAGGCCATATTCCATTGTCGAGTTATACCAATGGCCCTCCACCACTTGGTTGAGTGTGACACTCTCACCTTGTGGGTTAGACACCACGGTTTCAAAGCGATAGTTCTGGCCAGTTTTCACGCCTTCCCAGCGATTAAAGCTCAGTATCGATTTGGTTTCCCAAGGACCAAGTAATTGCACATGTTGCTGCCATTCTTCACCGTATTCCAGTAAATCGCTGCCTTCATGTTTTACCTGAATGGTTAACGGTTGGTCTGAGTTATTCGTAAGGTATACATCTGTGTCTGCCAAGCTCGGTAATGCGAGTAAGCCACTTAGCCCAACAATCCATTGTGTCAATTTCATCTGTCTGTCCATAAGTCGAATTAGAGTGATTATTCTTATTGATAATTATGACTAGCACGTTAAATATGGATGACAGAAAACCGCACGTCGGACTTTGATAATAAGTTGTGATCTTTGTTTTGTTTGAGATGCAATATTGACCATGTTGTTTACCCGGTGCTGTTCGCTATGTATATGAAAATAAACGATTGTCACCATAAAAACTTCTTGTGAAAAATGAGAAGGTTTCACGCATATAAACCTGATTGATTGTGATACCGTTAGCGTATGTATCAGTTGGAAATTCGTCACTTTTCTCGACACGTTTTCCCACTGAGTAGTACACATACAAGGGTTTACTATGAGAGTTTTTGGACACATACCCGATACCGAAGTCGGTGACATGTTCGAAAATCGAGCCGCGTTAGCCAAATCTGGCATCCATCCACCAACGCAGGCTGGTATCAGTGGCGGCGCTAAAGAAGGCGCTGACTCAATCGTACTTTCCGGTGGTTATGAAGACGACGAAGATTTTGGCAACGTCATCATCTATACCGGAGCTGGTGGTCGTGACGAAAACAGCAACAAACAAATTGCCGATCAAAAATTAGAACGCACCAACCTCGCTCTGGCTAGAAACAAGCTGGAGGAGTTACCCGTCCGCGTTACTCGAAGTCATAAACACCAAAGCCATTATTCTCCAACCAAAGGTTACCAATATGCGGGTTTATACCGCGTTGAAGACTATTGGTGCGAGCGTGGATTGTCTGGCTTCAAAGTATGGCGCTATAAACTTGTCCAAATTGATTCGGAACCTGCGGCAGAGGTGCAAGACACAACCAAAGCACGTTATGAGGTAACGTCCCGCCAAGCCGTTACGGTCAACAAGATCGTCCGAGACTACAAAAAGGCAAAGCAGGTAAAGGACTGGCATCAATACCAATGCCAAGTATGCGGTTTGGCCATTGATACTGGAGCAGGGTACTACGCAGAAGCTGCACACATTCAACCGCTGGGTGAGCCGCATCGTGGACCTGATGTGGTCGAAAATATCCTGTGCTTATGTCCAAATCATCACGTGATGTTTGATAACGGAGTGTTCTCAATTGCGGAGAATTTCAGTTTGATTGGCCTAGACGGACACTTAACGCTGAACAAGAAACACAAGATAGAACAGAAGTTTCTTCAGTATCACCGTGAGCATTATTTTAAGATTTAGATGCCGGCCATAGATGATGAAATTTTGTTAAAGTAACCAAGACAGAATTTGGAATGGAATCTTTGAATATGGAAATCACATGCCATTGCGGGAACATCGTTGTTCAAGCTGACGTACCGAAAGAGATAGCGTCATGTAATTGCTCTATCTGCCGTCGGTATGCAGCTTATTGGGCTTACTACTCGCCAGAGCAAGTATCAGTTCGTTACGTGAAAGAGCCTTCAGTCTTTTATATTTGGGGTGATAAAGAAGTCGAGTTTCATCGCTGCAACCTGTGTGGGTGTTTGACACACTACGTAACGACAGAGAAATGTGACGCTGATATCGTCGCCATAAACATGAGGATGGCAGAAGAGGAAGTCTTGAAAGATATCCCGCTGAGACGCATTGATGGTAAGCGCTACTAACCTAAAAGCCAGACACATGTCTGGCTTTTTTCTTTCTAATTAACAGACCTTATCTTTGATATTTCAATCAGTTGTGGAACGTTTTCGGAGAGAGATAATCTGCAAATTTGGTAATTGGTTTATAAATTAGAGTATAAATTCTATTTCCTGAACTGGCTTCATAAATTTTATGCAACTCAGTTCTCCGTATTGATTGTAAGGAATATAACAGCGCCCTCAAATATATAACTAATCAATGAGTGTCGTTATGTCTCATACCCGTCTATTCCCACGTCATCGCTTGGCGCTAGCTTGCATGCTTGCCAGTGTTTCCAGTTTCTCATTCGCACAAGAGCAGTGCGATATTCCTGATCTTCAACAGGCGTCTGATCTTGCTTTGGCTGTTTCTGAAGCGAGTCATCATTGCTATGGCGCTTGGTTCTCCGCACCTGCTGATTCACTGAACGATATCTACAGTGAAGCGAGCTTAAGCCGTATTCAAATCGCGTTAAACCAAGCCATTGCAAGTTACCGTGGTGAGGCAGAACAAGCGCGCAAACTCGAAAACCTTGGTGAGTTTGTCCGCGCGGCTTATTACGTTCGTTACAACGCGCAACAGCCGGATTTCTCTGAGACATTAGGCCAACGTTTTGCTCAATCGATTAATGCGTTCTTAGCGAATCCACACGCGCTAGACCAAGGACGCGAGCAAGTAGGAGCGATGAAAAGCCTGACGTTGATGGTCGACAATGTGAAGCAACTTCCTCTAACGATGGAAGCACAACTTGCGGCATTGCGTCACTTCAATCGCGAAACGGCGCAAGATACACAGTGGGTCGATGGGTTGAATAACCTTTTCCGTGCAATGGCTGGCCATGCTTCGCGAGATGATTTTTACCAATACATGGCAAGCCATACACAACACATCGATACGTTAGCAGCATTTGCTCGTGATAATGCTTGGGCATTGGATACGGATGCGAGCTTCTTGGTTTACAACGCCGTTCGCGAAACCGGACGTTTACTAGCCAGCCCAAACCAAGCAACCAAAGAGAAATCGTTGCGTGTGATGCAACAAGTGATGGAGCAAAACCCGCTTGGTAGTGAACACGATAAACTTTGGCTAGCCGCAGTCGAGATGATGAGCTACTTCGCGCCAGAAGGCTTAAATGGTCTGGATTTAGATCAAGCTAAGCGTGATTTAGCGGCCCGTGTGCTACCGAATCGTCATGAGTGTGATGGTCCGGCCATCATCCGTTCCCAAGATTTAACCCAAGCCCAATCTATTGAAGCTTGTGAGGTTTTAGCCGCAAAAGAGGCCGACTTCCACCAAGTGGCAAACACAGGGCATCAACCTGTGGCGGACGACAACAATGAGCGAGTAGAAGTCGCCGTGTTTGCGAACAACGGCAGCTACGTGGATTACTCGTCTTTCTTGTTTGGTAACACGACGGATAACGGCGGTCAGTATCTTGAGGGTAATCCGGCACAAGCAGGCAACGTAGCGCGCTTTGTCGCTTACCGCTATGACAATGGTGAGGCGCTTTCTATTCTCAATCTAGAGCATGAATACACTCATTACCTAGATGCACGATTCAACCAATATGGCTCATTCAGCGATAACTTGGCACATGGTTACATTGTTTGGTGGCTAGATGGCTTTGCTGAGTACATGCATTACAAGCAAGGTTACGACGCGGCGATTGGGCTGATTGCCGATGGCAAGATGAGCCTATCGGACGTGTTGGCAACCACTTACTCTCACGATACCAATCGAGTTTATCGTTGGGGCTACTTAGCAGTTCGCTTTATGTTGGAAGAGCATCCGCAAGAAGTGGATAGCTTACTGGCGCTTTCTCGTTCTGGTCAGTTTGCTGAGTGGGCAAAGCAAGTTCAATTGTTGGGTCAGCAATACAATGGTGAGTTTGACCGTTGGTTAGATTCAGTCTCTAGTGAACCACAGCAGCCTGATCCGAACCCAGACCCAAATCCGGGTGAGCCGACCGAGCCTTCTGATCAAGTAACGCAACTCGCAGCAAATCAGAGTGTGGTGCTCAGTGGCGCAGCATACAGCGAGCAATTGTTCTATGTGGATGTGCCAGAGAACACTACTCACTTTGACGTGGCGATTCATGGCAAAAGCCAAGGCGATGCCGATTTGTACATGAGCTTTGAGAAAGAAGCCCATTACTATGACTTTGAGTTCAGCCAATATGGCGATGGCAGCAACGAGTTAGTGACGTTTGAGCCGGAGCAATCGGGTTATATCAAGCTGGGTCGTTACTACATCAGCATTGCGGGTCGTTCGGACTTTAATGACGTGACATTACAGGCGTCATTAGTGACAGAAACCCCAACACCGCCAGCACAAGAGCAAGATGACTTAACCCCAGTGGTATTGGAATCTGGCCAAGCGCAAACCTTAACGGAGCACCAACAGCGTTACGCAGCGGTTTACGTTCCGCAAGGCGTGCAAGAGGTGCGAGTGTGGCTAACCGACATAAACGGTAATGCAGGCAATGGCAACGTTGATCTGTATGCGAGTAAAGCGTATTGGCCAACAGTAGGGCAACACGAATACGCATCAAACTACTGGGGAAGCAATGAATACCTGCAAATCCCAGTGACAGAAGAAGGCTATGTCCATTTCTCTTTAAATGCTGAGCAGCAAGGGGATGAGGTCGAGATGTTGGTTTACTTCTACTAACTCGCCGTACCGAAATCAAACCCTCATAAAACCAAAGCCGGACATCAGAGTCCGGCTTTTTGCTGTGTGTTAGTCGTTACGTAACCTTTTCTAGGTTGCGGCTTGGGGTTTGGCTTTCTTCTTCATCTTTAATGTTGAGTAAACCGAGAAGATCGCTAGCAACACGAAGGCAAGTGCGATTGGTCGTTCATATAAGAATGACCACGAGTTGTCGTACATGAGTAAGGCTTTGCGTAAGTTGGTTTCTGCCATAGGCCCTAGAATGATGGCCAACAGTATTGGTGAGGATGGAATGTCCATCTTGCCGAGGGCGAAGCCCAGTAAACCAAACGCGATAGCGATGCCGACATCAAACATGGAGTTGTTAATCGCATAAGCACCAACAACAGACAGGAAGATGATGATTGGAATCATCAGTATTTTCGGAACTTCGATGATGCGACAGAAGAAACGAATACCAAGTAAGCCAACCAACAGCATGACGATATTAGCGACCAACATCGAACTAAAGACGCCATAAACCACCTCAGGGCTTTGGCTAAACAACAGAGGCCCTGGCGTTAAACCTTGCACAATAAGTGCGCCCAACAAGACTGCCGCAACGGCATCACCCGGAACACCCAGTGTGAGCAAAGGTACTAATGAGCCACCGGTTACGCCGTTGTTGCCTGATTCAGCAGCAGCCAATCCATGAAGTGAACCCTTACCAAACTCTTCCGGTTTTTTCGCTGAACGTTTGGCTTCGTTGTAGCAAACAAAAGCCGAGACATCTGCACCAGCACCGGGTACAGAGCCAATCGCAGTGCCAATCAGGCCGCTTTTAGTGGCTGTAGGCAGGATCGTCTTAAGGTCTTTTTTGCTTAAGATTTTACGATCAAATGTTGGTACTTCTGCATGCTTTTCATTGATGATCTTCTCGATCTGATTAATGGCTTCTGACAAGGCAAACAAGCCAATAAGCACCGGAATAACATTGATGCCGCTATAAAGATCCATCATTCCAAATGTGAAGCGCGGAACGCTACTGATAGGGTCAAGACCGACCGTCGACACCAATAAACCAATGCTACCAGCCAACAAGCCTTTCAAAATGTTTTGAGAAGAAACGCTAACAATAATGGTTAGGCCAAACAGAGCGAGCGCAAAGTACTCGGGCGCGTTAAAGCGTAGTGCAAAGTTTGCCAAAAGCGGGGAGATGGCAATTAAGACAATCGTACTCAGTAGTCCGCCGACGAACGAGGCCACCGCAGAAATACTGAGCGCGCGAGCGGCTTGTCCTTTTGCTGCTAAGGTGTGTCCATCGAGTACCGTCGCGGCTGAAGCCGGAGTACCCGGTGTCTTTAATAGAATGGCGGCAATCGAGCCTCCGTAAATACCACCGATATAGACGCCAATAAGCATCACCAGTGCCGGTGTGGAATCCATACCAAAGGTAAAAGGCAATAGAATCGCCACGCCCATTGTAGCCGTCAGTCCGGGTAGTGCGCCCAAGATGATTCCACCGACAACACCGAAAATTAAGATGGGCAATACTTCTGGGCTAAATGCGGTTAGTAGGCCATTGAGTAAGTGTTCAAACATAGCCTCTCCTTAATAGTACAAGCCTTGGGGTAGAGCGATGTAAAACACCTCTCCAAATAGGTAATACACCCCAAATACAAAACACCAAGCAATAAGGTAATACAGCGGTTTTTTGACTTTGAAAAAGACCAAGTAAGCGGTGAACGCGATTAAGCTTGCGATCAAATAACCGACGATATGAATCAGCAGCGCATAAGTCACGAGAAAGCCGATGCCAAATATTGCCATTTTTGAAAACACGGGAACGGCAGGCTGTTGAACGGATGCTTTTAGCTTTCGTTGGACGATAAGAGCGATGCAAATGACGATTTGTGCAATTGCGATAGCACTAGGGAAGAATTGGGCGTTAACGCTGGCGTCTTGGTAGTGCGGTTCATCGAATTGGCTGATGAGCACAAGTACGATGCTGCTAATGACGATCATCAAAAGCGGGAAAAAGATCTCTCTATCCAGTTTTGATGACGGTTGGTTTTGAATGGGTTCTGTGGGCTGCGAGCCGCTTTGTTGTAGGCTGTTTTGACTCATGCTGATTCTCCTCAACACGAAGAGCATCGTGGTGATGCTCTTCGCTTAAAACATCACTTACTGAATTAGTTTTGCGAGTGCTTTGCTGTCTTCATCAACAAACTTGGTAAACGCTTCTGCATCCATGTTGTGAATCGACATTGCGCCTTTTTCCATAAACTCTTTGAACTCTGCCGATGCCATTGCTTCATCAAAGGCTTTACCCAGCGTTTCAATAACTTCATCTGGCGTGTTCTTTGGTGCGCCAATACCACGCCATGTACCAGTGACGACATCAACACCTTGCTCTTTTAATGTCGGAACATCGGCGATGTATTCAATGCGTTCGTCTGACATGACGCCCAATGCTTTTAATTGACCTGAACGCAACTGAGCAATGGCTTCTCCTGGCGTTACCATGGTGACGTCTGTGTGTTTACCAAGTACCGCGGGAATCGCTTCCGATGCACCGTTGTATGGAATGGCGTTAAGTTTGATTCCTTGGTTCTGCTCTAATGCCATCAGGTAGAAGTTTGGCGCCGCAGTCGAGGCAAACTTCACTTTACCTTCGCCTTTTTTCGCTTCGGCGATCAGGTCATTGATGGTGTTGAAAGGGCTGTCTTTATGAACCAGAACCACGGCAGGATCGAGGTTAACCATTCGAATCAGTTTAAAGTCGCTCGCATCATGTCGCATTAAACCCATTTGAGGGAGAGAAGCGATTTCACGAGTGACAACCGTAAGCGTGTACCCATCTGGACGCTGCTGCGCACCAAAACTCATGCCCACCGCGCCAGCGCCTCCAGTGCGGTTCATTACAGCGATGTTTTGTCCTAGTACATCTTTTGCGGAGTTAGCCAGAGTTCGACCGACGGCGTCTGTACCACCGCCTGCACCAAACGGAACAATAAGACGGATGTTTTTCGTTGGATAATCCGCGGCAATAGCCGTTGCAGAGGCCATGATGCCAGCGGCGACAAGTAGAGATTTAAGAAGCTTGTTCATAATAATCGACCTTTTGTTTCCGTTAGTTTTTGTATGCTTGTGTAGGGTGGTTTGTTTTATTGTTTTGATATTCGCTCATGCAGAGCTGCTCAAACGCGACGGCAATCCAGCCGCTTATGAGCATGTCATACCATTGCTCGACACCACTGCACGCAACGACGACGTCGCCATGTACAAATGAGCCGAAGAACAGCAAATCGTTTTCTTGTAGGGAAGACGTTTGGGTGGTTTGGTTATGAATATTAGGGCGGCCGTTGCGCCACGCTTGTTGTGCTTTGTTTCTTGCGAACTCATCAAATGGAATGGTCCATTCTTGTGGTTGTCCCAGAGATGTTTCATAGAGAACGGCATCAGTAAAAGACGCTTCCCACGGTTTGACTCTAGGATCCATCACCACGATATGAAGTTCTTTTCGATTGGTTCGTTCGAATAATCGTTCTATGGATGGCTTGACTAACTCGACAGCATCCATGGCAATTTCAACATGACTTTTCATCATTGATTCCTTTTGATGTTCTTACCTGAACTTGCAAAATAAATGATATTGTATGACAAGTGAGTGCGAAACGTACGAAACGATTAAATGATGGTCAGATCACTTGTGAATCAAGAGAATAGTGCGAGGGATCTAACTTTAATAAGGATATTGGTTATAAAAGTGAGGGCTGAATCAAGTTTTATAACTAAGACAATAAAGTGGCATTTGTCACGATAAATTTTACGTATAAACCGTTTTTTATTGTTGCTAATGCCATCACTAAGATGGGAAGTAGCGGAAGGGAGTTAACCTTCCGCTTGGCTTTATAGATCTAAGGGAACTCGTATCCTTCATGGCTGTTGGTGAGGTAGTAGAACGTTGCTTGTACGTAGTCTGTAGGGTCACCAGAGTTGTTTTGGTTGTAAACACCTGCCTTGAAGTACATGTACTGACCGCCAACATCGTAGCCACTCGTGCTCATGTCGACAGTTTCCGTCACGTCTTCATGGTCATCTCGCTGAATTGTCACGATCAACTGGTTCCCTTGAACTTCAATGCGATAGAAGAAGAGTTCATTAAGGGCGATACCATCAGAAGGTTCAGAGGCATCATCTGCAGAGCTGCCGATTAGGTTGATGAACTGCTCATCGTCTGGAGAAGCGTCTGCGTTAGGTTCATGTGCAAAGTACAATGAACCTTTGCTGTGACCGGGTAGTAAGCGATAGTAAAGTCGAATTGGCTCGTCATTATTGGCGTGGATCTGACCAACAATCACTCGGCCGATTTGGTTGCTATCGCCGGTTGTTGTCACCGCGTTGACCGCGAGAGTTGCTTCTAATACACCGTCAACGCCGCCTGATGCATCTTGGTCATCTGCTGGAGCGCTTGCAAATACCCAGTTATTCTTGGTAATACCTGTGGTGGAAATACTGGTATCGCCTCGGCGTAACATTTCGCGCATTTCAGAACGCGTGTATTTGGTATTACTTGATGTCGTTGCCCCTTCAACTGGAGAGATAAATACGAGGCCACCGTCGTCTCCCGTATAGAAGAATTCTGTGTTTTCGTAACCACTTGATAACTCATCTTCTTTTACTTCTTGTGCATCGCCAGAGGCGTTACCGTTATCGTCAACAGGTAAATCCAGTTTCCAATCAAGTAGATCAAAGTTATCGGAAGGTGGCACTGACGGGTCAAGGTCAAACATAGGTAAAGAAGTCGTCGGTGGATCAATGATGTCTGATGAGTTGAGTGCGAACAGGTCAACACGTCCTTCGGCACTATTGTATTCACCAAATATGGTGATCTCGGTTGAATCCTGCGAGTTAAAGATGACGGTTGTTTTCGCCCAATCGCTATTGGATGCAGATTGGCTATAGGTACTTCCACCAACGTCTACGCCAATGTTTGCATCACCCCGCACATAAGCACTAAGTGTATATTCGGTGTTGGCGACAACGGAAACGGTTTGCTCAAGGCGAGCTCCATCACCTTCGAATTTTGCTGATTTTACACCATCGTAAGCAACGCCAGATTCGGCGGTTGGGTCGAATTCCGTCCAGCCAGAAAAGCTCTCTTCAAAACTTGGGTTTATTAAATTCACTTGAGCGCTGTGCGAGGCAAATGTTGTTAGTAACAACGCACTACCGACAATATTCGTGAGTGTGATCTTCATATTGTTCTCCATGGTTAACGTCATTCTTCGTGACATACAAAGAAAGTAATATTGCTTGTATTTAAATAACACAAATATGCGTAGTGTTGACTATGTTAAGTATGAAGTGGAGGGGAAAAACACAAATATTGAAATTGAAATGGACGAAAAAGTGACCACTGCCAGTTGTTGACAATGTAACCAACTTTCTATGCTGCTCGGACTATGATTTTGCTTCTGAAATTGGATGTTTGAATAGTATGACGGTGATTGATTGGAGTGAGAGAACAACCTATATAATATGATTTATGTGATCGAGAGCGAATTTATACTCAATAGTAAAATTGGCAGAAAGGCGAAAAGTTCTTTATTGGGAAGAAGTGAATGTGTGTATTTATACTTCAGAGCGGTAAATTGTTTAAGTCGCTGGTGAGTAGCTTTTTGTCGTAAGTTCGTTTCATGTTTTGCTAATAAATGACTTTAGGCTGCAATAACGTTGTCATGTTTGGTCTATAAGTTGTGCGACTTGAAAGCCCAACAGCATGGCGGGCAACGCAAACTTTTAGATTGGAACCCCATGACACGAGCAGTAAATCAAACCGATGAAGCCATCATCAAATTGTTGCAGAGCCAAGGCCTTATTAAAAGCGAAGCTGAAGCGCGATTAAAGAAAGATGTGTACCGTTTACATCCGAGTGAAATCGAAAAAGTGAAAAATTACGCTCAACACTTTGGCATTAGTGCGAAAGAGAAATTGATTGATGAGATTTTAGATCTTCGACGTGAAGCGTTAATCAAGAAAATCTCCCGCCAAGAGACTGCTTTTTTTAAGTAAAGCGCCTTCAAACTATCAAAGACATTTGATCGCCCCTTAGTGTGTAAAAGTAAGTAAATAAGAGACATAAAGTGGGTGACTGGTTTGACACATATGGAAATGCGTTTTAGTTTTCGAACCAATCAATCTTTGTCATGAATGAGTATAGATAGCGGGATATGGATTCAATCACACAAGCTGCACTAGGAGCGACCGTCGCTGGCGCGATCGCAGGGAAGCGCTGCAACGCAAAGGTGCTATTAATGGGGGCTGCCCTCGGAACCTTGCCAGATCTGGATGTAATTCTGGACTATGGTGATGCCGTGCAAAACACAATTAAGCATCGTGGTTTTAGTCACTCTTTACTTGTTTTGCCTCCTTTCGCTTTGCTGATTTCTTGGCTCTATTGCCGCTGGCGACCAGATACGTTTTGGACACTTTCTCGTGTGTTCTTTTTAACCGTGAGCGTGTTCGTTACCCACACTTTGTTGGATGCAATGACAACGTATGGCACGCAGTTGATTTGGCCATTTGAGGGCTACTTTGAGCTGCGGAACGTGTTTATTATCGATCCGCTTTACACGCTGCCCTTATTGCTGGCGATTGGTGTGGCTCTGTTTTCCAAAACTCGCGGCGGACGCTGGTGTCAGAGCGTGGTGTTGATTTCGACGCTTTATCTTGGTTGGGGTTACGCATCGCAGCAAATGATCGCGTCTCGCGTGGAACAAAACTTGAGTGCGCAGAACTTACCTAATCAACAAGTACTGATCACCCCAACACCGTTCAATACCGTTTTGTGGCGCGTCGTCGTAATGAATGACGGCCAATACTATGAAGGTTTGGCGTCAGTCCTCGATGGTAGTGACCACATTGATTTTGTCTCGCATCCGCTTGGGAGTTGGCCATTGGAAGACAAGCCAGACACATTGAAAGGGCTTAAGGCTTTCTCTCACGACTACCTAAACTACCGTATTGAAGACGATGCGTTGATTGTGACTGACTTACGTTTGGGTATGTCCAACAACTTATCGTTCGAGTTTATCTTTGCGGAGAAGGGGAAAGATGGACAATGGCAGTTGTTGGAATCGACGGAGCGTTACCCAAGTGAACGTAGTTTGGATTTACTTGGCCAGCTTTGGGAAAGGCTGAAAGGTGACCAGAGTATTGATGCAAATTTACAACGTACTGAGTTGAGTGCGCATTCTTAGTTTGCGTGTATGAGATCCCCAACTCGCACGTGCCTCGCTCTTGAGGATGAAGATACGAGATTCTGGATTAGATACAGAAAAGCCGGACGTGATGAAGTGACCCCGTAAAGTTGGACATTTCTGTTAAGCGGCTTTCAAGGCCTGAGTTCGATACTCTATCGGA
>NZ_BAOG01000011.1 GCF_000400365.1 Vibrio jasicida CAIM 1864 = LMG 25398 | reverse complement strand
TTTGCGGGATATTGTTTTTCTTGAACCATCGAGACATGAAGCGCGCCTCAAAACGTAGACGGTTAGTGGCAAAATCTCTTAGAGATTTATCAGAAAGGCGGTTGATGATGTGATCGTATTTTCGTGTTTTTTCTTTTTTGGCAAGGCGCTTTAAGGCTTCGCATTGCTGCTCTACTTCGTCTGTTTTCGAATAGATGATCAAAGATGTACAACGGCCAGAGTCAGGATTGTTTTTATCGTTGTTGAAGTAGACAGAAGTTTCATAGTCCCCTTCACGACTTGGGCGTAAATAACGGTGTGAGACGGAAGAAAGAGATTTAAGTGCACCTAAAATTTGGTCACGAGACTCTAGTTGAACAGAAAATGTAGAGTCGAAACGGAATATATCTGTTTTGTCGAAGTCTAGAAGCTCAGCGAACTGAGGCATGGAGCGTTTGAAAGACTCAAGGAAGGCAGTAAGACAATTAACAAGGTTTCGAGAACCATAGACGTTATGACCCTGCATGATTTTAGCTGGTGATGCTTTCAATTCGACACAAGCACACTCGCGGAAACCTGAGCCTTGAAAAACTTTCATTGCGATAGCTGCGTAAGACGTAGGTACGGATTCCCAAGGGTGACGGAGGTTTTCAATATCGACTTGACCGGACTCAGAATCCACGAAGATGCCTGCTTCGAGTTTTAAGCCCTTCTCAAGTAGATCATCAAAGTTGATATGAAACTCATACCCATCACGCACAGCGATAGGTGTATAAAGTTCATCCTTAAAGTGAATGCGCAAGCCAAAGAAGTCGTACATTAACAAAACCTAAAATACATGTGTACATTTATATTTGAACACAACATAGCAAATGTTACACATGAATACAAGGTGCACATGGCTAACCGTACTCATAAACACTAAAATACAAGTGGAAATGTAACGAGGTAGACATGTCATACAAAACTTTAAGAGTGCACGAAGCACATCAAATCAAACTTGAAAGAGCAGCTATCGAAATAAGCTCAAAGATTGGAAAGCAGGTGCAGTGGACGGATGTTGCAAGATACATGTTCGAAAACATGCTAACCGACGCCAAACACGGGATGATCCAAGGCTCAAAAAAAGATCAATAGAGGTCGAGATTAATATAAAGGTAGAGTTCCATATTGGGACTATAAGCCACTATTAAAGATAGTGGCTTATCCCCCATGCTCGCGCACTCGTCCTAGCCCGTCCTCACTTGCTGCGCGTGGAGGATAAGCTCTAAGGAAAACAGAGAACCATGAGGGAAAATTGATAGGACCGAGAATTGGCAGTGCCCTGTACCTAAAAGAAGGCTTAGCAGGATGAAGGGGTGTTTTGTGGTTTCTTCAAGAGGAGCTACGGGAACAAGTTCCCTACTTTTCGGGCGTTTGGAGGAGTCATACCCAAGAACTGAGGTGTGCGCCCTTATCCCTGCGGGGCTGGTACGTGAAAAAATGACATACCGAGTGATTGGTATGTCATTTTATTTTGTTCTGTAAAAGCGGTGTCCCTGGTCAACATTTTCAGCATAAAATAATGACCGGTTCGGCCTCGATGAGGCCTTTTTGTGAAGTGCGCGAAGCAAAGAGCAGAATAAAACACTTTTGATGTAGGTGCGCATTACAGGAATTATGTTACGGGCTAGCGCTTCAAAGCGATTCTCTCTCATAGCATGTACGACGCAAGCGCCGACAATGAGCCATTCGCACCGCCCACCCTTTGTGCACGCTAGGCCAGAGGCAAACCCTCAACATAATTCATTACACATAATGCGCACT
>NZ_BAOG01000012.1 GCF_000400365.1 Vibrio jasicida CAIM 1864 = LMG 25398 | reverse complement strand
ATGCGGTCGTGGCGGAATTGGTAGACGCACCAGATTTAGGTTCTGGCGCCGCAAGGTGTGAGAGTTCAAGTCTCTCCGACCGCACCATGATTGAAAAACCCAGCATTAATTTGCTGGGTTTTTTCTTTTTTCCGATTCTGGACTCGGTAGATCTCTGATTTATCGAATTAAAAAAGCGAGCTCATGGCTCGCTTTTTTTCTATCTATTGCTTTTCTACCTGACGCATTGGGTATCCAGACTTACATACCCAATGCGTACTTCAATACTTGAGCTTTAATCGGCCCTGAGTTTTCCGCTAACTTTAATGCCGCATTACGAGCGAACTTCAGTGGCCCTAAATCATTACTAAAGCCTTTGTAGAACACATCCATGCCAGTTTGCATTAGCAAGTTATCTGGTCGACGAGCGCGCTCATACTTGGCGAGTAATGAATCATTAAGTTGCTCTTGCTGATCCGTCACTGAAAGCAGGACATCAACATCCTTGAAGCCAAGATTCACGCCTTGCCCAGCAAGTGGGTTAATTGTATGGGCAGAGTCGCCCACTAACACGCAATTCTTGTTTGAATAACTTTGAGCATGACGACGCGTCAGTGGGAATGAACCAAACTGTAAAACGTTGATATCGCCCAATTCAGCTGGGAAGTGACGTAAGATCTCTTCTTTTAGCTGGGGTTTGGCCATCGCACACAATTGCTTAATACGTTTTGGTGAGTCATACCAAACCAGCGAACCCTGCCCCACTTCTTTACCATCTTCAGTTAATGAGCATAGCGGCAAGAACGAACGTGGACCTGACGGAGTAAATTGCTGCCAAGTGATGTCTTGTTGAGGAAATTCGGTTTTCACGTTGATCAGCATGCAGTGTTGACGGTAATCCCACGCGGTTACGCCAATACCCGCCAATTGCCGAACTTTCGAGTTCGCGCCATCGGCACCAATCACCCAACTAGCCTCAAACTGCTCGCCACTTTCTAACGTTACACGGTTTACCTCGGCAAATTCGATGTCTTTCAATCGCTCTGGGCACATCACCGTTAAGTTGTCGTACTGTGCGAAAGCTTGCCAAAGACCAAGTTGGATTAGTCGGTTTTCAACGATATAGCCTAGCTGCTCCAATGACAGTTCATCAGAGTGAAAACGAGTACGGCACTCTGGGTGTTCCCACGTTTCCAAACGACGATAAGGACACACTCGCATGCTCTCAATTGCTGACCACGCATCTAATGAATCAAGTAACTTTACTGATTGGTGTGAGATTGCTGAAACACGAATATCCAAGGCTTGAGAAGCTTCAAAAGCCTTAGGTTCAGCACCTTCCACAACCACAACACTTCTGCCCTGCTTAGCAAACCCGACAGCCATCGCTGCACCGACCATGCCGCCACCGATTACGGCGATATCATACTTGTTCATTTTTTGCTCTTCATCGTATTGATTATTTGGCGTTTTTTAATTGTACGTTCCACGGCTATTTTTACAAAATTCTTTAATACAAAACCTTGCTTCGTATGGGGTAAAAATCTAGATTTCATCAGGGTTTGCAGAGAATTCGTCAGATCACTAGTCAGGTGCTTTTTAAAGCAGTACAATACGCCGCTTACCGCCGAGATGGCGGCTATAATTTGAGCAATAGCTCTCCGATTTAAGTACAACTGAACGAGCGAAAGTGAGATGAGTAAGAAACTGCTAATTAAAACCTGGGGCTGCCAGATGAACGAATACGATTCATCAAAAATGGCCGACCTGCTTAATGCTGCAAACGGCTATGAGCTGACCGAAGAGCCAGAGGAAGCAGACGTACTTCTACTTAACACCTGTTCGATCCGTGAAAAGGCGCAAGAGAAAGTTTTCCACCAGCTTGGTCGTTGGAAAACACTAAAAGATAAAAAACCTGGCGTGGTTATCGGCGTTGGTGGTTGTGTAGCAACTCAAGAAGGCGATCACATTCGTCAACGTGCTCCATACGTTGACGTAATTTTTGGTCCACAAACCCTTCACCGTCTTCCTGAGATGATTAAGCAATCTCAATCGGATGAAGCACCAGTCATGGACATTTCATTCCCAGAGATCGAAAAGTTCGACCGTCTACCAGAGCCTCGTGCTGAAGGTGCGACAGCGTTCGTTTCTATCATGGAAGGTTGTTCTAAGTACTGTACTTACTGTGTAGTACCGTACACTCGCGGTGAAGAAGTAAGCCGCCCAATGGATGACGTACTGTTCGAAATCGCACAACTAGCAGAACAAGGCGTCCGCGAAGTGAACCTACTGGGCCAAAACGTAAACGCGTACCGTGGCCCTATGCACGACGGTGAGATCTGTTCATTCGCAGAACTGCTTCGTTTGGTTGCGTCTATCGATGGTATTGATCGTATCCGCTTTACAACAAGCCATCCATTAGAGTTTACTGATGACATCATCGCAGTATACGAAGACACACCTGAGCTAGTAAGCTTCCTTCACCTACCAGTACAAAGTGGTAGTGACCGAGTGCTGACTATGATGAAACGTCCTCACACTGGCATCGAATACAAGTCGATCATCCGTAAGCTACGTAAAGCACGTCCTGATATCCAAATCAGTTCAGACTTTATCGTTGGTTTCCCTGGTGAAACAGACAAAGATTTCCAAGACACAATGAAGCTAATCAAAGACGTAGACTTTGACATGAGCTTCAGCTTTATCTTCTCTCCACGCCCTGGGACACCAGCGGCAGATTACCCTTGTGATCTATCAGAGCAAGTGAAGAAAGAGCGTCTATACGAGCTGCAACAAACCGTAAACACACAAGCAATGCGCTACTCTCGTCTAATGCTAGACACTGAGCAACGCGTTCTGGTTGAAGGTCCTTCTAAAAAGAACCTAATGGAGCTACGTGCTCGTACAGAAAACAACCGTGTAGTAAACTTTGAAGGTAGCGCAGACCTAATCGGTCAGTTCGTTGACGTGAAGATTACGGACGTATTTGCTAACTCACTACGTGGTGAACTAGTACGTACAGAAAAAGACATGGACCTTCGTAGTGTGATTTCACCAATGCAAATGATGGCGAAAACACGTCGCGAAGATGAGCTAGGTGTAGCTACTTTTACGCCATAAGCTCGTACAAATAGCCATTGAGAGCCTGGTCGTTGTCAGGCTCTCGTTAAGTGGCATAAAATGAGAGGCAACATTGAGCAATAAAATCGTAACGCTAGAAATCAATCTAGAACCTTCAGACAACCGCCGACTTGCAAGCCTGTGCGGTCCATTCGATGACAACATCAAGCATTTAGAACGTCGTTTAGGCGTTGAAATCAACCACCGTAGCGATCTTTTCACCATCGTGGGTAAACCTCATACCGCGGCAGCTGCGCTGGATATTCTCAAAACCCTATACGTAGAAACAGCACCCGTTCGTGGTGAAACTCCTGACATTGAGCCAGAACAGATCCATCTGGCAATCAAAGAATCAGGCGTGCTGGAACAGACGACAGAATCAACGTTCGAGCACGGCAAAGAAGTCTTCGTAAAAACCAAAAAAGGCGTGATCAAGCCGCGTACACCGAATCAAGGTCAATACTTGATGAACATGGTGACGCACGATATCACTTTCGGTATCGGTCCTGCGGGTACAGGTAAAACCTATCTCGCGGTTGCAGCAGCCGTTGACGCACTAGAGCGTCAAGAGATCCGTCGTATTCTATTAACTCGCCCTGCGGTTGAAGCAGGTGAGAAACTGGGCTTCCTACCTGGTGATTTGAGCCAGAAAGTCGACCCATACCTACGTCCTCTCTACGATGCCCTATTTGAAATGCTGGGTTTTGAGCGCGTAGAAAAGCTGATTGAACGTAACGTGATAGAGGTTGCGCCTCTTGCTTACATGCGTGGTCGTACTTTGAACGACGCTTTCATCATTCTTGATGAGAGTCAAAACACCACGGTTGAGCAAATGAAGATGTTCCTGACCCGTATCGGCTTCAACTCTCGTGCCGTTGTGACTGGTGACGTTACCCAGATTGACTTACCACGCGGTGCAAAATCAGGTCTTCGCCACGCAATTGAAGTACTGAGTGAAGTTGATGACATCAGCTTTAACTTCTTCCAAGCAGACGATGTCGTGCGCCACCCAGTAGTTGCTCGTATTGTTAATGCTTATGAGAAGTGGGAAGCGCAAGACCAAAAAGAGCGCAAAGAGTTTGAAAAACGCCGACGCGAAGAACGTGATGCTAAATTGCTAGAAGCAGCAAAAGCAGAGCTGAGTTCACAAGTCGCGGCGAGTAAGGAATAAACATGGCAATTGAACTTGATTTGCAACTGGCAGTCGAAAATGAAGAAGGTTTACCTTCTGAGCAAGATTTCCAATTGTGGCTAGATAAGACTATTCCTCTATTTCAGCCTCAAGCGGAACTGACGATTCGTATTGTCGACGAGCAAGAAAGTCACGAGCTAAACCACGAATACCGTGGTAAAGATAAGCCGACTAATGTGCTGTCTTTCCCATTCGAAGTACCACCTGGTATGGAAATGGATCTCCTTGGCGATTTGATAATCTGTCGCCAAGTAGTTGAAAAAGAGGCAATTGAGCAGAACAAGCCTCTACTAGCACATTGGGCGCATATGGTTGTACATGGCAGCTTGCATCTGCTAGGTTATGATCATATCGAGGATGATGAAGCTGAAGAGATGGAATCCCTCGAGACAGAAATCATGCAAGGCATGGGTTACGAAGACCCGTACATTGCTGAAAAAGAGTAACTTTGGTTGCTCGACAGGGAAAAGCGAACCACCTAGGTGCGACCTCGTGATCGCTTTTCTATGTGAGCTATCACACATCTGATAGCGTTACTTAATTGAGAAACAATGAACGAAGATAATTCTCCCTCTTCTAATGAAGGCAAGAAAGAAAAGGCAGAAGGTCCGAGTAGAAAGTCCTTCTTTGAACGTCTAGGTCAACTATTTCAAGGCGAACCAAAAGACCGCCAAGAGCTTGTGGATGTTATCCGCGACTCAGAAATCAACGACCTGATTGACCACGACACCCGCGACATGCTTGAAGGTGTTATGGAAATCTCTGAAATGCGCGTGCGTGACATCATGATCCCGCGTTCGCAAATGGTTACGGTTGAGCGCACAGACGATCTTGATACTTTGATCGCTCTAATTACTGATGCTCAACACTCTCGCTACCCTGTGATCAGCGAAGATAAAGACCATGTAGAAGGCATTCTATTAGCGAAGGACTTACTCAAATACTTGGGCTCAGGCAGTAACCCATTTGATATCGAAGAAGTAATTCGACAAGCAGTGGTTGTACCGGAAAGTAAACGTGTCGACCGCCTGCTAAAAGAATTCCGTGAAGAACGTTATCACATGGCGATTGTTGTCGACGAATTCGGTGGCGTTTCTGGTCTAGTAACAATCGAAGATATCCTTGAAGAAATCGTAGGAGATATTGAAGATGAGTTCGATGACGAAGAAGAAACCGATATCCGTAAGCTAAGCAAGCATACCTTTGCTGTCAGAGCTCTGACAACCATTGAAGAGTTTAATGAGACATTCGGTACCGACTTCAGCGATGAAGAAGTGGATACTGTAGGTGGTATGGTAATGACTGCCTTTGGTCACTTACCATCTCGTGGTGAGTTGGTCGAAATTGAAGGCTATAACTTCAAAGTCACCGCTGCCGATAACCGTCGTGTCATTCAACTCCAAGTGACGATTCCAGACGAAGAAACGCTGGTTGAAGCCACTCAAGAGTAACGCGATACCCTAACAACGGGAATATCAGAATAATATAATGATGAATGTACTCTTTCATCGCCTAAAGCGGCCCTTAGTGGCCGCTTTTGTTGGCGCTTCCACTACCCTAGCATTTGCCCCTTACCAGTTATGGCCTATTGCCATACTCAGCCCTGCTATCCTTCTTATTCTTCTTGCAAACCAATCACCTAAGCGTGCACTTTGGATCGGTTATGCATGGGGTTTAGGACAATTCGCCACGGGTGTAAGTTGGGTTTACGTCAGCATTGCTGGCTTTGGCGGTATGCCGCTGATTGCAAACGTCTTCCTAATGGGCCTACTGATCGCTTACCTGTCGGTTTACACCGGCCTGTTTGCTTGGCTCAGCAATAAGTTCTTCCCTGAGTTCACCATAAGCAAAGCCCTACTGGCAGCTCCAGCGTTATGGCTAGTTACTGATTGGCTGCGTGGCTGGGTGATGACAGGCTTTCCATGGTTGTGGCTGGGTTACAGCCAAATTGATGGCCCATTGGCCAGCTTCGCACCTATTGGTGGTGTTGAGCTCCTGACCTTATTCATACTAATGAGTGCTGGTTCTCTGGCTTACGCTTGGGTGCATAAGCAGTGGCTGATGGTCATCATCCCCGTGGTTTTGCTCAGCGCAGGTTTTGGCATCAGCCAATACGACTGGGTGACACCTCGTCCGGAAGACACAACTAAAGTCGCCTTAATCCAAGGTAATGTTGATCAGAATCTAAAATGGCTACCAAGCCAACGCTGGCCAACCATCATGAAGTATGCCGACTTAACGCGTGAAAACTGGGATGCCGACATCATCGTTTGGCCTGAGGCTGCGATTCCGGCATTTGAAATCGAAGTCCCGTCGTTCTTGAGAAACATCGATGCTGCGGCGAAAATGAATAACAGCGCGATCATCACCGGCGTGGTTAACCAAGGAGAAGACGGCCAGTTCTACAACAGCATTCTCTCACTGGGTGTGAATCCATACGGCGATTACAGCTTTGATTTAGACAAACGCTATCACAAGCATCACTTACTTCCATTTGGTGAATTTGTTCCATTTGAAGAGGTGTTACGTCCATTAGCGCCCTTCTTCAATTTACCGATGTCATCGTTCAGCCGTGGCGATTTCGTACAACCAAACATTGTGGCGAATGGTAAACATATGGACCCGGCTTTGTGCTACGAGATCATCTTTAGCGAACAAGTTCGTCAGAACGTCACAGACGATACTGACTTCATACTAACGCTATCAAATGATGCTTGGTTCGGTCACTCCATTGGTCCACTACAACATATGGAAATCGCACGCATGCGTGCATTGGAGCTTGGAAAACCGCTAATTCGTTCAACCAATAATGGTTTGACAGCTGTTACTGATCATAAAGGTAAGATCATCGAGCAAATCCCTCAGTTTGAGACAGCGGTATTGCGCGCAGAGTTGGTTCCGACAGACGGACAAACACCTTATCGCACCTTTGGTACTTGGCCATTATATATCTGGGCAGCACTGAGCCTTATATTGGCTTGGTGGTTACCAAGAAAACGCAAATAACATCAAAAAAAGAGGCTCTGGTAGCCTCTTTTTTATTGCGTTGTATTTTTTGACTGCATGTTATGGCTTGAGAGATTGGCGACTAAAACCAGTATGATTACACTTGATGCATGGAATTATGACCGTTGGATGGTTGTAAGTGGTTTTATGACCACATTCATCACAGACCAATGTCCCGAGCCCGATGACTTCGCCCGCTTCATACAAGCCTTGATGCTCTAAATCATCGAACAACTCAACCCACTCAACTTTAGTTTTATCGGTAATATCCAGTAAACCTTGCCAGATTGAATCGGCAATGGTGAGATAAAAAGGCCCGCTTTTTCCTTCCTCATAGCTGTCGGAGAACTCTTTTAAATCGGCTTTTACGTAAGCTGAAATTAGTGAGAGCTCATCTTTGGTCATGTCGTTAGCGGCATCCACGACTTTGCCCGACGTTTCGAATACTTTGTTAACTTCATCCGGACTGTGCTTCAAGGTTTCCATCACATCCTCGAGCATTTCCTCATAACCTGCTTTACGTTTAGGCATAACTGACCTCCATCTTTCCACTACCAAGCGTCACTTCTAGGCGCATGGGTACAGATTGGCTATTGTTGTGATCCCTAGCTTTAGGTATTCTATGACGATCTATTTAAGTCTGTTCTAACCGAACTCACAAATTCCAAGATAACCGGATACCATCGATGCAAGAACAATACAATCCACAAGACCTTGAACAAAAAGTTCAAAAGCACTGGGATGACAACAAGACCTTTGTTGTAAGTGAAGACCCAAACAAAGAAAAATTCTACTGTCTATCCATGTTCCCATACCCAAGTGGTCGACTGCACATGGGTCACGTGCGCAACTACACCATCGGTGACGTAGTATCTCGTTTCCAACGCCTACAAGGCAAAAACGTAATGCAACCAATCGGTTGGGATGCATTCGGTCTACCTGCGGAAAACGCGGCAGTAAAAAACAACACTGCACCGGCGCCTTGGACTTACGAAAACATTGAATACATGAAGAACCAACTTAAGCTTCTTGGCTTTGGTTACGACTGGAATCGTGAATTCGCAACCTGTACGCCAGAGTACTACCGTTGGGAACAAGAGTTCTTCACTAAGCTTTACGAGAAAGGTCTGGTTTACAAGAAGACCTCTTCTGTTAACTGGTGTCCAAACGATCAAACTGTTCTTGCAAACGAACAGGTTGAAGACGGCTGTTGCTGGCGTTGTGATACTCCGGTAGAACAAAAAGAAATTCCACAGTGGTTTATTAAGATCACTGAATACGCTCAAGAGCTACTAGACGACCTAGACAAACTTGAAGGTTGGCCAGAAATGGTTAAGACCATGCAGCGTAACTGGATCGGTCGTTCTGAAGGCGTGGAACTCAAGTTTGAAGTTAACGGTCAACAAGATTTAGAAGTTTACACCACACGTCCAGACACGCTAATGGGTGTGACTTACGTTGGTATCGCAGCAGGTCACCCTCTTGCGGCTATCGCAGCTCAGAACAACCCAGAGCTAGCGTCATTCATCGAAGAATGTAAAAACACCAAAGTAGCAGAAGCTGAGCTTGCGACAATGGAGAAAAAAGGTATGGCTACTGGCCTTACTGCTATTCACCCATTGAACGGTCGTGAAGTGCCAGTTTACGTAGCAAACTTCGTACTGATGGACTACGGCACAGGCGCAGTCATGGCGGTTCCTGCACACGACCAACGTGACTACGAATTTGCAACGAAATACGGCCTAGACATCGTTCCTGTCATCAAACCGGTTGATGGCAGCGAACTAGACGTATCTGAAGCGGCATACACAGAGAAAGGTGTACTGTTCGATTCAGGTGAATTCGACGGCCTTGAATTCCAAGCGGCGTTCGATGCAATCGCAGCGAAGCTAGAAGCAGAAGGCAAAGGCACTAAGACAGTTAACTTCCGTCTACGTGACTGGGGGGTATCTCGTCAACGTTACTGGGGTGCACCAATCCCTATGGTAACCACTGAAGACGGCGAAGTTCACCCAGTACCCGCTGACCAACTACCCGTTATTCTTCCAGAAGACGTGGTAATGGACGGCGTAACAAGCCCAATCAAAGCTGACAAAGAATGGGCGAAGACAACATTCAACGGCGAACCTGCTCTACGTGAGACAGATACGTTCGATACGTTCATGGAGTCTTCTTGGTACTACGCACGTTACTGTTCACCACAAGCTGACGACATCCTAGATCCAGAAAAAGCAAACTACTGGCTACCGGTAGACCAGTACATCGGTGGTATCGAGCACGCTTGTATGCACCTACTGTACTCTCGCTTCTTCCACAAACTGCTACGTGACGCAGGCTACGTAACGTCTGACGAACCGTTCAAGCAACTGCTGTGTCAAGGCATGGTACTGGCTGACGCGTTCTACTTCGAGAACGAAAAAGGCGGTAAAGAGTGGGTTGCCCCAACAGATGTTGCTGTTGAACGTGACGGTAAAGGTCGTATCACTTCGGCGAAAGACAATGAAGGCCGTGATGTAACGCACTCAGGCATGATCAAAATGTCTAAGTCGAAAAACAACGGTATCGACCCTCAAGAAATGGTAGACAAGTACGGTGCTGACACGGTACGTCTATTCATGATGTTTGCTTCACCAGCAGACATGACCCTTGAATGGCAAGAGTCTGGCGTAGAAGGCGCTAACCGCTTCCTGAAACGTGTTTGGAAACTGGTTCACGCTCACGCTTCAAAAGGTGCAGCTGAGTCAGTTGATGCAACTGCACTTTCTGGTGACCAAAAAGCTCTGCGTCGCGATGTTCATAAGACTATCGCAAAAGTGACTGACGATATCGCTCGTCGTCAAACATTCAACACAGCAATTGCAGCGATCATGGAACTGATGAACAAGCTTGCGAAAGCGCCTCAAGAATCTGTACAAGACCGTGCAATCCTTGATGAAGCACTTAAAGCTGTGGTTGCAATGCTTTACCCAATCACTCCGCACATCTCATACGAACTATGGGCAGCGCTAGGTGAGGCAGACATCGACAACGCGGCATGGCCAACGTTTGATGAGAAAGCTCTGGTTGAAGACGAGAAAACTATCGTTGTGATGATCAACGGTAAACTACGTGCGAAGCTAACCGTTGCTGCTGACGCTTCAGAAGAGCAAGTTCGTGAGCTTGGTCTAAACGACGAGAACGCGAAGAAGTTCCTAGATGGTCTAACTATCCGTAAAGTGATTTACGTACCAGGTAAACTATTGAACATCGTTGCAAACTAGCCGCTCGTTACCAACGAAATGCAGCTTGCAAGAACTCAACGTCGAGCGAACTGATTCGTTCGGCATGAGTTTTCTAACAGGGTGAGTCCTCACCCTGTTTATTTACCTCAAACCATTCACGATGAGTGGTTTCAGGTAAATAACCCCTTAAATTTAGGATGAATACAATCAATGCGCTTTTTCTCTTTGATTAAACTACCAGTGGTATTGGTATTAGCGGGGCTTCTTTCTGCCTGTGGTTTTCACCTTCGTGGCGAGTATTCCGTTCCGGAAGAACTGCACACCATGTCATTCACTAGCTATGATGAATACAGTCCTTTGACTCGATATGTACGAGCTCAACTTGAACTGAATAAAGTGGACTTGGTACAGCCTTCTGCTAACACACCAAACCTACACCTAATTGAAGCGACCATTGACGAACGTACGCTGTCGCTGTATCAAAACAGTCGTGCTGCAGAAAAAGAGCTGACCTATGTAGTGCAATACCGCGTTACAATTCCTGAGTTCGGTTCCAAAGCCTTCACGACAACAGTAAACCGTAACTATCTTGATAACCCACTCACTGCCCTAGCTAAGTCAGTAGAGCGCGACGTTATCGAAGATGAAATGCGTCAGCAAGCCGCAAGCCAAATGATGCGTCAGCTAGGTCGAGTTCGTGCAGAGTACGAACAAGGCCATATTACCCCTGATGCGACAAACACTAACGACAACAAAACTGACTCTTAATCAAAATGCGAATTTATGCCGATAAGCTGGCCGACCATTTAGCAAAACACGTAAAGCAGGTTTATCTAATTTTCGGTAATGAACCCTTATTGATTCAAGAAAGCCGACAAGCGATTCAGCACACCGCGCGCCAGCACGGTTTTGAAGAAAGACATCGCTTTGCTGTGGATGCGAGTCTAGATTGGAACCAAGTTTACGACTGTTTCCAAGCATTGAGTTTGTTTTCAAGCCGTCAGTTAATTGAATTAGAGTTACCAGAAGCCGGCGCAAACGCAGCGATCAGTAAAGAGCTAGTCAGCCTATGCGAAATGCTGCATGACGATATCATGTTAGTCGTCATTGGCAGCAAACTTACCAAAGCACAAGAAAACGCAAAATGGTTTAAAGCCCTGAGTGCAAAGGGTGATTGGGTGAGTTGCTTAACGCCCGATTTACAACGCTTACCCATGTTTGTGCAAACTCGCTGCCGTGCCCTTGGTCTAAAGGCGGACCAACAATCACTGCAAGTATTGGCACAATGGCATGAAGGTAATTTGTTTGCGCTCTCACAAAGCTTAGAGAAACTTGCTCTAATCTACCCAGATGGTGAGTTAACTGTGGTGCGATTGGAAGCAGCCTTAAGTCGCCATAACCACTTTACGACCTTCCACTGGATCGACGCTCTGTTAGCGGGTAAAGCCAATCGTGCACAACGTATACTGCGTCAATTAGAAGCGGAAGGCGTCGAAACCATCATTCTGATCCGCAGTGTACAGAAAGAGTTTAATCAACTGCTGAACATGCACCGCGACTTAACCCAAATGGGTATGATCCAGGTATTTGAAAAGCATCGTGTGTGGCAAAACAAACGCCCATTTTACAACGCAGCTTTGACACGTCTGTCAACAAGCCGCATTTGTGCGCTTTTATCTCTTTTGGCTCACGCCGAGATAAAAGCGAAAACCCAATATGAAGAATCTGTGTGGCCAACGATTCACCAATTGAGCTTAGAAACCTGTTCACCTGATATTAAGCTGGCAATTTAGAATTCAAAGCGTGATATAGTGCGCGGCCAGTTTTGATTAATATGATTCAAAACACCCACAGATTGAAAAGAAAACCGAGGAAAACCGAGTGCTTCGCGAAGAACTTAAAGACTTTTTAGCTGATAAAGCTGACGACATGAAAGCAGAAGAGATTGTAATTCTGAATGTAGAAGACAAATCTAGCGTGACAGATTACATGATCATTTGTACTGGCACCTCTAAACGTCACGTTTCATCTATTGCTGATCACGTCGCATCTGAAGTGAAGAAAGCTGGTCTAGAACCACTAGGTATGGAAGGCGAGAAAGAAGGTGAATGGGTTGTTCTCGATATGGGCGATGCCATGCTTCATGTCATGCAAGATGAACACCGTAACCTGTACCAGCTAGAAAAGCTTTGGGGTTAATCTTTTGAAAATTCAACTGATTGCTGTAGGCACTAAAATGCCCAAATGGGTCGAAGAGGGATTCCAAGAATACCGTCGTCGCTTCCCTCATGATATGCCACTTGAGTTGGTTGAGATCCCAGCAGGGAAACGTGGAAAAAATGCCGACATCGCACGTATTCTTCAAAAAGAAGGCGAAGCTATGTTGGCAGCGGTCCCAAAAGGCAACCGCATCGTGACATTGGATATCCCGGGCAAAAAGTGGGATACCCCACAACTGGCAGAACAGCTAGAAGCTTGGAAATTAGATGCTCGCGACGTTTCTATTTTAATTGGTGGCCCAGAAGGGCTTTCTCCTGCATGTAAAGCCGCCGCTGATCAAAGTTGGTCTTTGTCTGCATTGACCTTACCGCACCCACTTGTGCGTATTGTCATGGCGGAGAGTTTATACCGAGCGTGGAGCATTACTGCTAACCACCCTTATCACCGCGAATAATCGCTGCTTAGCCGTAGAGACAAGCGTTAATGATTCGTAAACGCCGCAGTCAAATCCGAGACTACCAAGCTGAAGCGCGCCTGTTTTCCAGTCGCGCTATTTTTGCTTTTTTGGGTATCGTCATTTTGATGGGGTTGCTGGTTGCTAACATGTACAACATACAGGTTAACCAGTTCCAAGATTACCAAACTCGCTCTAACGACAACCGCATCAAAGTCGTTCCAATCGCACCAAACCGTGGTCTTATTTACGACCGCAACGGTATTCTGCTAGCTGAAAACCGCCCTGTCTTCAACTTGGAGCTTACTCCAGAAAAAATCAAAGACATTGATGGCACCATCGAAGAGCTACAAACCATTCTTGAAATCACGCCAGAGCAAATTGAACGTTTCCAGCGTGAACGTAAACGTACACGTCGCTTTAAATCCGTACCACTACTGACTCAGTTAGATGAAAACCAAGTTGCTGTTTTCTCGGTAAACCAATACCGCTTTCCGGGTGTTGAAATCAGCGCAACATTGAAGCGTTACTACCCATTTAGTGAAGTACTGACCCACGTTATTGGCTACGTATCACGCATCAACGATCGTGACATGCAACGCCTAGTTCGTGAAGAAAAAGACGCGAACTACCAAGCCACTCGTGATATCGGCAAACTAGGTATTGAAAAATACTACGAAGATTTATTGCACGGTACCGCGGGTTACCAAGAAGTCGAAGTCAATAGCCGTGGCCGAGTAATTCGTACCTTAAAGTACGTCCCGCCGATTCCGGGTCAAGACATCGTGTTAAACCTCGACATTAACTTACAACTATACGTTCACCAATTATTAGATGGGCGTCGTGGTAGTGCGGTGGTTTTGGATCCTAAAGACAATGGTGTGCTCGCGATGGTTTCAAGCCCGAGCTACGATCCAAACTCCTTTGTCCACGGTATCTCAGGCAAAGCTTACCGAGCCCTCTTGAACGACAAAAACCGTCCACTTGTAAACCGAACTACGCTAGGTATTTACCCCCCAGCTTCCACCATTAAGCCATTTATGGCCGTTGCAGCTTTGGAAGAGGGTGTGGTAACACCAAAAACCACGCGTAATGACCCTGGCTACTGGCGCATTCCAAACTCCGATACTCGCCCATTCCGTGACTGGCTGCGTTGGGGCCATGGCCGCGTAGATATCATCAAGTCGATAGAAGAATCCGTTGATACTTTCTTCTATCAAGTCGCTTATGACATGGGTATCGACCGTATCTCGAATTGGATGATGATGTTTGGTTTTGGTGACTATACCGGTATCGATATTTACGAAGAAAGCAAAGCAAACATGCCAACGCGTGAATGGAAAATGGCTCGCCATAAAACCCCTTGGGACAAAGGCGATACGATTCCTGTTGGGATCGGGCAAGGTTACTGGACAGCAACACCAATGCAAATTGCCAAAGCAACATCGGTATTGGTCAACGAAGGCGCCGTAGCCGCGCCAC
>NZ_BAOG01000013.1 GCF_000400365.1 Vibrio jasicida CAIM 1864 = LMG 25398 | reverse complement strand
AAGGTGCGGTAGGTTTAAGGTTGTGAGCAATATAGATAACGACAGCTAAAACCCAACAGCCAACAAACAATAAAAAACCTCGATACTCGACAATCAAATCAATCATTTCAATTCCCTTCTATCTAAATAATCAACCAAGCAACTTATACCATAACGCAGCAAGTCATAAACCATGACAGCAATAAAAGCGTCTAACAACGAAATATGCGTAAGCAGTTCAATAGCCTCAACAAGCTCAGCATGGGTAACGTATTCGTTCATTAAGTTTCATCTCCTGAAAAAAGACCGCCGACTGGCGTTAGTTCAATGTCTGACGGCTCTTTGGTTTGAGCGTATTGCTCATAAGGCGAACACGTCACATAAAAATTTGACTCTCCACTTGATAGCTGCACGAGGCAATCATCAAGATATTGCATTTGAATACCAAGCTTGTTTAGGAAGACATCATCAAGGTATGTCACTCCTCTTGGTGTGATCACTTCAAAGTGAACATTGACATGTATTGAGGTTGGTTTGTGCCAACGCTCAACAGCGGAAATATAGATCGTTTCAGAGTTAACCAATGGGAACCAAGCTGGAACGGTTCCTATGTCATGATAAGACCCAGCACTGCAACCAGCGCCCGAACAGCCAGAACGACTAGAATCCATGACAGTACCAGTCGAAGAAGTTTGACTAGTACTTGTTTGATTTTGAGAAGACGAAACCGCAGCTTGCTGCGTAGTTTGATGAGACTGCGTTCCTGCCTGAGTCGTCGCCTCAGTATCAGAAAACATACCAATAAGCGCATAAATCACATACCCAAATGAAAGCACGACAAGTGCCATAGCTGCTAAGAATTTAGGGTTAAGGAAGATGTTCTTCCCTAGCCCTGCTTTGGTGATTTGCCCAGTCACGGTTGATGCATAGAGCAAATGAACATCGAGAGGAACCTTTAAGTTGTAAACCACATCGTCCTTACTCGGTTTTGTCACGGTTCTGGTCGGGTCATGCTCCAAAATCCTAGGTTTGCGGTTAGAGAAAAAAATTCCGTCTTTACCTTTGTGCTGCTTGGCCAGCTCCGCCACGCCTTTTAGTTCTTTGGGGATTTGAGCAAAATCAGGGGTAAGCAAAACAATATCCCAGTTGTAGTGCCGGTGTTCCATGAACGCATTGTTAAAGTTTTCAGGGTAGATAATACGACCTTGTTCATCAAAGCGGGTGCGTTGACAGTCGTCTATCTCGCCATTGTCTAACGTCGATGTATCCACCGTTAACCAACGGGCATGAAATAGCTCAGAAAAGCCCTGAGGGAGTTGCGATTCGAAATCAGAGAACGGACGCTTATGGATGTTTGCCATCTTAAAGCCTGCATTCGTCGAATAGATTTGCTGACACTCATCAATCAATATGAATGCGCCGATAGGTGCCCAACAAAAAAAGTATTTCCAAAGTTCAAAACCTTCGGGATTGCGAGAACTAATACGAATAAGGCGAGCGCTATCAGGGAACTTCTCTCCTAGCCTTTTCTCGATCACTTCTAAGGGCTGCATACCGTGAATGTTGGTGATGCAGATGCGACCTTCTCGAAGTGCTGGAAGTAAATCAAACCACACGGCGCACGCTGATTTGTAAGAGCCGCCATGACCATATCTAAATGAAGTTGCCATTTAATCACCAGTTAAAGAAGCGCATGACTAAAGAAGTAGCGAACGCATCAAAGATGATGCGAAGCCCAGAAGTAACGCCGTATTCTGTGAGGATGTAACGAACGTCTGAGGGTAGAGAGTTAAAACGTTCTTGAGCAAGGGTATAGACTCCATATTCTTCGAGAAGTAACTGCGCTATTTTCAGAGCTAATTGGATTGAAGATATTTTGATATCAAGCCATATCGAGAGGCACAACAACGCACCGTATTCGAACGCATTTTTAATCCAGCCTATTGCCACATCAAAGAAATCTAGGAAGGTTTGAGCGATGTTGGCGATGAACTCTAATGCAGAATAGATGTACTCCATATTATTTACTCCTATTTCCAAACAGCACCCAGAGCGCGATTAACGTGCAGATAAACAGAACCACTGGACGAACGTAACCAGACACAGAATCGAAGCGTTGAAGACCAGATTCGACGGTCGTGCCCTTGACTGAAAATGACTTATCACTCAAGGTGCCGTTATTAAAGTCAGTCCCGATACTGACCAAAGATTTAATGTCATCCACATAGCCTTGGATGGTGTCACCCTTGCCATCAATCAGGGTTTGCAGCAGAGAAAAGTCCTCAGCCGTAAAAATGTCACCAGTAATAGGTGTGCCCGTTGGTGTACCGAAGTCAGAGCCTGTCAGTAAGCCCTCAATGGAATCTAAACTACTGCCTAGGTCGCCTAGAGAATCCCCTAGCCCTTGTAAATCGTTTCGAACGCCAATCGTTGCGTTGGTGTTGTTGTTTACCGCAGTTGTAATGTCGCCATTTGCTTGCTGGATAAGCGACTTAGTATTTTCGTATATCTTGTTGTCGTTGATTTGCTGCTCTTGGATAGCCTGAGTGTTATCAACAAGCGAGCCTTTGACGTCAATCACCGCATTGGCTATGTGCGCTTGGGATTCGTTAATATCAACGTTCAGGTCATGAATGCCCTTGTTGATGTCTTCATTTAAACCACGGATAGCGGAAACAACTGCCGTATCTGTCGATTCATCTGTTTCAGGCTCTTCTACTTCTGGCTCGTCATCTACACCACCAGGGTCAACGGTATTCGTCGAGTCATCAGGGAGAACACTTGGATCTTCTATTTCTCCGGTTGGATCATCTGGCTCATGGGTTGGGTCTTCTGGTTCTTCAGGAGGAATAATAGGTTCATCAGGTCCATTGGCTCCCCAAAATAAGGTACCACCGTCGCATTGACGACCTGTGTAGGCAAAGTTCAAAGAGCATTGAGAATCTGGTGTGTACTGTCCGTCAGGAACGCCAGTGCAAATAATGATGGATTCATTCTTGGTCATTTCGCATCGAGTCGCGCCGTAGTCACCATAACAAGCGCCAGTAACCAACTCGCCATAAACAGCAGGGTGCCAATGGAGTTTAACGGTATCGCCAATGGACTGTTTGAATTGGCAGGCATCCATACACGTACCGTCTGGATTTGCGCCGTATTCACATTGAGATTTACATTTCAATGTCGAAGGATCGAATTCACTGTTTGTTGGGCAACGAACCTCAGAATAAGAAAGAGCAAGCGAATTGTCACAAACTGTCTGATAAGGATAGCGAGCGTTTGCATATGTTACCTTCTCAAATGTGCATGAACGAATATAATCATGCTTCATAAAACAAGCGTTCACCTGATTAGGATCAACCCATTCGCCCCTAGAGCCGCAGCCCGTCATTTGCTTATAACTGACATAAGCTTCCAAAGCGAACGTTAAATTACTGAAACATAGAACAAAAAGGGCAATAGAAAAGCGCAGAAAATGAATCATTGTCTGAAACCAATAAAAAAGGGAGCCAAAGCCCCCTTGATTAACTGATTAGTGAGTATTGATGCCACTCACAAAGCCGTGGAGAAATGCCCCCGCAAAGGCAACACCTAGAATGATAGCGAGAACATCTCCAAGTAAATTACCAGATAAAGGAGGCATGGAGGCGAACCGTTAGCGACGCAAGAAGCCAACAACCATAGTCACACCAAAGCCAAGTGCAGCCATACCAATTAGACCAGCAACAACCAAAGCAACATTACTCTGCCCACCACTAATAGCGGAAGTGATAGCGCCTGTAATATCTGGCGTTTCAGCGAAGGCCGGAGAAACGGAAGCAAGCGTAAGAGCACTGCCGACCGCAGTTTTTTTGTTCACTACCGCATTTTTTACATTAGAGACAACAAGCTCTAGTTTTTTCATGATAATTACCTTTTACTCATCAGGCGAACCACTCGCCCAGACCAGTGACCAACTATCATATTGATAAGGAGGACACCACTTACATACAGGAACAAATCTGAGTTGAACAAGACAGGTTCCTTATATTCTTGATACTCCACAGAGGAAATCAGAACGTAATCTTCGCAAAGCTCAACAGGTGTTTGAGTTGCTTTCAAATTTCCATACTGATTTACAACCGTGACGCAAACAGACATAACTATTTAGGTATCTCAACGGATTTAATTAACATAGTGGTTTTCCCCTGACTGACGCCAAGGCCAAAAGAAACAATGAAATCAACGGGTGATTTTTTGGCCTCTAACTCCATTTGAATTTGCTTTGAAACCGCGAAATCATTAGAGGTATCGACGTTAGTTTTACCAAGAGAACAACCACATTTATTACCATTTGAGGCGTAATCAGTCAGGGTGTGAACATTGGCAAAAATGCCCTTCTGACCGTCTTCTGTTTCATAATCACCGAAGTTTGAAGCGTAAATAGTAATTCTCATTTTGTTCATCATATTGATTGCTCCTTTAAGCATTACTCGACCACTGCTGGAAGCTCATTCTTCCACTTGATGCGTCGAGTTGATTTTGTGGCGGTGCTAACTTAACGCTCTTATCGTTAGGTTTGTGAAAGACAAGGTTTGAGGTTCCATCGTTCCAAAGAACAAAGGAAACGGATTTGTTTTGGTTTAGGCGGACTTCTCGACCAGCTTGGAGAGCACGTGCATAGAGAGGAGGCATACCCACTTTTTCAAGTGCTTGTTCAATCTGATCCAGTTCTGTAGCTGCAACAGATGTTGAAGGATCCTCGCCTTTCAGGTAAGCAAGTAAATCAGCACCAGTCTTAATACCTTGAAAAGAAGGTTCTTGATAATCCTCTGGCGATTGGTTATCAAAGTCGAATTGGATAACCGTTCCTAGTGACACTTGCTCATCAATATGGAGGTTTTGCAATTGATCTTTTGAAAAACCAATCGACATTAAATCGTTGATGTTTCGATGAAAGCTTGATTTAGACATAGTTTCTTTAACCTGTTTGTAAGTGTTGTGCTTCAAACGGTCATAGAGTTGGAACAGACGAAAGGCTTTTGATTGTCTTACGTTTCCTTTGTTGTCTGTTGTGTCATATAGATCGTGAAGCAGTTGCATGACTTTATGGTCGTTAACTACCGTAAGAGTGGATCCTTCAATCGCTTCTAGAAGGCATTTGTTTGCGTCCTTCCAAGCCCATTCACAAAATGATTGACCGTTAGAACCCAATTCGAACAATTCAACCCATTTGCAGAATTCCCAAAGG
>NZ_BAOG01000014.1 GCF_000400365.1 Vibrio jasicida CAIM 1864 = LMG 25398 | reverse complement strand
ACATAAAAAATCGGAAGCCTAGAAACAGGCTTCCGATTATCTCTCAGCAGAAGGATCGGTCAACCGATCCTTATCTGATCTACATTGCAGCATAGCTGGACTTTCGGAGAACGAAAATAAACGCGTTAAGGCTGCATCTGCTGGCGTTCGCTCAATTGCTTGGTGATGGCATGCTTGAGTGCTTGTAGCTGCCCGTCGATGCTCGCATCAATAATACCGACCTCGGTCTCCAATATGCAGCCGCCGTTTTTTAAACGTGCATCAGCAATGACTTCAACGTACCCCACTTCAGGGAAATCACTGAGTATGGAGGAAACCTTCTCCCGCACTTCAGTAACCTGCTCTGGGTGTACGTGCAGAATCACTTGCTTCTGGTTACTGACAAGTTGGAGCGCCTCTCTCACGACACTTGCAGTGGTATCCACATCATCAAAGCTGTTGATGATCTTTCTGACAGCATCGAGCACAACACCTGTCATTTTTTGCTCGACCTGCAGATAGTATTCGTTGCATCGAGCAAGCGTTGCTAGCATGGTTTCTGCGTTCTCAATCTTCGCTTGATCGATGCCGTCCTGATAACCTCGCAGCCTCTCTAGTTCATAGGCTTCGTCCGCTTTCGCAATGATGCTTTCTGCTTTTGAGTGCGCCGCCTCAACCAAATGCTGCGAATCTAAGTAACTCACATAGTCTTTTGCTTTGAGCACTTTTAAGCCCGGCGCCAATTGCAAGTTGTCGGTTTTTATTTCAACAAATGAAACCATTGAGGAATTACCTGTTTTGCGATTTTCTTGATAAGTCGATATGCGAGATCGCGATGCGCGTCATCCAACCAATCTGCACTGTGATCCGTCAGCGTCAGTTGACGATCGAGCTTAAACTGCCATCGTTGCACTAACTCTGATGGTGACTTCACCAGTAAGAACGTGACCCATAAATACCCCAGCTCTCGGGCTGTCTTTTCAAAGCTTTTTTCATCGAGGCTGTTTGGCAGTGGCTTTTGCCAACCGCTAGGCCAGTTGGAAATCATCATCGGTCCTTGTTGGATCAAAAAACGCGTTTCATCCACCCCAAAGACCTGATTAAGACACTGTTTAGGTTGCTTTAGCACCACTTGGCGCATCGCTTGGCAATGCATGACTCCACCAATCATCAACAGCAGTCGGTTTGTTGCCTCTACAGGCAGTAAAGCCAGACTGTTGTATGGATGATTAAAAGCATGATCCGTAATTGGCGATAACGCCCAGTCTTCAATACACCACTGATTGATGGCCGCCTGTTCCCTCCAACCTCGGAGTTTTAACAGCCAAGGCTGTTTTTCCATTACCCAACTTTCGTCAATATAACTGCAAGGGCAATAGTTAAACTGATGCTGAATTTGGGAAGCCGGCGTTTCGGAATTAACCACGTTTCACATTCCTGCGGCACCAAGCAAACGTTGCTGCATTAGAGCCAATGATCAGTAGTACCAAGAAAACAAGGATTGCAATCAAATGGCTTGCGGTGTCTTTGGTCACTTGAATCGACAGAATGCTTTCGAATTGATTACCTTGAGACGTCACACGAACTTCCGAAGATGGCACCATCACCACGCTGATACGGTCGTAGTTCAACCCTTCGATGCTGTTGTTAACTAACAGCTTGATTTGAGGGACATAAGAATCCAACGCGACATCCGCAGCATGCTTGATAAATACCGAGGCAGAAGCTGGCGTTGGGCGCTCACCAGGACGAAGATTTTGGTCTTCAAGTACCACGTGAACGCGAGCGACCAACACACCATCAATTTGTGACAATGTGGACGATAACTCTTGCGATTTCGCGTAAATCAGTCTTGCTCGCTCGGCAAGCGGAGACGAAATCAGATCGTCTTTCGGGAAGACTTCTTTAAGTGTAGAGAACTGCTCTCTTGGGTAACCTTTGCGCTTAAGCGCATCAACCGCAAACGCAATTTGTGCGTTATCTACCATCAACTTGACGGTGTTGTCTTTATCCGGTTCTTTGGTGGCGACGACGCCTTCAGAAAGTAAGATTGACAACATTTCGTTGCCCTCTTTCTGGCTCACTCCGGTGTAAAGTTCGGTCTGACAACCCACCAAAAATAGAACCAGTAACATGCTTACTGCACGCATTGTTTTTCTTGTGATGACTGACTTCATTGTGACTACTGTGCCTTCAACAGTGTTTCTACGTTTTGCGTCGTTTTACCTACCGTCTTGGCGATCAGCTCCTCTTGAAAGGTAATTCGAGTTAACGCCCATTGCATTTGCAAAAGCTGAGCAGGATCGTCACCCACCATTTTCATGCTGTCGGTTAAACTGCTTTTTGCGTTATCGATGGTATTTTTCAGTTCACTAATGTTTTCTAACAAACCACCTTCTAAACCATTGTTTCCTTCTGGGGCCAACATCGCTTGCTCGAAACGCTCGCTAAGCCCATCCTGGGCTTGCGCATCTTGCACTTGCTCTAGATTCGTTTGCATGACTTCGGTGTACTGCGTATTGATCATCTGCGTTCCTATGAGAGCTCTAGTTTGTGGCTGTAAGTCAGCATGTTTTTGACCATCGAGTTGATTTGTATAACAAAGCTCAACTCTTCCCGAACCATGTCTAACAATGGCTCTTGATCAGGAATGTCTTTCAACTCGGCCCAGCTATGCCAAAGTGCTTGTTCTTTTTGCGCCCCCAGAGGGAAATGCTCAGACAGCAGCACTTTTAGCTCCTCACGGTCTTTTGGAGGATCGGCCAGCAAACGTCCTGAAAAGCTGCCCAGTAACTCTTGTTCGAGTGAAGCCAGTAGTTCTGGTGACGCTTTATCGGTGCCTTTTACGCTTCTTTCCTGGCTAAGTGCATACCACAACGCCTCTTTCTGCTCGCTTGGAGAAGTAAGCGCTCCGTCAAGTGAGCGGCTAAGTGCCGTTGAGCTAAAGTTTCCGGAACTCTTGAGCGCTTCATACCACTCTTTAATTGCCGTCACTTTGGCCTCAGACTGAGAGACGATGTCCGTGCTTTTTTGCACTGGCGATGCACTCTTATTTGATGAATTACTGTCTGATGCACTGTTGTCTGATGCACTTTCACTCATCAAACGGTTCATCTTGTTTGCCTCGTGCAGATCAACTCTGGCTGGCTGCTGAACCTGACTGAGTACATAGTTGAGCGAGTTGTTTTCAACCTTCATTAAAGGTTCCTGATATCCTGAGAGAAGCTCGTTGCAAAGGCTTGGTTTTCTTCACTGCCTTTTGAAGCCATCGCCAGCCAAGATTCCGCTTTACTCGCTAACCCTGCTTTACCCGCCGCCAGAGCCGCTAAGCAGACTAAGTCAGGAGAGTTCACGCACATCGGTTCAAGCAGGCGATGCGCCTCTTCGTAGCGACCACGATTCATCAAACTCATAGAGCGAATCATTGCTACGACTTCTTCGGTATCCCCTTGGGATTCAAGGCAAGACGCAATCGTCTCTGCCTCTTCGTGGCGATGCATACCAGTTGCCATCAAAGCCGTTTCGGCCAGCAGCAAACGCATGTCTTTTTCCATAACTTACACCTTCTGCAGAATCGACTGCATCACATCCTTGATAGCACGAGTCGTGGTCGCATTGATGTTGTAAACCACCGACCATTTGTTGATCGTGTGCTGCAATTCAGCCAGCTTTGATGGGTCATCAGCGTTGGTTTCTAGATTTTTGATCGCTTCATTCACGGCTTCATTCGCCGCTTTTGCTTGTTCTTCTAGTTTCGCTTTAACATCATCGAGATAAACACTGTTACTCGCATCGTAAAATGACATAGGTATCGCCTCTTGTTTATTTATTGCATTCGACAGTTTCAATCACAGCTAAGGCCGCTTGATACGCCTCATGCTGTTTGAGTAGCAACTGATATTCTTGGGGGGCACAGCCAAGATCGAGCTGGCGCTTAACTGCAGATTGCGCTTGCTTGAACTTGAGGACAATGGCCTCTTTCTGTTCCTGCCCTGAGTCGCTTTGTAGTAGTTGTTCAAGATTTGTCATTGGTATTTCCACCTTCATACCCTAGATCGATCGTGATCACTCGCCCGCCTTTCACAAGCTCTATTCCTGCTGGGGTGACGCTAGAAATGCGATACCCTTGAGGGGTGCGTGCCCCAACCATGTAACGAACATTGTCCGTAAGAATCACATAAGGGACTTGACCGAAGTTCACGCTACGAAACGGAAAATCGATGTTGGTTCCCTTGCTTACTTTCGGAATGGACTTCAAAACCAAGTAAGGTTTCTCGCCATACTGCTCACGGAAATCCCTCGTAACGCCATAGAAGCGAGTGGTCTCGATGTCATCCAACTCACCGCGTACTTCAATACGATCGCCACTTGTTACTAACTGAACTTTCTTTAATAACTCAGCTTTTTCAAGCAAGGCTTTGAGCGTATCCATATAGGCGCCCGCTCTTTGCAGTTCGACCTTCCAAGCGACCAACCCCGGGACATCACGTTCTAATATCTGCTCGACTTGGCTCCAACGGCTCGCATCATCAATGTACCCCGTTAAGAGCAGCGTGCCGGTCTCTTCACCATTCTCAACTTTGACTTGGTGATAACCGAGGTTACGCAAGATAAAGCGCACGCCGCGACGAATCTCTTCCATGGTTCGCAGGTCACTTTTGTAGTTGATCCCTAGTGCGTCAATTCTTCCCAACAGTTGCAGTTTTGCGGTTCTATCCTCGACGTACCCTTCCAGTACTGCCTGCCTTGCCGTTGCATTCCATTCAACCCGCACATCATCGAGCTTCAATTCGCTCAGAATATTGCGCACTAAAACGATGGGCTCCGCTTCCGTGATGGCATCGCTGTCGCTGGCTCGGATTTGGCTATACCAAACACCGGCAAATATCACGCTTGGGATCAGGCTGCACATCAAGCCGATCAAGACTGTTCTCTTCCAACCTGATGACGGTTTATGACTAACCGGTGTCGCTTGTTTATCTGCGGCTTCCGTCGTGATATCGATCGCCAAGTCATCTTCAAGGTGCCCTACTGCAAACGTTAAGCGGCCAACCGAAACCAAGGCGTTGCGTGATAATTCAATCCCATTAGCGTCAACGGTAACGCTCTCGCTATTGATCGAAACCTCATCACAATCACGCAGTAAGACGGTATCGCCATCGCATACCAATACAAGGTGACTCGCCTTGATGCCCGAATCGGTCAGCACAAGGTCGGCGGTAAAGTCATCGCTCCCCAACACCAATGAATCATTGGGTAAGGTCACCTCTACTCCGGCATGAACACCAGAGAGAATACGAATTTTCCATTGCTGCATTGAGGCTATTGCTCCTCTAATGGTCGAACGCAATGATTCTCTGAGCCATCACACTCTTTGATTTGCACTCGCCATCCTTTTTGCCCTGAAGGTAGCTCGCATTGTGATAACAGCGAAGATTTGCCCTGTGACAATAGATCTTGTTGGTGACGCTCCGCTTGTACTTGAGATGTACAGCTGTAGAGCGCGAGTGCCGATTTCAGATCTGCACTGTTATTTGAAATATTGTTCAAGGTGCCGAGCTTCGGCCTCAAGTCATACTCATTACCGATAAGCACGTTGTCGCCAATGCCATCGACAACAATTCTCGGCTCAATAATGAACATGCGCACCGTTCTTCTGGTGGTATCGGTCGTACTTCTAAACAAGGCACCAAGGTATGGAATGTCCCCTAACAAAGGCACTTTACGCAGTTGATGACTGATTTCATCACGGTATACACCACCGATGAGTAGGCTCTGACCTTGCTTCACGGTCGCTAACGTGCTGATCTCTGTTTTTCGGATAGATGGCACATCATCAACACCGCCATCTGGAATTTGCGCACCATCTTCAAGATGCAAACTCAGGTTGATTTCTGGTCTTTCAACAAATCGGTCTCCGACGATGCGTGGGACGATACGCAGTAAGGTGCCGTAGGTCACTTCTTCAAGCGCTGCAGTTTCTTTACCAATCAACTTGACGTAGAACGTGCTGCTGTTGTTTAGGACCGCTTCAACGTTTTCTTGAGTTAGCAAAGTCGGTCGAGACACGACTTGAGCGCTACCTTGAGATTCCAACAAACGAATTTGAGCCAACAAGTAGTTTAAGTTGGTCGCATCAAGCAGTGACTTAAAAGTCTGCCCGCTACCTAGCGTCACATCACCACCATCAACGTCACCCGTGGTTTTGATGTCTAAAATACTGTTGTTACCGACCTCGATACCCGCTCGCCAATCCACACCCAGTTGGCTCAAATCGTTCGCGCTGATATCGACAATAGAGAGTGCCACTTCAATTCGTGACTGTGGCTGATCCAACTGAGCGACTAACTTGCGGTACAAAGGCAGACGCGCTTGCGTATCACGCACTATGATGGCGTTTAAACCTGGCTCTGCTTCAACCGACGCACCGCCGTGTACAGAAACATTCTTCGTCGTGGTTGCAGCCATATTGATGTCCGCTTCTTCACTCTCTTTGGTTGCCTTGATCTGAGTTTGAACGCCCGACAATACTCGGCTTAATACCGATGCAATGCCCGGCACCGTCACCGCTTGATCGCGGTAAGTGATTTCTCTGTCCGTCGCTGAGGCATATTTCAAAGGAATAATTTCAACAAACAGTTCATCGGTAGAGTTCGACTTTTGAACCAATCGGCTTTCCAGCGCTTCGGCCGTTTGCACAACCAAATCAACGTATCTAGGTGGCCCCGCTAAGTAAACCAGCCCTTTGTTCTCTGCCGCACGCCAACCGTAGCGAGAGTCCCAAATCCCTGTTGATATCAGAGTACTTCGTAGCTCACGGGCAGTAAGAAGTTCAAGCTGTAACAGTCTCGAACGGGTTTCCGTCGCTTTGTACACATGCAACACCGCGCCATCGAAATACCACATCAGGTTGTAGACCTGTGCTAGGTAATCAAGAAACTCGGCTGGGTCTTCTGGCGTAAATCGACCACTGACTCGATCGTTTACCTTGTCACTGACCGACACAGAAACACGATAGTTAGCGCCAAAGTTATTCAATAATTCTTTTAAAGAGTCATTGTCGGCATAGTAACGAAACGGCTGATCAGGCCAATTCAACTCTGATGCGAGTAAAGGCAATGCCGTCAACAAACTCAAAGTACATGCAACAGACCAAACAAGTCGGCGTAGTTGTTTTTTTAAAACGGCAAGCATTATGGAATCCAAATACTGTGGCTGACGGTATGGTTAACGCGTTGGTGCTCTAGCACACCACTAAACTGCTCCACCAAATTCACATGCTGGGAGAGCTGGGCGCATAATGCTTCTGTGGTGACGCTTTCCATATTCATCTTTCCTTGCACAATCAACTGCTCGTTATCATTCACCGTCAGTGTGCTGCTCGTGTCGCGCAGTGTCTTCAAAGAGAGCTGCATACAATGTTTGAGCGTCTGCTCTTTTTGGTAATCGAGGTGCTGTTCAAACTGAAATGGGAGCACGGTTTCCCACAAGACCCATGATGAATGCTGCCGAATGTTAAGCAGCATCTGGTCGACTTCGATATCGTAGGAACCATTATTTGAGGCAATAAAATCCCCAACCCCAAGCGTTGCCGCGAGGGATTTCATCATTTGATCTAACATATTTAGCTCTATTTAAATCTGGCTGAGATGGTTACAAGCTTGACCGCACTGGTTACTCTGAATATCAAAATAGTAGTGATCCACATTGCCAACAGTGTGCATGTCTTGAAACCACTGCCAAATCTTCGCAACCGCATTTAAGTCGCTGTACACAAGATCACAAGCGTCCCACACGTCGTTGAGTTCCGGCGCTTGCACTCGAGCTTCGCCACACCAGACTTTCCAGTCAGAGATAAACTTATCTGAGGTCTCACCGTACTGAGATAAACCTTTGAGCTTATCAAGCGTTGGCTTCCACTCCTCCACCATGGCTCGGTGGGATTCAACCGCCTGATTTTGTTGTTCATTGAGAACATCAAGCTGCTCATACAATTCACTCTGCTGACTCTGAATCAGTGCTAACTGCTGCTCTGCAAAAATCGCACTGTTCTCTTCTGTCGACAGTCTTAACCAGTAGTCTTTTTGAATACTCAGCTGATTGATCAACTGCTCTAGCTTTATGGTGTCATGTAACACCGTCTGATCTGTCTTTCGGTTCACCCATTCATTCAGGGTTAAATACATTGAAAGAATCAGCGTTTTAGGTGACGCCAAATTGAAGCGAAACCCTAATCGGCTGTTAATGTAATCCAGCCTTTGCTCAAAAGAGCTCAACACGTGATTATCACTCAGTTGCCCACCCACCTCGAGAAAGAGGCGCATGGCAAACCGGTCTAAAGAGGTACCAAACCTTTGATAGGTTTTCACCACTTGGCTTGCACATAAGCAATCAACGACATTGCGGTCAAGCAAACGTTGTAGCAAAGACAATTGTTCTGAACTCAGAACGTCTTCACTAAGAAGTTGTCGGTGATTGACATTAACAACATTGGGCACTTGCGATGATTGGGTTAAACCTTCGTATCTTGCGCCTCTCTGCAATACAGTGACCTTCCTTTGCGTCACAATGTTGTTAGGAAAAAGCGAACGGCGTCGCCAATGCAGCTTTTTCATTGGTGTTGTTCTCCGCATCTACTTCGAACAATCCAGAAGGAAGTAGAGGTAATAGTTTTGTTCGTTGTTACGCTGAGCATAATAGAGTTTACGCCAGTTGATGCCTTTCAAAATTAGTCAGAAAATTTTAGTCGTCAGACATTTCACTTAGCAATAGCGACTTGTTCATCCCCAGAACGTACACGACTTGGTGTCGTTCCAAAACGGCGTCGGTAGCTTTGCGTAAAGTAAGATTGGCTAGAAAAGCCCGCTTCCATTGCGACGTCGACAATGCTCATTTTACTGGTAAGCAATAACTTATGGGCATGCAGCAAACGGCGCTCACTGATCCACGCTCTAGGAGAAACGCCATAGTGCTCATTAAAGAGCTCTTTAAACGTCGTCAGGCTCGCACCAAACTCTTGAGCATAGTCCGTCAGCTTCCACTCCTTCAGGTAATGGAGTTCCATAAAGCGACGCAGTCTGTCTGAGGTTTTGTTGGTCAGCTGTGATAATAACGCATACAGGTTCTCACCTTGCTCACCGTGGAGCAATAAGATGAGCATTTCCTCGTATTTTAAGCGCATGATGGTGTCAGGATAAGACTGCTCTTCTAGCGTCTTCATCCCTGATAAGGTCTGCTCTATCAACAAATTGAAAGTAAACGGGAACAATCCAGACTGAACGTTCTCAACTTTTGGTAGCGACATCAGTAAATCACTGTGCTTTTGCAAAAATTGACTGACAAGTTCATTGTCGAATTCGATCACTGACGCCGTATATTGGCCATCTACTGGTGTGTATTCTAGTAAGTAATCCCCTTGAGAGAGATACACCCCACAACCAGCGACCACATCTAACGTGCAGTCCCCCGTCTGAACTCTCAATTGTCCATTGTGAACGACAACAATGTGAGACTGGCGAGAATGAAATACTTCATCGTATTTTTCATAGTAGCAAGCACTATGGATTTTTCGCGATAGCGAGTTGACCCTTTCTGTGTTTAGTTGGCCTAACACATCCATTTTCTACCCTTCATAATTCTAATTTCTCTAATCCCACTAGAGAAATGCCATAGCCTGACTCACACCCAATACGAAAACGTACACGCGGATGTGTAATCAAAACGATGTCAATTAAAGAAGCAAAGAAAAGAGCATAGGTGCGATAGCACGACCATACTCCCCGAATAAATTATAAATAGCTCAAAAACTGCCTGTAGCAGCAAAAAATAATCTTGGAAAAACGTCTCGATATTGTTATGTGATATTCTCGAGAATTAATAAGCTTTTGCTAAAGTTCAACTTATAACTAGTGATACTCAAACAACCAAAGCTCTTATTATATTAGAATAAATGAAAGTACTAATATTTAAGCCTACTTTCATTAATATTGGTATTTCCACAAAAAACGAAGTGTTTATTTTTAAACCATTCTATCTAGCCAACTTCTCAGAAGCGGGGGATATAAACATAAAAATTGCAGTAAGTGCAACTGATATTCATATAAAGAAGCACTGAACCGATGACTTAAACCCAATAATAATTAGGGTTTAAGCGCTGAATTATTCGCTTCATTCAACTAAATTTTTTATTAAAATAGAAAAAATGAAAACGATTACTTTTCTAGTTATTATTGTAAGCTTCTAGTTTTAAGTCCTTATGTACTCTGCCTTGCGTAAAAATATAGCCTTCTTCTTTACTGGCTATGATTTTTCCTTGAGAACGTAACACGGTACGGATTTTCATCTCGCCTTTTCCAGCTTGAATCGGCGCAATAACAAAAGAGTATTGCACAGGTAGTTGAACCCCTTGATACGTCTGCTTTGCGACAGTAATACATCGTTCTGCAGTCACTTGGCATACATCAATATCAACCGATGTACTCACGGGAGCAATATACTCATCAAAAGCAACCCACCCATACAGCACGGCTTGGGAAGAACTCGCAAACCCGCCTTCTAAGGAACTGGTGTGAGTGCAAGCGCTCAAAAGCAAAATGCTTAACAACCCAATAAGCGTTCTAGATTTCACTGCGTACTCTATCTACTTATCTTTTTATTAAAAATGACAGTCGCAATTCTGGTACAGAAATATATAAAAGATCAACCTATATTTTATATATAAATTAAAAATTAAATTCTCAAAAATAAGAACGTCTTTAATGGCACTGGGTTTACTTTGTTTTAAAATTTGACATTAGTTCCAAGCACATAATCAAACATTATATAAGCGAAATTTATATGCACTAAGGATATAAGCAACACCATCAATAACTTGTTTATTAACCTTATAGAAAAAACGTTTATATAAAAAAATCCAACCAATATTGATAAACATTCAAATGCACTTCCCATAATTTCACCCTTAAAATTCTAAATAGGATAACTTCTATGTCTGCGCGCCAAATCGTAGATGAGGTTTTACTTAAATTTGCTCATCAAATAGGGTTACCTAAATTACAGTTGATTGAAGACGAATTGGGTTTAGCTTTTGATGACAACTTAAGAGTGCATGTGATTTTTCACCCAACAACAGGGATGCTTCAATTAGAAGCTGAGATCGTCGATCTACAAATTGTTAACTCTGACCTTTACCGTTCTTTTGTCGCATTCAACTACCATTGGTCTGAGCATCAACTGTTTTTTAGTTTAGATAACCACAGGCACAAGCTTTGTTTAAATAGACTGCTTCACGTAGAATCACTCGACTACGAACTGTTTGAAGATGCACTGGCTGAGCTGCTCACACAGAGCGAATCTTGGGAAGACTTGTTATCCGCCCACATCGCCATGGAAGCTTTGCCCTCTCAGCTTCAGAGCTCGGATTTAAGAGTTTAGGTAATCTATGTCCAATGACATCCAACCAACACAAAAGCATTTATCTATCGATTGGGTCGAGAGCAATAGCCAGACTGAGTCTGTAAAGAAGGGAAACTTTTTAGGCAGAACCGTGGTGCAGATAAATCCAAACGAGCGAGAGCAAAACCGCAGTCTCTCAAAACTGGAACTAGGCGAGACGCTTTCTATGCTTGCCAATACTGAGCTCTCCAACACGATTTTAAGCTTTGAAAAAGACTCGAACGCAGCGCAGAACCTGTTGAATAGAAAAGTTGAAGTGATCGCGGCCAGCAGGCCAATGAGTTAGGGGTCGCTCTCACTTTGTAAGAAACGCAAAGCCCCGAGATTTCGGGGCATTGCTACTTTCTTAAAGCAAAGATGTAAAGCAGTGATTAGCAAACATACACAACCAAATATAGAGAAACTATACGAAGTTATAACAATATCAGCCTCTTAGGAGAAATATATGCTAACAACCACCCACTCACGCAGGTGGTTTACGGTAAGAGTAAAAGTTCAATAAACTCTTGATATGACGAAACTAAGGGGTGAATCTTCTTGGCTTAGCACCATGCCTATCCCAAAAGCAACCTCGAGGGTCCCACTTACCAAAAGATGCTCCTACAGAAAACGCTGGAGACTCTATAGTGTCCAGGTTATGAGTCCACGTAGGCTGCTTAGAATAAGCAATAACAGGTCGACCTATCTCTGTCGCTAAATCTTGAGCTGCTCCTAGTTTTCCATAACAGCTTAACAAATGAACGGGAGATGTTGGTAAACCTTTATACAAATCAATCCCTTCGTTATTCTTCATGTGTTGTGCGAGTTGAGACCCCGTCAAAGCAGTAAGATTACTATAATCTGTCTCCCACTTATTAGTGACTGGGTCTTTATAGGCTCTTTCTCCCACATATACTTTACCATCTGGGTCACCGTGCAATAAAATCGCTTCTTCGCCTGTATCACGAAAGTTATCAGTATATCCTCTAGGCCAAGGGCCGTAGGCCCCCTGTCCCTCTATACTCATGGGGTGCTTGGTATTACTTCTCATTGGTAAACGACGTTGGGTTGATCTACGAAATCTTGTAGTGCCCTGTCCTACACCATAACTTCCCAGCCCTACGATAGCACCAACACCAGCACTAATACCAGCTTGCTTAGTAGGCATACCCGTCGCAACATTCAGGCCAAACTCTGTAGCACTTGAAGTTATCGAATCTGCGATTGCTAAGCCCACTTTAACACCAGTCGTAGCTCCTTTTGCAGCTGTACCAAACCCACCACTAATAAGACCTAATGCCGCCCCAATACCTACTTGCTTCCAGTCAAAACTTTGACCAGAAGTTGCAGACCTGATACCTTCAGCAGCAGCCGATATTGTAGCACCGACAACCGCACCTACAATAGCACCAGTTATTATACTCAGTAATGCAAAATGGCCACTGGGATCTGTCCTGTTTACTGGGTCACCAAGACAATAAGCGTAGGAATTTATACCACCTCTTCCGAATGGGCTAACGCTATCTGCTGAATGAAAACGCATAATCCTTGGATTGTACATTCTATAACCATTTCCTAGATGATAGCATCCGGTTACGGGGTCTCTCCGCTCACCGGTATAACCTATAGAGTTTGCTAGTAAGGGGTTTGAAGTTTGAGCTCGAACTTGCCTAGGTGCTAGCACGCCACCTCCCAGCGCTAAAGCACTGACAGCTGCAGATTTTTTCATGAATGAACGCCTTTCTTGGCTCAAAGGTATCATCGGCAGTACTTTATTAAATATATTCTTCTTCATTTTATCTTCCCTCTTCACCATAAGCTGTATAAAGGTGGCTTTTAGTTATCAAAGAGCCATCTTCATGTTTTGTAACTTCGGTAGTAACACTACCTTGGGTGTCGAGTAGCAGTAAGTCTTCCTGTTTAATTTGATTATCTACGGTACAACGACGAAGCGTTAAACCCGCATTCTCCAAAATTGTATGAGTACCCTCTGATATTTCATGCCGCAGCTCTCCCTGCTGATACAAAAGGTATGTATGAATATCTTCAATTGTTTGAGAAACTAGTTGACCAAACTCATCATGCCCATAATTCGATAGCGTACTACTATTATTTGTAATAGAAGATATTTGATCGAGGGCGTTATATTCATAATTTAAACCCTGCTCATCATTAAGTAAATTACCTGATGCGTCGTAATTAAATTCAATTGAGGCAGGATAACTTTGATGGGTGTTAACAATGTTAACTAAACGACTTGGGGTTTTCTCATCATATATTAGATCCATCTGATTATAGGTTTTGTCAACAAATGTAGAAGTAGTCTGGGTTATGTTACCATAAGTATCATATTTAAAAATTTGTTCTGATATCGCATTCCCGTACTCATCTTTTGGAGCACTATTACCAGAGCAACGGTAATTAACCAATCTCAACATATCATCATACATATAATATTCAGTAATATTGATACCTTCTGAGTCAGTAAATACACGATTTGAAATAAGCTGATCACTATTAAAAGTATTCGAAATAGTTTTTGAATAATCTCTTGTCACAAAAGAACGACTTAATTCCATGCCTAAAAAATCAAATACAACCTCAACTGTCGCAGAAGTTTCTTTTCCATTCTTTACAGTATAAAAGTAAGGTCTACTAAACTGGTCATAGGTTATTTCCGTACAGTAATTATTTCCTAAAATCTCTTGACTGATAGTTTTAACCCTACCAAGATCATCATACTTATAAACTGTCTTATTATTAAAAAAATCCCATTTTTCTTCGAGTTTCCCCAGGAGTGAATAGGAATATTTTGCTTCACGAGGGATATTATCATTTAACGTGACAACTTCTTTTGTCACTCGCCCAAATGAATCGTAGGTGAATGTATGTTCACCATGTATATTTTGTGAAGATTTAAGAGTTCCTATCGCCTTATCATATTGATATAGTCTAGCTAACTTCTCATCGCTCTCAACTTCAAGGCTTGTTTGAGCGCCCAAATAAAGGTCATATTTAGGATATAATACTTGACCAGTAGGTGTTATTTCCGTATTTGGAAAAGGGTTCCCGTTCGTATATGTCCAATGACGTAGTCCTTTAGCCGAGTCTTCTGTTGTAACCCTTCCAAATCCGTCGAATGCTCTAGACCCTAGAATACTCTTATCTAGTGCTATAGTAGCTGGTGTATCCATTTCAACAAAAGTAGGGTAAGTTAGACTTTCTGCTACAAGGACACCATCAATTGTTTTTTTTGTCGTGACTAAACGGTCTAGATCATCATATTCAAATTGTGTCTCTCGATTATTTGTGTCGATTATAGAAATGATATTTTGATAGCCATCATAATTATAAGATGACTTCAAGACCGATTTACCATTTATATCTTGAGTTTCACGGAACACTGGGTTTCCAGACATATTGTAACTTACCTTTTCCTTAACTAAGCCCACGATTTCCGTAAAGCTTGTCAGGGTAGGGATATCTTGCGCGATGTTTTCTATTCTTCCATCTGGATGTTCAACTCTGTTAATCTGACGATTTGAATCATAATTGTATTTAGTTGTAAGAAGTATAATCTTGTCTGAAAGATAGTCTATATCATCTTCTTCTATTGCCTGACCAAAAGCATCGTAGCGTATAGAGTTAACTCTTTTTCCATTCAAATAACTATTAACATGTTTTCCGGCATTATTAAAATTTATAACCATAACATTACCAATAGATTCTATTATTGTAACCGAATTTTGGTTTTCTCCTCTTATATAACTATAAGATCTGGTTGCCTCATAGTCTGTATTTGGAGCAAAAACCTCACTAATCTTTATTCCCAATGGATCATATTGGTAGACAATTTCTGCGCCTACACTATCTATCGATTTTATCAAATTCCCATAAAGTAAATCTATCGTGTTACTTGATGTTGAGTTTAGCCCATCGAAGCTGGATACGTTTAGGTTGATTTCTAAAGAGTTATCATAAAACTCATAATCAAAGTTGTATGATGTTTCCTTACCCTCAATAGTTTTGATTACTGTCTTAACACGTCCATACGTATAAATATTTTCATTATTGTCAAAGTAATGATTTCTAGTTGTAATTTTACTGTAATTTGAACTGCTACTATCTAAAAGGACAAAGTATCTACTGTTATCGTCTAGCCTAGGGAGACTGGTATAGGTAAAATTTCTTCTCCTAATATTAAATTGACTTGATCCTGGAATAAAAGATTCTTCTTTTAGCTGGGCTACAAAGCCATGGGGGTTTTCTGGACAGTCTGAATCACCTTCTTTAGGGTAATATTTACGTTCGATAATTGAACCATCAGTATTTATTTGCTTTAGTAGGTTACCAAAGTCATCGTAATCATATTCTGTTTTAAAAGATTTATAGCCATTGTCATCATTATAAAACTTTAATATCTCACTCTTAGTTAGAGTATATATCCCAGGCTGTGATTCGATACCTTTTGATAGATCTGCAAAATAGGAATAAACAACTTCCTTAAACAATTTCTCATTACAAGTATGTAATTCTAAATCCATTAAATGATATTTATTGAAGGTTCTTTCTATTTGAATCGTATCATTAATCACTTCCTTAGTTGTATACTTATAATCACTTTTTGCTTTAAAAAGAGTATCTTCTCCGCTTTGCCAACTTTGCTCACTGCCGAACCCTAAGTAGTTCATGTCAGTGTAATAATACAAAGTTTTTTTAATATTTTGATTTTCACCAGGATATAAAATATGTTTTGTAACGAAAGGAACCTTTGATATAGGGGCTCCATCTGGTAACGAATGACCGTTATCTAAATAAGTAATTTCTTCTTGAAGTCCTGTACCATGAATCACCTTTTCAATAACTTCATAGTTACAACTTTCTATCCATCGGTATTGAAACTCAGTATAGGGCTCTTCTTCGAAGTAAATATAGCCAAGACCTTTCCAATCTCCCCGACCTATCTTTAATATCGAGCAAGTTTTAAGAACAGAACCTAAACTATTGTGAGTAACTGTTGTTTTATATTCGTTGGTCCACCAATCAATCTCAATTGATTGACCACTATCGTCTGAAATTTTCCATAAAGTAAGACCAAAGCTATTAGGTTGATAAGAATTCGCATACTCAAAGTTAACAACAAGACCATTAGAAGAGACTCTTTTATATAATATTCCTTCTTCATAGCTTATATATTCACTCGTTCCATCCTTGAAATGAAGGACTATAGATGACGGCTCATTATCAATTTTTTCAAGGTATAGTATCTTGATGTCTTTTAGTTTTCTATATGGTGCAATGAATTCGCCTAGAGTATCGTCCCACTTTATCTCAAACACTTGACCTGAAGATAAGGTCAATCTTTTGCTTTTCAGGTTAAAAGAACTTAAGGAATACCCCCAACCACGACCAAATCCTAAGTCAAAGTTTGATGATGAGTTATAACTAATAGAAAAATCATAGGGAGCTCCAGATGTTTTAGATGACAACAACTTAGTGATATCAATGTGAGCATTAAATATACCTGTTCTAGGATCTACATTTGTACTCGTACTATCGATGAAGTTTGTCGCATTACTAGTAACGTTAGACATATTATTTCCTTAACACGCATTTATTATACTAATCATGAAATAAAGCACTCGTATTTGAGTGCTTACGTTTTTATTTTATCAAGCCAATTTTTAATGAATCAAAATCTTTATTCGCGTTCTCATAAATAAAGGTAGCTTGATTCCCCCAGTAATCATATAAGTCCACATATCCAGTATTCTTAGTAAACCGTGACATAGAGTTATAGTGATACAGCGAGCTACCAGTGGTTGGATGGCCACATCGATAATTACTTGGCTTATCGACACAAAGGTAACCTTTAGCCATAAATCCATCATTCCAATAATATACTCCAACGACATTAATCAAACGTTTAGCTGGCGTTGATAACGTAGTACTTTGATGTGATATAGGTGAACTCCAATAGTTGGACGTATCCAAATGCTTTATAACTTGGCTAGTTTTATCGGTTGGATAATGCAAATATGTAAGTGAATCCCAAGTTGATTCATTAGTGTTAACCAACAAAGATGGATCGGACTGCCATGCAGACACGTAGCCATCACTAGATGTATATGTCGGCGTATCCTTGTACACTAAATTTTTTGACCTTTCAGAATACTCATCAACATAAAAGAACTTCATTCTATGCTTCGTAATGGCGTAATTTTTATGATAAGGTTCCTCACTATGTATATCAAAATCGCTTTCTGTATATCTAGTCGGTGCTATTGTAGCTAGTTCTACATGATCTTTATTTTGTGCACTACCAGTACACGTATCACCAATTTCAAACATATCAAACGGATCATCATCATTTACGGCATAAATAACAGGGCATAGCTGGTATGTATTATTTTCTTTATTCGAGGTAATCCAGTAATCTACGGTTTGATGTTCTGATTCTTTATTCAATTCTAATGATAAAAGTTTCTCATCATCATTGAAATAAACTATTGAGACACTCTTATCGTTCTTTGGAATTTTATTTTTTTTCTTGTTGGTGATAAGATGAGAATATCTATTTTCTGTTAATGAAAATTTAACTTCTGACGAAATGTTATCTGAAGTTTGATACTCTCTTAAACCAAAAGCAGCGTGATATCCGTTATTCAGAATACTTCCATCTGGAATATCAAAGGAGACTAAAGCCCCCGCTTGCATTCTATCATTGGCAAAAATTTTACCATCACCATGACTCCATTCTATTTGAAGGTTTTCTATTTCCGCTATCGGTGGTCCTTCACTTGCTACACAAATTAACGGCAGCGTAGCTACAAAAAACAGTGGGATATTTTTAATCATAATATACTTATTCCTATTGACAGCATGTGTCATTTCATAAAATTAATTTAAAAACAACAATTAAAGTAGTGTTTTACATTTATAACAATCACATTTTAAACGTATTTATTCTTTAAAAATATTTATGCCTCCTCCCTTACTTATAGATTAATAAAGCTGATGTACGAAAGTAGATTACGGCTAGTTTAATCTATGTTGGTAGTACATATTTATTTTTACTCAGTAATAAATAGTGGTAGTAAATATATATTAAATTGTTTAATTTTACTTATTACTGACAATCATTTTAATGACAAAAATATATATATATACTAATGATTTTTGAGAACGAAACTCTCATTATCGAATCATAACCAGCAACTAAATGCTCTTAACTATTAATTTAATTAACAATAATTTTCGTTTGTGCTATTTATAAGTTACACAACTATAAAGTAAGTTTTAATTAGTTAAGTTAAAGCTAAAATTATAAACAGAGGGCTGATTATGGTTGGAAAGTCCTTCTTTGACGAACCGCAGTACATATATACTACAAGGTCACGTTCGGTGAGAATCTTGGGGCAAACTACCAGTATAAGACTTGAGAACAAATATTGGGAAATTCTTGATGAGATTTCAGAAAAAGAGAGATTGAGCCGAGGAGAACTCATATCTTTTATTTATGCTAAAGCTCTAGATGAAGGAATGGAATTTATTAACTTTACATCTTTACTAAGGATAATCTGCGTAATCTATATAGAAAATAAAGATAGAATAGAAGTTAAGACATAGAAACTCGCTTCAATGACTAAAATAATAATATAATTAATTGATATGGTACTCACTATAAATATTAGTGAGTACTTTTTTGCTTTCTGTTTTTAAATAAGTTTGTATATTTCTTGCTTAGATAAAAATTTCGCAGAGTCAACTCGATATAAACCATTTCTATATCTACTTTTACCCACTTTAATCAACCCATTGCCATCAAGCTCATCATAAGCAACTAACTCTGCTTCAAGATGTGCCATGTAACCGACTGACCACTTATCAAAAACATAAAAATAGACGTCATGTATATTCCCTCTCAATGATATGAATTCAGGCACCAACTTATTTAAAATCCAATATACCGATTCAAACAGGGAAAACCGGCTAACAATACATATTGCGAACTTGTCAATTTCATTATATTTCTTTGAAGCTGAATACGGTATACTTTTGTAAGGACTACAAAAATGGCTCTTTATTTCTTTTTGATCAAAGATAAACGAAATAGAATGACCTACCATATGATTACTCGTCGAATCAATTATTTTTTTTGCAAATAATTTTCCACTTTTTTGATATTCTATAACATCTATATCAGAAATTTTAGTGTCATCAAAGTTTACGTTGCTTAAAAAATTTCTAAGCTCAGCACTAACACTTCTTGTTTTACAAGAAAAATCAACGATTTTATAACTCTTTTGTAATCCTTCTTGTAAACGTTCCATATATGATGCACTCGTTAACATCGACTCTGAAGAGTGGAATCTCTCTTTCGCTATTTCCCTTAGCAGATCGTTACTCTCATCATATTCCAAACTGGTTAAGTATGGTGTTAAATCATTAGTAAGCACTCTAAGTACTTTTATCGATTTAGAAATGCTTGGTTTAGTTATACCTCGTTCCCATCGACTGATTGTGACTGAATCCAAATGCTGTAGTTCTTGATCAGATAGATTTAAACGTGCCACCAAGCCGCTTTGTGTAAGCCCTTCTGCTATTCTAAGTTTTTTTAAATAATATCCAAAATCCATATTAATCCCTTGACCACTTACTTGAAATTAATGACAGTACCTTATTTAACCTATCTATTATGCTTATAGCTCAAATTCTTTTCTAAGCTTTCTATCTTCCAATATCTCTTCCACTCGTTTTCTTACCTTATATTTACTCAATTCCTCTTTATTCACTCTCTTTGATTTTTTATTTTTACGATGAAATTCCAGTTCTTTCATTTTATATCCTTGTTTATCACCCACCAAATTAAATATTATTATCAATAAGAATTGATTTAACTTAATACATAAAATAAAAGCATATGAAATAATCATGAAAGAGTAATGTAAAGAAAGTGTCATAAAGATAATTATTAAAAATAAAAAAGGAAGCTAAATAGCTTCCTTTTTTTAAGAGTGAGTTTTCTAAGGCGCAATAGATGTTTCGACTATCGCTATATATGGTTGGGCTAATGCAGGGGGATCATCAGATAATGTACCCCATGTTTCAACACTCCAATCATTTTTTATAACCATAAATGAGTCTAAGCTAGAATAAAGGCTTCGAATACCATTACCTTCATCGTTTACAGAGTTAGGTACCTGCCCGCCTTTATTTCGGTCACCCCAGGTAACCACATCTCCATTTTGGTCTATCGCAGCAAAAGCCTCATTTGTTGCTCTGATTACTGCGTCTGGTAGGAGGCTCACACCAGAAACCTGTCCATCGGTAAAATCGCTTCCCCAAGCATAAACTGAGCCATCTCCAGCAATAGCAGAGAAACCAGAGTTACTATTAGTGGGAATAACAGTCTCGATATTTGTCAATGTCAGAGGAAAGGTGTCTTCAGTAGAAAATTGCCACGAAGAAACGGTTTTGTCCCATCTTAACAGAGCAAATTTATTGGTGTTTGAATATACACTTCTAACATTGGTAGTATCAACTGTAGCTGGAATTACACCTGCTCGACTGCTTGAGCCCCACGCCAAAACAGAGTTGTCGCCCAGAAGAGTTAGAAACGAGTTGCTCGTTGACATTATGTCTTTCACTCCTGCAGAAAAATCCAACGTTAGGAAGGTTGTCATGCCATCCCCTTGCCCCCAATAGCTTAGGGTTCCATCGTATTTTATTCCTACAAATCCTACGCCATTGGCATAGACTTCTTTAACACCCGTATTGTAATCAACCCCACTCGTTCTGTTTGGTAAGGCTCTTCCCCATGTCTCTACGGTGTCATCTTCTTTCAAGGCGGCAAAGCCTCTAGAAACCGACGCTATGTCCAACACGGTACCTGTAAGGTCAGCACCACTACTATCGCCACCATCATCGGCAGAACCCCATGTAACAACTTGACCATCATTTTTTATCGCCACGAAAGCAAAGTCTGCTGCATATATTTTAACTACACCCTCACTAAGCTCAGTGCTAACGCTACTGCTATCGCCACCAGTAAACCCTCTTCCCCACGTAACAACAGAGCCATCACTTTTCAGCGCAGCATAGTCCGTTTGGTTTGAGTATATCGTCTCGACTTCACTAGATAAGTCCACACCAGAACTGTCAGCCCCCAAACCGGTTCCCCAAGTAACTACAGAGCCATCATTTTTTAGCGCTGCAAAAGAGCGACTTGCTGAGTAGATTTCTGTTGTGACGCTAACTCTGTAAACACTGTACTCAGAAGTCGTTTGACCATAAATGTCTCGTCCGGTGACCTCTAAGCGAATGCTCAAATCTGGGTTTGTAGCTTGATATGCATATGTTGATGTTGTCGCAACAACCAATCCATCAATGCTCCACTCATATTCATACTGTGAGGCATTACAGGTTGTACAAATCACATTTGAACTGAGCACGCCGCCAATTGTAGGTATGCCTGAAACAGTTAGAGATGTAATCTCGGGCAGAGGTGGTGGTAAGATATCAACAGACACTAAGCCTTGTGCAAAATGAGCTGGTTCATGACTGTCTTTAATATTGTATACAAAGACATCCTTACCATAGTCTCCTACCTTGGGCGTGTAGATCAGCTTCTTGTTGGCATCATCAATAACTACGTCACCTAGAGATGCACCAACAGCACTTACGAGTATTAGTGGTTCAGCAGTTGTGTCAGATGTACTGATCTGTGAACTTAAGTCAATCTCGACGGTTACACCGGCGTCAGTAGTCACACTGACGTCATTGGCATTGAGGTCATGGCCTGCGTCTGGTGAAGATATAATTACAATATCACCAGTATCAGTCAATTCCCCATCAGATACTGTATATATTAACGTATCTACACCAATATATCCGTTTGGAGTATACGTGATTGATTGTCCGTTCAATGTTACTACTGCGGGTGAGGTTGCTGACGTTACATTGGTAATCAACAATTCAGACGTTGGTGTTTCGCTGTCTGATATATAAGCAGATAGATCAACCGTTTTTGCTAAATCAGGTGTAGTTTCTATTTGTACAATATTCGCTACCGGTGGGTTAGGGTTACTTTGAACAACTGTGACCGTTACTGTTGCCATTGCCAATCCACCTTGGCCATCGCTGATCACGTATACGAACTTATCTTCACCCACAAAGCCATTTGGCTCATAGATTATCTCTAGCGGATTGTCCGGATTTACATTCACCTCACCAATAGATGCAATAAGGTCAACTATTTCTAACGGGTCTCCATCGGCATCTGACACGCTTCCAGACACTGAAATTGTTTTCGAAAGTTCAGTGTCTGACATTGTTATAGAAATAGCACCTGCTGTCGGAATTGTGTTATCTGGTGTTGAGTCATTCACAGCTACATTTATTGAGCCAATCGCTGTGCCTCCATTGCCATCAACGACCGTATAGGTGAATTGATCTAGCCCTCGGAAACTACCGGGAGAATAACTTATTCCTGTATCACCAACTTTAACTGCTCTGCCATCGGTGCTGTAGATGTTTTCAATGGTTAATAGATCACCATCCGCATCAGAAATAAGATTTAAATCTATTAGATCAAACGTCCAAGTCGGTAGAACATTTGCATCCAATACATAACTATAATCTTGCGCTTCTGGCGGTGAATTTGGTGATAATGGATTTGAGTCTTCCGAGTTTACAACCACATAAGCTGAAGCAAACCCTCCCTTTCCATCTTCAACAATGTAAGACGCTTGATCCACGCCAACAAAACCATTTGGGGTAAACGTAACTGTGTCACCATTCAATGAAAATCTACCTGAAGCAGAAATCAAGCTACTAATAACTAATGCATCACCATCAGTATCGGACACTTGGTCAGCCAGATTTACGCTTACACTTGTATCGTTAGTTGTTGTTAACGCAATATTCTTGGCTACTGGTGGTGTATTGTCCGGAGATGGAGGTCCATTAATCACGACAATAATGGTTGACATGCTTTCTAAATCACCACCATTGACTCTGTAATTTAGGGTAGCAACACCTGGAGTTTGTGCTTGATAGTTGAACGATGGTGAGTTGACATCCGATACCACACCCAAACCCGTTTCATCTTCAACACTCGTCAGTTCCCATCCATCAATATTATTGAAAGTTACAGATTGACTGACGTTTACAATCACAGAGGCACCTTGTTCCACACTGAGTGTCTGAGGATAAGCTGTGAGTGTTGGTTCTTCTGGTTGAACTGCAGAATCAACTACCGTCACTGTAATGGTTGCAAGCGCATTCGCGCCGCGTCCATCTGTTACTTTGTAAGTAAATTGATCGACACCACGAAAATCTCCAGGCGTATATACTACGTTGTTATTACTGGATAATATTGCTCGGTTGTTGGTGCTGTATAGATTATCAACAGCCAAAGTATCACCATCGGCATCGCTCACCAAATCTGATAAATCGATGTTAATGTTCGCCTGATCTGCAACATCCATTGTTACCGCTTGATCTTCCGCTTCCGGTGGGGTGTTGGCGCTGGTTGAGTCACCTGCATTTACAATGATATACGCTAAAGCGTAGCCTCCTTTCCCATCATCAACACTATAGACTGCTTGATCAATTCCAACATAATCACCTGGCGTAAAGGTTACTTGGTAACCATCTTCAGCCAATACGAAACGTCCCGTTCCAGAGATAAGACTCGTTATTTGTAACGTATCGCCATCTTCATCTGAAATAAAGTTGCGTAAGTCCACGCTAACATTAGAGCCGTCGTTTGTTTCTAACGTGATATTTTGGGCAACTGGTGGGTTATTCCCAACCGTACTTCCATCATTAACAGCCAACACAACTTGTGAGCTTGAGGTTAAATTTCTGTCGCTAACCGTATAATTTAAGTGTCCTACTCCGGCGTTTTCGACAGAATAGTCAAACGATCGCTCGTCTTGGGATAAAACTTCTCCCAACTCGCTCTTGTCATCTAGCGATGTTAACTTCCAGTTAGGTACGTTTTCAGCCAACACTGAATTCGAAATGTTTACGCTCTGAACTTGACCTTTTTTCAAGACAAAAGCCTGAGGAAATGCAACCAAACGAGTCACTTTTTGTTCAGGTTCTAAAAACTGGTCTTTTTTATCGTCTCCGTCACAGCCAACCACCATCGTTGCTAAAACGGTTACCATTAATGGTAAAAACTTCCTATTAGGCATACTTTCTCCAACTTTAAATTCTTACCTTTCAGTTTCTGTAGAAACAACAACATCAGGGATAGTAATCTCAATACGACGGTTCATCGCACGTCCGTCCGAGGTGTCATTATTAGCAACTGGACTTTCTTCACCTCTACCAAGAGTAGAAATTCTCGTTTCAATGATTCCTTCAGAGACTAAGTAATCTTTAACTGCATTAGCGCGGTCTTCAGACAGTTGTTGGTTATAATGCTCAGAGCCAACATTATCGGTATGCCCTTCGATCACAATACTAACTTCAGGGTGTTGCTCCAAAAATTCCAAAACATCAGAAAATGCTGCAGTGTTATTTAACCGGCTTGAATCAAACGCAAAAAGGTGGTTCTGTTTTTGTTCAGAGTACACAAAAGTTTTTGTTTCTTTTATCTCGATCTCTTCTATTGGCATTACAACAACAGCCTCGGTTTGCTCTTTTATAAAGCCAAAGCGCCAATCAAAGCCTACTGTCAACAGATGGTGGTTAGTGTAACCAACGTTCTCATCACCGAGGCTATCCGTGTACTGGTAATCTAACCGAGCCACTAATGAAGAGCTAAAGGCATATTCGATGCCCGCCCCTATAACTGGCGCAAACCCTTGCTCATCCGCCTCTCTAAGTCCGCGGCTTTCACCAAACCATGCCGCCCCACCGACTCGTGCATATGGATAAAAAGCGATATCCAATGGATAACCAACTTTGGCACTCAACACAAGTTGTTGGAACTCCCCATCGATCTCGCCTTGCGGGTACTTAGCATACGCACTTCCTAAGTACTGATAGCTAAGTTCAGAAGAAAGGTATTTGTTTATAGCAAACCCCAAGTGTGCATCCCCGGCAAAGCGAGTGGTCGCACTGTCATAGGCATCTTTATTCTTTACATCCCCATAATCACCGATCCCAACACCTCCACCAACATACCAATATTGCTGGGAATCACTTTCGGATGCTTGCAATGGAAAGCTTGTGGAAACAAAAGTTAAGACACACAAAATATGTCTATTGGTCATTCTCATATTTATCTACCATACATCATTCACTTAAATGGATTTATCGTATGTACACCGATATGCTTATAAAAAATATAGCAAAGTATTCTCAACATGCTGTTAGAGAAGCGTTTTTATTTCAAATTAGCTTCTTACCTCACAAAAAAAACATAAGAAAAAACTAAATTAGTAATAACTAAGAAAGAAAGGTGAAATTAAACTTATATAACAGTGAGTTAGAGAGTTTTCTTTATGTAGCAATTGTTACTTAATATCTAGAAACGTAAAACCTGGTTAGTTTTAAGATTAGAAAGTAAGCAAAATATCAATAAAAATAAAAAAAACAAGGTTCAATTAGGTCGAGTCTTAACTTTAAGACTGATAATGAGGTGCATTATCGTTTGATAGTGCTGCACACTCTTAGAATAGATGTTTCTGTAAAGGCAGGGGACATTTTCACCAAAACGGAAGGATTGTTATCACACATTGTAGTCAAAGAACCGACTTCAGCACTGTCCCCCTTAAGCACCCAATCATTTACCGTCGAATAGATTTCATCTTCTGAAATCGAGCGCTTAAAAGCAGAGGCTAAGATGTTGTAAGCATTAATTATTTTCCCTTCAGACACTCGTAACTGATACCTTAGTAAATCGTTATATAAGTACACTGAAGTAATCCAACCAGAAAGGCTAATGATTACCATTGTCAATGAAAAGAAATTTCCTTTAGTACTTTCGAAAAACATAATATTGAGCTACCTCTTTGTTTTAATTATATTTATTTTCTATTACCGACTTTAATTAACAATAATTTTACTCAAACCTCAATTAGAGTAAATAATCAAATTTGAAAAATAACATTCACCTACCATTAAGACACCTATCTCACAATTAAGAAACCAATGTATCTCATATATGAATAACGCATCCTTATGCTTTAAAAACATGAAGTTATAAAATCACAACTAGATTTTGTAAAAAGCAAAAAATAGACTCTGATAATATTTTCAAACTAACCTGACATAAAAATAACCAAACGCTATTGATATCAAAATCAAAAAGGTGAGAATATGTAAAACTTTGTGAACAGTACGCACAAAAGATGAACAAGAAGACTTTATATGAAGACGAAATTTAGTAACGCTTTATCTGTGTGGTTAATGCTTTCTCTTAGCTTATCTGGGTGGGTAACGTCTGTTTACCTATTCAAAGAAACTAGAAAACATCAGAATTTTGTTCTGGAAGGAAAATTAATGAACGCTTTTAATATATTAGAGCATTCACTAAAGAATATAAGTTCTGAAAAAGAGGTTTATCAGAAAATCAAAGAGTGGCACCAGCATGAAAAAAGTGCTCAATTAGGCTCACTTAAAACCGTTTGCACCCACAAACCCGAAATGATTGCATTACTATCGCCTATGTTTTGTAAGACTACAGCAATTCGTGTATGCGATATTTTCCTTGAAGAGCAATTTTGAGTCTGCCGTTAAGTGACTCAAACGGAAGCTTATAATCCAATTTAATAGTGATATAACCCACTATCTAAAAACTTCCGTTTCTAACTCTTTAAATCTGGCTTGATGCCTGAAATCCATTTTATCTAACAGTTCTGACCATTTATGCAAAGTGATTTCAGTAATTCTAAACACATGTTCATTTACCCATAAGTAATCATGGTTAAATGATGCTAATCGTGTCCCCTTATAATACCTATCTGCCAAATAAATCTGCTCATATCTGCTGTCAAGAACATATATCAGGTCACCCTCGAAATATTCCAATACCATATGTACGGAGTCACCTTTTAGCACGTAAACTAATCTCAGTTTTTCTTTAGGGACACGCTTGTTTAACAACGAAAAGTATTTAGCAATAGCGATATCTTCGCAATCCCCTTGTTGTTTTGTTAATGTCTCAACCGGAGTCGCCCAATAATCACTGATTCCCCAGAGAACTGCATCTTCAACATACTGAATTCTCTGGTATGTTGACTGAGTATACATGAGCGTTTCAACGCCTTGCGCAAAGCAAAGAACGCTGTTTGTAGAGTATATAGAGAAAACCAAAATAAACCTGACAATCATCATAACCTTCAACTTTAACACTCAAGGTTCACGTAGTTTTAATTGTAGAAGATAAACTCGTAAGCAATCTTAAACTTTAACTCTATGACGCTTTACCAGTTTTATAGTTGTTTATTAGTTTTTGAGAACGCTTATGTTGTTTAAACCCAATGGTACGAAACCAAGCTATGAGAAAGACCACATTAATTAACAATTAATGCCTCTCCTCTAAACCTTGTTACTATACGATCAATTGAGGCAAGAACTTTAATCAACCGTGTTTTATCGCGCCATTGATTCAGGCAGTGGATTTTATTGAGAGATATGGACCTTGTTGATAGGTAAAATTTGATACAAAAAAAGACGTCCTAGGACGTCTTTCTTCAAGAATGTGGCGGTGAGTGAGAGATTCGAACTCTCGATACGTTGCCGTATACACACTTTCCAGGCGTGCTCCTTCAGCCACTCGGACAACTCACCGAATCAAATTTTGGTTGGTATCGTTAACCAACGAGGCGCTAATTTAATGATTATGTGCCTGATGGTCAAGGCTAAACACGAAAAAAAGCGCCCTTTTGCGTTTGTTTGCTCACTATCTAGCTAAATTGCATAAAACAGGGGCAATTATGCTTCTTGATAGTAGCCAGGTACTCGGAACCAACGGCGGCATTGGTCAAGGAAGTAACCGTAAAGTACACCCATACCACAAGACACAACTGCGTTACTCGCTACTGCTGTGATAATTTGGTCAGTAGAAGCGCCTACCGCAAGCAAAATGCCCGCATAAACCGGAGATTGGAATAGCACGTAGGCCATCAAGTCAGATACGTTCTTCATGAAAGATGAAGGTGAAAGCTTGTTGCCTTGGCGCAATACCCAGTCACGGAACATGCCATAAGGCCATGCAATCGCGATGTTGACCGGAATAGACAACGTACGCGATGCCAAAGACTGCTCGAACGTCATACCCGAGATCAAAATCTCAATGATCATCCCTGTGATAAAACAAAAAACCACCATAGCAAAAGTATCCGCTGCGGCGTTACGAATACAAAATGGTCCACGAGACTTCATTTACAACCTCTAAAATCAAACACTATTAAAAACGACATCTATAAAATGATTTACTGCATTTAAAACTACATAGCAGTTAATGACGCTATTAGAGCACAATATTTTCAGTTTATGATTCCGTTTTAAAATCTCAGTTGTAAATTAATAACCAACTTTAAGGTTAAAAGTAGCAGCTTTCACCAAAACCAATAAAAGGCACCGCTAAAGGACCTAAAATGAAGTTAAAAAACGTAATTTACTTACCAACGAACGACTTAGCTCGCGCTAAAACACAAAAAACCAGACGAATATCTGGTAAGCGAATTTCAAAAAGATCGGCTTATGCTACTTGGAGAAGGATTTTCAGAGTAAATGCGAAGTTTGTGAGATTTGATGAATGGACAAGGACAGAAGAAGCAACTCGAACCTCTGTTCAAGCGGCTTCCTCTTTATGAGTGAGGTTATTGATCTGCCAATAAAATGGTGAGCTGATCGATGTCTTCTTGTTCAGGAGATAATGCGTTGATCAAGTGACTTTCAATACGTTCGATCACGCCTCTTAACTCCTGCGTGACGCTCGGTTGAACACTGTCAAAAATATGAGCGAGCGTTGTCATCGCTTGTTCTAAGTTACCATCATCTAACGCCATGTAAAAATTCAAAAGCAATGCCTCTACATTACGCGGCTTCGCTGGCTCGTCTCCCTGCTTATTTTGATATTGGTAGAGGATTGAAGAATGGCGATACAAGGCATCATCCAACTCAGACTCAACAACAGGTTTAGCAATAATGTGGTTGGCACCAACATCGAGCATCCGCTCTTGTGTCTCTTTAAATACATCGGCTGTACAACCGAAGATCAACACAGATTTTGCAGGCGAGTCCATGGAACGAATCACAGCGATTGCCCCTACCCCATCGAGTACTGGCATATGGTTGTCCATTAAGACCAAATCGAACTCTTGCTTGGCGACCTGCTCGACCGCTTGCTGTCCATTCTCCACACACACACACGTAAAGCCTTTGGCTCGTAAAAAGGTCTCCATAATGATGGTATTGGTTCGATTGTCTTCGACGATCAGAGCGTGTAAACCTTGGCAATCAAGCTTATGTGTGTTGGTCGATTCCGAAACACCCGCTTCACACGGATTGAGCTCCAGTTCCACCACAAACTTGGTGCCAATACATTCTTGGCTTTGAACGCTAATGCCACCTTTCATGTGTTCAGAGATCTGCTTAACAATCGCTAGTCCTAAACCCGTTCCACCAAATCGACGCATCGTTGAAGATTCGGCTTGCTCAAACGGTCGGAAAATTCGTTTTTGCGCATCGGGATGAATGCCAATTCCAGAGTCTTTGACAGTGATAATAAGCTTAGCGTGATCGCTCTGTATCTGTTCTTCCAACTCAACTTCAACAAAACCGCGATCCGTAAATTTCACGGCATTATTAAGAAGGTTAAACAGTACTTGGCGAAGGCGTGCTTTATCGTTGTTGTACCATCGCCCTTGTGGAACATTTGAGACGACTCGGAACTGTAAGCCCTTTTCAGCACAAAGTGTGTGGTAAACACTGTTAATACTGCCGAGAATGGACTCGATAGGAAATGGGGTGTTATCAAGTTCGATATGACCTTGCTCTATTTTGGAGTAATCGAGGATCTCGTTAAGCAACGTCATCATATGATCGCCAGAATCATACAAGGTATTGAGGTGTTTTCTTTGCTCATCTGTAAGTGGCGTCTTTAACAAGATTTGCGCGGTGCCTAGCACACCATTCATCGGTGTTCTGATCTCATGAGAGAGTGTGGCGAGAAAAGCAGTTTTCGCATTGGTAGACGCCTGAGCCTTCACCCTCTCTTGCTCTAAATAAACGGTTTTTTCGTTAAACTTAGTCACCAAGTGGCCGATTTCATCCTCACTATCATAAGCAATATCGATGATGCCTCCGGTCTTAGAATCATCGACTTTTTGAGCGATTCGCACTATCGGTTCAACGATGTATCGATTTAGCAAGTAATATCCGACCAGCACACAGAGCAATAAGAATGGAATAATACCTCGCTCTACACTCATGACTTGTTCAAACACTTGGTCGGCAACTTTTACCTTTGCGTTAACAACGTCCATCTGCCAATTGAACGCTCCGAAGCCTAATTGGCTGATGTAAATGTCTTTGCTGAGTTGGAAATTGTGCTCAATCACGACTTGCGAATCAGCGTCACGGATAACCACCCCTAAAGAATATTGATTTGTATGCTCTCGAATAAATTGAAATAAAGCTTCTAAAGAGAGATCCACTGTTGCCACGCCAGCAAATAGCCCATCTTCATAATAGGGTGCAGACGCCGTAATCATTTGAACCTGGGTGAAAGTATCGATGTACACGCCAGACCAAGTGACGGTTCCTGAAGGCGCATTGGCCACAGATTGATACCAAGGTTCGTTGTCGTAACCGCCAGATTCAGGATTATTGTACGAGTGGATCTGATCCAACCCACCCGTTTCATTCTTATTGAAGAATAAGCTTGTGTATTGCCAACGAGCACCGTCTAGGGTTGGCTTCGGCCATAGGCCACCACTGACAATGATGTCGTCACTCACACGAAGGAGTTGAGGAATCGTCTTTTGTAAGGAGATGCTCTGTTCAGGCGTTTGCCCTAGCCCTACCAGACTATTAAGCAGACCAACTGAGCTGGTCAGCGGCTCTTCTATTTGAGACGCCAACAACTGCGTACGCAAATCGAGATTACGTTCGAGTTTGCTTCGAACTGGTGGCTCAACAACGAGATACACAACAGAGCCAATCGTAGCAATGAAGAAGCACAAATAAAGTGTTAGGGCGAGAATGCTTTTTTTTCTGAGTGACGAGCGAATTTCCATAGATGTAGCCGAATCATTCCCTAATATCGATTTATCACTAATTGATTGGTAATATGAGCGCAACCAACCAGCCCATTAACAAATGGTATTCTATTTTGAAACTACAAGACATCCTTTCTCTTCCAGAACTTGATGGAAAACTACTAAACCTAGCGAAAACTCAAGGCTTCGTAACGGCAATGGCTTCTGCGCCAAACGTGCTGAACCCTCAAGAGTGGCTGCCATTCCTATGGGGCGGTGAAGAAACAGCACCCTTCACAGACGGCGAGCAACTAGAACAGTACATTGATGAGATTGTTCAAATGTGGAACCAAACTCGCCCAGCGCTTCTAGAAGGCGCGTGGCAATGGCCAGAAGGCTGTGAGTTGGATGATCAAGATATCGTGTCAGCAAACACGCGTGATTTCTGTGAAGGTGTCCTTCAGGGCTGGCAGTTGACTCGTGATGATTGGGAAACCCTAATGCCAGAAGATAGCGAAGACAGCGCGCTACTGGGCGGCGTTCTACTTTCTTTGACGATGCTGTACGATCCAGAAACAACAATAGCAACACTGGCAGAACAAGGCATGGAAGGTCTTGAGCAATTTGAAGAAATCTTCAATGCAATGCCAATGATGCTTGGCGGCTTGACTCAGCGTGGTGTCATGCTGGCAGAAGAAGAGTAAGATTCTCTGCTCTATTGAATACACTAAATGAAAAAGCTCTCCAAGTCGGAGAGCTTTTTTGATCAATCTAGAATGACATGGGGAATATAACGCGCCATATCTTGGGTAACTAAACTGCTGTCTTCACGAATAGAGATACCCGCGGCTTTATCGTTTACTAACCAACTGCCAATTAAAGTATGACTAGGACCAAACTTAGGTAACGGGTAGTACTGCTGAACAATGTTATGAGCCGACTCATAGGGACCAGGGGTTTTCACTACGCGCTGTCCATTCTTCACAATCTCTATATTCGCGCCTTCGCGAGAAAACAGTGGTTTGATGACGTAGTCTTTCAAAAGGTCCGCTTTTGGATCATTGGCAAAATACGCCGGCAGTAAATTAGGATGGTTTGGAAAGCGTTGCCACAACAAAGGAAGCAGTGCTTTGTTAGACAGAATGGATTTCCACATCGGTTCTAACCAGTTCACGCTCGCCGTTGCCAAATATTGGTTGTATTCCTCTTCAAACATAAATTCCCATGGATAGAGTTTAAACATCCACCGAATCGCTCGGCCATCGGCATCGACGAAACGCCCTTCTTCCGTTACGCCAATATCTTCGACGTAGACGAACGCGGTCGACAGTCCTGCTTCTCGAGCGCAGTCTTCTAAATATTGGACCGTGCCTTTGTCTTCTTCTGTGTATTTACAACAACTGAAATGAAGCGTTTGCCCTGGCTGCAATTTGGCGATTTCCGCAAAACGTTCAATCAAGAAATCTTGCAAGATGTTGAATTGATCGGCTCTTTGATGGATACGCCCTTTGTTCACGACATCTTCTAACCACACCCACTGCCAAAAACCCGTTTCAAATAAGGATGTGGGGGTATCGGCGTTGTTTTCCAAAAGCTTTGCGGGTGATGAACCGTTGTAAGCAAAGTCCAACCGAGAATAAAGCGACGGCTCTCTACTTCTCCAAGAAGAAGCAACCTGAGACCACATGGATTCCGGAATCGCGCATTGGGTCAGTAACTGCTCACTTCTAATCACCTCATCCACAACTTCAAGGCACATTTGATGAAGCTCCTCCGTTGGCGCTTCTATATCTCGTTCGATTTGCTCTAATGTGAATTGATAGTACGCACTCTCATCCCAATAAGGTTGGTCGTACATAGAGTGAAACCCAAAACCAAACTGGCGTGCTAAATCACGCCAGTTTTCTCTTTCTTGTATTTCTCTTCGAAACATAAATGCTGTTAACCGCCTCGACCAACAGAGACTGCTTTACCAAAGCCACCTCGGGACATAGCGCGCCCTATCGTGCCACCACCTCGTTTATTTAAGTTGCTGGTTGCGACTTTAGTTGATTGGTTACGATAAGAACCATAGAACTGCCCTGCACCGTTGTAATACTTCGACTTGTAGCGATACATCGGCTCTGAGTAGTAACTCTTGTTGTAACCACTCAAGCCACTCACTGCGCGGCTAAAGAAGTAGCCACCAACAAACGGGACATACGAGCGGTGACGTGAGCTGTAATAACAATCGTCTTCATAGAAATCGTCTTCACACTCAAACTCGTTGTTATAGCGCGGAGCGTTTTCTTCTGCTCTCGCCATCGCTTCTTGGTACGCTATTTCACATTGTTCGCTGAATTCTGGCGCGTCTGATTTGCATTCATCCGCATCAACATAGATATAGCCTTCTGTTTCTGACTCTTGAGTCGCCAGAAAGAAGATGCCACCAAAAGCGACAAACGGGATGATTCGCCCAACTTTGAAGCTTTTATCCATCGAAGATCGTTTTACGTTGGAACTGCGTTTCATCGCCCCTCCTAGTAAGTCATGCAAGCTGCGTTAAGTACGCCGACAGAGATAGAGACTCCCGCGAGTACAATACCTGCGGGTACTTCGTCGTTCTCGATACGCTCAGAGACTTTAGGCAATAGAATGAATCGCACAATGCCAAAAGCAATGATTTGAGCCAACATGGCAACAACGCCCCACACCATAAAATCAACAATATTGACTGAGTTCGTTGCCGCTCCAGCAATGGCTAAGCAGTAACCAAGAAAAGCACCACTCAGTGCGACTGCTGCTGCGGTGTTTTTTTCTTCTTTGATTAGGTGCCATTCATCGTATGGCGTCAGTTTTACGTAGACGAATTTAAACGCTAGCACGAAGACAATCGAGACGGAAAAGTAGAGAAGAAAATTGGGAAAACCTGCCAACAGGTCAGCAATCATGTGCATTATTTGTCCTTATTCATGTCGTTCCATGCAAAATTATCAATGCGCTCATCTGCAATGTAGAACAGCTTGGTATTTGGTGGCACTTCTGCTTCGAGCTCAGGGTTTAGCTCAATGCCATTGCCAAGATCGAAGGCGATCAATGTGGCCTGATGATGCTTTTTAATGAAGCTGAACACCTTTTCGACACTGGTTGTCGCTTGATCTTCAGGGTAAATCACCGAGTATTGCGTCATACCTCGAGTAGAAGCTAATAACTCTTGGTGTAGAGCACTTGAACCGGGGTCCACGGCTGCTTTCGCCAGCATCTCAGCACCTACGGCAGGTATACACTCCGCTTTAGGGCAATGCTGGCTCAACAATCTACCTAAAGCATCATCTTTAAAGTAGGCAAGCAAGTGTGCATCAGGATTCACAGAGGCACAATACAAGGCGGCCGAGAGGGTAATATCATCGGTGAGATTATCAACAATGATACAGTTGGCGCTTGTGATGTTGGCGTTTTTCATCTCTTGTGCATCGGTGTAACTGTTCACTTTGATGAAACCGATCTCACCCGGTAGCGGGTTCTCTATGTCAGAACGGCTACATAACACAATGGGACGCTTACCCGCTTCTTCATGCTGCAACATACGAATAAGGTGCATGGTCCTTGCGCCATTCCACCCCAATAATACGATATGGTTTTCCACTCTTACTCTCCGTTTACCTAAAATACCCGCTCGCCAATAATCGATTGCACCGCCTGCCACACGCCCCAAAATGGCCGCAAACAAGCTCAAGCCACCAGGAATGATAAACAGAACCACGACCCATTTCCCTGCATCCGTCGTTGGTGAATGATCACCATAACCAACCGTCGACGCAGTCACCATCAGGTAATAAATGAAGTTAGAGAAACTGTCGGTAAGTGCATGCTCCCCCGCGAGAGCCAGCAACAGCCAAGAAATACCAATATAGCTACCGCTAATGACGAGAAGGTTTCGGTTGCTTAATTTGAAAAGATGGGTGCTCAGCCACTTTTTCAGTACTAGCCATACAGCCATAAGTTTCCGATTCCTTTCTGATTACTATAAGTAAATACTAACTCATTGATTGTAAGAAACAAAAAAACCAGCCAAATTCGGCTGGTTTTTGAGATTTGTCTTAACAAACTGATGTCTGGGCAGACAGAACGACTATGCGTTCCCTTTCACTTGCATATTCAGTTGTTCAGCAAAGTCTAGCATGCGGTTCAATGGGATGAGTGATTTCACACGCAACGCTTCATCAACGAAGATTTCGTGTTCTTCACCACCTTCATTCAATGCTTTTTCAATCGCTTTAAGACCGTTCATTGCCATCCAAGGACAGTGTGCACAACTGCGACAAGTCGCACCTGCACCAGCAGTGGGTGCTTCAATCAGTTCTTTCTCTGGCACCAGTTGTTGCATTTTAAAGAAGATGCCTTTATCGGTTGCAACAATCATTTTCTGATGAGGTAGCTCTTTCGCCGCTTTGATAAGCTGACTCGTAGAACCAACCGCATCAGCCAGCTCAACCACGCTAGCTGGTGATTCTGGGTGCACTAGGATTGCCGCATCCGAGTATACGTTCTTCATCTTACGCAGTGCGTCCGCAGAGAACTCGTCATGAACTACGCACTCACCTTGCCACAACAGCATGTCTGCGCCAGTCTTGTTTGCGATGTAAGAACCTAGGTGACGGTCTGGGCCCCAAATGATTGGCTTATCTTCTGCGTCTAGGTGTTCAACGATTTCCAGTGCAATACTAGACGTTACAACCCAATCAGCGCGTGCTTTAACCGCCGCAGAAGTGTTTGCGTATACCACGACCGTATGGTCAGGGTGAGCGTCGCAAAACTCGCTAAACTTGTCCGCTGGGCAGCCAAGGTCAAGTGAACATTCCGCTTCTAGTGTTGGCATTAGAATGCGTTTTTCTGGTGTTAAGATCTTTGCAGATTCGCCCATAAAGCGAACACCACCAATGATCAATGTGCTTGCTGGGTGACGGTTACCAAATTTCGCCATCTCTAACGAATCACCAACAAAACCACCCGTTTCTTCCGCTAATGCTTGGATCTCAGGATCGGTGTAGTAGTGTGCGATAAGCACAGCATCTTTCTCTTTAAGCAGCTTTTTGATTCGCTCGATGTAATCGGCTTTTTCTTCTTGGCTTAATGGGATTGGTTTTGGAGGGAATGGGTAAACTGTCTCGATTTTATCTAATATGTGGCTCATTGCTCTTGCTCTACGCAACTTCCTTTAATCCGAGTATTGTAACCTCGTTAATTTTCAAAAACCAACCCAGAGCGGGAATTTCTAGCAGTCTAGCCGTATATCTTTGACGCAAATAACTATTCTATCGACAAAATAGAATTGGGTTGTTGCAAAGAAAAACCAGTGAAGTAAAACGAGCAAACAAGAAAAAAGGAGCCGAAGCTCCCTTTATTAGTCTCAATGTATGAGTTTTATTACTTCAGCTTAGCGCTCGCGATTTTCGCTGACGCACTGCCGGCATATTCATCGACAACTTGCTGATAGTATTTCTTCGCTTGTGCAGCATTATTGTTACGCTCAGCAATATCGCCTAGCTTAACCAATGCGTCTGCACGCTTGTTAGAATCTTTGTAAGAAACCACAGCGGCAAAACTCTTCGTTGCTTCTTTGTCTTGCTTCTTAGCAAAATACAACTGGCCTAGCCAGTAGTGGGAGTTTGCTGAGTAAGTCGAGTTCGGGTAATCCTTTTGGAACTGCTGGAAAGCCGCGATAGCGCCCGTGTAGTCTCGTTTCTTAAGGATCAAATCCACGGCTTCTTGATAAGCGGTTTGCTCATCAGCGTTGGACGTGTATTTGCCACCTGTTTCTGCAGGCTTGGTTTCTTTTACTGGCGCAGCTTTCATTTCACCACGCACACGATCTAGCTCGACAAACAACTCACGTTGACGCTTTAACATTTGCTGCATTTCGTAGCTATTGCGTTCTAACTGACCACGTAGATCACTGATCTCTTGTGACATTTGGTCAATTTGCTCTTGCATTTGGAGCTGAACACGGTTGCGATTTTGCAGCAAGCGCTCTAAACGCTCGACATCTGATTCTGAAGAAGATCGAGTTGATACTGATGATGTGCTGTTGAGATCTGATACTGGAGCTGGTGCAGCGAACGCGAAGTTCGCTGCACTTGCCAGTAACGTAAGCGTAACAGCGCGCTTAGTGTTACTGAACATGAGGTTTACCTCGAATTAGTATACTAGAACCGCACGACGGTTTTTAGCGTAAACATCTTCTGATTGACCTAGAAGAAGTGGCTTCTCTTCACCGTAACTAACGATTGCGATTTGGTCAGCTTGAACACCTAGCGCTTGTAGGTAGTTTGATACTGCTTCAGCACGACGCTCGCCTAGTGCGATGTTGTACTCTGGCGTACCACGTTCATCAGCGTGACCTTCGATTGTCACTTTAAGAGCAGGGTTCTTGCTTAGGTAAGCTGCGTGAGCTGCTAGCATCTCTTCGTAGTCACCTGCAATTGTTGAGTTATCAAATGCGAAGTAAATAGTTTGAGTTTCGCGTAGTGCTTGCTCTTTTAGCTCTTGCTCTGTCAATTGACCGTTTGGATCGATTGGCGTTACTACTGTTGTTTCAGAACCGCTAGTGTTGGTTTCTGCCCCCGTATTTGAAGCCGCGTCATCACTTGAGCTACAAGCCGTCATTGCCATCACAGGAATCGCGATTAGCAGTCCTTTTAGAACCTTGTTCAGTTGCATCTTATTTTCCTTTATTAATCAATTTTATTACTACAAAAACGGTGACCATGCGGGAGCTCTGACACGCCCATTTGTTGCCGGTAATCTAGCTTTAAATCGACCATCAATTGACACCATCGATAGTACGTTTTTCTTGTTGTAGATTGAGCTATAGATAACCATGCCACCATTTGGGGCAATGCTCGGAGACTCATCAAGCAATGTTTTTGTTAGTACCTGAAGAGCACCTGTTTCCAAATCTTGCTTAGCCAAGTTGAAGCCCGAATCACTGCGATTCACCATGACAAGGAATCGACCATCAGGAGTGATTTGACCGCCTAAGTTTTGGCTGCCTTGCCAAGTCAAACGGTTAGTAGAACCGCTGCCCAAATCTACTTGATAAATCTGAGGTTTACCACCCCTGTCAGATGTGAAAATCAGTGATTTGCCATCAGGGTGCCAGTACGGTTCTGTATTATTTGATCTGCCACGCGTAATTTGTGTCAGCTTACGAGTTTTCAGATCCAACGTGTAAACCTGAAGTGAACCTGTCTTAGAAAGAACCAAAGCTAACTGACTGCCGTCAGGCGAAAATCTTGGCGCACCATTGTGACGAGGGTATGACGTAATCTTCTCTCGCTCGCCGGTGTAGATGTTCATAATGAAGATCTCAGCTTGGCCGTTCTGGAAACTCACGTAAGCCAATTTCTGGCCATCAGGAGACCATGCTGGAGACATCAGTGGCTGTTTAGATTGAAGTACTAAACGTTCGTTGTAACCATCGTAATCGGCAACACGCAGCTGGTAAGGGAAGCGATCTTTGTCGTTTACAACAACATAAGCGATACGAGTCATAAATGCGCCGCGTTCGCCAGTCAATTGCTCGTAGACAAGGTCCGCAATTCGGTGAGCGTACTCACGCATGCGTGGGCCTTCTACTGTCGCAACCTTGTTAAACAACACGTGGTCTTTGGAAAGAACCAGTTCTCCGTCATCACCGAGAGCTTTGCTTTGACCCTTCGTTAATTGGCCACGAACAACGTCAACTAACTGGTAGTTAACCACGTAGTTACCTTGTTCGTTTTTCTTAATTGAACCGGTCAATAATGCATCTACGCCCAAACCGGTCCACGCATCAAAGTTTACTTCTGATTCGTTGGTTGGCGTTTGTGGCATTTTGCTGGTCGGTACCGGGCTGAATTTACCACTGCGTTGCAAGTCTGATGCAATCACAGCAGAGATGTCCGTTGGAAGAGGTTCACTGCCTTCCCATTTAAATGGAACAACAGCAATTGGTCGTGCTGAGTCAATACCATCGGTAATCACCAGCTCTAGTGCAGCATGAGCCACACTCGTTAGACTGCCAAGCAGTACAAACATTCCTAGTAAAAGGCGTTTAATCACGGCTTATCCCTTATTGTTGTAGTGCGACCGTAAGGTTAATGTCCTTCAGCCTTTGGTTAACTGTTGAATCAGTAGATATTGGAAAACTCGGCACTTGTGCGATTGCGCTCTTTGCAGCCGCGCATACTCTAGAGTCACCAGAAAGCACATTGACTGACGAAACGATCATGTCAGCTCCCGTAGGAATCAGCTTAATGTTAACTCTACACTCCTTTCCCAATAGGTAATCGTCCTTTAGCAGTTTGCTTTGAATAAGCTGAGTATAGATAGAGCTGTAACGAGTGACTTCATCAGCAACAAATTGCCCTTGAGCCTGTTGGTTTGCGCTTGTTTCACTTTCAAGGCCTGCAAAAATGTCATCCAAAGCCGCTTCTTGCTCTTTGCGTTCACGCTCTGCTTTCTCTGCGGCTTCTCGAGCTTTACGTTCGCGCTCAGCGGCCTCTTTGGCTGCTTTTTCTTTCGCGATGCGTTCTTGCTCGGCTTTTGCTGCGGCTTCACGTTCACGTTTCGCTTTCTCTTCGGCTTCTTTCGCCGCTTTCTCGCGCGCTACACGTTCTTGCTCCGCTTTACGTACGGCCTCTTCTTTGGCTTTACGCTCTTGTTCGGCCTTTGCTGCCCGCTCTTTCTCTTTACGAGTGCGTTCTTCTTCGGCCTTACGTTCTTGCTCTTTCTTCTTACGAGCGACCTCAGCTTCGCGAGCGGCTTTTGCATCTTTTGCTTGCTGCTCTTTCAGCTTACGAATTTGCTCTTCTTCAGCTTTGCGATTCTTTTCCAGCTGCTCAGCTTCACGTCTCAGTTTATCAAGACGATCTTGCTCTTTTTTTGCCGCTTTCTCGCGTTGCTGACGAATTTCTTTGGCTTGTTGTTGGACAAGCTTCGGGTCAATAACAACCGCCTGCACCATCTGCCCTGTCGGCTCGGGTTTAGACATGTTGAAATCTGTACCCCAAAGTAACGCTACGACCAAAAGCGCATGCAAACCAACCGATATTGCTATCGGCTTGGTGTATTCTTTGGTTTTCTTCTTATTGTCTTTCATAGATGTTCGATGTCTATTCCCTGATATCGGTCATCAGACCTACTTTAGGGATGCCAGCCCGACTTAGCTCATCAAGCAGAAGTACCACATCTGCATATGGCGTTGCGGCATCACCCCCTACTGCAACCGGAGAATCAGGTTTGATTTCCCGCTCTGCTTTCACACGAACAATAACGTCTTGTAGTGATAGACCGCGTTGAACCTCTTCATCATTCACGCTTAGGCCCAAATTACCATCGCGATCGATTTCAATAATGATGAAGCTACTGTCTGTTTCACCAGCAAGATCTTGCATTGATTCCGCGGTAGAGGTTTTTGGAAGGTCTACATCCACACCTTGAGTGACAAATGGAGCGGTCGCCATGAAAATGATCAGCAGTACAAGCATAACGTCGATATAAGGTACAACGTTAATCTCTGCGGTCATTTTACGCTTTTTAGGTTGGTAACCCGCCATGCCTTATTCCTTATTCGCGCTGTCTCGACCCGCCATTGCTTGACGGTGCAGGATGCTGTGGAATTCTTCAGAGAAAGTTGCGTATGTATGCTCTAGCTTACTTACTTTGTTGCTTAGACGGTTGTAAGCCATTACTGCAGGGATTGCTGCAAACAGACCCATCGCTGTTGCGATCAGTGCTTCTGCGATACCGGGTGCCACCATAGATAGTGTTGCTTGTTTCACTTCACCCAATGCAATAAAGGCGTGCATGATACCCCATACCGTACCAAATAGGCCGATGTATGGGCTGATAGAACCGACCGTTGCGAGGAACGGTAAACTGGTTTCTAGTTCATCCACTTCACGAGCTACAGAAACGCGCATTGCACGCCCTGTACCTTCCATGATGTAGGCTGGTGAGTTTGCGTTACTCTTACGCAAGCGTGCAAATTCGGTAAAGCCAGCATAGAAGATTTCTTCTGTGCCACCGATGTCGTCTTTACGAGCTTTCACTTTTTGGTACAGCTGTGAAAGATCGGTACCAGACCAAAATTTGTCTTCAAAGGACTCAGCGTCTTTTGATGCTTGAGACAGTACTTTGCTGCGCTTAATGATCATTGCCCATGACGCAATTGACATGCCTAGTAGGGTCAACATCACAAGCTTTACCAACAGACTGGCCTGAAGAAAGAGATCTAAAATGGAAATATCAGCAGTCACTATTTGTTAGCTCCGAATTGATAAAAGATGGGATAGCTATTGGTTTCATTTTCTTATTATCGATACATGCTACCTTAACAATTGTCTTGCACAATGTTTTGCCTTCATCATTGACTAACTCTTGACAGAATTGCAGGGACGCACGCTTTATTTCTGACACTCGGGTAAGAACGGTCAAATGCTCGTCCAGTCTCGCCCCTTGGTTGAAATCGATATCCATGTGTCGGACAACAAAGCCAATGTTTTGTTCCAATAACACATGTTGAGAAATGCCTTTTGCACGCAACATCTCAGTGCGTGCGCGTTCAAAGAATTTTAAATAATTAGAGTGATATACAACGCCACCCGCATCGGTATCTTCATAATACACGGTGATCGGCCAGCGGAAGGGATTAGATGTGCCTTGCAAGGGAGTACCAGTACTTTCAATTCTTTAAAGCAATTACTATAACTGAAGCGGCAGTAATTGGTACTGAGCGAAGGGAATATTTTTGAATTTTGTAGAAAAAATAAAAGCCAGACAAGACGTCTGGCTTTTTATTCGATGATTTAATAACCGACTTTATTTCAGAGTGTAACGCTTACATGAAATAGAGTGCTGTTAAATAAACTAAGATAGCGATTGAGAAATAAGGGCTGAACAATACTTGCCAGTACCAATTTCTTGGCTTGAAGCCCACACCGTAAACCATGCTTGAGCAGACTGCCCAAATCAGTGCCGGTGCGATAAACGCATTAAAGCCACCAATTTCTCGATGGTATGCGTTTGGATCCCACATCACCAATCCTACATGCATAAAGCCGAGGATTAAGGCCAAGACTCTCAGTAGAGTCTTGTCCATTGGTGCGTGAAGTTTCGCTACCTTGTCAGCGAGATTACTCACTGTCTTTATCCATCATTTCTGAGTGCTCTAACCAAAGAGCGTTGATGATACCGAATGCACAAGCAAGTAGTACACCTAGAATCCATGCGAAATACCACATAGTAATAGCTCCTTAGTAAAGTGAGTTTTTGTTTTCTTCGATGAACTTGTCATCCAAGCGACCAAACATCTTGTAGTAAGTCCAAGACGTGTAAGCCAAAATGATTGGAACCATAACAAACGCAACGCCTGTCATTAGGTTCAAAGTCAGTTCAGATGAAGTTGCATCCCACATTGTCAGACTTTGGCTTGGCATTAGATCTGATGGCATTACGAATGGGAACATTGCAATACCAGCAGTAAAGATAACACCTGCGTTACCAAGGCTAGAGGTTAGGAACGCGATACCACACTTCTCTAGGCGAGATGCCAATACAGCTAGAAGCGGCATTGCAACACCCAGTACAGGCGCAGCCCATAGCATTGGGTAAGCTTCGAAGTTGTTCATCCACGCACCAGCTTCACGGATAACCTCTTTGTTTAGAGGGTTAGAAGCAGCGCCTGTATCGATACCACCTACGATAACGTAACCTTCGATGCTCTGAATCCAGAAGCCAGCTGCTACGAATGCAACCACAGTTAATAGACCCATTAGCTGAGCAACGTTACGAGCACGAGTATGAACTTCGCCTGTTGTCTTCATTTGTAGCCAAGTTGAACCTTGCATCAGGATCATGAACAAGCTTACTAGACCACATAGCAATGCAAATGGGTTAAGAAGACCAAAGAACGAACCATGGTACGTTGGCATTAGGAATTCGTTCAGTTGGAATGGAACACCTTGCAGAAGGTTACCAAACGCCACACCAAAGATGATTGGTGGAACGAAGCCACTGATTGAGATACAGATATCCCAAGTGTTACGCCATTTTTTATCTTCAATCTTTGAACGGTAATCAAGACCAATTGGACGTAGCCAAAGTGCCGCTAGGGTTAGGATCATCGCTAAGTAGAAACCAGAGAACGATGTCGCGTAAACCAAAGGCCATGCTGCGAACAATGCACCACCAGCAGTGATAAGCCATACTTGGTTACCATCCCAGTGAGGTGCGATCGAGTTAATCATCACACGACGTTGCGTGTCGTTTTTACCGATAATAGGTACAAGCGCGCCCACACCCATATCGAAACCGTCAGTAATTGCAAAACCAACTAGTAGAACACCGATCAGTACCCACCAGATGAATCGCAAGATTTCGTAATCAAACATCTTGTTGTCTCCTTGTCTTACGCTTCTACTTGGCGACTAACTTTGTCTTCAACAGAGTCAGCGTTTTGCTCGAAGTGGTAGCGGCCAGTTTTCAGGCTACTTGGACCTTTACGAGCGAATTTCACCATTAGGTATACTTCTGCAATTAGGAATGCAGTGTATAGCGCTAGGATTGCAAATAGTGAAGTCCAGATTTCACCTGCTGTTAGTGCTGATGCAGCAACGTGTACCGGTAGGATTTCACCTACAGCCCACGGTTGACGACCGTATTCAGCAACGAACCAACCCGCTTCGATCGCAATCCAAGGTAGTGGAATGCTGAACAATGCAGCTTTAAGAATCCAAGGTTTCTGTTCGATCTTCTGACGACATGTTTGGATGAATGACGCACCAAATACGAATAGCATGATGAAGCCACACGCAACCATGATACGGAACGACCAGAATAGCGGCCATACTGTTGGGATTGAATCATCCGCTGCCGCTTGGATTTGGTCTTCAGTCGCATCAACAACCTTGTCTGTGTAACGTTTTAGAAGTAGGCCGTAACCTAGGTCACCTTTCACTTCGTCAAACGCTGTCATGTTTGCTTCAGACTTGTCGCCTGCACGCAGTTTTTCAAGCAATTCGTATGCGTACATACCAGTACGGATACGGTCAACGTGCTCTTCACGTAGATCGTGTAGGCCTGTTACTTGCTCATCAAACGAACGCGTTGCGATGATACCCATAACGTAAGGGATCTTGATTGCGTAATCGGTGTTCATTGTTTCTTGGTTCGGTAAACCAAACAGTGTGAACGCCGCTGGTGCTGGTTCTGTGTGCCATTCAGCTTCTACTGCTGCTAGCTTCACTTTTTGAACTTCACCAAGCTCGTAACCAGATTCATCACCCAGCACGATTGTAGACAGGATTGCTGCCATACCGAAAGAAGCTGCGATAGCAAACGAACGACGAGCGAACGCCACATCACGACCTTTCAATAGGTAGTAAGAACTGATGCCAAGAACGAACATTGCACCACACGTGTAACCAGATGCTACTGTGTGTACAAATTTAACTTGCGCTACAGGGTTTAGTACAACGTCTGCGAAGCTCACCATTTCCATACGCATGGTTTCGAAGTTGAATTCTGCGCCAACTGGGTTTTGCATCCAGCCGTTCGCGATAAGAATCCATAGTGCAGAGAAGTTAGAACCCAGAGCAACCAACCAGGTTACCGCTAAGTGTTGACGTTTTGATAGACGATCCCACCCGAAGAAGAATAGACCAACAAAAGTTGACTCCAGGAAGAAAGCAACCAGTGCTTCGATCGCTAGTGGTGCACCGAAGATGTCACCTACATAGTGGGAGTAATAAGACCAGTTCGTACCAAACTGGAACTCCATGGTAAGGCCAGTAGCCACACCAAGTGCAAAGTTAATACCGAACAGCTTACCCCAGAACTTGGTCATGTCCTTGTAGATTTGCTTGTTCGTCATTACGTACATTGATTCCATAATGGCCAAAAGGAAGGCCATACCAAGGGTCAATGGTACGAATAGGAAGTGATACATCGCTGTCAGTGCAAACTGCAACCGCGACAGATCAACTACGTCAATCATGGTAACTCCTATGTGTCGGCTGAATGACACTCTCTACATATTGCAATCCATACACAAGTGTTATTTACACTTGAAAAATGTTGAATTATCACAACGCTTTGTTGCAAAAATGTGCTTCGTTGGTTAGTTAATTGTTAAGCATCAGCTAATATAGCTAGGCCTAATATTACTGCTAAAAACAGTTTGTTTCAAAAGGTTTATAGCGAGAAACCGCTTTGATGTATATCAATCTTTATGCGCTGAATTTGAACAAAAATCCATCACATTGATCCAGATCAAACGATATCAGAAGAGTATGTTAATAGAGAGTAATCAGGAGAGAAAATAATCAGTTAGGCAAGAACATAGAGTTAACAATCTATAAGTTTTTATTACCTATTTAGTATTAGAAGAGATTTAATAAATGAGAGGTTGGTCAACATTGGTGAAATGCTGAGCGCTGTGCGCCCAGCGTTGGAATCTTACTTTTCAATTCCGAAATGCAGATAGGCGCGATCAGTCGCTATTCTACCACGAGGTGTGCGTTGTAAGTAACCTTGTTGAATCAAATAAGGCTCTAGCACATCTTCAATGGTGTCTTTCTCTTCACCAATGGCTGCTGCCATGTTATCCAGACCGACAGGACCACCACCAAACTTTTCCATGATCGCAAGAAGCAGTTTTCGGTCCATGTAGTCAAAACCTTTAGCGTCGACATCGAGCATGTTCAGCGCTTTATCTGCAACTTCCGCACAGATGTGTCCATTGCCCTTTACTTCAGCATAGTCACGAACACGGCGTAGTAGTCGGTTAGCGATACGTGGCGTACCACGAGCGCGGCGAGCAACTTCTAACGCACCTTCCGACTCCATTGACAAGCCTAGGCAATCTGCGCTGCGCTGAACGATATCCTGCAAGTCTTTGACCTTGTAATACTCAAGGCGCTGAGTAATACCGAATCGGTCACGCAATGGCGAGGTCAATGAACCCGCTCGTGTGGTTGCGCCGATAAGCGTGAAAGGAGGCAAGTCAATCTTGATAGAGCGAGCGGCTGGGCCTTCACCAATCATGATGTCTAGCTGGTAGTCTTCCATCGCTGGATACAGCACTTCTTCAACCATTGGGCTTAAGCGGTGAATCTCGTCAATGAACAGCACATCGTTTTCTTCTAAGTTGGTCAGCAGCGCCGCCAAGTCCCCTGCTTTCTCAAGTACTGGGCCGGAAGTAGTGCGAATATTCACTTCCATCTCATTAGCAACGATGTTCGCAAGTGTGGTTTTACCCAAACCTGGAGGACCAAATATCAAAAGGTGGTCGAGCGCTTCATTTCGCAATTGAGCGGCTTTGATGAAAATCTCCATCTGACCACGCACGTGATCCTGACCTTGGTAATCCGCCAGCTTCTTAGGACGAATCGCACGGTCGATGACATCTTCATCACGAAATGAAGGATTTTCTGGCGCGATTAAACGATCGGCTTCAATCATATTGTTCCCTTGAACTTTTCGTTACACCATTGATTTTAGTGCTTCACGGATCAGTTGCTCACTGGTCATATCCGGTTTAGCGATCTGAGAGACTACTTTCGACGCTTGAGTTGGTTTGTAGCCTAGAGCTAGAAGCGCACTGATTGCCTCTTCTTCAGCATTGCTAGATGCCGCACCAGAATCCGCAGGAGCCGCATCCGTAAACGGAGTAAATAGGTCGCCAGCACCCCAACCTTTAAGGCGGTCTTTCATTTCCACAACAAGACGTTCTGCGGTTTTCTTACCAACGCCAGGTAGCTTCACAAGTGTTGAAATGTCTTCACGCTCTACGCAAGAAACGAATTGGCTTGCCGTCATACCAGAAAGTATACCCAGCCCCAGTTTAGGACCGACGCCGTTCGCTTTGATTACTTCACGGAAGAGCGCACGTTCTTTGACTGTGTTGAAGCCGTAAAGCAGCTGAGCGTCTTCACGCACAACAAAATGAGTATAAATGATCGCTTCTTCGCCGACGTTTGGCAGTTCGTAGAAACAGCTCATTGGCATCTGTACTTCATAACCAATGCCATTAACTTCAATTAAAACTTCAGGTGGTTGCTTTTCAAGCAGAGTGCCGCGAAGACGTCCAATCACTATAAATACTCTTTGGAAATGAATTTGCGACAGGATAATAAAGAACTGGATAGACATCCAGTCCTTTATGCCGTTCGGTTAGATTTTTGAGACAACTTGATCAAGTTGTTGAGTCAGGTTTCTCACGGTGACGACTTGGCTACTGAGCTCAGTGCCATATTGAGCGACAGTTTCAGCAATGGTCTTGGTGTTCACTACGCCGTTAGCAACTTCGCTACTGGCTTCATCAAGCTCTTTTAATGCGGTCATTTGCGTCGCCATTATGCCAGAAAGACTCTGCACATCATGAGAAATTGTGGTCACTTGCTGGATGATGGTATTCATTCGTTCTGTGCTTGAAGTAACAACATTCTGCCCGTGTTTCACCTCTTGCTCGCTGCGATCAAGCAAGTTACGAATCTCGATTGCGGATTGACTACTCTTTGCAGAAAGCTCTCTCACTTGGTCCGCGACCACTGCAAAGCCTCTGCCCTGCTCCCCCGCTCGCGCCGCCTCAATAGCCGCATTCAGTGCCAATAAATTGGTTTGTTCTGCGACCGAGGTAATCAAGTCTGCCACTTTCATGATGTCTTCATGGCTGGTAATGATCTGGCTGATCGCTTGGGTAGAGTCTTCGAGCAACTCAGAGCTTTTCTCAGCTTGTTGATGAACGTCTTCACTCTTCTCACGAAGCTCTTCAACAAACTTGCTTGACGTTTCAATCCCCGTCGCCATGTGGTGTACTTGCTGACTCATTTGCTCAGCCGCACTGGCTTGAGACTCACTGTTGATATTGAGAGCATTGACTTGAGCACCTAACAGCGAAGATTGTCCATCCAACACTTGCGAAACTTGTTTAAGCTCTGCCGAATTTTGATTAGCTTGCTCTAGTACCTCTCCTAGCCGTAACTCCCCCGCCGTTGCTTTTTGTGCGACCAGTTCACTTTCTGCTTTAGATTTCTCTGCACTTTCAATCGCAATATCTCGCTGCTTGGCAGTAAAGGCTTGTGCAATACAAATCACCACCAGTGGTAACACGGTACCTGACCATATCTCCACACGCTGCGCAGATTCAGACAACACGAGCTGGGGAAAACCAAAACCAGACACATGTTGATACGTCATTACCGCAGAAAGCACTATTACTAACGCGCTCCAAGAGATCGCCATGATACGAGTGCCAGATAAAAAGAAAGCGACGACTAACAAAGGCACCCAGTAAGTTTGGGTAGAATCTACCACGCCACCACTTTGATAAATGATGTTGAGTGCATGCACTGACATGCCTACAAACCCCAGATTGAGCGACAATGCTGGTCGTTTGAACCATCTCAGGCTGAAGGCGGATATCAGTTCGAGTGCGATTAAGAGTACTGAGGTGAAGATTAAGCTTTCATGCCCATGTTTAGACCATTTGATCAGGCTGTAGATCCCGACGAGAAAAGCGATGAAGGTAAATAGCGATAGGATGTCTGCTTGACGTTGTTGTGTTCTTGTCCATTGAGTTTGGCGCGGCATAAATGCACTGCGCCACAGCGTGGCTGGATTCATGTTCAATCTTCCTTGATTGATTTCTTATTAGACCTCTGACCACTATAGTTTTGTAACATTTTCTCAACAAATTCAATCCTTAAATCTGTCTGAGATGTCTCATTTTTAATACGAGAACACGCTTAACGGTAACGACCTTTTCTTGCGCTGGTTGCTTTGCCTGCGAGCGCCACCAGCGTCTTATTGGTGTTAGCGTGACAAATAGCAACACCCAACGCATCGGCAGCATCGGCTTGAGGTTTTGCTGGCAGCTTAAGCATGTGCTGAACCATATGCTGAACCTGAACTTTGTCTGCACCACCTGTCCCCGTTACCGCTTGTTTAATAAGACGAGCTGCGTACTCATGCACCGGAAGATCCGCATTCACAGCCGCAACAATCGCACTGCCACGCGCCTGCCCTAGCTTTAGTGCAGAATCAGCGTTCTTCGCCATAAACACTTGTTCGATGGCAAACACATCCGGTTGAAACTGGGTGATGATTTCCGTCACGCCTGCGTAGATTTGCTTGAGACGACCTGGCAACTCTTTTTCAGAAGTACGAATACAGCCGCTGCCTAGATATTGTAGATGACGTCCCTGCTGACGAATCACACCGTAACCCGTAATGCGAGAGCCTGGGTCAATGCCCAAAATAATTGACATGAATTTTCCTAAGAAAGCAGATCAAGAACGATCTCTATCTCGTTATTATAATTAATGAAAATAAATGGGAACAGAACGCTCTGTCCCCATTGAGTAATCTTATTCTAATGTGGCTGCCACTTCGTCAGAAATGTCACCGTTGTGATACACCTCTTGAACATCATCCAAGTCTTCTAACGCATCAATCAGACGTAGAAGCTTAGGGGCAGTATCCACGTCCAATTCTGCTTTCGTTGATGGGATTAATGATACTTCTGCATTGTCAGCCTCAAAGCCTGCTGCATCCAAGGCATCTTTGACGCTACCGAAATCAGCTGGTGCCGTGTACACATCAATAGAACCGTCTTCGGATGTTTCGATATCATCGGCGCCGCTCTCAAGCGCCACTTCCATCACTTCGTCTTCATCTAAGCCGGAGGCATAAGAAATCACACCTTTCTTATCGAACAGATAATTAACACTTCCATCTGTACCTAAATTACCGCCAGACTTCGAAAACGCGTGACGCACGCCAGAAACCGTGCGATTGCGATTGTCTGTCATGCATTCAACCATTACGGCGGTGCCACCTGGACCGTATCCTTCGTAGATGACGGTTTCCATGTTGTCATCGCCTTCACCACCGGCACCACGACTGACCGCACGGTTCACCGTGTCTCGCGTCATGTTGTTAGAAAGTGCTTTATCGATAGCAGCTCGTAACCGAGGGTTATTGTCAGCTTCTCCGCCACCCTCTTTCGCGGCGACGACAATTTCACGAATTAACTTGGTAAAGATTTTGCCACGTTTGGCATCTTGCGCAGCTTTACGGTGACGAATATTCGCCCATTTACTATGACCTGCCATGATTCACCTTTTAATTTATTTTGACGTTAATGCTCAGCTTTGATTGCTCAACAACGTTACTTGGGAAAGTGCTCGGAATAATTCTTGGGTTCATTAAAACAAAAACTCCCGCAAGTGCGGGAGTTTTCTTTAAATGTTGTGCGCTTATTCTGCGTCTTTTTCTTTCGCAACAGTCACAGCAATTGCTAGCTCTTCCAGAGCCGCTGGGTTTGCAAGGCTCGGTGCGTCTGTTAGTAGACACGCCGCTGCTGTTGTTTTAGGGAATGCGATAACATCACGGATGTTCTCAGTACCACATAGCAGCATTACTAGACGGTCTAGACCGAATGCAAGACCCGCGTGAGGTGGCGTACCAAATTTCAGCGCTTCCAATAGGAAACCAAACTTCAGTTTTTGCTCGTCTGCATCAATACCTAGGATATCGAATACCGCTGCTTGCATTTCTGCGTTGTGAATACGTACAGAACCACCGCCCACTTCGTAGCCGTTTAGAACCATGTCGTATGCGTTTGAGTTCGCTACTGCTGGGTTCGCTTTTAGCTCTTCCGCAGTCACACCTAGAGGTGATGTGAATGGGTGGTGCATTGCGTGCAGGTTGCCTTCGTCGTCTTCTTCGAACATAGGGAAGTCAACAACCCATAGAGGAGCCCAAGTGCCTTCTTTAGTTAGACCTAGGTCTTTACCAAGTTTAAGACGAAGTGCACCTAGTGCTTCAGCAACGATGTTAGCTTTGTCTGCACCGAATAGGATGATATCGCCAGATTCCGCTTGAGTGCGATCTAGAATACCGTTGATCACGTCTTCGCTTAGGAATTTAGCTACAGGAGATTGGATACCTTCCATGCCTGCTGCACGGTCGTTAACCTTCATCCATGCTAGACCTTTCGCACCGTAGATACCTACAAATTCTGCGTAACCGTCGATTTGCTTACGGGTAAGCTCAGCACCACCTGGTACACGGATAACTGCAACGCGACCTTTCTCGTCGTTTGCTGGACCAGAGAATACTTTGAATTCAACGTCTTTCACTAGGTCAGCAACGTCTACTAGTTCTAGTGGGTTACGTAGGTCTGGCTTGTCAGAGCCGAAACGACGAATCGCTTCGCTGAACGGCATTACTGGGAATTCACCTAAGTCAACGTTCAGTAGCTCTTGCCACATTTCACGAACCATTCTCTCAGTCGTTGCACGAACTTGGTCAGCCGTCATGAATGACGTTTCGATATCGATCTGAGTGAATTCTGGTTGACGGTCAGCACGCAAGTCTTCATCACGGAAACACTTAACGATTTGGTAGTAACGGTCAAAACCAGACATCATTAGAAGCTGTTTGAATAGCTGTGGAGACTGAGGAAGCGCGTAGAAGCTGCCTTTGTGAACACGGCTAGGTACTAGGTAGTCACGAGCGCCTTCTGGTGTCGCTTTTGTTAGTACTGGTGTTTCGATGTCTAGGAAGCCGTTGTCATCTAGGAAACGACGAACAAAGCTAGACGCTTTAGCACGTAGCTTGATGCGGTCGCTCATTTCTGGACGACGTAGATCTAGGTAACGGTACTTCAGACGTTGCTCTTCAGAGTTCTTTTGGTTGAAGTCTAGAGGCAGAACGTCAGAGCGGTTGATGATTTCAAGACCTTTTGCAAGGATCTCAACTTCACCTGTTGCCATGTCTTTGTTTACTTGGCTTTCTGGACGAACGCGAACTTCACCAGTTAGCTTGATACAGAATTCATTACGAAGTGTGTTAGCCACTTCATACGCATCTGCCATATCTGGATCAACAACTACCTGAACGATACCTTCGCGATCTCGCATATCGATAAAAATAAGACCGCCTAAATCACGACGACGGTTAACCCAGCCGCAAAGTTCTACAGTTTGTCCTGCAAGGGACTTGTTCAGGTGACCACAGTAATGGGTACGCATAATGAAATTCCCAATCTCTCAAATATTGTTAACTACGCTCTGTCAGCCTCATTGCCGAGCAGAGTAAAGATCCATTTATACGCTGAAAGCCTATGAAAATCGACTACTCAACATACAATTAAGTGTGTTTTATCATTCATTGGTGGTTTTTAGTACAACAAATGTTCAAAAGCGCACCAAAGCGAAAAATTGGTGGGGATTATAGCGTGAAATTACCCATTTCAGCAAAACTCTCGTAAAGTGGGCTCAGGAAAAAACGTAAAGCAGAGATATGGATAATTTACCCCTTCGACTTGGATTGACCATGTGGTCGCACAACCAATGGCAACAAAGCTTTTATGGCAGCGGAACCAAGCCCGCAGAGCGACTCGAAAAGTACGCGCAGGTGTTCCATACCGTAGAGGGCAACACCACCTTTTATGCCACACCGACGCTCAACACGGTGCAAAACTGGAAAGCCGCGACTCACGACAATTTCAAATTCACCTTTAAGTTGCCAAAAGCCATTACTCACGAGCAGATGCTCAGAGGTTGCGACGAGCAGTTACGTGACTTTATGAAGGTCATGGAACCGCTTCATGAGCGTGTCGGGCAATGGACGATTCAGCTCCCTGCTGCTTTTGGCCCCGACTATCTTGATAGGTTGAAGAAGTTCTGTGCTAGCTTTCCACCGAATTTTCCACTTGGAGTGGAAGTTCGCCATATGGCGTTTTTCTCCAAAGGTGAAGAAGAACGTGCGTTGAATCAATGGCTACTTGAGAGTGGCATTGACCGCATTATCATGGACAGCCGCCCAGTGTTCGCCGCGCAGCCGACGACCGAAGCGGTGAACGATGCCCACCAGAAAAAGCCTCGCGTTCCAGTTCATGCAATTGCGACTGCTAAGCACCCGATGATTCGCTTTATCGGTCATCCCGACATGGAAGACAACCTGCGCTTTTTCGAACCTTGGTTGCAGAAGTTACCGATGTGGATTGAACAAGGCATTCAACCTTACTTGATGATTCACACGCCAGATAACGTCTTAGCACCAGAACTGGCTGAAAAGCTTTATAAGCAGCTACAACTTAAGCTTTCGCTGCCCAATTTGTCTTCGTTTCCTGCCAATGATGGCAACTCACAAATACAAATGTTTTAGGTAAGCTTATAATTAAGCAAATGACAGAGGCGCGAATTTCCCATAAAATACGCGCCTTTTTTGATGCCTGACGTTTCGGGCAGCTTGTATGCAGAGATTTGGTTATGAACCCTAACAGCAATCCAGATACTATTTTTTCGGCTCCAATCGATAAAATTGGGGATTTCACGTTCGATGAACGCGTAGCGGAAGTTTTCCCTGACATGATTCAACGATCGGTGCCGGGTTACAGCAACATCATTTCTGCCATTGGTATGTTGGCAGAGCGTTTTGTTAAACCTCACTCAAACATCTACGATCTAGGCTGTTCTTTGGGTGCTGCTACGCTGTCTATGCGTCGTCATATCAAACAAGAAGGTTGTCAAATCATTGCAGTGGACAACTCTCCTGCGATGGTTGAGCGCTGTAAGCTTCATGTAAACGCCTACCGAAGTGACACGCCAGTTGATGTGGTAGAAGCGGATATCCGCGATATTGAAATCGAAAACGCGTCGGTTGTGGTATTGAACTTCACACTGCAATTCCTTTCTCCAGAAGACCGCTACGCGCTATTGGAGAAAATCTACGCGGGTTTGCGCCCAGGTGGCATTTTGATTCTGTCTGAGAAGTTTGTGTTTGAAGATGAAGTGTCTAACGAGCTGTTGATTGACCTTCACCACGACTTTAAACGTGCAAATGGCTACAGCGAACTTGAGATCAGCCAAAAGCGCAGCGCAATTGAAAACGTGATGCGCCCTGATTCGAAGAAAGATCATAAAGAGCGTTTCGCGAAAATTGGTTTCTCAAGCTACGACGTTTGGTTCCAGTGCTTTAACTTCGGTTCGATGTTTGCGATTAAATAGCGAGAAGCGAGAAGCGAGAAGCGAGAAGCGAGAAGCGAGAAAGTCTTAACGTTTCGCATTTAGTGTCAATTTTTTAATTTATTACTCAGTGAAAAACTATGTTTAATTTTGCTAATTTTTATCAGTTAATCGCGCAAGACACTCGTCTTCAGCCGTGGCTAAACGTATTACCTCAACAGTTAACAGATTGGCAAAATGCTGAGCACGGTGATTTTGGTCGCTGGCTAAAAGCGCTGAACAAGATCCCACAAGGTGCACCAAACCAAGTGGACATCAAAAACTCAGTGACCATCAGCAACGATACGCCTTTTCATGAAGGTGAGCTGAAAAAGCTAGAAAGCCTGCTGCGTACGTTCCACCCGTGGCGCAAAGGTCCATACACAGTGCACGGTATTCATATCGATACTGAATGGCGCAGTGACTGGAAATGGGATCGTGTTCTACCGCACATCTCACCTCTGAAAAACCGCAGTGTGCTCGATGTAGGTTGTGGTAACGGCTACCACATGTGGCGCATGCTGGGTGAAGGTGCACGCTTAACGGTTGGTATCGATCCTTCTCACCTGTTCCTAATTCAGTTCGAAGCGATTCGTAAGTTGATGGGCGATGACCAACGTGCTCACCTTCTTCCATTAGGTATTGAACAACTACCAAAGTTAGAAGCATTCGACACTGTATTTAGTATGGGCGTCCTTTACCACCGCCGCTCCCCACTGGATCACTTGGTGCAACTGAAAGACCAGTTAGTGGCAGGCGGTGAGCTTGTACTAGAGACACTAGTGATTGAAGGCGATGAGAACGCCGTATTGGTTCCGACTTCTCGTTACGCGCAAATGCGTAATGTGTATTTCTTTCCTTCAGCGAAAGCACTAAAAGTTTGGCTAGAATTGGTTGGCTTTAAAGACGTTCGTATCGTAGATGAGAATGTAACGTCAGTCGGAGAACAACGTACTACTGACTGGATGACACATAACTCACTGCCTGACTACCTTGATCCAAACGACCCAACGAAAACCGTTGAAGGCTACCCTGCCCCTCGTCGTGCGGTACTTGTCGCAACTAAGCCATAATTAACTGAGATTTCTGACATTGTCTTAACTCACTCCTTCCTTTAAGACATTAACCTCTCTTCAATCTAATTAAGGATGCATATTGCGTCCTTAATTTTTTAGCTTTTCGTCACTATTCCTCACTCTGTAAGAGACTGCGAGAGATTCTTACTTGTGAGCCTTTGGCGATAACGCTAAACTCTTAAAAAACAAACAACTTAATCCAATCCCAAGGTTTTCAATGTTTATACGATTGACTCCGGTTGTTGCAATCGCCCTATTGTCAGGATGTACCCTTACAAAAGGCGAACAGTACCACCAAGAAACGTTAGCCGCTATTCAAGCTTCAGAGACGAATTTCAATACTCGCGTTACCAACTTAGAGCTTCAACTTAGTAACCAATCGGATTACATCGAAAGTTTAGAAGGCCAAGTGGATAAGTTAAATGGCGAACTCAATACCTTCCGTAAAGAAGCGATGGACGAAGTAAGAAAGCCGAAAGAGCCTATTATCGTTCAAGCTCCTGCGCCTGTTCAGGCGACTCCTACTCATGACATTGTCCTGGGCTCCATAGAGCGAGTGACTATTGACTCCATCAAACAAACTTTCGATGCACGTGTCGATACTGGCGCAGCAACGTCTTCATTAAATGCAGTCGATATTGAAGAATTCGAAAGAAATGGCAAAAACTGGGTGCGTTTCCATCTTGCTGACAATACCAAGTCAGATGAAGAGAAAGACATTTGGATTGAAGCGCCAATTATTCGCTACGTGAAAATCCGTCAAGCAACCACTGAAGAACTAGAGCGTCGAGCTGTTGTTGAACTTTGGGTGCGCGTTGGAAAAATTCATGAAAAAGCGCAATTTACGTTGGCAGATCGTTCTCAAATGAACCATCCTGTGTTACTAGGAAGAGAGTTTATGCGCGACATCGCACTCGTTGATGTGAGCCGTAAATACGTTCAAACGGAAGAAGATAAAAAATAATAAGGTAGATTATGACGTCCAGAATACCGTTTTACCTGTCAATCATCCTGTTGGTGATTGCAGGCATCGCTTTGAGTGTTTTCAGACATCAGAATTACGGCGTACCTTGGACTCCAGGTGAAACACGTCAAATTTGGGATGTTGAAGCCCGTATCGAATTTAATGCGAATGGCAACGAAGTAAAAGCTTCTCTTGCTGCGCCGCATACTCAAAATGGTTACACCCTGATTGGTGAATCAGCATCGTCTCCAGGTTACGGCGTTTCTTACGTCAACTCAGACTCTGGTCGTCGTGCAGAATGGTCAATCCGTCAAGCAAGTGGCCCACAAACTATTTACTACAAAGCCCAGTTCTTAGTTGACCCACAAGCAAAAGTGGATGAACAGCCACCTGCAGGTGAAATCACAAAACCTACCCTTTCAGCGCCGCAACAAGCCGCCGCAAATGCATTGATTGAACGTGCAATGAGCCGCTCAGCAGACAATGTCACCTTTGCTCGCGAGCTGATCAAAACGCTAAACGATCCAGACAGCCAAAACTCAGCGCTGATTCTTAATGACTTTGATCGTACCGATGCATTACACAAGATCCTACTGACTGCTGGAGTGCAAAGCAAAATCGTTGGTGTAATCGAATTAGAAGACGGCCGCCGTCGTCAAGCTATTCAGCCTATGGTTCAGGTATGGTCGGGGGAAGAATGGGTTCTCTTCTCGCCAAATTCAGAGCAAGCCGCAGCACAACCTAACCTTCTCGTATGGGATGAATCGAACGTTTCCCTACTTGACTTAGTTGGCGGTAAAAACAGCCAAGTTCACTTCTCTATGATTAAGCAGGAAGTGACTCCACAGCAAGCCACTGACAATAAAGTGGAAGCGGATGGCCTACTCAACCTTTCTATCCATAGTTTGCCACTTGAAGAGCAAGCCATGTTTAAGACCATCATGTTGATCCCAATCGGCGCACTGATTGTTGTGTTCCTGCGTGTCATCATCGGTCTGAAAACTTCGGGTACCTTCATGCCAGTATTGATTGCGGTTGCCTTTGTTCAAACGCAACTGGTAACTGGTATTGTCGGCTTCCTATTAATTGTCGGTACTGGCTTGATAATACGAAGTTACCTCTCGAGGCTTAACTTACTTCTGGTTGCAAGGATATCCGCCGTAATCATAACCGTAATTATGATCATCTCGGTCTTCACCGTAGTCGCGTTCAAGATTGGCCTAACAGAAGGTCTAACAATTACGTTCTTCCCTATGATCATCTTGTCATGGACGATCGAACGTATGTCGATTCTATGGGAAGAAGAAGGTGCGAAAGAAGTAGTTCTTCAAGGTGGTGGTTCACTACTAACCGCTGTCTTGGTTTACCTAGCGATGACGAACGTTTATATCCAACACTTAACGTTTAACTTCATTGGCCTACAACTGATTGTTCTTGCAGGCATCCTATTACTAGGTACTTACACAGGCTACCGTCTAACAGAGCTACGTCGATTTAAGCCACTAGCGGAGGACTAAACGATGTTTGAACGTTTCACTTCGCCAGCAAAGCTTCGCCATAAAGGCATTATGGGGATGAACAAGCGTAACCATAGCTATATTGGTCGCTACAATGATCGCTCAAAATACCCGTTGGTGGATGACAAGCTAAAGACAAAAATCATTGCTGAAGCAGCAGGTGCGACAGTGCCTGCTCTTATCGGCGTGATTGACAGCCAAGCTGAAGTCAAAAAGATCCACAAGATGGTATTGGACTGGCCAGGTTTTGTAATCAAGCCAGCGCAAGGAAGTGGTGGTAAGGGTATCCTTGTTATCACTTCGCACAAAGATGGCGTTTACACCAAGCCATCTGGTGCAACCATCAATAAAGAGGATGTAGAGCGCCATATCAGTAACGCACTGGCTGGTCTGTTTTCTCTAGGTGGTAAGAATGACGTTGCAGTCGTAGAAAACCTAATCAAGTTCGATGACTGTTTTGATGGTTTCAGTTACGAAGGCGTGCCTGACGTTCGTATTATCGTCTTTAAAGGCTACCCAGTGATGGCAATGATGCGCTGCTCTACTGCAGCCTCAGATGGCAAGGCCAACCTTCACCAAGGTGCAGTAGGTGTTGGTATTGATATTGCGACAGGCAAAGCCATTCGTGCGGTGCAATTTGACCAACCTGTTACGCATCACCCAGATACTGGCAAAGATCTATCAACCCTACAAGTACCTCATTGGGAGCGCTTATTAGAGCTTGCATCGAGTGCGTGGGAAATGACAGGACTTGGTTACATGGGTACTGACATGGTGTTGGACAAAGAAGAAGGACCAATGGTGTTGGAGTTGAACGCTCGTCCGGGTTTGGCTATTCAAATCGCCAACGGCGCGGGTTTGCTACCTCGTTTAAAACACATTGAAAACCTTGGTATGCCGGCCGAATATCCAAAACCAAAAGAGCGCGTTGCTTACGCTGCTGAACAGTTTGGTTCTAAATCTCAGTTCTAATCTCTTAGCTAGCAGCTATTAACGTAGCTGCTAGCTAACCTTTCATATTTGAGCTCTATCGCTCGCTTTCTAAGTAATTCATCACTTCTATCACTGCAATCGATGATCCAGCTAACAGATTACACATGGATCGTTTCTTTTTTTCTCATACTTTTGCTTATCATGTCGTCTCCCCCTTACTCAACTCAAGAGGTTGGGCGATGCTAACAAAAGAAATTAATAACAATGAAACACCGCTTGTTGAACAAGAGAACTTTGATCAACATTTACAACGTTTGTCGGAAATCTCTGTCCAAGCACTTGATGAGCTTGCTGAAATGATCGAAACCGGAAACGACTTTTCAGAAGAATAGCACTTACCTTTTCGCTTTTAAGTGCCTGCTAATAAGCCGAGACTGTTGTCCTACAACCTCGGCTTATTTTATTTTTTGAAGGGTGTAACTTATATCGAAGCGGTGGCTTGCTTCTCAATACTCTCATCTAAGCGATAACTAGCTTTGATGGTATCCGCCACTTTCTCCGCGATCATAATGGTTGGCGCATTGGTATTCCCGCCCACTAGCGTCGGCATAATCGACGCGTCGACAACTCTTAGTGCCTCTAATCCATAAACCTTAAGATTGCTATCTACCACGGCGAAAGGATCGTTCGCCATACCCATTTTGCAGGAGCCTACGGGATGATATTGGGTATCCGCTCGATTACGAATATCTTGCTCGATGGCTTTCTCATCGTTCGCATCCACAGGATAAAAGCTGGCCCCGCGTATGTCATCAAACGCTTGGCTTTCCAGCATTTGGTGTTGCTTCTTCCAGCCTTTAATCATGATTTCCATGTCTTCAGGGTGACTGAAAAAAGCAGGGTCAATCTTTGGTACATCATAAGGGTTTGCACTGTTTAGCTTAACCGTCCCAATACTTTTCGGTCGAAGTAACGTCACATGCGAACTAAACCCGTGACTAGCGTGGATCTTACGAGCGTGATCGTCAACCACCGCCACCACAAAGACAAACTCTAGATCGGGCACGTCGACATCATCACCTGAACGCAAGAACCCTATACCTTCTGCAAAATTACTGGTCATTTTCCCATTACGTGTTTTCATCCACTGTGGTAAAGCCTTAGTCATTTCGGATGCCATTTTGAGTGATACACCAAACGTATCTCGCTTCGCGCTGCTCCGGTAAGTATGAACCAAATCAATATGATCCTGCAGATTCTCCCCGACACCGGGCAATTCATGGATTTGCTCGATTCCGTGGGATTCTAATTCTTTCTTTGCCCCCACACCTGAAAGCATCAGGATCTGCGGAGAGCCAAACGCCCCAGCTGAAAGAATCACTTCTTTCGTGCATTTGATCTGAAAGCTCTGTCCTTTCAGACCATACTCAACTCCAACAGCTCGATTTCCTTCAAACAACACTTTATGAGTCGTCGCTTTGGTCAAGACAGTCAGATTAGGTCGGTTCAGGTTTGGAGTCAGATAGGCTTTTGCGGCGCTGCATCGCTCCCCATTACGCTGCGTTACTTGGGTTGGCATAACACCAAACTGGTCGGCTCCGTTGATATCGTGATTACGAGGTATACCTATCGACTCACAAGCGGTTAAATAACGCTCAAGAACATCACTTGGCGAGCGTAAGTTCGCGACGTTCAGTGGCCCACCTTGCCCGTGAAATTCATCATGATGGACTTCGTTATTTTCGGCTTTCTTGAAGTACGGCAGGCAATCTTGATAGCTCCACCCTTCATTCCCAAGGCTTGCCCAAAGATCGTAGTCGTATCGGTGTCCTCTGGCATACATCATCGCATTGATCGAACTCGAGCCACCTAACGTCTTGCCCCTTGGTTGATAACCCTTGCGACCATTCAAGCCCGATTGAGGAATGGTTTCAAAACCCCAGTTGTTTATTTTGGTTGGCATCATCGCTACGACACCAACCGGCGTATGAATAAAGGGACTTGAATCCGGCCCGCCCGCTTCCAACAAGCATACAGTGACATTAGGATCTTCAGTGAGTCGAGACGCTAAAACACATCCGGCTGAACCACCGCCCACAATAATAAAATCATAACTGTCCATCATCTACCTCCGCGACATCTAAAGGGTGAAGCTCTCGCTTTAAAATCTTGCCTGTGGCGGTCATAGGCAGTGCTTTACGAATGAAAACACGGCGTGGGTATTTGTAGTCAGCAAGTTGCTCTCTACACCAAGTAATCAAAGTGTGACTATCCGTTTTTGCATCTTGATGAAGCACAACATGCGCATGTACCTCTTCACCAAGGCGGTCATCGTGTTCACCGACAACAGCGACCATTTCTACATCAGGATGACACATTAAGACTTCTTCTATTTCACGCGGATAGACGTTATAACCGCCTCGGATAATCATGTCTTTAACGCGGTCGACAATGAACAAGTTGCCGTGTTTATCCACTCGTCCAATATCGCCCGTTAAAAACCAACCATCGCGCAACGCCTCACGATTTGCTTCTGGTCGTCCGTAATAGCCTTTCATTACACTTGGGCTTTTTATGCATACTTCCCCTAATTCACCCACGGCTTGGGCGTGACCTTTTACGTCCGCAATCTTAATCACGTAGCCACATAATGGTTGTCCGACACTGCCTGGTAGTCGGTCTCCATCACTATGATTAAACGTGGCCACTGGTGCGGTTTCTGATAATCCATAACCCTCCAATACTGGCAGTTCAAAGCGTTGTTCAAATCGACGAATCACTTCTACAGGCATAGAAGCCCCACCAGACACTCCTATGCGAAGACTGTGCTTTACTAATTCGGAATGCTCCGGAGATTGCTCACCCGCTCTGAGTAATGCGATGTACATTGTAGGCACACCTGCAAATACGCTGACTTTATGCTGGATGATTTGTTCAATCACAAACTTTGGCTCAAAGCGCGGGATCAACACCATAGTAGAGCCTGTCAGCACACTGGCATTCATCATCACGGTCTGACCAAAACTGTGGAACAGAGGCAAGGTTGCCATAGTGGTATCACTGTATTCCAACCGCATCAGATACTGGGAAGACATAGCGTTCGTTAACATGTTGGTGTGAGATAACTCCGCCCCTTTCGGCTGACCAGTCGTGCCTGAGGTATAAAGAATAACGGCGGTATCATCACCATTTCTGCTGATTGACTCAAATAGCTTATTGTCTTGCATAAGCCAAGCATCAACAGCGTGCTCTTCTTCTCTGCATCGTTCTGACAAAGAGATAAAGTGTTCGCACTGCTCAGCTTCAGAGAAACCGTGTCTACCGTAGCTTCCCATTGGCAGCTCTTCGCTTCCTTCAAAGCAGAAATACGCTTTTGCATCAGAGTCGTTGAGGTGGTAAGCAATCTCACGGCCTTTAAACAGCACATTCAAAGGAACTACGACACAGCCTGCTTTTAAAATCCCGTAATACACGATTGGGAAGTAAGTAATGTTTGGACAAGACAGTGCAACTTTGTCACCAACTTTTAGTCCAAGTCGATTTAGGTTCGTAGCAATATTGCCTGCAAATTTGTCGAGCAGTGCGTAGTTGATTTCATCATCGCCCATCCTGAGCGCAGCTTTTGAAGGAAAGAGCGCAGCACTGCGCTCCAGATTGACAGCAAGGTTGTGCATCCATGATCTCCTTTGGTCGCAAGGCAGCCAGCGAGCACTGGCTACTGAAGATTCTTTATGTAGAGAGGTAAGTATTGAGGGTTATGAGTGCTTGTTTAAATCTGGGTCGGGTTTGCCCGCAAACACTCGCAGTACCAGCTTCTGCACCATGTTGCCATACGGCGGTGCAAACAACTGAATCGGGAACCAATCGCGCATTTTTAGTACCGTGCGCGCATGGCTGAGTTCGCGAAAACCTTCTTCTCCATGGTAATTACCAATGCCGGAGTTACCCACGCCACCAAATGGCACTGAATGGTTGAGTACATGCCACCCCCAGTCGTTGATCGTGACACCACCACTATGGGTTTGAGTAAGCAAGATTTCGCGTTGCGCGGCATTATTGCTAAATAAGTAACATGCTAGCGGTCGTGGCCTCTCGATAATGTATTGAATTACCTCATCGAGAGAACGGTAAGTGTGAATAGGAAGAAGCGGGCCAAAGATTTCCTCTTGGCAAATACGCATTTCGGGTGTCAGGTTGGTAGCGATGTACAGCGGTGTTTTACGCCCTTCACCATAGTCGAGGCATTGAGTGATAGTCGCCCCTTTACCACGTGCATCCGCCAGTAGATCGTGGAATCGTTTGTGCTGGGCATCATCGACTAACGCGGTGTAATCCTGATTGGCTTTGATCTCTCCGTACATGGTTTGATGTGCGTGCTTTAACGCCTCAACAAACGCTGCTTGCTTACCTTCTGGTACAAACGCGTAATCTGGTGCGATACAAATTTGCCCTGAATTAAAACCTTTACCATGAGCAATGCGCTCTGCGGCTTTTGCAACGTCATAATCATCAAATACCACCACAGGGGATTTACCACCTAGCTCTAAGGTCACAGGCGTTAGATTCGCTGCCGCATTGGCCATGATGACTTTTCCGCTGGCTGGCGACCCAGTGAACACAAGGTGATCAAAAGGTAGATGAGAGATTTCCATCGCCTCTGGGTGGTTGCCATCCACAATACGAACTAAGTTCTCAGGGAATATTTCGCCTAACATACGACGCATTTGTCGAGTGGTTGCCGGGCAATTTGGTGGCATTTTAATCATGCAGCGATTACCCGCAGCCAACGCAGTGATCATAGGACCAATCGACAGATAAAGCGGGAAATTCCAAGGACAGATGATACCAACTACCCCTTTTGGTTGATAACGCACTTCCAGCTTATTGCCCTTGAATAACCACTCTGTTGGTCTTCGACTTGGCTTCATCCAACCTTTAAGGTGGCGAACAACATGGTTGATATCGAGGATAGGCGCAAGCACATCAGCCATAATGGACTCGGTGTGACTCCGGCCACCAAAATCTTCACTCATCGCGTCTGCCAAGACATCTTGATAACGGGACAACTGTTTCTTTAACGCCAAGAGTCGGTGCTTTCTCACCGCAAATGTCGCGTTCGGCTCAGCTTGGTATGCAGACTGTAATTCCGAGAACCACATGGTGAGCTCACCGACTAAAGGATCATTGGTTGCAAACGTGCCTTGTTCGCGTTGTATTTCCTTATTTTGCGTTGCCAGTACATTCATGTTTCTCTCCTACCGTGCATTTTATTCAATTACAACATTTTGATAACATGTAGCACAGGTTACAAAGAGACAAAAAACGGTGATATTCGGACAGCTTTGAGACAAGGATGACTGAATACCATCCCAATACACGCTAGGATATATCTGAATGTAGAGGGGAAACGCATGGAATACACCGCAGTTTATGAGCCAGATACCGAATCCTGTGGTGTTTTGGACTTGCAGCTACTCACACGCGACCTTGAGCCCAGTATAAAGGTAGAAACGTTACTTGAAGGCAGTGGTATTACTGCTCTCGAACTTTATGCGCCGGACACGCATATTACCCTTGCTCAGAAACTGACCATTTTTAGTAACGCAATTGCTCATTCAGGAGAACCGGGGCTTGGCCTAAAAGTGGGACAACAAGCTCGCTTTAGTGACTTTGGTGTACTTGGGTATGCCGTTTTCAGCAGTAGCACCCTACTCGATGCTTTGATGATGGGTTTTAAGTATCTTCGGCTGGCAGGACCCGTTTTAAAGAAAAAAATGTGGGTGGAAGATAATTCGGGCTACTTTCGTGCAGAGCAACTTATCGATCTACAATCACTACTGCCATTTTGTTGTGAATATTGGTTCGCGGCCATTCAAAGCTTGTGTGAAGAGGTAATGCAGAAGCCTTTCCCTTCGAAGGTGATCCGCTTCCCCTACCCTGAACCAGAACACAGCGAACTTTACGAACAAGTGTTCCATTGCGAAATTGAATTCAATAGTGATCGTTTAGAATGGCAGTTTGATGCCACCAGCTTATATGAGCCGCTACCTGCAGCAAATACAATGACGCTACAAATGTGCTTGAAGTCTTGCGATGAAATGTTGGCAAAAGTGAGTGGCAGTGCCAGTTTAAAAGAGAAGATCACACAAATGTTCGTCGAAAGGCCGGGGAGCTATCCGTCGATAGAGCAACTGTCCAGTGAATTAGGCATGTCTTCAAGAACGCTACGACGCCACCTTAAATCGGAAGAGACCAGCTATCAGCAAATTCTCGACCATGTTCGCTTCCACTTAGCTCGTCACTATCTCGCATCGACACAAATGAGCGTTGAAGAGATCTCCGAACGTATTGGCTTTTCAGACAGCGCAAACTTCCGCTGCGCCTTTCGTAAATGGAGTGGGGACTCACCAAGACAATATCGACGACAAGCGCCTCAGTTGTAAGCTTGTTGTTCATCAGAACAGAAACAAAAACGCCCGCATTCATTGCGGGCGTTTTATTAGATTCGGAGTTTAGGATTCAAACTCTTCAATCATCTCTTGCGCTTCGGTCTTAGGTTTGTCTGTTTGACCAAAGCCACGTAAACCAACCACGTGTACGTGTTCGTGATCTTTAAACACCTTACGCACCAGTTTGTAGGTCGTCCCTTTCTCTGGGCTGATGTTTTCTGGCGCTGCGATAAGAAGCTGCATATCCAGACGGTCACACAATTCAAACAACGTCGCGATCGATTTTGTATCCAGACGCGCTGCTTCATCCAAGAAGAGCAAACGACAAGGTACAATGTCTTTGCTGCGCAAACGGCGTGATTCTTCTTCCCAGCTCTGAACAACCATCAGTAGGATTGACTGACCAGTACCGATCGCCTCACCTGTTGATAGCGCGCCAGATTCCGCTTGCAACCAGCCATCTGTACCACGGTTCACTTCTACACTTAGCTCTAGGTAGTTACGGTAATCCAATAACTCTTCACCCAAAACCTGAGGAGAACGTTGACCCATATCGATGTGTGGGTTCACGCGTTGGAACAGTTTCGCCATTGCTTCAGAGAAGGTAAAGCGAGTCGATTCAAACAGATCTTTATGCTGCTCTTGCTGTGTCGCTAGACCGTTCAGTAGCACTTCGTGACTTTCGCGGATCTTCACGTTTAGACGTACGCCCTTCACCTGACCGAACGAGATGTTCGACAAGCCTTGGTTTAGCATACGGATACGGTTTTGCTCACGCTGAATCGTCTTCTTGATGATGCTTGCTACTGACTCAGAGCTGATCGCTAGGCGGTTTTCACGTTGCGTTAGCTCTTCCGTTAGACGTGCCAGCTCTACTTCCATCTCTTCGATCGCTTCGACTGGATCATCAGTACGGATGATATCTTGACGAATACGCTCACGAAGATGTTGGTAAACCGCGATGTAGAACAGAACCTTACGCTCTGGACGTGCATTGTCTTCTGATAGACGCAGCGCATCACGAAGATCATCGTTGTTCGCAACCGCTAGACGTAGCGCACCCAATGATTTATCCGACATTGAACGCAGTTCATCCGCTGACATGTAAGCCAGTTCACGTTTGTGTAGACGACGCTCAACATCGTTCTCACGCGCTAGGCGAAGTACTGAGCACCAGCCTGCTTTCGCGGCAACCACGAACGTACGCAGCTCAACGTATTCTTTCTGAACTTTCTTCAGACGTTTCGCCAAGCCCTTCATTTCTAGCTCAGTAGAAGTAATGGTACGCTCGTATTCACTCTTACGGCCACGAGACGTATGCAGACGCTCATGCAGCTCGTCACGACGACGCATTGCACGTTCTTCTGAACCTTCGTCTGCGTTAACACCAAACTCTTGCAACTCTTGTTTGAACTCTTGAACCGTTTCAAGCTTCGCTTGGTGTGAGCTCTTCAAAGACGCTAGCACTTGGTTGTATTGGTTCATTTGACCTTGCGATTGCTTCAACTCTTCACGAGAGCGTGTGCGCATCTGCTCCGCTTGAACCAATTTCGCTTTTAACTGCTCACTCAATTCGCTGCTCTTGTTCAGTAAGTCTACTGAGTCTGAGTAAGCGAAGTAGTGACGACGTTCAACGAGATCTGAGAGTGCAAAGATTTGCTTCTTAAGATCTTGCAGCTGTTGGTCTGCCGCTTTGTATTCCGCTTCTAGCGCATCGAATTGCTCTGGGTCAGCGTCTAGGGCAACTGCGACTTTTTCCAGTTCCGCCACCGCTTTCGCGTGGTTATTTAGGAAAGCTTTTGCTTCTGAAAGCTGGGCGATTTTCTCTTCCAACTCATCAAAGCGTGCTTGCAGCGACTCATCTTCAATCAGCGCCATGTTTGGTGCTAGCTTGTCTAGAGAAGACAACGCTTGCTTGCTGGTTTGAAGCTGAGAACGTTGTTGTTGCTCTTTCGCATCCAGATCAGCCAGTACGCGAGCGATTTGGTTACGCTTGTCGCGAATGGTTGCCAGCGTTTGCTCTGGGTCAGCTTCGAATGCTACTTGAATGTGGCTTGCCACGAACTGGTTGAACGCTTGGAACAGACGCTGCATTTTTTGCGAATCGAATGCTGCTTTCGCGTGCTTCTCAACAACTTCTTCACGTTCATTGCGTAGTAGCTCTAAACGTTGCTCACGTGCTGCACGGCCAAACAGTGGGATTTCAGGCAAGCGAGAGTAACGCATTTGGCGATCGTTCATGCGAACACAAACCGCGCCTTCTAACTCTTCTGCGTCGAATGAGCTGTCATCAAAGGCATCGATGTCACCTTCAATGATGTACAAGTCTTCTGGACAGTCGTCTAGCTCTACCAGTTTCTCTTCGATACCAGATAGGTCAGAAACAACGATAGCGTGACGAGCCGGACCGTACATCGCACTGAAGTAAGGCGCGTCATCAATAGTGATGTCATCATAGATCTCTGACAGCAATACGCCGCCTAGAGTATCTGCCAAACCTTTCAGGCGAGGGTCGTTTGAACCACCAGGAGAAGCAAGACGCTCAATCTCGGTATCAAGCTGACTGCGACGCTCTGCCAGTTTGTCTTTTGCCAGAGAAAGGGTTTTCTCTTGCTCAAGCACCACTTGCATTTGGCTCATGACTGACTGGCTATCTTCTAGCTCAGCGCCACTTTGCTCACGCAGTTTTTCTAGCGCATCGTTCGCTGCAATCCACGTTGGAGCAATGGCTTCTAGCTTGTTGATTTCCGCTGCTGCATCTTGCTCTAGACGACGCTGTTCGCTGCGTTGCTCACGCACGTCTTCCTGCGTCATTTCAAGTGAGTCGATTTGCATCGCATGACGTTCACGCTCTTGCTCAAACGTGATTTCGTCAGTCAGTTCAACATGGAACTGCTTTTGGTATTCGTTAACGAGCTCACGTGCTTGACGTTGCTGGTTAAGGCTACGCTCAAGGTCACGGTGCTGTGCACGCCATTGTTGTTCGTTTTGCGCGACTTGCTGAGATTCACGCGCTTTCGCAATTGCGGTTTTCGCATGTTCAGACGCGTCTTTACGCTCAACTTGACCAACGATGCTTTGTACCAGTTTAAGCGCGGTTTCGAACTGCTCTGCTGCTGCAGAAGACATGTCCAGTTTGTGCTTAACCGATAGCAACGCGTTAGTGCTATCTGATTCTTTGCTCTTAAGCTCAGAGACAAGCGCTTGCGCCGATTCTGCCGTTAGGCTGTCATCGCCAAGTAGTTGCTTCGCTTTTTCCAGCGCTTGAACCGCTTGTTGGTATTGAAGGGCGCGAGTTTGCTGAACGTCGAGTGCTTGTTGGTAGTCCGCTAGTTGCGTCTTAAGGCTGTCCACCTCTTCTTCCGCAACGGTTGCTTGTTCTTCTACCATCATCACGCGTTCTTGCGCTTCTTCCACGACCATCATCTGTTCTTCAAGACGCTCACTCAGCTCTTCAAGATCTTCTTGGTAGCGTTCGATCTTCTCTTGCTGACGCAGTGCGTTTTGCACCAATTGCAAGTGATCAGAAGCAGCTTGGTAATCCTGCTCTAGCGCAGATTCCGACTCGATCAACAGTTCTAGCTCTTCTTGAACACGGTTAAGCAGGTTGTTTTGCTCAACGAGAGTTTCACGAGAACCGAACAGCTCTGAACGCAATGACAGCGTTTTATCCAGCTTATTGCGACGATCGTTCGCGTGACGCATGTAGTCCGCGGCTACGTAGTTAGTCGACTCTGTGATCAAGTGTTTGAACAAGTCACGGTCGGCTTGCGTGGTTTTGATCGCTTCTAGTGTCATGCGGTTTTCACGCAGCGCCGATTCCATATCTTGGAACGCTTTCTTCACGCCGCCGTTTTGTGGCAGAAGGTAATCACGTAGCGAGCGTGTAATTGCACTTGAGATACCACCGTAAAGCGATGCTTCGATCAGGCGGTAGAATTTAGAACGGTCACCAGAGTTACGCAGTTTCTTCGGAATCACACCGAATTCAAACATTTGCGCGTGGTAATCCACAATAGAAGAGAACGCTTTGAATTGAACGCCCTCAAACTCGGCGATCGATTCTTTTACTTCGTTGATTTGACGTACACGAGCTTGAGTCGCAGATACGCTTTCAACCAAGATATCCGTTGGTTTCACATGACTTGGAAGACCTTGGATAACAAACGGTTTGATGTCTACTTTCTTATCACGACCCGCAACTTGCTGCAGTTTTACTGCGAACAATAGACGTTGGTTACGTGAGTTCACCACGTCCAGCGCCGCGTAACACGCGCCCGGTTGTAGCTTACCGTACAAACCTTTGTCGCGAGACGACTGGCTGCTGCCTGCTTCTGTCGTGTTACGGAAGTGCAGTAGCGTTTGGTCAGGAATCAGTGCGGTGATGAATGCCGCCATAGTGGTTGATTTACCTGCACCATTACCACCTGATAGCGTGGTGACCAGACCATCGATGTCAAACGTACGGGCAAAGAAGCCGTTCCAGTTGACCATGGTCAGCGATTGGTATTTACCGCGTTCAATCATGCTCATGCTTCACCCTCTTCTTTAATTTCTTCTTGGGCTTGGTCGTCTTGTTCTTCTTCAGACAATAGGCTGCCTTGACTTGGTTCTTTAGTGTGCACTACCGCTTCACCATCACGGATCAGACGCAACTGTGCTTCACGCACATCATCGCCAACACGTACATCAGCACCAAAACGGAATACCGCTTCGCTGATGCTGAATTTACCCGTTTCACCGATGTTGATGATCATGCCTAGGCGGCGCAGACGACGAAGTGACGTACGTACTTTTTCAAACAGCTTTTCTTTATCAAGGTCAGAACCGGTTGCGCGGTTCGTCACTAGCTTCATCAGCTTGTTTTCATCTGCTAGTGCAAGCAGTTCGTCGTATAACTCTTGGTTAGTGAAGATGCCTTCGTGCGCAAGACGCTCCGGGCTTAGGTAAAGGAAACACAGTACCTTACCCACCAGCATATCCAGCTCAGAAAGGACACTACGACCAATCAAAGAAGTAGAACGTGGGCGAAGGTAGAAGAAACCTTCTGGCGCTTTCACCAATTCGGTGTTGTAACGCTGGTAAAAAGAAGAAAGCTCAAGTTCGAAATCCGACAACAACGCGTGGTTGTCTAGATCTTCACTTGAAACATGGCGCCCTGCTCGAAGCATGCTATCTAGCGCTGGGAACAGAGGGTTAGAAATTGCTTTTGCCAGATTATCTGACATGTATTCATTAGTATCGGTCGATGACATTCGCTTGTACCTTTGCCCCAAATTCGTTGATTGCTTTCCAGTCTGGCTGAATGGCTTGATAGTCGGATTCTGAATAACCCAGACGAACCGCCTGATCAACGACAATGCGAGCTAAATCAAAGTGATGAGTATATGGGTGCTGTGCAAGGTAATCTCGCAGAACCACGCTCAAGTCGATTGGTGTGCCTTGATCTTTATGCGCTTTCAGCATGTCACCAATTCGCTCTGCCAACTCATCATTGACTTGTTGAAACTCTTCGTATTCCACTTCCATCGGAACTTGGCCAGTGACTTCGTCATCACGCAGTACCAAAGCTTCGTCACGAAGGTCAGAAAGCCTTTCCGCATCTGCATAAGTCAGATACCAAGGCATATCGAAGTAATCTTTCATGGATTGACGCAAACGCGAGCTAAATGCTCGGTTCTTATCCATATCGATAGCGGTACGGATGAACTTGTGCACGTGTCGGTCATAACCAATCCAAAGGTCGATCGCTTGCTGGCCCCAGCTGGTAATTCGGTCTAGCTTCATTTGCAGACCAAACAACGCTTCATCGATGAATTCAAGTTCAGGGTCACCGTAGACGATCTCTTGGATATCTAGGATCTGAGTTTGCAGTTCATCACTGGCAGCTTGCAGCGTATCTTGAAGTTCACGCAACGTGCTGGAGGTTTCTGACAGTAGCGCTTCACAGTTGTTGATCGCTTCACGCCAGTCTTTGTTAAGCAGGTCTGCAATCTGTTGTTTCACAGACTGTTGCTGCTCATCCATCACACGTTGGTTAAGGTCGATTTGATCGAAGATTTCGCCTACAGAATATTTCAAAATCCCGTAAACGTTTTTCTTCCAGTGGCCCGGAGTACCACCTTTTTGTGCTGCTTCAATCGCTTTTGCCATTTCATCCGCTACCATCGATAGCTGAATAGAAAGACGCAGTTTCGAGAACTCGCGATGACGCACGTAGTAGTCGGTGATTCCTATCGCTAATGGCGACAAGCGGTAAATGCTCGCTCCGTCAGTAATCTCACTGACAAAACGGCTCATAAGACGCTGCTTAACCATCTCGTTGATGGCATTATTCGCGCGGAAAGCCGAAGCTTCGCCCGTCTCATCAAATAGTCGAGTGACGATGGCAAATGCGTCGTGCAATTCACCTTCACCCAATTCTTCATCGAACCTTTCATTACTTAGTACGGCGATGGCAATCAAAAACGCCAGTCGCTCAGTGGTCAGGTTCAACGAGAAATCGTGCTGCTTAACCCAGCCAACCAACTCATCGATTGGTTGCTCTGCAGCATTGAGAGTCATCTCACTCATCGTTATTCCTGTTTATCGTTCTTCTTAGCCCACACGTGGATATAGCGGCCTAATGAGAGGTATGGCTCTTGTCGACAAAGTTGTTTTTCTAGCGCCAACACATCTTCAAACTCGTAATCGCCCATGTATTCCATATTACCTATGTAATCACTAAAGGAACGAATACCAGATTTACCACAAATACTAAAACCAGAATCTTCTATCCATTGATAGACCTCTTCGGGTTTTAGGCCTTTTTGTGGCTGTAGTTTAAATCTTTTCCGATGAGGCATGCCGTCTAAAATATGAGGAATGTTGCCACAAACCACATTTTTATAGACTAAGCCGTGGTGGTTATAGAACATAACCGATGCAATGCCCCCCGGTTTGACCTGCTCCAATACCGTTTCGAGTGCCGCTTTTGGATCAACGAGCCACTCCATCACAGCATGGAACATGACAAGATCCACCTGCGCGTCCATATGCTCGCCAATGGATTGAACAGGTGAATGAATCAGGCGATACTGCTCAAGCAAACCGTTTTTTTCAATATCCTGTTTCGCTAGTTGCAGCATTTCCGAAGATAGATCACATAAAGCGACGTGATGTCCGAGCTTAGCAAGCTTTTGCGACAATTGTGCTAAGCCACCTCCGGCATCAAGTACTTGGAGGGCTTGATGGTCGGCGTCTAATTCACTTAGAATCTGTAGAAAATCTTCCCACACAATGATTTGGCGGATCTCCCCTTTATCGGAGCCGTAAATATTTTTTGCAAATTTGTGGGCGATATCGTCGAAATTGCGGTCTTCTGTCACTTCTGCTGAGTTATCATAACGGATTGTGCCGCTATTCTGGCACAAGGAAAGCAGGAATAAAGAGGGTTATCCTCATTTTTATTATCAATTGATGTTTTTTCGGACTATTTATGTATGTTTGAGCTGAAAAAAGTAATGTCAGCCTTGCTGATGCCATTACCAGCATTGCTACTGATAGGCTTGTTAGGTCTTGCTCTCATCAGTTTTACCACTAAACGTAAAACTGGCTGCTTTGTTGTTCTTTTCTCTTTTGTTGGCATCTTCCTTGTTGCCTTCCAACCCGTTTCAACCAAGCTTCTTATGCCTCTAGAACGCGAGTACAAAGCGTTTTTGCCGGTTTCTGGCACTGTGGACTACGTTATGGTTCTTGGTAATGGACACGTGGTAGATGATGAAATACCACCAACGTCTCAACTGAGCCGTACCGCTTTAATGCGTTTAACTGAGGGTATTCGTATTTTGCGTATGTACCCAGGTGCGAAGTTAATCCTTTCCGGTTACGCAGGTGGCTCTGAAATCAGCCATGCTCGTATGATGGCAAACGTAGCGCTTTCCCTAGGTGTCGCAAAATCCGATATTATTTTATTAGAGGATGCCAAAGATACTTGGGAAGAAGCACGCCAAGCTGCCGCGTTTGTTAAGCAGAAAGACATTGTTTTAGTGACTTCAGCCAGTCACATGAAGCGTGCTCTTTATGAATTCAACGCAGCGGGCATTAAGCCAATCCCAGCGCCAACGAACTTCATGGCGATTGATGATATCGAACAACCTTGGCAAAAGTACGCGCCAAAAGCTCGCTACTTAGAGCAAACTGAGCTGTATTGGCATGAATACCTTGGCGGGTTATGGCAAAAACTGCGTGATAACGTAGGTCAAACACCGATGGTTGAAGTTGAAGATCCTGAAGTGGCGCAGCCATAGAAGGCTTACCAATCGCAGATGAAGTCCATCATCGCTAAATTGCAAAATTGCAGACACAAAAAAGGAGAGCCTATGCTCTCCTTTTTCTTTGTCGCTATGAATTAGTCACCCGCGAACATGTAGCCTTCACCATGAACCGTCACAAAGATTTGTGGGTTCTTCGGATCAAACTCCATCTTAGCGCGCATGCGTCGAATCAGTACGTCGATAGTACGATCGTTTGGCGCATCCACTCGGTGGCTGATCATATTCAAAATACGCTCGCGGCTTAGTACCTGATTTGGGTACGAAGACAGTGCCACCAATAGCTCATATTCCGCTTTGGTTAGTTTCACTGGTTCACCATTACGGCTAAGAGCACGACGTTGAATATCAAACGTCCACTCACCGAAACGTACAATGTGTTCTTCATTAGTATCGTTCGCGATTTTTTGTGAACCATTGCGAGCTGCAGAAATGCGCCACAGCAAGTTCTTAACGCGAACCAATAATTCCCTTAGTTCAAAAGGCTTTGTCACATAATCGTCTGCACCCATTTCTAGGCCAACGATTTTGTCAATGCTATCCGTGCGTCCTGTCACTAATATGATGCCGATATCTGATTGGCTGCGTAATTCACGCGTAAGCATAAGACCGTCTTCACCGGGCAGGTTAATATCCAGCATGATAAGGTCCACATCACCACCTTGAAGCACTTCGCGCATTTCAGCACCGCTTTCTGCTTCACTGACTTTGTAGCCTTCATTTTGGAAGTAGCCCGCAAGCTTACTACGAGTTACAACATCATCTTCTACGACTAATACGTGATAGCTCATTTACACCACTTTCTGTCTTTTTTATTTTCCAAGACGTATTCTATTCATAACTAGTAACATTTCTAGTCATAGATACATTAAAAAGCAAGATTTTGCGATTTTATTGATTCAAAGCAAGCTTATTTACAGCCATTCATAAACCGGCACATTTTCCCATAATGGATAACAATTATAGTTACTGCTATTCATCTTAATTGTTTACACTTAGGGGATAACCATTCAGGAGCAAAAAAATGCAAGAAGTGAAAGCTTTTAACGAGAAACGCGCAGAAATCTATTGGTGGTTTTCTAGCCTGTTCGCAAAAGAACTGACAGAGAAAGAACTAGAAAGCTACCACAGTGTTGAAATTCGAAGCTTTTTGGCTGGCCTTGGTGAAAATGAGTCATTAAAACCAGCTGTGGATACCCTTGTTGATGCACTTAACCGCCTACACGATCGTGAAGACGCGCAACTTGAATTGGCTGCAGACTTTTGCGAGCTTTTCCTGAAAACAGAAAAGCACGGTGCACTGCCTTACGCATCTATGTACATCGGTGAATCTGGTCTTTTAAATGACAAGCCAGCAGAAGAGATGGAAAAACTGATGGCCGATTTTGGTGTTCAGGTTGATGAGAACCTGAAAGAGCCAGCGGATCACTTAGCGGTTGAACTAGACTTCTTAGGTAACATGATCATTCGTTCTAACGAATTAGAACAAGACAAACACATGGAAGAAGCGTTCGAGAAACAGAACGACTTAATCCAAAAGCATCTTATGTCTTGGTTGCCACAGTTTGCTGCGAAATGTAAGCAATTCGACGAATTTGGTTTCTATGTAAGCGTTGCGCAACTATTAATTGCATTTTGTAAACTGGACAGCACCTACCTTCTTGGTGAATAATTGCCGCCAATTTCAGGGAGCTCGCAAGCGGGCTCCCTATTTTATTCGTTAATTTTTAATCTAGCACATAGAAGCCCTTTCCATTTAGCAGTTAAAATGTGACCTCAATAGCGCAAAACACCTGCTGAAAATATTGCTAGTGTGCCCACATCAGTCTAAAATGTGAGCGCAAACGATTAAATACGACTTATATGTAAACCGCTGAAATATGGCGGTTTTTGTGTTTTATTAACAAGATTGCTGACCAATTCCTCACTTATATAAGTAAGGAACATGAGATTCAGCAACAAATGTTGCTACAAACCTTTTTATACCGATTTCGGAACAACCGCTGCCTAATTAATTGAACCTTAAACTTCAGATATGGTTCAATTCGCGCAACATACTAAGCGTAAGGTTGTATTCACTACGGTATTCAGTAGCTCGATACAGGACATCATTTATGGCCACTATAAAAGACGTTGCTCGCTTAGCCGGCGTTTCTACCACAACAGTTTCGCACGTAATCAACAAAACGCGTTTTGTTGCTGAAGCAACCCAAGAAAAAGTAATGAAAGCGGTTGATGAACTAAATTACGCGCCAAGTGCAGTTGCACGTAGCTTGAAGTGTAACTCAACTCGCACTATCGGTATGTTGGTAACGCAATCGACTAACCTTTTCTTCTCAGAAGTTATCGACGGCGTTGAGAGCTATTGTTACCGTCAAGGTTACACGCTGATCCTATGTAATACTGGCGGTATCTACGAAAAGCAACGTGACTACATTCGCATGCTAGCGGAGAAACGTGTAGATGGCATTTTAGTGATGTGTTCTGACTTAACGGAAGAGCTAAAAGAGATGCTTGACCGTCATTCAGATATCCCGAAAGTGGTGATGGACTGGGGTCCAGAGAGTTCGCAAGCTGACAAGATCATTGATAACTCTGAAGAAGGTGGCTACATCGCAACAAAATATCTGATCGACAATGGTCACACTGATATTGCTTGTTTGAGCGGTCACTTCGAAAAAGCCGCGTGCCAAGAACGCATTGCAGGTTACCGCCGCGCAATGGCAGAAGCAAACTTAGCAGTAAATGAAGATTGGGTACTTGAAGGTAACTTTGAGTGTGATACTGCCGTACTTGCTGCTGACAACATCACAGCAATGGACAAACGCCCGACTGCCGTTTTCTGTTTTAACGATACCATGGCGCTTGGTTTGATGAGTCGCTTGCAGCAAAACGGCATCAAAGTACCAGAAGATATCTCTGTCATTGGTTACGACAACATCGAGCTAGCAGAGTACTTCTCGCCACCGCTAACGACTATCCACCAGCCAAAACGTCGTGTTGGTAAGAATGCCTTTGAAATTTTGCTAGAACGCATCAAAGACAAAGAACATGAAAAACGCATTTTCGAAATGCAGCCAGAAATTGTTGTTCGCAACACAGTTAAGAAACTGAACTAAGCGGCACCGAAGTTTTATAAAGCGCTCGTAAGGGCGCTTTTTTATTGCCTAAAAATAACATTCCAAAAACATTTCAGAATATAAATACCTCCCCTAATTTAGATAAGTTGCTGTTTTAATTGGGCGTAGTCCATTTCCTACGTCAACCTTTTGTATGACAAGGGACCGTTCCCAAATATGAAACCAAACACATCAAAAAATCACTATTAACTGAACCAAGATCACACTTTCATGTTTGAAACGTGATGTTAATTCAATATACGAAGTATTCTCAAAGTGTCACGCACAGGGCAAACCATTCGAAAGGGTGGGACGCAAAGCCTCCGGCCTGAACCATCTTATTAGATGGAAGGTAGCGGGGTTACCGATGGCAAATATGCATTAAGTGAGTTTACCCTTTAATGACATTGTGTCTGCATGCATTTGCTAATCTCTCGGACCTGATTTTTGGTGGCGTAATATTAATTACACCGAGATAACACATCATGGATAAACCGATACTCAAAGACTCAATGAAGCTGTTTGAGGCACTTGGTACTATCAAGTCGCGCTCAATGTTTGGTGGCTTCGGGCTTTTCGCCGATGAAACGATGTTCGCACTAGTTGTAAACAATCAACTTCATATTCGAGCAGACCAACAAACTTCATCTGACTTCGAGACTCAAGGACTAAAACCGTACGTCTACAAGAAACGTGGTTTCCCAGTGGTCACGAAATACTATGCTATTTCTGATGATCTATGGGATTCAACGGATCGCTTGATTGATGTTGCAAAGCAATCTCTTGAGACTGCTAAGCAAGAAAAAAAACAGCAAGCGAGCACCAAGCCTAATCGATTGAAAGACCTTCCAAATCTACGCCTAGCAACTGAACGTATGTTGAAGAAAGCAGGCATCGACTCTGTCGAGCAATTAGAAGAAGAAGGTGCCTTAAGCGCATACAAAGCAATCCAAGATACGCATGCCTCTACGGTAAGCCTTGAGTTGTTGTGGGCGTTAGAAGGTGCAATCAACGGCACCCATTGGAGCGTCGTCCCTCAGTCTCGCCGAGAAGAACTGATGAGCGCATTGTCTTAACGCGCACTATCAGCATGACATTGAGTAAAAACCGCAGTTTTCATACTGCGGTTTTTTTTTGAAATTTTTTCTTCTCTTATTCTGTCTTATTATTTAAGAAGCCAAATGGAGTAATTACGATGAATAAGAAACTGATTTTAGGACTGATCCTGCTCGCAACCATCCTCTTTTTAGGAGTGAATTTTGGCCAGTATCTCACCTTAGAAAATGCCAAAGCACAACAAGCAGCACTAAATACGTTCATTGACCAAAACTTTGTGTTTGCTGCGGCGACCTACTTCTTGGCTTACATCGCAATCACCGCTTTCTCTATTCCAGGAGCTGCCGTTGTTACCCTGCTCGGCGCCGCCCTATTTGGTTTTTGGACCAGTTTATTATTGGTGTCTTTTGCTAGCACCATCGGCGCAACAATTGCTTTCTTAAGCAGCCGCTACTTATTACGTGAATGGGTACAAAGTAAATTTGGTAATAAGTTAAATGCCATTAACCAAGGTGTAGAAAAAGACGGAGCGTTTTATTTGTTTTCACTGCGTTTGATCCCAGTATTCCCATTTTTCTTGATTAACCTCTTAATGGGGTTAACACCGATGTCTATCAGCCGCTTCTATTTAACAAGCCAAATCGGCATGCTGCCTGGTACTGCCGTTTACTTAAATGCGGGCACTCAACTAGCCACTATCGACAGTCTTTCAGGAATTGTGTCACCAACCGTATTAGCATCATTTGCTCTGCTTGGTTTGTTCCCTATTATCGCTAAATGGGTTATGAATAAGGTCCGCCCTGCTCAAGTTCAAAATGGAAATGCCTAATGAAAATCTTCATCGCTAAAAACCCTGCGGAAGCTCATATCGTTTGTGAGCTCCTCAAAACCGAACAGATTCACTGTGAAGTAAGAGGCGAAGGTATGTTTGGGTTGAAGGGAGAGTTGCCCTTCAGCGATGATACAGACCCCTATGTTTGGCTTTTACATCCGGAACAGCAGTTGAAGGCGTCTGTGATTGTCGAAGACTATCGACAACAAACAGAGCTTACTTACCAAGACTGGCAATGCCCGCAATGTACAGAGAAGAATGAGGGACAGTTTGGTGCTTGTTGGCAATGTGGATATCAAATAGGGGAGCTATGATGGCTCCCCTATCTTTTTAGATCGGTTCTCAAATCTATTAAGCCGCTAGACTTTGCTGCTTAATAAACTCAATAGAGTGTTGATTGAAATCTTCTGGACGTTCTACGTTGCACACGTGGCCACAATTTGGAATTTCACGTAATGAGCTTAGCTTATGCACTGCAACCATTTCTTTTACTGGCTTAATGAACATGTAGTCTCTATCCCCCATGAGGTACAGCGTCGGAATAGGCAACTCTTTATCTTTAAAATACTTCATTAACGGATTTACATCCGCCGCCAGTGTGAACCAACGCTTAAACTCTTTTTGGCATAACTTCTTTGCTTCACGAATAAACAAGTGACGAGATTCGCGTTGATTTTTTTGTGGCATCACGATGTAAGCAAAGAGCTTATACAGCCACATGTAAGGGAGGATGTGCTTTCCAAGATTACCGAGTTTAACTAAGATCTGAGAGCGAGTGTTTAAGCGCGTTACCGCCCCACCAAGCACCATAGAACTCACACGCTCTGTTGCCATTTCGGCAAGGTTACGCACAATAATTGTACCCAAAGACATACCAACAAAGTGTGCGGATTGGATCTTCAAATGATCCAGAACCTTTAAAATGTCCTGTGTCACCTCAGTAAAGGTATAACGACTTGTCATCAGTTCTTTGATCAACTGGTTTGACTTGCCGTGTCCACGGAGATCGATTAAGACCAAATTAAAGTGCTCTTTATAGGCCTTTAATTGTTTAAACCATATTGAAGAACTGCCACCAGCACCATGCACGAAAACGACCCACTCATTGCTGGTAGGGTGTAAATAGGTTTTATGGAATAGAAGTGGCTGAGTCATTTATCAGTTTGAAAAGCATTCTGTATGAAAAAGTGTGGGTAAATCCTACCACACTCCATAAGAGCAAAGTAATAAAGGCACCTAATTCGGTGCCTTTCGTTACACTTTTTAAAGATTTTGCGTCAATTTAACGCAGCCCTATACAGTTGCAAATACTCTTCTGCAGCTTTTCGCCAACAAAAGTCTTTTTGCATAGCATGAAGTTGTACACGTCTCACTTCTGTCACATTTTGTGCGTAAAGAAGAAGTGCTCTCAACATTGTCAGTAATAGACCTTGCGGTGTTGGCTCATAGAAAACGAAGCCCGTTGCATCAGCTGGATCCACATCGTAGTCATTCACGCTGTCTTTCAAGCCACCTACCCCACGAACGATTGGCAAAGTGCCATAGGCCATGCTGTAGATTTGGTTCAAACCACACGGCTCAAATTCAGAAGGCATTAAGAAGAAATCCGAGCCTGCCTCAACCAAATGTGCTAGCTCGTTATCGTAAGCCTCTACAAAAACAAACTTACTCGCAAATTGTGCGGCTACGTCCCTTAACTGTGCAGCAAGAACAGGATCACCAGTGCCAACAACGACGAGTTGAACATTATGCTTAAGGAAATCAGCTAATGCAGGCAGCAGGTAATGCACACCTTTCTGTTGCGTTAGACGACACACCATACCGAACATGGCGTTGTCTGATTCTTCAATCCCCAGCCTTTGCTGTAGCGCTTTTTTACATGCATTTTTGCCACGGACCATGCTTTGACGGTTCGCTTTGTAATTTAACGGAAGATTAGAATCGGTTTCAGGGTTCCATGTTCCGTAATCGCAACCATTTAAAATCCCAACAAGATCACCTGCGCGTTGCTGGAATTCCCACGCCATACCATGGCTGCCAAGTTCTGTTTTAAGCTCTTCAGCGTAGGTGGGGCTTACCGCATTGATTTTATCCGCGTTCATCACCCCTGCTTTGAGCATAGTGATGTGCGTTGCGCTTACCGCGGCATCAGGAACATTGCGGCTGTGAAATTCAGGTAAACACTGGACGTCATCGTAGCTAAATACCCCTTTAAAGACTGCGTTGTGAATGGAAATTACACTGCGAGTCTTGGCAAAAAATGCTTCATTGCCATAACGATGTTTAAGCAAAAATGGGACTAAACCAGTATGCCAATCGTTGGCATGCACAATATCTGGTTGAAAACCAAGTTTTGGCAACATATCTAGACACGCTGCACTAAAAAACGCGAAGCGCTCACCGTTATCCGTGTAAGCTTGGTTATTTTCAGCGTACATTGACGGACGATTGAAATACGGAGGGCAATCAATCAAATAGACCGGATTATCACCAAGGTTTAGCTTCAACACTTTGTATGCCGTATACGGCCAGTGCGCTAACTCGGTATCTAATTCCAACTCGGCTTCCGCTAGTCGCTCGATAGCTGTGTAAGCTGGAATTGTAATTCGTACATCCTGCTGAAGGTTTTGAAGGGCTTCTGGCAGTGCCTTGGCTACATCAGCCAAGCCACCACTCTTTATCAGTCCTTCGACTTCAGACGCTACAAACAGTACAGACAAATTGTTAGTAGCCAACTCTTGCTCCTTTTGGAATCACAACAATGCCATCTTCTGACACGTGGTAGTGCTTTTTATCTTCTTGTAGATTTACACCAATTTGCGTACCAGGTGCAATGTCGGCATCCTTGTCTACAATCACGCGACGAAGTACACATCCTTCACCGACCTTAACATCACCAAGTAAAATACTTTGGCTGATGTCACACGCAGAAGCGATGTTGCTGCGGAAACCCAGTACTGATTTTTCAATTCTTGAGCCTCGCACGTAACTCCCGTTACATACTAAGCTGTCGATGATTTGAACTCGGCCATTAACTGAGTCGGTAAACGTTGCAGGCGGCAATGGTGGGTAGTAAGTGTGCAGTGGCCATTTGCGGTTGTAGAGAGAAAACGGGGCGTCTTTTTCCAACAAATCCATATGAGCTTGCCAGTACGCGTCAATAGTACCGACATCACGCCAGTAAACTTCTTCTTTTTCACCAGTAATACGGTTTGTGCTGAAGTCATAAACAAACACGTCGCCACGTGGGAACATCTTAGGAATGATGTCTTTACCAAAGTCGTGTGAAGACGCTTCATTATCCGCATCTTCAATCAGCTCAGAAAATAGTGCTTGGGCTTCAAATACGTAGTTGCCCATGGAAACGAGTGCATGTTCTGGATCGCCCGGGATTGATTTAGGTTGTGCTGGTTTCTCTTCAAAACCGACCATACGACCTTCGGCATCCACTTCAATAACACCAAATTGCGATGCTTCACACAAAGGCATACGTAATGCTGAAACGGTCAACGATGCCTCTTTTTCTTTGTGGAAGTTCAACATCTGTTTGATGTCCATTTTATAGATGTGATCAGAACCAAAAATACAAACTTGGTCAGGCTCAGCAAGCTCCATAAAACGTAGGTTTTGATAGATAGCATCCGCCGTACCTTCATACCAACGCTTACCCGTACGCATTTGTGCTGGGATTGGGTCGATGAATCGATCGGTAATACCGTTGATGTTCCAACCCTTCTTCATATGATGGAACAAAGATTGAGACTTAAATTGAGTGAGGACATAAATGCGCATCAGATCCGCATTCACGAAGTTGTTCAAAGCGAAATCAATAAGTCGGTAACTTCCGCCGAAAGGGACCGAAGGTTTACTGCGGGATTCCGTTAAAGGTCTCAGACGAGAGCCTTCACCGCCAGCAAGAATCATTCCCAAAACACCAGCCATTCGTTGTTCTCCATATATAGTTATAGCTTGGAATTAGTGTTCGTTTGAGGTGAGCAGGACTCGGGGAGTCAAGCGAACACGTTAGTACATCCATACCGATGGGCTTCTCTGAGCTCTCGCGGTATAAACAAAAAAAGCTATTGCACATCCTCTATGCAGGCACCTTATTTATTTTTTATTCTCAGCACCAAATAGCAGCATACAGTTGCATTATTTGTGTAATAAGTTATCGAACTGGAACTAAATTACAATTTTAAATACGCCATTCTGTGTGACATACAGATGTTACTTACTCAAGACGATATCTTGATCACACAACGGGACGCAAACGATTACATTGTGAAAACAATTTACAAACCGATTGACTACACAAGTACAGTTTTGCGACAGGATACGATGAAACTATGACCGGAAGATGAAAATAAAAATGCAGGGAGTTGAAGTGAGTCGTATTGATATAACTTATAAAACAGCAGGAATTTACGAAAAAAATAAGGCAGCGAATTCGCTGCCTTATTTCATTTGAACCATTAATTATGCTTTGGCTTTTTTACGTTTGTCGGTGATTTCCCATTTACCGTCAATGTAAAGTGCAGTCCAGCCACTTGGTTTGCCATCGTCTTCCGTTCGCACATAGTTCTCTTTGCTCTTACGGCTAAATCGAACCACTGTCGGACGACCATCAGGGTCAGCAACTGGCGCAGTCGTTAGGTACTTGAACTTCTCAGGCAAACGCTCTTCAAAGCGTGCTAGTTCTGACACTAACGGTGCACGAGTCTCACGCGATTTAGGGAAGTTACTTGCTGCCATGAATAAGCCAGAAGCACCATCACGCAAAACAAAGTACGCATCCGAGTTTTCGCATGGCAGTTCAGGGAAATGAACTGGGTCTTCTTTCGGTGGCGCAACTTCGCCATTTTTCAGAATCTTACGAGTGTTCTTACACGTTTCACTCGTACAATCCATGTATTTACCGAAACGACCGTTTTTAAGCACCATGTCAGAGCCACACTTGTCACACTCGACAACTGGGCCATCGTAGCCTTTCACCTTAAACTCGCCGTGTTCAACGATGTAGCCTTCACAGTTCGGGTTATTACCACAAACATGCATCTTGCGCTTATCGTCGATTAGATACGCATCCATCGCTGTTTCACAGATAGGACAACGCTTTTTAGCACGCAGTGCCGCTGTTTCAACGTCCTCTTCAAGAACATTGATGATGCCGTCTTCATCACCCAAGTTGATCGTTGTCTTACAACGTTCTTTCGGTGGCAATGCATAACCAGAACAACCAAGGAATACACCCGTTGAAGCGGTACGAATACCCATTGGACGGCTACATGTCGGACACTCAATATCTGTCATCACAATGTGATTCAGCTTCATGCCACCTTCAGTTTCGTCTTGCTCTGCTTGTTCTAGGTCACCAGTAAAGTCAGTGAAAAAGTTATCAAGAACCGATTTCCACTTCACCTCACCTTCTGCGATTTGGTCAAGCTTTTGCTCCATACGTGCAGTGAAGTCGTAGTTCATTAGATCGTTGAAGCTATCATCTAGGCGGTCTGTAACGATCTCACCCATCTTCTCTGCGTAGAAGCGGCGTTGTTCAACTTTTACGTAACCACGATCTTGAATCGTAGAAATGATTGACGCGTAGGTTGAAGGTCGGCCAATGCCACGTTTCTCTAACTCTTTAACTAGAGCAGCTTCAGTAAAGCGCGCAGGTGGCTTTGTGAAGTGTTGTTTCGGGTCAAGAGACTCAAGGTTTAGCTTATCACCCAATTGGACCGCAGGAAGAATCGTGTCTTCATTTTTGCCCATTGGACGCTGAACACGAGTCCAACCATCGAACTTCAGAATACGGCCTTTCGCTTTTAGCGTGTATTCCGCTGCTTTTACGCTGATGGTCGTCGAATCGTATTCTGCTGGTGTCATTTGACAGGCAACGAATTGGTTCCAGATCAACGAGTACAGTTTATGCGCATCTGCATCAACACCTTGTAGGTCTTCTGCTTTCACCGCAACATCGGAAGGGCGAATCGCTTCGTGCGCTTCTTGCGCACCTTCTTTGCTGCCATAAGTTAATGGTTTAGCTGGAAGGTATTTGTCACCAAATTCTGAACCGATAAATCCACGAACCGCATCCACCGCCTCTGAACTCAGGTTTGTCGAGTCGGTACGCATATAAGTGATGTAACCCGCTTCATACAAACGCTGAGCGAGCATCATGGTTTTCTTCACACCGTAGCCAAGACGTGTACTTGCCGCTTGCTGTAATGTCGACGTAATGTAAGGCGCAGACGGTTTGCTCTTCGTCGGGCGGTCTTCACGCTTACACACTTCGTAGCTTGCGTTTTCAAGTACAGACATCGCAGCTTTAGTTTCAGCCTCATTCACAGGCTTAAATGCGGTGCCTTCTTTTTGCGCCACGAGCAACTTAAATGCTGTCTTATCTTTGGTATGAGTGTTTGCGTGAATATCCCAGAACTCTTCTGGAATAAATGCGTTAATCTCGCGCTCACGTTCAACCAATAGCTTAACAGCCACTGACTGCACTCGGCCCGCAGACAAACCACGCGCCACTTTCTTCCATAGCAATGGAGAAACCATGAAACCTACTACGCGGTCCATGAAACGACGTGCTTGCTGCGCGTTCACGCCATCCATATTCAACTCACCAGGAGTCTGGAAAGCTTGTTGGATAGCATTCTTTGTAATCTCGTTAAAAACTACACGTTTGTATCGCTCTTCATCGCCACCGATGATCTCACGAAGGTGCCATGCGATAGCTTCCCCTTCGCGGTCCAAATCGGTTGCGAGATAGACGTGATCAGCATCTTTGGCTAGTTTTTGCAGTTCACTAACGACTTTTTCTTTACCCGGAAGGATTTGATAGTTCGCTTCCCAGTCATGATATGGGTTAATCCCCATTTTCTTGATCAGAGCTTTACGGTCTTTTTCTTTTTTGACACGCGCTTTTTCTTCCGGGCTCATTCCTTTCGTAGAAATTGCCGCGGCTTTTTTCTCACCAGTGCTTTGACCGGCCGTAGGCAGATCACGCACGTGACCAACACTAGACTTAACAATAAAGTCTTTACCAAGGTATTTGTTTATCGTCTTAGCCTTGGCTGGTGACTCCACTATAACGAGCGATTTACCCATAACTGACTCTAACGTCCTTCATAATAATGCGGGTGAAAACTCCAAAAAGAGCCTACCCGCATAATGTTCTATTTCATTGCTTCTTTTTTTACTATTGTGCGAGATGAAAAGAAGATCAACTGCTTTTTTGAAATTCAGATCCGATTGGTTGACAATTCATCGCCTTTATACTTTAACAAGGCAGGGTTCTGCAAAAGGTCTTGAGCGGCATATACTAAGCAGGCAAAGTTTCTGCCCGCTAGTCGAATTCAATAAATTTTGTCTCTCATCACAAAATATTTTTTCTTTCGCTATCAGAACGTAACCTTAGATCATGACAGCGAAATAAGCATCATTAGCATATGAGAATGCTTTGCGGTTTTTCTTCTATATTAATGTGTGCTTTGTAGCAAACACGTAATCACAAATTTACCTCTGCAAAGCCACGGCAATTGTAGGTATACTGCGGCCAATTAAGTTTCATTGAATGACGAGAACGCTATGTCTGATAGAAAACACATTGAAAAATTCGACCTCCTGTTGATCGCAAACCAAATCATCCAAGAGCACGAGGATTTTATCGAAGGAATGCGTGCCACAAGCGTAGAAGAAAAAGACGATGTTTTGGTGTTTAAAGGTGAGTATTTCCTAGACGATAAAGGCCTACCGACCCCAAAAACCACTGCGGTATTCAATATGTTTAAATACCTAGCGCATCATCTTTCAAAAGAGTTCACACTAAGTAAATAAGCTTTTGAAATTTCATCAAAAAAGCCAGAGTATCCACTCTGGCTTTTTTCTTTCAATAAGTGAGTTAACAACTCAGTGCTTTCAACTTATCAAAGTAGTCAGGGAATGTCTTTGACGTACACTTAGGATCGTTAATCGTCACAGGTGTATCGCTTAGCGCCACCAGAGAAAAACACATCGCCATACGGTGATCATCGTAGGTGTCAATCGCCGCATGCGTAAGCTGTGGTACGGGCTTAACGATGATGTAATCCTCACCCTCTTCCACTTCTGCACCGACTTTACGAAGTTCAGTTGCCATTGCAGATAGACGGTCAGTTTCTTTTACGCGCCAGTTGTACACGTTACGAATCGCGGTTGTACCTTCAGCGAATAATGCAGTCGTTGCGATTGTCATTGCTGCATCTGGGATATGGTTGTAGTCCATATCGATGCCTTTCAATTGACCAACACGAGAAATGACGTAGTCTTCACCCCACTCGATTTCCGCACCCATTTTCTCCAGTGCGTCAGCGAATTGGATATCGCCTTGAATGCTGTTTTTACCAATGCCAGTGATTTTGACCTCACCACCTTTGATCGCTGCTGCAGCCAAGAAATAAGAAGCGGATGATGCATCACCTTCGACCAAAAAGTCACCCGGCGCAATGTATTGCTGACCAGCAGGAATAACAAACTCTTGGTAGTCGTTATTGATCACTTCTACACCAAACTGCTTCATGATATGCAGCGTGATATCGATGTAAGGCTTTGAAACCAATTCGCCTTCAATATTGATGCGAATTTCGCCCTCAGCCAAAGGCGCTGACATTAAAAATGCCGTTAAAAATTGGCTAGAAATCGAACCATCAATCGATACAGAACCAGATTTAAGACCAGTGCCGACGATTTTCAGTGGTGGGTAGTTTTCGTTTTCTAGGTAAGTAACGTCTGCACCAGCCGCTTGAAGGGCTGTCACTAGGTGACCGATCGGACGCTCTTTCATACGAGGTTCACCAGTCAGAACATACTCACCATGTCCAAGACACAATGCTGCGGCAAGCGGGCGCATCGCTGTCCCCGCGTTACCAAGAAATAGCTCTACTGGTTCAGAAACTGAAAATGGACGACCAAGACCTTCTACAACACATTCTGTGTTGTCTTCAGACAGTTGGTACTGCACACCAAGCTTAGTCAGTGCATTCAACATATGGCGAATGTCATCGCTATCTAGAAGGTTGGTCAAACGAGTCATGCCTTTTGCAAGGGCAGCGAGAAGCAGAGCTCGGTTAGAAACGCTTTTCGATCCAGGAAGATTCACTTCCCCTTGAATTTTGTTGATAGGTTGTAACGTTAGGCTTTCCATTGAAAGTAGATAATCCTTTGTGCCCTCTTTCGATTTTATTAGAGAGCTAAACAATTCTTCGTGAATTCAGACTAACGAAAAAACCAACACAAAACCAGAGTAAATCCATGCTAATTTTTGAATAATTAGTCAGCTCAAAAATTAGTATGCTAACGTCAGCTTAATAAGCGATATCGACCCTTACACCGTCGTCAAAATATAGGATTCGCACATCGTCACCACGGTTAAACAACATACTATTGTCCACGTCTTGAATCACATTAATTAGCTTGTTGCCGTCTACCTTGACCAGTAATTCAACCAATTTATATTCAACCGTATATTCGTAGTTATTACGGTTTTTGACCACGGCCGCACCTGCCAACGCGCCAACTGCGGTTGCGACTTCTTTACCTGTACCACCACCAAACTGGTTACCAACTAAGCCACCAATGGTCGCACCGAGTAGTGTTTCCCAACCGTTGCTTTGCGACTGTTTAACTTCTTGTTGAGTAATGTATCGCACAGAATCAACCTTGCCATACACCACTTGATTCACTGGTTTTGCGACATTTCTTTCATAAGCTGCATTGGCGAAAAATGGTAAAAACAGTATGATCCATGCCCATCGTTTTGCGCTAAGTATTGCTCTGCTCATATTTCATTCCTATAGGCTTTGATGTTGGTAAACTCTTCTTTATGGCTATTTATTTAACTGAACTTGATGACTCTTTTGCCTTCCCTTCTCCCTATGAGGCCCTACACGACCCAAATGGATTGTTAGCATTTGGGGGCGATCTCAATCCTCAAAGGATCCTAACGGGTTACCATCAAGGAATCTTCCCTTGGTATGGGCCTGGAGAACCAATCTTATGGTGGAGTCCATCTCCGAGAGCGGTTTTTGACCCAGCAACTTTCACTCCATCAAAGAGCCTTAAAAAGTTTCAGCGTAAACAACAGTATAAAGTAACGCTAAACAATGCAACCGAGCACGTAATTGAATTGTGCGCTTCTACCCGTCCAGCGGAAGAAACATGGCTCAATCCGGAGATGCAAGCTTCCTATATTGCGCTTGCCAAGCAAGGACACTGCCACTCAGTAGAAGTATGGCACGATGATCAATTGGTCGGGGGGTTGTATGGTATCAGCGTCGGCCAACTTTTCTGTGGTGAGTCGATGTTCAGTCTCAAAGACAACGCTTCTAAAGTTGCATTGTGGTATTTATGCGAACATTTGGCGTCAAACCAAGGCCAATTAATCGATTGTCAGGTGATGAACCCTCACCTGCGATCCCTTGGAGCCTTTGAACTAGAGCGTGACGATTTCGTACAAAAACTACTATCTTTAAGGGATAAGAAAATTAATTTGGAAACGTTCGAACCACAAACTTTGCAAGGCGCTGAATCATGAGCACGGATCTTCAACAAATTCGTATCGGGTTGACCAACAATCACCCATGCAGCTACCTACCGGAGCGCCAAGAGCGCGTTGCAGTGGCGCTAGATCCTAGTTTACACAGCGACCAGAACTACCAAATACTCATGGCCAATGGGTTTCGTCGCAGTGGCGACACGATTTACAAACCTCACTGTGAGCAGTGTAATGCTTGTCAGCCGATAAGGATTGCTGTGCCCGATTTCATCCGTTCTAAAAGCCAAAAGCGTTTATTGAACAAAGCGAAGACCATTCAATGGGAAATGAAATCTGAGCTCGATGATGCATGGTTCGATTTATACAGTCGATATATTTGTAAACGCCACAAAGATGGCACTATGTATCCACCGAAAGAAGATGAGTTCGCAAGATTTGCGCAAACGACTTGGTTGAAGACGGGTTTTCTCCATTTATACACGGATTCTGGGCAATTAATCGCCGTCGCAGTTACCGATATAATGGAGAATTGTTCAAGCGCCTTTTACACCTTCTATGACCCTGATTTTTCCTTATCTCTCGGTACGTTAGCTGTGTTGTATCAGATTGAGTTTTGCCAGCAACAGAACAAACATTGGCTTTATTTGGGCTATCAAATCGATGAATGTCCGGCAATGAACTACAAAACTCGCTTTCAACGACACCAAAGGCTAGTAAATCAGCGTTGGCAAGGGTAGAATACGCCCCAACTTTACATAATTACTGTTTAGCGGCAAAATAAGCGCGCTAATACCGCCTAATTTCTAAAGAGGATTAAATGGCTAAAGAAGACGTAATTGAGATGCAAGGCACTGTGCTTGACACTCTACCAAACACTATGTTCCGCGTTGAACTTGAAAACGGTCACGTTGTGACTGCACATATCTCTGGCAAGATGCGTAAGAACTACATCCGTATCCTTACTGGTGATAAAGTAACTGTAGAGATGACTCCATACGACCTATCTAAAGGCCGCATCGTCTTCCGTGCTCGTTAATCTCTGATTTTCGAATACAATAAAAAACGGAGCTCAAGGCTCCGTTTTTTATTGTCTGTTTTTTTGCTCTCAATACCAAGCTTACTTTTGGGAGTTTCAATACACTCCACAGGCTTGCTCCATTCTTGCAGACACAAAAAAGCGCACACCTAGGCGCACGCTTTTAAAATAGATTTCAACAGAGAATTAGTGAAGTGCTGCTTCTTTCTCGCTTAGGTATTCAAACTTAAGCTCGTCTTTCACAAGCGTGACTCTCACTGTTCCGCCATCTACAAGTGAACCAAACAACAGTTCATTTGCCAGAGGTTTCTTAAGCTGCTCTTGGATAACACGCCCCATAGGACGAGCTCCCATCGCTTTGTCATAACCTCTATCCGCCAACCAATGGCGAGCGTCTTGAGACACTTCCATTGATACGCCGCGAGCATCCAATTGTACTTGAAGCTCAACAATGAACTTATCAACAACTTGATGGATGACTGTTTCGTCTAGGCTATTGAACCAAATGATATTATCTAGACGGTTACGGAATTCAGGTGTGAACACCTTCTTAATTTCCGCCATCGCGTCATGACTGTGGTCCTGCTGGATCAGACCGATCGATTTCTTCTCAGTTTCAGCTACACCAGCATTGGTTGTCATAACAAGGATCACGTTACGGAAATCCGCTTTGCGACCGTTATTATCCGTTAGCGTACCGTTATCCATGACTTGCAGCAGCAAATTAAAGATATCTGGGTGTGCTTTTTCGATTTCATCAAGCAGAACCACTGAGTGCGGGTGTTTTAGCACCGCATCAGTCAGCAAACCACCTTGATCGTAACCAACATAACCTGGGGGTGCACCAATCAGACGACTCACAGAATGACGTTCACCATACTCAGACATATCAAAACGAAGAAGCTCAATGCCTAATAGTTTAGAAAGCTGAACCGTCACTTCTGTTTTACCAACCCCAGTTGGACCGGCAAACAAGAATGAACCAACAGGCTTGTTATCAACGCCTAAACCAGCACGAGATAGCTTGATCGCCTCTGACAGTGCGTCAATCGCATTGTCTTGGCCAAAGACCAGCATCTTCATCTTGTCATCAAGGTTCTTCAGAATGTCTTTGTCAGACGACGACACAGATTTCTCTGGAATACGCGCCATCTTCGCAACCATGGATTCGATGTCTGCAACGCCAACCGTCTTCTTACGACGACTCGCCGGCGCTAAACGGCTGCGTGCACCCGCTTCATCAATCACGTCGATCGCTTTATCTGGCAAATGACGTTCATTGATGTATTTCGCCGATAACTCAACCGCTGCACGTAGCGCTTTGTTGGTGTAACGGACTTCATGGTGCGCTTCGTATTTTGGTTTCAAACCAATTAGGATCTTCGTCGTATCGTCCAGCGATGGCTCTACGACATCGATCTTTTGGAAACGGCGAGACAACGCGCGCTCTTTTTCAAAGATGTTGCTGTACTCTTGGTAAGTTGTCGAACCGATACAACGCAGTTTACCGCTACTCAGCAGAGGTTTGATTAGGTTCGCTGCATCAACTTGACCACCAGAAGCTGCACCTGCACCAATGATGGTGTGAATTTCATCAATAAACAGAATCGCGTCTTCTTCTTTCTCAAGCTGCTTCAAGACTGACTTAAAGCGTTTCTCGAAATCACCACGATATTTTGTACCAGCAAGCAAAGAGCCGATATCTAGAGAATAGATAACACTGTTTTGAATCACTTCTGGTACTTGGCCTTCAACAATTCTCCAAGCTAGACCCTCAGCGATTGCTGTTTTACCAACGCCTGCTTCACCAACTAGCAACGGGTTGTTTTTACGTCGGCGACAAAGAACTTGAATAGTACGTTCTAGCTCTTTATCTCGCCCGATGAGTGGATCGATATTACCAGCTTTCGCGACTTGGTTTAGGTTAGTCGCAAAGCTTTCCAATCGTTCTTCTGGATTCGTTTCTTCTGGCGCTTCTGAACCAAAAGAGTCAGACGAAGATGGGTCTTCATTAGAACCCGAAGCTTTTGTGATGCCGTGGGAAATGAAGTTAACGATGTCTAAACGAGAGATGTCGTTCTTCTTCAATAGATAAGCAGCGTGAGATTCTTGCTCACTAAAGATAGCAACAAGTACATTTGCACCGGTCACTTCACTACGACCAGACGACTGTACATGGAAAACGGCGCGCTGAAGTACACGCTGAAAGCTCAATGTCGGCTGGGTTTCGCGCGTCTCGTCACTTTCTGGGATGAGTGGCGTTGTTTGGTCGATAAAAATATCGAGTTCGTTGCGCAAAGCGTCAAGATCCGCTTTGCAGGCTAGTAGGGCTTCCTTAGCTGCATCATTCTCCAATAATGCAAGTAGGAGGTGTTCGACAGTCATAAACTCGTGGCGTTTATCACGTGCACGAGCGAATGCACCGTTAAGGCTTGATTCTAGTTCTTTATTTAGCATAAGTACCTCCCGAAAGAACAACTTTGGTTGCTCGAGCAAGTCTTCTTATTACGCTTGCTCCATAGTACATAGTAGCGGATGCTCATTTTCCCTTGAGTACATCGTCACTTGCGCTACTTTTGTCTCAGCAATCTCTGCGCTATATGTGCCACAGATTGCCTTTCCTTCATAGTGGATCTTGAGCATGATTTGCGTTGCTTTATCAATATCATGCGAGAAGAATCGCTCAAGTACCTCTATGACGAAATCCATAGGTGTGTAGTCATCATTGTTTAGAACTACGTTGTACAGCTTAGGTGGCTGAACTTTCGTACTTTCTCGCTCCAGAAGATCAGAGTCTGGAGTCACCCATTCAAAATTTTTACTCATGGCAATTCAAAGATATCGTATCAAAGGGTTGATGTTTTTAACCTATAAAAACAATCTACCATAAGCATGCCATGCGGTGTAGTGAGATGTGGCACCTAATTGGACTTTGATAGATAAAATTTATGTCCTTACATAGAGACTAATGCACCTCTGGCAGGGGCGCAAATAAAAGATTTTTATCCCAACACATGCTTATTTTTGCGGTTGTGTTTACCAAATTTCGACTCACTTCACTTATATTAATTAGTGCTCCGATAAGAAAGAAGATCACATTTAATGGTTGATAATCGGTTATTTATCACGAAAACGTCATTTTTTATTCATTCAGTAGAATCTTCTAATGTAATCAACTTGGTTAGTATGCCTCCCCCCTATATCAACACCTTGCAGTCCTTTTAACTAAAAGCTTACGCATGCGGCAGAAACACTTTGCAAAATTGTTAATCTCAAAAGTGATTTGTTTTCAATAATGTTTCCGATTGTCGCCTTTGACTATTGACTGTCAGAATTCATTGACTACAGTGGAAAGTGTTGATGCATAAATCCTCATTTTGAATTTGTTGGATTTCTAACAATTTGATGAATATGGAAGTGCCCAACTCGACGTGTGTTAGTGAACGCTAGCAATGAGACCAAGCTAAAGGTATGGCTTGGTGTTGTAACAACATCAGTAAAAAATGCATGAGGGATGTAAAAGCATGGCTACAGGTACAGTAAAGTGGTTTAACAATGCCAAAGGATTTGGGTTTATCTGTTCAGATGAAGAGGAAGGAGACATCTTTGCCCACTACTCAACTATCCAAATGGACGGTTATCGTACACTGAAAGCAGGCCAACAAGTCTCATACGAGATTGAAAAAGGTCCAAAGGGCTCACACGCTAGCAGCGTTGTTCCAATAGAAGCCCAAGCCAAATAACTAGAGCGCTGTCGGAAAGACAAAACCATTTGCTCTCATAACACTGGCTTTACCTTCTAGTGTTATGAAGAGAAAAATAAACCCGCCTATGAGCGGGTTTATTACGTTTGTAAGAGCACTAAACTAAGTAACATAAAAACGCGCTACCGAAATAGCGCGAAATCAATGCTTACTTGTTAATGATGCCGTTCAACGTCGTACTTGGACGCATTAGTGTTGATGCAAGAGCATCATCTAGCGCGTAGTAACCACCGAGTTCACCTCTTACACCTTGTGCGTTGTTCAGCTCAGCAACAATCGCTTCTTCTTGTTCTGCAAGGGCTTTAGCAACTGGTGCGAATTCAGCAGCCAGTTCTGCATCTGCACTTTGTTCAGCCAAAGCTTTCGCCCAATACGTCGCAAGGTAGTAGTGGCTGCCGCGGTTATCCAACTCACCCACTTTACGTGACGGTGATTTATTCTCGTCTAGGAATTCACCTGTCGCTTTGTCCAATGCCTCAGCCAGAACCTGAGCTTTCGCATTACCAGCAACTGTACTTAGGTGCTCCAATGATGCAGCTAGAGCAAGGAACTCACCCAGAGAATCCCAACGCAAGTGGTTTTCTTTCTCAACTTGTTGGACGTGTTTTGGCGCAGAGCCACCAGCACCAGTTTCAAATAAACCACCGCCGTTCATTAGTGGAACGATTGACAGCATTTTCGCAGAAGTACCCAGTTCCAAAATCGGGAATAGATCCGTTAGGTAGTCACGAAGTACGTTACCTGTTACAGAAATGGTGTCTAGCCCCTCTTTAATGCGCTCTAGAGAGAATTGACATGCATCGATTGGCGCTAGAACCTTGATCTCTAAACCTGAAGTGTCGTGCTCAGGAAGGTATGCATTCACTTTCTTGATCAGTTCAGCATCGTGTGCACGCGCTTCGTCTAACCAAAACACCGCTGGTACACCTGTTGCACGTGCGCGAGTGACGGCAAGTTTCACCCAATCTTGGATTGGCGCGTCTTTCACCTGACACATACGGAAGATGTCACCTGCTTCGACAGTTTGCTCAAGAAGAACCGCACCAGAAGTGTCGACAACACGTACAGTACCAGCAGCGTCTAGGATAAATGTCTTATCATGCGAGCCGTATTCTTCTGCTTTCTGAGCCATTAGACCCACGTTTGGCACGCTGCCCATTGTGGTTGGGTCAAATGCACCGTGTTCTTTACAGAAATCGATAACCGCTTGGTAGATACCCGCATAGCTACGATCTGGGATCATCGCTTTCGTGTCTTTTTGCTTACCATCTGGTCCCCACATCTGGCCAGAAGCACGAAGCATTGCTGGCATAGAAGCATCAACGATAATGTCACTCGGTACGTGGAGATTAGTAATACCACGATCAGAGTCAACCATCGCAAGCGCTGGTTGACTCTCGTATACCGCTAAAATAGCTGCTTCAATTTCCGCTTTTTGTTCAGCAGGTAGAGATTCAATCTTAGTATAAACATCACCAAGACCGTTGTTTACATCTACACCTAGTTCTTCAAATAGCTTGCCGTATTTTGCGAAAACGTCTTTGTAGTACACTTTAACTGCATGGCCAAAGATAACTGGGTCCGATACCTTCATCATGGTTGCTTTCATGTGAAGAGACAGAAGGACGTCTTGCTGTTTTGCTTCTGCAATTTCTTTCTCGAAGAACTCAACAAGCGCTTTCTTGTTCATGACTGAACAATCGATCACTTCTTTATCTTGCAGAGGGAATGCTGATTTAAGTTCTTTTGCCGAACCGTCAGCAGCGACGAATTCAATTTTAACGTCAGTAGCACCAGTAATGGTCGTCGATTTTTCGCTACCGAAGAAGTCATCTCCTGTCATGCTTGATACATGAGATTGAGACTCAGCTGACCATGCACCCATTGAGTGTGGGTTTTTCTTCGCGTAATTCTTAACTGATAATGGAGCACGACGGTCAGAGTTACCTTCACGAAGCACCGGGTTTACTGCACTACCTTTGATTTTGTCGTAAGTCGCTTTAATTGCTTCTTCTTCGTAAGTGGTCGGTTCTTCAGGGTAGTTTGGAAGCGCATACCCTTTCGCTTGCAATTCTTTGATTGCGGCTTTTAGTTGAGGAATTGAAGCCGAAATGTTTGGAAGCTTAATGATGTTCGCTTCCGGTGTTTTCGCTAACTCGCCAAGTTCTGCTAGAGCATCACCAATACGTTGTTCTTCTTTTAAATGCTCTGGGAAGTTAGCGATAATGCGGCCCGCTAGCGAAATATCACGAGTGTCTACGTTGATGCCAGACGATGCGGTAAACGATTGAATGATTGGTAGTAATGAATAGGTTGCTAACGCCGGGGCTTCATCAGTGATTGTGTAGATAATTGTAGGTTTTTCTGTAGGCATGAAATTTCCCTATTTTTTACTCAACTTAGCTGAACTTCTCAGCAACTGAGTTCGTTGAATTGACGCATTGCTTAACGTTAGTAGTGCATTCCTCCTCACCAACGCGACATGCGGTTTGCACTCTTTCTTATAGTTTGAAGCTCTATGGCTCTATATCCATGAGTGCACTTGGTGCCAAGCTTACTTTGGTGTCCATTTCCGTTAGAAATGTCTCACTAAAGCAACTTAGCTATATCATTAAACAAATAACACGAAATAGTCTATTATTCTCTGCGCTTTTGTTAGTTTTAGGCGCGCAAATGATAGCCGATAACAAGAAAACATAAAACTTTCAAACACAGTTCATTTACATTTTTGCAAGGTAGTTAACATGTCATCTCGCTCGGGTCATGAAAAAGGTCGCGGTACTCACCAATCGAAAACGAGTCATTTTAAACGCTCTGGAAAAGCAAACCACTCAAATGGACAAGCGAAAAATCGACAAAGTCGCCCTGCCCGCGCTTCAAAAACATCTAAGCCACGCATTGCCTTAGAAGATCGCAGAGTGATCATTTTTAATAAGCCGTATGACACGTTGAGCCAGTTCACTGATGGAGATGGTCGCAAAACGCTAGCCGACTTTATTCCAGTGAAAAATGTGTATGCCGCAGGCCGCTTAGATCGAGACAGCGAAGGATTGATGGTCTTAACAAACGATGGCATTTTGCAAGCGAAGTTGACGCAGCCCCAATCAAAATCACCAAAAACTTACTGGGTACAAGTGGATGGAGCCCCTAAAGAAGAAGACTTGGAGATGCTACGTAAAGGCGTAGAGCTAAAAGATGGCATGACCTTACCAGCAAAAGTAGAAGTGATGCCTGAACCAGAGATCTGGGATAGGACTCCACCTGTCCGATTCCGAGCAAACATTCCAACAACGTGGTTAGCGATTACTATCATAGAAGGAAGAAACCGTCAGGTAAGACGTATGACTGCACATATCGGTTTTCCGACACTGCGACTCGTACGCTACTCGATGGGAGGGATTGAGTTACACAACCTCAAACCTGGCGAGTGGAAAGAAATAACGCTCCAACAATAAACATCAAAAAACATAAAAGCAGACTTTTGCCTGCTTTTTTAGTTTTTATCGTTACTAATAACGATTATTGTTGAGCAACCCACTTTTTAAAGGTTTCTTTTTCTTGTGGAGTGGCCTTTTGGTACATCGTCTTAAGTAGATCAACCATTTGGCTGTCTTGTGCAGTCGCAGATTTCGTGTCGACTACCGCAACCGCTTTAGGCTCTACGCCTGTAACAGCTTGGCTGTGTTGGTTTACTGTCACATATGTCACAGCAACCCCAGCGACACCGCCTGCAATATTATAGTTGCGAGCTTCCTGAGCATAGTTACGACCAATTTGAACGCCATCGGACTCAAGAACGTCTTCAACAAGGTCGATTGGCTGGCCTTTAGAGTCTAGTAGTTGCCACTCTAAAGGAGAGATGTTGGTTTGTGCTTGGCGGTAGGTTTTGAACTTTGGTAGTTCAAATTTCAGTTCTTCGTCTTTTACATCAAACTTGGCAATAATGGCGTCACCATAAACCCCTTTGATATCATCACCAATCTCAAATTCTGGTTGATACTTGAAGACAATTTGGTTGGTACCGTCAGGAATCTCTATTGTTTTCTCATCCGAAAACAAACCACCCTCCAACTTTGGCTTCTCCATATTTACCGCAAGTAATTTTACGTCTTCAGGAACCACCAAGGTCGTTGCAGCATATAAGTTTGTACTGGCTAGAACAGAAAGTGTGATTGCCACTTTTAATGATAACTGCATAGAAATTAAATCCTTATCTCCAATAGTAAAAGACCCAGCATAAAGCTGGGTCTTACAATATCAAACTGGGTTTTGATTACCAGTAGAAACGTGCACCAACACCGAAGTCAGTTTTGCTGTCTGTCTTCACGTTGTCAGTTGAAGTTTCTTCAAATACGTATGCGCCTTCAACGAATACGCGAGCCCATTTAGAGAACTTGTACTCAACACCAGCGTAGAAACGTGAATCATCACCGTCTACAGTACCAGCTTGGTCAGAAGAAGACATTACTAGCTCGTAACCAGAGTAAAGAGTTGTCTTAGGAGCTACTGCAAACATACCTGCTAGAGAGATACCGTGAGAATCAACAGTCTCGTCTGAGATCTTGTTCTCGTCTTCGTTGTAGTAGTATGTTGCACCAAGAGTGTGCTCACCTAGAGCGTACTCACCAGTTACTTCAAAAGATAGGTTTTCTGAATCGTGAGCAACCTTGTTTACCGCAATCTTGTTTACAGAAGAAAGGATACCAGCGTGCATAGATAGGTCACCGAAAGACTTACCTACGAATACTTCACGAACTTCTTCGTTCTTGTCTTTCTCGCCTAGAGCGTAACCCGCTTTTAGCCAGAATGCGTCGTTTTCGAATGCGTATTTAATTTGAGAGTCGTTGTTCCACTCGTGTCCGTAAAGTAGAGCAGAGCCACCGAAGAAGTAAGAGTAATCCGCACCGTAAACGTCATCTGCGAAAGTACCTTCTTTACCGAAGCGGATAGTACCCATTTCGCCCATGTCGAAACCGAAGATGTGGCGACGAACGAATACAGTGTCGTCAGTACGCTCACTTGAATCAGCACCAGCGCCGTAGTTATCACCTAGAGCTACACCGATTTCAACTTCACCTAGAACTTTTAGGCTATCGTTTACAACGTAAACACCGTTTACACCCATACGTGAAGAGCTAGTGTTTAGCTCTGCAGTGTGGTCTGTGCTGTCTAGGAATAGAAGAGTTGGACGTAGCTGACCGTAGAAATCTACAGAACCTTCGTCAGATTTGAATACTTCAGCCGCATTCACAGTAGTTGCTGTAGCAGCAACCGCTAGTGCTAAAAGAGTCTTTTTCATATTTAATCCACTGCCTTTTCTTAGTTCGGGATATCCTTGTCCGATTCCCTTTTTTTATATTTTTGAGGTAGCTTGTTATCGAAACGTAACAATGCTTTACCTACAAAATCTGGGCACTAGAGTGCAAAAGATTATTCTGACTGTCAAATTTTCTAAATAGTTTTATCAAAAAACAAAAATATCCTTTAAATACAAAGCCTTGTGCATTTACATTTAAAATATTCGATGAAGTTCTAAACAATGAACTTGATTTTTCTTAATTTAGTAATTCATTAATAACAAATAGAAAACACCTTTCAATTGCCATACAACAATAAACTTTAGAAGAAAACACTACAAAGGTATCATTTTTGAAGTTTTATATTTTTCGACTAATGAAATTATTTTCATTTAGTTTAGGTTCAATATTTTTTTGTGAACAAGATCGATATTTATCATAAAAGCATTCCGTTTTGTGAACTACAGTACAACTAGTGATGTGTGCTACTATGCGCCTCCAACGCATTTGAGGCCCGTATGCTAACCAGTAACATTCAAAAATCGATTCGCACCAGTTACCAAAACTTACAAGCGCAGCTTGATAATTTTGTTCCACGAAGAGCACAAAACTACTTAGTTGCAGAAATTGCGAAAACACTATGCGGGCAATACCACAAGTCAAATCGCATGTTGATTGCAGAAGCTGGTACTGGCATCGGTAAATCACTCTCTTATCTGATGGCAGCGATTCCTGTGGCGGTTTATAACAATCGTAAAGTAGTGATCTCAACAGCCACCGTCGCTCTACAAGAACAGTTGGTGAATAAAGACCTGCCTCTTTTTCGTCGTATCACCGATCGAGAGTTTTCTTTTATTCTTGCAAAAGGTCGACAGCGTTATTGTTGTGCTGAAAAACTCGCGACGGCAAGTGGTGTCGATGGCGGCCAGTTAGCGATGTTTGAAACTAAACCGAAGAAGAAAGATATTGAGCTACTGGAAACCATGTATCGCTCCCTCGCTCAAGGGAAGTGGGATGGCGACCGAGACTCTTGGCCGAAACCAATAGATGATCAGTTATGGCAACTTATTGTCAGTGATAAGCACAGCTGTAACAACAGCTTACCAGCACACCGAGGCTGCCCTTTTCAAAAAGCTCGAGCAGAGTTGGATAAAAATGACGTCATTATCGCCAATCATTCACTCGTAATGGCCGATGCAGATTTGGGTGGTGGAGTGATCCTCCCTGAGCCAGAAAACACAATTTACGTGTTTGACGAAGCTCATCATCTACCTCATGTCGCTCGCGATCACGCTTCTGCGTCAGCCAGTTTAAAAGGTGCAGCTGCTTGGTTAGAAAAGCTCAACCAGTCAATCACCAAATTTTCTTCGTTAACAGATGAAAAACGTGTTGGTCGATTCCGTAATGATCTACAAGAATCCGTACAGGAACTGATTCCTGCGTTGACCCAACTGACTAAACAGTTTGATCCAGCCCAGTTTGAGGAAGGGATATACCGTTTTGAACATGGTGAGCTACCGACTTGGTTGGAAAATCAATCAAAAGATTTAAAACAACTAAGCAAAAAGGCAAACCAAAGCGTCGCAAAGATCGCCGATCTAATAGCTGAGCGCGTTAAAGATGGCGAACTTTCATCAAGATTGGCGGAACCAGCTTTGGCTGAGTTAGGGTTTTACATCCAACGTTTGGAAAACCTAGCTCAAGTCTGGCGTTTAATGGCCGAGCCAAGCCGAGACAAAGGTGCACCTCTTGCGCGCTGGTTAGAAAAACACCCAGATCGTGAAGGCGATTTTATTGTCAGCGTTTCCCCGTTGGAAATTGGATGGCAACTAGACCAACAAATCTGGAGTCGTTGCATCGGCGCCGTATTGGTTTCTGCCACTATGCGAGCACTAAACTCATTTAATTACTTTTGCCATCAAGTGGGCGTTGACGCCAAACCGGACTCAGGAACACAGTTTTTGGCACTAGCGTCTCCTTTCGATTATCAGAATCAAGCCGAACTGCTGATACCAGCAATGAAGTATGAACCGCAGGCACCGCAGTTTACTGAATATCTTATTGAAATTTTGCCTAAGTATTTAGAAGACAATAAAGCGAACTTGGTATTATTCTCCTCTTATTGGCAGATGAACCAAGTTGCTGATGCACTCAATGCTGGTTTCATAAAACGAGGTTGGGCGTTGCAAGTTCAAGGCGAAAGTTCACGAACAGAAATTCTAAAAAAACATAAAAGGCTCATTGATAAGCAGAAAACCAGCATCCTTTTTGGTACAGGCAGCTTTTCTGAAGGCCTTGATTTACCTGGAGAGCTATTGGAAAACCTCATTATCACAAAAATTCCATTTGGGGTCCCTACTTCTCCAGTTGAACAAGCACACTCGGAGTACATCGAGAAAAAGGGTGGTAACCCGTTTATGCAAATCACGGTTCCAGATGCAAGTAAAAAGCTGATCCAAAGCGTTGGTCGATTACTGCGCAAAGAACGAGATTCTGGTAGAGTGACCATCCTCGACAGACGCTTGATAACAAAACGCTACGGACAAGCTCTGATTGATTCGCTTCCTCCGTTTAAACGCAAAATAGAATATTAAAAGAATAACTATTTATGGAAATGATTGAGCCAACCATGCTGTTGGTGTTGGCGCTAGTCGCTTTTGTTGCTGGATTTATCGATGCTGTTGCTGGCGGTGGTGGTATGCTGACTGTTCCCGCGTTACTGTCGTTAGGGCTGCCTCCCCACATCGCATTGGGCACCAATAAGTTAGCTGCCTCTTTTGCCTCTTCGACGGCGGCCTATACTTACTATAAGAAACGTCTTTTTAAGCCCCAGTGCTGGGGCAGAGCGTTTGTTGCCACTCTTGTTGGTGCAACACTAGGAACGCTATTTGTTGATGCAATTAGTACAGAATGGTTAGAGAAAGCGCTGCCGCTGATCATTCTCGCTGCTGCGATGTATACTGTTTTCCATAAACCACCACAGTCGACTCATCAAAGCCCAACTCCCGAACCTTGTCCGATGCTAAATAAAAAGCAGTATATGCAAGGCTTATCGATAGGCTTTTATGATGGTTTAGCGGGGCCAGGAACTGGGGCTTTTTGGACGGTGAGTTCCATGGCCTTATACCGACTCAATATCTTGCTTGCGTCTGGTTTGGCTAAAGCAATGAACTTTACCAGTAACTTTACTTCATTGGTTACATTTGCCGTATTAGGACACATCAACTGGGTACTAGGCTTAACAATGGGCGTCTGTTTAATGGCTGGTGCTTTTGTTGGCGCGCATTCAGCAATCCACTTTGGTGCTAAGTTCATACGTCCGGTCTTTGTTACCGTTGTTAGCGTGCTTGCCATTAAACTCGCTTACGATGCATGGTTTGTAGGATTAACATGAACATCAGCCAGCTCTCAGAACATCTAGAACAAATGTCTAAACAGGCTGCAATGCTTGACCGTCAGCGTGGAGAACACCATGTTCCTTTGTTTGATGAGCGTTTGTTCCACTGCCGCTCTCGACTACTCGTACCCTGCGTAAAAGAAGCAACAGCAACACTTGATTCGATTGTACGCGAGCAAAAGGAGCAAAAGCTCACGGCATTACGAGCAGAGTACTTAACTGAAAGATTAGTCGCGCAAATTGGCGCAATTCAGCGTGAAATTTCCACCACAAAAATTCGCAAAAACGAAGTAAAACACAGCAGTCACTTTAGAAAGCCAATTAATGTCTTGTATCAAGAACTAGCTCAACACCAAGAGTGGGCTCGTCGATTACGAGAAATGGTGCTGGAGAAAGAGAGAGCTGTTGAGTTTTCCCCAAGCTTTGCTCGTGCTGAAGCGCAGAAAGTACTTTTAGCAACAGAACAACGATTAGAACGATGCGAAGCAGCGCTGCTTAAGTTAGAAAATCAAATCACACACAGGGAAAAGAACCAGTAATGACTGACCAACCAAAATCTCCGCTCGATGATGCCCCAGAAGAGGTGAAGTTAGCCGTCGATTTGATTTACTTGTTAGAGTCGAATGAAATCGAACCTGAAACCGCATTAAAAGCAATTAAAATCGTACAGAATGACCTAGAGAACAAACTCAGTAACAAATAACTGTTCTTATTTACTTTCGACGTTTCCAGCCTATGCCGGCCAATGGTAACATCAAGCACAAATACGCCCTTCAGAAGGATAGAAAATGAAAGTAATTAGCTTTAACATCAATGGACTTCGTGCTCGTCTGCATCAGCTCCAAGCCATTATCGATAAGCACCAACCTGATGTCATTGGTCTTCAAGAAATCAAAGTGCACGACGAAGCTTTTCCAATCGAAGATGTCGAAGCCATGGGTTATAAAGTTTACTTTCATGGGCAAAAAGCACACTACGGTGTCGCGATGCTATGTAAACAAGAACCAATCAATGTGCAAAAAGGGTTCCCTACCGATAACGAAGAACACCAAAAGCGCATGATCATGGCGACGTTTGAAGATGAGAGTGGTGAAAAGGTCACTGTGTTAAACGGTTACTTCCCTCAAGGCGACAACATCGCTCATGAGACCAAATATCCATACAAACGCCAGTTCTACAAAGATCTGATGACCTACCTAAATGATCACCATACAAATGATGAACAACTGATTGTAATGGGAGACATCAACATCAGTCCGATTGATGCAGATATCGGCATCGGCGAACCGAACCGTAAACGCTGGTTGAAGACTGGTAAATGCTCATTCCAACCGGAAGAGCGCGAGTGGTTGAAGACGCTAATGGATTGGGGATTCGAAGATACTTTCCGTAACCTGCACCCAGAAGTGGATGACCGTTTCTCTTGGTTTGATTATCGATCTCGCGGCTTTGACGATAATCGAGGTCTACGTATTGATGTGATTCTTGCGACGCCATCGCTTGCACAAAAATGTGTTGAGTCCGATGTTGATTACGAACTGCGTGGCATCGAGAAACCGTCAGACCATGCTCCTATTTGGTCTACTTTCAAATAGATAGCTTTAAAGGGCTAATCATCTTGCCAACTTATCGTGATTAGCCCCGACTTACCCTCCTCTTAGTTCATTTTTCGCTTTCCTTCCTCGTCTCAATTTTGAGGCATTTCTCGAACATTCACTTTCTATACTCATTACTACTTCTTTAGTTCATGGAGTAAGGGAAGTATGGTTCAAAAGAGTTGGAGCAACTTGTCTCCTTTTACATTTAAAGCATTAGCCCCAATGACACTGGTGAGCGCCGTAATTAATGCTTTGATGCTAGTTGTTCCAATCTACAGTCTTCAATTGTTCGACCGTGTATTGTCGAGTAGAAGTACAGATACACTATTGCTACTTACTGCTATCGCTCTGTTTCTGTTGATTTCACAGGCATTGCTTGAAACCTTAAGACAAAAATACACCCAAAGAAAAGCCCTTCAGTTTGAATCGGAAAGTGCTCAATGGTTATACCAACTGTGCGGTCAACATTACGACACGAAGACACGTTACGTGTTTAACGACATAAATGAGATACGAGCTCTTCTCATGTCACCCGGTTTTTTTGTTGCTTTCGATCTGCCTTGGACGCCATTGTTCCTTCTGGTCATGTTTATGCTCCACCCTATTATCGGATTGGTTGGTTTGATTGCTGTTATCTGTGTATTAATGGTCGCACTACTCTCTTTCTACGCGAAAAAGAAATCATTTGAAGCATCTTACGCTACCCAAATTGCTGCAAATCGAAAAGTCGATGAGCTATTCAACAAACAAGAAACCCTGTTCTCTCAGCAAGCAGCCGATGGAACATTTAACAAATTTCAGCCTGTCCTTGCTGAAAAGTTGTGGTTCAGAAACAAAGTAGACCTCGCATCTATTAACCTGACATCTCTCGCCAAACTTGTCCGCATGACGCTACAAATTGGCATTATGGGAACAGGCGCGTTTCTTGTGATTCAAAATTCAATGAGTGCGGGCGGAATGATTGCTGGGTCAATTCTTATGGCGAGAGCGCTCCAACCAATAGAGCAGCTAACCTCTGGGTTTCAAGGCTGGAAGACGGGGTTAGCCGCAGCCAAGCGCATAAAAGCGGTTGTCAGCCAATCAAAAATAGAGCTTGAACGTACAACGCTCCCCCAAATCACCGGTGAATTACGCTTTGAAAACGTGACTTGGTCACCTGAGAATCACAAAAGCGAAGCTATCCTCAAACAGCTGAAACTTAGGCTAGAGGCTGGAAACCGTGTTGCAATCATCGGGGCAAGTGGCTCTGGAAAAACCAGCCTTTGCAAATTAATAATGGGAATACACAAACCGACATCAGGCAAGGTGTCTATCGATGGCTTAGATGTCACCCACTGGGAGAAGACACAATTCAAACATACCGTAGGTTACCTCCCACAGAATATTCAGTTTGTCCAAGGTAGCGTGAAAGAAAATATTGCCCATTTCGACACTGAGATCAGTGACTCTCAAATCATTAAAGCCGCCATTCGCGCTGGTGTACACGAGACGATTCTTCAACTTCCAAACAGTTATGAAACCTTGATTGGTGATGGTGGACATCAATTATCTGGCGGGCAAGCCCAAAAGCTCGCCTTAGCACGAGCATTGTGCTTTAAACCCAAACTCTTGGTCTTAGACGAACCCAACTCTCACATGGATAAAGAAGGGGAAGAGTACCTCACAACCCTCCTCGCAACATGCAGAGAAGAAGGCATTTCCGTCGTAATGATCACCCACCAACCACACTTGCTGCGCCATGTCGATTGGGTGGTTGAAATCAATAAAGGTCAGATTGCGAGAGCCGGAGAAGCAAGCAAGGTTCTCCGCTCGATGATGGATGTGCGTTCAAGAACGCAAACTCAATCAGAGGCTTCCAATGAGTAAGACCACACTTAACCAACATGGCATCGATTTCGAAGATGGTCGTAAACTCTCTTTTACTACCAAGCCCGTGGTCATCACTTCTCTGCTCGTATTACTCATCATGATCGGCGGCTTCATTGCATGGGCAAGTTTGTCACCTCTGAGTTCGGCAGCGATAGCTCCCGGTGTTGTTATCGTCGAATCAAAGCGAAAACCCGTTCAGCACCTAGAGGGTGGGATTATCGAGAGCGTTCATGTAAAAGATGGGGATAAGGTCAGAACAAATGATTTGTTGATTACTTTGAGTGCGACACAGGCTCAAGCCAGCTTGAATCGACTAAGAGCTCAGTGGGAAAGCGATCTTGCTCGCTTAAACCGACTTCAGTCCGAGCTCGCTGATCATCCTGAAATTCAATTCGATACACGCTTACTTTCTCGAAATCACTCCAAAGAAATTCAATCAATCATTCGTACCCAGCAAGCTTTATACGAAAAACGCCGGTCACTAAGGGATGGAGAGAATAACATTCTGGCAGAAAAGATTGAGCAAGCTCGATTAGACATGTTCGGCCTACAAAAGCGATATCAAGCCGGCAAAGAAAGCTTGCGCTATCTTGCAGAACAGGTCGCCATGCATAAAAAGCTGCTCACCTCCGGCAATACATCAAAATCACGTTACCTCGATCTCCAACGAGAGCACTCACAACTTGAAGGACAAATTGCCGACCTCAGTGCCCAAATTGGACGAGCAAAAGGCTTTGTTGCGGAAGCGAAAATGGAATTAGCCAATGCGGAGTTCAATTACGCCAAAACCTTAGGTGAAGAAGTTCAGGAGCTTGAACGAAAACTCAATGAGACAAGAGAGGCAATGATAAACGCGAATGATGTACTCAAACGTGTCGAAATCAGAGCGCCACAAGGCGGTGTTGTCGTTGGCCTCAATGTTGTCGGTCAACATGCGATTATTGCTCCAGGCGACACGCTCATGGAAATCGTCCCACAAGAGGACGAACTCATTGTGGAAGCCTTGGTAAAACCCGAAGATATTGAAGCGCTTCATATTGGACAAGCGACTCAAGTACGCTTAACCGCATTCAGCTTTAGAAAAACGCCACCTATAGAAGGCAAGCTTATACATATTTCTGCTGACCGCATCAGCGACCAAGCGACAGGCTCTTCAGCCTACCTCGCTCGCGTGTCACTAGATGCAAACATGTTAGCTGAATTAGGGGAATCAGTTTCGCTCTACCCAGGCATGCCTGCGGAAGTCATGATTCTAATTGATGAACAAACCCCACTCAATTATTTGCTCAATCCTCTCGCCGTTACCTCATATAAGGCAATGCGAGAAATGTAAGACTTATTCATAAAATCATAATCCCTCGACGTTACTGGCTAATTAATTGATTAATAACATAACGGATGACAAAGCCAAACCCACTGCGAAGTGGGGACGGAAAGCTACAGATCTCAAACGGGACTGAGATGGCTGGGCTGCCTCTATGTATCTCGCGATATATGAGGATGAAACAATGGCGGAAGAAGTTTCTGTAACAGAGACCAATGCACAGGTTGGTACCTTAGTTGATGGCCCTACTCAAGATGGAGTGTCAAGGGATGTAGATAATCACCTTGAAGACAATTCAGGTGCAGACCTAGAAGTGCGTGCAGGTAAAGGTGATGATATCGTTAAAACGGGTGATGGTGATGACTTTATCGCTGGTGGTAGAGGTTCAGAGGCGATCAAATCTGGAGATGGCAATGATGTCATTGAATCGTGGAATCACACCATAAATGCAAAAGACGAAGCCGGAGAAAACCCTAACATTAACTTAGCGCGCGAAAGCGATGTTGAAAAAGTGGGCTGCGTTGACGACATCATTGTTGCTGGTTCTGGTAACGACTATGTCGAAGGCGGTGGCAACAACGATATTATTTATGGTGATCGTCGAGCTAAAACGGATGATACCAATTTATTAGCCGATGGCAATTTTGATGATGATGTAGGTGATACCCCTGTCGTCGATCATGGCGGCTGGCAAACCTACTCTAGCTACGGTGGATGGGAAGCGACCGAAGGTCTAATCGAAATCCAAAATGGTGGTGGCTATGGAGATAACAAAGATCCCGCACGAGGAAACGTGTTAGAACTTGATTCTCACAAAGACGGGGACAATACCGTTACCAACTCTACCGTTAGTCAAACCTTCACTGTTGATACTGCAGGTACATTCAAACTCTCTTTTGATCACACCAACCGTACCGATAATACAGATACAAATGGGCTAAAAGTCCTCATTGACGGTGAAGTTGTTGGAACATACAACAACGATGGCTGGGAAACGGTCAATCTAGATCTAGATCTAGGCGCTGGCGAGCATACCATTTCGTTTATGGCCGATGGTAATGAAGATTCTCTTGGTTCCCTGCTCGATAACGTCGCTCTTCATCAATACCAGGCCAACGATGTGTTGATTGGTGATGGTACTCCTAGAGACGGAGACAACGTCGATAATAGCTCGATGCCGGGAGATGATCTTATTCGCGGTAACAAAGGGGCTGATGTGCTCATTGGTGACAATTTCGATGCCCTCTCTTTCAATGAGCAAACAGGTAACTTTGAACTCGATCTTGACTCAGCACAGACTCCTGAGGGAGAGGATTTAGGTCTTGATAACGCCACAGCATACAACCCTGATGGCTCTGAAGGAAACACGACCCAACAAGGCAGTAAGTATGGAGTCGAAGGCACGGATGAAAGTGGTAAAGATGCACAAATTGGGTATAGCTACGATGACGGAGATTCGGAACCTGGCGATGCAGTTGGCTCCGAAATGCTTTCTGTTTGCTTAGATGAACATACTATGGCCGCCACCGTCGGGATCTCAAATCTTTATGCCAATGAAGGTCGTGGAGAAGATGATGATGTGGACGAAATTGGTATCTGGACTGCATTTCGAGATGGCATTGAAGTCGCAAGTGGATTTTTTAGCGCAAATGAACCTGACGCAGATACCCTAGCCCACTACGCCGCTGCGGGCATGACACTAGAAAATACTAAAGTGCTTTCTACTGATAGTAACAATAGCGGTGAGTTTAGTATTGGTCCAAACGATACTGGCTTCAAAGCCTTTGATGAAATTCAGTTCTCTGCCGCAGGTGAACAATTCAGTAAAGGGGGAGAGAAAGAAGACTCAAGTGACTATTTTGTCACATCAGTAGAAACACTTGGGCTCACTGGCGACGGTACCGACATGCTATATGGCGGGCGTGGTGATGATGTCTTACTCGGCGGTGACAATAACGAAATACTGCCGACGCCATCTGATGGTATGTATGATATCAGCCAGCTCAACGGAACGTTCGACGTTGAACTCATCGGGTCCAATGCAGGGTTCAATAACTCCCTTGGTTTCTACACAGCAGACTCAAGCGGTGAAGTCGTGAATGTCGGCATTCTTTGGTCAAATGTAAAACAGCCTGATGAAATGAACACCTCAATATCGAAAGAAATGATGGGGGGAGATGCTTGTAAGCTGGGGTTCTTCGTGGTCCCTGACGGTGCCGATAACGGCATTGAATCTGAGGGATTTATTGATGTTTCAGAATTCGATCTAGATGCGCAATTACTCGGTGAAGCTGCATTTGAATTGGGTCTCCCAGTCCATGCGCAAGTCACTCCTATGGGGGATGGAACCTCCTTATTCGAATGGAATGATAACACTGACCTTTCAACTAACGATGATGACTTCAACGACGTGATCCATAACGTCACTACCATAGCAGAACCTGAACTTCTCAAAGGCGGTCGTGGTGACGACTGGCTAGACGGTGGTGCAGGCGTTGATGTACTTAAAGGCGGCAAAGGCGATGATGTGATCATCGGTGGTAGTGGTGCCGACGAAGTTCGAGGTGGTAAAGGCAACGATACGATCGCTTACGACGCAGATGATACACTAATCAGAGGCGGAAAAGGGTTCGATGTTCTTGTCGCCAATGAGAAAGACGGCCCTATCGATATCGATATGTCTAAAGGTCAAGATGCAGACAACATTAAAGGTATTGAAGCGGTAATAGGTACAAGTAGTGACCAAGATTCTGTTACCTTGACCCTTGGCAAGGCGTACCATCAAGGTGGAGCTAGCGACAATAGTAAGAGTAAAGATGATGGTCAATCAGAGTTCTTTGCCCTTGGCGTTGAAAACATCAAGTTGGACGAAAGCAATAATTGGAGCCTAGAAAGCGATACTCAAGGCGATCCCGATGATGGTGTGACTATGACGGTGGCGGACCTTATGGCGTCATCAGATTACAAGCTAGACCAAGGCATGATTGATTCCTTAGGGTTATCAGGCTCAGATGTCTTAACGGCCTATACCTTTACAAAAGGTGGTAAAGAAGTCGTCATTTATACCGACGCAGCCTTTGACGGTGATTTCCAATTTGTATAGGTAAACTCACTCGCCCTTCATCTACCCAAAAAGAGCGCCAATCGGCGCTCTTTCTTTTAGATATCTATAAAAACGCCTTAGCTTAATGGCCTTAGATATGCCAAGAAGCGCTTCTCTGCGATTTTGAAACACCACAAAATAATGAACGTTAATCCCATGTAGAAGAGACCAGCCGTCAGGAATGACTCAAATGGTGCATAGTAACGAGAGTTCACAAGTCGAGCTGCGCCTGTCAAATCCATAATAGTGATGATCCCAGCGACTGCACTGCCGTGCAGCATAAAGATCACTTCATTCGAATATGCAGGTAAAGCACGGCGTAATGCGCTTGGCAAGATGATGCGACGATAAGTCATAAATTTACTCATACCATACGCTTTTGCAGCTTCCACTTCCCCTTTCGGTAAGCCATTGATCGCACCACGGATGATTTCCGCCGTATAAGCCGAAGTGTTAAGAACGAAAGCCACCAAGGCACAGAACCAAGCATGTTCCCAAAGTGTGTCTTTCACAGGAAAGAATTGGTCCATGCCGTAGTAAATGAGATAAAGCTGCACCAACAACGGCGTACCGCGGAAAAAGTAAATGAACGCCCATGACGGCAAACTTAATGCGTAATTCGTGCTATTGCGCGCTATAGCTAAGGGAATCGATACACAGAGCCCGATCACCAGAGCTAATGCCACCAGCCATACCGTTGTCCACAATCCATCTAAGTAGACAGGGAAGCTTTCAATGATCAATGAAAAGTCCATTATCTACCTCGCATGAATACTGAATTTGCGTTCAACAAGCTTAAGTAGACCGGTTGATACACTGGTGAAGAATAAGAAGATGATCGCGACAGCCATGTAAAAAGTGAATGGCATCTTTGTTGTACCAGCGGCAAGTGAACTAATACGCACCATATCTTCCAATCCAATGATTGAAACAAGAGCGGTAGTCTTGAGTAATACCAACCAGTTATTACCAAACCCGGGTAACGCGTGTCGAATCATTTGAGGTAATAGAATTCTTCTAAACGACATAAAAGAACTCATTCCGTAGGCTTTTGCCGCTTCCAACTCACCTTTATCGACAGCCATGATCGCACCACGGAAAGTTTCCGCCATATACGCACCAAAGATAAAACCGATGGTCAGTACACCAGCAATAAATGGGCTCACATCGATGTAATCAGGGAGGTAAGCAGTCCATTCATGTTCAGGGTTGCTTGCGGTAAACCACTCGTTGAGCGTTTCATTGATCGAATAAAGGCTGTTATTCAGTAGAATTTGGCCACCAAAGAAGATAAGCATCATCAAGACTAAGTCAGGAATGCCACGAATAATGGTGGTGTAGAGTGTTGCAATAGCTCTTGCCCATTTATAGGGCGCTAATTTCGCAAGTGCCCCAAGCATGCCTAAAATGACAGCAAGCAACAATGAGAGTATTGCGACTTCGATGGTTACTAGAGCCCCTTTTAGTATCGAGGCTTCATATCCTTGTAAATCCAGCATAGGTGAGTTCCTAATCCCTAAACTCAAAAATCGGCCGTTGGTTACTTCTAGGAACAAGCCAACGGCCGCTTAGTTACGGCTTATTTACCGTAAACATCGTAGTTGAAGTACTTACCTGCGATTTCTTGATAAACACCTTTTTCACGCAGAGATAAGATTGCCGCATCTAACTTTTTAGTGAGATCTTTGTCTTGCTTACGAACCGCAATCCCGAAGCCATCACCAAACCATTTAGGGTCAGTTAGAGAAGGGCCAACAAACTCGTAAGCCTCACCACCCGCCTTATTTAGTACACCTTCTTCAAGAGCTGAAGCATCACCAAGTACTGCAGCGACACGGCCATTTGCAAGATCTAGGTATGCTTCATCAAACGAACCGTAACGTACGATTTCAACTTTATCGCCGTAGTTATCTGTCAGATACTTGTCATGCGTTGTCGCGCGTTGTACCGCAATTTTTTGACCATCAAGGTTGTCGAAGTCTAAACCCGCACCTTTTTTAGCAATGAATTTGTTTGGAATGAGTGCGTACTTACCCGTAAAGTCGACTTTCTTCTTACGCTCTTCGGTGATAGACATTGCAGCAATGATCGCGTCATACTTACGAGCAAGTAACGAAGGAATGATGCCATCCCAATCTTGAGCAACGATTTGACACTTCACTTGCATCTCTTCACAAAGCGCATTCGCCATATCAACATCGAACCCCTTTAAGGAGCCATCCGTTTCAGTCCAGCTAAACGGAGGATAAGCACCCTCAATCCCAAAACGAACTGTTTTCCATTCTTTCGCTTGGGCGACACCAGACACTGCTGTTGCAGCAAGCGTTGCTGCCAATAACCACTTTTTCATTTCCATACTCCTGTGATTGCTATTTTATTTGGTTTTGTTTGTTGTGCTTGTTTAGGAGGCAAAAAGCTGCCACCCAAAGAAATATTAGTAGATAGAAGAGATAAATTGCTGTAATCGCTCCGAATCTGGATTCGTAAAAAGCTTAGCTGGATCTCCCTGTTCTTCCACTAAACCTTGATGCAAAAACATCACATGGTTAGATACATCACGCGCAAAAGCCATTTCATGCGTGACAACTAACATGGTGCGTCCTTCCTCGGCCAGGTCTCTCATTACCCCTAACACTTCACCAACGAGTTCAGGGTCAAGTGCAGAGGTAGGCTCATCAAACAACATAACCTCTGGATCAACGGCCAAAGCACGAGCGATTGCAGCGCGTTGTTGCTGACCTCCGGACAGGTGTCCTGGGTAGTAGTCTTTGCGTTCGTATAACCCAACTTTCTTCAACAGTACTTCCGCATTTTCAATCGCTTGCGCCTTAGGTACACCCAGTACGTGCACGGGCGCTTCAATCACATTTTCTAAAACCGTTAAATGCGACCATAAGTTAAAGCCCTGAAATACCATAGCTAAACGTGAACGAATACGCTGAACTTGCTTTTCATTTGCTGGGACAGACTCCCCTGCGCGGTTGTTCTTCATTTGGATAAGTTCGCCGTTTACCCAAATTTCACCCGCAGTTGGTGTCTCTAATAAGTTGATACATCTTAGGAAGGTACTCTTACCTGAACCGGAAGAGCCAATGATGGAGATAACATCGCCTTTATGGGCAGAAAGTGAAATGCCCTTTAATACTTCATTTTGTCCGAAGGTTTTGTGCAGGTCTTTAATATCTAGCGCTGGTACATCATTCATGCGCCCTACTCCCTGTGTTTTAGTCACTGCAATAAAGGGACTCCGCCCTCTTTGAATTGGAACAAACTATCACCACCCAAGAGAAGTTGCAACAAATTATTAACCTAAATAAATCGAATAGATAGATACAACAATCAAATGAATATGCACTTTCTAGCAATATATTCTTTTAATGCTGAATAACTGACATAAAAAAGCCCCTCAAGAGAGGGGCTCATTAAGATACAAAAGTGTTAATTAAAACGTGTCACAACGAGCGAATTCGAAGTGCGTAATGTCACTTCATTTTCCATTCCATCTTTTTCAGAAGTTAGAATACCGTCTAGGTCAGCTTCTAGTTCAGGCTCCGAAGCTTCACCATTAGAGAAGAAGCTCATGAACATTTCTGAGTCAATATCGCTGTTACCATCAAGAATGACTGCAGAACGGTTGAAGTTGTCCGTTTCCGATACTTTCAAACCATTTATCGCGGAAGATGGAAAATTGTAGTAGTCCAGCTCAGGTACTACAACATAATCACTATTGCTCTTAGTGAAAATACGATGAGTTACTTTGTAATCACCTGACGCAGCAAAATATGCGGTACGAGTGAAACCTTCTGTAGAGTTAGTTAATCCCATATTAATATCAATCACCGACTCTCGTCCGCTCTGAGATATCACGCTAGGCTTGGAGTTCGGTAAGTTTTTGATATTTAGGAATGTACTTGGATCAGCATCAATATCCCAGCTTGAATCAATAGTACCAGTTAATAGTGAATCCCAACCATTTGTAGCGCTTTCAGCAACGGCTAGGTAAACCCATTCTTCTTTATTAGCTTCACTAGGTCGACGATATTCATCAACGGAATTACCCAGCTCTAAGGCATCATATAAGTAGTCGTTTGATACAAAGCCAATATTCAAGGAGTCATACTTGTAGCCAGACGATGAGTAAATACTAGAAACAACATCTGTCGTAACTAGGTCAATATCATTAGTACCCCAAGAACCGATACCATATTGATATAATGATTTATTGTCCGAGCCAGATTCATATTGGAATAAAGCGGTAGGCTCTCCATTGAAACCTAGTAGTTCTTCATCTGAAGTCATATCACTGTTTGGAGATACTAAGACATCTTTTTGTGATACATAGTGGTAGTCACCACCACCAGATACTGCGTTTCGGTATGAAAGGTTTTTGAACGTTTTGTCCGATACGTTACTTCCTGTAAAGCACTTATTCAACGACTCACGGTTAAGTGCGAAAGTAACATTGCGAAGCTCTTTATCTTCTAAAAACTCGCGAGAGAAAGAATTTACACGAACTTCTCGACCATTGAATTCAAGTGCTTGAATAGTGATGTAACCACCTTCAGGAATGTCTTCTAAAACAAACTTGAAGTTATCGCTGGTTGGTTTAATAACTTCTCCAACCATTTTGCCATCAGCATCAGAATAGTAACCGATAACATTATTCGTGACCTGAGCTTTTGATGCTTGACTGTAAGTTAAAACGGTAGCGTCACCATTCGAATCAGTATCTCGATCATAAATTGTACAGCTTTGTGCCTTAGCATCGCTCTCAGACAGTGTCGCAGGGATCGCAAAATCAAACGTAAATGTTGTTTTCGATGAACCGCCGCCACCGCCACCACCGCCGCCACAACCGACCATTAATCCCGAAATAATTGCCACTAGCGGCAGTACTTTAAGCTGTTTCATGTCTTCTTCCTAAACTGAGCGGCAATGATTAGCCAAAAAATCGTCTCTGCTCGGTACTAAGCAAGAATGAAGCCAGCTTTATATACAATTCATGAATGACGTAAATAAATCGCATTGGACATTATTTCTGCAAAATAACGTCTAATTTTATGCAACTTGTGTAATCGAATTACACACTAAACAACCAAGTCATTCGCATGCCAGACACTTTCTGTAGTTTTCTTTCACATCTATTCTTAAAGTGATCTAAATCAATCACCCCAAAGGGCTATCTTGCTAGACTCCGCCACAATGATGAGGAATTTTTTGTGCCTCAACACAATGAGTTATTAGCTATGCTTAGGCACGTGGTATTCGTGCAACAAAATCTAATAATAGCTAGCATAGGAAGTGCCGCAGGAAGCGGAAAAACACAATTCAATTTAGAATTCATAACTTTTAAATATATGAGGAATCTATGTCAGACGCAGTGAATAAAGCGCACTCTGATTCGGATATCGAGACTAAAGGCTACCGCGAGCTTCATCGTCCATCATCTGAGTTCGCAAGCCGTTCAGACTACCTAGACCACGAACTACAAATCATGAAGCCACGCCGTTTTGGCTTAAACTTGCCAGGTCGTGACTTCCGCTTTGAGCTTGAAGACCTTGTTCCAGCGCTTGCTGGTACGATCGGTATTATCGCAATGTACTCTGCGGTAATGATGTCTTGGGCTGAAGGCCTTACTGCTGCATGGGACCACGTTAACTTAGGCAAAGATTTTGCTATCGAAGTTGCTCGTGTAGAAATGCTAATCCCTGCACTCCTTTTCTGTATTCTTGCTTCTGGCTTTATTAACCCTAAAGCCAACCTAGCAGGTAACCACGGTCCAATGATCCCTCTTATTGGTACCATCGCTCTTGCGGGTGCCCATCCTCTTGCATTGGCAATCCTAATTGGTGTGTTTGGTTTGATTTTGAGCTTACTAAAAGGTGGTTCAAAACTCGTAAACCTCACTTCAGAGGGTACAGCTGGGGGCCTACTCATCTTCTTAGGCCTAACTGGTACCATGAGCCAAATCAACTCAATCCAAGCTTGGGCAGTTGGTTTGCAATCGGACACGGTTGCCGCTGGCAGCATGGGTTACATTGGCCTAATCGTTCTCGCGGTTACTATCGGCCTATATGCTTTCCTTGCTAAAGTGAATAAACGTTGGCTAGCCATCCCAGTATGTGCTTTCACGGGTCTCGTCATTGCACTTGTACTTGGTGCTGGCTTCGACATCAAATTCGTTACTGAAACAGGTCTTCCGAACCTAAACCCAATCTACTGGTGGGGTAGCACAGAAGAAGGTTGGATGCTTGGTCTACCAAATGTAGAACACTTCATTGCTTCACTACCGTTTGCAATTCTTGCTGTAGCGATGTGGTCTCCAGACTTCCTTGGTCACCGTATTTTCCAAGAACTGAACTACCCTAAAAAGACTGAAAAAGTTCTGATGGACGTTGATGACACAATGACTATGTGTTCGGTTCGTCAAATGGTTGGTACTGCTGTAGGTGGTGGTAACATTACGTCATCTTGGGGTACGTACATGATCCCAGCAGCAATTGCGAAACGCCCTATCCCTGGCGGTGCAATCCTGCTCGGCTCTCTATGTATCATCGTCGCGATTCTTGGCTTCCCAATGGATGTAGCAGTATGGCCACCAGTAATGCGTGTTGCTCTTCTAGTAGGTGTATCTCTACCTCTACTTGAAGCAGGTATGCAGATGGTGAAAGACTCTAAAGACTCTCAAGCAGCAGGTATCTGTATCTTCGGTTCTGCGGTAGTTAACCCAGTACTGGCTTGGGCATTGACTATGCTTCTAGACAACAACGGTCTGATTGGTGACAAAGAGCGTGCATCACGTCTGTCATTTGTAGATAAGATTGTGATCCCTGTAGGTGTACTTGTCGTCTGTTTAGTCGCTATGCTTGCAGTTGGTATGCTAGAAGGACAATATGGCATTAAAGCTTGGCTATAATGACATTCGTTCAAAAATTGTGTGGGTAGCGCTCGTCGCTACCCCATTTTTATCGCTATTTTTTAGTATTTATTGATTTAGTTTAAGGTTTGCAAAAATTTTTTAGTGTAGCCTTGAATTGTGGTTGGGAAGAACCCACATTAGTAACAGTGACAATATTTATAGTTTTATCGCCCTATTCTTCTTATTTAAGACTATAAATATTGTTATTCATTAAGAGTGTACTGTTCTCCATGTGGAAGTGGAGATAGCTGGCTCAACGGCGAACCAGTACGTATTTTTTTCTACTACAAAGGTAGGTATGTCATGGCAGAGCAATTTGCTAAAGCTTGGGAAGGTTTTGCTGCAGGCGACTGGCAAAACGAAGTAAACGTTCGTGATTTCATTCAGAAGAACTACACTCCGTACGAAGGCGACGAATCTTTCCTAGTTTCTGAAGGTACTGAAGCGACTAACAAGCTTTGGGCTAAAGTAATGGAAGGTATCAAGCAGGAAAACGCGACTCACGCACCTGTTGATTTCGATACTTCTGTTATCTCTACCATCACTTCACATGATGCTGGTTACATTAACAAAGACCTAGAAACTATCGTAGGCCTACAAACTGAAGCTCCGCTTAAGCGTGCAATCATGCCTAACGGCGGCGTACGTATGATCGAAGGTTCTTGTAAAGCATACGGCCGTACGCTTGATCCACAAGTTTCTAAAATCTACTCTGAGTACCGCAAAACACACAACCAAGGTGTTTTCGATGTTTACTCTCCTGACATCCTAAAATGTCGTAAGTCTGGTGTTCTAACTGGTCTTCCAGATGCATACGGTCGTGGTCGTATCATCGGTGACTACCGTCGTGTAGCTCTATACGGTGTAGATTTCCTAATCAAAGACAAAGTAGCTCAATTCCACTCTACTCAAGAGAAGCTAGAGTCTGGTGAAGATCTACAAATGACGATGCAACTTCGTGAAGAGATTCAAGAACAGCACCGTGCACTAGGTCAAATGAAAGAAATGGCAGCATCTTACGGCTACGACATTTCTGCTCCTGCGACTACAGCTCAAGAAGCTATCCAATGGACTTACTTCGGCTACCTAGCTGCTGTTAAATCTCAAAACGGCGCAGCAATGTCTCTAGGTCGTACTTCGACTTTCCTTGACGTATACGTTGAGCGTGACATCGCAGCTGGCATCATCACTGAAGAACAAGCTCAGGAAATGATCGACCACTTCGTAATGAAACTACGTATGGTTCGCTTCCTACGTACTCCTGAGTACGATGAGCTATTCTCTGGCGACCCAATCTGGGCAACAGAATCTATGGGTGGTATGGGTGTTGACGGTCGTACACTAGTTACACGTACTAACTTCCGTTTCCTAAACACACTATACACAATGGGTCCTTCTCCAGAGCCAAACATCACTGTACTTTGGTCTGAGCAGCTACCTGACGGCTTCAAGAAGTTCTGTGCGAAAGTATCTATCGATACTTCTTCTATCCAATACGAAAACGACGACCTAATGCGTCCAGATTTCGACAACGATGACTACGCTATCGCTTGTTGTGTATCGCCAATGGTTATCGGTAAGCACATGCAATTCTTCGGCGCTCGTGCAAACCTAGCGAAAACTCTACTTTACGTTATCAACGGCGGTGTAGATGAGAAGCTTAAAATGCAAGTGGGTCCTAAGACTGCACCAATGACTGACGAAGTTCTAGACTTCGACAAAGTTTGGGCTGGCCTAGACAACCTAATGGATTGGCTAGCTAAGCAGTACGTAACTGCACTAAACGCTATCCACTACTCACACGACAAATACAGCTACGAAGCAGCTCTAATGGCTCTTCATGATCGTGACGTTCGTCGTACTATGGCTTGTGGTATCGCTGGTCTTTCTGTTGCAGCTGACTCTCTATCTGCAATCAAATACGGTAAAGTTAAACCAATCCGTGACGAAGATGGCATTGCAATCGACTTCGAAATCGAAGGCGATTACCCTAAATTTGGTAACAACGATGCACGTGTTGATGACATGGCATGTGAACTTGTTTCTAACTTCATGGCTAAAATCCGTAAGCTTAAGACTTACCGTGATGCAATCCCAACTCAGTCTATTCTTACTATCACTTCAAACGTGGTATACGGTAAGAAAACTGGTACTACACCAGATGGTCGTAAAGCAGGCGCTCCTTTTGCACCTGGTGCTAACCCAATGCACGGCCGTGATGAGAAAGGTGCGGTAGCATCTCTAACATCTGTAGGTAAACTACCGTTTGCTGATGCAAAAGATGGTATCTCTTACACCTTCTCTATCGTGCCAAACGCACTAGGTAAAGAAGAAGTTAGCCAACGTGCTAACCTAGCGGGTCTGATGGATGGTTACTTCCACCACGAAGCTGGCATTGAAGGTGGTCAACACCTTAACGTGAACGTACTTAACCGCGAAACTCTAGAAGACGCTGTTAAGCACCCAGAGAAATACCCTCAGCTAACAATCCGTGTATCTGGTTACGCTGTACGCTTCAACTCTCTAACTGCAGAGCAACAAGCTGACGTAATCGCACGTACATTCACTGAGTCTCTATAAGACTGATTGAATTAGCACTTTGAGTGATAAAATAGAGGCCGATGCTGTAAAGCATCGGCCTTTTTTTGTGTCTTGAACTAAAGTTGTGACATTGCCTAAGACTTTGTTCTCGATCTTACGTATGATGCCGAAAACGCTAGCAAACGAAGTATATGAAACTCAGTAAATTATTTATCCTTGCCTTGTTGTCGCCTGCTGCGATTGCATCAACAAAATCTACCGTCTCTTTCACTTTAGATAACGATGGCATATTTGGTGTCGACCAAGACTACACCAACGGCATTTTCCTTTCTTACGCGACCGATAAACTGCGTGAAGACAGCGAATGGAAGTGGTTCAGTTTAAACGGTAATGGTCAAGCCAACGTCGATAAAGTAGAACTTGTACTAGGCCACAAAATGTGGACGCCGAGTGATATAGAAGCCGACTACCCTCTTGTTAATGATCGTCCTTACGCTGGCTACCTACACACCGAAATAAACTATATCTCGATCACAGCAGACCAAGCCGTTCGATACAATTTTACTATCGGGGCAACAGGTGAAAGCTCACTATCAGATAAAGCCCAAGATATCGTTCACGGCATCACTGGCTCAACCGACCCACAAGGTTGGGAATACCAAATTGATGACGAAGTCGCATTCAGTGTTGGTTACCGAGCATTCAACAAACTGATGCGCAGCGAAGGTAAAAGCACACAATGGGAAATTACTAACGTAAACGACATCAACGCAGGTAACTTCCGTAGTGATGTATCTCAAGGTGTCATGTTCCGCTGGGGTACCAACTTAGCGAACAGTATCGGTGCGGCAAACATCAGTGTTGAAAGCCCATTCCACGCGAGTATGCTAGCGCAAAGTACATCCAGTTGGTTCTTGTTCACAGGCTTTGAAGGACGTTACCGCTTTAACGACATTACCATAGAAGGCGATCGTTCAGGCATTCCTGAGCCATCCGATCAATACGATGTTACGTTACAAAACTGGCAAGCAAGTGCGGTTGCTGGTGCAGCTTGGTATAACCGAAACTACGGCGCGAGCTTAACCTTTACCGTTAAAACGCCGGATTATGAAGAAGCACAAACTGATGTTTATGGTACAGGCTCTCTGTCACTGTTTGCGTTCTTCTAAATATAAGTCCCTGTGCGGCGTGTGAGTTTTCATTCGCCGCTTTCTTTGCTCAATATCTCGCCAACGCCCCTCTCCAAGACTGTTTTAACCCTGCAATTTGTAATAAAATAACGGGTAGAATTTATTAAAAAATGAGAGCAAAAGATGTCAACAGCTGGTCGTATTCACTCGTTTGAGTCATGTGGTACCGTAGACGGACCCGGTATTCGATTTATCGTCTTCTTGCAAGGTTGTTTAATGCGTTGTAAGTATTGCCATAACCGCGATACTTGGGATACGCATGACGGCAAAGAAGTGACGGTTGAAGAAATTATTGCTGAAGCAAAAACCTACCGTCATTTCATGAATGCATCAGGTGGTGGCATTACTTGTTCTGGTGGCGAAGCGATGCTTCAACCAGAATTTGTGCGAGACTTCTTCCGCGCAGCTCAAGCGGAAGGTATTCACACTTGTCTTGATACCAATGGTTACATCCGCAAACATACCGATGTTATCGATGAAGTGCTTGAAGCGACAGACCTTGTAATGCTTGACCTTAAGCACATGAAAGACGAAATTCACCAAGATTTCATCGGCGTTTCGAACCGTAGAGTTTTAGACTTCGCTCGCTATCTACATAAAATCGGTCAAAAAACGTGGATCCGCTACGTGGTTGTTCCGGGCTATACAGATGAACCTGAAGCGGCACATATGCTTGGTGAATTCATCAAAGATATGGACAACATTGAGAAAGTGGAACTTCTTCCGTACCACAAACTTGGTGCGCATAAATGGGAAGCATTAGGGCTTGATTACCCATTAGATGGTGTAAACCCTCCATCGAAAGAAACGATGGATGAAATCCAATCGATCCTTTCCCAATACCATCCAAATGTGAAATACTAAGTCATATTAGGTTATTGAATAAATTAAAAATACCAGCAATTCGCTGGTATTTTTTTACTCATATTACCGTCGAGAGTACCAAACAAATCAAAACATTTGATGCCCTATACTCGACACATTAAACGTATACAAACCTGCTACACAGTTAAAACGGTAAGTAAAGCTCGTAAGGAATCAAAAGTCAGGATATCAAACATGGATTGGTTTAATTTCGTATCGGTCATCATTGTTGGTTGGGTTGTAATCATGCATTGCCTACCCGATTGGCGAACAGTCGTTTGGCCTAAAATGGAACAAGAAAAACCATTTCAACATTTGATCTTCGCAACGCTCTTCTTGCTTAGCATTTTGTGGTCTGCACAAGCCGGTGTGAAAGAAGGGTTGCAAATCCACTTTCTTGCTTTGACAACGCTAACAATGATGTACGGTTGGCGAATGGCTTTTCTGCTCTGTATCCCTGCCATGATCATCAATCATTTGATTCACGGTATTCCTCTATTAATGCTGCCAAGTGCGCTCGTACTTTCTGCACTGGTACCAATACTAATAAGCTACCTCGTTTTTCTACTCAGCTATCAATATTTGCCACGCAATATTTTTGTCTTCATTTTTGTGGCGGGATTCTTCAATGGAGCACTAACCGGTAGCTTACACCTACTCATTAACTCAGTTTATCATCTATCAGTCGGTCATTACGACTGGCAAACCATCCAGCACAACTACTTTGTTTTTGTGCCATTACTCGCTTTCCCCGAGGGGCTTCTTAATGGGATGTCATTGGCGGTCCTAACCGTATTCAAACCAGAATGGTTAAGAGTATTCTCGGATCGAGATTACATATACAACCACTACCACAAATAGCATGTCACAACGCATTCATACGCTGTTTGTAAACTGGCTAAATTTGATAATTCTTGCCATTTTTCATATTAAATATGTGTTGAGATCATGTTTCAGTAACGTCTGAAACGTTAACCTAAGCACATTAAAAATGTATTAGATTATTTAGTGAGGTCATCATGGAAATGTCAAACGCTCAACGTTTGATCTTATCAAACCAGTACAACCTAATGTCTCAGATGGACCCTAGCAGCGCAGCAAAATACAAGCGTCTACAGACCATCGTAGAACGTGGTTACGAGCTGCAAATGCGCGAACTGAACAAAGATTTTGGCTGCATTACTGAATCTGAATGTCGTGAAATCATCGACATCATGGAGATGTACCATGCGATGCAAGAATCCAACAAGATGCTGGATGACGAAGAGCGCAGCAAAGTCGATCAACGCCGTCTGCAATTCCTTGGTTTTGATATCGCAACAGAAGCCCAACAAGTGCATTACGTTCGTTTCCTTGTGGATTCTGAAGGTCTATATCCTCAATTTGATAAGGCTGATCACCACTTCAACAGCCAAATGCCAATGCAGGAAAAATACCAGCGCATGTTGAAAACATGGCGCAACTGCCCTCGTCAGTACCATTTGTGTGCAAACGAATTGGCGCAAATTTTCAGTGCATAACGCACTAAGCATTTGAAAAGGAGAGTAAACGCTCTCCTTTTTTCATCTCCCCTGTCACGATTTTATCAAATCTCACCTGTCAGCTTTCTCTACGCTTTCCCAAACACCACCTAGAATTCACTGATATCGACGATTTATCGCCAAATAATTGATTTCTTATACTGTCATTCACAACACAAATTCTTCTCTCATTAAACAGTGATTCAAATGTCACTTTTGCAATAAATTCATAATTGTTAAGCAAAATTGGAAATCCCCGACTAGGCTTAAAATGAGAAAGGGAGTGATTGAAAGGTACCTATCCACCGTCCTCCGTTGCAGTGAAAAATTGTCCATAAAGCAAAGCCTTTGGCGTGACCTAACTGGGGTTCGGTACAAACCAAATGCGATAACAGGGCGTATAAGTTCATACAACGAAGGACATATCAAAGGTGGGTAAGCCTGCGTCAACGTTCGTCGGTAGACTGACTATTAAAGGGGAAAGCGACATGAGTATTTTCGACCACTATCAATCAAGATATGAAGCTTCAAAAGATGAAGAGATGTCGTTGCAGGATTTCTTAGCCCTGTGCAAGGACGATAAAAGCGCTTATGCCAATGCAGCAGAACGACTTCTCATAGCGATTGGGGAACCAGAAGTCATTGATACTGCGCAAGATCCAAGACTGAGCCGCATCTTCTCAAACCGAGTGATCTCTCGTTATGAAACCTTCAAAGACTTCTACGGCATGGAAGACGCTATCGAACAGATCGTGTCTTATCTCAAACACGCCGCGCAAGGTTTGGAAGAACGAAAACAAATTCTTTACCTTCTTGGCCCAGTAGGTGGTGGTAAATCATCACTGGCTGAGAAGTTAAAAGCACTGATGGAAAAAATGCCAGTTTACGTGCTCAGCGCCAATGGTGAGCGCAGCCCCGTAAATGATCATCCTTTCTGCTTATTTAATGCTTCGGAAGACGGCGAAATCCTTAAGAAAGAATACGGTATTGAGCATCGCTACCTACGCTCTATCATGTCACCTTGGGCTGCAAAACGTCTGCACGAGTTTGGCGGTGATATCACCAAGTTCAAGGTGCTTAAGGTGCGTCCTTCTATCCTAGACCAAGTTGCAATTGCGAAGACTGAACCCGGCGATGAAAACAACCAAGACATCTCATCATTGGTTGGTAAAGTTGATATTCGCCAGCTTGAACACTTTTCACAAGATGACCCAGATGCTTACAGCTATTCCGGCGCGCTATGTAAAGCAAATCAAGGTTTGATGGAATTCGTGGAGATGTTCAAAGCGCCAATCAAGGTGCTACACCCTCTCTTGACGGCAACTCAAGAAGGTAACTTTAACGGTACGGAAGGGTTGTCTGCTATCCCATTCGACGGCATGATTTTGGCCCACTCAAATGAATCAGAGTGGCAAACGTTCCGTAATAACAAGAACAACGAAGCATTCTTAGACCGTGTATACATAGTGAAAGTCCCTTACTGTTTACGTGTATCGGAAGAAGTGAAGATCTACCAGAAACTACTTGAAAACAGTGAACTTTCTAAAGCACCTTGTTCACCAAGCACACTCGAGACTCTGGCACAGTTCAGTATTCTGTCTCGACTCAAAGAGCCTGAGAACTCGTCCATTTTCTCGAAGATGCGTGTCTACGATGGTGAAACACTGAAAGATACCGATCCGAAAGCGAAGAGTTACCAAGAGTACCGCGACTTTGCCGGTGTCGATGAAGGTATGAACGGTCTTTCCACCCGTTTCGCGTTCAAGATTCTATCGCGTGTGTTTAACTTCGACCAAACCGAAGTAGCGGCAAACCCTGTCCACCTATTCTACGTGATTGAGCAGCAAGTTGAGCGTGAGCAGTTCCCTTCTGAAATGGCAGAAAAGTACCTCGAGTTCTTGAAGGGTTACCTTGTACCACGTTACGTCGAGTTCATCGGCAAAGAAGTACAAACGGCCTACCTAGAGTCTTATTCTGAATATGGCCAGAACATCTTTGACCGCTACGTGACTTACGCAGATTTCTGGATTCAAGATCAAGAATACCGCGATCCAGAAACAGGTCAGCTGTTTGACCGTGCCTCTCTGAATGCTGAACTAGAGAAGATCGAGAAAACCGCTGGCATTTCAAACCCGAAAGATTTCCGAAACGAAATCGTCAACTTTGTGCTTCGTGCGAAAGCCAATAACAATGGTCTGAATCCAGTTTGGACCAGCTACGAAAAACTGCGCACGGTAATCGAGAAGAAAATGTTCTCCAATACCGAAGAGCTACTTCCGGTTATTTCATTCAATGCGAAAACGTCTTCTGAAGATCAGAAGAAACACGACGACTTTGTCGCTCGCATGATGGAAAAAGGCTATACCGAGAAACAGGTTCGCCTACTTTCTGAGTGGTACCTACGAGTACGTAAGTCATCCTAACCAGTTTGAGTTAGGTCGCTTGTGAAACATGAAGAGGGCTATTTCATGGCGCAATTTATAGACCGAAGGCTCAATGGTAAGAACAAGAGCGCTGTTAATCGACAGCGCTTCTTGAAACGCCATAAAGAGCAGATTAAAGAGTCGGTAGCTGACGCAGTGAATCGACGCTCGATCACAAACACGGAAACGGGCGAAGACGTTGCAATACCGCACAAAGACATCAACGAACCTATGTTTCATCAGGGTAAAGGGGGCGTACGTGAGCGTGTGCACCCTGGCAACGACCAATTTATTACTGGTGACAAAATCGAGCGCCCGAAAGGTGGAGGTCAAGGTGGTGGCGCAGGAGAAGGCAATGCGAGTCCTGATGGCGAAGGCCAAGACGAGTTTGTTTTCCAGATATCCAAAGATGAATATCTCGATATCTTGTTCGAGGATTTGGAGTTACCCAATCTTGAAAAAAATCAGATTGCTAAAATAACTGAATGGAAGACCCATCGTGCGGGTTACCAAACTGCAGGCATTCCGTCCAACATTGCCATTGTGCGTTCGTTGCAGCAATCACTTGCTCGACGTACCGCAATGACAGCAGGTAAAAAGCGTCTTCTTAATGAACTAGAGGATGAGCTTACTCGCATCAAAAACATCGAGCCAGCTCAGCAGCTCGAGGAAAATCGTCTGAAGAAGGAAATTGAGGATCTGCGCAAGAAAATCGAAAGCGTGCCCTTCATTGATACCTTCGACTTACGTTTCAAGAACTATGAGAAGCGCCCTGTGCCATCGAGCCAAGCGGTCATGTTTTGTCTGATGGACGTTTCAGGTTCTATGGACCAAGCCACCAAAGATATCGCAAAACGCTTCTATGTTCTTTTATACCTGTTCTTGACGCGCACCTACGAAAATGTAGAGGTCGTATTCATTCGTCACCATACTCAAGCAAAAGAGGTCGATGAACATGAGTTCTTCTACTCGCAAGAAACGGGTGGAACAATTGTGTCGAGCGCTCTCAAGCTAATGAACGAAATCGTGCAAGACCGCTATCCTGTAGGCCAATGGAACATCTACGCCGCACAGGCATCCGATGGGGATAATTGGGCTGACGATTCTCCGCGTTGCCGTGAACTCCTAGTGAATAAACTGCTTCCTAACTGTCAGTACTATTCATACATTGAGATCACCCGACGCTCACACCAAACGCTATGGCATGAATACGAGAAGCTTGCTGAAGCCTTCCCAAACTTTGCCATGAAAAACATCCGCTCTGTGGAGGATATCTTCCCAGTCTTCCGTGAACTATTCCAAAAAGAAACGGCGTAAGGAGGCTAGCGATGAATACCGCAACGAAAAACCTTTCGGGGGAAGCTTCGAAGAAGCGCAGAGAAAATATGCTTCCAGACGGCCCAGACTGGACGTTTGAATTGTTGGAGCGTTATCACAAAGAAATCAAGCGTGTCGCGGAGCATTATCGCCTCGACACTTACCCAAACCAAATCGAGGTGATTACCTCTGAACAAATGATGGATGCATACTCAAGTATCGGTATGCCCATCAACTACAATCATTGGTCGTTTGGCAAAAAGTTCATCCAAACTGAGCAAAACTACAAACACGGTCAAATGGGCTTGGCTTACGAGATCGTGATTAACTCCAACCCATGTATCGCTTATTTGATGGAAGAGAACACCATCACGATGCAGGCGCTTGTTATCGCTCACGCTTGTTATGGACACAACTCGTTCTTCAAGGGCAATTATCTGTTCCAAACGTGGACCGACGCCAGCTCGATCATTGACTATCTCTTGTTTGCGAAGAACTACATTGCGGAATGTGAAGAGCGATACGGGGTGCATGAAGTTGAGCAACTACTTGACTCATGTCATGCATTAATGAACTTCGGTGTAGACCGCTATAAGCGTCCCGAAAAAATCTCTATTAATGAAGAGAAAGCACGTCAAGAAGAGCGCGAAGCCTATCTTCAATCTCAAGTGAACGAACTTTGGCGTACTGTTCCACAGGCAAAAACTAAAGAAGAAGATATCAAGATTCGTTTCCCAAGTGAGCCACAGGAAAACCTGCTTTATTTCTTCGAGAAACATGCGCCATTGCTGGAGCCTTGGCAGCGTGAAATCGTCCGAATTGTCCGTAAAGTCAGCCAGTACTTTTACCCTCAGAAACAAACCCAAGTTATGAATGAAGGGTGGGCAACATTTTGGCACTACACGATTCTGAATCACCTTTACGATGAAGGCTTAGTATCAGAGAAGTTTATTCTCGAATTTCTACATAGCCACACCAGCGTTGTTGCTCAACCTGCTTATAACAGTCCGTACTTTAGCGGCATTAACCCCTATGCGCTTGGCTTTGCGATGTTCAGGGACATAAAACGTATCTGTGAAGAGCCAACCGATGAGGATAAAGAGTGGTTCCCAGAAATTGCCGGAGCCGATTGGTTAGACACGCTTCACTTTGCGATGCATAACTTCAAAGATGAAAGTTTTATCAGCCAATACTTGTCACCAAAGCTAATGCGAGATTTTAAACTTTTCGCCATTAATGATGATGATCGTAAGAACTTCGTTGAGGTTGCCGCCATTCACGATGAGATGGGTTACAAACGCATCCGAGAGGCGCTAGCCGCACAATATAACTTAGCCAATCTAGAGCCAAACATTCAGGTATTTAACGTGGATGTGAGAGGCGATCGTTCGTTAACACTTCAATACGTCCCTCATAACCGAATTCCATTGGATAACAGTTATGAAGAGGTGTTGAAACATGTTTATCGCTTATGGGGCTTCGATGTGATTTTGGAGGAAGTAAAAGATACCGGACACCGAGAGATTCTCTCTACCTGTCCGAAACGCAATCAGTACGACACAAATATCTAGAACTCTCTTTCTACTAATGAATAAAAGAAAAGGCTCCTAACTTAGGAGCCTTTATCTATCTAAATCAGTCAGTGCGGTGTACTAAGCTTGCTTTGCAATAATTTTTCTTACCGCTTCAAGGTCGGCTTGCGTATCCACACCTGCTGCTGGCGCTTCTTTTGCAACCGCAACATGAATCTTTTCACCGTACCAAAGCACACGAAGTTGCTCCAAGCACTCGATTTGCTCAAGTGCACTTGGTTGCCAATTCACATAAGTGTTGATGAAACCAGCACGGTAAGCGTAGATGCCAATGTGACGCATCAATGGATTTACGATAGTTTTGTCTTGCTTGGCAAAGTTGTCACGATCCCAAGGGATCGTCGCACGACTAAAGTACATAGCGTAACCACGCTCGTCCGCGACCACTTTTACCGCATTCGGGTTAAAAACTTCTTCTTCCGATTCAATCTCAACCGCAAGCGTTGCCATTGGCGCATCGCAACCTGCTAGGTTGTCAGCTACTTGGCGAATAATAGACGGAGGAATCAATGGTTCATCACCCTGAACATTAACCACAATGTGGTCTGCAGGAATTGCCATTTTTTCTACCACTTCTGCTAGTCGCTCAGTGCCAGATTCATGGTTTGGCGAGGTCATACAAACCTTGCCACCAAACTGCTCTGCAGCCGCCGATACGCGCTCATCGTCAGTCGCAATAATCACGTCTTCAGCACCCGCTTGTAACGCTTGCTCATAAACCCATTGGATCATTGGTTTACCACCAATGTCTGCCAACGGCTTACCCGGTAAGCGGCTTGACGCGTAACGCGCAGGAATGACAACCGTAAAAGACATTAGCGTCCCTCGTCCATGCTCATGGTTCTTGCTTCTGGTTCAAGGAGAACAGGAATACCCTCTTTGATTGGGTAAGCAAGGCGATCTAATTTGCAGATCAACTCTTGATTATCTTTATCGTACGTCAGCTTACCTTTGCACACAGGGCAAGCTACAATCTCAAGCAGACGGTGATCCATAAGTCGCTTTAACCTCTTTTATTCGATTTAAAATTCGTTCTGCATCATGTTGTTCAAACTGAGCAGAAACAGGAAGATACCACCAATTGTCTTGCGCATAGCGGTCGCATTTAACGGCATCTTTTTCTGTCATAATCACATTCGCTCCTTGTTGAGCCAATGCATCTAATTCTTTTTGGTCAAAGTCCTGATGATCGGCAAACCCTTTCGTGACTTTGACATCCGCATTCATTGCGTTAAGTGTATTAAAAAAACGAGGTGGATGCCCAATACCAGCAAATGCGACTAAGTCTTTCAACTCACTCACATCCACTTGCTGCTTCGTCTTCAAATTGATCGCCTTTGATGGCGCTAAAGACATTGGCATTTCGCCATGCTGAGCTTGACCACCATTAATGATGATAAAGTCGACTTCAGCAAGACGCTCTACCCCTTCACGTAGTGGGCCAAGTGGAATAAGGCTTTCATTGCCAAAGCGGCGATTACCATCAACGATAACGAACTCGATATCTCGCTCTAAAGCGTAATGCTGGAGGCCATCGTCAGTAATAATGATGTCAACGCCAGTTTCAAGCAATGCTTTCACCGCATTAGAACGAATCGGGTCTACGGCTACTGGCGCACCAGTACGACGATGAATTAGCTTAGGCTCATCACCACAGTGTTTCGCTGGTGTATTATCATCAAGAACAAGCGGATACTGAGGTGCTTTTGCGCCATAACCACGCGATACCACTCCGGGTTTATAACCCAGTAGTTGCAATTGCTCTACCAGCCACACTACCACTGGCGTTTTACCATTGCCACCAGCAGTAATGTTCCCAACGACCGCAACAGGCACGGGTGCTTTGTAGGCTTCTTTCTTGCCGACTTGGTATTGACGGCGTTTCGATTGGCTTATCGCACCAAACAGCAAGCTTAATGGCCACAAAAGCGGCCATAGCAAGTATTTAAGCGGATGGTTTTCGAACCAGATCTTTTCAATCACAGCGCTTAGGCACCAAATTGAATTCGATGAAGTTGGGCATAAGCGCCATCTTTAGCGATCAAATCAGCATGACTACCACGCTCAACGATAGCGCCTTCATCGACTACAAGGATTTCATCAGCGTTTTCGATGGTCGACAAACGGTGAGCAATCACCAGTACCGTCTTGTCTTTTTGCAGTTCATCCAGCGCCGATTGAATAGCACGTTCCGATTCCGTATCCAGAGCTGACGTTGCCTCATCAAGTACCAGCACAGGTGCATCACGTAGAAGTGCACGTGCAATTGCGACACGCTGGCGCTGGCCACCTGACAAACTCGCACCATTTTCGCCAATCATCGCGTCTAAGCCACCGTCCATTTTACCAATGAACTCCATCGCATGAGCCAGTTTGGCTGCACGCTCAATGTCTTCACGTGAGTATTGTTCTTCTGTCGCGTAAGCAATGTTGTTTGCAATCGTGTCGTTGAACAAATGTACGTTTTGCGAAACAAGCGCAAACTGCTCACGAAGATTCTTAAGCTCATAATCACGAATGTCATGACCATCAAGCGTAATTGAACCACTGCTTACGTCATAGAAACGGTTGAACAAATTAGCAATGGTACTCTTTCCTGAACCTGAGCGCCCAACGAGAGCAACCGTCTTACCTTTTGGAATGTCAAAACTGACATTCTCAAGCGCTGGTTTTTCTGCACCTTCATAAGTAAAGCTGACATCTTTGACAGTTACATCGCCTTGCGCACGCTCTACTTTGAATTTACCTTCGTTCTTTTCTGGTTCTAGATCGACCAGTGCAAACAAGGTTTGGCTTGCCGCCATACCGCGTTGGAACTGTGACGTAACATTCGTCAGAGCTTTCAATGGACGCATCAAACCAAACATCGCAGAGAATACAACCGTAAATGTACCCGGAGTCAACTGGTCTTTAATTGAGTCGATACTAGCAAGGTAAAGCACGACAACAATCGCGATAGATGCAATCATTTGAATGATCGGGTTCGCAGCTGCTTGAGCTGTCACTAGCTTCATGCTTTGCTGGCGCATCTGATTGCTGACTTTCTCGAAGCGTTTGCCTTCGATGTCTTGACCACCATAACTTAGTACGACTTTATGACCTTTCAGCATTTGCTCCGCGGAAGCCGTCACATGACCCATCATGGTTTGCATGTTCTTTGAAATTTTTCTGAATCGTTTAGAAACGATACCAATACCCCAAGCAACAACAGGAGCAACAGCAAACAGTACCAAAGACAATTGCCAGCTGTTGTAGAACATCAAAACCAACAAGCCAATGATACTTGCACCTTCACGAACGATACTGACCAATGCTTGGCTAGTTGCAGCAGATACTTGCTCTGAGTCGTAAGTGATACGTGACAATAAGTTGCCTGTTTTTTCTTTATCAAAATAAGAAACAGGCATATGCATAAAGTGGTTGAACACCATTCGTCGAATTTGCATCACGACGTTGCCGGAAACCCAGCTCAAACAATAGGTCGAGACAAACCCACTCACACCACGAATAAACATCATGGCGAAAACAATTAATGGGAGTGTGCGTAGAAAGTCTGACTCTGCATTGCCAAAACCTTCATCAAGAAGTGGTTTAAGCAGGGAAATCATGTAGGTATCTGAAACAGCATTAACGACTAATGCAATGACAGCAACGATCAAACCGGCCTTATAAAGGCGAATAAATTGCCATAGACGCTTAAACGTCTGCCAGGTCGTTTCATCAGTATTTATCGACATAGAAGTGCTTTATTTTCTTACATTAAGACTCTTATTCTACCCCCTTACGCAGCATCTGCCTATACCAAGGGTCAAATGTCTCACTTCGTTTAACTTCGAAGTGCCAATTGTCTTGCTCAATAAACACCGATACTTGACCATCACTGCCTGTGTCTAACCAAAGCGCCTTGCTCTCTTCATAAGCTGATACAACATTTTCAGCAGGCATCCCCCATTGATTACTTTTTGCGAGAGAAGCAATGGCTAATTTGGGGGAAACGGCTTGAACAAATTTGGGGTTCGAAGAACTCTTGCTGCCATGGTGAGGAACCAACATCACATCACTTTCTAGTTTCTCAGGCTCACGCATGAGTATCCATTCACTTATGGCTTCAATATCTCCCGTCAGCAGCAGACGGAAACCAGATTGAGAGTCGACTACCCTAATCACACAAGAGTGGGGATTGTAGGCACGTTGAACCAACTTCGGTGGCCACAACACTTCCATATTCAAGGATTGCCACGACCAGTACTCCCCTGCAACGCACGCTTTGTAGTCAGTATAATTCTGGCTGCTGAACTTATTGGTCGGATTGAAAGCACTTTCGATGTATTGACGACCTCCTGCATGGTCAGAGTCCGCATGGCTAATGATGACCCCATCAATGGAACCGTAACCTCGACGATGCAAAGTCGGGGCGATAACCTGCTCAGCAATGCTACCGCTCCCCCATCCTTTACCTGTGTCATAAAGCAATACCTTGCCGCCTTTTTCGATCAATACTGCAAGCCCATGCCCAACATCGAGAACATCCACTCGCCATCGGTCTCTAGTTGAATCATGAAAGAACACCACACAAGTCGTGACCAAAAGTAATAAAAGCAGTCCGTTCGCCCGAAAAAAGCGACCAAGCAAAAGACAAGCACTTGCCACACCGACAAGAAGCGTTGCTTTTAAACTGAGAAACTGCCAACTCCCTGTGGCAAAGGGTAAAGACCAACTCAATGGCCATAGCGCCCAGTCCATGCCTTGCCAAAACCACGCCGAAATGAAATAAGAGCAAAGTGAAAACATGAGTGCAAGAAACATCAGAGGGACCACAATCATCCCAAACCAAGGTATAAATACTAGGTTATAAATAATTGAGGTTAGACTGGTGCCAGAGAAGAAATACCCGCTGATCGGCACGATCAACAAAGTAAGTACTAACTGTACTTTCAACAACAAGATCAACTTGTCCTTCCAATCCCCCTTGTGGCTCTGAACGGCATTCACCGCAAGCAGTACCGCAACAACAGAGAGATACGACAACCAAAAACTCAGACTAAGAGAAGCAAAAGGTTCAATGCAAAGCTGAATAGCGACTGCTAACAGCAATACACGCCAAGCGCTCCAATACACCAGCCAAAACTTTAATGACACATAAATAACACAGACAGAAAAAGCTCTTATCGTCGGCAAAGAAAAATCTGCAAGCCAAGCGTACAAAAACGCGGTGATAATCCCAATGACAGGTGGTAACAGCTGGAGATTGAAAAAAATATACCGAAGCGCAACCCCGGCGAAAATACCAAAACTGAATGCCATCCCAATATGCAAACCGGAAATAGAGACAAGGTGCAATAACCCACTATCCCGTAGCTGCTGCCAATCTTGATATGTTAAAAGTGAGCGGTCACTAAAGGCGAGCGCATTGATGAGTGGATAATGTTTGAGGCGCGAGATGCTTCCAGAAACCGACTGAATGATTTGCTGACGAACAGAGTACGAAGAACGAACCTGCCACTTGGCATTACGTGACGACGTTGCCCTTGCAACAATTCCCTGCCCAATGGCTTGTTGCTCAGAATCAAAACCCGCTTCATTTCTCAACCCTAGAATGGGTTTAAGTGAAACTTGAGTAGTAAAGTCACTGTTAACAGGCAGTGGGAAAGGGGTTATCAGACGGATTTTCGGTTTAAGAAAAGGTAACAGGTTTTGAGAATTCACCCCGCGAACCACCGCAATTCCTTCATATCCGTGACTTATTTGCGTAAAAGGGCTGTCAACTTTACCAATTATGGTAATATTCACCCCTGCTTGAAACAGGGCTTGTCTTTGATGTTCCATAACATTGCCGTGGACAATAACAACCATACAGCCCGAAATTACGCCTATGCTAATTAAGCCTCGACGTAATTTGATTATTGAGCCAATGGCAATTATTCCCAGCAGCAACCATCGCCAATCTGGCATCGTCGGCCACCATGCAGACGAAATAACGCTCGCGACAAATAATGCCAAGGTCCAACTTTTTTCTAAGAGAGTCATGTCGTCCTATGCCTAGAAAGCTGATAAAACGCTTCATGCCAGATCATGAAATGATCAAACGCCAAAAAGCACTAAAGGTCTTCGGCAACGTGTTATACAACCCAAACTTGTGGTGTTTAAACCGTCGCTCTGCATCTGGTGCTTTTGCTGTTGGCTTATTTATGGCGTTTGTTCCGCTTCCGAGTCAGATGATCATGGCCGCAGGTCTCGCCATCATGCTTGGCGTTAACTTACCGCTTTCTGTTGCATTGGTATGGATCAGCAACCCTATCACGATGCCAGTTCTGTTCTACTTTGCGTACAAACTTGGCGCTTTGGTTATGCACGTTCCTCCACAGCCATTCCATTTTGAGTTGTCGTGGGAATTCATCATGCAACAAATGAACACTATTGGACCACCGTTCCTACTAGGCTGCGCAATATGCGGCGTTGTATCAGCCATCATTGGCTATTTTGGTATTCGGGGGCTTTGGCGTTACTCAGTCGTGAGAAGCTGGCAAAAACGTAAGATAAGATAAGTACTTATTCTTCAATTAGCAGGTTGTAGAGCATCGAATGGAGAACAGTTAACGTTCGACATGAAAGGCGCTGTAACTCAAGTATGAAGTCTACCGAGCCATGACAGAGATAAGCTGAACATAGATAAAAGAAAGGACCGAGATTCGGTCCTTTTTTGTGCCTGCCGCTTGAGAGCGGCGGCTAAAGTCTTTCTTTCGATTACTTGGAACTCAATACCGCAGCAGGATTGAGCTTCGCTGCGCGAGAAGCAGGGTACCAAGTTGCTAACAAGCTCAACATGATTGCCGTTCCCGAAACCAAAGCCACATCAGGCCAATGCAACTGGGAAGGTAAGAAGTCAACAAAGTAGATGTCACCCGATAAGAACTGATGTCCGATTAAACTCTCTAACGCTTTAATGATGGGGGTTAAGTTTAGCGCGACAAACACACCAACAATACTGCCTGCAATACTTCCGAATACGCCCGAGAACACACCTTGCCATACAAAGATACGTTTAATTAGCCCATCTTTTGCGCCCATGGTGCGTAATATCGCAATTTCTGCAGCGCGATCTTTTACGGCCATCATCAATGTAGAAACGATGTTGAAGCTTGCTACACCAATCACCAGAACCATCACCAAGTACATAATGGTGCGAACCAGTTGGATGTCGCGATACAAGAAACCAAATTGTTGTTGCCAGCTCTTGAGGTAGACATACACATCAATCAGACTGCCGACTTCACGCACGATCGAAGGTGCATTGAGTACATCATCTGTCTTCAATGAAATTCCTGTAACACCATCGCCTAAACGTGCATACGCCTGTGCATCTTTTAATGGAACCAGAGCGAGTGAATGATCGATCTGGCCGTTAAGCGTTAAAAAACCTGAGACTTTGACTCGCACACGTTTTGGTGCTTGAACTTTGCTGGTGCTTCCCGTTTGCGGAATCATTAACGTAACGTAGTCACCAACCTCAACATTTAATTCGTTGGCAACTCCACGCCCCAGAATGACTTGCTGCTGACCAGCATAAAAATTCTGCCATGCTTGGGGATCAATAAAATCAGACATGCTTGATACGGCCTGCTCAAAAGCCGGATCGACACCTCGTACTTCAACGGCTTTAAGCTTGCTGCCTTTTTCCGCCAAACCAGTAAAGCGAACATAAGGCGCCGCCGCGACAACATGTTCATGACTCAATGCCTGATTCATAGTTTTGGTGTAGTTGTGCAGTGGTCCATTGACCCCTTCTAACTCACCATGCGGAATAACTGATAACACGCGCGATTGCAGCTCACGTTCAAAACCATTCATTGCTGAAAGGCCAATAATGATAACCGCAACGCCAACCGCAATACCAATCGTGGAAGAAAGCGAAATGAACGACACCATTTTGTTACGCTTTTTAGCGCGACTGAATCGGCCCCCGATCATCAGTGCTAGAGATGAAAACAAAATTAGCCCTCCGCAACCGCTGTTTCAGTGATAAAGCGATCCACCAGCAAGCCATCTTGCATATGCATTTGGCGATCCATTTTCGCGGCTAACTCGTTATCATGAGTAACCACTAAAAAGGCAATGTTCGACTCTTGGTTTAATTCACGCATCAAATCGTAAATCGCCAGAGCAGTGTTGTGGTCTAAGTTACCCGTTGGCTCATCCGCCAATACCAGATCAGGCTTGTTCACCAAAGCTCGTGCAATGGCTACGCGCTGACGCTCACCACCAGAAAGTTCGGACGGACGATGATCCATGCGATGACCTAACCCCACCTTTTCGAGTAGAGTTTGAGCAGCTTCTTTTGCTTCCGATACTTTCGTTCCACCGATCAGCAGGGGCATTGCCACATTCTCTACTGCTGTAAAATCCGCCAACAAATGATGGAATTGATACACAAAACCAAGGTGTTTGTTACGCAACGCGGCTTGTTTATTTGAACTCAATGCAGATAGGTCTTGGCCAAGAAAGTCGACCTCACCTTGTGATGCGTCGTCCAACGCACCAAGGATGTGCAGTAAAGTACTTTTCCCTGAGCCCGATGAGCCAACAATTGACACTAACTCACCTTTATCAATATCAAAGCTCACGCCTTTCAACACTTCTGTATCTAACGATCCCTCTCGGTAGACTTTACGAATATCACGACATTCTAATAGCTTATTCATAGCGAAGTGCCTCAGCAGGTTTAACAGAAGATGCTCGATAAGATGGATATACAGTTGCAGCAAGACTCAGAGCAATCGCCAGCACTACCACTAATAAAATTTGGAATGAATCGATAACAATTGGCAGATGGCCACCAAAGCTAAATAGCGCCACACCAGCCGCTTCCAGAATCGCATTGAGGTTAAGCGACAAAGCCACGCCTACCACTCCACCAACAATCGCGCCAATTACGCCACTGCTGGCACCTTGAACCATAAAAATAGCCATCACCTGAGATTGCTTCATCCCCTGGGTTTTGAGAATTGCGACTTCAGATTGCTTCTCCATCACCACCATGATCAAAGCAGAAATGATGTTAAACGCGGCAACACCGACTATTAAACCGAGCATCAAGCCCATCATGTTCTTTTCCATTTTAACCGCTTGGAAAAGTTCACCGCGTTGTGCACGCCAGTCACTCCACTGCCAACCTTCAGGCATAGGTTTATCTGCAAACTCAGTCACCATAAACGGGTCGGAGAAAAAGACACGCCAACCAGAGACCGTCTCTTTAGGTAAGCGCATCAACTTTGCCGCATCCGTCATGTTCACAATCATCAATTGTCCATCAACGTCCGAGCCAGTATTAAACAACCCCGCAACGGTAAAGTTACGCTGACTAGGAATACGCCCTAACGGAGTAAATTGTGATGCATTCGTTACCATTAAACGCACTTTATCGCCCATTGAGACTTTTAACGATCGCGCCAAGCTGTGTCCTAAGAAGACCTTATACTCACCCGCTTTTAAAGAAGACAATCGACCTGCGATTAAATGGTTTGAAATAGGGTCGCCTTGTTTTGGTTCAATCCCAATCAAGTAGCCCGCGGTCAATTGTGCAGAACTTTGAATAACCGCTTCTCCACGAACGATCGGTTCAGGCTTTGCCGTCGTAGACATCTTCTGGATAAATTCAGGCGCCGTCGCTGTCATTGGCGTTTTGCCATCATGCTGTGAAATTACGGCGTGAGGTAACACACCTAAAATGCGCTCTTTTAGTTGCGCTTCAAAACCGTTCATGACAGAGAGTACGGTCACAAGCGCCATCACACCGATCGTAATGCCTGCGGTCGACATATAAGACACGAATCGACTGAACCTATCTCCGGAGCGACCCCGAAGATATCTCAAGCCAATAAACAAAGAGATAGGATGATACATATAGGACAAACCAACTGGTTTTCTAATAGTGCTAAATAATAAGAGTTATCTTACCTTACTCTTACAATGAAGAAGACAAGATAATCGCTAAATTTGTCAACGACATGCAATAAGTCCATTTTTAAGCGAGAAAGTTCACCCAGACAAAACATGGAAACTTGATAACTTATTTCAGTTAGCGATAATCAGTGCCCTATCCCTCTCTTTCTTCAATGAAATGAGACGTTGGCAGAAAAGGACCGATTAATGACAGAGCAAGAATACTTCACCGTACACCACAACCTCACTCTTAATGTCGAAACATTAGGAGCGGACTTCGTTCTGCCTGATGAGGAAACCTTTGTCTCGGAAATTCCAACGCCTTTTATTGTCGCAAGCGAATTTAGCCATTTAGATATGCTGGCAGATAATGCACGCCTTGAACTACAAACTAAAGAGCTGAAACACGTCATCAGCCTGTTGGATACACAGAATTCAAAGCTCAACCTTTTACTTAGTTTTATGCTCTCTCAACAAGACGATGCAACACTGCGCTTTCAAACCACTCAGTTTGGAGCAAGCCAGCTCAGCTATCGCTCAGAAACTGAAATTGAGACTCAACAATTAGTGCGAGTAAAACTGTTCTTAGATCACCCTGCGGCAGCCATTTACTGCTACGCTCAGGTAGTGGCATGCGAGCCTTATGACCGTGGTTTCATCACCACTCTGAGGTATAAATTGCTCAGAGAAGCCGACCAAGATTTATTGATCAAAGCCGCTTTGTACCAACAACAGAAACTACTGCGTCAGCGTTCACTAGAGCGAGATAACAAATAACGACCATGACAAAAGCAACGATTCTTTCCGTCACTAATCCGTCTGAACGTGGCGATAAAAAACAGCTAGGGAATTTACCTGGCGCGGCATTACCAATGGCCATTGCGGAACTGGCAAAACAACACTCAAGCCATTCAGTCCTTGTGGTGCCCGATCCACAAATCGCGCTAAAACTACAAGCTGAAATTGAGCAGTTTACAGACCAAACCGTGAGCCTGTTCCCGGATTGGGAAACCTTGCCATACGATAATTTTTCACCGCACCAAGAAATTATCTCAGACCGAATTGCACGTTTATACCAGTTGCCTCATCAACGTAATGGTGTGACGATCGTACCAGTCAGCACAATCTTGCAACGTCAGTCTCCGAGAGACTTTTTGCTGCAACACACTTTGATGGTTAAGACGGGCGACCAGTTCTCACTCGAAAAGCTACGTACTCAGCTAGAAAACTCGGGATACCGTCACGTCGATCAAGTGTTTGGACCGGGTGAATACGCCAGTCGCGGTTCGATCTTAGATTTGTTCCCTATGGGCAGCTCCGACCCTTATCGTATTGATTTCTTCGATGATGAGATCGACACGATACGAACTTTCGACCCAGAGAACCAACGTTCGATCGAAGACATCCAGCAGATCCAATTACTGCCTGCGCACGAATTTCCAACGACCAAGGTAGCAATCGAAGACTTCCGTACCCGTTGGCGTACACAGTTTGAAGCACGCCGAGAGCCTGAATCGATTTATATGCAGGTCACTAAAGGAACATGGCCTGCCGGTATCGAATATTGGCAACCATTGTTCTTCGATCACACAGAGACTCTGTTCGATTACTTACCAGAAGATTCGCAACTGATCATTTATGGAGACATCGAAGCAGCGGTCGATACTTTCTTAAATGACGTTGACTACCGTTACGATCAAAAGAAAATCGACCCACTTCGTCCGCTATTGGCCCCTCATGAACTGTGGCTAAAGAAAGACGAACTATTTAAGCACATCAAACAATTGCCTCAGGCCCTATTAAGCCTAGAGAAAATTGTTAAACGTGCTGGTCGTCAGAACCTAGCGGTACAGTCTTTGGCAGAGCTTGGTGTCCAGCAACAAAACAAAGAGCCATTGTCTCGCCTTCGCCAATTTAGCGAACAATTTACGGGAAAAATCGTCTTTTCTGTCGAATCAGAAGGCCGTCGTGAAGCGCTGACAGAACTGTTGCAAGGCATCAAAGTACGTCCCGTGGTTCATGGCTCAATATACCAAGCACTAGATTCAAATGACCGATTCAGCCTGATACTTGGCGCTGCAGAACATGGCTTTATCCATGATGAGCTGAACTTTGCACTAATTTGTGAAAGCGACCTACTCGGCGACCGCGTTATCCAACGCCGTCGCAAAGACAAAAAAACCGTCAATAGTGACACCGTCATTCGCCACCTTGCCGAGCTAAAACCGGGGCAACCTGTCGTACACATTGACCACGGTATCGGACGCTACATCGGCCTGCAAACGCTTGAAGCCGGTGGTATGAAAACGGAATACGTGACTCTTGAGTATCAAAACGACGCCAAACTTTACGTTCCGGTTTCTTCCCTGAACTTAATCAGCCGTTATTCTGGCGGTGCAGAAGAGAGTGCACCACTGCATAAACTCGGCGGTGAAGCGTGGGCAAAAGCACGTCGTAAAGCGGCAGAAAAAGTACGTGACGTCGCAGCAGAACTTCTGGATGTTTACGCAAAACGCGAGCTAAAACCGGGTTACAAATTCGAGTTGGATCGTGGCCAATACGCCACATTCAAAGCGACATTCCCATTTGAAGAAACGGACGACCAATCCACCGCCATCAATGCGGTACTTTCGGACATGTGCCAAGCAAAAGCGATGGACCGACTCGTATGTGGTGACGTTGGCTTTGGTAAAACCGAAGTTGCAATGCGAGCAGCCTTCGTGGCAACAGACAACAGCAAGCAGGTGGCTGTATTGGTGCCGACTACCCTGCTCGCTCAGCAGCACTTTGAAAACTTCCGTGATCGTTTTGCTAACTTACCAATTCGTGTAGAGGTCCTTTCGCGCTTTAAATCAGCGAAAGAGCAGAAAGTGATCCTTCAAGACGTCGCGGACGGTAAAGTAGACATCGTTGTTGGTACCCATAAGCTGCTTTCAAGCGACATTAAATTCAAAGATCTTGGCTTGTTGATCGTCGACGAAGAACACCGTTTTGGTGTACGCCAGAAAGAGAAAGTAAAAGCAATGCGTGCCGATGTCGACATCCTAACGCTTACCGCGACACCAATTCCGCGAACGTTGAACATGGCGATGAGTGGTATGCGTGATTTATCGATCATCGCAACGCCACCAGCGCGTCGTTTAGCGATCAAGACGTTTGTGCGCCAGCATGAAGATTCGGTCGTTCGTGAAGCCGCATTGCGAGAAATTATGCGCGGTGGTCAAGTGTACTTCCTGCATAACCAAGTCGAAACCATCGAGAAAACCGCTGAAGACTTGCAAAAGCTGATCCCAGAAGCTCGTGTGACGGTTGCCCACGGTCAAATGCGTGAACGCGAACTAGAACGCATCATGAACGACTTCTACCACCAGCGTTTCAACTTACTCGTTTGTACCACTATTATTGAAACAGGTATCGATGTTCCGACGGCAAACACCATTATCATGGATCGTGCCGATAACCTTGGTCTTGCGCAGCTTCACCAATTACGTGGTCGTGTAGGTCGTTCGCACCACCAAGCTTATGCTTACTTATTGACACCACATCCGAAAGCCATCACCAAAGACGCCATCAAACGCCTTGATGCTATTGCTTCGTTAGAAGATCTGGGCGCAGGTTTCACTCTTGCAACGCACGATCTTGAGATTCGTGGCGCAGGTGAGCTATTAGGTGACGAACAAAGTGGTCAAATTCAATCGGTTGGCTTTACACTGTATATGGAGATGCTTGAACAAGCGGTTGAAGCATTGAAAGAAGGTAAAGAACCATCGTTGGATGACTTGCTTCGTGAGCAAACGGAAATTGAAATGCGTATTCCAGCCTTGTTACCGGATGACTACATCCCTGACGTGAATACACGCCTATCAATGTACAAACGTATTGCAAGCGTCAGCGACAACGAAGGCTTGTCAGAATTGAAGGTAGAACTGATTGATCGCTTTGGCTTATTGCCAGATGCAACCAAAAACCTTCTCTCTGTCTCAGAACTGAAAATTGGGGCAGGAAGTCTCAAAGCGAAGAAAATTGAGGCACATGATAAGGGCGGATTCATCGAGTTTTACCCTGATGCTGACATAAACCCGGCGTATTTGGTTAAACTCCTGCAATCACAGCCGCAAAAATTTGCAATGGAAGGTCCAACTAAGTTCAAGTTTAGCGTACCATTAACGGACCGACGAAAACGCATTCAGTTTGTTCAAGACTTACTGAATGATTTTAAACAGAATTTATTACCAACGAGCTAATAGTCGAATGAGAATACTGATCCCATTATTGCTTCTTTGTGTCTCAATGCCTACTTGGGCTGCGCGTCAATTTGATATTGAAGTAATTATTTTCAAGCGAGCAGTTAACGCTGAAAGTACCAGTGAATCATGGCCAAATGAGCTGCCAAAAATCGAAATGAGCAACGTAGGCAGCTTAGACAGTGAGTCTTACCGCCGTTCTAAAGGCGTCACTTTGCTACCACGTTCTTCTTTCCGTTTGAATGCACAAGAATCAGCATTGAACAATCACGCCGGCTTCAAAGTGCTTAAACACGTAGCCTGGCGTCAAGGCGACCGCGGCAAGGCAAGCGCGCCGATCTTCCATATCGTGGGTGGACGTGATTTCTCAGGCTCTTACAACGCTGACGGCAGCCAAATCAATGGCAATGCACAATCACTTTCAACCGATGGTTACAGTGAAGAAACCGTTAACGGTCCGCTCTACGAGTTAGACGGCAAACTTCAAATCTACGTTCAGCACTACTTGTTCGCTGAGACCACCATAGATTTACGTGAGCCCGCTGTACGTGAAGTTCGTATCGAGTCTCAGCCTTCTGAGCAAATGACGAATGAGTTAGGTGAAGTGGACGGCAACGTTCAAGTAGGCAACTTGGCAGAAGTTTCACCAACCATCACTGAAGAGAAGTTCTTGAAGAGCTTCCGCATGGATCAGAAGCGCCGTATGCGCAGTAGTGAAACTCACTACTTAGACAACCCATTGATGGGAATGATCATTCAAGTTCGTCGCGTTCGATAAGAGCAACATAAACATAAAAGCGCAGCACTGGCTGCGCTTTGTTTTATCTAGCGCCAAACAAGGAAGTAGTATCTGTTCATGAGTCCAGATTTTGAAATCATCACCCCACGCTTGGCACTCAAGCTTATTCCCTCAGAACAAGCCCACTCACTACAACGCTTGTTAGTTGAATCCCCTTCCCTACATCAATGGTTAGATTGGTGTGACGAAAACGTCACCCTCAAAGACGCGCAGGACTTCCTTCTTGCCACTCGCTTAAATTGGGTAAAAACGGAAGCGTTTGGATTTGGTATTTATGATCGTGAATACAACAATTTACTTGGAATGGCTGCTGTAAACGAGCTTTACCATACATTCAACATGGCGAGTATTGGCTACTGGGTTGCAGATAAATACCAACGAAAAGGCTATGCACAAGAAGCAATTCGAGCACTGGCTGAATTTTGTTTCGCCAAGCTTAGCCTAACGCGAGTAGAGATCGTCTGCGATCCAGACAACATTGCCAGTCAAACATTAATCGAATCAGTCGGAGCGAAGAAAGAAGCCATTGCTAGAAATCGTTTTATCTTCCACGGTAAACCAAAAGATGGCGTTGTGTATTCGTTGTTACCCACTGATTTGTAATTAATCGAATGAAAGTGTTCGATTTTAAGACAACAAAAAAGCCACCGACAGACGGTGGCTTTTCGTTTTGATTGTTTGTCTTTCTATCAAGTCAGCAATAGAAAGCCAAGTCATCAAATTAGTGTAGCTTCAAGTTTGGACGAAGTACGCGGTTAATACGGCCAACGAGCATCATCAAGCCAGTCTTAATCACGCCATGCAACGCCATTTGGTGCATACGGTATAGCGAGATGTATACGACACGCGCGATACGACCTTCAACCATCATAGAGCCTTTGGTTAAGTTCCCCATCAAACTGCCAACTGTAGAGAAGCGGCTTAGCGAAACTAAAGAACCATGGTCTTTGTAAACGTAGTCTTTCAGTTCACGACCGTTAAGCTTAGCGACGATGTTGCTGAACGCTTGGCTTGCCATTTGGTGTGCTGCTTGAGCGCGTGGCGGTACGAATGAACCATCAGGTTGAGTACATTGCGCCAAATCACCAATAACAAATATGTCATCGTCACGAGTAGTTTGAAGCGTTCCTTTAACCACAAGTTGGTTGATACGGTTTGTTTCTAGGCCGGCGATGTCTTTGATAAAATCAGGGGCCTTAATACCCGCAGCCCACACCATGATTTGCGCAGGAATTTTCTCGCCGTCTTTAGTGGTTAAACCGTTTTTATCCGCTTGCGTTACCATGGTAGCAGTACGCACGTTAACACCGAGTTTAACCAGCTCTTGGTGCGCCGCAGAAGAAATACGCGGTGGCAATGCCGGAAGAATACGCTCACCTGCTTCCACTAGGTTCACGTTTAGTTTGCTCGAGTCTAAGTCACCAAAGCCGTAAGTACGCAGCTCTTTCACTGCGTTGTGCAGTTCTGCTGACAGCTCCACACCCGTTGCACCCGCACCAACAATCGCAATATCAACGGTACCGTTACCATTTTTCGCGTGCAGTTTTAGGAACTCATTGTTCATACCAGAACGGAAACGGTGCGCCTGTTCTGGACTATCTAGGAAGATACAATTTTCACGAACACCGGGAGTGTTGAAGTCATTAGACGTAGAGCCAATCGCCATCACTAGAATGTCGTACTCTAGTTCGCGACTTGGCATAAGAAGCTCGCCATGTTCGTCTTTAAGCTCACTAAGAATGATCACTTTACGTTCACGGTCGATGTCTTGAAGGCTGCCCATTTGGAAGTCAAAACTGTGGTTTTTCGCGTGAGCACGGTAACTCAATGCGTCCACACCTTCATCCAATGAACCAGTTGCTACTTCATGCAACAGCGGTTTCCACAAGTGGCTCGCTTTACGGTCTACCAGTGTAATTTGCGCACGGTTCTTACGACCAAGAGTGCGACCTAGCTTGGTTGCCAATTCAAGGCCACCAGCACCGCCGCCTACAACGATAATGCGTGTCACAATGTTATCCTCTACAAAAATGAATATATGGGTTCAGCTCGAAGCTCTGACTCACAGTCTTACTGTGGTAAAGCATCCAACCGATGAATTCTTTGGTCTCTAGAGGTGAGCTCACTTTTTGGATAAATCCAATGCCATCTTTAATGTGCGTGTTTGATTAACTTGCTGATGTGGCATTGCTCGTTTGTCTGAAAGATACGATCTCAGACAAAAAATGGGCAAGTTTCTTACTCGCTCTCAATTTTTTTTGATATTTATCAAATTATTTTTACCAAGTTCATTATATAGGGCAATCTTTTGATGGCAACAAAAATCCTTGCTAGGAATACGGATTGGCTAATTTTCAACTGTTTAACGGTATCGTTTTCGTGCCACAAAAGGTTAAAACGATAAATCAAGATAATAAATCGCTACAAAATGTAAATATCTACAGAATTATTGCTATCAAGTTACGTCTTGCAAAAACAAAAACAGCACTTCGAAAAGTGCTGTTTAAACATAGTCAGTTTGTTCGTTTTTATGCAAATTACGCGTTCTTGAATGCCTTCATCGCCTGCAAGTGGTGAGAGATCTTCTTGAATTTATGCGTTTGGGTTTCATCCCAAATGATGTCGTAATGTTTCTCTAATTCCGACTCCGTTTTTCCATTGTCGTGAATCTCATCTTCTTTCGACAAAATCACTAAACAACGCGCTTTGTTCTTAGCACGAAACTCCTCAACACACTTGGTCGCAATGTCTTCGTACTCTTCTGGACGATCAATACGTCCTGCCATTGTCTTCTCAGGATGCAAGTTCGGGTTGAACATCACTTGCTTAATGCCGCAGAGAAAACCGATACGCTCTGACCAATAAGCACCTAAACCAACACCACAGATTAATGGGTTCGAATCGTCAGATTGGTCAATCACCTTAGACACTTCTTTCAGCAGGTGCTGCATATCGTGTTTTGGATGAAGTGTACTGTAGTTGATGAAACGAATGTCATCATCGATGAATTGCAGTTGCAGAACTTTTTCGTGGTTACCTGGGCTTGTACTATCAAAGCCGTGCAAGTAAATAATCATGTGTACCTCTCCCTGTGACTTGCTGGTACTTTCACTTTAAACTACCACTATTTCCTTATGGTTAAAGAGGAAAAAGCCATCAGTTCTCAAAACAGTGATCTTCCATACATAATAAGTCTTTAAACTCGTATGCACTGCTCAAGTATTGTTCATCATCCCATAATTTGTAGGCCAATAAATACCAAAGCATCGCCATCATTCGAGTTCTTGGCATCCACGCTCGCACGCCTTCCAACCATAAAGCGACGTCTTCAATGCCACGAGTTTGGCAATACTGTTCTACACCTTGTTCAATAGGCACGTCGGCGAGTTGCAGAATCAAGGTCAAGTCGAGCCTTGGGTCCGCTAAGCCAGCATACTCCCAATCGATCACTTTCACGCCCTCTTCGCCTCGAACTAAGTTGTAACACCCAAGATCAAAATGACACAGCGCTGCAGGGACTTGCGCCACGCTTGGCTCAGAACGCCACTTTAGATAAAGCGCTTCGTACTCAGTGCCGACGTACTGGCCAGCCAGTTCCAACCAATAATGGTCGATGCGCGAAAGATACGAGAACGGTACTAAAGGAACCGCCTTTGCAGGATATTCATGAATCCTAGCAGCAATCGGCAATAGCTCTTCAATATCAATACCTGGCTTCGTCAGCGTTTCACCCGGCACCCATTCCACTAACAAACCTTGCTCATGCACAAAGACAGGCTTTGGTCCTAGGTTGAGAGGGGCAATCGCGTTAAGCACTTGATATTCGTTATGACGAGATATAGCAAAGGCCTTACACACGTTGCTGGTCGGGCGCCAGACGTAAGCAAGGCCTTCTGAGGATTCCAACCGCCAACAGCGATTGGTTAACCCACCAGTGACGGTTTGTACCTTCACTGGTGGAGAAGCAAAGAAGCTATCAAGGGTATTAAGACTTGGGTCTAATTGTTTCGCTTGTTGCCAAGAAAACCACGCCATTAATGACTTCTCCACTCAAGGTCGTAGGACCAAATAGAATCAATTAAAGACCAAATAGGCTCTTCGATTGCTCTTTACGGATTTCCGTTTCATCCGCCCATTCGATCAGGCCAGTTTCTAGATCCATCAGACGCATCGTCATTTTGTAATATACGTCTTTGTCGCTACCCGCATCTTTTACGATGCTAGAAAGGTTACCGTAAAGCATGTATTGCGCACCGACCATTTTACCGAACTGAATTGCCGTACTTTGGTTCACTAGCTCATCCGTATTTTGGAAGTTTAGTTGCTCACGAACTGACTCAACACGATCCATATCCACGAAACGGAACTTACCTGAGTTCAACATCTTAGTAGAAATAGTGTCGGTGATAGACTCCGTATCGATGTGCTCACTTGTTTTGTTCTTGATGCGCTCAACAAATACGATAGGACGTTGGTCACGAGTAATTGCTGCCACTGAACCTGACATCATCATGCTGTCTACCATTTCACCAGCAATTTTTTGTAGATCCGTCGAGCCGAAATCGATGGTTGTAGTTTCAGTCGCTTGCGCATCACCGTAAGAGACTTTGTTTGAACAACCACCCAAAATGACGGCAAGACCTAAAAGAGCAATAATACTTTTTTTCATGAGAGTTCCTTAGTTTGTGTTTCATCCCAAGGCGTCTCCACCTTGGAAAAGCAGCAAGCTGCCTAAAATTATTTACCCAAAAGTGGGTTAGTTATCTAGTGCTTCGCGAATTTGTACACGGAATTGGGTACCGTTTGGATTCACTGTCACTTCTGACAGCGTCACTTGCTCAAATCCACGTACGATCATTTTTCGCCAAGGGCCTGGCTTGGTGTTCACTTCCAACCCAGAATTGTCATACCAGTAAAAACGATAAAGGATTTCTTGGTCACCTTTGTAGTTGCTACTTAGTTGTACAACACCGCGTGGACGATCATCCACGTAAGTCGTCGTAATATTATCGACTAATAAACGACTGCCCATTACGTTATCGTGGAAGAATACTTTTTGTGTTTGGCCGTCAATTCGGATACCCGCGGTATTATCAGCGCACCCCGCTAAACCGATGATCATTACCAAGCCAATAAGCCATGCTTTCATTACAATCTCCCTAATTGTTTGTGCCATACCGTTGAATGCGTTCCCTGTCGAGAAACCCACACCAACGTGGTTTGCTGTGCTGGCACTTCAAATTGATACACCTGATCACCAACATTGATACTTTGCTGCCCCGGTTTCACAACTTTAGACGCCGTTTTGACCGTCCCAGGAAGCGTCTGCCAACTTCTGGTATCAGGTTGTTCGGTTAATGTATTCCACACATTGAAAAGAATGTTGCCGACATCATCGCCTTTTGCCGCTTCTTTTCGGATTCTGTCTTTTGCCCAAACACGAATCGCTTGGCGAATCACAATCGTGGTCAAACGTTCGTGCAAATCGTTTTGCGCCATCGCGTTCACATCAGTCAGTGTGCTTGAAGGTAGCTTGTTGCCATTGAGCGCAACATCTCCAAAACGCTGCGTTCCACGTTTCGGGTAGTAAGGCAGCGCAAGCGAATAAATCGCACCGTCGCCTCGGCTATCATAAATCGGCAAATCAATGCGCCAACCTTGCAGTGCTTCCACCACGCCTTGCTCGTCTATAACGATCACGCGGCCTTGTGACTTACTCAGTCCTGAAGGCGCTTTGCCGTAACGTTTTTCCAGCATACGAAGGTCTTGACGCATACCGAGCTTTTTCGCGGCATACATTGCACTTTCAATCACTTGTTTGTTATCTGGCATCACAGCGAGCGCGCGACGATAGTCTACGTACGCACTGTTCAAATCTCGTGACGCTTCATAAAGCAAACCTGAAAGGTAGAACAAGTAACCGTTTTGTACGGAGCTAAGCTTTTTACCGGCATCCGGATAGTTCGCAAGTACACTACCCAAGTTGGCAGACATACCTTGCTTCTTAAGATCCTTTTCGGCCTGCTTTAGTTCCTTTTCACGAGCTTTCTTTGCAGCTTCCTGAACTTGATTGGCTCGGCGCATTTCAACCAAAGCTCCTTCAAGATCATTTTTCTGTAAGTAGTTCAGACCAAGGTACAAATGCAAAAAGCCGAGTTCATAGTCGGCTGGTTGGTATTCATTTAGATTGTCGTTAACGGCTAAAGAACCCACGCTAGTCGCCGCCTCCGTGACAGAAATCGTGGCACGGTCTTGTTGCTTACGTACTGCACGGTCGCTGTCTTCAAGCGAACTCAAACTGGTTGGGTAATCTGCTGCAAGAAAAGAGATTCGGCCTTGCTCGAAATTACCAAGTATCTCGCCACCTACATCGCTTGATTGAAGTTGCTCAGCTTTCGCGTATTCACCTGCAACCACCGCTTGGTAAACTTCTTTATTTTGGTCACTGTAATGACTGAACAGGTTGCCAGCGGATAAATTCGCACACCCTGTCGCGAGCAAGGTCCAGCTAATTAATCCGAATAGCTTCACACCATGTTTCACATTTATCTCCACAAATGTGTCGTTCGAGGAATAAAGAAGTGGATGACGTTCTTCATCCACTTCCTTCTAAAGATTAGCTCAATACCATAGGACCTAAAGGACGACCGCCCACTAGGTGCATATGAATATGATAGACTTCCTGACCGCCATGTGAGTTACAGTTTACGATTAAACGGTAACCGTCTTCTGCAATGCCTTCTTCTTTCGCTAGTTTTTTCGCTACGGTGAACATGCGTCCCATCATTGCTTCATCATCCGCTTCCACATCATTTGTGGTTGGGATTAGCTTGTTTGGAATGATAAGGATGTGGCTTGGCGCACGCGGATTAATGTCGCGAAATGCCGTCACTAGCTCATCTTGGTAAAGGACATCTGCTGGGATTTCTTTGCGAATAATTTTGCTAAAGATGGTTTCTTCCGCCATGGGTACTCCATTTTATAAGGTGTGTAACCTATTTAGTATGCGCTAAGCCAAAAGCGAGCTCAATAAAAAACAGTGTTCACTTAACATTATCAATATAACTCGTGACGTTGAAGCTTTTTTTGTCGTGTGCGTCATAAAACGTGCGTCGCAAACTCAATACAATCCGATGAATTTTGTTACTTTTTTAAGACAATTCTTATTTACGTTGTCTATTTTCGGGAGAGGAAGCTCACTTATGCGAGGTTCAGTAATTAAACGGATGTATGCAGGCTTCGCGCTGATCATCGTCCTTTTCGCGGTCACGATTGCCATTATGATGGGGGGCATGAATGATATTCACGGCAAATTTGAGACAGTATCTAAATCATCACTTCCACTGGTATCCCTATCCAACCAAACCAGTGTCGAGCTACTTTCTGCGGACAAATCTTTCAAAGACTTCCTGACCACGGAGAATAAACAGCGCATGGATGAAATGCGTCAGGAGTTTGCTAAATCTCAACAACGATTCGAAGGCACATTAGGCCAACTTGAAGTGGCCAGCCAAATCTACCCTTCCCTAGCAGAACCTTTTTCTCAGCTTAAAGAACTTGAGCAGAGCTACTTTACCGAAGCAAAGGAAGCAATGGACAACTACGAAGCGATGTTTGCGGCACAAGAAGAAGTGCAGAAGTCTTCTCGTCGTTTCCAAAAGCTCAACACCGAACTTTCCGTTGGTCTGAAAGAATACGTAGCCGATCAATCAAGCATCTCAGTCAAAGTGATGGCAAAAAGCTATTTCATTAAGCTAAAAGATGCAGAGGTGATCACATCGGACGCATTGGCTAGCTCAAATCCAGAGTTTGTGACTCAAGCCGTTGCGAAAAACCGTAAAGCGGTTACGCACCTGAATTACGCATTTCGTGGATTGGTTACTCAGTTACCTGAGCTTAAAAAAGCCTTTGGTGATTCAGTGGATCAATTTACTCGAGACGTAGGCATGCGTGGTGGTGTATTAGACCAACACAACAACTACTTATCTGCTCGTTCTGCGCTGTACAACAATATCGCAAATCTAGCGACTAAAGTTGATTCAAGCATGTCGATTCTGGAGCAATTTACAACAACAGCGACAGACAAATTGAATGAGTCTCTGACCGATGCAGGTGACATCTATTCTGCTGGTGTAACCAAAGCTATTGTGATCGCAGTGATTGTGGTTCTGTTTGCGACAGCTATCGGCTATCACATTGCACAAAGTGTACGTGAACCATTGACTCGTATCTTGAAGGTATTAGAAAGCTTGACCGAAGGTGACATGACGCAGCGCATCGATAACCGTTACAACAACGAGTTCAGCCGCGTAAGTGGTCACATTAATACGTTGGCAGACAGCCTGCACAACATTCTTGTGAAATTAAATGACGCCTCAGATAACCTTGCATCTACCGCATCAACGAATGAACAAACTTCTTCTCAAGCGCAATCTAAATTGAATGCGCAGCGCGAGCAAACCGCGACCGTCGCAACCGCAATGACAGAGATGTCACATTCGGTGCAGGAAGTAGCGCAAAGTGCACAAGGCTCACTTGAAATGGTTCAGCGTGTAGAAACCGCCTCGGACCAAGGTCGAAATGTCATGAACAGCAACATTTCGACGATTAACCAACTTGAAACACGCTTGAACGAATCGGTGTCTGCCGTTTCTGAACTGCAAAAGATGAGTGGTCAAATCGGCTCGATTCTGGATGTGATTCGTAACATTGCCGAGCAGACCAACTTGCTTGCCCTAAATGCCGCAATTGAAGCTGCACGTGCCGGCGAACAAGGTCGTGGTTTTGCGGTCGTCGCAGATGAAGTTCGTGTGCTTGCCTCCAAGACCACACAATCGACAACTGAGATTGAGGCAATGATCAGTAACCTACAATCAAGTTCGCAATCCGCTAACCAAGTCATCCAAAGTTGCATGAGTGACATGGAAATGTCAGTAGAGCAAGCATCGAAAGCCAATAGCTCAATGGAAGAAATCCAAGCGCTTATTATCGAAATCAGCCAAATGAGTACGCATATTTCTCAGGCGGCAGCAGAGCAAAGCGAGACGTCAGCTGACATTGCACGCAATATTGAAGACATCAACAGTATCGCAGATGAAAGCTACCATGCGATGTCGAGCATCGCTCAGACCAGCGAATCTTTAACCCAACTGGCTAATCAGCAAAACGAGTTAGTTCATCGATTTAAACTATAAGAGCAGCATCGACAGTTAACAGATTTTTTGCAACCAACTGTATAAGGGCGACTTTTTATTGAAGTCGCCCTTGTTTTTTATGAGCCTTGTCTACATATGGTTAATATGGCTTGCTCATCCCTTTTCTTTTCTCTTTTCGAGCAAGCCAAATAAGAAGGAAAATCTATGGCTGTTCATGTTGGTATTATCGACCAAGACCCAGTGAGATTGGTCACTCCTCTTTTGGATAATCGCACTGTTAGCACACATATCGTCTTCATCGGCGACAAAAGCCAATCTGATATGTACGAGCGACTGAGTGCCGTGTTGGAGCAGCGAGAAATTACTTCTGAATTTTTTGAAATTCCTTCTGTTGTAAACACTTCTCTTATTAAGCAATCGATCCATAAATTGGCAAAAGACCTCCATGATAGAGGTGAAGAAGTAAAACTGAATGCAAGTTGCGGCCTTCGCCACCGACTGCTTTCTGTGTATGAAGTTTTCCGTACGTACCGCTGGCCAATCTTTGTCGTTGAGCCAAACAGCGACAAACTTTGCTGGCTGTATCCTGATGGTAAAGAAGACACGCAAGTTGAAGACCACATCACCATCTCTGATTACCTGACTATCTTCGGTGCACGCGGTGAATTCCACCACGTCGATCTGCCTCCTCAACTAGACCAAAAACTTTATGAACTGGGTGAGCGTTGGGCTTCTAATGCGCTAGAACTTGGTCCTGGACTGGCGACGCTTAACTATCTTGCGACGACATGTCGTAAAGAACAAAAGTTAGATGTAGAGCTTTCTGAGAAGCAGCAAGGCTACCGTGAACTGAATATGCTTCTGACTGATTTGGTGGAAGCAGAAATTGCAACCTATGAAAATGGGGTTCTCACCTTTATCGATGAAGATGCTCGTCGCTTCTCAAATGGTGAATGGTTAGAAACGTTAGTTCACAGCACTGTGAAGCAAATCCAAGACACAATGCCGACTATTCAAGACCGATCGTTGAACGTTCAGGTTTATCGCAAACTTGGCGAAAGCGAAGTTCGTAACGAGCTTGATGTTGCGACTGTGGTGAACAACAAGTTACACATCATCGAATGTAAAACTAAAGGCATGCGTGATGATGGCGATGATACCTTGTACAAATTGGAGTCATTGCGCGACCTTCTAGGTGGTCTGCAAGCGCGAGCAATGTTAGTTAGCTTCCGCCCACTGCGTCATAACGATATCACTCGTGCAGAGGACTTAGGTTTGGCGCTTATTGGCCCTGATGAGCTGAAAGATCTGAAAACACATCTAAGTGCATGGTTTGAAGCCGCCGGTGGTTCTGACGAAATCTAATCATCTGTACTCAAATAAAAAAGCAGCGTTCTCGCTGCTTTTTTATTGCGTGTCACCCGCAAAATACCATTCTATAGATAGAAAAAACCAGAGGCGAACCTCTGGTTTTTCCCGTTTGTTTAAATGCCAACTAACCGTTGTGCTTAAAGCATCTTACGCGCAGCTTCTACTACAACTTTAATTGAGCGAGCTTCCGTTTCTTTCAGCGTTGCATGATCTGGAATCTCTTTTTGCGTACGGTTGATGATAACACCCGCCACACAACCTGCTTTCAAACCAGAGCTTGCACACATGGTTAGGAGTGTTGCTGACTCCATTTCGAAGTTCAGAACGCCCATGTCTTGCCACTCTTGCATAGATCCTTGGAAACGCTTAACAACACGACCAGAGAACGTGTCGTAACGCTCTTGACCAGGGTAGAAAGTGTCACTTGAAGCAGTCACACCCATATGAACGGTTGCACCAGACTCTTCAACAGCCGCTTTCATTGCTGTTGCGATTTCGAAGTCTGCTACTGCTGGGAACTCCATTGGAGCAAAGTGTAGGCTCGCGCCATCTAGACGAACAGAACCTGTCGTAACGATCATGTCACCTACGTTTACGTGTGGCTGGATTGCACCAGTAGTACCAACACGTAGGAAAGTGCGAACACCAAGCTGAGCTAGTTCTTCTACTGCGATAGACGTAGATGGACCACCGATACCTGTAGAACAAACCACAACAGGTTTACCGTCTAGCTCTGCACGGTATAGCGTGTATTCACGGTGACTTGCTAGAAATACTGGGTTTTCCATTTCTTCTGCGATTTTTTGTACGCGTGCAGGATCGCCTGGAATGATTGCTAGAGTCGCACCATTAAGATCCGCTTCAGTAACACCTAAATGGAATACAGCTTGAGACATAATTCGCTCCTTGTTGTGGCTTATTTTGTAAGCAATAAGCTCATTAGTAAGTTGTTGGGTACAGATGCACTGTAGCGAACCTTTCACCAACATAGAGTGATCATAATCACAATGAAGCAATGTAATAAACTTACACTTTCAAATAAAAACGGTTTTGATCACACTTTGAAAGCCATAAAGCTATTGTGTTGCATAATAAACAGTGACTCTTCAATCAAATCATTCAGGAAAATGATTTCAATCATACAAATACAAAAGCCCGAGGCGAATCCACCTCGGGCTAATAATTAATCGATTAGGTCGTGAAATTACTTTACTTGTTTGGACTCGAATCGAAGCAATCTCAAAGCATTTAGAGTCACCAAGGCCGTAGCACCACTGTCAGCAAGTACCGCAACCCATAGGCCTGTAATACCTAACAAACTAGTCACTAAGAACACCCCTTTTAAACCCAAAGCCAAAGCAACGTTCTGACGAATGTTATTTAATGTTGCGCGTGATAGCTCAATCATGGCTGGCAGTTCCACCAAGCGGTTGTGAGTCAGCGCAGCATCTGCAGTCTCTAAGGCAACGTCTGTACCGCCTCCCATGGCAATACCAATGCTGGATGCCTTCATTGCTGGGGCATCATTAATACCGTCACCGACCATTGCAACCGTATGCTGCGCAGAAATTTCTTCGACGTAATGGACTTTGTCGGCAGGCAGTAAACTCGCCTTGTAATCGAGACCAATTTGGTTCGCAATCGCTTCAGCACTGCGTGGGTTATCACCGGTTAGCATCACAGATGAAATACCCAGTTGTTTCAAAGCCGCAACCGCCTGCTGAGCATCTTGACGTAACGTATCTTGCCACGCAATCAGACCAATAACTTGAGAGTCATGGCGAGCAACAACCACTGTTTTACCCTGCCCTTCAAGCTCAAGTACACGATCTTCGACTTCTTTATTCAACTTGAATTCGGCTTTAGAAGGTGCAATCACTTGAACCACTTTGCCATCGACTAAGCCAGTCACACCAGAACCTACCTGCGCAGTTTTGTCTGTGGCTTCCGGAATCATCACGCCTTGGTCTTGAGCTTTGTTCACCAGTGAAATCGCTAGCGGATGGCTTGAACCGATTTCAATCGATGCTGTTAGGCTCAATAGCTGCTCATCAGTCACACCTATCGCAACCACATCGGTCACTTGAGGTTTACCTTGTGTCAATGTACCTGTTTTGTCGAACGCAACGGACTCAACGCGTCCCAACAGTTCCAATGCTGCACCACCTTTGATGAGGGCGCCTCGTTTTGCTGCCGCTGCTAAACCAGAAGTAATCGCCGCAGGTGTCGAGATAACTAACGCACATGGACAAGCAATCAATAGTAACGCTAAGCCTCGGTATACCCATGTTTCCCAAGGCTGAGCAAACAGCAATGGTGGTGTAATAATGACAAGTAGCGACACCAACATCATCAAAGGAGTGTACCAACGGCTGAACTTATCTAAGAAGCGTTCTAGTGGAGCTTTGCGTGATTCCGCTTCTTCGATCAAATGAAGAATTCGGTCAATCGCGTTTTCACCTTGGCGAGACGTCACTTGAATTTGCACGACTTTGTCGACAACCACAGCGCCAGCCATGATTTTCCCACCTTCAATGTGTTCAACAGGCAGCGATTCACCGGTAAGAGCACTTTCATCAAAGCTTGCGGCTTGATTGATAAGAACACCGTCAGCAGGCATACGACCACCCGGTGCTACTTCAATCACGTCACCCAGCTGAAGTTGAGAGGCAGGGACTTCTTTACGCTCTCCGTTCACAATCAAAGTCGTGTTTTCTGGCACCAAATCCATCAGAGCCTGAACACCGCTACGAGCACGGGAGGATGCATATGCTTCTAACTTTTCACCAATAAGGAAAAGCAATAGCACCATCGCAGCTTCTGCGGTTTCACCAAGATATAGCGCACCTAAAGCCGCCACACTCATGAGCGTCTCGATAGCAAAGGGCGTACCACTGCGTGCGAGTTTGAAAGCTTTCATTGCCACTGGGTATAGACCCAACAAACAGGTCAAGGTAAACAACCACGTGCTCAGCGTCGGATTAACGTCCGAAATAAGACCGGCAAATGCCATCGCACCTGCAATAGAAAGTATCTGAGCATTGTCTTTGATGATACCTAACCAACCCTTCTTCTCAGTTTTTGGCTTTGGAGCATCAGTCGAAGACAGTGGGAATCCTGTTTGTTGTGAGATTTGTTCAATCACAGGCACAAGAGCGCGATTGTCAAAATCAACCACCAGCTTTTCCGTCGCAAACAAGACTTTGGCCTTGAGTACACCGTCTATAGAAGAAACGGCTTTTTCAAGCTTTTGGGCACAGGCAGGGCAATCCATGCCAGACACCAACCAGCTATGGCGAATGGAGGTTTCTATGGGTTCGGCAGGGCCTTCTTCATCAGCAGGGTCATTACTACAACCACCACTGCTGCTGCAACATGACTCTTCTGAAGCCATAACACTGGCTTGAGTGATATTTAAGGTTGGTTTTGTTGGTGCGGAACAAGACTCCGTAGCACCTATTGCCACCGCAGATTTGATTTTGCCTGATTGGCAACCTTGATGTTTATTACACATAATTCACTTTCCTTATTGGTGATAAGTCTTTATCTACCGTAAAGAATAAACCTTGGAGCTTACTCCAAGGTCAAGAGTGTTTATGTGAAATTATTAAAATTTACGCTTTTTCTTCTTCTAAGGCGGTGACGACTTCATCGATCAAAACCGCATCGTGAGAACAGAAAGGCTGAGTATTTACGCACGTTATCGCAGGGTCGTCTTCCACCAAGTCTTCGCCAAAGTTTTGCATCAGATCTTTAATGTGTTTATTTAGCACAACCAATGCCAGCAAGCCGAACACGATGGTACCGACCGCTTGTCCATAGAGTACACCAAGCGCGCCATACCATTGCGCCCCAAAGTACACAAAAGGTAAGGTACCAATCGTCGCTTTACCTAAATTCAATGCTGTCGAGTAAAGTGGCTTACCAAGGTTGTTAAACGAGGTATTTGCCACAAACAGAGTGCCATTGAACACAAAGCTGATTGCCACATAAGTGCAGAAGGCCACTACAATGATTGCAGCATCACCAGTAAGGCTAAACATCGCAACAATGTAGTCTTGCAATAGATACAGTACAACGCACACCGAAAGTGTATAAATCGTGGTGACTAACAACGAGTCCGTCAGCGTTTTTTTCACGCGATCCATTCGCTCTGCACCAAAGTTTTGTCCAATAATCGGCCCTACCGCACCTGATAAAGCAAAAATCACAGCAAAACAGACTGGCGTCAAACGTCCAATAACGGCAAAACCAGCCACAAAGTCTTCCCCAAAATGCGCAATGTGCGTCGTTACAATAGCGTTCCCAATAGGGGTTGCGGTATTAGTAATGATAGCGGGCACAGCGATGGCTAGAATTGGCTTAAGGTTGTTTTTGAGGATGCTGTAATCCGGGAATGAAACCAACTTGTGCACTTTCACTAATGGATAGAGCGAGAAAGCCAATACGGTAAATCGAGCAATAACCGACGCAGCTGCTGCCCCTTCAACATTCCATTTGAAGACAAAAATAAACAGAGGATCAAGAATAGCGTTAACAATGCCTCCCGCTAAGGTGGCCCACATGGAACGTTTAGCATCTCCCGCCGCACGCAAACCTGCGCCTGCTGACATGCCTAAGGCGAGAATAGGAGCACTTGGAAGTAGAATATTAAGGTAAGCTTCGGCTCTTTCAGCGGCAACGCCCTCTGCACCAATCGCAGCCAAGAGCTCGGGAATGTGCATGTACATGCCAATAGTGATAACCAAGCTGATCATAAAGGCAGTGAGCATGATACTGCCGCTCATCAACCTCGCTCGGTCAAAGTCCTTTGCACCAATAGACTTGGAGACCAGTGCTCCCATCGCGATTGACGTGCCAATCGAAGCTGACGTTGAGAAAAAGATCAATGTCCCAGCAAAACCAACGGCAGCCGCTAATTCAACTTGCCCCAACATACTGATAAACAACATATCGAGTAAATCGACGACGAACAACGCCATCAAACCAACTGAACCTGCGCCAGACATCACTAAGATGTGGCGCATGGTAGAACCTTGGACAAACTTCGCGTCTTGCGTGGACATATTCTTCCTCAACGACAAAAAGACGCCGAGGCGTCTTTTGTCTGAACTTTTATTATTTTGGCTTTAAACAGGATGTTTGAAACATTCGTTTAGCGTCTTCCCGATAGCCCTCAATACATCACGGCGAGTAATTACACCGACGAGCTTATCTTTATCATCCACCACTGGGTACATTTTCGGTTTCCCCACCTTCATCATATCTGCTAGTTCTATGATGGACATTTCTGGTGACACAGACAGTGCATCTTCGTGCATGCACTCTTCTACTGTGTGGGTATCCTGACAGTGGTAACTGGCTTTAACGAGTTTGTCTAAAAGGTCTTGTTCAGAAAGGAATCCAATGACTTTCTCGTTTTCGTCGATAACGGGACCACCTAGAGTAACACTTTGCATCACCTTATCCAAAGCCGCTGTGAGCGACATGTTTTTGGTGAAAGTCACCGCTTGCAACGTCATGTAATCTTTTACTTTTAGTGAGTGCATTCTTATCTCCTTAGCGGCACATTTTTGCTGCCTTTAAGATAAGTGTCGTCTAATTTCTTGATTTTACTAAATGGAAAATGGCAATTTTATTTATAGGCGTTGTCTATTAATCACAGTCACAATAGATTCATAAGATAGAGTAATGAAAGATCAGTTGCATATTTATGTTGTACTCCACCCGCACGGAAAGATCTGACAGAATGCGATGAAATAAGGAACAAACTGGAAACAAACAGGCTTAAACTCGGAAAAGAAAAAGGGGTTAGGTTAATTAGCTATGCATCACGCACAAAAAAGCCAGCCTCAAATTGGGCTGGCTTTCGACAAATTATTATCTGCTGAAATTATGCATTTTGCATTGTTTCAACGATATCACGAGCAACCGCTTCGGCGACTTTAATGCCATCAATACCCGCAGAAAGAATACCACCCGCGTAACCTGCACCTTCGCCCGCTGGGAAGAAACCTTTCAGATTAATACTTTGGAAGTCTTTACCACGCTTGATGCAAACTGGAGAAGACGTACGCGTCTCAACACCAGTCAGTAGACCGTCTTCAGAAGCAAAGCCTTTGATCTTACGATCGAATGCTGGAATCGCTTCACGAATCGCTTCGATTGCAAACGGTGGAAGCGCCTTAGAAAGATCAGTCAGTTTGATGCCAGGTGTAAACGATGGTTCAACATCACCCAATGCACTTGGATCGCGACCTTTCAGGAAGTCACCAATTTTCTGTGCTGGTGCGTCGTAGTTCTCACCGCCGAGTGTGTAAGCGCCCGATTCTAGTTCACGTTGGAAACGGATACCCGCCAGAGGATCACCCGGGTAGTCAACTTCTGGAGAGATGCCCACTACGATTGCGCTGTTCGCGTTACGCTCTGCACGTGAATATTGGCTCATACCGTTGGTTACTACGCGACCTTCTTCAGAAGTTGCAGCAACAACAGTACCGCCAGGACACATACAAAAGCTATAAACCGTACGACCATTCTTACAATGGTGAACCAGTTTGTAGTCCGCTGCCCCAAGAATTGGGTGACCTGCACTTGGACCAAAACGCGCTTCGTCGATCATCGCTTGTTTATGTTCAATACGGAAACCAACAGAGAATGGCTTCGCTTCCATGTAAACGCCACGGTCATGCAGCATTTCGAAAGTATCACGAGCACTGTGACCAACTGCCAGAACAACGTGACGAGATTTGATCTCTTCACCGTTTGATAGCGTTACGCCTGTGATTTGACCATCTTCCATATGCACATCATCAACACGAGTGCTGAAGCGGATCTCACCACCTAGTTCGATGATTTTCGCGCGCATCTTCTCGATCATAGTTACCAGTTTAAAGGTACCGATGTGCGGCTTACTTACGTATAGAATTTCTTCTGGTGCGCCTGCTGCTACAAACTCAGTGATCACTTTACGACCGTAGAAGTTTGGATCTTTCACTTGGCTGTAAAGCTTACCATCAGAGAAAGTACCCGCGCCGCCCTCACCAAACTGCACGTTTGATTCCGGGTTTAGTGTGCGCTTACGCCAAAAGCCGAACGTGTCTTTAGTACGCTCACGCACTTCTTTACCACGCTCAACGATGATTGGGTTAAAACCCATTTGAGCCAAAACCAAACCCGCAAACAGACCACAAGGACCAAAACCGATCACCACTGGGCGTTCTGTTAGGTTCTCTGGTGCTTTCGCAACAAATTTGTATTCCATATCTGGTGTTTGGCGAACGTGCGGATCTTTTTCGAATTTCGCTAGCAACGCTTCTTCATCACCTTCAACGATGATGTCTAGCGTGTAGATAAGATGAATATTAGTTTTCTTACGAGCATCGTAGCCGCGTCTAAAGACATTAAAAGAGATAACTTTCTCAGCAGCAATGCCAAGCTTTTTAGTAATCGCGTCCAATAGCGCGCCTTCCTCATGATCAAGAGGAAGTTTAATTTCATTAATACGAATCATGTGATGTCTCGTTATGGTAGGTGTCTTAGCCAGAACTACTATTTTCTCCTCGTTAATATCGAGGGTGAAAAAGCAGTCAGCTCACAATGGCGCGCATTTTACGAGAAATTGATTTGTCTGTCATACTAAATCCAAGTTGCGCGGCGGAATTAACGTAGCGAATGTTGAATTTTGCCTTGGGATGAGTATTATCCCCATTCTTCAATTTTGACTAACTTAAGAGCTGATTATCATGGCGTTTGTCGTAACCGATAACTGTATCCAATGTAAATACACTGACTGTGTCGCGGTATGCCCTGCTGATGCCTTCCACGAAGGCCCAAACTTTATGGTAATCAACCCGATTGAGTGCATCGACTGTGGCTTGTGCGTGGACGAATGTGCCGCAGCTGCCATCTTCCAAGAAGACGAGCTGCCAGAAGATCAAGTGATCTACAAAGAGCTCAACGCAGAACTTGCAGAAATCTGGCCGGTACAAACTGAAGTGAAGCCAGCAATGGATGAAGCGGAAAAGTGGAACGGCGTGCCAAACAAGTTGGGCATGCTAGAAAAATAAGCGCATTAAAACGAAAAAAGCGTAATGAACCTCAACTTGAAAAAGTCTGGCTCGTTACGCTTTTTTTGTATCTATGATTCGTCGCTGCGATTAGCTGTGTTGACGACGCATGTTGTCCAGAATAATACCTGTCGCCATTGCTACATTTAGAGACTCTGCACCACCAAATGCTGGAATAGTAATCTTGTCAGTCACAAATTTAGACGCCGCTTCACGCACACCATGAGATTCGCTGCCCATCAACAAAATACCTTCTGCTGAGAATTCCGTCTTGTGCACACTCTCGCCTTCAAGGAAAGCACCATACACTGGCAAGTTTGCATCTTCCAAGTAACTTGGTAGGTCTACTAGGCTCACTTGAACACGACCAAAGCTGCCCATGGTTGCACTGATGGTTTTTGGGTTGTATGGATCGGCACAATCTGTGCTCGCGATGATGTGCTTGATACCGTACCAATCTGCTACGCGAATGATCGTACCTAGGTTGCCTGGATCAGAAACGCCATCCAATGCGATCATCAAGCCTTTTGCCTGAGGCACTGTTACGTTTGGAATTTCAACCACAGCAATGGCTGCATTGTTGCTCACCAGCGTACTTGCTTTAGTTAAGTCATCTAGTGTCGCTTCAATACATTCGAAACTGTTGAGTTCTTGACGATGCTCTTCCAGAAACTCAGCCGTCGCAAAAATCTGCTTTACCGTGAGTGAGCTGTTCGCCAATTCCAGTACGTTCTTTTCACCTTGAACCAGAAATAAGCCGTGCGCTTTACGCTGCTTCTTTTGACCTAAAGCACGCAGCAGTTTTAGTTGGTTTTTTGAAATCATGAAAATATCCCAGATGAAAGTTGGTGAAGTACCAGATGAAAACGGGGGATTATAGAGTAAACCTTCGCACAGCTAAAGAGATGCCTTGCTTGAGAGAAAAGAAAAGCCCGCCAAGCTATCACTCTCGGCGGGCTTTAGGCATCTGTCGCTTCCCTATGCTGAAAGAATCGACATTACCATTCTTAAACGACTTTGGTTTTCGTCATCTCTTTAATACCAGACAAAATGAATGTCGGTAGCGAAGACACAAGAATCACACCAAATAGGTGACCAGCACTTAGTGCCTCTGTGTTAAAGATCAACTGACCAAGACCGGTGTAAATCACGCCAAGGGACAGCGTTGCCGATAATGCTACTGCGCCCAAGAGGTATTTGTTGGTGAACGGGTTATTGCGGTATAGCGAACTAAAACTGCGCGAATCGAACAAGTGCCATAGCTGAGCAAAAATCAGCATTGCGAACGCCATCGTTTGTGCATACTGCGCGCTTTGACCACTGCTCAGTGCCCAGTTGAACGCCAAGTAGCTCATACCGCCTAATGCCAAACCACGCGTCACAATACGTGTACCCAGATGGTCGCTGAAGAAACTTTCGTTACGCTTACGCGGCTTACGTTCCATCAAGTCTTTCTCTTCTGGCTCAACACCCAACGCCAAAGCAGGCAAGCCGTCAGAGACTAGGTTAATCCAAAGAATCATCAATGGCGTGAGTGGTAGAATCGCCTCAGGTCCCATCATCAAGAAAGCAAATAAGATAACCGACACTTCACCCACGTTCGCCGTCAGTGCTTGGCGAATAAACTTACGCAAGTTATCGAAGATCTGACGACCTTGGCGCACGGCTTTCACGATCGTACTGAAGTTATCATCCAGTAGAATCAAATCGCCCGAATCTTTGGCTACCGATGTACCAGTGATACCCATTGCAACACCGATGTCCGCACGGCGAAGAGCTGGCGCGTCGTTCACGCCGTCACCTGTCATCGCTGCCACTTCATTATTGTGTTGCTGAGCTTGAACAATGCGCAGTTTGTGTTCTGGTGTTACACGAGCAAAGACGGCAACTTCAGGACAGATTTTACGTAGCGCTTCATCATCCATCTCATCCAGTTGTGCGCCCGTAATGACCAAGTCTTTTTCACTGCGGATAATGCCGATTTCACGTGCAATTGCCGCTGCAGTAAGTGCGTGGTCACCGGTGATCATCACCGTGCGAACGCCTGCGTTATAACAGCTTTCTACTGCGTCGCGAACTTCTGGACGTGGAGGGTCCATGATTCCGTACAAACCAAGTACGGTCACATCTTTCTCTAGCTCAGCAGGATCACGCTTGAGATCATCTTCAGTCAGCTCTTTATAACCTACTGCCAAAGTGCGAAGCGCTTGCTCTGCAAAGTCCTGAATTGCCGCTTCGTAGTTCGCAATCACCTCTTCTGCTGGGCTTGCCGCTAACGCAAGGTTACCTGTCGACATGGTTGGAGCTGTTGGTAGCTCACCACCATCAACCATAAAACCAGAGGCATTGCGTAACACCACATCTGGCGCACCTTTAATAGCAAGGAAGTGCTTACCATCCGGACCTTTAACAATCACTGACGCCATCTTACGTGCAGAATCAAACGGGAACTTCTCTACGATAGAGTAACCGCCTGTCGATAGCATGTCTGATTGCTCCAGACCCGCTTTTGCCGCTGCAACAATCAATGCGCCTTCGGTTGGGTTACCACGCACAGACGAGTTATCACCATTTTTGATGTACTCCGCATCATTACACAGGGTCGCAACCACTAAGCCTTTCATCATCTCTGGGCTTTGCTTTGCATCAACCGTGTGGCCTAGAGGTTTGAATTCACCTTCAGGGCTAAAGCCTTTGCCTGACACTTCCCAGTAACGACCACTTGCGTCGTACGCTTTCATTACCTGCATTTGGTTTTGTGTCAGCGTACCGGTTTTATCTGAACAGATAACCGTGGTTGAACCCAGCGTCTCAATTGCAGAAAGCTGCTTCGCCAATGCGTTGTTCTTCACCATGCGCGTTGAGCCCATCGTCAACACAATTGAGATAACTGTTGGCAGACCTTCTGGAATCGCAGCTACCGACAGCGAAATACCCGTATTCAAGATCTCCAGCCAAGGCATACCGTGGTAAAGACCGATACCACAAACCACAGCCACCACACCCAAAGCCGCAACCATCAAGGTTTTTGCGATGGTATCCATACGCTCTTGCATTGGTGTTTTGGTTTCTTCAGTGTTTGCCATCATGTCCGCGATGTGGCCAACTTCGGTCTTCATGCCTGTGCTGACAACCACACCCAAGCCTGTACCAGTGGTCACAATCGTGGTCATAAAGCCCATATTACGCTGATCACCAAGGCCGACGGTTTCGTCTTCAATCACCTTAACGATTTTATCAACCGGCTCAGACTCACCAGTAAGCGCGGCTTCATCTACCGCAAGACGGTTTGCTTCAATGATGCGCACGTCCGCAGCAAGGATATCGCCCGTATTAATCTTTAGAATGTCACCCGGCACAATGTCACGTGCCAACACATCAATCCATTCGCCATTACGACGAACTTGTGCCGTTGGGGCTGCCATTTCGCGCAGCGCTTCCATGCCCTTCTGAGCTTTAAACTCTTGCCAAAATGCGATGATGGCATTGATGAAGATGATCACAGTGATGGCAATCGCATCCACAAGGTGACCAGTAAAGAAGGAAACAATCGCACCAATACCCAGAATGAAGATCAATGGGTTCTTAAATTGGTGTAGGAATAGCTCAAGGGCAGATTTGCCTTCTTGCTCTTGTAGCTCGTTTTTGCCGTGTTCAGCCTGACGCTGCTCTACTTCTTCCGAAGTCAAACCTTGCTCAGTTGATACATTTAATTGAGTCAGTGTTTCTTCAACCGACTCAGTAAACCACTTTTTAGTCATGGGGGTCTCCAAAAAGCATTCAAGCGACATCAGTACAATTTCAAACTGATAAAAAGCATTCGCTGAATAGAATTGAGTTAAATCGCCTCGCTAGTCACCGTTGCACCGTTTATTTTCATTTTGAATATTTATCAAGAATCTATTCAGTGTTATGCCAGCGAGTAAAAATAACCTACCCGAACCGATGAATACTTGTAATTAACTTTCAGATAGCCAGACAGCGAATGCGGGCGAATCTTTGACCCCAATCAATCTCAATTTTATTTTGTCATACAAAAGATCAATTAAGTGTAAATGAACATGAATAAGACCCCGATTAGACTGAAAAAACACTTCATTTTTCCCGAAAAGTGTAATTTTTCTACACGATGGTTTTATTAAGAGTGGCTAACAAGCGTGACAAAAATGCAAACTATCCGAAAAGATTTGCAAGGGGAGATAGAAAAATTGCTAATAAAGAATGACCAAATTTAGCTAGTCGAAATACATCCCGTTCGAACCATGCAATCAGCATATTTATTCACTCCAAAACAAAAGAGAAATCACAAGAGACACGGCTGAATACTGCATACAAATTTGGTTATGAGTAATGAGAAGCCACCAGCCAGACGAATAGCCAGTTGGGAGGAAGGGAAAAGGTTTGAGAGAGTATTTTACAGAGCAGAAACGAAAAAGCCTCGCTGTATAAGCGAGGCTTTTTGTCGCTAAAACCATAATGCGTCCAACCACATAGTTTAAACTCAACAAGTTACATATCGATTGAAACCATAATTTGTCAAGATTTAAAACCATAACATGTCCTTTTGGTCAGCTTCAACAAAAACACAGAGGTTAGGTGTAAGAAAGTTACACAACACTAGAAGCAGTCAAAATGTGGTTTCTAAAACAGTGGCAGTAAGTGTTCATATTATATATCTTCAACAAGTCGAAAACCTACATATGGCTCTCGAATGTCTATATGTCGTGACCAATAGGAATTAGGGACTAAGTCCTGCCCCGGTAAAAACCAACCTCCGCCGACGAACAAGTAAACTGCACATTCTTGGCTTCCTTTTACTCGTTGAGGTAAACATTGGTCTACCCATTCACCGACATTTCCTAGCATATCAAAAGCACCAAACCGGTTCGGAGGAAAAGAGCCTACTCTTGCCGTTTGTTTATTACTCCAAGCAGTGCCGCAGTTACTACAGTTAACGTTGCTGGCCTTAGGTTGTTTTCCCCAATCATAACTCTCCGACATACCTGCTCTCGCGACATACTCCCATTCAGCACGCGTAGGTAAGCGGTACTTTTTGCCAAACTTGGAGTTAGCCCAATCTATATAACCCTGCACATCAGAATAACTTACATTGATAACGGGACGGGTGCCACGCCCCCATCCCATATCATCAGGGTATTGGCAGACTTCTCCCTCTACACACGGCTCTTTTATATGACGATTTTTATATGCCCAGCTAGACTTAGGCTTTTGACAGCCTCCATCAGAAACACAGGCGTCCCATTGTTCCATCGTGACTTCAAATTTACCGATACGAAAAGGAGGTACTGCAATGGTGCGCATTATAAACTCTGGTTCACTGCAAATTTTAGTGTCATCAGGACATGTATACAGATCAACGTTACCTTTTGGGATGTCTATCATTTCTAAAATGGAATATTGACTCTCTGCATGCACCTGTAAAGAAATACAAGTGATACTTACAAACCAACAAAACACACCAAAAATTCTTACCACATGCCCCCCTCTAAAATAACTTCAAATTGCAAGATTACGCTCAACCTTGGCAGCTCTTCATTTCGAATCAATCTTGAACAGTTTGTATGGGAAAAGCTCCCACATCCCAACCTGATATCACTTCTCACATTTCATCACTCAAGTAGCCTTGTTGACTCTTTGCCCCTATTAGAGCTTCCACTCACGAGCAACTAAACGGCTTTTTTATTCCCTGTAGAGTAGAAATAGTGATTAAGATCTCGTTTTTTTATATTCAATTTAGCGACTCACGATGTGAATATGACGGCTACTTTGCCACTCATAGCCGATTTAATGTGGTAATTTTCAAAATTTAGCTGTTATTGGTGGTTTTTTTACCTAATGTAAAGCGGGCTTTTTATTATTTTTTAATTGAAATACATCTGGTTAGAGCAAATAATGGAAATACCCCATACATGGGTAAACGATTATCAATCACCAAATCGTTAAAATTAAGTCTTATCAGCTTAACTTATCACCGTGGCCACTTTGTTTTAACGACTTGGCCACGGAGATCTGCCAATGCATCCATCTATAAGATTCATCAACAGCGCCAAGCTCTCTCGGTCTGATCTTGCTTGTCTGCTCACCCCCGAAGAATGCGTACAACAATTTTCTCGATTTCGGAATCCAACTGATGTTGTGAAAAGTTTGCCTCGCGAGTTAGCACAGCGCGTCTCACTAACGGCAAAAAAATCGACAGCGGGCTTACTCAGTGCGTTGCAAAAGGAGCTTGTTCAAGCGAACTGGATTGCACTCACGAATACACCAAACCATCATTCCCTTGATGATGCTCGATTTCGGAATGCGCCTAGACTTAAATCTCGTATTGAGACATTGGCTGACATAAAAGAGAGCCGCACACCTAAAGCATCCTACAAGCCCGTTACCGACGATGTCACCTTGGTGCGTAACTACGCTCACGTGCCTTACGAACCTAGCCCAGAACATAAGATAGTGGTGGAGTTTGCGGGACAATGGCCAAGCCATGCCGCGTGTCTAATGTTACTAAAATCAGAAGATCAGGCACCGAAAGTCACCAATGCACGAAGCGACATGGAGAATCAACACCGTAGCCTTGCCACATTTGCAGGATTGAGTGAAGAACTCAGAGATCTCTGTATTAAAGTTCCGTGTACTGACCAACCGCAACCCATTACTCTTCCGCTCGCAACCGCACTTACGCCCGTTGAAAAAGACGCCGCTATGGAAGAATGGGATAATGTATTGATACCTGTTCTCCCTATGCTTGAAAGTGGTGGAGGATCTGAGTTGTGCTCTTCTGGGTATTTCTATGTGATTTGGAACAACAAGATGTGGCGCGAAGTAGAGGTGGCGCCGAACGGTTACTTTGCTGACGTCGATTTAGAGTACTACCGTAATGCCGAACCAGAGGGCGGCAAAGCGTTCCGCCACGTCAATATTGATGGTGCCAATTTAGTGAATGAGTATTATGTCGGGGAAGAGCCGTTTGAGCTGTATCAAGCTGGCAATAAAGTATACTCAGGCACACTCAATGTTGACCAAAGTGCGCGTGTCTTCCGTTTGACGGAAGAAGAAGTTGAGGTGGCATTTCCAACATTAGACATCGAGCCTATTACCGTTAAAACAGTAAAAAGCCCAAGTAAAGCTGGGGACGGTGACGATAGAGTCGCACAAGGTACGCCTTTACCTCACATTTGGGTCCCTTACAAAATCAATGGTGAGATCCAGTCAGAGTGCTATCTGCACTACTCTCCACTTCAATTAACACTCGCTGAGCTCGCGAATTTAGAGAGTGATCCTAGTTCAATCGCCAAGCCATTGGCTGAGTTGAAGGTATACAGTGATTCGCAGAGTTTCGATAATACCGGGACCGTGATCATTCCGGTTGGCACGGCAAAAGAGAGTGCATTTGGGGCAGCGTTAATCAACAGTTTTACACAAAGTAATATCGCCGGATTTAAAATGGCGCCATGCGGCGACTTACCGACGATACGCTATTTACATGAGCCTTTGGTCGATCAGCCTGATGATTTCTTTGCGCTACGCAATGTCGAGCACGATTGGATAGCGAAGTCATTTTTCCGCTCTACAAAAATCGATGATGAAGGATATATGACGCATCGATTTGCGTTTCCTCCCGAAGAAGTTGAGACCGTTGATATTGTCCGAGCAGTGCATGCGAACAGCTCCACTGGCCTTCAGCGTTTGGTGGTCTTAGAAGAAAACGTACCAATTTCAGAATTCCTAGGTTAAATATGAAAAAACTACTATCCCTTTGTTTGGCGGTACTTACGCTCACGGCGTGTAGCGACGATGGCCGCACCTACGTTGGCGAACATAACTACTACACGATGGAGCCGACGGAAATCGCGGAAAGCCCATCAAGTACCTATCAGGCAGGTGAATTCCCTCGTTATCATGTATTTCGTGCTAAAGAGTGGCCACGTGAAGATTTGAACGACGCCAGCTCATACGATTTACCGCGCGTGCAATTTACTTGGGCCAATTTATCTGAGAGAGGCGTGCTAGAAAAAGGCGCACCGGCTTACACCGATTATGAAGGACGAATAAAAGTCTGGAGTATGAAAACCGACGGTACCGACTTACGTTTGGTCACGGATCTACCATTCAAAGATACTAACCGCGATATTGTTTACAAGAAAACCAGTCGTTCACCAAATAACCGCTACGTAGCGATGAATGCAGGAACGCAGGTAAAAGTCTTTGATATCAAAGAGCAAAAAATGATTGACCTACCTCATCAATTGCATGGTCCATCTGGTTATATTTGGGCGGAGGACAGCAGTTACTTGTATTACCGAACAGGACAAGTAGGGCGTGTGGTTTACAAATGGGATGTAAAGACAGGGAAAGTTGAAAAGAGCACTACATCAATATCTGGAACAGGGTTTATCAGAGATGGCCTGATATATGATGTAGGTACTGTTGGTACTGGAATTGTTGACGAAAAAACCGGAGAGAGGCTAAAGCTGGTAAATTGGGGCACAACCGTCGCGCAAGCGAAGACCAAGTACCAAGCAATAAGTCCAGAAGGGGACAAGGTATGGGCGGCAGGAATTCGCAATGCCTTTTACGTAGATTTAAAAGAAGGTGTTGTTAAACCAAGAGAAGGCGCAATGCAGTTTGCGATTGGTTTAAATAGCAAGTTTGCCTTAACCAACTACAATGCCATGCGCATGTCAGTGAAAAATAACCAGACCAAACAAACTTGGGAATGGCAAGCTCTAAGCAATAACGGTACGCGCGACCCTGCGATAGTATACAACGTCACCGCAAACAACGGCGACTGGTTTAAGGAGACCAAATAATGGGCTTCCAATTTGACCAAGAAGTGTATTTATTTGGGGCTTTTTTTGAACCAGTATTCGATGGATTTGAAAATATCTTTCCCAATTGGCACCAAGAATCGGACTTAACTACGAAGACAGAACTAGACGGTAAAATCCGCCCTATTCCCCAGACGCCGATTATGGTGAACGCGATAGCGGATGAGGATGCTCAACTTTGGGGCACAACCCTAGAAGGTAAAATCGTCGAGTTAGGCATGGGAGAGCCTTTATCGAAATCTGCAGCGCAGCCACTTAATGGCGAAAAAGTCGATGGAGCAGAGCCTGCAACTGAAGATAAAGAAAACTTCATGATTTTGCATCCAGGTGCGCGCAAAGAGAATATCCAAAAAGACATCGATTATGAGTTGAGTTTCCCGCCGATTAGCTGGCTGTCACAAATGATTGCCCCGCCGGATTACAAAGACGGAGGCGCATCTGATGTCGCGACATTAGCAGAAAACATCAAACATTTTGCGACGACTATCGACGGAGTTGCTAATGGTAAACGTCAAACTGGAGTTAAGTTTAAGCTTACCAAAATCAAACCATCTCAATTGGCTGCGAAATATGAAGAGGAAACGGATGGCAAACTGAGTGAAGAGCAGAAAGCCTATAACAGTTGGTATGACAAACAACAAAAGAAACCATACCTACAAGGCTTTATCGTCCCTCGCGTGCATACCTGTGCGGTGCTATTTACCGACCCATTTTATGCTGGCGCAGAGGTCACAATGGTACAGCCCTTAAAGCAGATCAAACCTGGAGAGTCTGAGACTGCCGGTGAAACGATTCTCGCCACACAAACGGTTACCAGAAGGATGCCAGAATGGGACAACAGGAGAGAGAATGATGTCTTACCCAGCGCACTTTTACACTTGGATCCCATTGATGCGAAAGACGGGTTCTATCTCATTCGGATCGCCTTTCGCGAGCAAGAATGGCTAGAGTTTGAAAAAGAACTGTATCAGCGGCTGAAGTTGCCTGAGAGCGTCATCAGAGCCAATGTAAAAAAATCCAAAGCGTTTATCGGCAACACCGATAAGCTACAAGATGTTTACACTTACGAGCTGCATGAGCGGCTAGTTTTTAAAGAGACAGCAGGCATTGGCAAAATGGCGTGTGTGTGTGGTGATATGATCACTCTTGAAGAGACGCTGATACAACAATTTCCTAGCCAGTTACCCGAGTACAGTGTGTACGCTAGCAAGGGCGTCACGTATCACAACCAGTCTAAACCTGGGATGGCCTCGTTATCACTGAGCTCGGCTATCATGAAAACCTACGATTCATTGAGCTCGGATTTTCTCTCTATCGAGGGTGCCAAAGTGTACGGCACCTTTGGTGATATGGCCAAAACCATTGGTCAGGCATTATGGGAAAATGCCGAAACGGGTAACCTGCCCGACTTCATTATGAGCGGGTTGTCTTTGAAGGCAGCGTTCGCGGCATGTAAAGATGCTCAACAGACGATTGATATTTCTAAAACTCTTGTGGCGCTCCCATTAAGCGTAAAAGATTATAGAAAGCTTATCCTTAGAAAAACAGTCATCGACATTCCATATATAAAACAAGCATTCAAGGATAACGGTCAAACCCAAATATTCCGAGGTTTAGGCCGCTTATCCAAAGATTTTCTGTCTGGCACCAATCAAGCTTTACCTGTGATACAACTCGGGTTAAGCGCGATGGAGACCAAAGAGCAGTATGATAAACACATTGATGCACTCGAAGATGCCGAACAAGCCCACGACAGCCTCAAAGCGTATGCCAAACAGTACCTTTCTGCGATTGCTTATTTGCGACGCTCTGATGAGAAGGAGCGATGGGAGACAAAAGCCACCGAGGTACAGGGTTTTCTGGGAAATGAAGCAAAAATCTACACCGATGCCATGGGCGTCGTGGTAAGGATCAACTTCAAATTTAACTCCGCTGAGTTTGAGAACGAGGTAAAAGCACTCAACAGTAATTATGAGGAGCTTTGTGGAAAACTGCGTAACCTATTGGTCGAGAACCCTGATTATCAGATCGCATTAATCGGCCATGGTGGCCCTATCAGTAGTCAGGAGAAAAACCTGATCGTCTCACAAAGACGAATCGATACAATCAAAGATCGGATTTTAAATGGGACTCAAGGTGACGAAAGAATAAAGCTTGAACGTAGACTCGTCACACAAGCCAAAGGTAAAGCTGAATTATTACCTAAGGAAGGCGGTTACCACGATCATGGTGACCGTTCGGATACAGCCGACATTGCTATAAACCGAAGAGTGGAAGTTCGCTTGGTTATCCCTGATTTCTCAATTTCTCTGCCGCCGAGTCGAACAGGTACCCTCGCCTTAAACCGGGCTCACCAATATTGGGAAGGGTTTAAAATTACCGCAAAAGAGGCTCAAAAAGAGGCCTTCTTCTCTGCGATTGATGTGCTTGCTACCGTCGCGCTTTGGACCCCAGCTTCCCCTATCGCCGCTTATTATTTAGCAGGTAGCACAGCCGGCAAATTGCTTGGCGCTGCTACGGATTTTTATGGCGACTTGTTTGGTGATCAGACGTTTAAAAAATTAAAAGATACTTACAACACAAAAAGCATGCTCAAGACCCTTAGCATGATTAACCAAGAGTTGATCGTGTTGTACGAGAAAGTGGATACAAAGCTTGAACAGAAAGAGTTAAAGCCAAGCGAGATAGCCGGTTTTCTCGAGAGCCAGGTTAATCACGACGAGCTACTTAAACGCTTTTTACTGCGAGCCTACGCTCTGAACTCATTGGTCGAGCTGTTAGCAATTTTAAGTAGCATGGATGGTATGTTCCGTAGCTTTGATGATCTGATAGAACAGTACGAAGTGGACTTGTTCATCGAGCAATACGTGATGAGTGACAATTGGTCCATTCCTGTCAATATGGGCAATACGCTCGCTTTAAACTGGATCAATCGCAAAAAGGCGTTTAACTCTTCATTGTCCCATACGGTAAGCAGTTTGGCCTTTGATCAAGGTCGTCAGGTGCGTGGCTCCTTTAACACTGGTTTCCCAGTACAAAGTCAGTTGTATTTAAACGAAAATACTGGGGACGTGATCGATATCAATCTAGCCAAAAAAGAAGGCTTAAAAGCGTTTTGCAACGACTTTAATCTAACCAAGGTCGAACTCGAGGAGAAAGACATTGGCTTTAGCCGCTTATTGGTTAAAGAAGGGGACAACTGGCAACCTTACGTAGATTGGGTGAGAGAGGAAAGCGGACGCAAACTCAGACCGCAAACCCGCGTTATGCTGCAAGTGATCTTAACAGGAGAAGGCGAGCATAAGTCTAAGAGTATGTTCTTACAAGAGGTGTCGTACAGCACTGAAGTCATCGGATTTAACACCAATGGCCCAGCATTTGATGTGTTGTTTACTAAAAAGAACGCGCAAGAATTACAAGATCCTGACGGCGCAGTAGCAAAGTACTTTGAACAGCAGCCACAATTACAGGAAGAAGAACTCGAGCTGCATTCCCTTGAGTTTGAACCGACCTATACATTCGGCCATGTATACATCCATGGTTTAAAACCGCTCTGCCCTTATGTGAAAGGCATCGACTCGCTGAAAGCACTTATCAAAGGCCAATCAGTATTTGAGCACGTGCTCGACAATGATGGTTTTGACCAAATGGAATATACCTTCAGTCTCGCGAAACACGATTTAGCACTTGGCGTACGGATGGTCGGTACCAATAACCAATTTAGACTTGAATACCTCACCGCGAAATACGGGACATCGAAAGCTTCAAGCCCTCAGACAAGTCACTTTGATGGCCAAATAGAAGTGCTGAGCCAGTTTGAAGATACAGACTTCTTAATCGAAGATTTTGTAATGAGTGAATCGTCGTCAGCCCGCGATAACACACCACAAGTTATCGGCGATCAACTAACAGTACTGCAAGGGATTGAAATTGATGGTCAACTAAAGTGGGGAGAAGATTGGACAGAGCAAGCATTAGCCAGTGAGTTTGATTGGAACAAAGAAACCTCGTTTGCCGTCTGTTTTGCCCTATTCGGCGATGAGCTAGCAAGCCAAGAGTACGAGACTATGCGACTGAATTGGCGTGAACTGATGATGAAGTTGAAGTTAAAAGACGGACCAACCATACACAGCGCAATGCATTATTGTGGGGAAATGAGTATCGCAACACATACGACCGTCGTCCCATCAAACAATAATTACAACGGTATGCAAAACGAGATAGTCTTTAAACTAGCGCATGACAAAACACAAAGTACGCACAACCATGATGACCTTGCACAAAGCGCCATTGACTTTTTACAAGACAATACTGCGCAGTACAGCCAGTCATTGAAAAGCAGTGACCGCAAGCATTTGTATATCGTGCGTTTCAAGTTTACTTACGTTTCCCCTACGGGAACCTTGGTGGATGGCATGCGCCCATATGGAGACATTATCGCGGGTAAAAACCTTAAACCTTTGACGGTAACATTTGAATCATTACAGCAATCAGCGCTTAATGAAGGGTATCCGCTACCTGGTATCGATGTGAGGCTGCCACCTATCAAGGACTACATGGATAAACCATGGACGCGTATCCTCAATGAAAAAGAGCCATCGAGTATTTCGGTAAGAAATCACTGGAGGAACTTAGAAAACCCAGAACAAAAACGAGATTTTGTGAATAAATGGATAATTGAGCAAAGACTCTCGCTCAAAGCCCCTCAAGTTGAACTACTCCAAATCAAAGAGATTTGAGCGTAAACCAAAAGAAAAAGGCGTCATTATGACGCCTTTTTCTTTTGTCCTAATAGAGATGTTCTATACAGTTGTTTTGACACTACCCAATTAGTGACTGCTAATGTTTTGGGATAAAAGCTCTGGAACTAGTAAATTAGATACCAATCATCTGCGCTACCTAAGACGCCAGAGCCACAAAATAGTTGAGGCCGACTGCAGTTCCGTGCTGAAGTTAAAAAAAACCATCAAGCCTAAACTCGATGGTTTTTATTAACTGCTTGTTCAGCAGGTCGGTTGCTTTCTTCCTGACCTATTCTTAGCTGCCTATGCGGCAGGACACAAGAAGTTAAGGTTAGCATTTACCCCTAATAAATTCCTAGCTGCCTATGCGGCAGGACACATTTGCTTTGGATGTGGCAGAAGATGAACTATATTCTTAGCTGCCTATGCGGCAGGACACTGTAGAATATAGTCTCTAACCATCTGATTCTGCGTGCTTAAAGTCACAATTCATCAAAATACCCTTTTTCTTCGTACTTCTGTAAGTGATTGTTTTTATTTCTCTAAAAAACAGCTTTAGAAAGAGGGTCAAAAACGTAATTCAGGTACTGTGCCTTTTCTTTCTTGATTGGTGGCTAAGCCATAGCTATTAAAGTTTGCAGCACCACGCTCACCGACAAGCTCCTTTTGTAAAAACAAAATATAATCTTCCCCAGATGAAGCGCTGGAGATTGGTATTCGATGGAAGCTATCGACGACACGCTCTTCATTAGTAGCTGGTAACGATGGTTCAACACCAGATAGTTCGGCTCTCGCCATGCTACGTTTGATTCTGCGTTTCTTAGAACCTAAAAAGCTTTTCCCGATCGTTTGGTTACGGACAAACCTCACCTCTATCGCAGTGTCTGGCACTTCACAAACACTAGAAATCTCAAACAGACCTTCATTTACCATCAAAGAAAAATAGGGCTGAAAAGAGAGTCCAATCATCATCTCTTTATCTTCAGCCACAAAGGCGATGGTTTGACCAACCGTAACATCACTCCAGTCGGGAAAACTCACGCCTATTTTATTGATGGATTGTCGGTTATTGACCATAAACAAGTGCATTTGAGAGATACAACGCCCTGCTAACAGCTCATAGTCGGCTTGAACAGGGGTATAACGTATACAGAAGTAGTAACGCTTCGTCATAATCATCCTTACTTCGCTTTGGAACAATTGAAGAGACCCCCCTTAATCAAGACAGACATAATAAAGTGCACGTCATTTGGGATGGTCTGAGAAGCTATCATTGTCTCAATCCAATTCTCTGTATTTCTGACTAACTGGTAAAAGTCATTTCCATAGGAAACATGTCGCCTTGCTATAACGTACTCTCGGTCAGCTCCATACTCATTCACTCTTAATGGCTTATCTGCTTCTTCATGCCACCAATCATCAATCGATTGCAACGCTGCACCAATTTTCTGACCATGAAAAGCAACAGTTTCTTTTCCGTTCAATAATTCTACGGTAGCTAACTGCTTAGTAGGAGCACTATCTTCTCGATCATCCAAGAACTCTTGGCTTGGGTAAACCTCATCCCCCCAACCAACTCCAATTTTAGCTTTGACATCCATGTAGAAATATTCGGTCGGGTCAGATAGGGCTCGCATCAAATAAGCGGTAAGTTTTTCTAGGCATTCTGCTGACGCCTCATCCCAATAACCATACCAAGAAAGCTTTGTTGCGTTTTCTACAATCAAGGTTTGTGAATCACTGGTGGTCACTTCTATCGACAATTGTCGACACTCTCTGTTTCTCCAAAGCCAAGTACCAAGCAGTATATTCTTCGCGTATCTATGTGCGAGCTCCTGATACCCATTGAGCTCTTTATAAGTGTTAGCCAGTAACGAAAGTTTAGAGCGCACTTCGTCATCACTACAGGTATCTGGAGTTAGAGAGTTGGCTCGAATTCGAAGGGGAAATGCGCAGTAGATATCATCAACACCAGGTTTTACATAACACTCTTCGATGAACTGAGGATTGGAGTAAGCTAAATCTTGTGGAGCAACATTCTTTTCTACGAACTTACTCCCTTTATATGCTTCTGCATAACCACCTTTTGGTGCGCGCAACCTAGTTCTATCAATTTCAAGGGGGCACATCTCACCACTTTTAGATAGATAGTAGAAATATGCTTTGCCAGCAGAGAGTGATCGAACGTAGTTCAGCTGAGTGCAAAGTTCCATAAACGATTAATCCCTATAGTTTTTTATAAGAATAGTTTCGCTACTGCATTCTATCGACCAAAAGGCATGGTTGAAAAAGTGATCTCTTCCACTAAAACGTACTTCTATCGGACTCACTTTCTTAGCTAACCCTATCGCATTTTCTGCATAGGCGTGACAATCGGTGATCGAGTTGCACCGTTTAGTCGGACGTTCTAACAAATGGTAGCCAATAGAAACTGGCAAATTATCAGCGTCTTTCGTTATTAAATGCTCTAGGTCATCAAAGTCACTCGGCTGGTTCTCACTTGGACATAACCATCGCCCGTAGGCTGGCAAACCTTTTATGACATGGAAAAGCTCGCTCCTACTGGTAAACGTCCTTAGCCACTCAATCTGCGTCGAGAGCTGTGGTTGGTATAACGCCCCTCCGGCGAAAGCAACGGGAAGTGCCGTTTTAAGCGCGGCCTTAAAATCTGAAATTCGGCTTTCACTATGAACTCTAATAACTAAGTCTATCTCTAGGTCCGCCAATCGTTCACTACGAATGGTAGGTCGTTTCGCGTTTGAAACCGTTCTAGCTTTAGCGACCGAGTTAGGCTCAGTAAGCTTCGCTGTCGGTTGAATCTTCTCGCTTCGAACATAAAAAGAAAAACTCGAAAACTCAAACGGGGAATTACAATTAACTAGCTTATTGAACTCCCTTTGATAACGGTGCATAAAGCCCCAAATAGCCGTCAAAGAAGGAGCACCACACAAATAAGGGCTGCTCATTGCGACAGCATCTTGCACTTTCATTGATGACAAATAGATATACTGCTCGCCCGTTACCTTATCTGCATTACCAGTAGGTTTACTGAGCTGTTCGAGAATCCATACAATTTGGGCTTTAACGAGCTGCATAAGCTTAGGGTGATAGGCAAACTTGGCGGCATACTTATTATTCTGCAACGTAAGATGTAAACGGCGATTAAACTCACTGGCTAAGGAGCCTAGGTCCGATTCTGGTAGCGCCAGAAAGGCTTGAGCTAAAGTGTCATCATGTTCCAATTGCTGTTGATTAGGATCAGCATCAACGATATCTCTTAACTCAATTAAAGGAAGCATCCAAAGGGCTATCTGCTTTCGCAATATCTTACTTCTAACCTTGCGAGCACTCTCCCTCTGCTTCTGTGTTTTTGATGGCTCTGAACCAATTAGATGATTTAAAACCTGACAAACTTTGGTATTAGTTACCTGATAGTCATCAAAGTAGTGACCACTCTTTTTTCGACTTTCAGGTAACGTTCCACCTCTCGCTGGTTTGACGTCTAGCGGGTAGTTTAGGGCTTTCATATTCCCACCTAAACTGCCACACAAGTTCCCGATACTTGCAGAATTTGGCAGTGACGAAGACACAAAGCTAAGCTTACTTTCTCGATTTCTCGATCTCACTTCTAACTCGCTCTGAATGGCATGGCTGACCACTGGGGTCAACGAAATATAATTATCCCCCCATGGAAACCGTAGCTGCTTACTGTAAGAACTGACGCTATCGGGAAAATGATTATCAGGGAGCTGCTCTTCAATTGTATGTTTTAAGCGAGCAAGTGACTTAGCACTTAGACCGAATTCTTTGAGCAACTCAATCCAAATGGAGCTTTCTTGCTTGATAAGTGAAAGGATGCATACGGGCTGTGATTGCCAACTAAAAGGATTCAATAACCACAATGTGTGACGATATACCGCAGAGTTATGCGCCCACCCCAAGCGCTGCTCTAATACTCCGCTTGAAATGAATACCTCGGTTGTCGTAAGAGCCTGTGCAACTATCCGCTGATCTTTAACTCGACAGTCTGGAAACTTGAGATTATGAGTGTGGAACCATTTAATTTCATCAAAGGACGCTTCTAAGTTCTCAGCCGCTTTTAAATGCCTTTTAGCTCGGGCAACATCCAACCAATCCGAGCACCTATCTGATTGATGGCTTGAACTGAGATTAAGCAAAATCGTTAACGCCTCTTTTTCACACCCTTCAACACAGACATCTTCTGTATAAGGCATGAACATCTTCTTTAGCGTAACCTGCTTTACTGCTTCGTCTTCAATTGCTAATAAGTCACTTAATTTCGTCATAATTACCACTCAGGCAGATATACACTTAAACCATCACTTTCAGAGCTCATTCGAGTCAGCTTTGTTTCGATGGCACTTCTTAAAGTAAACGCCGATTCATGACTCGCTATCTTTGTATGCATTCGCGGCCTGATAGCGGCTTTAATCTCACCAAACTCATACAACCGATACACTTCATCGGTGGTGCAAGAAAGCAATGTAGAAGCTTCTAAGGGGCTGAGCAGTACATCACCGATATTTCCTTTGGCGCTTGAGGGCACTGTTGCCATTAGCTTTGTAAAGTAAGCTAACGCCTGTGCAAGCACGATATTGTGACTCAACTGCCGACTGGGTAACTGACGACAATCTTTAAGCAGATCGCCAAAGGCTTCATTGAAAAACACCTTCTTCCAATCTTTTACTCGAACAAGTTCTGCCTTCTCTTTCAAGGTATCGAGGTCTTGCCATAGCGCCGTTGGCCAAGCGCTACAGTATTCAACGAATGACTCAAAACTGAGGTCATCGATATCACCATAACGATTTACATACCAAAGTAAAAAGCCATATCGCTCGGATAACGTCATTTCCCCCGTTAACAATCCCAAGGGTTTTGAATCATTTCTTGACAACCATCGAGCGACCAACACCTCAGCCTCTGGCGCATCCTCTACAGGCGAGTTTCGGAGCTCAAAACCACATTCACATTGGCTAATACTCTCGGTACTTTGATATTCAAGTCTCGACTTACACTCAGGACAGTGATGAACCAGTATACAGCCATGGTGTTCACAAGCTTGGTGAGAGATAAATTGCCACTGCTGGCGAATGTAGGGAGCTTCGTCAATACACAGAGGGCAAATAGGCGTGAAGCGTTTGCGAAGAAAAGCATGAGGGTAGTCAGAACCGAATCTATGCACAGCTTTGTACTGCGGAGAGAATTGAGCTTTTGAATGGGATAATGCTAAGCGCAGTACACCAAAGTTATTGAGCTTTAATTGGTTCTCAAGATGGATAAGAACCCGCACTCGCATTTGGCTTGTGGTTTGAGCGTGGTAGATATTGACGCGATTCAGCTCTAAGGGGAAAGCACCAGCAATCGCTTCATGCTGATTCAACGTGTCAAACCAGATATCTTCGGCGAAATGAGAAAATCGCTCGTAACCTTGCTCTTGCGACAAGCGCAACAAGAAGCTTTCGAGCGATTCGTCAGGGTAAAGTTGAATGTCCGTTTTCACATGCCACCACTAAAACTTAGAATGTCTAAGTTTTAGTATGGTATGAGTTTAAGTAAAAACAAAAAAACTATTCATATTAACAACACTTTTTGCGTGGGGTCACATTCCTATGTCGTTTGTTTTTTACGACTTAAGAGAATAATATCTAGTAGAGGCTGAATATATAACTCTTCCTCTACGGCATTGGACTTATCAAAGTGTTCTAAGTGAAAACCAACGTGCTTGATTATAGTTTTATACCAAGTGCTGTCTTTAAGATTTCCTTCAACCTCTGCTATCTGTTCAAAACAAAACATCATTCTCGCTACATACCATACATACTGAGCATATTTGGGGTCGTCTTCCGAGATAGCTTTATAGCCCTTAGCAAAATCTGAATTCTCCATTGCTAGCTGCAAATATGTCTGATACGCAGTGTCAGCGACAGATTTTTTCGCAATCTCTTTGTTTTCCTTAATAGTCTTAGTTGCAACGCAAATAGCCCAAATAGCAACACCAGCGCTTATTAAAGGAGAAAAAATTGTAGCTAGCTTAACTAATGTATCCATAATACCTCTCAATTTTTTCGGGCAAAACCAGCAGGCTGAGCTTTTGTTTTTTTGTATTCTTTTACTTTTCGTCTAAATGCAGCAAGATCAATATCAGCGGTGCTAATCGCTATCTGATTGGCCCCATGAGTGTGCGATATCAACTTATGATAACTCTCTTTATAAGGCGCCTGCATTGTAGAGCCACCATATTCGCCAGTATTAGCAATAACGATGTGCTGATACATATGCCATTGAAGAGCGGAAGCCATATTATCGAAGGTATTAACATCTTTGTTATACGCTGCTATCACGAACATATCTGTCAAGTCTCTAAGATCGGCAGCGAGCTTTATATCCGTCGCATCATAGCATATCGCGCCAGTAAGCTTGAACGGTCCCTCGGAGTGACCTTCAATAGAAATGACATGCTGAGATGGTCGATATCCTTGAACCCCTAAAGTAATTTCATCACGAGTCATATGAAATTTACCCTGATCACGAATACGCCATTGAATTCCTGATTCAGAGGAGTCTGGGATAATCCAACGAGCTTTGTTGACTATACGGCCATCTAGCTCAGTAAAGACAAATCCAGCAAAAATTATCGCTTTAGTTCTAAAAGCAAGTGCTCTTAATATATCCTCATCATCCGGATGTACCGCAACCTCAGAAAACACTATCAAGTCCGCCGTACTTTTTTGCTCTCTAGACTCTGTTCTTTGCTTTGCACTTAAAGTCTGCTCCGTCAGTTTGCAAACTTCCGCAAGGTGTTCCCTATGCTTCCAACGGATATCATGGTGATCTAGCTTCACATCTGAAGGGTGAAAGTGTTTATCTTTAGGGAAGAGCTGCTGAACAGTTACTATTCTAAATTGATTAGACGCTAGCTCTGGTCTCTTAACAACAGTAGGCAAAGTTGGCACGTTAGATGACATGCATATTTGTGCATTGAGATACGTCAGTCTCTTCTGCAAACAATCTTTAAAGTCATCCAGACAACCTATAGCTAAAATATCCTCTTCCTCTATATAGGAAGACGAAAAGCCAGGCCATTGAAGACCATGTTGGAGGAGACTAGCAAACCAATCGCTTATAGTTCCATATGTTCCAACAATTGATTCTGGTGTATGCAACATCCCCATACTTCGCTTATACCACTGAGAACGAATACCATCATATTTTTCGACATCAAGCTTTAAATCATTCCTCTGAGTAAAGTCTATATTGCCTAAGGCTGCACTTCGTAAAATGCTACACACCCAGTAGAGTTTTTGTTCATCGTAAACTCCTCGTTGGCGCTTTGCTAACCACTTAGGACTTACATAGCGAGGATCTTTAGGTGTTTGATCTATTTTTCCCACAGAGCAACCAATGGTTACACTAGGGCGCCAAAGGTCTGTCCAAGAGTCAGTGTTACTCTCGACTACTATTTGATGTGGTGAATATTGCTTACCATCTGTACGCCACAGATGGTTAGTTTCATCCTCCATGGTTTTAACCAATGCTATACCTAGTTTAAGAAGCGCATGTTCGAACCTAAACGGGTTTTCTTTAAAGCTAATTACTGACGACAAATAGTGCTCAGAACCATTAGGCCTTGATTCTTGCGGCGGAATAGCCCACCTAAATCTGTTTATTTTAGGTCGGTCCTGAGTTCTTACAATCTCCTTCCAAAGCACTCGCCAAAATGGACCGCCTCGTAAAGCAAACTTTTTTATAATTGAGTCAACAACCTTTCTCTTATTTGGATGAGAAAGCAAAAAAGCAGCATTAGCTTGATAGTCATTGCTAATTTGAGCTGATAGTTCAAACAAATATCCATCTTTACTATCCAAAGGGTCAAGGTGCTGTCTAATTAAAACACTCTGAAGCTTAGCAAGAGCTGGGATAGACTTATCATTCGTCATGTAAGGTTTATTGGCAACAGCAAGAAAGAATAGAGCCTGCTGATATACATAGCTCGGAAACGGCTCGTTAACCTTAAGGTTCATAAGTTTTTGCGCAACGGATGTAACTTCACTCATGAGCTTCTGGTAATCGACTAAACGCTCTGAATCTAAACTTCTATATATGTCGACAACACTTCGGAAAATATCTGACAATAGATATAACATAATATGTTTATCGAACTTATCACTATCACCCTTGATTCGTTCAAATATCATATTCAAAATATTACTGTAGATATCGAGAGAGGGATTAATCATTAGCGCTTTACGAAAAATCACCATAATCGATGGGTCTTTTAGCCAAGCTTGTAATAAGCGCTTAGTAATCAAAACTGATTCATTTTCAAACTGCTTTCTTTCGTTTGGTGAAATCAACTTGCTCTTTTTTGCTAAACTTGTTTCTAGTCTATGAGCCGAAAATCGACGTAAGGAATCAACTTTAATTGACTTATCAGAACTAAACCCCGGAAGTAAGCACTCAACACCTTCTAAAAAACTATCTTGCTCAGTTAATAATAATTGTTGGAGTGCTGGTATATTGTTATCCAACCCACTACGTTCAGGGACACTTGACGCTGCGACTTCGTGTTGAATCTCATTGATTCTATGAGTTAGACTGCTTCCATTATCAAGATCAGATAGATCAAAAACATGGGTTTTAGTTTCATTAACAGTTAAACGCGGTTTTTCTTCCAGTTCATCTTGATCTAGCGTCTCATCAAGAATATCCTGAACCAATTCATAAACTGACTCTTTGATTTCATCGTGAGTCAAAGCCTCACCAGAAACAACAAACCTGATATCGTCGACATATCGACAATAGTCGTGTAACAAAATTTGACTACCTTCGATCCTAGTTCTCAGTTTAGAACTCAAAGCCTCATCAAAGCCTATTAAGTAAGCATTCGCGAGAGCTCCAGCAGATGCTAATCCCTGAGGTAAGCCTACGTTTTCTGGTAGCTCTAGGTGATTCAGTAAATCAATAGAGCTTGCAGACCAAGACCAACTTAAAACCTGACTCGCACAGTCCCAAAAACTATCTTCCTCAAGGACTTGATTGCCGTAATGCTCGCTAGCGAGCTCTTTTAGCTTATCTAATAAAACCTCTAGCTTAATTGATCCATAAAAGTTAGATAAATCTAAATTGACAATGAAAACATCGTCAATTTCGCTAACTTTATGCACAACTTCCCGACCAATGGAAATAGGCCTTTGCAAAAAACTTCGGTAATCAGAAGAGAACTTTCGGTAGTACTCACTACCTCCCCAACGGAACCTCGCTTTTTCATTTTCCCAGTCACAAAGTAACCTATTCCCATAGCTGAATACTTTGTTTTTTATATGAGTTGAATAGTCCAAACCTGTTAAAGAACAATCTTTTTGTCTTGTTTCTATAGCGTCAGCAAGGCACATGGCCACTGCCGTAGCAATAGACTGATCTTTAATATTAATATCCGCTAAAGGGCGTAGTCTTGGAGCATCCTTTTTTTGAATCCATTGCCCCCCTTCAATTGACCAATTGGCTCCTTTAGGGGCTGGTATCAATTCAATATCACTTGTAGTTAAGTCCCAATCATCAATTTCTGTTGACCAGTCTTTTACTTCATCACTTATATCCAGTGCGTATTTATCTAGCTCTAGAAGATTTGCATACCAATTATGTGTTCGTATAAAAGCATCAGTTTTTTTCCAAGCTAAGCCAAGAATAAATTCATCTTTAAGGTACTCGAACTTAGGTTCAAGGTTGTAGTATTTCTTATCTAATAATTTCATTATTTATAAACCTAAGCACTCTGACTTTCAGCAACCACTGCATTCGCATTTACTTTGCGAATCACTCCGAACAACTCCACTACGGTGCCTTCATCGAAGAAGCCGTAAGCGCTTTCGCCGTGGTTATCAGTAAATGGTGGCTCGAAGAGCTGCGACATATCTAAGATGCCGTTGCTAACGAGGTAGTCAATCACTTGATCGACGAACTGAATTTGCTCGGCGTTATACGCCTCTTCATCAAGGAAACTACTGAATGCTTCTTTTGCTGCATTCATGTCTAAGCCGACAAGCTCGCGAATAAAAGTACCTAAAGGCTTCTCTTGTAGGATTTTTTCGCGATACGTTTCCACATCACTCATACCGCTAGCTTCCAGTAACAAGCCTTCTAAAACATCTAAGTCCGCTTGGGTAATGGCTTTATTACGCTTTAGCTTTTGGATGGTTAATTGGTCTTGGTGATCTTGAATATAGAGTTCAATCTTCTTTCGATACTGAGCTAAATCGACGCTTGGGTTCTTGTATACGTTTGTCACATCATGGACACCTTGAATCTCGTCTTCAAAGTTGGTGTACACCATCTCTTTTTTATCTTTGTCCAACGCAAACATCAGATTTCGCAACTTACGTCGTAACCCTTCCAGCGTCACTAGGTGGATATCTTGCCAAAACTCTTGGGTCTGGATGTCCTGAATCAATTGTAGTTGTGCTTGTACCGCTGGGATGGTTGATTTAGCTTCTAACTGTTCTGCAAACTCTATAACTCGCCCACGGCTTGTTTCCGAGATCATACCTTTCTCTAATAGGTCTAGCTGCATGGTCAGTACAAGGCTATCAAATCGGTGTGATAGATGGTTAAGCTGCTCATCAGAGTTAAAAGCGTCTGCTTCCGTCGGTAGTTCTGAGATCTGACTCTCTAGCTCAGTAAACTTAGCGTCATCAATGTTATCCCAATGCTCACGCTCTAAAAATGGCTCAATCGCTCGACGCTTCGGTCTTACAATGAAATTATCGAGATTCATACCACTAACAATGTGGTGCAACATATCCAGTTGGTAACGATTTAACTCAGAATAGCGCTCGCAGTCTTCTGGGTGTTGCTCTCGGAACTCTTCATTATTCAAACTGCTGTTAAGTAATGTACTGAGTAGTACGCGCTTCTCGAATACCTGTTGAGTCACGGGTTTCGCCACACCGACCGCAATACCTTCAGGGTTCGCATCGAAATACTCAAAGTTTTGGCAATAATCGAAAACCTTAAATGTCTTCTTATTATCATTCGGACCAAACAGGTCTTTACACAAACGTGTTCCACGCCCAATCATCTGGGTGAATTTCACTTTTGATCGAACGACTTTGAAGAAAACAAGGTTCACTACTTCAGGTACATCAATACCGGTATCGAGCATATCTACGGAGATTGCAATGCGACAAGTAGGGTTCTTAGGGTCGAATTCGTCAATCTTGTTTTCGTCGCCACCAAACTCATCAATTAGGCTTTGTGCATAGGTTTCTTTCCATGTGATCACACGAGCTAATTTACCAGCCCATTTAGGGTAATTCTTGTTGAATACTTCTTGCAGAAACTGTGCGTGAGGGTTATTGGCAGCAAAGATGATGGTTTTACCAATGACATCGCCACCTTCAACGTGAATACCACCGCGCTCATCTTTACTCATTAACTGAGCAAACATCTTCTCGGCAGTATCGGTATTAAACAAGAAGTTATTCACTTCAGATGGTAATACTTCATCTCGATCTTCGAGTTCAGCTTTGTTTTCCCACTCTTCTTGCTCTTCAGGTGATAGGTCTTTGTACTTAATGCCTTCACGTAAAAACTTGGTTGCGACAGAAATCTTAGTTGGTGGCACAAGGTAGCCTTGGTCATACGCTTTGTCGTCTTCATAAGCGTAGGTTGGCATCCCTTTTTGCAGGTCAAAAATGCCATAAGTATCTTTTTCAACTTCATCCTTTGGTGTCGCTGTTAACCCTACTAAGAAGCCATCAAAATACTCGAAGATTTGGCGGTACTTCGAGTAGACCGAACGGTGCGCTTCATCGACAACAATCAAATCGAAATGACCGACACCAAATGGACGCTCATCTGCGCCTCGATCCAGTAGATTCTTCATGGTCGGGTATGTAGAGAAGTACAAGCGACTGTCGATACTGTTTTTACGCTGACCAGAATCTAAAATCGAACAACTTACGCGAGGCAGTAGCTTAACGAAGTTCTTCTTGGCTTGAGTGAGTAGCGCATTACGGTCAGCAAGGAACAGGATGTTCTTAACCCAATCGTTTTTCACTAACAAATCAACAAGGCTGATCACTGTACGAGTTTTACCTGTACCCGTCGCCATAACGAATAGTCCTTTGCGCTCATGTTCTAGCTCAAAGTCTTGCAGCAGTTTAGTAATGGCTGACTTTTGATAGTGACGGTTGGTGATCTCGTTGTTAATAACAAGATTGTTGTTCGGCTGCCCATTTTCAAAGAAAGGTTTACGGTCGGTACGACGCTTCACCATAAGCTCTAGTTCGGCTTTGGTGTAAAAGCCTTGAACTTGACGTGGCGGGTAAAAATGATCATCCCACAGATGTGTCTCATAGCCGTTGGTGTAGAAAATAACTGGGCGCACCCCACACTGCTTTTCTAAGCAATCAGCGTAAAGCTTCGCTTGTTGTTGCCCGTCTTCGGCTCGGCGATGAGTGCGTTTTGCCTCAACAACCGCTAACGCGGTCCCGTCGTCTCCCCATAGAACGTAGTCAACAAAGCCATTACCTTTAGGGTTAGCCTGAGAAATTGGCATGCCTGATACTGGGTATTCACGGTCTCGCTTATGTTCTAGTTTCCAACCAGCCTCGTGCAGAAGTACATCAATAAGATAAGTGCGAGTTTCTTCCTCGTTGTAGTCGTGTGTATCGGTGACTTTTTCCGCACTTTGCTTGGCTTGCTCGATCTGCTCAAGTAAGGCTTGGTTTGCTGCTTTGAGCGCCTCGTTTTCTTTTAGCTGCTTGAGGTAAGCTTCACGCTCAACTTTGTCTTCTAGCTCTAGCTGCTTCTCTAACTCTTGAACCCGTTTGATGCTACTTAGCGCTTTGGTCGCCACTGTTGCATCAATAACCACTTGCTGATGGATTAAGGTTTCATCAAATGACTGAACTAAAAACTGACTACGATTCAAGTCTGGTGTATAGGTGCGAATAAACCAATACAACACATGGTGCAGTTCTTTAACGGCTTGCAAAGCATCACGCTGTGGCAGTGTAGTTTTACTGTGTACCGCCTCGTTGCCAACCTTGATCACCAGTTTGAGCTTAGGGAACAGATTGGTGGTGAGGTTTTGCTTAAAGCCCTTGTCATGAATGAGCGACATTAAGGTCGCATCATGACGTGGGCGGGTTAACCAGTTATCAATGTCAAATACGGTTTCAACCATTAACTCCAATGCATTACGGGCATAGAAGCCTGCGATACGTGGATCGGTTTTGATGTTGCGTTCCGCATTTTGTGCACGAGTTTTAATCTCGGCACAACGCGTGGTGTATACATCGCTGCCACCGTTAAGGGCAACGTCCATAAACGCAAAGTTGCTCTGTTGAGAAGAGTTGCCTTCAGCGCTAGGCGAAGAGTTAGCCGTATCTGACATTGAATTTCCTTTTACATCATATTGTTATTATTCGTTATAGGTTTAGCTCGCCTTTAAAGGCTTTTTGCATGAGAGCGTTGAAATTCTCATCATACTGATGAGCCAGCTCAGTATTAGAGAGCATTTGAGAGTTAATACTTGTAATAATCTTCTCAAACCTAACCTGTTCTTTAATATCAATATCGGGCATTGGCAACCCCTTAAGTTGCGTTATATTGATAGACGCAAGGTTTGTAGTCTTTTTGGCACACTTGAGGAAATACCGCTTAGCAAAATCTGTCTTTAAGAACCCATTAAACCACTGAGATGTATATAGTTCTGTATCTAAACGAACACGGAATACATGGTTTTGGTGGATACAGTTATCTACTTCACCATTCCATATAGCGCCACGACCAAGCTTGTCATGATCACCGCCTTCAGTTAGAAGAACATCACCAACCTCTAATTTGTACTTCTCAACATCAGATTCCTTAACTTCTATTTCTTTAATTTCATTAAGATTTAAATAACCAGCTTGAACATTCGCAACTCGCATATACGGTGCTTTAACAATAACTTTATTGTTATGTTTCTGGCCCTTGGTGACCCCAGAAACAACATTGGATACATTACCAAGGACGTCATGTGGCGAAGTTAATTGATCACCAAACATCTCAATAAACACTGACTGAGCGAGGCTGTTTAGCTCTTGTTCCATTTGCTGGCAGTCTTTACGCAATTGATCGGCTTTTTCTAGCACCGCTGCGATTTGCTTTTGGGTTTCTAGTGGGGGGAGTGGGATTTTCAGAGATTCGATTACTTTCTTGTTTATTTGAGGGAAAGTCGAACCCGTTGAATTCCGATATAACTCATCTTCAATTGATGCGATAAAATACCATAAGTATTTTGAGTCTAATTTTTCATCATTGGCTCTAAGCCCCGCAACACCGCGTCCGAGGCAATATTCTTTATCTGCCCAGTTCAAATCACCAATCGTAGCTCGAACACAAATTATGATGTCGCCTTTTTTACATAGTTTTGTTGGTTCAATTGTTGCTTTCTTTGGTCGAGGAAATACATCGCCATAGTCTGCTGCGCCAGCAATGAGTGGCACACCTCTATCCAGCTCTACATATGTCGAACCTTTAGGCGCAGAACCCATATCGATTTGGCAGACAGTTGATAAATTAACTAGAGGCCAGCTCATTTTAACAACCCTTCTAAATCAGCTAATCCCTTCGCCATACTATTTTGTAGCGTTTTAATGCGCTTCAAAATGTCCTTTGGTGCATCATATTGCACCTCTTCGTACACCACTTCTTTGTATCGGTTAATGCTTAGGTCAAAGTCGTTATTGGTGATGTCCTCTACCGGAACCATAAAGCTCTGTTCCGTTTTATTGCGCTTATACTCTGGGCTGTCGCTGTTTGGTGTACTGTCTTCGTTAGTCAGGGTTTTAAAGCGTGTAATGATATCGGCAATGTTGCTTTGCTCGTGCGTAGCCGTTTCACCGTCCTTAAATAGCTGAGTACGCTTATCATCCAGTGAATAGCCGTCTGCCTGCATGTCATAGAACCAAACGTTATCGGTACCACCACTGTTCGTTTTAGTGAAGATAAGAATAGCGGTACTTACCCCTGCGTAAGGTTTGAAGACACCAGAAGGCAGTGAAATGACCGCTTCCAATTTTTGATCCTGCACGATTTTTTGACGAATGGTTTTATGCGCCTTGGTTGAACCAAATAACACACCATCTGGAATGATAACTGCCGCACGTCCACCAACTTTAAGCATACGAAGGATTAAGGCTAAGAACAGCAGCTCTGATTTTTCAGTCGGCTTTTTCTTTTTCACCTCAACCTGAATTTCGTTGCCATCTTCGTCAATTTCGGTTTTGAATTTAGGTGCCGTTTTCTTAACAACTGGATTCTTACCTAATGCACGCAGTAAGTCTGGAGCAACGATATCGAAATCAACTGAGCCTTTAAACGGTGGGTTGGCAAGGATAAGGTTGTAAGCTTCAGAGATATTCTCGTCACCTTGGTCTTGCAAGCTATCGCGGTAGTGCACACTTGGGTTTTCAATCCCATGCAGCAGCATGTTCATCGCACCAATGCGTAGCATGTGTTTATCAAAATCGAAGCCAGTAAACATTTCATTGTTAAAGTGCTTACGGTTATCAGGCTTGTTCACTTCTTTAGCGTGATGCTCTTCAACATACTCAACCGCCGCCATTAAGAAACCACATGTACCTGATGATGGGTCACATATGGTGTCGCCCACTTTAGGCTGCATCAACTCGACCATCATTTGGATGATGTTACGCGGAGTACGGAACTGACCATTTACGCCTGATTGTTGTAACTTGCTTAACAAATACTCATACAGATCGCCTTTGGTGTCTTTGTCGTTCATGTCGATAGCACTTAGTAGCTGCACGACCTGATCTAATAACTTAGCCGATGGGATCATGAAAATCGCATCTTTCATGTGTTCAGCAAAGCTACCTTCATTTTGTAGCGCTTTGATTTTAGGGAACACACGATCACGAACGATTTCCATCATTACGTCTGGATCTTTGTCTTTGAAACTACTCCAACGAAGGGCTTGCTCTTCAGGCGAAAAGGTTGGGTTGCTCATCGGTAGACCTGTCGCTTGGCTGCGACGCTCAGCGGTCTTTTGTAGTTCATCTAAACGACGAATAAATAGTAGGTAGGAGATCTGCTCGATAACTGAAATTGGGTTAGCGACACCGCCTGTCCAAAACATTTCCCAAACTTGGTCGATCTGATTACGAATTTTGCCTGTTAGCATGGTGATTCTCTTTGGTAAATTGTTACTCTCTTAACAACAAGAAAACAACTTAATGATGCATCAATTTATCGCGCGATTTTACCATACAAACTCAGTTTTACGTTAATGTGCATCACATTGAATTACTCAGAAATAAAAGTGCTATTTTTTATTCAGTTAGCTAGTATCTAGCTCATCTATTTTTCTTAGAAAGCAAATGATGATGACCAGAGGAACACAACTCAAAATATACCTAGCAAATGGCTCTGTAACAGGTATTCGACATGCTGAAATTGTCAACTGGACAGGTCAAGCGATTGCGGTTCCTAGAGTACACATCAAAGAGCTATCTGAATGGGAAGAAACTCAGCGCCCGGGCGTCTATTTTTTATTCGGGTACGATGCGGATAGTGGCAATAGCCTTGTTTACGTTGGAGAGGCTGAGCATATTCAGAAAAGATTGTCGCAACACTTGGCTGGCAAAGAGTTTTGGAATGAAGCTATTTGCTTTACCAACAAAGATGAAAACTTAACAAAAGCACACGTTAAGTACCTCGAAGCCCGTTTGATCGAAATAATCTTAGAGTCAAAACGATACGACCTCGACAATGACAAACAACCGCCTACCTCTTCGCTCCCCAGAGGAGAAAGGGATGCCATGGAAACTTTCATCGACAATATTCGTACTGTTATTGGTTCTCTAGGGCACAAATTATTGGAACCGAGAGTATCTCAACCCGCTTCGCCCCAAACAAACGAGCAAGAAAACACTGTATTACAACTGAAAGTCAAAAAAGTTGATGCTAAAGCCATGCTTACTGATGAAGGCATTGTCGTATTGAAGGGCTCTCAAGCGCTAACAACTGCACAGCCTAGTTTATCTAAAGGCTATACAAAGTTGCGTAGTAGCCTCGAAGACAAAGGAGTGCTAACACCATCTGGAGATCGTCTGGTCGCAGCTGAAGATATTCTGTTTACGAGTGCCTCGCAAGCCGCAGCCGTTCTACTTGGCTATCCTTGCAGCGGTCCTGATTACTGGAGAGACTCTTCGGGTAAAACACTGAAAGAGATTGAAGCTGAATCAGTTTAAGTAAACGCAGCGATGACTCGCTGTTTAAATTGGCCTAACCTCAGCTCATCCATGGCTAAAGTGAGTCCTACATTATTTGAGTCAATAACATCTGAAGCTTCTCCCCAACTAAGTAAGCTTGGTTGGGGTCGATTAGATTGAACGCTTTCCGATAAGGTACTCGGTGGTAGGCGCTTTTCATCAATAGCGCTCGGCACATTATTCTCTTGTTTAATGTACAAGCAGCTATCAGGAATATCCTGCTCAATTCTTTCAGCAAACCCAATCAAACTTTCTTCAGCAAAGGTATATAACCATGCTTCTTGGTTAGGTGAGTCATTAACTCTCAATATTCTCCCAAGGACTTGTCTAAAATAGAGTTCCGTTTTGACCGAACTCATATGGCAACAAACCTGCAGCCGAGGGATATCCGTTCCTTCACTTATCATTCCAACACTAACTATCCATTGAACATTCGAGTGACGAAAAGACTCAATTTCATTCAACGGATTATCATGATGATAAGTCACGATGCATGCTGATTGCTTAAAGTGCTCAATCAGTCGCTTTTGAATATGTTTAGCGTGCTTGATAGAAGCAGCGACGACTAAACCACCTGCATTTGGGGACTCTTGCCTTATTTGGGCTAGCTTTTGGCAACCACTATTCAATATGTAGTTCATAGCATCTTCATTGTGAATGACACTGTGATAAGAGACATCAGATTGTTTAAGGCAGTCCAGAATGGAGAAAAAGTGCTGATTACCACTGCCTTTCTGGATACTCAAATGCTCATTGTCTATCAGGGTAATTTTAGGTTGGCGGCATACCTTATCAACAACTGCCTGTTGCAAGCCATATTGATAATCACAAATGAGCATACCATCAGGGTCGGAATACTCGGCCATAACTATCGGTAACCGATCAGAGCGCCAAGGAGTACCCGACAGCGCTAATGTGTAACGGGCAAAACCTTGGATCTTACTGACAATTTCTAACCCCCATGAATTTGACCTACCCTCATCATCAAACGAGCAATGGTGGATCTCATCAAACACGACTAGTACCCGATATTTACTGACGGTGTTCCAGAAGTTTTCATCTAAAAAACGGATGGATTGATAGGTATAAGACCCACCTAAAGAGCCCAAGCCTCCATTAAAGGAACATTCCAGTTTCCATGAAAAGGTCTTTTTCATCCCTTCAGCGACCGAAAGTGATGGTGAGAAACAGAGAACTAAGTCAATCATACCTTCTTGAAAAAGACGCTTAGCAACCTCTGCTGCCATAACGGTTTTACCAGCACCAGGAGTGGCTTGACAGAAAAAATGTGGGCGTCGATTTGATGAAAACTTATTGATAGCCAGCTCTACGCACTCAGCTTGCCATGTTCTTAACATTGGGAAGCCTTGCTTTGGGCTACTTGCATCCAGTTGGTTAGTGCATTGATTTTGCCCAATAGCTTAGCTGATCGCTCTCTCGCTGCATTGAATAACGGTTCCATATCATGCTTGTTGTTTGGAAAACGCGTTAACAAAGATTGGTATTCCTCAATCTCGCCCAGAGTAATCGCTAACTCACCTTCATGTTGTTTTTTCTCTTGTTCTAGTGCATTTAGAGAGAACTCCGGAGTTTGAACAGTTATTGAATCAACTTTAGCTTTCTTATTTCTAGCTGCTCGAGGCTCAATTATAAGCGCTTTGAATTCATTAGTTTGATGGTAACGCTTGCCTCTGCGAGTCCCAATGACAGAAAGCCAGCCTTTCTCCTCAAGTGATAGAAGTTGCTTATAAACATACTTTCGAGCTTCGTCACTGCTCGTAAAGGTTGAAGTACTATTTAACAAAGCATCCCTAGCTTCTATAACAGAGAAATCATCCATCCCTTTTTCAATCAATAGGTTAAACATATCAGGGTTAATTCTGGTTACTTTCTTCATGTGACTCTTGCATGCAATAAAAACTTAGGATTGCTAAGTATACAAAAATCAGTAAAACTTAGACAATCTAAGTTATCTAAAGGTTGAAAAGAAATGTGTAAGTGCAGAAAGACAACCCCATCCCAGCGAGGCTCAAAGCTGCGCGTAAAAAAGCCAAAATCACCCAAAAAGATTTAGGGGTGAAAATTGGCATGGAACCAAGTTCGGCTAGTGGGCGAATGAACCATTATGAGAAAGGTAGACACGTACCCGATATTGGTACGCTTGAACGTATGGCTGAAGAGTTAGGTGTGCCGCTAAACTACTTTTTCTGTAGGAACGAATTGAGTGCTGAACTGGCGTGTGCCATTGATAAGATGAGTGATGAAGAGAAGGCGGTGTTACTAGAAAAACTGACACCATCTAGTTAACTCTGAGTAAGGTGCTTCACTAACCAATAAGTTGCTGTATCGATAGTTTGCTAAAAACCTGCTTTACAAAACGAAGTTCACCAGTCTCGGCATCAGTTACATAATTTTCATAAGAAGCTATTTGCTCTATGGTTAGAGCATCTATCTGCACAGTGAAAGGATTTATATCATTCGGATCGTTAATTTTCTCGTAAACAGCAGCAAAGTCTTCCTCACCAATATAGTCCTTATTTTTCGCCAAAGCGACGTCTAGTGCGGCTGCAATTAACTCTTTAATTTCACCAAGTATACCTTTGCTTGCTGATAACAGTCTCATTGCGAAATCGACGTCGGTCAACGGCACCTTGAATGGTAAAGGCACCGTCTTTTCCAGAGCTTGTAAAACATCTAAATAGTTATCAATTGCGGACTCATCTGTGATCTTAATGTAAGGGAGTGTGCGTCGAACCATAATTCGCCTGTTCCACTGAGAGTCCTCTAAAATTAGCCCGGCACTATGAAGTCCTACAAACACTATCGGCAAATGACACTCATCACTAATCATTTTGAGGCGATCTCTAATATCCTGCCTCTGGTTATGACTGGTTCGTTCAAACAACTCTTGACACTCCTCAATCACTAATAACTTAAGCCCAACTCTTTTCGATGTCTCAATCACACAATCCGTTAATCCAATCTCTGAAGGCTTAGCTCTGCTATTTCTGTAAGCGCCAAGCTCTTTGGCCATCCATAGTAAAGTCTCAAGTAACGAGGGCCTTACACGAGTAATAAGGACTTCATTCCTTGATAAGTTTTTCTCGATAAAGTGATTAATAGTGGCGGTTTTACCTGCACCGGTGCCTGCTGTCAGAAGCATCGATGGCGCAAAAGTGCCAAACTTCCTGCGTTTAATTATCCATTCGAGTCCAGAGAGAACTTTTTCAACCTCTGGGTAAATTGAAAATGAGTCATGATAGTTTGCTAAAACTTCGTCTCTATTTAAATTCCTTCTCGCTGCTGTCACAACTATTTCCTTAGATTTCTGCGCTCGTCCCATTTAGCTCTGAAGCTCTCTAGCGGTGTTGTATCCGAGCTTTTTTCTGACTCTGCGACCTTTTTGTTTGGTTTAGGTGTTCTGTCACTTAGTTTGGAATGAGGGGTGTCGCTATTAACACTCGATATTTCTGCAACTTTCTTGGTAGATTTCGCCTTTCGTTTTCGCTCAGTGTGAGTTAACTGCATTAAGTCTGCTTGTTCTGATTCGATTCGGTCATGCAGTGCAAGTCGAGCTTTTGCTAATGACAGCACATCCATTTCCCCCTTTATATAGGTTCTATGAGCCACCAAAATCTTTTCATGTTCGCAAACGCTCAATCTGACGGTGTAACCCATTGGGTCCTTACTCGGAACCTTCACGTACCCTTGAAGTTCATCGAGGTAAACATAAATAGCGGATAAATCATCTGGGTCTACTTTTATTTTCTTTTTTGAAGACTCGTTTGTTTGGGGGTACGTTTTTCGATAATCAGACAGCGCCACACTGTCATATTCTAAGTGCATGAACTTGATACCTTTATCGGTCAGTTTTCTATACTGAAGAATCCCCATAACTACGCTAAATGCTTGCTCTTGCTCGGGTAAGAGTTTTAGTGGTGGTAAAACGTCATAGCTTTGTTTCCAATAAAGGTTTGGTATTCTTTTATAACGACTATCAGCATTAGCATTGTGCACGTCTACTATCCAACGGTGAAACTCCTCTACAAAGGTACTAAAGCGCATGACTGCATCTTTTTCTGGCTTATAGTCTTCTTTTTCCAGCACGTTGGAGAATGTTTTACCCGGCACCCAACCGACAATCCCTTGAACAATTTCACCAAACTTACGTTCAATAAATGGCTTTAACCATGGTTTCCGAACCTTGTTATAAACGACATTTATCCCGACCTCCAAACATGCATCCTCCCAGCTTTTTGACCAAAACTCCGCGCCGTTATCGACCACCAAGTTCTCGATTTTCCCTTCGCAAAGCCACTCATTGTTGAATGAAATAGGCATTTCAGAAATGTAGCTCTTACTTTTTGTCGCATGAATAACGGCTCTCGATGCCGACACATAACTAGGAGCCTTAAAGCCAAGATGAAAGCCTATTATGCACCCACTAAAAACATCCACGAGTAGTGTCAAATGCGCTCTACCTAATGGAACCATTAACTCATCATGCAATAAAATTAAATCCAAGGGGGTGTGATCCATTTCGACTCGCTCCAAAATTCGAGTCGGCATTTCTACAGATTGGTAATAGTTAAAGAGCTTATCTGCGTAGTATTTACCATGGCGAGCTAGCACGACGCTGTATGGTTCTTCTTTACGAATACGCTTCTTAAATGCTTCATATGAGACTTTCGGAATTCTTCCAGCGACAATGGCCTCATTAGCTACGGTTATCCTATCGCAATAGAAGGCGTGTGCTGCGCGAATCGACTGTCGCCTTGCGTCTAAAAACATCTTCAGGGCTTCATCATAATATTTTTCATCACCAACAACTCTGGCATCTCTGTTACCTTTGAGGTGGTTTTTATCGACTAAGCTAGTAAAACTTCCATCCGAGTCGACAAACGAATTATGCCAACGTTGCAGTGATTTATAGCTTGGTTTTTTGGGAAGGCATGTTTTGTCGAAGTGTTTTTCAATTAGGGGAGTAAGGTTTTTAGAGGTCCAACCTCCATTCAGTTCATTCGCAACTAAGCACAACAATTTGTACCTTTCTAGAGCTTTGTTCTTCTGTTCCTCTGGATAGGAAGAGAGGTCTCGCTCAATGATTTGTGTTGACTGTAATCTCGAGTACTTTAGACTTTCTGTCTGAGCTGCGGGCAAAAACTCATGCTTTAGATCAGAATCTTCGTCGTACTCAGGCTCAAACTCGTCATGGAATCGGCCTACCATTTCATCTCACCGAAACAGTTGTACTTTCACTCAACTGAGCGATGTCTAAATCAACACCAGCTTTTCCTACTGCAATAAGTCTTAAAACAGAAGCGAACACCCGACCAACAGACTCTCCGATTGAGTCTGCTAGATCACTAATTTTCATTGTGTTCTGTGCGATCAGATAGGAATATACTTTTATTGCAAGCTCATCGCCTGCGATACACCCACTATAGCGGTGCACAAGCTCAGTATTCTTGAGAAAGTACCCATCTCTAATTTGCTTGTCAGTCACTAAAACAAGACCAACCCCTCTTCGGTTGGCGGCCTCTTTACGAGCAGAAAATTCTTGTTTAAATGTTTTTGATAATGTTTTCGTGTGTGGCTTAACTTCCACATATTCGAAGGTACCGTCATGGTAGGTAACTAGAAAGTCGGGAGTGTAAGGGCGCTTCTTTCCATTGAAATCATAGTAGAAACCCTCTGGCTGAGATTCGTACCGAACTACATCTGGATCATATTCGAAATGATAGCAACAGTCTTTCTCCAAACTACCCTCACACATAACAGCGTCTCGGTTTTTTAGACTCGAGAACTTAAAGATGTTCTTATTAGGTGACGGTTTGCGAAGATTACGGATATACATATGCGTCCCTTTTGTTGTAAAAAAACAACCAAAGTAAGCTTAGGACACTTTATGGATTTTAAAAGGACAGATTATGGTTTTATTGGGACAGGTTATCGTTTTAACGACACTTTTAAAGGGTGGGACCCCAGCCACATCCCGGCACACAAGTCACCCGCTGCGGCTGCTTCCTTCCGGACCTGACCGAGTTCACGAGCTATTGTTGCGAGAGGACCAGGGCCCCATAATTCTGTTTTGAGAGCGTGTCTCAAATGATGTGAGGATTATTCAGTATCGCCTCTCAGATTGCAAGGGCTAAAGCGACGAATTTAACCATTTCACTTCTGTTTGCACAAAACTCGGTCAATTCAGCCTATTAGGTCCCCGCCGGACAGGAATTTCCGTCACAACAATCACGCGACGCCTGCTTACTGGAGTACATGTTCTCATCAGCCAAATGCATGGCTTGCTCCAAACTCACGCTACGCTCACGTTTAGCTGAAACCCCGACAGAGATAGTCACTTCACTCAGTCCATTTAAAGCTTCATCTTTGACATCCAACTGACTGAGCTCCTCCATTGCTCTTTGCAATTGAACTTCGGTTGGGTATCCGAGCAAAATAAATTCATCCCCTCCGATTCGGTAGCTCCTACCCGCCCATACTCGATGTACTTTGAGAGACAGCAATTGCAGTACGCGATCACCAGCTCGGTGTCCGTAGGTATCGTTGATTTGCTTAAACTGATTAATGTCCAAATAAAGAATCGCTAAGTCTTTTGGTACTCCTTGGCGGTACTTCACATGCAGAGCGCGACGATTTCTCAATCCGGTTAAGTTATCGGTATTAGACTGACGATATAAATACAATGTCACCCCAAGTACAAACACCAACACAAAGATAAACACTGCTTGAGTTTGCGTGGCCAAACGTACTTCATATTCCAATGCAGTTCGCCAATCTGGCCTTAAATCGTATTGCGCGACAATTTTCTCAAGATCGAGCATAGAAATCGCGCGACTGAAATACGGCGCAAGAATTGCTCCGCGCTCGTTCGCCGCCAGCCCAACCGACAGCTCTGATTGGTAGAATTCACCAATCGCATCATCTTGCTCAATGGGGATAAGTTCGCTCAAGCGTAAGAAGTGGTTGAGCATCGCGGTATCCATTGCGATGTAATCAATCTCTCTTGCTAGCAGTGCTTCGAGCATCGCTTGCTGTGAATCAAAACGATTAAGCTCTTTTAACGGCAGCATTTGCGTCAAAATTTGATCGAAGAAATCGTCTTTCACTACGCCAATACGTTCGGAGATCAACTGAGAGACATGAGAATAAACGTTGGGTTTGTAGCCAAGACGCTTAACCATCACGGACGTCGGAGAGTAATGAGGCTGAGGAAAATAACTGAATGCTCGTCTTTCTCGACTGATCGTCAATGGAGCAAGCATATCAAACTCCCCCCGAATAAATTGATGATACATGGATTCCCAACTTTCACTTGGTTGACCAACAATCACGCAATTTAGATCCAGAATATCGCAGCTCTTAAGCACAACATCTGCCGTCATACCCTCTACCGAGCCATCCTCGTTATAGACAACGTAGGGAAAAATAGACTCCAGTTTGATCCTAAACGGCTCATTTAAATCGATAGGAAGCTGTTTTAACGACTCTCGTAACGCGGTCTGACGCAATTCAAATTGGTACAGTGCTACTTGCTCTCGTAATAGCTTTTGCACCGATTCGCTATGAATGAAATCAGCAAAGCGATCAAGCTCGTCCAGATGGGTGCCTTTCGCACTTACGATTGATACCGGCTTTATTGATATGAGATCGTTGAGCAATTTGGCATCAAAGCCTTCAAGCAGCATAGGCTTGAGTTGGTTGATGGCATCAACAACGCCATCAACTCGATTTGCTCGTAGCAGCGTCAACGCTTCTTCATACCCTTGATAGGGAACCTGAATGACTTCGGGATAGTTTTGTTTGATCAGGTCTTGATAAATAGTGTCTTGGGGAACACCAACAACAGCGGTGTCTTTTAAACTAGTATCACTCACCCCATAGAGGTAAGTGTATTCAATATTGGTCGGACGCGAATAGCTAAACCGCGCTGCTCTCTCATCGGTGTAGGTAATGTTGGCGGCGAAATCACTTTCACCAGTCGCTACCGAATCAAGAATGGCATCGAAACTGGAGTAGTTTACGTATTGGATCGAGACATCAAAGTTTTCTGCTACTGCATCAAACAGGACTCGAGTAACGACATCATCCGCTTCTGTCGCAACTTTATAATAAGAGGGTGTTACGGGCTCTGCTTTGAGACTCAGGCTCAGTAAAAAACAAGCAAAAACCAACAGCCTTTGAACAACTTTAACCATGACTAACGTTTCTAAAATGCCTCTATATCCATAGAGATTAAGATTGAATTTTTATTTTTAAATACACAATAAATATGAAAGGCCGAACATATAACATCCGGCCTATTATTTCATAATCAGATCAGGAGTCTGCCGCACGGGTCACTATTTAGTCAGCGCGCTTACAACTATTTTATAACTCGGCCTGCTCATCACTACTACGTAAGATGTAGTCTGTCATCCATGCTGTACCAAGTAAGCATATCCAAACCACGAAAACAGGGTTTGGCACGTCAATATTCGGACTGACTACCAAAGCGGCAAAACCTACTGTCGGTAACGTCCAACACAGTAATTTACCCCAGCGTATTGAATTTTTAATCTTAGTCAGCGCTTCCATGGACGCTAAAATACCTGTGATACCTAATGCCAAAAGTACCGCATAAGGTAGGCCAGCTATCCACAATGGCAGCAACAATAACAACGACCACCAGCTGTGTTTTTCGGAAGGTCTCCAACTTCTCGCGGCCCACCACATCACCACAACGGACAGAGTCTGCAAAACAGTAAGCCATGGTGAACCATCTAACTTACCTGCTTGCTGCGTTACCATAATGCCAACTTGAAGTGTCAATACGATCAAACCTGCGGTGAGCAACACGCCCAGTGAGCTGCGTCGAGAAAAAACCACCATGAGCAACGGAAACAGCACTAAGGTACCAATGGATAAAGCGATCGGCTGCATAGACAACGTAACACCATAGACAGTCATCGCGCCCAGTAACACTAGGCCAGCGAAGCCCCCTTGCGGCAAGATCCATAGTGCAGGAATCATCAAAGCAATAACAGGAATGTCACCCTCACTTAAACTAATGGCACGCGCGCACACCACAGCAAGTAGAGTCGTAATAAGAAATTGAAGTGTCGAAAAAATCATAGCGCCTCCTGGCTTCCCCAACCAACTTGGTAATTCAACGGCCAACCTCTTTCGGTTATAACGTCATTGAACGGGTCTAGATTCAAGCTAAGCTTGAGCTTATTTTTGCATTGCTAACCTACTCTTTGAGATCAATGTACAGCTCAGAAAAAAGGGAACGTAAACGGTGTTATTTTGTGAGCAGTAAGTGATGTTAAGGAGCAAGAACTGATAGCGAAATACAAGTCTTGTGTATTACCATTCCTTGGTAAACAACAATGGACACTGTCAGTATGGACCAATTTTTAATGCAAATCTTTGCTGTAATTCACCAAATTCCCACAGGGCGAGTGTCGACCTACGGTGAAATTGCCAAAATGGCAGGCTATCCGGGCTATGCAAGGCACGTCGGTAAAGCGCTGGGTAACCTACCAGAAGGCAGCAAATTACCTTGGTTCCGAGTCATTAATAGCCAAGGAAAGATTTCGTTAAAAGGCCGAGATCTTGAACGACAAAAGAGCAAGCTAGAAGCAGAAGGCATCGAAGTGTCTGAAGTCGGAAAAGTATCCCTTAGAAAATATAAATGGCAGCCTTAAGCTGCCATTTTTTATTCGTTTTGTTTGAAGGTAGCGATTAACGCGTACCAACAAGGCGAATGTTCGCTTCGTGCGTTTGTTCTGCATCCGTGATAACTGGAATGCTAGTATCATTAATAAAGCGCAGCTTACCATCAACTTCGATACGAGCACGTAGGCTATAACGATGGTTAGGTTTAATATCGTTGCTGTTGTAGCTCAGTTCAAACGCTAAAGGCACTTGTTTACCTTCTGTTTCGAACGTTTGTTTCGCTAAAACTTTCGCAGGAGCATCCGCTAAAGAAACATCTTCAAGTGCTACCGTTACTACTGCGTGTGGAGGCAGTGCAATACGCTCGCGGTAAGCCACTGTACCTGTAATTGTCTTCATTGACGCCTCAGCCGATTCCATTTCTGTTGTTTGAGAAGTTTGGCAACCCACTAGTGCAGCACCGAATAGTAAAGAAGTAACAAGTAGTAGTGTTTTTTTCATAGTTTCCTCAACGGGTGTATCGATTCGCGCTAAGTATAGAGGGAGAATATTAAACTGTCTGCGTTAAATGGATTCATTTGACAATAGTTTGACTAAGTTAGAAATTACCAAACAGTTGATTTTGTTTCATAATTGAAGCAGTAATAAAAACAAGGTGAGGAGACATCATGAGTAAACCATTAAGAGAATTGCTCAGCCTACTACAACTCGAAAAACTAGAAGAAGGCTTGTTCCGTGGTCAAAGCGAGAACCTAGGTTTACCTCAAGTTTATGGTGGTCAGGTTATTGGACAAGCGTTATCCGCAGCACGTTACACGGTAGAAGACGCACGCACCGTGCATTCATTCCACAGTTACTTCCTATACCCTGGCGATCCTGAAAAGCCGATCATTTACGATGTTGAAAACCTGCGTGATGGCCGCAGCTTCAGTACTCGACGCGTGAAGGCGATTCAGAACGGTCGCCCTATTTTCTACCTTACTGCCTCATACCATGGGGATACGCCTGGGTTTGACCATCAAAACGCAATGCCCGACATTCCGGGGCCAGAGAACTTTCCATCCGAATCGGAACTCGCAAGTCACATTGCTGAGTTTTTGCCAGAAAGGCTGCGCAAAACATTCTGTGGAGAGAAGTCGATAGAGACTCGCCCAGTGAACATCGTCAATCCTCTCAAGCCTAAAAAGACAGAACCGAAGCAATATCTATGGATTCGTGCCAACGGTGAGATGCCAGACAACCAGCTCATTCATCAATATCTATTGGCTTATGCTTCTGATTGGGGCTTTTTAACCACAGCACTGCATCCGCATGAAGTATCGCTGATGACGCCAAACTTCCAAGTGGCAACCATCGACCACTCTATCTGGTTCCACCGTCCATTTAAGATGGATGAATGGTTGCTGTATGCCATCGAAAGCCCAACAGCAAGCAATACGCGTGGTTTGGTTCGTGGTGAGATCTACAACCAACAAGGCCATCTTGTTGCTACCGCAGTTCAAGAAGGCGTGATGCGCTTTACTAAATAAACCATCGCGATGTTCAATCAAAAAAGGAGTGCTGATGCACTCCTTTTTGTATTTAGTTCTTTTGGTAGTTTAGGCTGACGACAGCCCACTCATAAAGTGATTTCGGGTAACCGTACTTCCCTTCACCGTAAATAGTATCCGGTTCAGCATAGAAGCCGCCCGCATCACTTGCCAAGAACTCTCGCGCACCTTTGCGGTAATGAATCAAAGGGCTCATCGATTCGTAGGCCGTATTTGCATCTAACGGTCGGTCATTAATCACCAGAAAACGCGTCATTCGAATGCTGCTACCGTTTTCGCAATATCCTGCATCTGAATAATCGACAGCAAGGAAAGGTTTCGTGTCATTCTCACTGAGTTGCGAACGACAACCATCGAAACGGGCAACATGCATCCACAGACCACGAGTTTTAGCCGGATCATCATTACCAACTGGCTTCATGTTTAAAAATACGACTTTGCCTTTGCCATAAAGCGCGAGCTCTGTGTCTGTCGGCTCTCGTACACTTCTAGCGCCCATGACACCAAACTCACTCTCTTGAAGATTGGCAAACTCAGGGCCACTTAACGTACTAATCACTACCGTTTGTTCACTATCTAGTTGAGTGTATTTATCGGCGTCACCAGATTCGGCAAGATCAAGAAAAACCGTCACCAATGTACTGTCCAGCGCTTTATAGTCTTGCGTTTCCGCCTCAGAAACGTTCAGTTGAACCGAGTGCCCAAACTCATAACCTGTGAGGGTGATGCTTCCATTCGCACGATCCAGAGTCGCAATTTCTTCACTAACAGAGGTAGCAAACTCATAGCTACGCGTACCAATCGCCGTACCAATATCTAACTCCACACGCTTAAACGGTTCAAATGCCACAGTTTGACGAGTCGCGATTAATCCCGGATGTTCAGCCTTTGCAATCGAGCCATTAACGGTGATCGTCTTTGTCAGATAATTGCGGCTTGTTAACGTGACTTCCAAGGAGTAATCGCCAGCATGAAGCACATCTAGTATTCCCGTATCAGACGATGCCATTTTTACCGTTGGTAATGCTTGGTTAATCAAACGGTAAGAGGTGGTGGTATCGCTGTCTGAGACTACTGGCTTTAGCGTTTTATCTGAACCAAAGGTTGCACTTGGGTATTGGACCGTCGCTCGACTTTCAATTGGCTTGATGGTCACATTGAAGCTTGCTTGACCCGGCGTGAACTTATCATCACCAGAGTCAGAAACCACAATGCGTGTGCTGCCAGCATTAAGAACGCGCATTTCCCCTGTGTCGTTACCTAGAGACACCACATCGGTCGGTGAGCCATCTGCAAATTGGTAAGTCACCTGCCCAACCGTTCCGCTAATAGTCGGTTTGCTTGCCAAAGGTTTGAGTGCATTCCAATTATCTTCAACATCTGATGAAATTTGAATGCGGCTCGGGGCACCTAAAATATTGAAAGTCACTTTATGCTCAGGACCCGCACTATAATTGTCGCTTTCCTTACGACGTAAAGTCAGTGTGGTTTCACCCGCTTTGAAGACATGTACAATCCCATTAGCAATCATGTTTGCTACGTCTGGGTGTGTATTGTCGGTCATCTCAATCACATCACCGGAGCTAAGCTCGTCAAAATCTTTTAGCAGATTGAATTGGTGATCCTTACTGTAGACCTCCTCATAATCACGAGTCGCAAGCGGCTGTCCTTGCGCTTTAGCGATATCAAGGTTCACTTTGAACTGAGTTGACTGATAGAACTCTCCGCCATCATCTTCGAACGTTAACGTGTAGTTACCCGCCGTTTCGAGATATAGCGTATCTGAGGACATGCTCAGCCCCTCTGGTAAATCCCCAATCAGTCTGATATCGCCCTTTTGCCCCGCAAACACGAACGGAATCGATAGACCTTTCTGATAGGTAAAGGACATATCAATGTCTTTGATAACAGGGTGTACTGCTGCAGTAATATCGATATGAAAACGCGCTTTCGTAGAAGGGAAATTACGCAAATCGCCCTCAATCACATCAACCTCAGCACGACCAACACCTTGAATCAACAAAGCGTTGCCGTCGTCAGAAACACGCACCACGTCTTGGCCTGAAACCACATCAAAATGGTAATCTCCCAGTGCACCCTCAACTTGTGGGTACAACGGAGCAAGCGCTTGATAACTTGCCGAGATGTTTGAAGCACTGATGTTTTGTCGCGCTCCCTTGTCAATTGCAACGTTAAATCGAGCCGTTTGCTGCTGCTCAATAAACCCTTCACTGTACGTTGCCGTTGCTTCAACCGTTACTTGCCCAGTGTTTTGAATCAAAAGTAAACCGGTATCTGGATTCAATACCTCAGCGACTTTGTCATCAGGGGGGCTATTGATGATCTCGTAGCGAATGCTTTTGGTCTCTGTACTATCCAGTCTCACTGGTGCCAACGTCAGACCTTCGCGGAACTCACCCGTTAGAGGAGCAAATTGCAGTTGCTCAGCACCAACTTGATAAAGGTGAATATTGACGAGTAAATCGCGAGCTTGGTAATAATCGTCGCCCGAGTCACGAACACGTACTTTTGCCGTTCCAGATTTCCCAATGGCAAACACTCGACCATCGGTATTAACCTGAATCAAATGTTCAGATCCACTTTCTACGGCATAGCTCAGAGAGCCTTTTTGCCCTCGTACAACCAAAGATTGCCCTTCAGTTTCTGACGCGTTAAGGCTGACATCGTTTGCAGCCAGATCGGCATTGGTGCCTTTGTCTACGGTCATCGTAAACGTGGCCTCTGACGTTTCGTAAGTCGGGCTGCTGTCCGTTACTTTAATTGACGCCGTACCTGGACGAAGGATTTGTAACTGACCATCGTCGATTTGAACCACATCAGAAGGGGTTGAAGATAAAACTTGGTATGTGATCGTGCCTTGTACGTTACTCATTGTCGTATTTGTGACATTTCCAATGCCATCAAATGTGAGTATTGCGTCTTCAACTTTAAGTTGAGGTCGACTTTGTTTTGTAGTTTGAGTTGAAGATCCCGAATTACGCGGCTTGGAATCGCCGCCCCCACCACCACAGCCAGCGATTACTGCAGCAAGCAAAAGGAGAAAATAATATCTTTTCATTTTTTGTAATAATTTCTTACATCTTATAAGTGGCGGCGATAATAATACGATGTTTTATTCACCGCCAGCCCCTTTTTTGATTAATAAGATTATCGATAAACTACATTACCATTCGCTAAATAAATAAAATGCCGTCAATTTTCTAAAACAAGCACAGTAATGTCGCGAACAACCGTTTACGATCCGACTTCGCATTAAATTAGCGATGATTAAATTAGGGTTTTCAATAGATTAAAATATAAACAGTCGATCACACTTTAGCTGGCGTGTGGTGTCGATATTGAGGAAATATGAAGTCAACAGAGTGACCTCATATCTTATTTAGGTAGGAATTTAGACGCCGTAAATAGGCAACTCCGTCGTGTACTTTATCGGTTCCATTGCAAAAGTTGATGTCACGTTCGACAAACCTTTTACGCTGTTGACGAGCCGCTTGTAAAACTCGTCAAAACACTTCATGTCTTTAACCAATACTTTCATCATATAGTCGTATTCACCCGCCATACGATAAAACTCCATCACTTCAGGGAAATCACTCACTGTGGTAACAAAGTGGTGATACCAATCTTCAGAGTGGTCACTGGTCTTTAATTGGACAAAAGCGATGAATGACAAATCAAGTTTTTCTGCATTCAGCAACGCGACTCGCTTTTCTATGTAACCTTCATCTTCTAGCTTCTTCATCCGCTTCCAACAAGGTGTTGTGGTTAAATTCACCCGTTCAGCTAAGTCGTTCAAAGACAAGGTGCCATCGGTTTGAAGTAAAGAAAGTAACGTCTTGTCGATTTTATCTAAGCTCATTCCTATAAAAACCTTACAAAGTAGAATTTTTTTCTATCATTAGTGAATATCAAAACAATAATAGCAAAGTTTTTCTCTACATTTATAGGTAGATTATTCCTATAGACAAAAACAACTACCCTACAAAATTCCGAGGAGACACGTTATGTGTACTGACCACAACTGGATCAACAACGCAGTGCGTAAGATTGAAGCTGATTTCCAACGCTCAGCAGACACTCATCTTTTCAAACTTGATCTTCCTTCTCTTGAAGGCATCGACATCTACCTAAAAGATGAAAGCACACACCCTACAGGTTCATTAAAGCACCGTTTAGCGCGTTCGCTATTCCTTTATGCAATTTGTAACGGCTGGGTTGGTCCAGAAACCACGGTGATCGAAGCATCATCAGGCAGTACAGCGGTTTCTGAAGCGTACTTCGCGCGTCTACTTGGCTTACCGTTTATCGCAGTAATGCCAAAAACCACAGCACGCAAGAAAATTGAACAAATCGAATTCTACGGCGGTAAAGCGCACCTTGTTGACCGTTCAGACCAAATTTATGACGAGTCTCGTCGCCTAGCGAAAGAGCTAAACGGTCACTACATGGACCAATTTACTTACGCAGAGCGCGCAACCGACTGGCGTGGTAACAACAACATTGCGAACTCTATCTTTAGCCAAATGGAGCTAGAAGATCACCCAATCCCAAGTTGGGTTGTGATGAGCCCAGGTACTGGCGGTACATCTGCAACGATTGGTCGCTTTATCCGTTACCAAAAATACGACACAAAACTGTGTGTTGTTGACCCTGAGAACTCAGTATTCTTTGACTACTTCCAGTCTGGTAATGCCAATATCAAAGGTAAAAATGGCAGCAAAATCGAAGGTATCGGTCGCCCACGTGTTGAGCCGAGCTTCATTGCTGGTGTCGTAGACGAAATGCGTAGAATCCCTGATGCAGCAAGCGTGGCGACAGCACATTGGCTATCAGGTCTGATTGGTCGTAAAGTTGGCGCATCGACAGGTACCAACCTGTACGGCGTGTTACAGCTTGCATGTGAGATGAAAAAGCGTGGTGAGAACGGCTCTATCGTTACTTTGCTTTGTGACTCTGGAGAACGCTACCTAGATACTTACTACAACACTGATTGGGTAAAAGAGAACATCGGTGATATCCAACCGTATCTTGCTCAACTTGAGATTATTCAAGCAGAAGGCTGTGTGGAACCCGCATGTTGCGGCCCAATCACTGAGTGATTTTCGCTGAGAATAAAGCAACAGCCCGCTGAAATGAGCGGGCTGTTTTGTATCTGCTTAAATGGTGTCTATTACTTTTTCTGACGCGCTTCAAATGCCGCCAACTGTTCTGGTGTCGCTTTTGGCTGGTGGTTTTGTTTCCATTCATCGTAAGTCATACCATAAACGCGCTCACGAGCATCATCGATGTCGATATCCACACCAAGATCTTCCGCTTCTGCCTTGTACCATTTGCTGAAACAGTTACGACAGAAACCAGCAAGGATCATAAGGTCGATGTTTTGCACGTCTTTGTTTGCATCTAAATGTGCAAGAAGACGACGAAATGTTGCCGCGTCCAGCTTGTCTTGTTCTTCTTGAGTTAGATTTTTGTATTTGAATTCAGCCACTTTACTTTCCTTTTATTTATCTCACAGCTCATAGCAGAGAAATGAGCGAGTTTGATCTGCTTAAAACTTGCGCCATCACAACAAATTTTCGCTCAACATCGCATACTCACCCAAAAGACTGATATGATAACTGCCACTTACCTTATTGATTAAATTAATACTAATTCTAAAAACAGTTCTTCACAAAGGTTATCGCCAAGTTATGAAAAACGCCATTCTAATATTATCGGCACTGACCCTGAGTCTGCCAACTTTCGCAGCTCAAGAGCAAACTCACCAATCCTACTTATACCTAGGCACAGGTAATGTTGGTTTTGACACTCCGAATTTTGGTTCTGATCGCGACAATGGCTGGTCGACACCTCACATTACGGTTGGCTGGGGTTACCATGTAAACCAATACCTCGCATTTGAAGGGGTACTGCGTTATTCACAAAATGAACTTAAGAATGATGCTCTAAAAACTGACTTAGACCTTCACTATTACCAAGCAGGTATGTCTGCTGTTGTAACGAGTGATAACTTAGGCGATACGCCACTGTCACTATTTGGCCGCGTAACCGCGCTTGGCACTCAAGCTGAAATGTATGTTCCAAACGAACAAAAAGTCACAGACGATTCTGGTGCACTATTCAACATTGGTGCAGGTGTCCATTGGGATATGAGTAAAGATATTTGGCTACGTGCAGAATACATCTACAACGTTGCAGACATGGGCTTTGATGACTTCTACGACAGCTATGAAGGCGTGCAAGTGAGCTTGGGTAAACGCTTCTAATCGAACACTCCAAGCTGGTTATAAAACCCAAAATTGGAGACAAAGAAAAGCCGGACGTGATGAAGTGACCCCGTAAAGTTGGACATTTCTGTTAAGCGGCTTTCAAGGCCTGAGTTCGATACTCTATCGGA
>NZ_BAOG01000015.1 GCF_000400365.1 Vibrio jasicida CAIM 1864 = LMG 25398 | reverse complement strand
CCCGCCAATAGTGGCAGGTCTCTTATCTTATAAGGCGCTAAATTGGTTTATTTTTTCTGGCTGTTCAACGCACGAATACGGCTTGATAGCGAGTAAAGACGGATAAAGCCTTCAGCATGGCTTTGGTCATAAACTTCATCTTCACCAAAAGTAGCAAATTCTTCAGAGTACAAACTGTTATCCGAACGTTTTTGCGTTACCGTTGCGTGGCCTTTGTAAAGCTTCACAACAACTTCGCCATTCACGTCTTGCGCGAGCTCTTCAGAAGCCGCAAGAATAGACTTACATAGCGGCGTGAACCAACGACCATCGTAAACAAGGTGCGATGCTTTCAGACCAAGCTCCTCGCGGAATTCAAATGATGCTTTGTCCAGCACAAGTTGCTCCACTGCACGCAGCGCTTCCATCATGATAGTGCCACCCGGAGTTTCGTAGCAACCACGAGACTTCATACCCACTAGACGGTTTTCGACAATATCGATACGACCAACACCGTGCTTCGCACCTTTTTCGTTTAGGTAAACCAACGCGTTGTATGGTGTCATCGCTTCGCCGTCTACCTCAACGACTTCACCTTTCGCTACTTTCAAGGTCACGGTTTCCGCTTCATTCGGTGCTTGTTCTGGGTCTACAGTCCACGCCCAGCAATCTTCATTTGGCGCATTCCATGTATCTTCTAGAACGCCACCTTCAGTAGAAATGTGCCATGCATTCGCATCACGCGAGTAAATCTTAGTAAGAGATGCTGAACAAGGAATGTTACGCTCTGCTAGGTAGTCCAGACATTCTTCACGGCTCACTAGATCCCATTCACGCCAAGGCGCAATAACGTGCAGATCTGGTGCTAGTGCTGCAAATGCACCTTCAAAACGTACTTGGTCGTTACCTTTACCGGTACAGCCATGACACAGAGCGTCTGCGCCAACTTTACGTGCAACTTCAACCTGCGCTTTAGCAATGATTGGACGCGCCATTGATGTTCCTAGTAGGTATTTACCTTCGTAGTAAGCGCCTGTTTTTAGTGTCGGGTAAATGTAGTCTGCGACCATTTCTTCTTTCAGGTCAGCGATGTAGCACTCTGAAGCACCTGAAGCTTTTGCTTTCGCTTCAATACCTTCTAGCTCCTCTGCACCTTGACCAACATCGGCAACGAAAGCTACCACTTCACAGTCGTAGTTCTCTTTTAGCCACGGGATGATTACTGAAGTATCTAGACCGCCTGAGTATGCGACTACCACTTTATTTACGTTCACTTTGCTCATGTTTTTTCTCCAAACTTAACTGGCGCTGCTCTCGGCGGTCAGTGCCAACCACTTCCTAATGTTGAATTCTTTAACTGTTTTGCTTCTGCTTTATTGCGGCAGAAACTGCGTTCCAATACTTTCACCCGCGAATAGCTGGGTCAGTTTCTCTGGGTAACGCCATGTCGCGACTTCGATAGGACGACCAAGATCATTGGCAGCCTCCAAAGCGGCTTTAACTTTGACGATCATACCGTCGGTGATTACTTGCCCTTTGATCAACGCATCGGCTTCTTGCTCAGATAGCGTTTTGATCAAATGCCCTTTGCCATCAAGTACACCGCTCACATCGGATAGAAGCACTAACTCCGCATCCAATGCACCTGCTACGGCAACCGCAGCTTGGTCAGCATTCACATTCATCATCTGACCTTTTTCAGTCAGACCAATTGAGCTGATGATCGGCAGTGCACCTGCGCTTAGCACCGCTTGTAAAAGGGTTGAATCACCTGGTGATGCTTTGCCTACAGCGCCTAGCTCTGGATCAAGTTCTTCAACATGACATAACCCACCATCGGCGAGACTAAGACCCACTGCATTCAGACCATCCGCAATCGCTTGACCTTGAAGCAATTTGTTTGCTGTGCCTGCAAGCGCGCCTGCAATCACAGGAATTTGCTCATAAGGCGTCACGCGAAGACCGTTTTTCTTTACGGTTTCAAGCTGAAGCTTTGCCATCAACTCATCAACTAGGTAGCCACCGCCATGAACGATGACGATTTGTCGCTGCGCTGATTTTTGGTATGCCGCAATAGCAGCAAACAGTTGGCTTAAGGTTTGAGTGCAAGATAGAGCTGCACCACCGAGCTTAATGACTAAAGGAGCTTGATTGGTTTGCGTCATCGCATTTCCCTCTTTCAACGACTACAGCAACGCTGTCAGTTCTGGGTAACCGTAATGAATATTGAGACATTGCATCGCTTGACTCGATGCACCTTTAAGTAGGTTGTCGATAGCCGAAATCACAATGATGTGTTCGCCTTGAACCTTCCAGCCGATATCACAGAAAGGGGTATTTTCGACATCCTGAATACGTGGAATACCATCACCTTTAAGACGAACCGCAGGCTTGCCTTGGTAAGCTTGTTCAAACGCTTTCGCCACTTGTGCTTCCGTCACGCCTTGCGAAAGTTTCATGGTGATCGTGGCAAGAATGCCGCGCTTAAAGTTGCCTAGGTGTGGAGTAAAAATCACATCGCAGCCCAAATGCTGAGCAATCTCTGGTTGGTGACGATGGTTAAAGACACCGTAAGGTTGCAAGCTCACTTCACAGAAGCTGTTAACCATGGAAGCTTTACGCCCTGCACCTGATACACCACTGGTTGCGTTAATCACAGGCCATTGGTTGGTATCCAGTAATTCGTGTTCTAATAAAGGTTTGATTGCAAGCTGTGAAGCGGTTGGGTAGCAACCTGCCACTGCAATCAAAGGAGTGGTTTTTATTGATTCTTGGTTCCACTCTGCTAAGCCGTATGCAGCTTTATCTAGCCAGTTGTTATATTGATGTTCGAAGCCATAAAAGGTGTTGTAGAAGCCTTCGCTTTTCACACGGAATGCACCGGATAAATCGAATACCTGACAGCCTGCCTCTAAGAAAATTGGGGCTAAGTCGTGGCTCACTTCATGTGCTGTAGCCAGAAAGACCACATCTGACGCTTGAGCAACCTGCTCAGGGTCAGTCAGCGGCGAAACTGGCATATCAATCACACCCGCTAACTTGCCGTGCAATTGAGCAATGTTCTTTCCTGCATCTACGCTATTGGCGGAAACGTATAAACCTGATAGCGTGAGTTCAGGGTGTTTGTTGACCATTAAAGCCAACTCTGCGCCGGTGTAGCCGCTGGCTCCGATAATCGTGGTTTTTAGCATTACATGACATCCATATACTTAAGGCTGAAAATGACTATTCATATTTAATTTTTGCTTTATTTTGATTTTTTATTCAATAAATATGATTTAATATGTGTTTTACATTTTTGTGCTCTGTCTGTCAACAGGAGAATTGAAGAATCCATGCAATTACCAAGTTTTCTAGAGGTCTATGAAGGACTGATCAGTACCTCTTCGATAAGCTCAACCGATCCAAGTTGGGATCAAGGCAATGCCAAAGTGATCGAGAAGCTGGCATCTTGGTTTAAAGATCTTGGCTTTAGTGTTGAAGTGATCGAAGTGGAACCAGGCAAACACAATATGATCGCACGTATGGGTGAAGGTGAAGGCGGCTTACTTCTCGCAGGCCATAGTGATACCGTTCCATTTGATGAAGGACGTTGGAGTTTTGACCCACATAAGCTGACCGAGAAAGACAACCGCTTTTACGGTTTAGGTACTGCGGATATGAAAGGCTTCTTTGCCTTTATTTATGAAGCGGTAAAGAAAGTCGACTGGAGTAAACAAACCAAGCCGCTGTATGTGTTGGCGACCTGTGATGAAGAAACCACCATGCTGGGTGCGCGTCATTTCACTGAGAACGCACCTTTTAAACCGGATTACTGCATCATTGGTGAACCCACCAGCCTTGTACCCATTCGAGGTCACAAAGGACATGTGGCAAATGCTATTCGCGTAACAGGTAAATCCGGTCACTCATCGGATCCGGCACTTGGTGTCAACGCCATTGAAATCATGCATGAGGTCATGTTTGCCATGATGCAACTGCGTGACAAGCTAGTGAAAGAGTACCACCACCCTGGTTTTGCCATTCCAAGCCCTACCCTAAACCTCGGTCATATTCATGGCGGTGACAGTGCAAACCGGATTTGCGGTTGCTGCGAACTGCATTATGACGTGCGTCCTCTTCCTGGTATTAGCCTTGATGGTTTAGAGAACATGCTGCGCGGAGCCTTGAAAGAAGTGGAAGCGAAATGGCCAGGGCGATTAGAAATCATTCCCCTGCACGAGCCAATTCCGGGGTACGAATGCCAACACGACCACCCATTTATCGGTGGTGTAGAAGAGATCTGCCAAACCAGTTCAGAAACCGTTAACTACTGTACTGAAGCACCATTTCTTCAACAGTTGTGTCCAACACTGGTTTTAGGTCCCGGCTCGATTGACCAAGCCCACCAGCCAGATGAATTCCTCTCTTTCGACTTTATTGACCCAACCATCGATGTGCTGTCACGTGCGATGGTGAAATATTGTTGTTAGTCGCATTCTGTACTTTCCTCACAATGCAGCTCGATTGAGTTGCATTTTGTTATCTGCGCCACGCCCCCCTCTAGCACGCTATATCCTTCTTTTAGAGCGTTATTTTGTAATTAATTTTCACTTCTCCTTCGATAAGCTGACCTATTTTTGCTCTAAATCAGGAGAGAAGTGGAATAATTGCAATCTATGCGTGCTTTATTTGACTAGAACTGGTGCTTTTCGCTAGATTGGAGTCTTAACAAGGACAATGGATGTAGTTTTTTTACGAGGCAGGATGACAATGAACGAGAAATACGCCGCACTCAAAAGCAATGTGCGCATGCTGGGCCACTTACTGGGCAACACAATTCGTGATGCCCACGGCGAAGAAATCTTCGAGAAAGTGGAAACCATTCGTAAATTATCCAAATCGGCTCAAGCTGGAAATAATGCTGACAGAGACAGCTTAATCGAAGAGATTAAAAGCTTGCCAGATGAGCAATTGACGCCCGTGACCCGCGCGTTCAACCAATTTCTAAACCTGACCAATATTGCTGAGCAATACCACACCATTTCACGCCATTGTGAAGAGCATATCTGCGAACCTGACGCAATTAACTCGCTGTTCTCAAAGCTGGTGCAAAATGATGTGAGCAAGCTAGACACGGCACAAGCGGTTCGCGACCTGAACATTGAATTGGTTCTAACTGCGCACCCGACCGAAATCACTCGTCGAACCATGATCAATAAGCTGGTGAAGATCAACGAGTGTCTATCTAAGCTTGAGCTGAGCGATCTCTCTTTCAAAGAGCGTAAGAAAACTGAACGTCGCCTTGAGCAACTTATCGTTCAAAGCTGGCACTCTGACGTTATCCGTCAGCAGCGCCCGACACCGCTTGATGAAGCTAAATGGGGCTTTGCAGTGGTCGAAAACTCACTATGGGAAGCCGTACCTGACTTCTTACGTGAAATGAACGACCGCCTGAAATCTTACCTTGGCGAAGGTCTGCCAATTGATGCTCGCCCAGTGCACTTCTCTTCTTGGATGGGTGGTGACCGCGACGGTAACCCATTTGTAACCCACAGCGTGACTCGTGAAGTGCTGCTTCTATCTCGCTGGAAAGCAGCTGACCTATATCTTAACGACATCAACGAACTGATCAGCGAACTGTCAATGACAGTGTGCAACGATAAAGTTCGTGAGCTTGCAGGTGAAGATCAACACGAACCATACCGTGCGATTCTGAAACAACTTCGCTCACTATTGAACGAAACTAAAGACATTCTAGACGCGAAAGTTCACGGCCAGAAATTGGCAGTCAAAGCACCTCTGCAAAAAGTAGAGCAGCTTTGGGAACCACTTTACGCGTGTTACCAATCGCTAAACGAATGTGGCATGGGCGTGATTGCCAACGGCTCACTGCTGGATACGCTGCGCCGCGTTAAAGCCTTCGGTATCCACCTAGTTCGTCTCGATATTCGTCAAGAAAGTACTCGTCATGCTGATGTGCTTTCTGAATTGACTCGTTACCTAGGCATTGGCGACTATGAGCAGTGGAGCGAGCAAGACAAGATTGCTTTCTTAACCAACGAACTTGCATCTAAGCGCCCTCTTCTACCTCGCGACTGGGAGCCATCAGAGCCAGTTAAAGAGGTTTTGGATACCTGTAAGATTGTGGCAGCACAACCTCGCGAAGCGTTTGGTGCTTACGTTATCTCAATGGCACGTACCGCTTCTGACGTACTTGCCGTGCATCTACTGCTACAAGAAGCGGGGTGCCCTTACCGCATGGACGTATGTCCACTGTTCGAAACACTAGACGATTTGAACAACGCAGAAGCGGTAATCAAGCAGCTGATGGGCATTGATCTATACCGCGGCTTTATCCAAAACCACCAAATGGTGATGATTGGCTACTCTGACTCTGCAAAAGATGCAGGCGTAATGTCAGCAGGTTGGGCGCAATACCATGCGATGGACTCACTGGTTAAGGTTGCAGAAGAAGAAGGCGTTGAACTCACACTATTCCACGGTCGCGGCGGTACAATTGGTCGTGGTGGCGCGCCGGCTCACGCTGCACTACTATCTCAACCACCTAAGAGCCTGAAAGGCGGTCTGCGCGTAACCGAACAAGGTGAGATGATCCGCTTTAAGCTAGGTCTACCTGATGTCGCAGTCAACAGCTTCAACTTGTATGCAAGTGCAATCCTAGAAGCGAACCTACTGCCGCCACCAGAGCCTAAACAAGAGTGGCGTGACTTAATGGATGTGCTGTCCGAGGTGAGCTGTGAAGCCTACCGTAGCGTCGTTCGTGGTGAGCCAGACTTCGTGCCTTACTTCCGCCAAGCAACACCTGAACTTGAGCTAGGTAAACTGCCTCTAGGTTCTCGCCCTGCAAAACGTAACCCGAACGGTGGCGTGGAAAGTTTACGTGCGATTCCTTGGATCTTCTCTTGGAGCCAAAACCGTTTGGTTCTTCCAGCATGGCTAGGGGCTGGTGAAGCGATTCAATACTCAGTAGACAAAGGCCATCAGGCACTACTGGAAGAAATGTGTCGTGAATGGCCATTCTTCTCGACTCGCCTAGGTATGCTTGAGATGGTGTACACCAAGTGCAACATGGATATCTCTCGTTACTATGATCAGCGCTTAGTTGAGGAGCAGCTTCAACCGCTGGGTGATCGCTTACGAGATCAACTTCAACAGGACATTAAGTCTGTCCTGAACGTAGAAAACAACGAGAACTTGATGCAAAGCGATCCTTGGGGCCTAGAATCCATTCGCCTACGTAACATCTACGTAGAGCCATTGAACATGCTTCAAGCTGAATTGCTGTACCGTACTCGCCAGACTGAAGAATCTTCTGCAAACTTAGAAGAAGCACTGATGGTAACCATTGCAGGTATTGCAGCTGGTATGCGTAACACAGGCTAACCAAGCTACGCATAAAGAACCAAAGGCTGAGTTAATACTCAGCCTTTGTTACTACTAACCAATCACTTCTACTATTTGAGCAATACGCAACCAGATATTTAATCCAAGAAAAAAACAAAAAGTCCCCACCAAACAACATAAAACACTACACAAAAACACTATTGAGTATTTTATTAGTTTTTTTGGGTAATTTTGTCCTACTATTCCACTTCATGCTTATTATTTATATACTACTTGCCTGCTGGAAGCTCACAAATCCAATCAAATAGGCTCCAGCTCGATGGAAACACCCATCACTCTAGGTGATAAACGGCTTTAAGGTGACAGGACCAACATTGTTGGTGCTATTTACACATAAAAAACTCAAGCGTCAGAAAGAGCGCAAATGAAAGTGTAAGTAGCTTGTTTACAAGTTTATTGACCATTTGGATTGAAGACATGTCATTACCACACGTAATTTTAACTGTTCTTAGCACTCGCGACGCAACCGGTTACGACATCACTAAAGAATTCTCAGCTAGCATCGGTTACTTCTGGAAAGCAAGTCACCAACAAGTTTACCGTGAACTAAACAAAATGGCTGAGAAAGAGCTGGTTACTTGCGTACTTGAACCGCAAGAAGGCAAACCTGACCGTAAGGTTTACTCAATTACTGACGCTGGCCGTGGCGCATTAGGTGAGTGGTTCGATCAACCAACAGCACACCCAACAGTACGTGATGAGTTCTCTGCTAAGCTAATGGCTTGTGCAGTGCAACCTGCGACACCGTTTCGTGACCAACTTTCTGAACTTGTGGAAGAGTCTCGTAAACTGGTTTCTCATTACAAAGAGATTGAAGCCGCGTACTACGCAACACCATCAACACTAGACAAACAAGCACGACTAGAGCGTCTAACACTTCGTCGTAACTTAATGCTACGTGAAGCGTGGATTAACTGGGCAGAAGAAGTGCTAACAGAACTTGAAGTGATTGGCTAATTCGTCGCTTTGAATAAAACGAAAAAGGCTTGCCGATGGGCAAGCCTTTTGTCTATCTGGGGAAAACGTATTAAGCGCCTACTGCGACTTGTGGGCGAACACCGAGCGTGTGGCATAGTGCATAAGTCATCTCTGCACGGTTAAGTGTGTAGAAGTGAAAGTCCTTCACGCCTTCACGGCTTAAGACACGCACCATATCAATCGCTTGGCTAGCACCAACAAGCTGACGCGTCACAGGATCATCATCCAAACCTTCAAACTGTTTGCTCATCCAACCCGGCACTTTCACGTTGTTCTGCGCCGCAAAGCGAGACGCTTGTTTGAAGTTTGATACAGGCAAGATCCCCGGAACGATTTCTACATCAATCCCTGCCGCTACACAGCGATCACGGAAGCGTAGGTAAGATTCCACATCAAAGAAGAATTGGGTAATTGCACGGTTTGCCCCTGCTTCAACCTTACGCTTTAAGTTAAGCAGATCCGATTGTGCGCTTTTCGCTTCTGGGTGTACTTCTGGGAATGCTGCCACTGAGATATCAAAATCATGGCGTGCTTTAAGCAGCTCTACCAAGTCTGACGCATACATATCTGGCGCACCACCACCTGGTGGAATATCACCGCGCAGCGCAACAATGTTCTTGATACCGTTATTCCAGTAATCGTCAGCAATGTCGATCAATTCATCACGAGTTGCGTCGATACACGTTAGGTGAGGCGCAGCAACAAGACCCGTCGCTGCTTTGATTTCTTTGATGATAGAGTGGGTTCTGTCACGCTCGCCTGAATTTGCGCCATAAGTAACAGAAACGAATTTCGGTTGAAGAGTTTTAAGGCGGTGCACTGAGTTCCACAGTGTTTCTTCCATCTTTTCACTGCTTGGTGGGAAAAACTCAAATGAGACGTTGATATTGTCTGATAGTTCAGCGATATTCTGGTTTAAGGCATCGATATGCCCTGCATGTGTGTATCCCATCTTACTCTCCCTGTGGCAACTCCACCACGAAATCAAAATCCTTAAATCGACGTTTAGACGTCTATATGTCTCCAGAATGTATTGAATACGATTTAATGTCAACCTTGTGATTATGAATTTTTCTCAAGTTAATAATTAGGATAGTTCAAGTTCCTAAGTGACAACCTCATCGCCTAACTCTGTGATTCAGTATGGCATTATCAAGACAATAAAAAACCCCGGAAGCCATCCGAGGTTTTGTGGTAGTTCGCAAAATTGGGCTTAGTAAGATTTAGAATAAGCCAGCTAGGCGATTAAGATCAGATTGAATCGCACCGGCCGTCACTTCACGTCCTGCGCCTGGACCACGAATCACTAACGGGTTATCTTTGTACCATTTACTCTCAATTGCGAAAATGTTGTCACACGGTAGTAAGTTCGCTAAAGCATGCTCTCGTGATAGTGCCTCAACTCCTACCGTTGCTTTACCGTTACGCTCGAGACGGGCGACATAACGTAGCACTTGGTCGTTTCTTTGAGCTTTAGTTAGGCGCTCTTGCAGGATTTCACTTAAGGTATCACCTTGGTCAAAGAAAGCGTCTAGGCTCAAATCTCGCAACTCTTCTGGTACCAACGATTCGACCTTCACACTTTCAGGTTCAATATCCAAACCAGACTCACGAGCTAAGATAACCAACTTTCGCATCACATCAGAACCATCTAAATCTGAGCGAGGATCGGGCTCAGTCAAACCTTGCTGCCATGCTAAGTCGACTAGTTCAGTAAATGGTACCGAACCATCAAATTGTTGGAATAGCCAAGATAGCGTACCTGAGAAGATACCCGACAGTGCGACAATCTCGTCACCGCTTTCACGCAAATCTCGAACGGTGTGATTTATTGGTAGCCCCGCACCAACCGTCGCGTTGTATAGCCAATGACGGCCAATCTTAGCGAAAGCATCTTGTACTTGATGGTAATACTGACTATCAGCTGAACCTGCCACCTTGTTCGCCGAGATAAGATGAATACCTTGCTGTGCAATTTCTACATAACGTGCCGCCAGATCTTTACTCGCAGTGACATCCAGTACCACCGCTTCGTCGAAATTTTGAATCGCACCGAGCTTAGTTAGCCAATTGCTATCATTCTCTATGCTTTCATCATCAAAGCGCTGAGCAACCGTTGCTGCATCAATCCCGTTTTCATCAAACCAGTAAGTTTGGCTATCTACCACCGCCACTAAATCAAAGCTCATGCCGTGGCGTTTTTCGAGCTCTTCTTTTTGCTCTGCGAACAGTGATAACCAACTTGAACCAATATTACCTTTACCACACAAGGCAACCGCTACGCGCTTTTGCGCTTGAAACAGCTGACTATGAATACTTTGTACTAACTCTTCCACTTCGGCTCGGCGTAATACTGCGACGAGACTCAGCCCTGATTGTGCCTCTGAGATAAATTCAACCGGAGAGTCTTTTAACTGCTGATAAAAACCAAAGCAATGATTGGCGTTTTTCGTGACCCCTGCACCTACCGCTGCGAGCAGTGAGTAACCCTCTTTCAGTTTAATTTCAGCTTCAACCGCCAACTCTTGAAGGTAAGCCAATGCACCACCGGCTATCTCGGACGTGTACGCTAAGCGCAATGTTTGTTGGTCTTCTTGCGCTTCAAATGCTAGTGGCTCTAATTGAGCGCGCTTTAACGCTTGCAACACTTCTTTCTGCGCTCGCTCAAAATCATGACCATGCACAAATGAAAGTTGCACGAGTAACACTTCATCAAGAGAGGTAATGATTTTAGCGCCACGACCAGATGCTAATACACGCTCAATTCGGGTTGAGCCAGACTCCGGTTGATAGCTGCATTTGAGGTTCAAATCCATCGTACTTTGAGCAACAGGTTGAAGCGTGCGACTGTGCAATACCGGAGCAGCTAAGCGAGCAAGTTCACTTGCTTCATCTAAACGCAGTAGGGGCAACAAGCATGCATCAGAGACTAAACGTGGATCCGCACTATACACACCTGCGACATCACTCCAAATAGTAACAGTACTAGCTTCTGCCAGTGCACCAATGACCGTAGCCGAGTAATCAGAACCATTACGGCCTAACAGTACTGTCTCTCCCGCCTCATTCTGTGCCATAAAACCTGTGATAATCACTCGCTGATGATTATGTTGTGCCAATGCTTCTTTAATTAGAGCGTAAGAACGAGCGCGGTCGACTTCTGGCTGTGTACCTACTTCTGCACGTAAAAAGGTACGAGAGTCTTGTGCAACCGCTGGCAAACTCTGCTGCGACAGCAATGCAGCAAGTAAGCGTGAAGACCATACCTCACCATGTCCAAGCACTGCGGCTTTTTGAGCTTCTGTTAACGGAGCCGTTAACTCTGCTAGAGTACTGAATTCATCTTGAAGGGAAGCAAGCAGTTGCGTCTGTGCCTCACCTGTTAACAAAGCTTCTACCAATTCAGTTTGGAAGTGTCTCAAGCTTTGTAATGCTTCATGCGCAACACGACCGTCTTTATCTAAACCTTCAAGAAACTCGATCAAGCGATTGGTGGTTTTCCCTGCCGCAGACACCACGACTAAATCATTTTCGGCTGAATACTCTTTTAGTATTTCAACCACACGTAAATAGCATTCGGGGTTGGCTAAACTGCTGCCGCCAAATTTATGCAGCTGACGTTGTACACTCATGACTTTTCTCTCTCCCGATTACTGTGCTGCTTTTAAAAATGCTTGCTCAAGATCGGCGATCAAATCCTGTGCATCTTCAAGACCAACGGATAAGCGCAGTAACTGTTGAGAAACACCAGCTTCAGCTAATGCCGCTTCCCCCATCGCGCGATGTGTCATCGATGCAGGATGACAAATCAAGCTTTCAACCCCACCCAAGGACTCAGCTAACGAAAACAATTCCAGCTCTTTTACAAACACTTTGAGCTGTTCAAATGATCCTGCGAATTCGAAGCTCAACATAGAGCCAAAACCGGATTGCTGCTTCTTGGCGATGTCATGTCCAGGATGCTCTGGCAAACTTGGGTGATAAATCTGTGCAACTAACGATTGAGTCTGTAAGTAAGCAAGTACATCTTGAGAACTTTCTTCATGAACTCGCATTCGCGCACCCAGCGTACGAATTCCTCTTAATGTCATGTAACTGTCGAATGGTGTTCCCGTCGCCCCAATGCAATTGCCCCACCACGCCAGCTCTTCTGCATGCTCTTCACTCTTAGTGATCACCACACCACCAATAACGTCGGAGTGACCGTTAATGTATTTCGTCGTAGAGTGGATAACAAAATCCGCACCTAGCTCCAAAGGCTTTTGGTACACAGGTGTCAAAAAGGTATTGTCCACGGCAACCAGTGCACCGACTTGTTTTGCCTTTTCACACACAGCGGCAATATCGACCACGCGCACAAGCGGGTTTGACGGTGTTTCTAGCAAGATAAGCTTTGGTTTTTTCGCAATCGCCGCATCAAGAGCTTGCTGATCCGACTGATCGACAAACTGCACTTTAAAATCACCCTTGCTCGCACGAGTATTGAAAAGACGATAGGTACCGCCGTAGCAATCGTGCGGCGCTACAATTAGATCATCAGGACCAAGAAACGTCGATACCCAAAGGTTTAATGCTGATGTACCACAGTTAGTAACAACCGCTCCTTTGCCTGATTCAAGCTCGTACAATGCTTGCTCTAGTAAGCCTCGGTTAGGGTTACCAGAACGGGTATAATCGTATTGAGGCACTTCACCAAATGCAGGGAAGCCATAGTTAGTAGAAAGGTAAATAGGTGGTACAACAGCGTTGTATTGGCTGTCTGACTCGATACCAGTGCGTACAGCAATGGTCGCAGGCTTACGGGTGCTCATGGGTGTATCCTTTCACGGGTGGTGACATCTAAATGGGAATGCGCTATATCTAGCTTGTATTGCTCAATTGATTAACACTCTTCCCTAACTATTAACCTCACTTTACTTGTCTAAAAATGAGACGTCAACACTTCTAGACGTCTATATGTCTTTGCTTATGGCAGTAAATGCAGCTAAAATCAGCACCTATATTTATTTTTCTAACTTATTACATTAATGAAGGTGCGCAATGGCTGACTGGAATGGCGAATACATTAGCCCGTATGCTGAGCACGGTAAAAAAAGCGAACAAGTGAAAAAGATTACCGTCTCAATCCCGCTAAAAGTTTTAAAAGTGCTGACTGATGAGCGAACACGCCGCCAGATCAACAACTTACGCCATGCGACTAACAGTGAACTACTGTGTGAAGCGTTCCTACACGCTTACACAGGTCAACCACTGCCAACTGATGAAGATTTGCGTAAAGACCGTCCAGACGATATTCCTACCGAAGCAAAAGCAATCATGACAGCGATGGGAATCGAATTCGAAGCATTCGACGAAGAATAATTGCTTACAAATTCGTCGATGATAGAAGCTGTGCTGGGGACGGTTTCCAAGAACAAAAAAAGGGACGCGAGAGCGTCCCTTTTTTATTTTTAAATTTTACTTTACCACTATTGAGCCATGTAATTCTCTGGCATTTCAATACGTGCCACACCAGAGTCAACCGCAGCTTGAGCCACCGCTTTTGCCACGCGTGGTAGTAGGCGTGAATCCATTGGCTTTGGAATGATGTAGTCAGTTCCGAACTCTAGCTTATCGACGCCAGCTGCTTTTAATACCGCTTCCGGTACTGGCTCTTTCGCCAATTCACGAATCGCGTCAACCGCAGCCAGTTTCATTTCATCATTGATCTCGCTTGCACGAACATCCAATGCGCCACGGAAGATGAATGGGAAACACAATACGTTGTTTACTTGGTTCGGGTAGTCACTGCGACCTGTACCCATGATCAAGTCATCACGCACTTCGTGAGCCAATTCAGGTTTGATTTCTGGATCTGGGTTTGAACATGCGAACACAACTGGCTTGTCTGCCATGAGCTTCAATGCTTCTGCAGGTAGTAGATTTGGACCCGATACACCCAAGAAAAGATCTGCACCTTCAATCACATCTTCCAACGTGCGCTTATCTGTGTTGTTAGCAAACAGCTGTTTGTATTCATTGAGATCATCACGACGCGTGTGGATCACCCCTTTACGATCCAGCATGTAGATCTTCTCGCGCATCGCGCCACATTTGATCAACAGCTCCATACACGCGACTGCCGCCGCACCCGCGCCTAAACAAACAATCGTTGAGTCTTCGAGCTTCTTACCTTGCAGCTCGATTGCATTCAACATACCTGCTGCCGTTACGATCGCTGTACCGTGTTGATCGTCATGGAATACTGGCACGTCACAGCGCTCAATCAGACGCTTTTCAATCTCAAAACAATCTGGTGCTTTGATATCTTCTAGGTTGATACCACCGAATGTATCAGCAATGTTTGCTACTGTGTCGACAAATTCATCGATCGTGCGGTGTTTTACTTCGATATCAATTGAGTCTAAACCAGCAAAGCGTTTGAACAATAGCGCTTTACCTTCCATTACTGGTTTAGAAGCCAGCGGGCCAAGATTACCAAGACCAAGAATAGCCGTGCCGTTAGAAATAACCGCAACCATGTTGCCCTTCGCTGTGTACTTATACACGTTGTCAGCGTTCTGTGCGATTTCACGTACAGGTTCTGCAACACCAGGGCTGTATGCAAGAGCAAGGTCATTTGCAGTTTCAGCAGGCTTAGTTAGCTCTACGGCAATTTTTCCTGGGGTTGGATATGCATGGTAATCCAATGCTTGTTGGCGGCGTTCTTCTTCTGGGGTGACTTCTTGGCGATTGTCTTCAGACATGGATCGTTTCTCTTTGTTATTTTTCGGTAAGGGGGAATAAATTCTAAAGGATAGAAGTCAAACTTCATAGGCTAGATTGCGAGCGATATCCTTAAAAGGGCCGATAATAAAAGAGATTAGACCAGATATTAGTGATGAGCACCCTGTTTACAGGTCAGGTGCTCTTTTTATCACTTGGTTTGGATAGGAAAACAGCGAAATATAATCTCACTCTTCATCGACATATTGTGCTTGTAGGTAATTTTCTATACCTGACATCTGGATCAAACCGAGTTGAGTCTCAAGCCAGTCAACGTGCTCTTCTTCGTCTTCAAGAATATCTTGAAACAGATCTCTAGAGACATAATCGCGAATATCCTCAGCGTAAGCGATGGCATCTTTCAAATCTGGAATGGCGGCCATCTCAAGTTTAAGGTCACACTCAAGCATTTCTTTGGTATCTTCACCGATCATAAGTTTGCCGAGGTCTTGTAAATTAGGTAACCCCTCAAGGAACAGAATACGCTCGATCAAGTGATCAGCATGTTTCATTTCATCGATCGACTCGTGGTATTCCTTATCTGCGAGATGCTTTAATCCCCAGTCTTTATACATACGGGCATGCAGAAAATATTGGTTGATCGCGACGAGCTCGTTACCGAGTATCTTATTGAGATGTTGAATAATGATTGGATCGCCTTTCATGGCAAAGCCCTCCTCTTTGGCTTCATTTAAATGTAGAAGCAAATGAGAAGGTGTCAAAAAGGCTCAGCTAATATTTAGCTAGCTTGTTTCAGCATTAGGTATTCAGTTTCAGCTAAAATTTCTTTCGCTTGCTTGATGCACTTGCCGCATTGACTTCCCAATGCCGTACATCTTTTAATTCCTTTTATATCTGTTACGCCTTCATCTATCGCCAACTTCCTAATTTTCTTGTCAGAGACGCCATGGCAAAGACAAACGTACATATTCACTACCTTTAAATTTCACTATGGAATGAAATATAAACAAGAATCGTTCTTGTTACCAGTTGTATTAAAGCGAATTACAGAACGTTTTGTTATAACGATTTGAACGATTTTGGCGGCTTTCAGTGACTTAGAGGGGTACTAAAAAAGAAGAGGAAGTTAGGTAAAAATAAGGTCATGTTTTTCATAAACAAAACGCATGACTAAGAATGACTGGCTTATAACCATATTGAAAAGAGGAATAGCAGATATAAAAAAGGGAAGCCTTAGCTTCCCTTTTTCTAGCGCTTTCTTCAAGAAGAAGAAGAGTGCAAGATTTTGCTCAATTCGTTAAGAATTATGCGAAGATCTTAGCAACAACACCAGCACCTACAGTACGGCCACCTTCACGGATAGCGAAACGTAGACCTTCGTCCATTGCGATAGGAGCGATTA
>NZ_BAOG01000016.1 GCF_000400365.1 Vibrio jasicida CAIM 1864 = LMG 25398 | reverse complement strand
CAACGTGGACTCCGAATACATTAGCGCAAACCAACTCCGTTATTACTAAATTGTAGTTGCAATAACGGGGCGGACCATACATTTTTGTAACCACGGCAAAATTCATTAACAGTTCAACTAAGGTAATAGACGACGTATGTTCTCTAAGTGCGTCAGTATTTCTTGCTTGTCATAAAGCGTGTCCGCCTTTGCTGATGTGCTTTGTCGTTCAACCAAGCTGATTGGCAATACTTCTGACACAACGCCTTGCCCTTTTTCCATCTGACTAAGTACTAACTTGACCGCCCTACGTCCAAGTTCATTGAAATCTTGCTTAATCGTTGTCAGAGGGGGTGAGAAAAACTGGCTGTCTTGAATGCCATCGAACCCAACCACAGAGACGGTTTTAGGTACATTAATACCCGCCTCCGAAAGCGCGCATAACACGCCAAGCGCCATCTGATCATTCGCCACCAATACAGCATCAAAAGGCACACCTTTTAACACGGCGTCTTTAATAGCGTTGTAGCCACTGGCTGCTTGCCAATCTCCCTCATAGTATGCCGCTTGCACCAATTCATGTTGCTGAATCTGTGATTGCCATTCTTGGTAACGAATCTGAGAAGCCGTAGATGCCTTGGGGCCAGAAATACACAAGAAGGATTCGCGCTTATGTTCGATCAAATGAGAGATCGCTAAATTTGCCCCAGCTTTATGGTCACAACTGAGAGAATTGACGGGCGTCCCCTCGGGAACATCAATAAAAACCAGCGTGAGCTGACTGAACTGCTCCACTAGGTTCTCTGCCATCTCTCTGGTCACCGGGGCGTTGATGATAATGGCATCAACTTGCTGGGCAATGAGTTCTCGGATTGCACTACGGAACTCTTCAATGGAGTTGTCACCTAACACTGCCAGCGCCGTCGCATAATCCATCTCATGCGCTTGGTTGCGAACACCATTAGCAATAAGAGCCACACCGTGCAGTGAGATATCCAAAGAAACAATACCGATGATCCGCGACTTCGCTCGGCTCAACATTTGTGCCCCTTTGTTCGGCACATAGCCAAGCTTTTTGATTGCGTCGTTGACTCGCTTTCGTGTTTCTTCTGCGACGTTATCCGCGCCGTTGGTTACGCGCGACACGGTTTGCGTCGATACTCCAGCTAACCGTGCAACATCTTTAAACGTAACTGCCACTGCGTTCTCCTATTCTGATTTACTGTTCACTCTACCAAATTCATTCGAATGTTCTCGTGAACAATGTCGTAAAAAACATGAAAAAATGTTCCCGAAAACAGCAGATCTAGCACACAAAACCACGTTCTAAAACCTGTTCAAAGTCACATTTAAACGGCTATTCAATCGAAATAAAACCAAACAAGCGCATGATTATTTGCAGATTAAATGTTTGCGAAAACAGAGAAACAGAATGCAAAAAATTGTTCACTTAAAATCCAAGAATCACAGCATGATCATTAAAGTGGATCGTGTTCCTGAAATCCTTCATTGGGGCGCAAAGATCGCTCAGATCGATCCCGATTTAATGCTCTCAACCGAGCGTCCTATCTCGCAGGCTCGCCTTGATGTTGACGTACCCTTATCACTTTGTCCTGAGTTGGGCAGCGGTCACTTTAATGCGCCTGGGATTGAAGGGCATCGCAATGGCGAAGACTGGGCTCCCGTGTTCACAACCACATCGATAGAGCACTATGACAACAGCGCGACATTTACTCTGCAAGATGACATTGCGGGTCTTGAATTATTGATTGAGCTACAACTGGACTTTAACAGTGACGTGGTACAAAAACGCATCACAGTAAAAAACACGACAGCCGGTGAGTATTGCTTGGGTAAGCTCTCCTCTACCCTGCCACTTCCTAACCATGCAAACGAGCTGATGACGTTCCACGGGCGTTGGTGTCATGAGTTTCAAACTCAGCGTTTGAGCTTTGAGCATGGTGGCTTTATGCAAGAAAACCGTCGCGGTCGCACCTCTCACGAAAACTTCCCAGGTTTGTTCGCGGGCACTAATGGCTTTAGTGAGCAATTGGGGCAAGTTTGGGGCTTCCATCTTGGTTGGAGTGGTAACCACCAACTTCGTGCCGATGTTCGCAGTGACGGTCGTCGCTTTGTTCAAGCTGGTGAACTGCTACTGTCTGGTGAAAAGCGTCTACAAAGCGGTGAAGCCTACCAATCACCATGGCTTTATGCGACATACAGTAACTCGGGTTTGAATGGAATATCAGAGCGATTCCACGAATTTGTTCGTGCCAATATTATTCAATTTCCAAACAACAAACCTCGCCCTGTTCACTTAAACACATGGGAAGGCATCTACTTCGAGCACAAACCTGAATACATCATGCAGATGGCAACCGAAGCTGCTGAGATGGGTGTCGAGCGCTTCATCATTGACGATGGTTGGTTCATTGGTCGTGATGGCGAACGCGCAGCGCTTGGTGACTGGTACTTGGATGAAACGAAGTACCCGAATGGTCTTGAGCCTGTCATCGAGCACGTAAACAACAAAGGCATGGAGTTTGGTCTTTGGGTAGAGCCAGAGATGCTCAGCCAAGACTCAAATCTCTATCGCCAGCACCCAGATTGGGTATTAAGTCTGCAAGGCTACCACCAACCTTCAGGCCGCTGGCAATACGTGTTGGATTTGCAAAACCAAGATTGCTTCAACTACCTGTTTGAGCGTTTGAATGACTTACTGACTCGTTACAACATCGGCTACCTGAAATGGGACATGAACCGTGAATTGGTTCAACCTGGGCATCAAGGTAAACCTGCTGTGCATGGTCAAACGAAAGCGCTTTACCGCTTGCTAGACGAGCTTCAAGCAGCACACCCTGCGGTTGAAATTGAGTCTTGTTCATCGGGTGGTGGTCGTATTGATGTTGAAATCCTTAAACGCACTCACCGTTTCTGGGCTTCTGATTGTAACGATGCGCTGGAACGTCAAGCGATTCAACGTGGTATGAGCTACTTCTTCCCACCTGAAGTCATGGGCGCTCACATTGGTCCTGCAGAGTGTCACTCAACCAATCGTCGCCATGCGATCAACATGCGTGGCGTGACGGCGTTAAGTGGTCACATGGGTGTGGAGCTCGATCCAGTAAAAGAAAGCGCGGAAGAAAAACAAGCGTTTGCTCATTACATTCAACTGCACAAACAGTATCGCGATTTGCTTCATTCTGGACGTACTTTCCGCATCGATCCTGCCGATCAAAACCAGAACATCTATGGCGTTGAGAACGGACAAGAAATGCTGATTACGGTGTGTCAGTTGGCAATGCCAAATCATGCGCTGCCATCTCCACTTCGCGTTAGCGGTGTGGATGAAAACGCCCGTTACGAAGTCAAGATTGTTGAAATGCCAAAAACCAGTTTCCAGTTGATGAAACAACGTCCGCAATGGCTAGACAAAACCCTGACACTAAGTGGCGATAACTTAAAGGAAATTGGGGTGACGCTTCCGATTCTCGATCCAGAATCGGCGCTCATTGTTCATCTTAAGAAAATTTAAACCTCTACCTGTGCCCTCTAGCGACCGGGTTTCAACTTCGCGTTGTTCCTGATAAAACACTCCTATACGCGCTAGAGGGACACCCTACAACTAACAAGCAAAACTTAATTGCTTAACTTGTTAAGGAAACAAAATGTCTATTACAGTATTACTTTCGTTCTTGCTGTTTACAGGCTTTGTTGTGGTGTTTACTTACAGCAAAGTTAAAAACGATAAAAACACCTCTCAAGACGGCTTCTTCCTTGGTGGACGAAGCTTAACAGGCGGTCTGATTGCCAGCTCCTTGATTCTGACCAACCTGAGTGCCACCAGCTTTGTTGGCATGAGTGCACAATCCTACACCCACAACATGAGTGTGATGGGCTGGGAAGTGGCCTCTGGCGTTACACTGGTTATCATTGCGCTGCTGCTTGTTCCTCGCTACCTCAAGCAAGGCATCACCACTATTCCAGACTTCTTAGAAAGCCGTTACGACATGTCGGTGAAGAAGTTCGTTACCCTGTTGTTCTTGTGCCAATACGTCATCAACATTCTACCTACCACTCTTTACGCTGGCGCTGTGGTACTGGGCGAAATCTTTGATGTGCAAGCTTTGCTGGGCATTTCAGAGTTCAGCTCTATCGCCCTGATTTCCGCCACTATTGGTTTGTTGGGTTTCTTCTACGCGATTTACGGCGGTCTAAAAGCCGTGGTAATTGCAGACACGATCAACGGCGTTGGCTTGATCACCGGCGGTTTGATGATCCCTGTATTTGGTCTGATGGCATTAGGCGGCGGTAACTTTACGGAAGGTTTAGACGTATTGCTGACCGCCGCACCGGAAAAGCTGCAATCCGTCGGTAAAGAGACCGATCCACTGCCGTTCTCTACCCTATTCACAGGTCTATTGTTGGTGAACTTGTACTACTGGGGTACTGACCAATCTATTATCCAACGTGCACTTGGCGCGAAAAACCTCAAAGAAGGTCAGAAAGGCGTGATTCTGGCGGGTGCAATTAAAGTTATCTCTCCACTTTTCCTAATCATTCCGGGCATCATTGCGTTCCATATGTTTGGCGCAGATGCGGGCAACCCAGATACGATGTACACACGCTTGGTGAACGAAGTATTACCTAAGCCGCTTGTTGGTTTCTTCGTTGCGGTCATGTTCGGCGCTATCCTAAGTACCTTTAACGGCGTATTGAACAGCTCAACCACCTTGTTTGCGTTGAACGTTTACAAACCACTATTTGGCAAAGACAAATCGGATGAAGAGTTGGTCGGTAAAGGTCGTATCTTCGGCGTTATCATTGCGATCATTTCGGTCTGTATTGCCCCTTTCATCATGTACGCACCGGAAGGCTTGTTCCAATACCTACAAATGGTTGCGGGCTTCTTTAGTGTGCCTATCTTCACTATCGTGTTTGTGGGCTACATTTCAAAACGCGTTCCTGCTATTGCCGCTAAAGTTGCTTTGGTCGTGTTTGTTAGCTCTTACGCTGCAATGCAGTTGGTCTTTGGTACACCAATCCACTTCCTACACCAATTAGCGATTCTATTCGTCGTGTGTACTGCTCTGATGTTTGCGATTGGTCACTTCATGCCGCGTGATACAAACTACGTAATGCCAGTGAATGAGAATATCGATGTGACGCCATGGTCATTCCGATTTGAAGCATCAGCGGTCATCATCTACATGGTATTGGGCGCTTACGTGATGTTTTCAGACTTCGGTTTTGTCTCAAGCGATCCGACTATCATGCAAGTGTACGGCTTCTGTGGTCTGGTCTTGATCTTCGGTGTGGTTTCTAACTACTTCATCAAACGTAGAAAGCACAAAGAAGTGTCAAAGCTCAATGACATGTACATGCCTTAAGTCGACTTAGATTGCGCACATAAAAATCGGAGCACTGGCTCCGATTTTTGTTTTCTACCGAAACTTCGTCATCAACAAAGAGCTTTTGAGGAAAGAAATGTCTCCTAAAGGCACTTTTAACCTTTCGGATTTTTCGAGGTAAACGCAACACAGGAAGAACAAATACATAGAGAAAGATAATTAGAACGCAACTTTAAATAAATTATGTAAATACATCATCAGACCTTATAAAACCTAGAAATATCGATGTTCATGCAATCATCTCTCCGCTGGCCTGTTCAGATCAATGAAGTCCCTTTTAGGCAGCGTCTAATTGCGGTTTTACTTTCAAGTTAAAGATGCACCCCGTTTCCCTTTCTCTGTCCTTATAGCGCTTAATGAAATCTATCGCTAGAATCGCAGGTCTTTGATTTTACAAGTGACAGATCAATCAACAGCATCGATAACATAACCAAATTCCTCTCTAGAAGCGCAACCAAGAGCGAAGACAATGATGTTGAGGATGATCTTAGAAAGGTTAATCATGGCGAATACTAACTACAACGCACCGCTAACATTGCAACTTTATTTGGCCGCTGCATTCTTTTTTGGCACCTATGGCGGACGCGTCTGCCCCATGCTCAGTACGCTCAGCGTTTACGAAGTCATTTTGCACTGCGCCGTGGTGTTTACCTTCATCTATTTAGTGCGTCACTTTATTCTCGCAACACACCCGTTAATTGCACAAAACCGCCAAACGAAGCTGGATACGATTTTATTTACTGCGGTTAGCATCCCTTTCGCGGCTTATTACAACCTCCAGTATGACTTTACTTTCGATAGCAATGTAAAGGTCCTATTTGGCATGGGATTGTTTGGCTTCCTGACAGGCTCTATCCTTCAACTACAAAGCAAATTGGCTCAATTTAATGACTTGCGCCAGCAAAACCAATTCGATTTTGTCCTCTCAGGGCAACGCCAATCTATGGTCAAACAGATGATCGGGATGATGATTGCGTTACTGATCACTCTCACCGCAATCTTAACCATGGTCGCAGTAAAAGACATTTATTGGTTAGAGCAAAACCCCGAACAAATCAGCAATGGTTTAGGCAAGATCAGTTTTATCAAGGAACTGGTGTATATCGCGTTGGTTGTAGGGGGATACGTTATTGCCATCATGGTGTTATGGACTCGCTTGATGCAGAAGATTTTGTTTAGCCAAGAACAAGCATTATTGGAAGTCACTCAAGGTAAGGTGGCTCAACGCCTCCCGGTCTTCCAACATGATGAGCTAGGCTCAATGGCCTGCCTCACCAACCAAATGCTAGACAGCTTGCAAGTTTCGCAAGACGAGGTGAAAACGACGCGTGATGTTGCCATTGTCAGCCTGTCCGCCTTGGCAGAGTCTCGCGATAACGAAACTGGTGCGCATATCATGCGAACGCAGGAATACGTCAAAGTGCTGGCAGAACACTTAAGTCAGTTTGAACAACATCGCATGTTACTGACTCCCAATTACATTGAACTGTTGTATAAATCTGCCCCGCTTCACGATGTGGGTAAAGTCGGCGTGCCTGATAATGTGTTACTCAAACCGGGTAAATTGACCGACGAAGAATTTGAGATCATGAAGGGTCATGCTGAAATTGGTGCCGAAGCGTTGTCAATCGCAGAAAAACAGCTAGGAAGTAGCTCATTTTTGCGAGTTGCGAAAGAGATCGCGCTGACACACCATGAAAAGTGGGATGGAAGTGGTTATCCAAATCAACTCTCGGGTGAAAGCATTCCCCTCTCTGGCCGATTGATGGCACTCGCAGATGTTTATGATGCACTTATTTCAAAGCGTGTATACAAGCCAGCGTTCAGTCATGACAAGGCAAAATCAATCATTCTTAAAGGAAATGGAAAACATTTTGACCCGCAAGTTGTCGACGCTTTCCTTGCTGTAGAAACACAGTTTCAGCATATCGCACATCAATATCAAGATGCTCAAGATCTCGCCGCTTAGCGAATTATCCCCCTCTTAACTCCACAGTTAAGAGGGGTTTTCATAGCAAAATCTTTGCTTATGTTAGAATTCTGTTTCAAATCAAAACTTTTTTAAGTTTTCTTTTCACTAACTGTTGTAACGAATATTGCTGAAAGGTATAAATGTCAGCAGACCCCTTCGATTAACATGGATGAAGATTATGTTTGAAAAAGTAGTTGCCGCTCCGGCCGACCCTATTCTTGGACTTACTGAAGAGTTTAAAAAAGATACTCGCGCTGAAAAAATCAACCTAGGCGTTGGTATTTACAAGAACGAACAAGGTGAAACCCCTGTTCTTGCTACCGTAAAGAAAGCCGAAGCAGCACTGATTGAAACTGAAAAAACCAAATCTTACCTAACAATCGAAGGTACAGCAGAATATGGTCTGGCAGTACAAAAACTGCTATTTGGTGCAGACGCAGAAATCGTTGCGAGCAAGCGAGCTAAAACAGCTCAAGCACCTGGTGGTACGGGCGCTCTGCGCGTTGCCGGCGAGTTTATTAAACGTCAGCTTGGCGAAGTGAAGATCTGGATCAGCAACCCAACTTGGGCAAACCACAACGGCGTGTTCACAGCTGCTGGTATCGAAACGGCACAATACAGCTACTACAACGCAGAAACGAAAGACAAAGACTTTGATGCGATGCTGACAGATCTTCAAGCTGCATCGGAAGGCGATGTTGTGCTTCTGCATGGCTGCTGCCACAACCCTACTGGTATCGATCCAACGGCTGAAGAGTGGGAAGCTCTGGCGAAGCTAGTGGCAGACAAGAAACTACTGCCTCTATTTGACTTTGCATACCAAGGTTTTGCGAAAGGTGTCGAAGAAGATGCCGAAGGTCTTCGTATTTTCGCGAAGTACAACAAAGAAATCCTAGTAGCGAGCTCTTTCTCTAAGAACTTCGGCCTATACAACGAGCGTGTAGGTGCATTCACTCTAGTTGCTGAATCAGAAGAAGTAGCAACAACCGCATTCTCGCAAGTGAAAGCGATCATCCGTTCTATCTACTCTAACCCACCTGCGCACGGCAGTGCTGTCGTTACGCATATCCTTGGCGATGCAGAATTGCGTGCGGAATGGGAAGCTGAAGTAGCAGAAATGCGTGACCGTATCCAAGAGATGCGTGAGCTATTCGTTGCAACTCTGAAAGCTGAAGGTGTAGACGCTGACTTCAGCTTCATCGAGCGCCAAAACGGTATGTTCTCATTCTCTGGTCTATCTAAAGAACAGGTAAACCGCCTGAAGGAAGAGTTTGCAATCTACATTGTTGGCTCTGGTCGTATCAGCGTAGCAGGCATGACGAAGTCAAACATGGGTCCTCTATGTAAAGGCATTGCGGCAGTTCTATAACTCCGCTTTAGCTAATAGAAAGCACAATCAGAAAAGGTCAGCACATGCTGACCTTTTTGTTTTTGTGTGTTTCATTTCAAACAGCACCGTCACAAGCCGATGATGTAATTAAACCATTGCTCTAATAAACGAACTTAAAGCTGATGCCCACTTCGTTAATATGATCAGAGCTCTGATTTTGATAATCCGTATCTCGGAACTGATAGTACAAACCTGTACCAATCACATCATGCCACTGATAATTGAAAGCAATCTTGTAGTTGTTCTCATCAACGATATCACTTCGATTTAAATGCACTTCAGCCGTACCCATTAATTTTTCACTGAACAGGTAGTTAGCACCAATCGTCACGCCCTGGATAAACTCGCTTTCTGATGAAATCGTATTGTCACTCTTATCATCGGTTGCCTTAGCTTTTATGGCTCCGAGCCCATAAACGCCATACACATCCAGTTTTTCGTTAATACCATAACGGTATCCACCACCAAACATTAAACGGTCAATGCGCAAAGTGAAGTCGTCTGGGTGGAAAAACTGTGCGGAGTAATCCACATTAAACAACCAGTTATCGGTCAGCAGATAGTTACCACCCAATCCTACGGTGGTGGCATTCGAGTTATCTAACCATTCTTCGTTGGTCGTACCCGCGCCGAGGTCGAGGTTAATGTGTTCATACCCAAATTTTGCAGCTTGTTCTGCCTCTGAGGCAACGCTCATTATAGGTAATGCTACAAGAGGTGCAGCTAATAACAATCTTACCATTTTACTTCCTTCCATGAGTGTCATCCAAAAGTACTTATGCTCTCTAGTTCGACTACAGTTTATTGATTTAATTCGGCATCTTGATGACAGCGTAGCCGAATTGATGGCGATTTGCCGTGCGACTTGTCTGAATCTTATCATTGCGCACGAAAAACAGTGATCCGATAAGATTCTGCTTTAAAACTAAGTTAAGATTACTCTATCACTTGCAAACCAAAAGGCACCTTAATGGAAGCAGAACTTCTCGAGATATATAACTTTCTCGCCAAGTATCCCCCATTCAACGAGCTTCCGGAAGAAACGCTCATCAAAGTGACAGAGAACATCGAGATCTCTTACTACCGTCAGGACACCCCTATCATCCATTTAGGAGATCAAATTGACGACCTATATATGGTAAGAAGTGGCGTAGTTGAAGTCTATCGACGCAAAGGTGAGCTCTACAACCGCCTCGATGAAGGTGATCTTTTCGGTCAAATGGGCCTTCTTACTAACAACAAAGTTCGCTTTCCAGTAAAGGCAATCGAAGACTCCCTGCTCTACTGCATTCCGCAAGACATTTTCCAAGAGCTTTACGATAACTTTGACTCGTTTGCCGACTTTGTCGAAGTTGAAAACAGTGCAAGACTACGCCAAGCCGTGTCTGAAAATAATGACGCGAATGATCTGACGACATCGAAAGTAAAAACACTGCTGACGCGCGATGCGCCGACCATTGAGCGAGGCCAAACCATTCAAGAAGCCGCACAGCTTATGGCGCAAGACAATGTCTCTTCGTTGTTGATTGTCGACCCTGAATTTGTTCTTGATGAAGATGACCCGCAATCGCCTGTCGTTGGTATTATTACTGACCGCGATTTGTGTACCCGTGTTTTGGCCGAAGGTTTGTCGCCTCAAGATGACGTTTCAACGGTGATGACGACAGAAGTTATTTCCCTCGATCACAACGCCTATGTGTATGAAGCCATGCTAACCATGCTGCGCTATAACGTGCATCATTTACCTGTCGTGAAAGACCAGATGCCAATTGGCATTATTGAAGCCACCGATATCGTTCGTTATGAATCTCAAAACTCTCTGTTGTTGGTGAGCAGTATTTTCCAGCAACAAACCATCGAAGATTTAGCGATCGTTGCCGATGAAGTGAAAAGCAGCTTTGTACGTTTAGTAAATGAAGACGCAAACTCTCACATGGTTGGCAGTGCGATGTCAGTGATCGGGCGCAGCTTCAAACAGCGCTTGCTTGAGATGGCAGAAGAAGAATTAGGCCCACCACCCATTCCCTATTGCTTCCTAGCACTGGGCTCAATGGGTCGAGATGAGCAATTGTTGGTCACAGACCAAGACAATGCCATCATCCTTGATGATACATACAAAGAAGACAAGCACGGCAAGTATTTTGAAGCGCTGGCGCAATATGTCAGTGACGGTTTGAACGTATGTGGTTACAAGTATTGTACCGGCGACATTATGGCAACCAACCCTGAATGGCGTATGACTCGCTCACAATGGGAAGAGTGCTTTGCAGACTGGATTGATGACCCTAACCCGAAAGCGCTACTGAATGCGTCTATTTTCTTTGACTTAGATGGCGTTTATGGCCGCTTAAAATGGGCAGAACAACTGACCAGCTTTATCGTTCGTCGCGCGCGTAAGAATAACCGCTTCCTCGCTTGCTTGGCTCGCAACGCCTTAAATCGAACGCCTCCACTTGGATTCTTCAAAGACTTCGTGATGGAAAAAGATGGTCAACACAAAAACTCGATCAACTTAAAACGTCGTGGTACTGCACCATTGGTAGATTTGATTCGTGTTCACTCTTTGGCGGTAGGTTCTCGAGCTCAAAACTCTTTTGAGCGTTTGGATGACATCATTGACGCGGGCATCTTACCAAAAGGACGTGCGCAGGACTTGAAGGACGCAATGGAGTTCATCTCTATGGTTCGCATCCGTCACCAAGCCATCGATGTTGAACTCGGTATTGAGCCGGATAACAACATCGAACCAGAGAACTTATCGGATTTTGAGCGACGTAATCTTAAGGATGCTTTCCAAATCTTGAGTAATGGTCAGAACTTCCTCAAGTTCCGTTATCAGGCCAGCAGTAAGTTTAAGTGAGACACGGAATGATCAAGAAGCTGTTTCAAAAACCTTTTGTCCAATGGCCAACCAAGTTTCAAAGCAAATTAGAAAACGCGAAGGATGAACGTCTGGTCGCTTTCTACAGCACCGCACTGCCTGCGCCAGAAACACCATTATCGGAGGTAGAGTTTGTCGCCTTGGACTTTGAGACTACTGGGTTGAATCCGCAAAAGAACGGAATTATCACCATTGGTTTGGTGCCGTTTAATCTTAATCGTATTTTCCTTCGCCAAGCAAAGCACTGGAAAGTAAGACCGCAAGAAAAGCTCGATGAAGAATCAGTCATCATTCACGGCATTACACACAGTGAGCTGATAGACGCACCCGACTTAGGAGAGATCCTCGGACCATTATTGGAAAGCTTAGCGGGCAAAATTGTTGTCGTTCACTATCGTCGTATTGAGCGCGAATTCCTCGACCAAGCGCTGCGAGCGCGCATTAAGGAAGGCATCGAGTTCCCTGTATTGGATACGCTGCAAATTGAAGAGGACATTCAACAGCGCCTCTCTGGCGGCCTTTGGAACAAGTTAAAAGGGAATAAGCCGAAGTCATTGCGCTTAGCTCAATCTCGTCGCCGTTATGGTCTGCCGGATTATACACCTCATCATGCGTTAACGGATGCAATCGCCACAGCAGAACTACTTCAAGCCCAAATTGCCCATCACTACAGCGAAGAGCAACCTATCAGTAGTCTTTGGTTGTAGGTCATAGCGAATCGAGAATACTTTCCGCTGATAAACAAAAAAGGAGCCAATCGGCTCCTTTTTAATGCTCAAATCACTTACAGTTTAAAGCGATTGATCTCTTGTTCTAGCTCATGAGAAAGTTCAGATAGGTGCGCAGCTTGCTCTGCGGCCTGATGCGCTTCAACTGACAACTCGTTGGAGACATCGCGGATGCCTTCTGTGTTGCGCGTAATTTCTGTTGTTACGGACGCTTGCTCTTCAGCAGCAGACGCAATTTGTGTTGCCATGTCGCTAATGCGTTCTACTGCAGTGTGAATCTGAGTGAGGCTCACCGCTGCTGAGTTCGCATCATCCACGCTGGTGTCAGCAAGACGACGGCTGTCATCCATAATACCTACAGCTTTTGCTGTCGTACCTTGCAACATCTCAATCGTTTCTTGAATCTCTTGAGTAGACGCATGAGTACGTTGACTCAGAACACGAACCTCATCAGCAACCACCGCAAAACCACGACCTTGCTCACCCGCGCGCGCCGCTTCGATAGCTGCGTTTAGTGCTAGTAGGTTAGTTTGCTCTGCAATACCTTGGATCGTGGAAAGAATCGTATTGATTGCATTACCGTGCGCCTCAAGCTCTTGAATCACGTTCGTCGCCACTTGGACTTCTTGTGCAAGGTTCTGGATAGAGCCTTGAGTTTGAGTCACTTGACCTGAACCATGAACACACGCTTGCACCGCTTCTTCTGAGCTTGATGCAGTATTGTCAGCATTGCCTGCAATCTCTTGTGTCGCCGCAGCCATTTCATTTACCGCAGTCGCAACCATGTTGATTTCGTCTTGCTGGTAAGAAATACGTTGGCTACGCTCCTCAGCCTGCTGAGCGGTCGTACGAGCTTGCTCTGACAACGATGCAGAAACGTGACTAAGCTTGGTCACCATAGTATGCATGTTGCCCACAAAACGGTTAAAGTTTTCGGCAAGTTTACCAACTTCATCATCGCTACGTGGCTCAAGACGTTGTGTTAAGTCACCTTCACCAGAAGCAATCTCTTCAAGCGCCTGCGATACACGACCAAGATCGCGGAACAAGAAGCCAACTAACCAAGACACCGCTGCAATCACTACGATGGTGATGAGAACAGCTGTAATCAGCATTTCGCGTAGTAATTGTGCGTGGCTCGCCTCTTCAGTTGCACGATCCATTTCAATCGCGAACATCCAGTTTGTACCTGGCACTTTGCTGAAGTAGTAAAGCTTCTCTTGACCTTTGATCGTTGTTGTCTCAATCGAGCCTGTATTGGCTGCACGCTCAATCGAATCTTTTGAAAATTGGTTAGAAAGGTCCGTAATTGGCTTAAGTGTCAAGCTCTTGTTCGGGTGCGCAAGGAAAGTACCGTCGTTCATGTCGATCAACATTGCATGCGCATTTTCACCCGCGTCCAAGCTGATCACGTCATTGATCAACTGATCAATCAGAACGTCAGCACCCACTACACCAATGAACTTACCGTTCTTCATTACCGGTTCGGCAATGGTCACCAGTAGCGCGTTAGTGATCGCATCTTGATACGCTTCAGTGATGATCTGCTTACCCGCTGATTTCGCTTCAGTGTACCAAGGGCGAGTGCGAGGATCGTAATCGGCACGGTTGCGTTCTGGATGAGAACGGTACATACCACCTTCCGGAGTACCTAGGAAGATATCGTCAAAGCCCCCCGCTTTGCGTGCTTGTTGTAGGAAAGGCACAACGTCTTGCTCAGTTGAGTAATCGTTGAAAGCCGTCGCAATGTCTTTGCGAATCGCAACCCAGTCAGAAATACCTTCTGATGCTGCGTTGCTTAGGCTTTGTGCTCGTGAATAGACACCTGAACGCGTCTGATCAAACAATTGACCAGCCGACAACCAAGTTAATGCTGTTGCCATCACTACAACAGCAGAGAGGCTTGCGCCAATTAGCTTTTGTTTTAATGATAATTTCATAATTATTATAAGAAGTTGGGAGAACAGTTAAGGAGGCTGAATCTTACACATTTCTGACAAAGTAATCACGAAGATTGTTCACAAATTTAATACGATAACCTGTTGTAAAATAAAGAATTTGATTCGCCATTTTTTTGGCAAGCGTCAGAAAAATCGCACAAAAAAAGCCAGCATTACGCTGGCTTTTTAACTCATTAATATCTAAGAGATATTTATAAATCTTATCAATTATTGTCGTTCTGTTCTCATGCCCATCAATAAACTGACACACATGGCAAGCAATACGAATGTGAATGGAAGCGCAGTTGAGATAGCACCAGCTTGCAGTGCTTGAACCGCTTCTGAGCCACCGATCCACAGTAGTGCAACCGCAATTGCACCTTCCATAAATGCCCAGAATACACGTTGTAGAACTGGCGCATCCACTTTACCACCAGCGGTAATGCTGTCGATAACCAAAGAACCAGAGTCTGAAGAGGTAATAAAGAATACCAATACCAGAACAACCGCAATGATAGATAGGATGTTACCAAATGGCAGAACATCAAACATTTGGAACATCGCTAATGAAACGTCAGTTAGACCGTTTGCACCTAGCTCACCCACATTGTTGATCACTTGGTCGATAGCCAAACCACCGAATACTGACATCCAAATCAACGTCACAGCTGTAGGGACAATCAGTACCGCCGTGATGAACTCACGAACTGTACGGCCGCGAGAAACTCGCGCAATGAACATACCAACAAATGGTGACCATGAAATCCACCAAGCCCAGTAGAATACAGTCCAACCTTGGAACCATGCTTCATCAGTACGACCAAACGGATTACTCAGCGGAATTAGGTTCTCTACATACGACATAAATGTCGTCGGAATAGAACCAAGGCTCACAGCCCAACCAATTAAACCAACAAGGATAAGAAGTAAAAAGGCAATAACCATGTTGATGTTACTAATAACTTTCACACCACCGTCAATACCGCGAATAACGGATACAACAGCGAGTAAAGTCACAACAGTAATGACAACAATCTGCAAGCCAAGCCCAGGCTCAACACCAAACACGTGGTGAATACCACTTGCTGCTTGTTGTGCACCTAAACCCAAAGACGTCGCAAGACCAAATAGAGTTGCTAGTACCGCTAGGATATCAACAATATGACCAGCCCAACCCCAAGCGCGATCACCCAATAACGGGTAGAAGATCGAACGCATTGATAGCGGCAAACCTTTGTTATAGGTAAAGAAGGCGAGTGAAAGCGCAACCACACCGTAAATTGCCCAAGGGTGTAGACCCCAGTGGAACATGGTCGCACCTAGTGCTAACTTAGCCGCCTCTGGTGTATTCGCTTCAACACCCAACGGTGTCTCATACCAACCGGTGAAGTAAGCTACTGGCTCAGCAACACTCCAGAACATCAAGCCGATACCCATACCTGCAGCGAACAGCATAGAAAGCCATGATATGAAAGAGTAATCGGCAACGGCATCTTTACCACCAAGGCGAATCTTACCCATTGGTGAAACAATCAATACCAAACAGAAGATAACGAAGATGTTACCGGAAAGGATAAACAGCCAGTCAAATGAGCTGATGATTTTCAGCTTAATGCCATCTAACGCTGTTTTTGCGGTATGTGCATCAAGAACTAATGCAGCAATAAGAAATAGTGCAATGAAACCCGCACTGATACCAAAAACAGGATTATGTACGTCAAAACCCCATTTTTGCACGTTGTCTTGACCAACCGTATAGTCGGTACTGTCGATACTGTACTTATCTATACCTTTTGTCATTGTTCCTCTCTTTTGCATTCTAGTTTTTCGACGCAGCGCCAAAAAACCTTTCGAACACGATACATTTTATTTTCCATGAAAGTGGAAGATCCTACCATTTGAGGCGTTTTTGTCTATCTTTTGCTGATAAAAAATCCAATAACTTACTTTTCAATCAGAAAAATCCACCAAAAAAAGCGAAAACAACCACAGCAATAATTAGACCACAAACATTTCTTACTATAATAATTCTAGGTCATCCTTTTTTACCCGCAAAAAACCATAAATTTAATAAGGAGAGCCAAGGCAAATAATTGAAAAATGGTGTCGCGATCCCTGACTAACCCCTTTTATTAGCAACGCTTTTGAGTTAGTGTCGCGTCGTTACATGATCCCTTAATGACTGGATTACTAAATTGGAAAAGTACGAAGAAGTCTTGGTCTCGATTCGTCAGATCATCCGCGCCATTGATTTACATTCTAAAAAGTTGAGCAAAGAGTCTGGTTTGACGGCTCCACAGCTGATTCTTATGCGTGCCATTAGTGAATTAGACAATGTCACGATTAAGCAACTGTCTAGCCACACCAATATGAGTCAGGCAACCGCTACCACTATTTTAGACCGTTTAGAGCGTAATCAGCTTGTTGAACGCCGCCGTAGTGTGGAAGACAAGCGTAAAGTGCATGCAGTGCTAACAGAAAAAGGACAAGAAGCGTTAAAACAAGCGCCAACGCCACTTCAAGAGCACTTCATCAGCCGCTTCCAAAAACTGGAAGAATGGGAGCAAAGCTTGCTGCTTTCGTCTGTTCAGCGCATTTCTACCATGATGAATGCGGAAGATATCGATGTTGCACCAATGCTAGAGATCGGTAGCATCACCAAACCTGAATAACATGCTTTGTTAGCGCTCATTCGTCCAGTGATGAGCGCTTTCTCCTACCCAGAAATCACTCTGTCAAACCAGTCTCAAACGCGTATTTGGCCAATTCCGCTGTTGAGTGCAGATCCAACTTGTGCTTAATGTTGTGGCGGTGCGTTTCTACCGTTCGATAGCTAATATCTAAAAGCGTAGCAATTTTTTTGCTGCTATTGCCCTGAGCCACCAGTTTCAATACCGCTTCTTCACGGCGACTGAGTGGGTTCGGCTTTTGTGCCGCAGGTACAACATCTTGTGTAAATAATGTTTGAGTAACCGATTCACAAAAATATGTTGAACCTTGGTTGACGGTTTTTATCGCTTGCACCATTTTTTCTGCTGAGATTTCTTTAAGCATGTAGCCGACCGCACCCGCTTGCATCACCTTCATGATGTATTCACGATTGTCATGCATGGTAAGCATTAAGATTTTACTCTCGGGTCGTTCCTCCTTAATCACCCCCGTGGCTTCGATACCGTTCATGATCGGCATACTGATGTCCATCAAGATGACATCAGGGTTAAGTAACTTAGCGACTTCGATGGCTTCCAGCCCGTTACTCGCAGTACCGATAACATTGATGTCAGACTCAAGCTCCAAGCGTGCCATAAAACCATCAAGCACGACTTGGTGGTCATCCACAATCACCACACTAATCGGTTTATCCATAAACTAATCCATCCAAATCTAACAAAACGGTAATCTCTGTCCCTAACCTTGGTTCACTCATCAGTTCAAACTCACCACCAATGAATTCGACCCGCTCACGCATGTTACGCAATCCGATACCTTGCCGATGAGCCGATTGGTTGACTAAGAACCCCGTACCATCATCACGTATCAGTAATTGCAGCATATTGCCCATTTTTTGCAAAATTACCGTGACCTTTTTTGCCTTCGCGTGTTTCTCAATATTGTTCAACGACTCTTGAGCAACGCGATACAACGTTGTCGCTACTTCGGATTTTAACTTCACATGGTTGGTATCAAAATGGCAGTCGATATCAATACCGGAATGCGAATGAAAATCTTGCAATAAGGTTGATAGCGCCGCCTCAAGACCAATGTCATCCAACGCACTTGGTCTCAACTGATGGGAAATGTGGCGAACTTCATTGATTGCCGTAATCAACGAACGCTGAGATTTATCGAGGTGTGATTTGAGTTTTTCATCGTCGATCCGATGCCCCATTAGATCTAAATGGCATTTACTCGAAACCAATAACTGATTAATGCCATCATGCAACTCTCTAGCTAAATGCTTCTTCTCGTCCTCTTGGAACATCACCGTCTTGTGAGCGAGCTCTTTTAGATGTTTATCGGCTAACCTGTGCTCATGTAGGTTGATTGCAAGAGTTAGAACAATGATGACCGCGACTGTCACCACCAAAATGACAACCACGGTGAAAAACGTTGTCTCGATATTTTGATTCACAGCGGCGCGCATATTAGCCACTTCGCGACTGACATCTTCTATATACAAACCTGTGCCAATCATCCACTCCCACTTATCCAGCCAAGCGGCATAACTCAACTTAGGCACGACTTCCCCCGTGGAAGGCTTCTGCCAAAGGTATTGATGAAAGCCGCCTCCAAGCTGAGCCTGATAGAGCAACGCTTCGATGAGGTGGTCGCCGTTTTCATCTTGAATATGCAGTAAGTTCTGCCCAACCAAATCGGGCAAAATAGGATGAACTAAATTGGTTCCGTGTTTATCGTAGGCAAAGAAGTAGCCATCGGAACCGTAGCGAAGTCGATTGAGGATCGCTTTCACTCGTGCTTTGGCAGCATGCTCTTCTATGGTGGGATCATTGTAGATGTGCGAAATCGCATCGAAAGCCAAATCAACGGTGTCTTTCAACGCGACTTCTTTAGATTGAATCAAGCTTTGATGAAAGATTTCCACCTCTCGTTGACCTAGCGTCTTCGCTTGATAAATGGAAATCCAACTGATGCTTGCGGACACCAACAACACGGGGATCAACGCCAGCAAGATAAGTTTGGCTTTAAGAGGCATCCCTTTCCTCCAATGAAACGCTGATTAGCTTAATGACTAATCAGCTTAACAACTTGTCTCAAAAGGTAAAAACTCTCAGCTCACAAATACGCCTTTCACCTTTACATTGCTACGCTAGTGTCACTGCATGCGTATTACGACATGCCGTAGAAACCAGGGAAGAATAACAGTGAGGCGAGTACAACAATTTGAATTGCGATAAACGGCATTACCCCTTTATAAATATCTCGTGTTGTCACACCTGCTGGCGCCACCCCTTTCAGATAGAACAAGCTAAAACCAAACGGTGGTGTGAGGAATGAAGTCTGTAAGTTCATAGCAATCAGAATCGCAAACCACGTCATGTTGATGCCCATGAGCTCAGCAACAGGCGCAATTATTGGGACAATAATGAAACAAATCTCAACGAAATCGATGAAGAAACCGAGAATCAAAATCACGAGCATGGTGATGATCAAGAAGCCCCACTTTTCTCCCGGAATTTGCAGCATCCACTCTTCTACCAAGTAGTCACCACCAGTATAAGTAAATGCCATAGAGAACGCCGTCGCACCCAACAAAATAGCAAATACCATCGCGGTTACTTTGACGGTCTCTTTCGATGCTTCGTACACCATCGACCAGCTAAACTGTTTATACAACAGTGACAGCACAATCGCACCTGCACCACCGAGTGCAGCAGATTCTGTTGGCGTCGCAATGCCCGCAAAAATAGAGCCCAGCACCACAATGATCAATGCTAAAGGCGGCAATACAGCTTTCAGCGCGGTGATCACTTCCTCTTTGCGACTGATCGATTCATCACGATCAATAGGACGGGCTGCTTCTGGGTTAAGTTTGGCGTAAATCAGAATATAGATAACATAAGCACCCACCAGCACAATACCCGGCCACACCGCAGCTTGGAACAGATCGCCAACTGGGACACCAAGTACATCGCCCAATAAAATTAATACAATCGAAGGTGGGATAATTTGGCCGAGTGTCCCCGACGCGCAAATAGTGCCGCAAGCTAACCCTTTATCGTAGTTATACTTGAGCATGACGGGAAGAGAGATCAAACCCATCGCGACGACAGACGCACCAACCACACCAGTCGATGCCGCCAATAACGCCCCCACTAGCACGGTAGAAATCGCAATACCACCACGAACGCCACCAAATAGACGTCCCATGGATTCCAACAACTGCTCCGCTAACCGTGTCTTTTGTAATACCAACCCCATAAAGACAAAGAGAGGTACAGCCATCAATACCGTGTTTTCCATGATGGATTGAATGCGATATGGCATGAAGGCGAACATCTCGATCCCTTCTGCCCAAACGCCAAAAATTAATGCGATCCCGCCAAAAGTAAAAGCAACAGGAAAACCGAGCAGTAGCGCAAACAAGGCGACAAAAAACATCACTATACCGATCATACTGAATTCCTTTTACGACTTACCGTTATTACCGGCATAGATAAGATGAGGGTTAACAATTTTGTTGATGGAGTGCAGCAGCAATCCCATACCACTGATTGCCATGAACAAGAAAGAAAGTGGGATCATTGCTTTGATAATCCAACGATATGGTAAGCCACCAGGATCACCCGATGTTTCACCCAAGGCATAACTTTCTTTGGCAAAGTCGATGCCGTACCAAGCCACCAATAGACAGAAAGGAAATAAGAAAAAGAGTGTGCCTAAGAGATCGATAACGGATTGAGCTTTATAAGATAAACGCTCATAGAAAATATCCACTCGAACGTGACCACCGGATTTAATCGCGTAAGGAACACCGAGTAAAAATACCGCAGAAAAGAGGTGCCATTCCATTTCTTGAAAGGCAATAGAGACATCATTAAACACGTAACGCATGACAACGTCGTACACCACGTTCGCTAATAACAATATAAATAGGATGCTGGATAACCACCCCAGAAAATCACCGAAGCGGTTAAAGATTCGCTCAATATAAATAAGGCTTCTCATTCCGAACTCCATGGAACGTGTTAATTGGCTCCGCTGGCTCGCGGAGCACTTGTTATGATCTTCTCTAAGAGAAGTTTTTCTTGGGCTTCGCTAGCTGGCTAGAACCAATAGATTCAGCCAGCATATTGAAGTTACTGTTGAGCTTGGCTGTTTAAGTAAGCTCGGTGAGAAATGTCAGACCAAGGACGCACTTGCTCAATATAGCTCGCTTGAGATTCTTGAATCTCTTTTGCCAATGCATCTTTTTCCGCATGTTGTTTTAGAAGGCGTTCGTTCGCTTCACGTAGCGCAGAGATAACTTCCGGCGGAAAGTCTTTGACTTGAACATCAGGGTATTCTGATTGAATTGATGCCCAGTTCTTACCACTCTCGTGCTTAGACTGAGTGTACATGTCGTACGCGGCGGCTTTCATCGCAACTTGAAGGATCGCTTTCAAATCATCTGGTAGACGTTCCCAAGTACGCTTGTTCACTAGGAACTGCAGCTCAGTGCCTGGCTCATGCCAACCTGTGTAGTAATAAGGCGCAATTTTGTGGAAGCCCATACGTAAATCAAGAGAAGGACCTACCCACTCCAATGCATCGATAGTGCGGCGCTCAAGAGAAGTGTACAGCTCACCCGGTGCGATATTGGTAGGCTTCGCCCCCAGTTCTGCAAGAATTTCACCAGCAAAGCCCGGGATACGCATTTTCAGACCTTGTAGGTCATCGACTGATTTGATTTCTTTCTGAAACCAGCCACCCATTTGGGTATCCGTGTTACCACCAGGGAAAGATAATAGGTTGTGGGGGGAGTAAACTTTTTCCATCAACTCCATACCGCCACCGTAGTAGAACCATGCATATTGTTCTGTTGGCAACATACCGAAAGGCATAGAGGTAAAGTAAAGGGTGTTTGGTACTTTGCCTTTCCAGTAATAGGACGCCGAGTGACCCATGTCGTATTGACCGGATTTCACCATATCAAACACACCAAGTGGTGCTTTATGTTTGTTCGCAGAGTCAATACGGATTTGCAAACGCCCGTTTGACATTTCTTCTGCCATTTTCGCCATGTTTTTAGTCGCATCACCAAAGATTGGGAAGTTCGGCCCCCATGTCTCCGCCAGTTTTAAGCGATAAACTTTGTCGTCAGCAGCATGAGCAGAAGTAGTTAAAAATGCCATAGCAGCAACCATCGCTGTCGCTTTGAGCACTCGTTTCAGAGATTTTTGGATAAGACTCATCGTTCACGTCCTTTGTCACCAAGGTTATTGTTGTCATCCATTACATAAGGATTCGCTATAGAAGATGGGACATTACATGGAAGTAAGAAATGGGCATGAACACGCACAAATTTGTGCTTTGAAACGGGCTTTAGCCATTAGTATTACGTAGTTATACGTAGTCTTTATGATGGCTAAATTTTATAAAGTCTATTAATCAGATAGTTAAGTTAGCATTCTGGATTATAAGAATAAGGAACTACTTAAGTATCTGACTGCAGAAGAATTTACACAGTATTTAAAAAAATGTGACAAATGACGGCTTTATATCTTTAGAATTCTCAATTAGAAACTCTATTAAGCGTATCGCAGGTAAAAAAATACCCCGACTAATGTCGAGGCATTTAATTAGAAAACAGAATTACAGCGGTAATTAAACTGCTTTATAGATAACTTTGTTACCTGCTAACTGCTCTTTTTGAACTAGGTTTTCTTCAAGAAGCTTCTTCAGTGCGCCAGTAGCCCATGATGCCGCTTTAGTGTCTTCTTGACCTGCAGCTTGACCAATACCTTTAGGGTTAATACCTTCAGCATTTGCTACAACGATGTCTAGTACTTGTTGCTGCTTAGGAGTAAGTGCAACCTCAACCGTTTTTGCTGCAGCTACTTTCTTTTCAGCTACAACTTTCTCAGCAACAGAAGGTGCTGCTGCTTTTTCAACAGCAGGCTTAGCCGCTTTAGGTGCAGCAGCTACTTTTGCTACTGTCGCTTTAATGCGTTTTTGCAGTTTCATCTGCACCTTACGCTTATGAGCAAGTCTCATCGAATATTTCTCCAGTTCACTGCATCTCAGCAGGGATGAAAATTTGAAGCGCGTTTTATACCAAAATTCACAAGCGATTTGTAGGTTTTAGCGGCGAAACGCGATGAAAAATGCGCTCACTGCATAGAACGTCTACTATTTAATCAGATAAATTGTGAACGGATTTATTGAATACTGGGTATAAAAACAGAGGTTCTTTGCACTTAATAAGCAACAAGTTGAGCAATCAAAATCAGAGACCTCAGACTCATTATTCATTGAGGTTAAAAGCATGGAAACGCTGCATCTGACTAACTCACATTTCAAATCCAACTCCCCAGTGAACAAACTGATCATGCTCCTTGTGGTGCTGATTACCTTGTTTCTGGTTCTAATTGCACCTGGCTGGAAGCAAGCGATGCTCTCTGTGGTGCTGATGGCCATCATCATCGGCTTTGCAATCATGATGATTAAAAAGAGCCAAGTATCTTATACCTTGACCGCTTCGCATTTTCAGCAGCACCTTTTCAAAGGCGGATGGGTCGTCCGTTGGAAGAATATCGACTCCATTGGTGTGTGTACTTATGAGCAAGAAGGGTGGCATCAACCACTACCTTGGATAGGCATACGCCTCAAGCATTACTCGCCCTACCTCAACGCGATATGTCCACGTATCGCAACTGAAATTTTATTGGGCCAACGCGCACTGCTCTATTTGGGAGCGAGACAAAATAACTGCGAGACAAAGTTCGAAGACATGGTGCTCGACCCTGCTCCCTACATCAATGAGGACGGAATGCAATTCGACGGCCTACAAGCCATGCTAGCAAATAGAATGAGATATCAAAGGAAGTTCTATGGCTATGATGTGTTTATTTCGGCCAGTGATTTGGATAGAGAGGCGGAAGAGTTTGTAGGGTTGGCTCGACGGTACCTAGCGGCAGCCGAGCCAGATGCATAATTTACGAGAGCTAAATCTGCATGCTCTAGTATAGCGGCATCTCATCAGCGACAAACGGGTTAGTTTTACGCTCATGACCAAAAGTCGATTGAGGACCATGACCTGGGACGAAAGTAACGTCGTTACCAAGTGGCCAGAGTTTCTCTTTGATCGAGCCAATAAGCGTGTTGAAATCACCTTGTGGGAAATCTGTACGACCAACACTGCCGTTAAACAGAACATCACCGACAAATGCCAAACGCGCGTCTTCGCTATAAAGCACTACGTGGCCCGGAGTATGGCCTGGCGTGTGGATGACATTTAGGGTTTGCTGACCAAAAGTGACCTTGTCACCTTCATTCAGCCACTGATGAGGTTCAAAGGCCTCTGTCAAAGGAAAACCAAACATTTGGCTTTGGCCTTCTAGGCCTTGCAACCAGAAGTTGTCCGCTTTATGAGGACCAACAATCTCTGTACCGCCCAGCATAGCAGCCAAAGGCTCAGTGCCACCTACATGGTCCAAATGACCATGGGTCAATACTAGATTCACAACGTCAACACCCAGTTCTTTGATTAACATTGCTAGTTGCTTCTCGTCGCCACCTGGATCAACCACAATCCCCTTCATGGTTTCATCACACCAAACGATAGAGCAGTTTTGAGAGAAAGATGTTACTGGAACAACTTGGTATTTCAGAGCCATAGATAACCTATACCGAATAAATTTGCATGAAAACTGCCGCAACTATGACACTAACCCTAAGCGACTTCAAGCTTTGTGGGACGGGTTGTTCACGGCGATTTATCGCAAAAAATAGAGTACCAATAAGGTGTTACCAAGAACGTACTGCTCCGGTATCGATATGAACAAAGTTACTGCGTGGATAAAAACCAACCCCACCCGCTTTTAAGCTAAGCGCGGCTTCACGCACGGTAGAGAGCTTCACGCCATCTAAACGGAAATCAATGGCCTTTCCTTCCATGTGCATGCTTTTCTTCGCTACACCTGAAGAGCCATTACGTAAAGATGCATTGGTTACCGGAGAGCGATAGCCGGAAATCACAATGACTTCTGACTCAGTCCCAATTAACTTTTGAATTTGGCTGATTTGGTCGAACAAGCGTCGATCCATTGGGTGCACTTCGTTACGGCGATGATCGCGACAGAACTGATCCAAGCGTTTCAACTCTTCATCCACATAACCTTTACCATCGAAGTAGCAGGACTCTAGCAACTCACCTGTGTTTAAGTTGTTCATTGCGAGTACTCGTGGTTCATCAGGCAACGCAGCCCAAGAGATACTTGGCATTGCAGATGCGACAACCACACCACCAGCGGTCATTTTAAGAAAATCACGACGGGAAAAATTACGACTTACCATTTAAAAGATACTGCTCATTTACTGTACAAGCAGCGGACATTACCGAAACCAATTTAGCGCGTCAAATGCATAAATTGGTCCGGCTTGTCACATTTAGGCTGGAATTCTTGTTTACTTATTGAACAGCAAACAGATTTTATGAATTGTAAATTTTTTTAAATTGAGAACGAATCTCACCCTTGATGATCGTATTGATAAATGTCATCACGATAGTAAAGCACACCCTCTTCTAACCATGCCGTTTGATAAATGATATGCACTTGAATGCGTTCACTCAATGGTACGGAGTTATTTGAACGACGTGAGCTTTGACGCTTCTTAGCTAACCGCTCTTCTAAGCCTTGAGTTTTGAACAGCAATTCTGCTAATTGATCGGCATTCTCTACTCTCACACAACCTGAACTATAAGCCCGTCGATCTTGCTGGAACAAGTTTTTACTTGGCGTATCGTGCAAGTAAATCGCTTGTGGATTAGGCATGTTGAATTTGTACAGACCCAATGCGTTGTGCGCACCAGAAGACTGTCGCATGCGGTAAGGGAACGTTCTTGGATTTACGGTTGCCCAGTTGATCGTCGTAGGGTCGATGATCTCACGCGATGTCCAAGAGCGAATAATCTGAATGTTGTGTTCCATCAGGTACATTGGATTACGCTTCACCTTAGGAATGATGTCTTTCACCATGATTTTCCAAGGCACGTTCCATGTAGGATTAAGAATGACGGAATCTAACGTCCCCGTCATGATTGGTGTCTTACGTGACGCTCGCCCAACCACTACCTTCGATTCAAACAGAGCTTGGCCATCATGCCAATAAGTGACCTCATACCCAGGCACATTAACAAATACGACATTGTCACGCTCTTTTGCCCAAATACGAGAGCGCTCAGCATTTAACGCTAATGAATGTAAACGTTGTTGTGGCGAAAAATTAATCCAACGAAGCGTGTTTGGACCAATCACACCGTCTTGTTTTAGGCCATGAATACGCTGAAACTCTTTGACTGCAAGCTCTAGATTTTCATCGTAAAGTGTTGTTTCTGTCTCCAAATGTCCTACGTCAACACCGACAATTTGCATTCGTGCAATCAAACTTGCTTTATCAAACAAGTCGTCACCCACTTTCGCCAAGCGTTGATCTTGTTGATACAAAGGGAACTCAAATTTGGCGTACGTCGACAAGGACGCAAATGCCGTGTTAAACGACTCATCCATTTGTAGGGGGGAACGAAGACCATCAAGAAATTGGCCCATCTTTCCGACAGTGATTTCATTACTCAACAGAGAAAGGGTTTCAATGCTCGGAGCAGGAAGCTTGATGTGGTCTTTGTTTGCGAACAACCAATTGATGCCTTCTTCAGGCACTTGCTCAAGGTAACTAAGATACATGAGCAATGAGTCCGTCATCACAAGATCGAAGTCAAGCTTATCACCTTGTGCTCTAACTTGTTCGATACGACGAAGCTGATCGTCAAACTCTTGAGTTACGTCTGCTAGTGCCACCAAATTCATCTGGAACACTAATCGATCGACATCACTGTCATTTTCCCAATTCAGGCGGTAATTGGTGCTTTGGTAAAGTTGATCAATCACTTCTGGGTAATGGATCATCTTCTCGACTGACAGCTGAGCAACTGCCCCTTCTTGCTCTGTTTGTGCAGAAGCATCGAGAGAAACTACAGTAGAAAAGCTGCAAAACGGCACCATAAGTGCCGTTATTATAAGGAATCTAGCAATCACTGAATCGATCCTTCCGTTGTTTGCCATAAAAAAAGTATGGCAAATATCTCACGGGTTGCAGCTTTAAAATTAAGAATCTGAAGATGAAATCGACAACAAATTTCTCAATAAGCAATTAAGTCATGATCTTTCTAGATAATTCGCGACCAATGGTTGTCCCATTGGATGCCGCTAGAGAAGCTTTTTTTTGACTCTAATGGCCGTTGCTCAACCACTTTTCCTGCACCCGAACTCACTCGAAATTCATCGCCATAAATCACGACGCCAGACGCATCCGGCAAGGCATTAAGCTCAACCAACTTGCCGGTAGATTTAGACCAGATTCCATAACAACTACCAGGGGGAGAAGTCGCTAAAATCCATTCATCTGTCGCAGCAATACTCGCCACATAGTGATTGAATCGGGCCCACTCTTCAGGCTCAGCTTGAAGATCTTGCATTTCACCACCACGCGTGTGCATGGCGATCAAGGCTGGATACTCGTCCGGTTCGCCACGATATTGCTGACCACAAAGCACGGTTTCCGCACCATCATGAGCTAAATGACGAATACTTAGCTTATGATCTGGTAAAGAAACCTGATCCAATAACTCGCCATCTTGCGAGAGGTAGCTCAAGCTAGGTGCCATATTGTCGAGGTTTAACGGTTCACGACCGTTGGTGTGTACTCCACCGACTCCAATCGCTAATGCGCCGTCCGGCATCATGATCACTTCATGAGGCCCAAGGCCAAAGCCCGTTAACTCATCGATCTTTTGATATTGCTTTTGCACATCATAAACACCAATGATCCCACGACTTGTCCCCCTCTCCCCTTCTGTGGCAAATAGCAACGTGCCATCATGGGAGTAAACACCATGACCATAGAAATGGCGATTCGGTTTTGCTAGCTGCAGTTTGATCATCTGCTCTGAGCGATAGTCAAACACCATGAAGAAAGTACCAGGTCGGCGGCCAAAAACCACGGCATGACCTTGTGGGTTTGTCGCCACACCATGACCACGCTCTGGGATCGGCAATGTCGTGATCGGCATACCGTGTTCATCAGCGACGACAGCTGCAAACTTATCTCGGCCTATGATTGAACAGCCAATCAATGCAGCCTCTCGCGATGTTGTCGAAGCACAACCAAATGGCATAACGGGCGCTGCCGCTCCAAACAGAGCGGCCTTTAATAATGTGCGGCGGGTTTGATCAGTCACCATCGGTAGCATTGAATCCTATTACGACACCAAGTTCGATCGCCACTTCTTCGTGGATCAAGTACTTCAATTGCTCTAGCTTATTGTATTGAGCGAGCACCATGCGATAGCCTTCTTTTGTTTGTAGTGCAGCAAATAAGCTTTTATCTTCTGGCCAAGTTTCTAACGCCATTTCAAACTGATGAACGACACGGTCTGCGAGATCTGCATGGCCTTGCTCTCTCAGTAGCGCATCTAGACCATTTCCATTAGCAAAGTACAACGCTTCCATCCCTTGAAGGTTGGCTTTTAAGTTTGAAAGCGAGGTCTCTGAACGCCACGATTCTGAAAAATACGGGCGAGGCTTACCAATCTTCGCTAGTGGTCGACTGAGCTTCTTCATGCTGTATTCAAGCTGATTCGACAGAAGAGAAATGTACTCTGACTCCCATTCCGCCATCTCTAATGACTTCCATGGATTTTCTGCCCAAGAATCTGCAATGATCTGTGCTTTCTCATGCAAGTTTTCAGCAATCGCAACGCCAGTTGCACAAGTATTGTTATTGGTAGAAAGTGTCGATGCATTGTCGTAAATCAACCATTCCAACGCCCCCAGGCCCTGCACAGTAACGCTTTGTGTCGCAATCTGCTCTGATGTCCATTCTTGTTCAGATTTCGTCAGTACCGACATTTTACGTCCAGTGGTGTTCTTTTTATCTGGCCAAAACTGAACATTCCAACTTTGCTCTAATGCCGTAGCAGGACCGCGCTCTTGGCCTTGAAGTGACATCCAAGACAACATGGTTTGGTGCCATTGCTGCTTTACTTGAGCATCATTTTTCGACTCTGATGCGCAATAATCTGCGAAGCGTTGTTCAAGTTCTGTGCTTTGCGCTAAAAACGTCTGAGCTGATTGAAACTCGACCTCGTACACGCTTTGAGAAATATGACTTGTACTCTCAGGCTTTGCAGAGCTCGAACTAATGGTCGATTGGCAACCAACCAAACTTAACGTTGCGGTAATCGCACTCACTAACAGTGTTTTTTTCATGGTTGCTTCCTTATAGAGAATTCAGAAACGCAATCAATGCATCTCGTTCTTTTTTGTTCAGTGCTAAGACGTTTTGTTTCGCTGTTTCAGCTTCACCGCCATGCCACAACACCGCTTCCATTAGGTTACGAGCACGGCCATCATGTAAGAAGTACGTGTGACCGTTTACTTCTTCGGTATAACCAATGCCCCATAACGGTGCAGTTCGCCACTCACGGCCGTTTGCTAAGTATTCCGGGCGGTTATCGGCTAAGCCTTCACCCATGTCATGCAGAAGCATGTCTGAGTATGGGTGGATAAGCTGCTCAGAAAGCGCTGGCAATTCAGGTCGTTTCGCCGTTTTTACGCTGGTCTTGTGGCAACTTTCACAACCCGATGATGCAAAGATCTGCTGTCCTAGTTGCACTTTCGGATCCTTGACATTGCGACGAATTGGCACCGCCAAGTGCTGGCTGTAAAACTCAACGAAGTCGAGAATATTTTCACTCACTTCTGGTTTGCCGCCATTTGGCATGTCGTCACAAATGCTTTGCTTCGAGGTGCAGTTTTCGTTCGGGAATAAATGGCTTGTCAAACCCACATCGCCATTGAATGCCGCCGCATTTTGCTGCATCAACGTCGGTTGTCCTGCTTTCCATCCAAAACGACCAATTGAGAAGTCACCCTTCTCAATGTCCCACACCTTATTTACTTTGCCTGAGATACCATCTTTGTTGGCATCTTGTTCATCAACCCAAGCGAGTAGCGTTTCGTCGGGAATACTCTCCAACAAACCAAGACCGATCATTGGCGGTGCCACACGCGCGGAAAATTCCGTATCTGGGTGCATGTCACCATAGCCTAATTCGGTAATTTTCAGGTTTGGTTTTCTCAAAACGACTGTCGTTCCGTCTTTAAACTGCACCGGAACATCGGTATAGGTAATGTCGATTTTTCCTTCTGGTTTTTGGTCTTGGAGTGCAAAATCTTGTAACTGGCCGCCGTATGTTGGTTCAGGGATTCCGCCATCCTTAATAAAAGATTTCTTTTGTTCTGGCGTCATCGCAGGAATGCTTAAGCGCACCAGCATAGACACCGCATGTAAATCGTCTTTTTCTGGAGGATGACCACGGCCATCTTTGATGTGACAGTTCTGACAACCATTAGTGTTAAAAAGCGGGCCTAAGCCATCACGAGCATCTGTTGACGCTGGCGCTTGTACCCAAGGGTTACGAAAAAAGCTGTTACCTACACTGAAATCGAGGCGCTTACTCATCGGCAAGTTGGCAGCAGGAAGAGAATACGCATTCGCGCCGTCTTTTTTAACACTGGTTTTGCCACCAGACTTAACATCGTAAGCCATGGCAGAAGAAGAAAGGAGCGCGGCTAGCGCAGAAATTAGGTATGGCTTCATATCATTGCTCTACATATACAACAAGGGTGATAACAACGAGCTCAAACGGCAAAAGGGCTCACAAAGAGCCCTTATTTATTATGGTTATGAACGATTAAAACTCGTGGTCAGCAGTATCAGGGCTTAGGCTGTCGATGCCGACAATGTTTGCCGCTCGCTCAATCGCACCGGTCTGGGCTACCAACGACATGATGGTGTCGTTTACTAGCGCGTTGCCTTGTGCGTTGCCCGCTGCAATCAATTGATCGAAGTGCTGGTTGTTCTTCTCAGCAGACGTTACTAATTCACCAACTTGGCTACGAGTCATGTCAAACTGCTTTTGGATCTCTTTCGCTGCTTTTTGATCTTTTTGAGCAACAAGATCAGCGATACTTGGACCAGACAATTCTTTACCGTTTACACCTTTGTAGGTACCAGTGTAAACGTTGTAGATACCTTGCTCATTGTAGTAGTGAGAGTTATGCGTGTTATCTGAGAAACAATCGTGCTCGTCTTCTGTCGAGTTCGCTTCTAGTGCCACCTTCATACGCTCACCCGCCAGCTCACCTAGAGAAAGAGAACCCATGCCGAATAGCATTTTGCGTAGACCATTTTCAGCCGAGCCAGCAAGTAGCTCTTCGCGGTAGTTGCCTTTCACTTCTGCAGACCACTGTTTTTCCATCCACTCAAGGTCTTGAACCAGCAAATCAGCAGCGGCTTTTAGATACTCGCCGCGACGGTCACAGTGACCGTTAGTACATTCAGATCCCACAACAAAATCTGTGTAAGCACGTTGACCAGCACCTGCGTTAGTGCCGTTTAAGTCTTGGCCCCATAATAAGAACTCAATCGCGTGGTAACCAGAAGCCACGTTTGCTTCCGAGCCGCCAACTTCGTTCAAGTCCGCAATTAATTCTGGTGTAATTTTTGATACATCGAGTTTAGACGCACCAATCTGTAGGCTTGTATTGGCAATAATGTTAGCAGAGGCGCCTTCGTTGCCTAATTCGTATTGGTAATCTGTCGCAACGTAATCGATCAGCCCTTCATCCAGTGGCCATGCATTTAGCTGGCTTTCCCAATCATCAACGACTGCGTTACCAAAACGGAAAACTTCAGACTGTTGGTAAGGTACACGAGAGTCAAGCCAAGCTTGTTTTACTTCTTCAAGCTTTGCAGCAGATGGGGATTTTAGGAATTCGTCGATTTTTACGTCGAGTGCTTTAGCTGTTGTCACTGAATCAGCAAATACAGCATGAGCAACGTCCGCGTAATGTTCGACAACTTGTTGTTGAGTTACTGAAGCAGCAACCGTAGAACCACTAGCAATGAGAAGTGATGCAGCAATAGATTGGACTAACACTTTTTTTGCATTCATCAGAAGCATCCTTGTTGAGCGTTTTTAATAATCTTATTCGTAGTGCTAATTATTCTTATTTGCACTTTTGTCCCGAGATAATACAAATTTACAATTTATTTGCAACTCTAGATACAAAAAAAGCCTCATAAATATGAGGCTTTTAAAATGCTTTATTGTTAGTTTTATCTTTAAAGATTAAACCTTTAGGTGATGTTTACCATGGGAAACTTTCGCCTTCAGATAATTTTCATTGCCATCTTTGATGTGCGCAGAAGTATTGACAACCTCTGCGATTTCAATTCCGTACTCTGACAACTCGCGTATCTTCTTAGGGTTGTTAGTAACAAGCTGAATCTTATTCACACCTAGTGCTTCAAGCATTTGTGCTGCTTCTGTGAAGTCACGTAAGTCATCATCGAAGCCCAAATGATTATTTGCTTCGTAGGTATTCATACCCTGACTTTGAAGACGGTATGCATCAATCTTGTTATAAAGACCGATACCGCGGCCTTCTTGACGAAGGTATAGGATAATGCCACCTGATTCGCCCATTCGATTGATGGTCTCTTCTAGTTGCTCACCGCAGTCACAGCGTGAAGAGTGGAACACATCGCCAGTCAGACACTCAGAGTGCATACGCACTAAAGGCATATCTTGCGTTTGATCCGCTTGTTTAAAGATAATTGCTACATGCTCTTTATCTGTCTTTAGGCCATGGAAAGACAGGATTTCGGCATCTATGTTGCTGTTAGCCCCGACTTTAAAATCTACTCTGGCACGTACTTCCGCCATATCTACACTCACTCGATTTATTGCTTGATGCATTTTCGTTATCGCATTCATGGGATTGCTCTCATTTGCTCTTCAACTATGGGGATTGATACCGCATTTTTCAATGTTGAGATCACAACGAGGCGTACTCTTATTCTAGCAACAGCGAGAATTCATAGCGAAAATGATCCCCAACTGCCGACTTTACATTTGTTATAGTATAACATTTACAGCTAACTACAATAAAAAAACCCCAGACAAATTTGCCTGGGGTTTAAAGTCGCTAAGTTTGAATCGGTTTAATGAGTTTGGCTTCGCTTCCATACAGCGAGCTCAATCCAAACGGCTTCGAGTTCTTGAATTTCCTCGTCGGTTAAGACGGCGAGAGACGAAGTGACTTGTGGCAGCTTCGGTGACTGCAATGCACGAATCTGCGAATAAAAGTCCTTTTTTAATTGCGATATAACTGAATCCACTGCGTACACCTTTCGTTCTTTTATTACTTCTCCAGCTCATTTTTATGGTCTGCTATTCACTGGAGCCTTCATAAATTCTGCAAAATGATAACATTCTGCTTGTTATGTGCACAATTTATTTTTAATAGTGGAATTATCATCACATTAATTACGTTTTGTCATTCGGATCGAATATAAGACAAAAAAGATCAAAAATAGCGCAGGAAAGATCCACAACAATGCTGTGGAATAATTAAACGGCGGCTGATAAAGAACAATATTCCCATATCTTGCAACTAAATATTCTTTGACCTCTTGTTCACTACTCCCCTCATTCACCATCGTGTAGACCTTCAAACGTAAGTCTTTTGCCGCTGGGGCATTTGATTCAACAAGGTTTTGATTTTGGCATTGAGGACAGCGTAATGTCTTGGCTAGAGCGGTTGCCTGTTGTTGCACTTCAACAGAATGAAACTGAAATAGATCAACATTCTGCTTAATGTCTTCCGCTTTCACTAAAGATGAAAATAACGTAAAAGCCAACAAACAGGCGAGTAGATAATTAAATCGAAACATCAAAATACTCCGAAAATATATCATTCCATTTATCTTTAGTGAGCTCTCCACGATATTTGATCAACACGATTCCATTTTGATCAATCAAGTAAGTTTCTGGTGTACCTATTACACCAAGTTCAACAGCAAGCTTTCCATTGGGATCACTGATTACCTCTTTATATGGATTTCGTTTAAAGCTCAAATATTCACGAGCGGCTTGTTTTTGATCTCGATAATTCAAACCAATGATGGGTACACCCTGCTCTGCTAATAGAAGTAACTCATCGTGCTCACTCTTGCATATTCCACACCAAGAAGCCCAAATATTCAGCAATTTATAACCTTCGCTTTTAAACACGGTTTGGTTTACTTCCTTTTCAGAAAGCAATGATATCGAGGTAAAGCTAGGAATCACCAACTTGCGCTGCTCAGACAATTCAACATTGGGCCTGTCAGACAGAGCGGTTGCCGTAAGGGCAGCAAACAAAGCCACAACGCTAACAAGAAATAACAACTTAAGCGTATTCTTCGACACCATGTGCCACCTTTTTTCTTTTGTTCGCGAGTGTCATTAACGCACCAAATACTGCGATTAGCCCACCACTCCAAATCCACCAGATACCGGCTCGATACTGAAGTTTAATTGCATAGGCATTGGAATCTACTTTATCGCCTAGCGTGACATAGTAGTCTCCATGCCACAATGAACGAATGGCTGGCTCGGTCATATTCATAACTCGAACTGGATAATGGCGTTTTTCCGGTTGAAGGGACAAGGTACGACCATCTTCCAAATGAAGATAAATGCTCGCTCGTTCTGCGGTGTAATTTGGACCAATTACCCACTCAATGCCATGATAATCAATACTCACGTCTGAACGTTGGTGCAAGCTCTCAGGCTCAACTCGCAAATGATATTCATAAGAATAGTCACTGTTTATCACCGCCCCAGTTGCGGCGAGGGCAAAACCAATATGTGCCATTACCATAGGAACCAGCGTCACCTTAGTCTCAGACGTTAATATCAGCAAAAAATGGGCGACCACAACCCACACCGCTAACATAATCGTGATCAAACTGGTTGTACGCACGCTTTCAACCGAGAAAACAAACACGAAAGCAGAGCTCACCATTGCCAACATAGCAATCAAGGCAAAGATAAAAGCATTTTTATCCGCTCCCTTTTGCCACCTAAGCAAAGGAATAATCGCCATTACGCCCAATGCTAATAATGATAATGGGAATAGCAAGCTGTTGAAGTAAGGAGCACCAACGGAAATATTACCAAGTCCAAACAGTTGGTAGACCATCGGGTAGAACGTACCCAAGAAAACAATCGCTGTAGTAATGACGAACAAGCCTATCGCAACGTAAGTCAAGTATGCTCGGCTAAGAAGAGAAACTAGCTTAAAAGCTTTGATGCCGTCACCTCGAACAATAAGTATCCCAAAAGTGACCACGACCAACAGACTCAACACCGCCAGCAGTAATAAGCCTTTGGTTGGATCAACCGCAAAAGCATGCACCGAGGTAAGAACCCCAGAGCGCACAATGAATGTTCCCAAAATACTCAAGCTAAAAGTCGCAAATGCCAACGCATAGGTACTCCATAGAGCACTTTTATGTCTTTGAGCTAGAACTCCGCTGTGCAACAGTGCAGTTCCGGTTAACCATGGTAATAATGAAGCGTTTTCTACTGGGTCCCAGAACCACCAACCGCCCCACCCTAACTCGTTGTAAGCCCACCAAGAGCCAACCAAAATACCGACAGTGAGTGTCCCCCAAGCAAAGAAAGCGGCACGACGAGCAATCCCGTACCATTCATTCAGAGGACATTTACCCAGCAAAGCAGCTAAAGCAAAGGCCAATATCGCGGCATAACCGACATAACCTAAATAAAGCAGTGGTGGATGAATAATAAGCCCAATGTCTTGCAACATCGGATTCAAGTCTCGTCCTTCTGTAGCTAGGACTTGAGCGTATTCAAAGGGGTTAGAAGTTGTTAATGTGAACCAAGCAAAGACGGCTATTAACACGTTCATGATGCCTAAGCAGTCACCTGTATATTGCTTACTAATAGGAGATTTGAACGCAATAAATGACGCCCACACGCTAAGCGTTACCACCCAAAACAGCATCGAGCCTTGATGCCCTCCCCATGCGGCAGCAACCTTAAAAGCGACTGGCAAATGGCTATTAGAGTGAGCTATGACATATTCAAGAGCGAAGTTGTCTTTAATGAAACAATGAACAAGAAGCAATAGACAGATAACGGAAGCTAAACTGATGATGTGCGACGTGGCAATTTGATGTGTTAACGCCACGCTCTTTCCGATAGCACGTCGAAACCAGTGCAACAATGCTGCGCTGCTGGACGCCATGACCACCAATACCAGTAAGAAAAACCCCAATTCAGCTTCCATTTTACCTCCTTATACAACCGTCATTTGGCCTGCATAAAGGATGAACGTACGTAGCATGAGTACACCGACCAAGCTCAAAGTGGTAACGACAAAGACATAACTGCCTTTATGGCGCACTTCTGAAGGTATCAGCCAGTTCATGGTAAGAGGTGTTAGCATACCTATTAGTACTACACCAACCCAGAACCACTGCGCCCAAAAGCCACTGGATATCGCGTTCCACGCAGCTGCTTCATTTTGCCCTCCACTGAAGATTAAGCCCGTGAAAAATGTCACCAATACGAACAATTCGAACAACACCACTGGGCGTTCAAACCCGTGAACCCAAGACACGCTAGGGCTGCTAGTCGGTTCTTTAAAGACGAGAATTCCGAACATCAAGCAAGCCGCTGCGCCAGAAGACAAGCTCGAGAACAAGAATAAAATAGGCAGCACTGGGTTGTTAAGCATTGGATAGGTCTTCAATGCAGACAGTAAGAAACCGGTGTATGCAGCTAAGATTATCGCTAAAAATCCCAGAAAAAGTTCTATGGCGTTGTTGCCTTTACCTAACTTAATAAGCAGACCATCAACAAAGTCCAGTAGCTTACTTGGCAGCTTTCCTTCACAGAAGTTGATGATAGGGTGGCGGAAAATTACGCCGATCCAGACAAACAACACAATCATGTACACTTGGAACAGGATAACGCCCATCGACATCACGGAAGTCGGATTGTAGTAAATCATGATCTTCCAAAACTCTAGCGGTTTAGTTAGGTGGAAAATCAGAATAACCAAACCAGCAATGATACCAAATGGCGCCAACCAAGCCATGGCCTTCATGATGCCGTTATTTGCTGGGTCACCCTCGATGACTTTACGTTTTAGATAGATGGCAATCATCACCGCACCAGCGGACATACCCGCTAAGAACAAATAGATCGCGATAATCCAATCCCAGACTAACGAGTCAAAGTGGAAAGCACTTTCAAAGCCGTTCATGATGACACCTCCCCTTTGCTATGCGGAATTTTATACAGCTTAGGTTGCGTACCTAGGTGCGATTTATCCCGGTAAACAACGTGGCCTTCTATCGCTTTGCTCACTTCACTCGTCGGATCGTTCAAATCACCAAATATCAGTGCCTTCGTCGGACAAGACTCCACACAAGCTGGCTGTTTACCTTGCGCTAAATTGGTATCGCGACAGAAATTACATTTATCTGCAGAGTGGTCAACAGGGTTGAAAAAGCGCACTTGGTAAGGGCAGGCCGCTAAGCAATAACCACAGCCGACACATTTCTCTTTGTGCACATCGACGATGCCTGTCGTTTCGTCTTTATATGCAGCACCTGTTGGACAAACATACACACAAGGTGGGTTATCACAGTGCTGGCAAGATTCACGAGTGAATTGGTATTCCACATCAGGGAATTCCCCTATCGGCTCTCCTCGATGAATTTTAAGACGAGTCACACCTTCCGGAACATTATTCACTTCACGACACGCATCAGTACACGCGGTGCAACCAATACAAGCCGTTTCATCGTGTAACATACCTAAACGTTTAGCTCGCTCACTGTCACTGGCATAAAGAGAAGAGCTCACAACGGAAGTGCCTGCAACGCCTGTAGTCAAAATCAGTGCGCCGCCACCGGCTAAGAAATTTCTTCTAGAACATTTCATGCTATCTCTCCTCCTCTTTTGCGAGTTCAGGCTCGATGGCAAATTCAGAGTGACAGTCGACACATTGCTTAATCAGTTCTTTACGGTCGTATGCCAGCGCTTTGGCTTTCGCAGCATGCACATCATGACAATTTGAACACGTCAGGTTTTTCGCGTGTACATCATGCGTCCAGTGACTTTCACGTAACTTCAACGGTGTATGACAATCCACACATTGACTATTGGCTTTAAGGATTAAACTTGGATCAAGAAAGACTTTATCGTGAACGGCTTGAGATTGTGCTGCGGAAAACTTAATCACCTCCGAAGCACCTTCACGGTGATCGGGTCCGATATTACTATGACAATTCGTGCAGTTGAGCTGTTTGCCCTGGCTTAATAGAGCTTGCGGGTCATGCGATAGATTCAGAGTATCTTTGGCGTCCTTATGACACTGGAGACATTTATAGTCTCTGTCACGGATTAATTCGACTTGATGGCGCTCGGTTTGAGCACCTTCAACTGGCTCTGAAGAAGTCGCATGGGCGGCGATGGAAAAACCATAGACGGCAAAGATGAAGAGAAGTTTCAACATTGTCTCTATGGCCAATTTTATATTGCCCATATTTTCTTTCCTTAGCTCTTAAATAAGTGATAATTATTCTCAATTATTTATTTGAGCGACAATTAATTTCCTCTGAAGATATTTTTAACATCTTCAAATGACATCAATTCTTATTTCAGAAAGCCACAACGCTAAACCTATATTTATAATACCTCTATTATTCATAAGAGGTAGAGACAACCGTTCAAAAAGCGAGCTTAATCACCCTATTTTTAAAATGGTTAAAAAGCTAACCCCTTATCAAACAAAGCATTGATAACTACCCCTTTAGGGTTATATAAATTCAAACATGATTGAGATCACTGGTATAAATTGATCTAAAACAAAACAAGTTCCGCTCACTATTTCATCTATTTAATTAAGCCATATTATAAACAGTAGATCTCCGATTCTTATTTGGAATAGCTTCTCACAACGCTGCTAATAAAAATGAATATGGAGATAACACCGTGAGCATAAAACACTGGATGAGCACACCTATCGCGGTTGCGACCTTATTTGCCAGCCAATTATTTTTGGTCGGCGCTCCGTTGGCAGCGGAAGATAAAGGTCTCATCGATCCACGCAATGACGCCTTCGAACAAAACCACCCTGACCAATACCATTCTTGGAAAGCGACATCTGAAAGCGAACATATTGAAGATGCACTCGGAGAAGACCCTAATATGGTCATTCTTTGGGCTGGCTATGGCTTCGCTAAAGACTACAATAAGGCTCGCGGGCACTTTTACGCTCTCGATGATGTTCGTCAAACACTTCGCACTGGTGCTCCCACCGATGAAAAATCAGGTCCCATGCCAATGGCGTGTTGGAGCTGTAAGAGCCCAGATGTCGCACGTGTGATTGATGAACGAGGTGAAGATGGGTATTTCGAGGGAAAATGGGCACGCTTGGGCTCAGAAATCGTAAATCCTATTGGCTGCTCTGACTGTCACGATACTCGCTCTGAGGAGTTCAAAAATGGCGAGCCAGCACTTGCGGTCACTCGCCCGTATGTTGAGCGAGCTTTTGATACGATTGGCAAAAAATTTGATGAGCAATCCCGCCTCGATCAACAAGCCTCTGTTTGTGCACAATGCCACGTTGAATACTACTTCACAGGCCCAACAAAAGCGGTCAAATTCCCTTGGGATATGGGAACTTCAGTAAACGACATGGAGAAGTATTACGACGCACTAAACTTCAAAGATTGGACGCATGCCGTTTCTAAAGCACCCATGTTAAAAGCACAACACCCTGGTTACGAAACTTGGCGAGAAGGCATCCACGGTAAGAACAAAGTAGTTTGTGTAGACTGTCACATGCCGAAAGTAACCAAAGAAGATGGCACTGTGTATACCGATCATAAAGTCGGTAACCCATTTGATCGCTTTGATGATACGTGCGCGCAATGCCACACTCAAACAAAAGAGCAGCTACAGGGCATCGTTTCAACACGTAAGGCGCAAGTATTGAACATGAAGCTAACCGCCGAGAAACAAATCGTTGCTGCACACTTTGAAGCAGGAGCGGCTTGGGATGCCGGTGCAACAGAAGAAGAAATGCAACCAATCTTACAAGACATCCGTCACGCACAATGGCGTTGGGACTATGCAATAGCGTCTCACGGTGTCCACATGCATGCACCTGAAGTTGCGCTCGAAGTGCTCGGTACCGCCGTTGACCGTGCTGCGGATGCGCGTACTAAACTTGTTCGTCTACTTGCGAAGAAAGGCATTACCGAACCAGTACAGATCCCGGACATCTCCACTAAAGCGAAAGCGCAGCAAGCACTCGGTATGGACATGGAGAAAATGAACGCCGATAAGAAAGACTTCTTAGAAACCGTTGCTCCAGATTGGGATAAGGCTGCAGCCGAACGCGAAGCCACGTACTAATTAAACTGACAGGTATGGTTAAATAGATACGACAAGGGGCGCACAGTACGCCCCTTTCTTTATTTCTTCATCGTCAATCTTATCGAGAGATAAAAATTAGATTCACTAGCGACGAGGAAGCCTCGGCCTAGGTTGGATATTTGGACGTGCTTTAGGCATCTGCACATTTGGACGAGCAACTGGTCGCTGGATTTTCGTTTCCGGTAATGCTTTTCTTTGTTGAACCTTTTCTTTCAAGGCTTTGTCTTGTAACGCTGCAGGCTCAATACGCTCCGGACGATTTTCCCACTTGGTTTGAATCTCCTGCTTTTGTTCTTCAGGAAGCGATTGCCAATGGTCGTCTAACTGACGCTTCATATTGTCAATATTGGAGGACATATCATCGTCCTTCCAATCTTCTACCTTGTCTTTAATCGATTGCTGTTGGTCTTCATCTAAGCCATTCCACCATTCTTCAAGCTTCTCTTTGTATTCATCGTCGTTGTCGCAACAACCCGGGTAGTAATAAATCCAGTAGTCGTCATGATCGAACCACCAAGGATCATAGTAACCTGAAGAATAATAAACCGAAGAGGAAGAGCCAGAATGATCGGAAGAGCTACAACCCGCCAATATAGAGCCGCACAGCAAAACCAATATGCTCAGTGCTTTATTTTTCATTCGTTGCCCACCTTTCCCTCTACTGCTTATTAAATTGTACGCCTACAACAGCTCTTTTGCTTTGTTGATAGAGTTAATGATTTGCACTCTATCTAAGTTTGGATCATTAGAATCTAATAATAGTACCCAAGTATCAATGGCTTCCTGAAAGCGGAATGACAAAAAATGGTCATTTGCGATCAAAGACAAAGCCGCTTCATTGTGATGTTCAAGTTGTAGCGCTTGTTCAAGCAACAAACCCACTTCATCCGTCATTGCTTGCTTATGAATGTAATACAGGGTCGTCGCTTTAGCGGCAAGCTGAGTAGCACTGACTGGGTCAGTCAATTGGATCGCGTAGTCGAAACAAATAAGAGCACCATCAAACTCTCCTTCGAGCAAATAGCCCTGCCCTAGCTGGAACCAAAGCTCGGCATTATTAGGCTTCTCCCGAAGTTGGGTTTGAATCTCTTCCATGATGTCGCGAGTGGTCATCATGCGTGACATTTCGGCTTGAATCGGCGGTGGCGGCGGTTGTCGAAATAGCAAAAAGCCAGCGGTCGTCAGAACGAAAACTAATACGCAAAAACCAAACCATTTTGCCGGTTTTATTCGAGACGCGCTCAAGGACAACAAGACGATGAACAAACCCATCAACGTAATGGCAACAAAAAACCAAACAGACATAACACGACCTATCGGAGAATGTACGCACAGTTTACTGGTTTATGATTTGAATTGCGGTGATACAAATACAAAAAAGCCGAGCATTTCGCTCGGCTTTCACATTTAGTTATGAAGGTGAAGATTATTCTTCTTCAGAGCCTTCTTCTGCGTCATCTGCTTTTGGCGCTTCAGGTGCTTGTTGCTCTGCATTCACTTCTGTCGTTTCGGCTGCTTCTGCTTCTTCGCCTTCAGGCAATTCAACTTCTTCAACTTCATCGATACGCTGTAGGCCAACCACTGATTCGTCTTCTGCTGTACGGATCAGAGTCACACCTTGAGTGTTACGACCAACTTGGCTAACTTCTGCAACACGTGTACGAACTAGAGTACCAGCGTCGGTGATCATCATCATCTCGTCGCCTTCTTCTACTTGTACCGCACCAACTACTGGACCGTTACGTTCAGAAACCTTGATAGACACAACGCCCTGAGTTGCACGACCTTTCGTTGGGTATTCTGCTAGTTCAGTACGTTTACCATAACCATTTTGAGTAACGGTTAGGATGTCACCTTCGTTCGATGGAACGATCAGAGAAACCACTTGGTCATCGTCTGCTAACTTCATACCGCGAACACCCGCCGCTGTACGACCCATTGCACGTACTTTGTCTTCGCTAAAGCGAACCACTTTACCTGCTTTAGAGAACAGCATGATGTCACTATCGCCGTTGGTGATATCAACACCAATTAGCGAGTCATCATCACGCAAGTTAACAGCGATTAGACCGTTTGAACGTACGTTTGCAAACTGGTTCAGTGGGGTCTTCTTAACCGTACCGTCACCCGTTGCCATGAAGATAAATTTCTCTGGAGAGAACTCATCAACAGGAAGGATTGCAGTAATACGCTCGCCTTCCTCTAGCGGAAGGATGTTTACGATTGGCTTACCACGAGCAGTGCGAGTTGCATGCGGCAATTGGTAAACTTTCAGACGGTAAGTCTTACCACGAGTAGAGAAACATAGGATGTTATCGTGAGTATTTGCAACAAGTAGACGCTCGATGAAGTCTTCATCTTTCATCTTCGTTGCACTCTTACCTTTACCACCACGACGCTGAGCTTCGTAGTCGCTTAGAATTTGGTACTTAACGTAACCTTCGTGAGACAGAGTCACAACCACGTCTTCACGAGCAATCAGCTCTTCCATGTCAATGTCATGGGTTGCTGCTGTGATTTCTGTACGACGAACATCACCGTAACTATCACGAACTGCTTCTAATTCTTCGCGGATCACTTCCATTAGACGCTCAGTGCTTGCAAGGATATGCATTAGCTCTGCAATTTCTTCTAGAAGTGCTTTGTATTCATCAAGAATCTTCTCGTGCTCTAGACCGGTTAGGCGGTGTAGACGAAGTTCTAGGATTGCTTGCGCTTGAGTCTCAGTTAGGTAGTACAGACCATCACGGATACCGTATTGATCTTCTAGCCATTCTGGACGAGCTGCATCAGTACCAGCACGCTCAAGCATTGATGCTACGTTACCAAGATCCCAACCACGCGATACCAAGCCAACTTTTGCTTCTGCTGGTGTTGGTGCGTTTTTGATCAACTCGATAACTTCATCGATGTTTGCAAGAGCAAGAGACAGTGCTTCAAGGATATGAGCACGCTCGCGCGCTTTGCGCAGTTCGAAGATAGTACGACGAGTTACAACTTCACGACGGTGGTCAACGAAGCACTTCAACATATCTTTTAGGTTGAATAGCTGTGGTTGGCCGTTGTTTAGCGCAACCATGTTGATACCGAAAGTCGTTTGAAGCTGAGTTTGTGCGTAAAGGTTGTTTAGTACAACTTCACCCACTGCATCGCGCTTACATTCAATAACAATACGCATACCGTCTTTATCCGACTCGTCGCGCAGTGCACTGATGCCTTCTACTTTCTTATCTTTCACTAGCTCAGCGATCTTTTCGATCAAGCGAGCTTTGTTTACCTGGTAAGGGATTTCAGTGACGATGATGGTTTCTTTACCATTCTTCTCCACTTCGATGTCCGCTTTTGAACGCATGTAGATTTTGCCGCGACCAGTTTTGTACGCGTCTACGATGCCTTTACGACCGCTGATAAGCGCTGCCGTAGGGAAATCAGGACCAGGAATGTAATCCATCAGTTCATCAATGGTGATTTCTTCATTATTGATGAATGCAAGACAGCCATCGATCACTTCGCCAAGGTTGTGTGGCGGGATGTTGGTTGCCATACCTACCGCGATACCAGAAGCACCGTTTACCAATAGGTTAGGAATTTTCGTTGGAAGAACCGCTGGGATTTGCTCCGTACCATCGTAGTTAGGTACGTAGTCCACGGTTTCTTTATCTAGGTCAGCCAGAAGCTCGTGGGCAATTTTCGCCATACGTACTTCGGTATAACGCATTGCCGCAGCAGAGTCGCCATCGATCGAGCCAAAGTTACCTTGACCATCGACCAGCATGTAACGAAGTGAGAACGGCTGAGCCATACGTACGATTGTGTCGTACACAGCACTATCACCGTGTGGGTGATATTTACCGATTACGTCGCCGACAACACGGGCTGATTTTTTATATGGTTTGTTCCAATCGTTGCCTAGTACGTTCATCGCGAATAAAACGCGGCGGTGTACTGGTTTTAGGCCATCACGCACATCTGGAAGAGCACGACCCACGATTACTGACATCGCGTAGTCTAGGTATGAACCTCTAAGCTCATCTTCAATGTTTACGGGCGTGATCTCTTTAGCTAAATCGCTCATAGAGCCATTATCCCTCTATTATCTGATCGTAATTACGATACGTGTAAGGTGCAAAAATATAACACACAATTCATCAACGGGGCATCACTTTCCCGCTCCTTTTATCAGGTTGTGAGCTTCGTTATGAGTTAAATGAAGAGAATTTGCACATTCATCCCATATCTTTCTGAAAACTGACTACATTTCCACCAACGTCGTTCAAAAATCTCCCCTGTAGCGATTGTGAGAAAAGAAGCAGTTTTAACGTATCGTACCATTGGAGTATAATCTCGCCTTCCAAAGGACTATTAGCGAAGCGATATAACTATCATGACTAAAGCACAAAACGTCGACCCTAGTGAAATTAAGAAATTCGAAGAGATGGCTTCTCGTTGGTGGGATTTAGAGGGCGAGTTCAAACCTCTTCACCAAATTAACCCGCTTCGCTTGAACTATGTCCTAGACAAAGCCGATGGCCTGTTTGGGAAGAAAGTGCTCGATGTTGGCTGCGGTGGTGGCATCCTTGCCGAGAGTATGGCAAAAGAAGGCGCCGTCGTTACCGGGCTAGATATGGGTAAAGAGCCTCTCGAAGTTGCTCGTCTTCATGCGCTTGAAACAGGCACCAAGTTGACTTACATCCAAAGCACGATTGAAGACCATGCAGAAGAAAATGCGGGGTCTTACGATGTCGTCACTTGTATGGAAATGCTTGAGCACGTGCCAGACCCGCTTTCAGTTATTCGGTCGTGTGCGGCACTTGTGAAACCTGGTGGCCATGTCTTCTTCTCTACACTAAACCGCAACATCAAATCTTACTTGTTTGCGATTGTGGGTGCTGAAAAACTATTAAAGATTGTTCCTGAAGGCACGCACGACCATGAAAAGTTCATCAAGCCAGCAGAAATGATGAAGATGATAGACCAAACTGACCTAACAGAAATGGGCATCACCGGCTTACATTACAACCCACTAAACGACAGTTACAAACTAGGCCGTAATGTGGATGTAAACTACATCGTGCACACTCAGAAGTATTGATAATGTCACCATCTCGCCAAGAGATATCCTTTCATTAAAATATGAAATTAAGTGAAAAGCGGTAGCATAAATGCACCGCTTTTTTTGTCATATTCTGTATAAAAATAGTGCTCTAGATTCCATTTTGACCAATCTATTTTTAACAGACAAAAACTATCAAAGATCAAGGAAAATATTTTTACATGCGGTTATTTATGAACCGATCTGAAAAACGTAATTTTCCCCATTCAAGTCCGCCCTTTTCTCATCGGTTAGTGTTCACTTACTGATTTTTTTTATTTTGTTAGTTATCCACAAGTCATCCCAAACCTGTGCCTTGAAAAATTGGGGTAACAGCACTATCTTGTAACTCGAAAACAAATTAACCCCTATATGTTGTGTTTAAGCTACAATATATAGATAGACTTTGATCACAAAGCCGCCGCAAATTTTACAAGTTTTGCACATAAACAAACAAAAACACGGCTTTTATCAGTTTTCTTAGGGAAATAAAGCAGAATGAACCAACAACTTACCGTCACCAAGCGTGATGGCCGTAAAGAAACTATCGATCTGGAAAAAATCCATCGCGTTATCACTTGGGCTGCCGAAGGTCTTAACAACGTTTCAGTATCTCAAGTAGAACTGCGTGCTCACATCCAGTTTTACGACGGCATCACCACGTCAGATATCCATGAGACGATGATCAAGTCTGCCGCAGACCTGATTTCAGAAGAAACACCGGACTACCAATACCTAGCGGCTCGCCTAGCGGTATTCCACCTACGTAAAAAAGCATACGGCCAATACGAGCCGCCAACGCTATACAATCACGTAGCTCGTCTTATTGATATGGGTAAGTACGATCAGCACATTCTGGAAGACTACACAAAAGAAGAACTAGACGAACTTGATGCGTACCTAGACCACAAACGCGATCTAGACTTCTCTTACGCTGCTGTAAAACAGCTAGAAGGTAAGTACTTCGTACAGAACCGTGTATCTGGCGAGATCTACGAAAGTGCTCAGTTCCTATACATCCTAGTTTCAGCTTGTCTGTTCGCAAATTACCCGAAAGAAACACGCCTTGATTACATCAAGCGTTTCTACGATGCGACATCGACATTTAAGATTTCTCTACCTACACCGATCATGTCTGGTGTACGTACTCCTACTCGTCAGTTCAGCTCATGCGTGCTGATCGAGTGTGGTGATAGCCTTGATTCTATCAACGCAACGGCGAGCTCAATCGTACGTTATGTATCTCAACGTGCTGGTATCGGTATCAACGCAGGTCGTATCCGTGCGCTAGGTTCTGAAATCCGTGGTGGTGAAGCATTCCACACTGGTTGTATCCCATTCTACAAATACTTCCAAACTGCAGTGAAATGTTGTTCTCAAGGTGGTGTTCGTGGTGGTGCTGCGACGGTGTTCTACCCACTATGGCACGGTGAAGCTCGTTCACTGATGGTTCTTAAGAACAACCGTGGTGTTGAAGAGAACCGTGTTCGTCACATGGATTACGGTGTTCAGTTAAACAAACTGATGTACCAACGCTTGGTAGAGGGTGGCAACATCACGCTGTTCTCACCATCTGACGTACCAGGCCTATATGACGCATTCTTCGAAAACCAAGAAGAATTTGAACGTCTATACGTGAAATACGAGAACGATCCTTCAATCAAGAAAGAGACCGTTAAAGCGATTGAAATGTTCACTCTGCTAATGCAAGAGCGTGCATCAACGGGTCGTATCTACATTCAGAACGTAGACCACTGTAACACTCACAGCCCGTTCGACTCAGAAGTCGCGCCAGTTCGTCAATCAAACCTATGTTTAGAGATCGCACTGCCAACTAAGCCTCTGAAGAACGTTGAAGATGACTCAGGCGAGATCGCACTATGTACGCTTTCTGCGTTCAACCTTGGTGCAATCAAATCTCTTGATGATTTCGAAGAGCTATCTGAACTTGTAGTCCGTGCACTAGATGCACTACTTGATTACCAAGATTACCCACTACCAGCAGCATACAAGTCGACAATGAACCGTCGTACGCTGGGCGTTGGTGTTATCAACTACGCATACTACCTAGCGAAGAACGGTGTTAAATACTCTGACGGTAGCGCAAACGGTCTAACGCACCGTACATTCGAAGCGATTCAATACTACCTATTGAAAGCATCGGTAGCACTTGCGAAAGAACAAGGTAAGTGTCCTTCGTTCCACGAAACGAACTACGCGAAAGGCTTATTGCCAATCGACACTTACAAGAAAGACATCGATCTTATCTGTGAAGAAGAACTTCATTACGACTGGGATAGTCTACGCAAAGAAATCGTTGAACACGGTCTACGTAACTCAACACTGACTGCGCTGATGCCATCAGAGACTTCTTCTCAAATTTCGAACGCAACAAATGGTATTGAGCCACCACGTGGTTATGTATCAGTAAAAGCATCGAAAGACGGTATCCTGAAGCAAGTTGTGCCTGATTTCACTGAGCTGAAAGACAACTATGAACTGCTTTGGAACATCGGTTCTAACGACGGTTACTTGCATCTTGTGGGTATCATGCAGAAATTCGTTGACCAAGCGATCTCAGCTAACACAAACTACGACCCATCAGGTTACGAAACTGGCAAGGTTCCAATGAAGAAGCTTCTTCAAGACCTGCTAACTGCGTATAAGTTTGGTGTGAAGACACTTTACTACCATAACACTCGTGATGGCGCGAAAGACGACCAGAAAGACGCAGTTCAACCACAAGATGACGATTGTGCAGGCGGCGGTTGTAAGATTTAATCTTCCCCACTGAACAATACGTAAAAACAGACTATCGAACGCCTCCCCTCTTGGGGAGGTCTAAAAGGAATTGAGGCATTATGGCTTACAGTACTTTTAACCAGAACAAAAATGACCAGCTAAAGGAACCAATGTTCCTTGGTCAATCCGTGAACGTTGCTCGTTACGACCAACAAAAATTCGAAATTTTCGAAAAGCTAATCGAAAAACAATTGTCGTTCTTCTGGCGTCCAGAAGAAGTTGACGTGTCAAGCGATCGCATCGATTACAACAAGCTACCAGATCATGAGAAGCACATCTTCATCTCAAACTTGAAGTACCAAACGCTTCTAGATTCAATCCAAGGTCGTAGCCCGAACGTAGCACTACTTCCGCTTGTTTCTTTGCCAGAGCTAGAAACATGGATTGAGACTTGGTCTTTCTCTGAAACGATCCACTCTCGTTCATACACGCACATCATCCGTAACATCGTGAATGATCCAAGTGTTGTATTCGATGACATCGTTGAAAATGAGCATATCCTAAAGCGCGCGAAAGACATTGCACACTACTATGATGATTTGATCCAAGCGACAAATGACTACCACCGCTACGGTGAAGGCGAGCACGTTCTAAATGGCGAAACGGTTAAAGTTAGCCTGTACGACTTGAAGAAGAAATTGTACGTGTGCTTGATGTCAGTAAACGCACTAGAAGCCATCCGCTTCTACGTAAGTTTTGCTTGTTCATTCGCTTTCGCAGAGCGTGAGCTGATGGAAGGTAACGCGAAAATCATCAAGCTGATCGCACGTGATGAAGCCCTTCACCTGAACGGCACGCAACACATGATCAACTTGCTACGCAACGGCCAAGATGACTTCACATTCATGCAAATCGCTGAAGAAGCAAAACAAGACTGTTTTGATCTTTTCAAAGAAGCGGCTGAGCAAGAAAAAGAATGGGCAGAGTACCTATTTAAAGACGGTTCAATGATCGGTCTGAACAAAGATATCCTGAGCCAATACGTTGAGTACATCACCAACATCCGTATGCAAGCGGTAGGTCTACCAATGGCATACCCAGAAGCAACAACGAACCCTATCCCATGGATCAACGCTTGGTTGTCATCGGATAACGTTCAAGTAGCGCCACAAGAAGCAGAGATTTCTTCTTACCTTGTTGGTCAAATTGACAACGAAGTAAGCGCAGACGACTTCGAAGGATTTGAGCTGTAATGCCAACCATCAAAATCAACAAACTCGTCAGCATTGAGTCTAACCCATCCAATACTATTTTGGAGACGATGGAGCAAGCTGGACTGTTACCAGAATATAACTGCCGAGACGGCCACTGTGGTGCTTGTCGCTGCAAGTTAGAATCTGGTGAGGTAGAGTATGTAGGTTTTGCAATGGCTTACACTCAGCCAGATGAGATTCTGCCTTGTATTTGCAAAGCGAAATCCAGTGTTTCGCTTAGTGGCGTAAACTATGCGATGAAAGAAAAACGCGCATAAACTTAGCTCTAACAAATACAAAAAAGCCAAGACAATCGTCTTGGCTTTTTGCTATGTAAATTGGGCAGTCTGCCATTAGCCTAAAGCGCACTACTTGGAATGTGCATTTCTTTGACTTTCTCTAAGAAAGCGTATTGTGCAGACATTGGCTTGCGTTCCAAATAACGACGTAGCATATCTAGTGCCGCCGCGCTGATGACTTTCACTTGGTCGTCACGTTGGTATTTTCTCGATAACTTATACAACGCGCCCCACTCTCCCGTTGAAGTGGAAAGTGCGACAGAGAAAACGCCCTCATCAAGCTTACCTGTGACTAACGCTAAATCAGTACCACACTTCTCACGCGTCGCCCCCGCCAGCGCAAACGTCGCCGCTAACGGATCACCTTCATCAGTAATGGTTTGGCTCTGCGCTGAGAGCACCCATCCATGTCCAAATTGTTTTTCGACGTTCTCATCGCCATTGAGCCAATAAGTTAAATGCCCTGCACTGCTCTTCTCAGAAACCGATAAGGTTAACCCTTTCTCCACCAGCAAGTGGCCGACGTGCTCAACCATTGGTGTGTCAACGCTCACCGTGTTGCTCTCAAGGTGCTTGTGAATGAGCTGCATGAGCTTCATACGCTGCTCTAGTTGATTAGATGGCCCAAACAGTTTCACTTCGATAAAAGGCAAATAAGAGCGGTAGCCAAGCTCATAACCTTGCGGCAATTTCATTTGATCGAGCTTGTCAGAAATACCAGATTCAGAGAGACCAAAGGTATAAATTCGACTGCATGACGAGCTTTCGATTTCAGGAAACTGTTTTTTTAAATCAGGCAGAATCTGCGCCTCTGCCATCAACTTAAATTCACTTGGCACACCAGGGGTAAAATAGAAAACCGCATCATTGATCAGCATCTTAAAACCACAAGCGGTGCCGATTGGGTTATCTACGATTTCTGCCGTCTCTGGCAACATCGCTTGCTTGAGGTTGCTGTCTGGCATTGGGATACCACGACGAGCGTACATTGCCTCCAGATTCTCTAACCAATCTTTGAACAGTACTAACTTACATTCGGCAGCTTTTGCCGCTGCCGCCGCGCTCATGTCATCTGTAGTTGGGCCCAAACCTCCATTAACAATAACAACATCGTTGTTAAAGCTAAGCATGAGAAATTCTTCAATAAGGCTCGACTGTTTATCTCCGACCGTCGAGCGCTTGGTTAAGCCAAATCCATGTTGATAAAACAAGCTCGACAACCAAGCTGCATTCGTATCAACAATATCACCGTGAAGCACTTCTTCTCCGGTACTAAGCATCGCAATTTTCACAACTGACTCCTGGAAATAGGCAAAATTCACTTTTTTTCGACATTGTGCCTATATCGTTTTCTTTTTATTAGACTAATCTCTTAGTCAAATTGTTGAGATTAAATGTAGGTCAAGTATTTAAATGGCTGTTCTTTTAAGGGATAATTGTGAGCCCGATCATCAAACCAACAACTCGGAGACCTCTGTGTCAAAATCATCCATGTTCAAGAAAACGCTAAGTGGTCTTGTTCTGACAGCATCTGCTTCAGCAAACGCAAGCCAGTACGATATGACTAATCATATTGAGTTTTCTTACACGCCTGATTGCTTGTCAGGTTACTGCGAAACAACCACTCTGTATAGCTTCGAGCCACAAAATCGTAGTTTCGCTATGGGTCTGGATAATGGTGACTCTTTAAACCTTGACGCTGGTCTTCAACCAAAACACCTCATCATCCCTAAAGATAAAGATTGGGACTATTTAATGGGGCAGACATACACCATTCTTGGCTTGAGTGTCGCAACCGTCGGTTTGATGACACTGCTACCTGAAAGCATCACGAAATGGGACGATGAAGATCGTGACATGAGTAAGCTTGGTAGTAAATGGAAAGACAACGTTTCAAGCGGTCCAGTTTGGGATCGTGATGAACACTTCCTAAACTACGTTATGCACCCATACTTTGGCGGTGTTTACTATACGGCTGCACGTCACGCAGGCTACAACGAGTTTGAATCGTTTTTATATTCTGCGACCATGTCGACGTTCTTCTGGGAATACGGCGTAGAAGCATTTGCAGAAATCCCATCATGGCAAGACTTGTTTATTACTCCATTTTTTGGTGCCGTGGTTGGTGAGATGATGCTAACAGCCGAGCAAGACATTATTGCCGGTGGTGGCGAGGTGATGGGTTCAGAAACAATGGGGGATGTGTCTCTGTTCTTCCTAAACCCGGTTGGTCATATCCACTATTGGGTATCCGACGCTTGGGGTGGTAGCGCAGAATTCCAATTCAGCTCATCGCCTTGGTTCGGCAACCAAGATGCCGCGAAATTCGCGATGGACGCAGGCGCAAGCTACGACAACGTCTTCTACGGTTTTGAAATGAAGGTAACCTTCTAAAACCAAACATTTAAGAAGCAGCTCACGAGCTGCTTTTTTTGTGCCCCAAGCATAGTTTTCATTATTTACATCACGAATTAGTGTGAAAAATTGACCTTTGTCAAACCTAACCCTCCCCCAACATCTACACTGAATTTAAGGAAAAACTCTATTAACTTAAGTTCTTGAACCTTAAGCCCAAATAACTATAGCGATACGTCTACCGTGCCGCACCCAAACCTTATTCCGGGAGGGGACATTATGAACACAGTGTTTATCGTTAATTTTGTCGGTCAGGCATCACCAGCGACCATTAAACAGCTTGCAGCTGTTACACACGAAAACGACGGCAAATGGTTAATCAGTAAAGTGAACTTTATTGAAGATCAGGTCGCCGGTGTTATCAAGGTTGAACTTCCTGAAGAAAACGCAGACATTGTTAAAGAAGCGTTTTCAGCGTGCCAAACATTGGTCGTAAAATTTGTTGATTCAGAGCCGCATGCTCACTCAGAAGATACGGTTTTTCAATTACGTCTGGATGCGAACGATCGAGCTGGTATCGTCAATGAAATCACTCATGTCCTCGACGGGCAAGGCATCTCTATTCTCGATATGGACTGCCAACGTGTGTTTATTGCTGGCGGAGGTGGCGTTAGCTCGAGCCTCTTCAGCGCAAAAATGGCGATTAAGTTACCAAGTGAGTTGGGCATTGATGACGTAGCGAATGAGCTTGAAGCATTAAGTGAAGATACACGCGTTATCGTGGAAGGTTAACGCACTATTCAAACGCTTTCATCCAATAAAAAAGAGCAGCGTTATGCTGCTCTTTTTACGTTCAACCAAATGAAATAGGATTACTTCACTGTCCATTGAGACAGAGAGCGTTTGAAATCTGAGTAATCAAATTCATTCAACTTTTGAATCTCGCCGTTTGAACGCTCGCAGTACACAGATGGCATACGTAAACCGTTAAACCAGTTCAGCTTCACCATGGTGTAGCCCGCGCTATCTAGAATATGTAGACGTTGGCCGATCTCAAGCGGTTGCTCAAAGTTCGCCACGCAGAACTGGTCACCCGCTAAGCAAGAGCAAGAACCAATCACGTATTCATGCTCGCCGTTTTCAGAGGCTTCCAGAATTGACGCGGATTCATTGTAAATAAGCGTGTCTAAGCGGTGCGCTTCCGTTGCAGAATCCACAATCGCCGTCTTCTTCACGTTTTCTACGACGTCCACTACGGTAACCACAAGGTCCGTGGTCTTGGTAATGATGGCTTCGCCCGGCTCTAAATACATTTGTACACCGTGCTTCTCGGAGAAAGCTTTTAGTGCTAAGCCTAGCTTCTCAATGTCATAGCCCGGCCATGTGAAGAACACGCCGCCGCCCATGCTTACCCAATCAAGCTTATCTAAATGCTCACCAAACTGTTCAGAGATGGCATCCAACAAGCTAATAAACGCATCGACGTCTTTGTTCTCACAGTTCATGTGGAACATCACGCCATCAATACCATCGAAGATTTCCGGCTTGATATGGTCTGCTTGTACGCCAAGACGAGAGAACTGACGAGCAGGGTTCGCTAAGTCTTGACCTGCGTAGCTCACACCGGGGTTTAATCGCAAACCAATCGACGCTTTGCCTTCAACAATATGACGGTATGCCGCCAACTGTGACTGAGAGTTGAAGATCATCTTGTCACAAATATCGGCTACTTCACGGACATCATCTTCGCTGTAACCCACGCTGTATGCGTGTGTCTCTCCGCCGAAAGTTTCATAGCCAAGCTTTACTTCAAACGGGCCAGAGCTGGTTGTCCCGTCTAAGTAAGGCTTGATGATGTCGAACACACCCCATGTTGAGAAGCACTTCAGCGCCAACACCAGTTTCACACCAGAGATATCTTTCAGCTGTTTTGCTTTCTCTAAGTTCTCAACCAACTTGTCTTCATTGATCATGAAGTACGGGGTTTTCAGTTGTTCTTTGCTCATAACTAACCATTTATCAACGATTACCCCCTCTAACTCCCCCTTAGAGAGGGGGAGGATTAAACCAAGCCACCTCTACTCTTGCCAAAAAAGTGGAGAGATTGAAGCAACTATCGGCCTGTCTTTGCTCCTCCCCTTTTCAAGGGGAGGCTGGGAGGGGTTAACCTTAAATACGACAAAAGCAGCCACGGCTTCATGCCATGACTGCTCGAGTTATCTAAATAAGTTTGGCGTTAAACTTATTTGTTCAGTTCGTGAATCAGCGGCAAACCTTGGCCTGCTTCTAATTCCTGAACATGCCAATCAAGGCCGATAGTTGGCATCGTTTCTAGGAACGGGTCTGGATTCAGCTGTTCCATGTTGAACACACCTTTGTCTGCCCATTCGCCGCGGAAGAATTGCAACGCAGCTGTAATTGCTGGCACACCTGTTGTGTAAGAGATCGCTTGGTGTTCTACATCTTCGTAAGCCACTTCGTGGTCTGCATTGTTGTAGATAAACACGCTACGCTCTTTGCCGTCTTTCTTACCTTGAACCCAAGTACCGATACACGTTAGGCCAGTGTAGCCCGGAGCTAGAGACGTTGGATCTGGCAACATCGCTTTTAATACGTGTAAAGGTTGTACGACTGTACCATCGTGTAGCGTTAGCGGATCTGGGCTCAATAGGCCGATATCACGCATTACATTGAAGTAGTTTAGGTAACGGTCACCGAAACCCATCCAGAATTCAATGCGTTTAGCAGGGATGAACTCTTTCATTGAGCGAACTTCATCGTGCGCCATTGAGTACACTTTGTGTGAACCACAGTTCGGGAAATCGAACTCTAGCATACGAGAGTGACAAGGTACTTGTTTCCACTCGCCGTTTTCCCAGTAAAACGAATCGCCTTGGATCTCAAGCATGTTCGTTTCTGGGTCAAAGTTCGTCGCAAACTTCTTACCGTGGTCGCCTGCGTTCACGTCCATTACGTCGATCGTGTCAATTTCATCAAACAGATGCTTCACTGCGTACGCCGCAAATACTGATACTACGCCTGGATCGAAACCCGCACCTAGGATACCTGTGATACCCGCTTCTTCGAACTTCTCACGGTAGCCCCACTGCCAATCGTAAGCTTCAGGTACTTGCTGACCTTCAGAACATAGGTCAACCGCTACTGATGTATCTAAGTATGAAACTTTTGCTCGGTAACACGCTTCCATGATTGGCATGTTTACCCACGGAGGACCCGCGTTGATCACTAGATCCGGCTTTACTTCTTCAATAAGAGCAACCAGAGAATCTACGTCGTCAGCATTCACTGCACGCGCGTCTAGTTTCTTAGCTGAATCTTTCAGGTTGTTTTTCTTCTGAATCGATTCGATGATCTTCTCACACTTACCGATAGTACGTGATGCGATTGTGATATCACCCAGAACGTCGTTGTTTTGTGCTGCTTTATGTGCAACAACCCAGCCAACGCCGCCTGCACCAATCTGTAGAACTGCCATAGTTTTCCGTTACCTTTATTAAACTAGCTCAACTGCTAGCGTGTTGATTTTAAAGAGCAAAGATTCAAAGTCCGCTGTCGTCAAACAAGGATTCAAAATCGTAAATTTAAGAGCGGTCTTACCATCAACGATGGTTTCACCAAGAACTGCAATACCGCGAGTCAGCGCTTCAAGGCGCAATGCTTTGTTCAGTTCATCTAGATCAGCACACGCGTTTGTTACGGGAACGTTTGTTGCACGGAATAGAACTGTAGAAAGTGCTGGTTCAGCGAGAAGTTCGAACTGCTCGTGATCGCGAACCATGTCGGCGACTTGCTGCGTTTGTACCAATAAGTGGTCGTACATATCGCCAAGCGTCTTAGGACCGACGTTTTGCATCGTCATAAAGACTTTCAATGCATCAAAACGCTTCGTGGTTGCGATAGATTTGTCGACCAAGTTTGGTAGCTCATCATGTTCACGGTTTAGGTAGTCAGCATGATGAAGCAAGAACTTAAAGTTCGACTTGTCGTTCACCAGCAACGCGCCACAGCTGATTGTTTGGTAGAACAGTTTGTGGAAGTCGACACTGATCGAGTGTGCACGCTCTACACCTTTCAGGCGTGATTTGTGGCTGCTAAGAATCAATGCACCACCGTAAGCGCCATCCACGTGCATCCACATTTCGTGTTTCGCTGCCATATCAGCAATGAAATCTAGGTCGTCAATTGCACCGTGATCGGTCGTACCCGCGGTGCCAACAATAGCGAATGGAATCAAACCTTCTGCTTTTGCCTGCGTTAGAACTTGATCTAACTGAGTACTGTCCATTGTGCCGTCAGCGTTCGCATCGACGGTCATCACGGCTTTCTCACCCAGTCCCATCCAAGATGCTGACTTTTGAACCGTGAAGTGTGATTTCTTAGAACACACAATGCGCAGTTTGTCTGCGTAATCAGGAAGACCGAGCTTTTGGATTGAGTGGTTACTAAGCTTGTCAGCAATCCAGTCACGCGCCAGCATTAGGCCCATTTGGTTGCTTTGTGTGCCACCGCTAGTGAAAATGCCATCCGCCTTCTCACCAAGCTCGTACTTGTCACAAAGCCAGTTAATGACCTTCTGCTCAACGTAAGTCGCAGACGATGCTTGATCCCATGAATCCATTGATTGGTTCAACGCTGCAATCATGGCTTCTGCCGCTACCGCAGGCATGAGAGGAGGCGTATGCAAGTGAGCAATACAATCAGGGTGCTGAGTGAAAATCGCATTCTTCGCAACAAGCTCTGCTGATTCATCAATCACTGATTTTAGCGATGCGTTTTTGTTGTCTAGGTCGACCGCGTTAATCGCCGCTTCCAGCAATTTTGGTTCCATTCCCGAGTATGGTGAATTCACCTGCTCAAACACTGACTTCATTGCTGCAGTCATGTGATTCATCACAGACGCAAACTCAGTACCACCAAGCTCACCGGTTTGAATGAAGTGCTTCTTCCACTCTTCTTGTGGGTCTGTTTCAACGTGGCTACCACCCGCCGCGATAATGGCGTCTTCCAATACTCGGAGGGCAAAGTCGATTTGCTCGAAAGAGATGATAAGTGGTGGAAGGAAACGAATCACAGAGCCGTCACGGCCGCCCTTTTCTACCATCAAGCCACGTTCAAGTGCCGCGCGTTGAATATCTAGAGTAAGTTGGCCATCCGACAAAGGCTCACCAAACTTGTTTAGCTCGCCACTTGGATGTTTAATCTCAACGCCAAGCATCAAACCTTTGCCGCGTACATCTGCAATACAGTTTACGCGTTTTTGAATGCTCTCAAGACCAAAGCGTAGGTACTGGCCTGCAACGTTTGCATGCTCTACAAGGTTGTCGCGCTGGATGATTTCTAGTGCTTTCGCACCTGACACCATTGCTAACTGGTTGCCACGGAAAGTACCAGTGTGCTCACCTGGCTTCCATGTATCGTGTTGTTTGTTGATCACCAATAGTGACATTGGCAAGCCACCACCGATCGCTTTAGACAAACATAAAATATCAGGAACAATCCCCGCTTCTTCAAACGCGAAGTTGTAGCCCGACTTGCCAACACCACATTGAATTTCATCGAAGATCAACAAGATACCATGATCATCACAAATACGGCGTAGTTCACGTAGCCAGAACGCAGGAGCAGGAATAACACCGCCTTCACCTTGTACCGGTTCTGCAATGATTGCAGCAGGTTTCATGATGCCTGCTTCGTCGTCGTTCAGTAGACGCTCGATGTAACGAATACTCGCTTTCGCACCCTCGTCACCGCCTAGACCAAACGGACAACGTAAGCTGTATGGGAAGGGCATAAAGTGTACGTCTGACATCAAACCGGTACGACGAGCCTTAGTGCCCAAGTTACCCATCATGCCCATAGTGCCGTTCGTCATGCCGTGGTAGGCACCGCGAAAAGCAAACATGGTATTACGACCTGTGGTTTGCTTCGCCAGTTTGATCGCGGCTTCAACAGCATCTGCACCAGAAGGGCCACAAAACTGAATCACACAGTTGTCGCTCAACTCTTGAGGTAGGAAGCCTTTAACAGACTTAATGAAATGCGTTTTCGCAGATGTTGCGATATCCAGAGTCTGGTACGGCAAACCAGAATCCAATTGTTCTTTTAGCGCTTGGTTGATTTCTGGGTGGTTATAACCCAGAGCCAAAGTGCCCGCCCCCGCAAGACAGTCTAAGAAGATTTGACCACGAGTGTCTTCAACCAAACAACCATAGGCTTGTTTTATCGCGATTGGCAGACGACGTGGATAAGATCGAACCTCAGATTCATGCTCCGCCTGCTCAATAAGAATTTGATCTGGCGTTAAATCATACGTTCCTTCAACTACAGGAACCTGGGAAGAAAAAAAGTTTGCGATAGTATTATCGACTTCAAAGGCAGTGCTCATACTACATAATCCCTTGAATTATAATGATTCTCTTTCCTGTATTTATTATCGTTAGTATTAAATAACAGGAGATACAGATACACCTCCGCATTCGTCATTACTTAAATGACAAATACAGATAACCCGTCACGACAAGCGCGACTTTTATAAATATTGGGAAGTAATCAAGGTTCCGTAATGCATCCGTTTTGTAAAACAGGACATTTCGGCAGTATGAAGCTGATTAGTGTGTGGTTGTTAAAAGGTTTCAATGTTGGGTTTCCCATAAACATGCTGCGTTTACAGCATTAGTATCCCGTCTATCGACAAATGGCTTTGCCGATACCTACCCTACGTAGTGTCACAATCAGCTTGAATGGTCACTACGCGTATCCCCCAGAGAATCAAATGTCGTAAAAGTTACGCTCCGAGATTGCGCGCGAATTTATCACAAAATAAAATCTTCTGGCAATATGTTTTCACAGGTTGCATATTGATTGAGATCACAAACAACAGCAAACGTTTACTCCATTCATTTTTAATCATATCAAACCGTATCGCTGCAGTTTTGCACCGCAAAGGTTCGTGCTTTAGAGGAAACAGACTATCGATAACAGCGATTCGAGGAACGGAAGAAACGGCTCAGAAGATCTGGAAAGAAAAAGCGTGAGAGGCATATTCAAAGCCCACCACTAAAAATGAAGCCTTGATGAAAACAGCCATGCGGAATGACAGATACGAAAAAGCCCAGCATAAATGCTGGGCTTTCGAATCTGGAGCGACACACGAGGTTCGAACTCGTGACCTCAACCTTGGCAAGGTTGCGCTCTACCAACTGAGCTAGTGTCGCAGATTTTGAGATGGTGCCCCGGGCCGGACTTGAACCGGCACAACGCGAACGTCGAGGGATTTTAAATCCCTTGTGTCTACCAATTCCACCACCAGGG
>NZ_BAOG01000017.1 GCF_000400365.1 Vibrio jasicida CAIM 1864 = LMG 25398 | reverse complement strand
CGCTTTTTATACCAAGACTCAACAGCAGAAATATAGATTGAATCTAGATTAGAAACAGGAAACCAAGGAGGAACGGCACCTATATCATGAAAATACCCATCAGAGCAACCAACGCCCGAACCATTAAAACAACTATCACCCAACTGATTATTAGACGAGGAACCTTGAGTATTATTCGCCTTGCCTTGTGAACGTGAAACATGACTTTGCTGCGCCACTTTATCAGCACCCTGCTCTGATTCAGTCGTCGCCTCATCACTAGAAATAAAACCAATAAGCGCATAAATAAAATATCCAAGTGAAACAATGATTAAAAGAAGTGAGAAAAGAAATTTAGGTTTTAAAAATACATTCTTACCTAATCCCGCTTTAGTTATCTGGCCTGTAACGGTTGAGGCATAGAGTAAATGAACATCGAGAGGAACCTTGAGGTTGTAAACAACATCGTCACTGGATGGTTTAGTCACCGTACGAAGTGGATCATGCTCCAAAATGCGAGGCTTACGTTTTGAAAAGAAAACGCCGTCCTTGCCTTTGTGTTGCTTGGCCAACTCTGCCACGCCTTTCAGTTCTTTAGGGATTTGAGCAAAATCAGGAGTAAGAAGAACAATATCCCAGTTGTAGTGCCTGTGCTCCATGAATGCGTTGTTGAAGTTCTCAGGATAGATAATGCGCCCGTTCTCATCGAATCGAGAGCGTGCACAATCATCAATCTCGCCAACATCTAACGAATCCATATCAACAGAAAGCCAACGAGAATGGAAAAGGTCAGAGAAGTAATCAGGCAGGTGCGGGGCAAAATCCGAGAAAGGACGTTTATGAACCGCAGACATCTTAAAACCTGCATTGGTTGAGTAAATTTGCTGACACTCATCAATCAAGATAAAAGAGCCAATAGGCGCCCAACAGAAAAAGTATTTCCAGAGTTCAAAACCTTGATCATTACGAGAACTGATTCGGACCAGGCGAGCGGAATCAGGGAACTTCTCCCCTAGCCTTTGCTCGATAACCTCCAAGGGCTGCATACCATGAATATTAGTAATACAAACGCGACCCTCACGAAGTGCGGGTAATAAATCGAACCAAACAGCGCAAGCCGACTTATAAGAACCACCGTGACCATAACGAAATGAAGTAGCCATAAAATCACCAATTAAAAAAACGCATAACTAAAGAAACACCAATAGAATCGAAAATAATACGCAAACCCGTCGTTACTCCGAATTTGTGCAAAATATAGCGAGTGTCAGAAGGCAAAGAATTAAAGCTGGTTTCTATCATGTCATAAACGCCATAATCAGAAAAAAGCGTTCTAGCGATACTCAGAGACATTTCAACACTTGCTATTTTTATATCAATCCAGACTGAAATAAAAAAGACGGCGGAATATTCGAAAGCATTTTTAATAATATCAGGAATGTTGACAATAAAATCATAAACACTAGAAATAAAAGCACCGATAAACTCAAAGGCTTGAAAGACTTCATCCATAAAACTATCTCCTAAATACAATATAAAGCGCCGTCAAAGAGCAAATGAAAATAATGACAGGATTAACAAAGGGTGCGACAGATTCAAAGCGTTGTAACCCAGATTGAACAACATGACCTTTAACCTCAAAAGTTTGATTAGTTAAAGAGCCAATATTGAAAGCCGTAGAAATAGAAATTAACCCCTTAGCCTCTTGAGCAAGATTTGAAAGCGTTTCTTTTTTTTCTGAAATAGATTCATTCAAAGAAATAAAATCAGAGGATGAGAATATAAGTTCTGGTACTTCATGAGCGTTTGGTTCAGAGAAGCCAGAACCATCAAAAAAATCCCCTAAAGAGTCAGACAAAGAACCAAGAGAATCAGAAACCCCCTGTAAATCATCACCTAACCCATTAACTGCGTTAGAGTTCTTATTTACAGCGGTCGTAATGTCAGCGTTAGCCTGTTGGATAAGCGCTTTAGTGTTTTCGTATATCTTGTTGTCATTGATTTGTTGCTCTTGAATCGCTTGGGTGTTATCGACTAGAGAGCCTTTAACACCAACCAATTCATTAGCAATAGTCGTTTGAGTTTCATTGATATCAGAGTTCAAATCATTTAGAGCAGAGTTAATATCTTTGTTAAGCCCTGTAATAGCGCTAACAACTGCCGTATCTGTTGAATCATCTGTGTCAGGTTCTTCCACATCCGGTTCATCTTCTACATCGGGTGGATAAAATTCATTGGTAGAATCATCAGGTAAGACACTAGGATCTTCTATAGGGCCAGTTGGGTCGTCAGGGTCATGGGTTGGGTCTTGTGGTGGGATAATTGGCTCATCAGGGCCGTTCGTACCCCAGAATAAAGTACCGCCATCACATTGATTTCCTGTAAATTGGAAATTACCGTGACATAAGGTGTTTTGTGTAAACTCACCGGAATCAACAGCAGTGCAAAGCGTGCTGTCACTTGGAATACGAGAGAGTTCGCAACGAGTCGCGCCAAAGTCACCATAACAAGCCCCCGTGACTTGTTCGCCGTAAACATAAGCCAGCCAATGAAGGCGTCTTTCGTCCCCCGTTGACTGTTTGAATTGACAGGCATCCATACAGGAACCATCTGGATTTTCACCGTAGTCACATTGAGATTTACAGCTCAATGTCGAAGGATCAAATTCACTATTTTCAGAACAACGAACCTGTGAATAAGAAAGAGCAAGCGAATTGTCACAAACTGTCTGATAAGGATAGCGAGCGTTAGCATAGGTTACCTTCTCAAATGTGCATGAACGAATATAATCATGCTTCATAAAACAAGCATTCACCTGATTAGGATCAACCCATTCGCCCGTAGAGCCGCAGCCCCTCATTTGCTTATAACTAACATAAGCTTCTAAAGCGAAAGTTAAATTACTGAAACATAGAACAAAAAGGACAATAGAAAAGCGCAGAAAATGAATCATTGTCTGAAACCAATAAAAAAGGGAGCCGAAGCCCCCTTGATTAACGGATTAGTGAGTATTGATACCGCTTACAAAGGCATGTAAGAACGTCCCCGAAAAAGCAACGCCAAGAACGATAGCAAGCACATCACCAAGAAAATTACCGGATAAGGGAGGCATTACTTGCGAAGGAAGCCAGTAACCATGTTCACCCCAAACGCTAGAGCAGCCATACCAATCAAGCCAGCAACTACGATGCCGACGTTAGATTGACCCGCAGCGATAGCGGTATTGATAGCCGATTCCATCGGGTTACCCTCAGCGAATGAAGGAGCAGAAAGAGCAGCAGTCGAAAGTACAAGTAGAGTTTTTTTCATGTTAATTACCTTTTGTTTAAAAGACGAACAACGCGACCAACCCAGTGACCAACAACCATATTGACCAAAAGAGCGCCGCTGACGTATACGAACAAATCGTGGTTAAAAACGATTTGCTCATGTGGTTGCTGATGCTCAGCCGCCGAAATAAGTACATAACCCTGACAAGCCTCAACAGGTGTGTTGGTAGCTTTCAAGTTTCCATACTTATTAACGACAGTGACGCATACAGACATTTTAAAAATCCAAGTTATTTAGCTTTAAATGACGCATCAAAATGCTTTTTGATTTCGTCATCTACAGGGATAAGTTTTGTTACTACAGAACCGGCAAGAGGATCGTCACCCAAACCCAGTTCAACGTGATAATCACGACGACCAACTAAAGCGCCGGACTCTTCAAGTTGGCGAGCGTATTTAAAATCAATCATCAAAGGCGTGTCGTATTTGTTATTTACTTCTCCAGTTTCACCGTAAACACGGCGCTTGTAGTTGTCTAAATCAAGAGGGCGAACAGGACGAGTAACATTGAGTTGAGCTTGGTCACCAAATGACTCGCTCCAAGTGAATGTAATGCCCAAAACATGAATGGATGACATAGTGAATTCCTTCTATAAGCTGTTGACTAGTTTTTGATGCATCGAGCAGAACTCACCCGAACCATCATCACGGATAAGAGAAGTAACGACCTTTTCAAAGTCGCCGTTGTAGAGGCTATATAAGCGGTTAACGAGCCGGCCGTATTGGCGCTTAGCCCAATAGCACGCTTTGATTACTTCAGAAGCTGCGCGCTTCTTTGTTTTGTAAGCAATGCAATTTGGTGTTACGTCAGTAGAGAAAAGAGAAGATGCGTAGTTGTTAAGCCCAGCAAAATGGCCATCAATATCAAGTAAGATATCGACCGACACTTTTTTAAGTTCCACTTCACTGCGATACCAAGTAAAACCGTCTTTTTCGATTTTTTGTTCAAGCTTTTTGTTGTAGATACGCCAGTAAACAAGGGATTGACGAGACCCAATAACACGAGCTTCAACACTGAATACCTTTTCGCCCTCAGCATTGATGTGCCATTCGTCCCCGTTCTTGTACTTAGGAGAGATACCGCGAGAGCGTTTAAAACCGTCATCAAGAAAAGCCAGTTCAACGTTTTTGCAAGTGTTGATACCTTCGAAGTCGTCAAAGGCCAAGTCAAT
>NZ_BAOG01000018.1 GCF_000400365.1 Vibrio jasicida CAIM 1864 = LMG 25398 | reverse complement strand
AGAAGGGAGGACGCGATTTACCAGCCACTTAGCAAACATAATCGAAATTGCTTTGTGACTATGGCACTGCCATAGGAATGCTTTTGCGCTGGGTGATTGTTCACAGGAACTAAGCCGAACAGAAAGAGGGATGGCACCAAGTGAGGAACGAACCTGGTGCAAAGACCGATTTCGTTTTGAGGCTAGTTATCGTGGGAGGAGCGCAGTGACGGAATGAACTGAGCACAGCGGTGTGCCGCCCAGCGAAAACGCCCAATGTTTTGTGTAAATAGACTTTGTCTGTAAGAATACAAAATAAAGAAAACGGGAAATGAAAAAGTGATGAGCAAGGCTTCAGAAAACCGCCACTACCATGAGGTAAACAACGTAGAGCGAGTAGAATATCCCTGTAAATGTGGTCAAGGTTTCTATCGATACGATCCAGACGGAGAACGCTCAACTCATAACCAATTGCCACATCGATGCACCAAATGTAATGAGCTAGTATTCTTTAGCATCCCCTGCACTTCGCTATAAGGGACGCATATTTGTAGACTGGGAAACAGTGAAAAACCTTAGCGATTGAAGAATAATCGAACATTGCACGGTGATAAAAATCAGCACTTACTGACTTTCAAATTCAATCCAAGAATTAAGGTACTGGAACCATCTTTGTTCGGTATAAACTCCAGCTTATTGACTCTTCTTGAAATCGCTTCTGGTAGTTCTTCTTTAGAGCAATGGAGAACGAATTTGGTCTTAGTGTTCCTATATCGGCTGATAATCCCCTCAGAGATGTACTTGTCGACATCTAAAGCCGTCGAAAAGATTCCTTTTACTCTCCTCAGCTCTTCCAAATCTTTAGAATCCACCTGTACCTCCTCCTTAACTCATCAACATTAAACAACTTGAGAACTTACATACTCTTCATGTACCGAAGCTCTGATCGCTAACATATACTCTGAAGTCCTATTTTTAGGGTTGTTGGCCTTTCTTTGATGACTATCTACGTTATCTAGCCAAAAACACAACCTTTGAAATAACCCACGCCCATATCCAAACTTCTTCCCCCACATAGAAGAGAATGTCTGCTCAAGGCGCTTTAGATAGTCATCATTACTTTCACTGGACCTCATAAGCATAAGATTTGCTGTTTTTATTATGGCTTTGTCCATACTTGCCAATAGCCATACTTGCTCTTGGTCTTTACTAAATAAAGACATCCAGTGTTGTAGCAAAGCTAAATCCCAAGCCGCATTTCTGACGCTTCTTATAGAAGATGATTTCAGCATTTTAGGAACTCGCTGACCGCTAAAGTAAATGGCCATAAAATAAAGTGCGGGTGTACATACAACATAATCTTCAAACATCCATTCAAGCAATTGTTTCATAGTCATTATCACACCTAGAGCGAATGCTTAGTCCCTTTTTGATGACAACAATACTGAATTCAAAAGCTCTCAAACGTTGCTCTGGTTCCAACCCCAATAGCTCCCCAGAACTAAAGGATGTCACTGACTCAAAAGGGACAGAATGGGTACGACTCAGCGCAATATCTAAGTAAATATTTCTATCTAAGTTGTCTGCTGAACGGAAAAGGCTTAGTTCCTTGTCTGCCTGCTCTATTGAAGAGTTTTCAATATATTCGTGATATGAAAGCCCCGGTTCAGACGTAATATCTGCCGTAATAAAAAAAGCTTGTAATCCAGCGGTTATACGATGACAACGACTACGTTCAAAACCTAGTTCTAACTCAATGCCTTTAACTAAATCAATAAGATAAGAAACAATGTTTCTATCAAGTAAGCAGCTTACTTTTTGCTCATTGTTCAATAGATAGTGTTCAAGCTTATAGGTTGCATCCGATTCGATAGCATAAGGGTTCAATAGAACTTGAGACTCAACCAAGAGCTTTTCTATCGAAACGACCTCCGCATACCACCTTAAACACTAAAATCAACGCATAGTAAAAATGCCATGCGTTACGAATCACTCTAGAGTATTTTTTTTTGGTCACCGGAGCTACGACTAGCTTAGGCCGACAAAGGTATGCGCAAAAGGCAAAGAATAGGCTTGATGCCATGATAGATACTCCTAGGCCAGAAGAAGTAATTTTGAATTGACCAAATTCAACTAACATTTCATTAGATGTAGAAGCTACCGACAAAAGTAAGTGTCCGCCAAAATAAATAGCCAAAATTGCAGCGATAACAAGAGTTAAAGAAATTATTGTCTTCCCAATGATGACTATTTTCAAAGCTGTAGAATTTAGCGCAATTTCGATTGGTGAATGGCTATCAGACTTAACTTCCATGTCGTACTCTCGCATTTATTTGGCGTAGGCTCGACGAGTATAACATCAGATGCACAAAACAATGATTGAAAAAACACCGAAAGCCCCCATATAAAGGCAGTTAGTCACATATACAAATTTCACAATGCAGATAAAGAAAGATTTTGATTACTACCACAACCTACATAACGTCATTACTCACGCTCTACTTCATTTGCTGTGCAAGGTGTCAACGTCACAACGCTTTGTCCCAACTCCATTACGCAATGAAATACTTATCAAATACCTCAAACCAAAGCTTGCTGATAAGTCCTTATCGAACATCAAAAAAGACATTAAACTGATGCTAAATATAGCGAGAAAGAGAGGAGGAAACTTAGAAATACGATTACATAAACTGAACTCTCAAGCGAACCGTACCAAGCTCGTAGGAGCTGAAAAGCTCTATAACCTCTTAGTTCACCTTTATGATGCAGAAGGGATCGAATCAAAGCTATACGAAGAAGGAAACGAAGCTGAGCCCGGTATTCTTTATATGCTTGAAGAACAAATCGAACATGGTTTTGATCAGGAACATAAACAGGTCACCCCTCTATCAATGTTAATTCAATCAGAACGAGGGCCTGAGATTGTCGACGTAATCAATGCTCACGGCTTATTTGTGTCCGAAATAAAAGAGTGGAATGCAGAAATAAAACAAGCACACATACTCGTGCACCCAGTTAAAGATTAAGAACAGTTCACATTGGAGGTTCTTGCTTTGATTCATTCCAATAAACCTCTGCTAAGCTCACTTCATTTGTTAGATCTGACACTTCAATTTGAAAAGAAGAGAGTTACCCACTTTGATAAGAGGTAACTCTCATGCTTCATACTAGCAACCCAATAATCAAACACAAAGCTGGCCTACTCAATCTTGCAGAAGAACTCGGCAATGTATCAAAAGTCTGCAAAGTCATGGGGGTATCAAGAGACACTTTCTATCGTTATCAAGAGTTAGTTGAAACTGGTGGTATCGATGCTCTGATTAATCAAAGCCGTAGAACACCAAATCTGAAGAATTGTGTCGATAGTGAAACTGAACAAGCAGTTCTCAAGTACGCCATAGACTTCCCTGCCCATGATCAAGTCAGAACAAGCAATGAACTGCGTAAACTTGGTGTGTTTATCTCTCCTAGTGGCGTTCGTTCAATCTGGCTTCGTAATGACTTAGAAAGCCTCAGAAAACGCCTTATTGCCTTAGAAAGACAGGTCGCTGAAAACGGTATCATTCTAACGGACGAGCAAGTTGCAGCCCTTGAGCGCAAGAAATATGATGACGAGGCTTGTGGCGAGATAGAAACCGCGCACCCAGGCTCTCAAGGCACGTTTTATGTTGGTAACCTTAAAGGTGTTGGACGCATCTATCAGCAGACGTTCATTGATACCTACAGCAAAATCGCATTCGCTAAGCTTTATACGACAAAAACGCCAATCACCACAGCGGACATGTTGAATGACAAGGTTCTACCGTTCTTCGAGGCTCATGAGATGCCAATGCTGTGAATCCTGACTGACCGTGGTACTTAATACTGTGGCCGTGTTGAACAGCTCGATTACCAACTCTATCTTGCCATCAATGATATCGACCACACGAAAACTAAAGCGATGTCGCCACAGACAAATGGTATCTGCGAACGCTTCCACAAGACCATATTAAATGAGTTCTACCAAGTGACATTCAGAAAGAAACTTTATGGTTCAATGCAAGAGTTACAGAAAGATCTGGACGAATGGATGGACTACTACAACAATCATCGTACTCATCAAGGAAAAATGTGCTGCGGCCGAACGCCAATAGAGACATTAGAGGATGAGAAATCAATCTGGGCTGAAAAGAATCTAGCCCAGATATAATCTGACAGGCACCGAGTCGGAAAGTGAGTAACTGTCAGATCAGGTCTGAATTTGTACAGGTAAAACTAGTCAAAGATCAAGAAAAATCTTTTTATGTACGGTTATTTATGAACCGTTCTGAAAAACGCAATTTCCTCCTCGTACGGTATCATCTCTATCCATCAATTAGTGTTCACTTACTGATTTTTATTTTATTAGTTATCAACAATGCACCCCAAACCTGTGCCTTGTATTATCAAATCATTCACACTATCTTAAAATCAAACCAGTCAAAATGGGAGGAGCATCACCTCCCATTTATATATTTATTTAGTCAAAATCAGGCACTTCAGATATAAGAATCACATCAAAAGTATTCTCTCTAACTTCAATAACATTCAAGTTCTCTGGAAAATTATCAAACTCACCATTTTCATGTGAAACTTCAATATCTCCACCATCTTCAACCTTAAAGTAAACTGAACCATTATTGATATATTGACCAAAGTTAGGATCTGAGTTTTCCATATTTCGAGTCGCAATACTTGCAACAATACTTTCTTCTCCATTAGTTGGATTTAGGGTCCCCACAAGTTGATAGCTTTCATTATTCGTACATGAGTATACGTCTGCCCCCTCACCTTCACCGTATACTTTAGAACTCATACAGTATTTTTTACCCGTCTCAATACCATCAACTAAGCGAATTAAAACTCCTTCGACTTCTTTAGGAGTGACCTTAAACTTGGACAAGCCTCCAAGGCTACTAATATCAGGGTTATCTTCTGTCCATTCCTGATGCTTATCGCCAGGTTGGGACTCAGAATAGTGCTTCCAAGCAAACACTTTGGATAGCTGGCCTACTTTCACAGAATGAAAGTAATCATTCAACTCTTTAGGCAAGCTATAAACGCTACCGCTTTCATCATAGAAGTGTGAGTAACCTTCATAATTTTTATTTTTATAAAACTCAGCTCCACTAGGGAAATCAGCTGCAATTGAAGATGTTGTTAAAAAAGCTAGTGATATTGCAATTAGTTTTTTCATGTTATTATACTCCTTGTTACTAATGCTGAAACTTGAGTATTAATGACTTGATTATGACAATCAACCTAACATCATGGTCGTTCATATAATAATGGTTGACACTCCTATTGACATTAACATCCACATATATACTTGATATTTATAATGCTTATATTTTTATCTTAACAATTAACTTGGGTTTAAATTGAATTATACTTCCGCCATTGTGTAAAAATATTTAATAAATAAAATTGACAGTCTCAATGTCGCCTTAATTTAATGATGAAATTATTTTTAATGATTTGAGGGATTTGTTGCGTAAATCGATGGAAACCTTTTCAATGATTTAGCTATCACAACCGCTTTAGGAGAGCCATGCTCAGGAATAGACAGTACTTACCTAAAAAAGCCTCTATGTCACATGTGACACAGAGGCTCTGTAACCAAATAGCTGGAAAGCTAAACTCGCACCCAAGGAAAAGACTTGGGTTCTTTACACCTCAGGAGTATATTCATGCGCATCTGTAAAAAGTGTCGCACTTCAAACTTGATACTAAGGTCGATAACAAGCGAGGATTACTCTTTCTTACGCAATTGATAAAACTCAGCTAAATCACTGGTAATCTTCTCTCCGTTCATGTCGAGCTTTATTAGCATCATGCTACTAAATAAATACTGATTTGGGGCGAGTTCATCGGCCAATGTGACGATATCGCCAGCGTCATTCCACGACAACATGCCTTTTGTCCGGATCGGCGCTTCCCCTTTTTCCTGATAATATTGCTCTAGTATGTAAGTATTGTCGTCACTTAAGACCAACGTTATATCAATCCCGGGGCAATCGGCACAAGGCAATGTCCCGGTGAATGTTCCATTCCAAGCCACAGGGCTAGGTTCTGGCTCGCTTGAAACCAGTTCGGCCTCGTCAATTGCCGCCACAAACGGCGCTTCTTGTAATGTCGAATCGACTTCTATTTCTAAGGACACTTCATCAACAGAATCCTCTTGTGGTTTCTCATCTTGGCAGCCCATTAAGACCATGCTCAGTAAAAGTAAACGAAAAGTGTTCATCCTGATCCTCTTTGTGTTTTTGGTTCATCTCTTAAACCATAGCCCCCCATTTTGTCATCTGCTTGCCTTTTGGACGATTTTCCGTGTCAGATAAGGAAGGTCAACAACAACGTGGCGGCGGTGAGGTAAACCAAAGCGGTGTTCCACTGATGACGTCGGCAATCACGAACGATGAGACGAATTTCGAATAACGTTTTTTCCAGTTTTGTTTTTTCTTGACGTGTTAACGACGTTCGGGTGAGTACATGATTTATTATGTTGATTTGCTGGTTCATCCATACTACATTCTTACGCCATAATATCAGTGTGTGCCTTGGGGCACTTCTTACTGCCACCAATAATGCATCAGCCTGTTAACTCAAAGAGCCTGCTGTAATGTCTTTTTTCATTGTGTTCTCAGTTCTTTTGCCTACGGCTCATTAGAACATAGGTGGTTGACCGAGAAACATAAAGAAATAGTGCCTGATTCACTGGCATATCATGAAAGTCACTATTTGATAAAAAACGTAAAACCAACCCACTTTCAAACCAATCTAGCTGCAGAACGTTTATGACCTGCGCTTTCGCCTCCAATTTAAGCTGAGCCAGTTCATTCAGGTACTTGTGACATTGAGAAAGTGAGTACAGCTCTGAGTCGTCTTCGTCGGTCCACATCACCACTTAATCGATCACGTTCAGTGCCGCTTCTTGTACGCTGGCAAATTCACTGACGCGAGAAATGGCCGGCACGCCTTCATCGTCATAGACATATATATTCACTACATTTCTCCAAAAAAGTGGAGGGTTATTTGGCGATGGCAGCGACTAAAGCGAGAACGCCAAGTAATATTGAGATCAACACAATTTTCCATGGACACCAGATGATTTGGAATATTGCGCAGCCCTATTTTTTGCTGAAGATATTGATGCTCTTGAGCGCTTCCTCAAAAAGCCCTCTCTCTTGTCATATGCACATTTACTGTCATTGCGAATATCGAACACTTCCAGTGGCTGTCAAAACGAGATATACAGTCTGTGAGCTTTAAAGAGTACGCTTTCTTTCCCCCCCTAAAAACGTCGCCTTTATATCTTTTACGCTAGCGCAATTAAAAAACATATCTCATACTTATTTTATTGAAAAATGAGACTTTCCATCTCACTTAATGGAGCTAAGAATGCGACGTCTGCACCCTATCGATTCGCTGGTGATAAAACTTTTAGGCAAACAAGGATTGATTAAAAGAGAAGCGCTGAAATACCTCAATGATAAGGTATACCGCTTGACTCCCGAAGAAGTAGAGTTCGCCATGCAAGAAGCATCACGAGCAGGTCAAAAAGCAAAAGAAGCTTATATTGAGCAGCTTATTGAACGTAAGCGTGAAACGTTTTTCACCGAGCTTAGCCATCAACTGAATCAACCTTTGTCGCACCAAGATAAATCAGCGTGATGGTCAGTAGCCTCATCACGCTTACTAACAACCCATTGAACGATAAAGGCTAAGCTGAGGTCCGCCTGATTCATGGTCTCGATAAACAACCACTCACATGGCGTTACCGACGCATACCCTGACTTTAAAAGCATGGCATTTACTTTTTCAATGTTAACCATTAAATCAATCCCCAAAAAAAGAGCCGCCGCAAGCGGCAGCTCGAAGATCGTCAATGTGTCATTTAAGTCACGTAGTGATTGACTTAGTACAGTTTCAGCCTGTAGACACAGAGTAACGTTATCTGAGCGTGAATATAAGCACATGAGTGCATGTGTGTGTTTTATTTCACACTTTCTCTTCGAAATTGGTGGCACTGCCCTTCTGTCCTTATCGCTGCATGAAAATGAGACAAGCAGAGCCACCTTGTCTTACGAAAGCACGAGACCCAACCATCGTAGCAAGAGACTGGATGAGCGTCACTGTGATTCTAAAAATCATTGTTTTCGAGTTCTTCTTCTCTATCAGCGCAGAGTGGGAACTTGTTCGCTATATTTATTAACAATAGGAAACTCCAAAAGTTATTTTTGGTTACTTTCGGAATAATAATGAAGATAAGGAAGATAAATTCATGGCACTTAACACACTTCTTAAGGCAGGCGTTATCGCCACTGCCGTGATGAGCGCTGGTACTGTCAACTCTCAAGAGTTTATTACTATCGGTACGGGCTCTGTTACCGGTGTTTATTACCCTGCTGGCGGGGCTATTTGTAAACTGGTGAATAAAGGGCGTAGAGATCACAACATTCGCTGTTCAATAGAGTCAACTGAAGGTTCAATTTACAACGTAAACACTATCCGTGCAGGCGAGCTAGATTTTGGTATCGTGCAATCAGATTGACAGTACCATGGCTATAACGGCACGAGCAAATTTGCCAAGCAAGGTCCATACAAAAAACTGCGTACCATGTTCTCTCTTCATACCGAACCTTTTAACATCATCGCACGTGCAGACTCTGGCATCGAGAGCCTTCAAGACCTTAAAGGGAAACGTGTCAACGTCGGTAACCCAGGCTCTGGTGACCGTGCGACAATGGGGGTAGTGATGAATGCGATGGGCTGGACGAACGACAGCTTCAAGCTCGCATCTGAGCTAAAAGACTCTGAGCGCTCACAAGCCCTATGTGACAACAAGATCGACGCGTTCATCTACATGGTTGGTCACCCGAACGGCTTAATCAAAGCAGTAACAACGTCTTGTGATGCCAAACTCGTTTCTGCAGCAGGACCAGAGGTCAATGAGATTGTAATCGGCCACTCTTACTACACATCCAGCACAGTACCTGCTGGTATGTACCGTGGTACAGGCCAGAACGTAGACAGCTTTGGCGTTGCAGCAACCATGGTAACAACTTCTGATGTTTCAAATGATGTGGCTTACAACGTTGCAAAAGCGGTATTCGAAAACTTCGACATGTTCAAACGTCTACACCCTGCATTTGCAAGCTTAAAGAAAGAAGATATGGTAAAAGCGGGCCTTTCGATTCCTCTTCACCCTGGAGCAGAGAAATACTACAAAGAAGTAGGCCTGCTTAAGTAACTGCTGACTTCAAGCTCAGTCAAAAAACGAACCGAGCAAACTGAAGTCGAAGTGCTTCTGGTCCATATTAAATATCGTCAAATAAGGATTGATACCTCATCGCTTTTCTCCGTCCTGTTTGATGTAGGCCCTCATCACCGTGTCATGGGCGACTTGCAGTTTTTTCACGCTGTAATAAATGTTGCGTCTAGAGGCGCCAGTGATAAACGATGCCAGCTCATAGGTGTGACCATGTTTTATGCGCAGTGTACCGCTTCGCGCATTGGCTCTGGAAACTCCCGTTTAGAGTAAAGACAACAAAGCCTCAAGCTTTTCTAGCGTACTAACCACCGACGTTGACCCTTCCAACCGAGTCGAAAGCTTGGTGACTTGTTGAGAGAATGATTAGTTCTCAAATTGTAATGTCGAGCAGTGTTCTTCAAGCTCCTACTGCTTGGCTTTGACTTCGTTCACGTAGTCCTGGTTACTTTCGATTTTCAACTCAGACTTCGCCAGTTCAGTACACAGCGTTTCGTTGCTCTAGACTCTAACTGAATGATACGTTGACGCAGCTCCCCTTTCAGTAATATGGCGCAGTGGTCAAATTGAATTGATGTAAAAATCAATCAGGTAGATTGAACAGGTGCAAACCCTGAGCAGTTAAGTGATGCATTCCTGATCGTATAACAAAAAATGAGAATTGACAGACTCACTGCAATCAAGATTTGTCATCAATACCAAAACAATGAATACACCATTCTGAATCATGCACTATGATTAAAATCATAATAGGCTGATAAGGAAATGAAACAATAGGTATTTTATCTTGGATTATTCTCGGTTTAATCGCGAGCGCCTTAGCCAAATGGCTTATGCTTATGCGGAGGCTGTATAGCAACAATCCTCTTAGCTGTGGCAGGTGCATTTGTGGGCGGATTTTTATCAGACTTAGCGGTACTGACGGCATCAACATAAGCAGTATTACAGCAATGCTTGGGGCCTTGCTCCTGCTCTTTGCTTACAACAAATCCTTGAGAAACTAGCGTTGGCGTCAACGTACAAATACCACAGGAAGAGCTATGCTTGAAGTGTTTGTCATTGCAGTCATCATTATTGCCGTACTCAAGTTGATGGGCGTTAACTTTCGATAACCACACGCTCTTTATTCGTAGTAAGAGGTAGGACGATTTCTGCCAATCTGTAGCAATCAGAGAATGGAGCTGGCATAAAATGAATAATTAACAGCGACTCAACTACAGAGACTGCATACAAACCTTACGCGTTTGCTCTACAGAAGACATGATCAAACAAAAGTTGACCCCATCTTTAACAGATTCAATCCGATAGAAAGGCTTTGTTTGGCCATTTAAGTAAACGGTGATATGTCGCTGTGATATCGTCAAATCATAGTAGCATTGCTTACTTGTTAGACGGGTTCCGTAGACAGTAAACCCTTCCTCACTTGCATATCGACTAATCAGCTCAAGCAACTTTTTGATCATGAAAACACCGTTCAGTTTAAACACTGGACGCGAATATATATTGAACAAGTAGAGTTAAATCAGAGTAGAGTAAAAGCTCAGTCATGATAACATCATGCCTGCAAATGAATTCATGCATTACTACTCATCTAGTCCAGCATTATATATGAATACATTAAGGCTTGGTTATTTACCTTAAGTATTCGTCACTTACTTTTCTAACTCTTCTCTGCGTAAGAGACGACCCTCTGAGCCAATAGCCTCTTCATCACAAGAGGCTTTCGATTGGAAAATCCATGGGTTGGTTAGAAGTAAAAACGCGTTCCAAACAAAATCTGAGTTTTATCATCCTGCGCCGAGCCGTCACCATAGATATCTTCCGTCGCCATGTTGTAGTTAACCTCAGCAGAGAGAACAACTTGAGGGTGAATGAAATATTTCACACCGCCAGCAATCTGGAAGTTAAAAGCATCTTCGTCTTGATTGAGCGCTTCACTGTAAGCATATTGCGCTGCCGCACCGATGAATGCCGTTTTATCATTTCCCCCCCTTAGTCCCCAAAAGGCATACACCACGATAATACCGCTTTGATCATACAAATTTCTCTGCAATCATTCGCTTTCCTGTCGGCTCTAATGATTGAATAATGTTTTTTTGAGGATAAAAGTAGCCTTGGACAAGAAGAGAACAATCATTAATCTCACCGATTTGAACTCTTACTGAGAGCTCTTCACCATCTTGCCATGTATCCCTCACCCGCGCCTTACACTGCTCTCCTCGTAATTCAAAGCTGAATTCAGAGACCTCAGCTTGATCCTTAGGTTGATAGTTTTTGATGGCTGTACTTATTAAGGTGTTAGATATTTTCTCGCGCTTCTTGGCCGAAATCATTTCTAAAGAGCTTTCTTTTATAGGACCGTAGACTCCACTTTGATTCAGTGCCTCTAGTATTTTTTTCATGTTTCCGCCAGTATGCGGACTGACGAAAACAGAAGATCGAGATCCATGAGGCTTCCCTAATATCTCTGTTCTCATATTCCACCATGTCTCTGCGACTTCAGCATACTTAGCAAGCTTGGTCTGCTCTTCCAGAAACCACCTTATAGCGTCTTTACCTCTAATCGTTCCATCCCCTTCCAACTCAATGTCAATGGCTTCTACAACTACTGGATGAGAATGATCGGAGTACAGAGGGGAATCTAATTTATAAGCCTTCAGCCCAGGTAATCCATTCGCATACTCGATAATTTGATTTACCTCATCTTCCTCATAGGGGCAGGTTACAAACCCTCGAACAAAGTATCTCGTATGGTCAATTCCACGATAAAGGGAGTTTAAACACCGGCCATCAAGAGCGAATGGTGCTGGTATAGAAAGGATAGGATGCCAGTAAGGATAAGAATCCACACAATTCCCAAGGCGCTCTAAAACGACATTGAATGCATCTTTTGCTGCTTGAGGATCACTGACGTTTTGAGTGAGATATTTCATAGCAGCAGTGTTGGCCACCGATGAAGTGTTTTTTTGTCTAAATTCCATAATTCACAACCCCAAAACTTCCCCATTAAATAAATTTACGCATAATCACATTTTATGTAAATTAAATGAATTTGCAAGTTGCGAATTACTTAAAGTAGACAAATTGGTTTACTTTAAGTACACCTAAAACATACCACTGTAATTTTACCCATGCACCTATAATTGAACAGTGTATATAACAACAGTTGTCAAGTTAAATGTTAAAACTTTTCGTATGCCACTTAAGTATACCCAAACACCATAAGCTAGATTTGACACCAAATACTATAATGTCATAACCTAAATGACATATACATTAAGATCATAATCTATATGTCACATAGGGGAAGTTATGTACATCTTTGGATACCTTAGAGCATCAACAAGTGATCAGAATGCAAAACGTGCACAGAATACCTTGCAAGAGTTTGTACAGCAAAAAGGTCACCGTGTTGCGGGTTGGTATATTGAAAATGAATCAGGTGCATCTTTGCAAAGACCTGAACTTTTGCGATTACTTGATGATACGGCAATTGGTGATGCAATCATCATTGAGCAAATAGATCGACTTTCACGCTTAGATGAAAAAAGTTGGTTCACATTGAAAGAAATGCTGAACAAGAAAGAATTGAAAGTGATCAGCCTAGATCTACCGACCAGTCATATCGCCCTCTCCACTCAGGTGACCGATGAATTCACAAGTTCAATGCTCAAAGCCATCAACAATATGATGATGGATATGTTGGCGGCCATTGCTCGAAAAGATTATCAAGACCGCCGTCGCAGACAAGCAGAGGGAATAAAAAAGGCGAAGGAGGAAGGGAAATATCGAGGTAGACAGCCGAACCTTGAACTCCACAAGAAGATTTATCAATTAAGAGTCGTCAATAAGCTCAGTATTCATGACACTGCAAAGCTAGCTAATGTCTCTCCTCGCACCGTCATACGTGTTGCCCAAAAGCTATCCAAAGAGAGTAACAGTGACTTTTGAGCGATAAAAGAGGGGGGGGGGGCGAAGAAATCATCATGTTATAATCTGTCATTGCCGATATCCCTAAAACTGGCTTCAACATGACCGTTTATAGAACTGCATCTTAATCTTCAATTATTATGGGGAAAGTGAGAGTGATTTGTCTGTCAAGGGCAAGGGGAATTAACCAACGTAAGTTCCAAATGCAGTCCTTGGGTAGTTGGTTTGTGTCACAAATGTGAACCTCTTCTTTTTCGACAGTTTTTACGTCATAAACTTTATCGCATATTGAATAGAAAAAACTCACCTTATACTTTCCTCTTCTTTCCAGTATACAGAAAAGCTTCCACTCTCTATTTTCTGTGAGAACTCCCGTCTCCTCTCTAAACTCACGACTCATTGCTGCTATGGCTGTTTCTCCTATCTCGATTTTTCCACCGATACCGTTGAATTTGTCTTTTTGCCAATAAGGAGACAGTTTTCTGATAAGGGCAACATGACTCAAGTCTTGTGAAAACATAAAACCTGTTACATATTCAATCATTAGAAAACCTCTTCCTCGTTCATGTAGTTGTAAAACTCTTCGCTATTTCTCCTTTTTAGTGTTTGGCTCCTATCTGGCCCATACGAAACATAACGAATAGTTACACCTACATAGTTCTCTATAAATGATAAGTATTGTAATAATTCGTTTGGCATTTCTTTTATACTATTGAATTGAGTTCGCTCCCCTAGATGAGGCCAAGGATCCAATTCATGATAGATAGGTGTCACTTTATCAAAGTGCAGCAATGCTTCATCAACACTCACTTTTTTCTTACCTAAAGTATACCCAGTACATACTTTTATCTTGGATTCTCCTCCCAACACATCTACGTTTGTAATAGCGATTTCAGATACACCATTCATCTGTACTGCGTGATAAATTAAAGCTAGATCCAACCAGCCAATTCTTCTTGGTCGATTAGACACTGTCCCAAATTCATTGCCCTTTAGCCTAATTATGTTGGCATCTTTATCGTGTAGTTCTGTCGGCAAGGCACCGTTGCCAACTCTAATTGTATAGGCTTTCATAATACCTAGCACACTCATGTTTTGGGCTGGAACTCCTATCATAGGAAAACAACTTTGAATTAATGTTTGATAAGCAACAGTATAGGGATAACTTCCAAAACTATTATCTAAAAATGTAGCTTGGGATGACTCCAACAAAACATCATGCCCTGATGAGATTAGGTCAGAGATTATCTTATTTGTAAAACAAAAGTAAGGTTCCAATCTTTTCCCCAAAGTAATTAAATTTTGTATTTGTTCTTCAAAATCTAATGTTAACCGCCCTCCGAAAACTAACTCTATTTGTTTGCTTCTAATATCCCAAACAATTTTTAATTTTTCTCTTAGCGTAATAGGGTCTATGGTATCTATTAATCGAATACCTAATCGATTCGACTTATCTTCAAAACTTGCACCAACACCAATACCAACAGAACCGATTTTTTTAGCACCTCTATAGGACTCAGAGGATTTATTTAGCTCTGAATGCAGTGGCATTACAATATGACAACGGGGGTCTATAAAAATATTACTATCTGGACAGATTTTCTCTATGATTTTTATTTCATCTAGCATTTTTTCCATGCTGACCAACGCACCTTGGCATACATATAGCTTCTTATTGTTATGTACGGTTGCGGGAATCTGAGAAAAAGCAAATCGTTGTCCATTAACTTCAACAGTGTGCCCGGCATTTGCTCCACCATTAAAGCGGGCAATATGCTGGTAGCTATCAGAAATCATATCGACAAACTTCCCTTTACCTTCATCACCAAACTGAAGACCAACAACTGATTTAAACATAACTGCTCCTTAAAATCGTACTTTCGGCTAAAACTATTGCTTCGTCCAATGTTTTCGCGACCGGTTGACCTGTGGCCTTTAAACGATCATAACTATATGTTCCTCCTGAATATAATATTGATTTAATACCGGCAGTTTTAGCAGAATAAGCGTCATCTACTGTATCACCAATCAAAATTATAATTCTTTTATCGATATTTAATCGACTTACCAACCAATTGATGTGAGCTTCTAAGTGTTTTTCTTTCCCTTCTTTTAATAATGGATGACTTCTACCTTGTATTAATGAGAAATAATCTCTAATACCAAAGCTTTCAACCATGGATAGAAGTAAATCATTTTCCATTAATGAACAAATTGATTGACTTTTAACGTTTTTCAATATGTGCATAGCCTTGTCTGCAAGAGGAGCTTTTATTACTTCTGGCTTATAAATTTCATTGAACTTTTGACCTATCCTTTTCCACTCACCTCTTGTTGTAGTTCTTCCAATAATTTTGTGATAAAAATCGTCAACAGGAACACTATAATTTTCTTTATAACAAAGCGAAGTTATTTTAGGTATATTAATTTCAGACAATGCTTCATTTGTTGCGTTTAGAGATACGGAGAAGTCATTGAGTAATGTCCCATTCCAATCCCATATGATATGTGGTTTCATTTTAGTTTACTCGCAATCACTAAGTTAAAAGAACTATCTAAATCAGATAATAATCTCAAAATTGAATAAGAGTAATACTTCCATATCTCAACTGTTGTATTTCCAGTGGGGGGAATATTGGTTAGTTGAGCAAGTAAATTATGATGCCTGACAGACCAGAAAGATATTTCATCAAGATCATTGTAATCAAATATGTCTCCTGTATGCTTATATCCTTTAACTCTCAGAACCTTATCCCAATGAAGCTCCACGGAGCCCAAGTATGCTTCTATACCAAATTTATCTAATAATAACTGACGCCCTCTAAACAAGGTTTTTCCTGTTCCACAATTATCATCAAGAAGAAGGACATTTTGTGTTTTATTGATATCATCACCAAAAACCTCATAGCTCGATGAAGCTTTTTCATCATAACAGGAAATCTTTATATAATTTAATTTAGCGTCATGATAGGCACTATATATTGCAGCAGGAGCTCCTCCGCCAAGCAATACGCCCACACAAACATCATACTTCCTGAAGTCCTTTACTGCTAGTAATGAAATGAAGTGGTTATCTCCTTCCAAATAGATTCTTGGGTAAGAATCATACAGGTTACTTACAAAAGGAGTTTTGATTTCAATCTTACTTTGAATGGAACCTCTTTCAATATAGCTAATTATATTTCTTGAGCACACTATGGCACTTTCAATATACTGATTGGTGAATTCATAGCACTTTGATGAAATCAACACGTCAAGAAGCCTAATGACAAAGTTAAATAAATGATCGATTAATATATATTTTGTATTAAGACAACTTGAACTGTTGTATGTTTTAATTGTCGATGTTATTTTTTCTAAAATTTCGTAGGAGCTTAATCGTTTGTAATATATTTCGCCTCGAGAATAGATGTTAAAAGCATCAATTTGGGGAAGGTTAAAGTCAACCAAATAATTTAGTTCAATGTCTGAGATTGAAAATGTCACTCCGCCTAGGATATTCACTCTATTTAAACTAACCATTTATTATTTCATCCAAGTATTCAACAAATTTACGGAGTGGAGTGTTGTTGGTATGAATAACTTGTCCTAAAACTGTACCTTCTGCTCCGACATTAATTAGACTGGTTATATCCTTCAAACTAGCAACACCACCTCCAGATATGACTGGTTTAGTTGTTATTGTTTTTACGTAATCTATCAAATCAACATTTGGCTGTAGCATCGTTCCTCCGCGGTCAACATCGGTAACAACATAACGTTTACAGTTAAACTCTTCTAGTTGTGCGATTACCTCACTTAACTCGCTACTTATACGATTCCAACCGTGAGTAGATAGATGATAAGAGCCATTTACATTTTTTGCGTCTATAGCAACTGCAATATACTCTCCATATTCATTTATCAAGCTTTTGCACAAATTTGGTGAGTCAGCAATAACTGAACTAATATTTACTCTATCACACCCAGATTTTAAATATTTATCTAATAATTCTCTAGAACGAATTCCTCCACATACTTGAGTTTTCAAACATCCATTCAAATTATCTAAGAGGTTTATTATTACTTGAGTGTTACTTCCTCGACCACAAGCCGCATCTAGATCTACAATATGTAACCACTCTACGCCACTATCATGATATTTTTGAGCAACTTCAAGTGGAGAGCCTATTTTTACTATTTTCGAACTAGCATTTTTTGCAATACTAATGGCTGAGTTAGAAACTAATGCTTGCCCGTTCACAATATCTAAAGATGGATATAATTTAAAGTTGTTCATCGTTAATAAAAAATCATAAATAGTTGATATTAACTTACATGGAGTAGGATAAAATCAAAGTTATTTTCACTAAATAAATTTCTTTTTGTGACATTCCATCTTATTTATAAGGTAGATAACTAACTATAATAAAGATAATATATTTAGAACGGCGTTGTTGCCTAAATCAGTTGAACCTTTTCCAAACCCTGCGATCTGATCTTTTTTGATGGCTTTGATGTGATGGAAGCACCTCCCTTCTAGCACCGATGCACCAAATTAATGGTGCAACCAGTAAGAACAGGAGTAATCATCATGTCTATTAAAGTTGTCGGCATCGATATACGATATAGCCAAAAACCTCTTTCAAGTATGCGTGTTGAGTGCTGATGGACAAATCTTGTCAAACCGAAAGGTAAAGTGTGACAAGCTTCTTGATACAGTCCGTCAATTTCCAAAGCAAACGGCTATTGTGATGGAATCATGCGCAACTTCGCATCATTGGGGAAGAATATTTCAAGAGCTGGGCCATAAGGTCGCTCTTATCCCAGCTCAGCACGTAAAACCATTTGTTGGGCGACAAAAGAACGATGCCAACAATGCGAGAGCTATTTGCGAAGCCTTTTCAAGGCCCGATATTCATTTTGTTCCTGTTAAGTCTGTTGAGCAGCAAGACCTCAAAGCTATACGCAATGTTCGTATACGTTTAGTGGAAAACAGACAGAGGACTTGCCGCTGAGTACGGCGTGGTCTGAAGTGGTCTACTAAATCACTGCGGAGTCATTTGCCGTCAGCGATTGAAGATGCTGAGAATCAGTTGTCTCATGTTATGAGAAGCTTACTGCAAACACTGTGCCGTAACCTTATCAATATCAGCGACGAAATTGATGAAGTTACCTCTGCGTACTAACGGACGTCGCAACCTACACGCTTACCAAAGAGTGCCAAACAAGAACGACAGCCAGTGTCATTATTCGTAACATCGAGAAACAGGACGTCATGGCGTTTGCTATTGATCGCCACACGTGCGCTTTACTTACCCTCTCACCATGCCACGCCAGAAAAGCCTTCGCCCACTCAAGAGATATAGCCTCTACACTCTACGTCCTTCAGTTCTACGCCGGTCAAGCCGCGCCGACAGCAAGCATCGAGACTTGTGGCATCGATTTTCCCCTTCGCGTGCACCACATCAATGACACCGACTCCCTCTTTAGTAAAGTGATAGAGCACTACTCAGAGGCGTTGAAACGAGTCAATCAATTGCAAACACGTAGCCCTGAGCTTGATATGTGGGTGCGCCCTATCCAACGCTCACCGCCATCACAAGCATTCCAACCACTCAATAACCTGTCGCCAGAGCTGAGGGTCGAGCGTCACAGGGAGCGCTTGTTTATCGAAGAAAGCCTCTTGATAAAGAACATTTTCGGAAATCTTACCAAGGGTTGGGTATTGCCGAAAGTGTTGCAACAATTGCTCAGTGCGCTCTACACGCTCATCATGCGTAGCACAACGATTCATAACAAACGCTAAAGCAATCTTGCGAGCACTCAATATGCCAGATTCAATAAGATCTTGGATAAAAGGTAAGCTGGTGTGTAAATCCAACGGCGACGGTGACATCGGCAATAATATGGCGTTGGTAAAATACGTGTATCTTTCCATTTCTTCCTGGCTGAAATTGGAAGGCGAGTCGATAACAATAAAGTCAGAATCTCGACGCACTTTAAGCGTCATCGCGATATTAGAGAAGCTACGCAGTGACGGCGGATAGGACTGAGAGCGACCTGGCAATGCATTTTTAGCCCAGTCATGGCACGAACACTGTCTATCAAAATCAATCAATTCGACCTTGTAGCCTAAGTGACTCAAATGACTCAGCAACGCAGCCGCGCAAGTTGACTTCCCAACCCCACCTTTCTGGTTCATCACTAAAACCTTCTTGGCTTTACTGTAATGTAAACTAATCTTATCTTGCTTCCTGCTGTACAAAGGCGCTCCCTTCGATAAATGCGTTCTGCTCTAATACAGTAAATATGGTTCATCCCTTCGATGAAGCAAAGACAAAGCAAGTCAACGACGGAAATACCCATCCCATGCTGAGCTGACCGAGACTAAGCAGTAGGCAAACTAACATTTTCAGAGAATAAAGGCTCGGAAGCTAAACAGTGGGCAGTAAATTGGTTAGCGAGCACCGTGTGCGATGGGTGCTTGTCGACCCATTCCACCACCGTTTGGTAGCGTAATGCGGTGACGGAGTTGGTATATTGCAACGCTTGCCCTACCCCAATGCATGCAAACATCACAACACTCATCATGATGATTTTCACACAAAATCGCGGCAATTGACGCATCATCGGCGTTCCTCCATTGACTAATACGCTTAACTCATTCGAGTTCATCCATGATACAAAGACATAGCCGCTTAGCCGCTAACTCGCCTCTTGTGCCACATGTCTTGTTTCTTTAATACGGGACATTGTCGCCTTGATCGGGCTCGTCCTAGACAAAACTCAAAACGGGCATGAGCCCAGTGAGCCTGAGGGCTTCCTTCTTTCGCCAACGCGAACGCACTTTGCCACGCTTCACAAGCTTCAGACCAATCATGCTGCTTTTCAAGTTCACAAGCGATAGACGCAGATTTTAGGTAAGTAAAGTTCAAACACTTCTTCCTTTCTCAGATGCAAAAAAATGATTGTCCCCCCATTCTCGATACATCCAATCTACACCTCGATGGCGCAGGCATAGGGAACGTTTCAGTGGGAAGAAGTTGCACCAATGAGGGTATCAAACACGATCATGAAAAAGTAGGGCGCAACCTCTTCCTCTACAAGCATAGCAGCCATATATGATGACAGAGAAAAATGTCATAACGTAACCTCTGAAACCACCGTTTTACTTGGGGATTCCTATCAGAGTGCACCTTTAATGCACTGGGTAAATTTAGTGCACTAAATTCGAAAAATAAATGTATAATGCACCAAAATAACCAAACCAATGTAAAATGCACCAATGAATCACAATATCCGAATTTATGGTTACTTAAGAGCCTCGACCGACGAGCAAGATGCCTCCCGAGCAAAAAATGACCTGATTGAGTTTGCTGACAAAATGGGTTATCCCGTTGCCTATTGGTTTGAGGAGAACGAATCAGGGGCTCGATTACATCGCCCTGAACTATTTCGTCTCCTTGACATCGCAATATCAGGCGACATTATCCTAGTTGAGCAAGTTGACCGAATAAGTCGCCTGAACACCAAAGACTGGGAACAACTCAAAAACATCATCGCTAATAAAGGATTGAAGGTCGTCGCATTGGATTTACCGACCAGCCATCAATTTATGCACACCACCGACGAGTTTACCGATCGCATGCTGGCTGCTCTCAATAGCATGATGCTCGACATGCTAGCCGCCGTGGCCAGAAAAGATTATGAAGACAGGCGTCGCCGCCAAGCGCAAGGCGTGCAACGAGCAAAGCAAGAAGGAAAATACAAAGGTCGCCCAGTTAATATCAAGCTGCACCAGAAGATAGAAGGTTTGCTGCAAGATGGGAAAAGCTACAGTCAAATCGAAGCATTGATAGGCTGCTCCAGGCATACAATTTCTAAAGTCTCTAAATTACTCAAAGCAAACAAGGCATCATGTTAAAACCATCACGACAAGATCGAGAACAACGATTTATCCAAAGAGCCAGACAGAAGTACGGCAATCAATACGACTATTCCGAAGTGAAGTACGTGAACCTAGCCACACAGGTCAAAGTTATCTGTCCCAAACATGGGCCTTTTCATACGTCGCCAAAAAACTTTCTTGCCGCCGTCAAGAAGATTGGTTGTCCCCTATGCAGCCGAGCTCAGGGTGGGAAAAGAAGACCTCAAACATCCAGTGAGGGTAATGAATCGAAAGGTTGCGGCACCGATAACTTCAATGTTCGAGGTGGTACAAAACAGCATCAGGATTTGTTGTTGAAGGTGTTTGGTTAAGCCCTCTATTTTCGGGGATGCTCTATAAAAATACAATACTTAACCTTCCTAACATTTTCTGTTCCATTGATGCTCAAATCCCATAACCAGCGTCTTAGATGACGCCCCTATCTATCACGCTCTTAGAAGGTTCTGTTTCTCCCATATTTAATGATGTATTTAGTTGATTAACTCCCTTTCCAACTGTTCCGAGCTATCCCGTCAAGCTAAAACGGCCACAAGTGTATAACTTCCAGTTGGTTGCAGTAGTAAAGCTTAGGCATGTATCGAGATCAGGTCCGTGAATAGAGTTACTAGTTTAGAGTAGAGCTGTTTGGATGTCGTCCCATAGATTAAACGACATCCAAACAGAATAAAAAAGCACGCTTTCATAATTGCAAGTTTTGGCTCCATAAAAACCAATACAAAACACGATGCACTTAAGCTGGCATAAAAAACACACAATCATTATTGATTTTAATTTCAATGTTAATGCGCAAAAGTTCAGTTTGGAGAATATCTAATGAAAAGAAAATTTTCACTTTTGAGACTAATTCTGTTGTCCTTCAGCTCTCAAGCGGCGACCAACAATCAGCCTGAAATCGATCCATACACGTATTTGTTATACGGTGCAAAAACAGAAAGCAACGCTCATATCGATGTAAAAACATTCACTGGCAATACGGAAATTATGGCTATCAGCCATCCATTGAAGTCAGTGCGAGCGCTGCCGGTCAAGCCAATGAGTACAGTGTTACAGTAAACCAAATATTCAATGAGATAACGGATTTGAAACGAACGCTACTCAAATCAGACGGGCTCACGGACGATGATTTTATTGATTTCTTAGCGCACCAGTACGTACCTAAATTAAAACTACCCCCTAGAAGCCTGAAAAATGGTACGACAGAGGTGACGGAAGAGGGTACCAACATAAACACGGTAAGTTGTGACTTTGTTGGGTTATTTGATTCATCAAACAACAAAGTATTCGAAACACACAACGTGCCAGAAGGTGCCCCCTCTGGCAGGATAGTTGTCACTATTAAAAATTAACCAGTTAGGGCGTAAGTAGAATTCATTTGTCTCGCTATTCTCCAGAAAGAAAAGAAGCCATACTCAAGAAATTGTTGCCTCCATATCCTCGCTCCATTTCTGAAATGGCAAAAGAAGAAGGCATCCCTGAAGCGACACTGTACAATTGACGTAAAGCATTGAGAGAGAAAGGAGCCGAAGCGAAACAGCAATCTCGAGCGGACAAGCTTGAGATCAAAGCTTTGCAAAAAGAGCTTCGAAACAAAGAGAAAGCGCTAACGCTATTAGTTCTGCGAAAAAAACTGAGCGCCTTTTACGGGGAAGAGGACGAGACTGATTAACGTCAACCAGTGAAAAGCAGGCCTGGTTGAGTAAAGAGGATGTCAAAGAGCACGCAAGAAAGTGGCAGACCGAGCAGTTATACAGCGACAGCACCGAAACAGGTACTGACGTGGGATATCACTTACTTGCCAGCAGTGGTGAGAGGCCAACACTACTATCTGTACCTTATTGAAGGCATCTACAGTCGAAAAATCATGGGCTATGAAGTCTTCAACGATGAAAGCCAAGATGGAAGAGCTTGGGTAAACAGGTTCGTAGAGTGGTACAACAATGAGCATAAACATCGAGGCCTGAACTACGTGACGCCCTCAGAAAGACATGCGGGTAAGGATGGTGAGATCTTACAAAAAAGAGCGGCGGTTCTAGAGGTACGCCGAAAGCAAAATCCTGAACGTTGGTCAGGAGAAATCAGGAACTTTCCTTTGGTAAGCATGTTGAAGAAGCATACTAACATCGCTCTATATACATTCCCCTCTTACAAGGAAAACTTAACATTCACAGCCTTAGTTCAGAATAAACCCTCCAAAAATTGATAATACACTCCAGTAAAGTCCAGCTTCTTTCGGCTCCTTAGATAAGTTTACTTGTCATTTGGAACAATTCCTTTAAAAAACCTTTCAAAATAAAACCCAACCACAATCACTCAAATTTACTTCGAACTAGACCACTACATTGAAAATCATGATACTTTGAGATTCCTACCCTTTAAAAGTAACCAAACAATATAAACTAAAAACTACCTTGACGATAAAAAAATCGATTTGAAATATCATCATTATAAATTTACATTAACCATACATAAAAACGTGACACCAACCCAAAGATAAAGAAAAAAATAATTGGTTAGTATCTTTGTTAACTATGAATTTGACGTAACCATCAAAATGACTTATAACCTGAATAAAATTATACAGCTAATTGGATATAATGTGAAAACACTTTGTAATGCATTAAATCAACTTTTCCTTTCGACTTTATTTTTAGCTTCTCCTATAGTTTTTTCTGCTGAGACACCATTAATTTTTTCAGGAACTATACCTGGAAAAGTTCAAGCTCCTAAAGACGTAAAAGTTACTGGAGAAAAAATTCAATGGTGGACTGATGAGGGGCTAATAAGCGCCCCACTAGAATCTAATGAAATGTTTGAATTAAAAAAAGACATTGATAGAGGAAAATCAAGAGTTATAATAGCGTTAAAGATGTAGCTAAGTTATCGCATTAATGAATACCGCAATTAAATAAACACCAAATTAGTAACTTAGAAAACTTACCCCTTCGTTATCAACAAATTATTAAACCTATATTAAATAGACACCTTTAATTAACAATAACTTTCCTTAATAATATTAATGTCATTAAAGTGATTTATAAACTATAATCCATTTATATGGTATAGATGATATGACATATGTCCATGAAAATAAACCCGAGTATACACTTTTTCATTATCAAATAGTAATATATCAGCATACCCAAATTCAAAGTTAAAAAAACTCATTTCGTGATAATAACCCATTAATGATAGATATCTACTATGTGAAATAAGCGTATTTAATTTTGATTCTATTATACTATGTCCCGACTTTAACCAGAAATAACACCTTTCTGAAATACAAAATAAAACCTTAAATGATAAATGGAAGGCACCATATGTTTCCATACTATCTTCTTTTATAACAATTATTTTTGTTAATGTTTTACTAGGTTCGGCTTTAATATATGCTTTAACCCGAGCTTTTGATTCAGTTAGTTCGATGCTCGTACTTTCAAAAAAATACTCTTTTGATGTATTGTTACTCGATGAAATTATGATTATGATTATGATTATGATTATGATTATGATTATGATTATGATTGTATTTATATTTTTCAAAATAATGCTACTGACCTTTAGAAATTATAAAATTAATTTCCTCTATTTTTCTTTCAAAAGAAACATTTGAGTAAGTGAAATTTATGGCCTCCTCACTTCCAGATAAAAGAAAAATGGAGATGTAACCAGAATTAAAAAAAATTTCACAATTACAATCTATTTGTGAAAGTAAAGAAAGGTTCATCTTGTCGACATAACTAGTAGAGTACAATACATTACCATTTTTAAGAGCGTAAACTTTTATCTCATCTGTCTTGTAAGGAAAAACCAAACCGTCATTAAATAAAAAAAACAAGCTCGAAAAAAACAAGAAAAAAATTATCCCTGATACATTTAAAAAACTTCTTTTTTGTTTTTTAACAAGGGAAGGTTTTTCAGTCTCGATAATGTTCATATTTAGCCTATACCCCAACCTAGGTATAGTAACAATAACATCCTGTTCTGGTAATAAACTCTTTAGCGCGACTCTTAAACTATGAATGCTCGTAGTTAGAGAGATTTCAGTAACAATTGTATTTCTCCAAGCATATTCCAACAAAAAATCTTTTGATAAAACATCACCTTCATTGGCTAACAAAGCCTCTAAAACAAGAGCATCTCTATAGCCTATTTTTTTCTTTCGACCGCCAAATGACAAAACACTTTCATTTCTACTAAATATAACCTTCACCCAAGTTTACCATTGTATAAAAGTTGATATTTTTATTGAAAGTAACCGTGAACTCAAGTGAAGTTACAAAAAAACGGAACGAATGCCTTTTTTTTATATATTATTTGTTGTTTTTACATTTTTAAATAATTTTCAAACATCCACTCTCCTAGTTACACTCTTGAATGGTTTGATGTTATAGGATTAATAATTCGTAATATAGATATTTTAGCTAATTTAATGGTTATATTTAACCTTCTAGGTAAAGAGTGTTTTTTAATTTAAAAAACATGTTTTCTTATTTATTCATTAAAACCATGAAGGGAGTTATAATGTTAAATTTCAAAAAAAACTTATTAAGGACATTACCATTAACCTTAATTTCTGCATCAACATGTGCGGCAATTAATAGCAGTTATGAGGTTTCGTCGATCACACTCAGTGCTGACCACAATGAAAGCCTAGGAGTTCCGATGGCTTTTTATGCGAATGGGAAAATGCAATCAAAGCTGAATGTAACCATAGCCTTTTCGGATCAGTATGGCTCACCAGTGACGGTAACTGACGACGAAGTAAAGGATTCGATCTCGTTCTATTTAAAGAGCAATAGCGTCCAACTAGTCGAAGACATAGACTGCAACTATGAAAGCAATTGTTGGGGTTATACCTACAATGAAAATGATTACGCACACCAAATTGGTGGTGTATACCTTAACGAAGATAGCTTACCGAACTCTAAAGTCTCCACTACGGCATCAAACAGACTCACCGCTTGGGTGTACAGTAATGAGACTGCTCAGTACCGCCAAGTTTGTGCTCTAGTTAAGTTTAGCGATGGAAGCGATTACGACAGCTGTGAGTACCCATACGATGAAAATGCTATATATCAGGGACTTGAGGAAAAGATTTACAGTGCCTCTGAGTTTACTGATATTGGAGAAGGGACAAAAGTCTGGGAAGACGCTGGTGATGATTTTTACTTCTCTAAAGCGGAAATTCGTAACTTCTACATAACACCAATAGATACCTCATTCGCTATGACCAAGGTAGCCATGGATAGCTGGGAAGAATCGCACAACGACGAGGTGTTCTTAGACGACCGATGGCTCGGTTGCTATGGTGACTGTCCAGACGGAATCAAATCAGTGAAAGGCTACATTTTTGTACCAGGCAGCCAGCGTACTGTTTCAGACGAATTTGAGTGTAACAGTGCAGCAGATGAATGCCGTACCGCAACTTGGACTGTGAATCAGACGTTGCGCTCTGTAACGTTAAGCCAGCTCCTTTATTCACACAATAATACTTCGATCAATGATACTCAAAGAGAGTACCGTTTCACCGCTTTTGATCAATATGGGAATCGAGCTCCTCTTAAATTGACCTACCCAGAAAGTGAGTTTCCTGATCAAGATTGGGATTACACACAGTGGAATCTAGTTAACCAATAATTTTCCGGCTCTAGAGAAACGTTAGCCTACAACGTTAGGCTAACTTTGCCTAAAGGAGGCACTATGTCTAATTGGACTTCAAATGCATTTAACTTTGATAGTTTTTGCTCAGGAGGGGTTGATCAAAGAACAAGAAGCTATTCTTATCAAATTCTTCTCGGTTCCTTAGTCGGCAACTGGCTAAAAGGCCCTAACCTTGATATTGCTCTGCAATTTTCCCCCTACTCGACAGATAACCTAGGTTTCGGCAAAGGTTGGAAGTTAAATCTTCCAAGGTACGATATAGAAAATGAACAACTATATCTCGCAAATGGGCAGTCCTACCGAGCAGAACTAGGCACAAACTACAAACTTGATCTCCGCTACAAGAAGCTGCTCGACTTCTCTGTAAAAGGCGATGCCAGCGGTTATGAAATTGCTTATCGAAATGGCCGTAAAGATATCTTAGATGACCACGGTAGCCTAATTAAAATCATTCAAAGTGATGGCCATGCTTTGCATTTTTCTTGGTTAAACATCGGCTCAGAAAAACGTCTGAGCAAAGTCTGGGACGATCGCACATCAGAAAGCCAACCACTATTATTAATAGTATATGTTGACCCGAGCCGAGTGAACATTTTCACCAACATTGGCAGTACACATGAAGCGTATTTCAGCCTTATCTTGAACAACAACAAGCTTGTTCAATGTGACTTGCCTGAAAACGTCGGCAGTTATGACTTTAGTTACAACGACATCGGTGTTTATACTTTGATTCAAGACATCACTCATCCTTGTGGGATGCTTGAGCAACTTGCTTATGACGTAAGTGGGATACAAGTAGACTCCACTACCTACCTCCCAGCGGTGACTTCTCATCGTGTACTGACTCAAAACTCTCCCATTATTACGACGGAATATAGCAGCGTAAATTCCGATAGCCGAAATTTTATGGGCTACGGTGCACCAGGAGGCAGTTTAAGTGAAGGCGTCGATAACTTACTGGAGCGTGGGGTCGAATACACATACCGCGTGCAAAAAGTGGAAGGCGGGACGATTAAGACTATTCAAACCTACAACCAATTCCACTTGCAGGTTGAAGAAGCACGTCTGGTAAACGACACACTTGTCCATCTAAAAACACTTAACTATCCAGCGCTTGATGGTGAGAGTTTTGCCAACCAGCCTGCTCAATATGCTTTAATCAGCCAAGAAGATCAGACTTGGTCATCGGGTGAAGATAGTCATCTACAAACTCGTCATTGGGAGTACGATCAGTACGGTAACATGTTGTCTTTCAAAGATGAAAACAACATTACTGAGAACTATGAATACTACTCAGCACAAGGTGAATTGGGATGTCCGGCCTCTCCTTCAGGCATGGTAAACTTTGTTAAATCTCGCACCCTAAATAATGGCTCTGAAGAACGTAAGATCTCCTATGAGTACGGTGAAACGACAGGTTTCAACAACCAAAAGGATGTCATGTTGCGTTTGGAAAATGCTCATGGCCGCTACCAAAGCCATTACAGCTACCACGAGGATAAAAACGAGGCGTTTTCTCTAGGTCGTTTAGCATCAATCAAGAACGATATCATGCATGCAGATGGTACCTTCTCAAAAACCTCAAGCTATCAGTATACCTTGGGCAATGAGACGGTCGAGGAACATGAAGAACTGGTATGCCACGACAATACCAAAACTAACGTCATTGTCGGCCATTATTTTGATATCGGCGAAATAGCTCATCACGTGGACGCAGATGGTGTTCGCTGTAGCTTTGAATATGACTCGCTACGTCGTACTAAAACCGAGCGTATTGATGGCAGTGCAGCACGCTCATACCAATACCTTGCCGATACAAACCAAGCTAGACAAACTTTGGTGCTGACCGACTGTAAAGGCAACTTATGCGAACAGAGTTGGGATGGCCAAGGCAGAGAGTTAGAAGCGAAACTCGGCAACACAACCACTTGGAAGAAAGAGTACGACGCACTCGGCCGTCTAGAAAGCAAGAGCTCATTTGATGATCTTCCCGATAGAAATGCACGCTCGATTTCTGTCACCCAAACCGAAAGGTATGAATACGACGATTGGGGTCAGATTAAAACCACTACGCTGCCGAATGGCAATCGTCACATTGCATTTAACAACCTCGCAAGCCGTCAAAAAACACAAGGCATTGAGGGCTTAGCGTTAACAGTTAGCAATTTAAACAGCTGGGGATTGGAAGATAGGAAGCAACAGGGTGATCGTGTTTGGCATTATGAATACGACGCTTGGGGCCGACTGACAAAAGAAACCGATCCTGCGAGTCAATCGAAAAGCTATCAATACGACAAGTTTGATCGCACGATTCATATTACTCAAGCGAACAATGTGGCTCAGCAAATCACCTACGCAGCGCATACTGATCAAACGCAAGTCACCAAACTAGAGATAGGTTCACAGATCGTTGGTCAGCGTGACATCGATGGGTTGGGACGACCTCTTGAGCTTCGTCGAGGGGCGAGCAATCAAGCTTCTTTAGCGTGGTCGTACGCAGACAGCAGTAATATTCCAGAAACGGAAACCAGCTTATCTGCGCCAACAAGACGCTTTACTCGTGATAATCAATTAGGTGTTCTCAACGAGAAAGAATCCGACGATCAGTTAACAATATACCAGTACGATCCGGTTTCTGGCCTGCCAACTGGCAGCCAAGATAGCAACGGCAGTCGCAGCATGATCACGTATTCCTCGACCGGCCTACCTGAGTTTGAGGATCATGACGGAAGTATCCGCCAATATGTTTACTCAAAAGGCGGCGTGATTTCCTCCATTCAAGGAACGAGTGACAGCCGTCAGTTTGGTTACGATGAGCTTGGCCGATTGGTCAAATTAAATACGGACAACGCTACTGTTGAATACGAACACGATCAATTCGATCGCATTAGGTTAGAGCGTTTGACATCCGGTAATCAAACACAAACCACCGAAATCGAATGGGACGAATACAGTCGCGTAGTAAGCCGTGCGGTGGCACTCAACGACGTTTATATCTTTGAGCAGTCTCAAGACTACAACGAGTTAGGCCTACTTTACTCTAGAACCCAAGAGAGCACGACGTTGGGTAACGTTACAGAAACCTATACCTATGATGTTATGTCACAACTTACAAATGTTGTTTTCTCAGGTAATGGGCCACTAAGCGAATGGGGCCAATCCATTATTTCTTTTGAATGGAGCTACGATGACCTTGGTAATGTATTGACCCAACGCTGTGTAACTAACGAATCTCAAGACTTCGCGAATTACTATTACGAAGCGGATGATCCAACACAGTTAACACGCATCACTCACACGCACCCTCAACTTCCTAGTCAAACCGTACTGAAATATGACCAGAACGGAAACATGATTCAGGATGCCGAAGGTCGAGAGCTTCGTTACGATCACTTCGACAAACTCACTAGCGTGTTGTCCGGCAATACAGAATGGCAATACTCATACGACAGCAATGATCGCCTAATCCGACAACATTCTGGCTCCGACAGTCGTCAATTTGAGTATTTATGGAGTGACCTCGCGTCTATCGAAGAAAATGGCAGCATCACCCACTACATCTACGATGATGGCGTGCCGAAATGGTCAGAGCAAGGTTCAGTGGTCTCTATGCTAGCAACCGATCAAAACGGTTCTGTCATCGCTTACAACACATCTGGTCAAACTGGCTCGATGTACCGCTACTCTCCATATGGACAACGCGAACAGGTGGGAAATACCAATGAGCAATAAAGATTCTGTATTCATTACTCCGCTTAATCGACGTGAATTTCTGATTAAAATCGGCCAAACCAGTGCAGTAGCTGGCGGAATTTCATTACTACCAACCTCTGTACGCCTTGCAATGGCGCAATCGATGACGGTACTCCCTTCACACCTAGGCTTTAACGGTGAGTGGTTGGACCCAGCGCTTGACGGTTATCATCTGGGTCAAGGTTATCGTATCTACCAACCTAAGTTGATGCGCTTTAATGCCCCGGACAGCCTCGCACCATTTAACGGGGGCGTGCATCATGCTTACGTTTACTGTCACAACGACCCTATCAACTTTACTGACCCAAGTGGCCACTTAAACATCAGTAAAATCCTGTTTGGTACATTCGGACTTATAACTGGGTTTATAGGGATAGCGCTTGCGGCGCCAACCGGAGGCTCAAGTTTGGTTCTCGCAGCCGCAATAACTGGTGGCATTGCGAGCATGACCAGTGGCGCCCTTCAAATAGCCTCTGGAATTATTGATGACGGCGACATCTCACGTAAACTAGACATCGCGACTATACCATTCGACATTATTGGCGTGGTCAGTGGAGGTTACTCAGCTTACAAATCGGTACAAAACTTACGTTGGGTAAGAGCTGGCGGGGCTTTAGAAGATGTTACTCAACCAGGACTAGGCTCACGGCTGTGGAATAAAATTCGCCCATCTGGCGAGTACAACCTTGAATGGGCACGCAAAACAAACCCTGCAATGAGGCTCGGAAGCTCGGAAGGCCAGGTTATTGCAACCAAAATGGTACAAGGCGGCAAAACCATGACTTATACGCCTCCTCCGATTCACGGTGGTTTTACTAAGATTCTGCTTGGCCAAGTGAAAGTAGGCGCTCGGGGCTATACGATCTATCAAGGCATTATGACTGCTCAATCTATCGGCAATCTTGGTTGGTCAGTGGTCAAAACCATCCCTGGGAGGCTGGACAATGAAAAGTTAACATCCGGCAGTACAGTAACTGAAGGAAGAAGTGCAAACCCTGAAGCCAGAAAAACTCAGATGTATTCTTTAGAAGAAACTCGTCAACGCATTAAATATGGTAACGATGTACAACAAATGATACGACAATTACCACTTTCATAAAAACATAGCCAGAGCCAATGCTCTGGCTTTGCATTTTTTCCTTAGACGCTCCCCAAAAAATATATTTACACGTTGAAGGTTCATTATAACTATTTCATCACTCAATAGTTTTTATAAACGAGCTCATGTTTATCTACAACATTTAATATCATCAAAGTAATCATTTGATCAAATTGGTTTTATCGGACAACAAGCACAAGGAAGGGCTCCAAGTGTGAGTAAAGTCTAAAGTGTTTGGGGCCAATTAATACTATAAGCATTATGAAATATCAATAATAAAGTTAGGCGATGAGATAACAATTATTATATCTGCCAGATAATAAAAATAATTTTATACACTGTTCAATAAGATAATTCATGTGAAAGTGATTGCTCTAACTCAACAGCCTTATGCTTATGAAAAATATCTAAACGATTCAATAGTTCATTCCATTTTCTCATTATACGCCTAGATTTTCCAATCACTGTTTCGTTAACCCATAGATTATGGTGATTAAACGACGCGATCCTGGTAGCCAAATAATCATCGTTTGAAAAATAAACAGCTTCAAATCTATTATCCAAAATTATGACAACATTATTATCTACATATTCTAGAACTATATGAGTTTTATTTAAATGCTTGATGTAGCTCAACCTTAAGTTTTCAATTGGCACACCTTTATAAATAAGTGAAAAATATTTTGCTATAGCGATATCTTCGCAATCTCCCTTCATTTTTTCAAGAGTTTCCAATGGTGAAGCCCAATAATCCTTCTCTCCCCAGTTAACGTAATCTTCAGTATATTGCACGTTGCTGTAAAACAATTGAACTTTTTTTAACTTGTGAATATGATCTAAGTTAATGGGTTCCAGAGATATTAACATAAGATAAAATAATAGCATAATTATTAACCCTCTATCACAGTTCTTAGATCATAGCGCAAATAACAGAACTATCAATTTAAAGGCTAACTTTTATACATATTAGACAAACAACCAGTTTTCAAATAGGATCTAGTATCCAAAAATATCAACTTATTTCAGTGAAAAATTAAGTCGCTATCAAAAGAAATAACCGCTTGTATACACACTGAAAACGTCACTTCGGAGCCAAACTCCCTCAAAAACTGAGCAGCCCCCTTCTCAAATAAGGCACGACAAAACGTTTCCCCTTTTAGTGTTAAGCCGAAACAAACTTTACCCTTGCTGGAATGGATCGAATTATCAAACTGACTTTTTTCATTTTTCAATGTACAAATTAACTGCTCAGTTTGAAGTAACTGAAAGTGGTAAACAAAGGTCTCTTTGACTTTGTTTTCCTTGGTAGTACTAATACCTGCCTTTTTCATATCATCAAGTGTCACGAGGCGACTAAATTGCTCTTGTTCATTGCTATGATTATAGAAAAAATCAAGCAACTCTAGAAAACTATCTAATTGAAATCTAATCATTTTCCAACCTTTTAATAGAAACCATGATTAACAATACGTAATTTAACCGCAATAAACAAGCTAAATGAGAAAACTATTCACCTCTAAATTTAATTAATTGTGAAGCCGTTATTGGCTTGCTAAAATACCAGCCTTGGAAAAAATCAGCACAAGTAGAATTAGTGAGAGCCATCACTTGCTCTTTAGTTTCAACACCTTCAATAACAGTCTGTATTCCTAGGCTTTTTGCTATACCAACAATATGATAAGTCACAGCTTTCGACGCCTCTGATGTAGTTATATCTTCGATAAGAGATTTATCTATCTTTATCACATCTAAAGGCAATTCTTTTAAATATGAGAAGTTTGAATAACCAGTACCAAAGTCATCAATAAATAACTTAAAACCAATGTTTTTTATTTTTTCCATGTTACGATTTGCATGCGGACAGTTTAACAATTGATTCTCGGTAATTTCTAAAGCGATCTGTGACGGATAGATATCACATAAAACAATCATTGAAATTATATCGTGCAAAAATATTGAGTCTGCCATACCATCTGCTGATATATTTAATGATAAATATCTACGACGATCCTCTTTAAGCCAAGACTCGAGTTCATCTAAAGATGATTGTAACAACTTACGAGTCATAAGCTTCAAAAACCCAAACTTTTCTAAATCCTCTATAAAGTCTCCTGGCATAACAACTCCATTATTAGAATGCCATCGACACAAAACCTCAACCCCACAAATATTATGTTCTTTGGCATTGACTATAGGCTGATATATTGGTTTAAACTCTCCATTTAAAATACCATTAAGAATCTCAACCTTTAATAAAACAAATTTATTATACGTGGACCTAACAATAAAGAATAAAAAACAATTAACAAAAGAAACAACCGAAAAAATAAAAAAAACATAATCGCTAGCTAGTTTCATTTCAAAAATAAATGGGCTTCGATAAACCTTTAGACAAAACCCATCTTTACAACTCTTAGTTTTGTTCTTGTTATACAAGCTTAAATCATACATTTTCAAACTTACGTCAAAAAAGGTACTTAAGTTTTCCAAGTAATTATGTAATTCAAAAATACTTACCGCTAATCGCACATTGTTCTTTTGTACAAGAAAATACTCATTTTTATCTCCCAGATCATAAAAAAAGCCAAACCAATAAGATATTCCTGAATCCGTATAATTTGGACTTATATTAATCAAAGTATCTCTTGTCCTTTTGATATTACTTGAACATATATCTTTACCATTGATAAAACTTACATTTTTTACACTAACATTATCAACTGTAACAAACTTTATAAGATATGACGAACTGTCATCGCATCCATAATCACTTAAGCTCGATAGCTTTTCAAAGCTATCGACGATTTCATCATTTATGATATCAACTTGTTCTATTAATTTGTGTTCTAGATATCTAACATAAAACAAACAAATAAATAGTATTAAAAAAACCTCACAAAAAAACAGCAACATTATATAAAAAGAAAACGATCTATTTTTCATGTATTCAATCAAAATATTATTCCTTTTTTTTATTAATATGTTCCAAAACCTCTTTTAATATTACTTTTTTCGACAGATATTTTAATAAGTCAACTTTCACCAAAAAAAGCCCCTTATCCGTATTACTAATTTTATCTTCCTCATCAGGGGGAAAAAACTCCAAATTCTCAGCCCCACCAAAGTAATGATGAAAATCTAATTTTTTACCACTTCGGGTAAAACCAACAGCATAGCAGAAACTGTCTACTACTTGGTTTAGATAGCGTGTAAAAAATTCGACCATAATTTCTCTTAACACAACACTGTCTGCATAATAGATTGGTGTAAAAAAAAGCACATTAGAAAGTTCTACTTTCTTAGTTTTAAGCTTTGAACATTCAAAATAAGCTATGTGTCCAACAATTTGCTCAGACTCAAAGCAAGATATAAGAGTACCTTCCTCTGCTAAAGAAAGTTCTAAGTTATCCGAAATTGACCTATAGCTAGAAAAGTTTCGATGAAAGAATTCAAATTTTTTTAATATCTCTTGTGAAGATAGGCTCTCTATCTTGGTTCTTCGTTCCTGACTGCGCTCTATATAGTTTATCGAATTATGTGCATAATCCACTTTTCTGACGTATGATGAATAGAAGTTTTCATCATTCTGATTTCCTTTTAGTTCATCTATATTAAGGCTTTTAACAAAGTCAAGAACACTTCCACTTAAACAACTCACGATTATAAGTTGTTTATATAGATTTGGGGTTGTCTTTCCATTTAGCCAGCGACTAAGAGTTATGCTATCGACATGAGATATATCATCATACCCACTCATATGAAAAATTCTTAGTACATCTTTTCTTGTCAACTGGTTATCATCAATTATCTTTGATATATATTTATTGAATTGCATATCACTTTACAATCGAGGCTATTGATAACAGCCTCGATAACATTTGTCAGTTTGTAGGGATACTTAAAAACTGTAAAGCTTGTAAATAACCACTTCGACCTACACTATAAGCTCTAAATCCATAGAATACATACCCATCAGGTACCGTATAAGTGTCTCTCTGAATATTACTAGTACTACCAGAATTACCACATTGAACTGATGTGCCATCTGCTCTATTAAACTTTAACTTCGTCATTATTCTAATGGACCCAGAAAAACTGAAAAATCCAGTTTCTACGTTTACAGAACGTATCGTATCAGCTCTACCGACTTGTTTAAGGCTACCACCGTTCCCTCCAGAAAGTCCCATTTCTGGCGTACCAATTGCATCGACAATTTGCCCACAGCGAGTATTTACGATATTACTATCGCCTAAAACATATTCAACCTCAACAGATGACCCTGTTACAGTTCCGTACAATGGTGATTTAAAGAAGGCAAAAAGATTCACCAACTTCGAATCACAAATTCCTTCTTTTGTACAACCAGTGATAGTTGCTGTACCATTTGTATCGATTGCCTGGGGAAATGTTGTAAGCTCAGCCGTATCATTATTAAATTGAGCAAGCTCTGGCGGTTCTATTTGGGAACTCCATGCAACCAACGGATTGTCTATTATCTCTGTAGTGCCATCAGCTTGTACCCCTTCTAACTCATAGAGTTCTATTACAGAGCTTTGGTCTGAACCTACATTAATATATTCTTCTCCTATAACAGATACCGTTACAGACTCACGACTGATACAGGCAACATAGTTATAATCTGAGCTAGGAGCACTTTCCGTTATATTTCCGTTACTCATATTTATAGATTGAAAACTACCAGCCTCAGCACCTCCTGATTCTGTCCAATAATTGATATCTACTGGCCAGTTTTCTGAAGAGAACAAACCACCATTCGGGCGTGATGAATAGAGGGCCTGAATTTCAGTTCTTGTAGGAAGTGCCCCCCCTCTTGCCTCACATATCCCATTTGCAGTGACCCAGTCATGGGTAGCGGTTGAAAGGCCATCTAAACTTGAGCTTCCATCACCGACAGGACCTGCTGCATATTTCAAGTTTGCCAACTCTGCTTGGCTCGCCGTATATGGGGGAGAAAATAATAAATTTGGCGAAGAGGTTGTAACCAAAATATTTTGATAGACATCCGCGACAGTCAGATCGATAACACCAGTTGCAAACCCTCCCTTATTATCACTGACAACGTAAGTGATAGAGTGACGTCCAGGATTGTTGGAGCTAAATGTAAACACCGTATCATCAAAGTTATTGCCATTACTGTTAAAGTCAGTAGGTATGGAGAGTGTCGCATCGTAAGCAAAAACGTCAATCAGTTGTAATGTATCGCCATCATCATCACTAATATAGTCTTTCACATCAATCTCAATGGTTTCACCATAAGGCACTGGTTGAGTTCCGTCACCATAAAGGTAATAAAAGTACTCAGCATTAGGAGCAGTGTTAACAGTCGTTGAAACAGAAACATCAATACTACCCGTTAAAACACTAACACCATCAGTGTATGAATAAAGGATTCTTTCTACACCAGAAAAACCTAAACCAGGTGTGTAGGTTATAGAATCGTCACCTACACTTGCAGATGCTGAAGAGCCAGTAACCGAGGCGTTAGGAAGAACCAACGAGTTTTCATCTAAAGTAAAGCCGACTCCTATTTCATCTCCATATTGTGCAAGCTCTGTTTTTATAAATATGTCTACAGAATCATCAACTGTAGTCGTCGCACTTATTGGCTTGAGTAATTCAGAAGAATCACCAACCAGTACCGTAGCAGTTGCAACACCTAAGCTAACTCCACTCATAGCCGATATTGAAGCGTCTTTTGTCCTCATCTTAGACAAAGTAGTGGCTGAACCAACACTATATTCATAGGTACAAGACTTTGAGTTTCTGGCATCTATCTGAAAGCCCTTACTGTTGACACTTAAAACACTACAACTAGGAGATGACGACAAAGATCTTACAGAGACAATAACAGGCCTTGACCCATCTGAAGAATCTACATTCTCAGAAAGGTCAACATTGTAGGTTTTAGACAGAGAGGTTTTTCTGAGCGTATCTTGCGCATAGTAGGTAATCGCTTCAATCTCATTACCACCATCAGTGTTCTCATTTGAGGCCTCTTCTTCTTTACAACCAAAAAGGCTAAAAATGAGTATAAAATAAATAAAGTAAGTACTATTAAATTTCATCAAATTACACCTTACTTTGATATGAGAATTATTTGTCCTGGATATATCAGATCTGGATTTATAATATCCCGATTCAATATAATTATTTCTTTCAAGTCAACATCAAACATTTTTGTTATTTTCAAGAGCCAATCACCTTTTCTTACTGTGTAAGAGATAGGCTGTCTTTTATCTTCATAAAAAACTCTATCTAAGCCACTAACCTCTTTCTCTTTTACACTATCAATATTTTTTTCTATTACTTTCTCAGTCTTTTGTTGGTTAAAATAAAATCTAGTGTTCAAGAACCCTTCTTGACTATTTTTGTTTCGAGATTCAAATACAGTTCTCATCCCTAAGCCAAAATCGATATTTTCAGACAACTTATAGTTTATACCATATGATAAGAAGGCATTTTTATCTTCCAATCCAGAGCCAAAGTATAGTGAAAATTCACTATTTCGATATAAGTCATAATAAATACCAGAAACAAAATCCACTTCATTTCCGGTATTCTTGTTAAAGCCCAAACTGAATAAAATAGCATCATTCTTGTACCCGACATCAAGTCCTATATAGTCCATATCCTTGAAGTCACTCCCAGCATTTAGGCCTAGACTGATACCCTCACTCGCCAAGCTGTTAATCGGTTCAAGAAGAAGGAAAAATATGAGTATTATATGTAATCTCATAAGTTCGCCTCAAATATGACTGAAAATTGGTCAGAATATGATGATGAAATCAACTCAGAGCCTAACTGATTATAATTAATTTCAAAATCCACGAACAAACTACTCTCTGATGTACTTTTCGTGTCACTGACGACCTCACCACCAGGAAATGTTGTCTCATCAAATTTACCATTATCAACAATAATTCCAGAACTAGTACATCCGTTTTGACACAAAATGCTGTATGGTATGCTAATTAATGGTTCTACGCTAGAAATGAGACTGTAGTCTTTTGATGTTTCAAACGTCATTTTTATGCCATCAGGAAATAAACCATCGACCTGAACTCTATAAACTGTTTTACCATTAACAGATTGATTGACTTTATCGTAATTAGGATGAATCACACCATTGCCTAAGACAATTTTAGCATCAGTAAAGAAGGCAGCTGTATAGTCGATTTGAATGATAATAGGTTCATAATCCTGCAAGTATGTTAATACTCCAGTTTCGCTTTTATAAAAGTAAATGGGAGAACTATCTATTACAGCTGTATACCTCCCGCTTTCTCTGCCTTGTATATCTTGCACTAGGTTAGGGACATTAATAACCGCCCTAATGAATTTAAATGGAGTAAATCGTCGTCCATCTATACTCAAATATCCAGAATTTGAAGCGCACGTACCACCATCATGACTTATCGAAGCAAGATTGAGTCCAATTTGTGGGCTAGAACAAATACTTGCGACCCCGGTACCAACATTCCCGTCAGAATAAGTATTTACTTTAAAAACAGAACTTGAACTTCCAAGGTTATACTCTACACCTTTCCTTTCAACTAAAGTCTGAAATGACTCACCTGTTTCGTTGTCCGTAAAAGCAACTAATTCATTTTGAGGGTTACTTAAACTACCTGGGTACCACTCTTTAGTCGTTCTTGGCTCTTTAATTGACCAATAACTCGCAGCGATCCCCCCTAGCGATGGTACGGGAACCGCATTATTCCATATGATAGGACTATTTCCTGTCACATGCCCATAAAGTTCAGATGAAAATGCACTATTGTAATGAAAAACAATAATCAACAGAAAAAAGCTACTTTTTCTTAGCATAGACTACCTCATTATATTCATAGTCATGAGTTGCTATTCTCATCTTAATTTTTTTCAAATTTAAAAATTCTTTAGTTAAAGGTATTGACTTTTCCCTACCTGATAAAAAGGTGTAAGTTTTTTTGCAACCTTCAATGATTTTTCCTTTTTGACAATTATCTAACTGTACGTAAAGAAAAGTATTGCTGTCATTTTTAAAATTCAAGCCATTAGAATCATACGAATAGTTGTATTTAATATCTATTTTTTCTGCCGGCACAATAAAGTATGGAGCATAGCCGAAATTAATCCCCACATTACTTTTTTCTAGCCCATCTTCTGAAGAGCTCGGTTTGAATGATATTTGATAAACTTTATCTTTTTCCAAGTTGGTACAATTTTTTTGGCATAAGTTTTTAACAGCTACTCTTCTCATCTCACCAGGATAAAGAATTACTTTTGTCGGAAGCAGCGCTAGATCCCATATAGGTAGGTTATCTTTTGTTAGTTTTATTTTTTTTATAGCTCCATCTTCTACACTCACTTGCTCAATTTCTCCGCTGATGTACTCAGGCTCTCCTTTTGTACTTGTTAACGTAAAAACGCCATTCCCGTTTTTGTCCGAAACTTTAACCATACTATCTACAGAAAAAGCATATCCAGTCGTAGTAGCAAAGAGAAAAGGCAATGTTAGTGCTATGTTTTTAATATTCATATGACCCCTTTTATTAGTTAGAAACATAAGGTTCCAAATTATTTTCTAGAGCAAATGACATCATTTCATTGACATCGTTCAACTCATTTTTAACAAGAAGCCTTTCCGAGTTGATAAAAATATAAGAAAAACCATCTACTTTTCTTTCGACGAACACAACTCCAGATTTCATAAACTTTTTCTTGTATGTTTCAACAATAGAATCATCAGTAAACTTACCAATGAAATAATAGTAGTCATTATCAGAAAACTTTGCCAACTGATAATCAGAATAACTATCCTCAAATGAAGGCATACAGAAATTTTCACCTAAGTTTCTGCTATCAGAGTTATCAAGTGACGGTATAACACATTGTTCTTTTCTGGATATTATTTTATATGGTAGTGATTTTTTCACCTTAAACTGATATACACCTTCTACCAATCTTTCAGTTTGAACACAGCCACGACCAACACACTCAACAGAGTCAATTAACTCACCTTTTATATCGACAAAAGTACTAATGAAGCTCTTAAGCTCTCCAACCGAAGTGTCAAGTCGAATTAACGTTCCAGGAAATGATGTTGCCTCAACATTGCTCTCACCATCATTAAAAAAGTCTGATGAATACTGATCTACATTAAAAGAATACTTTTTATAGCTCTTCAATGCATGAACTTCTAACTCATTGTCCAACAATATTGTTCTTCCTGCTTCATCGTTTACATACTCTTGGATTACTGAAGAAAACTTCCCATCAGCATTTATTCTACCTGTCCTATTCTTTGCGACAAAGTAACTGTCAGATTTCTTAGTAGTTAAAAAGCCATCATTCTTTGTAATAATCGCATTAGATTCAAGAAAAACATTTCCAGATATAGTGCCATCACTATTAGCATATAGATATGAACTACTCTTTATCTCGTCTCCATTAGTTGCATAAGAGGCAGAAATATCAACTGAAGTAGGAGAAGATTTGTCAGAAGAATAATATAAACCAGCATTCGTTGACAATGTATTATCCGCATCATTTAGCCAGTAACTATTAATGTTATCACGATGACTTGCTTCTTTACTTGACATATTATAATAAGAGTTATGGCTATATGTATGACTAGCTCCGAATGGTATGTTAATTGTTAGTCCAACATCATATTGTGGATCTGAATCATCACTTTCAGACATACCTAAATCTACGTTGAGTTGCGCGTTCAACGGCAAATTATAACGTGTATAACCAAGCTTAAAACTTGTAGTAGTGGTTGTCGATGTGATAAATGCACTATCTTCAGTTGAAAAATCACTATAAACAGCAGACAAATAGAAAGAGTTATCATTGTTAATATTATAGCTATAATTTATATTAATGTTTTCATAGTCATCATTATAAAAAAGCAAGTCTGATAAGTTGACGTCTGAATTATCATCACTCTCAGTGAATTTCCTCCACGACAAACTAAAACCATGCCATCGAAGTTGAGTTAATAAAAATGTATCTTTATCGTTAAATATTCCACCATTGAATAATAATGAAGCTTGATCAGTTATTTGATAATCCATTCCAACATATGCATAATAATCAATTGATGTAGCTAAAACTCCCCCACCAATCGATAACGTATCAAAAACTCTTGTCATTAATCTTCCATCAGAAAAAAAAGGAGCTTGATAATCTTCATATTCATTATTGTTATCGAGAGAAGTATTTACAAATTCATCAGAAAGATACCCTAAACTGATCTTATAATCTAACTCACCAATTTTAGTCGAAAAGTTATTTTTGTTTATAATCAGTTTGTTTTCTTCAAAAATAACATTTTCACCATCAAACACTTTAATAGTGACATTATAAGTTCCTTTTGGTAGATCATAGTAAGATATATATTGAGGTCCATTATTTATATTTTTACTTATCAATATTCTTCCTTGATCATTTTTGACCTCCAATCTTCCTGATCGTGGCGAAGAAAAATAAAACCTCTCGTAGTCTTCTTCCTTTAAAACCCTTAAGTCATTAGTACTACCCGTAGAAAATATATAGGACGAAAAGTTATTAAATGATTCTAATGTATCTGTAGCATTCCAATATTGATTGCTACTTTGGTAACCAATCTTGTACTTATTTTGACCGGATATATGATTATAGGAAAGGTCATCAAAGCTCAAACCATTTGAAGTACCCAAATTAAAGTCAGATCTCAAGTAACTATCGTTTCCTAGGCCGAAATAGCTTTCATTGTAGTATGAATAATTGTCTTGATAGGCATTATCTTCATTTGATACACCAGAATAACTAATAGAATTGTTTATAATTAAAGCTTTCTCATCGATTTCTGGTGTAATAAATTTTTTTTCGCTATTGAGAAGAGGAGACATAAACTCAGGAGATACAAACAAAGTTAGTTTTTTCTTATCGTCAATATAAACAAAATCTATGTCTTGTGGTGTAATTATACACTCTTCTCTGAAACCTTTACATTGCTTGCTGGTACTAGAGCCTTTTAATAATTTTTTATAGGCTAATAAAGCCCCTTCTTTATTTAACCCCAAGTTAATAAGTAAACTAGGGTCGATACTAGAACTATTAGCTAATTTAAAAGTATCTCCTTCAACGATGAACTCGCCAAAAACACTATGATGTTCATCTGAATAGACATTTAATTCTAGTTTTTCTTTTCGAGCCATTACTAATTCTTCAAACCCTTTCGGGACAGAAGCATTAGATAATGAAGAGAATATAGTTAAGACAGAATAAAAAATTCTTATTTTTCTAGAACAAATATTTATCATAAGTATAACTCTACTAAGAAGTTAACTTCCCCTTCACAAGTCAAAGGGGACTCACTGGATATTCTCTCTTCATTCTTTAATTCTAATATATCATTTCTCGACTCAAATCCACTACCATCAGAGCTATCAAAATTTATAGGCTCACTTTTATCACCAGTCACATATTTTGTACCGTTAACATAAACACTCATAAATGACTCATTAATTACATTTGTATCATTTTTCTTTTGGCATGATGAGTGCACATCACTAAACAAATAGCGATATGTATAATTTAAGACTTCTTCTGTAGGAATTGTTGAACGGTTAAATATTATTACTTTCTCGTCTATAAATTTTTCTTCTTTTTCTGAGTAAGATAAAAGAATATTATCTCTTGATATGCTTGTAAAAATAGAGTAATCAGAGAGTAATGCTTTATTGATCTCTGTAAAAACAGGGAATATCAAAGTTTTCGAATTTGAAAGCACAGGAAGGCTAATTATACTTAATATCACCATTAGTATCCCCTTCGCCATATAATACCTTCTATTCATATTGAAGTAAGTAGGCATCCATGCCCATACATTCCAATTAATCTAGATGCTTATAGTTTTAGTTTGATGTAGCTAGAATATCAACAGCAACTTGAAGGTCTTGACCAGCAATAGTGGCGAGGTCAGCAACTTCAGTTTCATTTCTAACCGAAATGTCTAGGGTATCAACGCCACTTGCTAAAGCTGAGCCCGCTCCAATAGATGACGCCTGAATCTCAGTACCACCGATATCATCTTTAACATAAATTGTGTCAGCGATACCTTCAAAGCCAACGTTAAGGACTTGGACACCAGTAACAACCCAATCCGCTGCTTGTAAAGCGCCTACCGTTTCATTTGTTCCATCAGTATCTTCATCTGTCCATAAGTGACCTTCTAGTCTTACTGGTGAAAGGGTAGTAAATTTACCACTTTGCTCGACTTGCAATGAACCTTTAAAATCAGTTGCATTAATACTGCCGCCAGAACCAGTGACAATGAAGCCTCCATTTGATACAAATCCAGGAACAAACCCAGAAAATGTAACTCGACCATCGGATGTATCACCTGTTGCAGCAAATGCACTAGATGCGCCCACGATCGAAAGTAGTAATGTTAAAGCTGTCTTTTTCATAATAATCTCCAAGTTGATTTATAAACTTTGCAAAAATGTATAAGTTCCATTTAATTCTGTTACATTGATCCAAAATTCACCATAGCATTCAGGCAACTCGAATTTAGGAGATGCTAATGCAAACCAACTGACACTTATGTTATAGACTACGATTTGATATAAATCACTAAAACTGTGTTTTTTTTCATTGACATCCAAGTTGGTCTAAAACTCAACTCTAAAAAAATAAAGACTAGTTCCATTTCTTATCTATTACTAAAGATTTACGAAGGATTGTTATTTGTGGTTAGAGTGCTCTTGCTGTCATCGTTGTGGTGCTATCAATTCGGTTCCGTTTACCATCGCTTCAACTTTCCACGCATCTTGCTCAATGCACTCTTGTTCGACGACAAGCTTATAAAGACGAATGTTCTCTGCTTTCACATCTTGTAAAATCAAGAAGTGAGCGACCATTTTCGCCCACTCAATCATAGCTATAAACTAGGCCTTCTCAGCGAGAATAAAGACCTGCTCTTTAGGTGCGACTTCTATATGATGCTCGATTGCTTGAAGGTCATAGCATCTTTGTTGCGTAAATCGACTACCCCCATCAGATCGTAGCCTCATGCCTAAATCTCGTTACAAAACAACTAACTGGAAGCGGTACAATAAAACCTTAATCAACCGCAGTTCTCTTACCTCTTGGATTAATGAGGAAACGATAGCCGAGTGGAAACAAAACAAATAAAGCAAACCTAGCAGACCTCGCCGATTCAGCGACTTAGCCATCACAACAGCACTCATGGTGAAACGCATTTTCTCTATGCCATTGAGAGCGCTGCAAGATTTATGACGAGAGAGAATGGAGGTCAAGAAGCATGGTACTGATGTGAAGCACAGAGTATGGCGTAAGCTGCATATCGCAGTAGATACAAACACCCACTAAATAGTCGCAGCAGAGCTGAGCTTATGTAACGTAACCGATGCCGATGTGCTCCCCAACTTACTCAAGCAGACACGTCGTAAAATCATCGAGATATCAGGTTATGGCGCTTATGACACAAAAAATTGCAATGATACTATACGGATCAAGCGAACAGTTCCGCTTAGTCCCGCCACGAGAAGGGCAGCCTTCTGGGAACAAGGACATCCTCGCAGTTTGGCAGTAGGCAGTCAGAAGCTCTACGGTTCCAACAAAAAGTGGGAAAAACAGTTTGGCTATCACAAGCACTCGCTATCAGAGACAGCAATGTATCGATTGAAACAGTTATTAGACGGAAAATTAAGCCTGAGAAACTACAAGGCTCAAATTGGCGAGACTTATGCAATGAACAAAGCGCTGAATAAGCTTACAGGGTTAGGTATGCCAGAAACTCAGTATATCGTTTGAGAATTAAGCACTATAGATAGGCAGTGGATATTCCTTATGGTACTCCATTAACCAGCAGCGTCATTTCTGTCGGGGTTTTAGCCATCACTTCAAGTTAGGACAAAACCATGGAGGTCATCAGCGCAAACTTGGGAGTATCTCTGCCTTTTGGCAAGGAAGGTGGAGACTGATACTTTGTTGTTCGCAGAAAGCCCGCTGAGTAAGGCCGCTCGTTTAGTATTGCTTTAGCAATGTGCGCCATTCTTGTTCCGTTCGCTTTTTTCTCATGATTACTCATTGGTAATGGATGTGAGCAGCGAGCATAATTGGGGCTAAAGAGTTTGAACATTCGGGCTTTAATGGAGCACTTACGTATAAATACCGCACGCATCTCCCTCTTCGAGCTCATCATGATAGCTCAAGCGATTAGCGATTGCTCCTCACAGGGAGCAAGCGGCGCCCATATCAACTTCTAAGATGTCCCTTACAAATAAAGCCATCTTATGCTTAAGGTGGCTTTTCGTTATTTGCTTCGCGCAACTTTTTTGACCATCAGTTTGTCGTGTTTAAGGGGCAGGACATAGTGGACAACTTGCTTCTACAGGTACGCCGGTGTCAACAGTGTCCCCCGTAATGACGTTGACACCTTCCGCCTTAACGGTGTCTTTAAACGTTCTCACATCGTGCGCAACCACTGGACCACCAGAACGTCACTACCTAGACTTGGAATGTAAGTACCATCGTAGTTCATACAACTTTCGGGAGCTAAAGTACCAACATTTTTAATAGCCGTAATACCGTCATGCATTTCAGTAATGTTCACTTCGTTCAGTTTCACTTTGCTGTCATTACATACTTTGCCTTCGTAATTCACTCTCAACCCGTATTCGCCAGATGCGTTCTCTTCAACATAGGCTGTGCATTCTTTAGTGATACTCAATGCACCAACCGAGTTAATTGGTGGGCAGCTATCTGTGTCAGACTTAGTCAGTACAGGCTCTCCACCATCTTTAATGGTAGCGCTCACACTTGCCTCATTTTCTACGCCGTTGATAACCGAAACAAAGGAGCCGGTAAATGTTGCAGTCTCTCCTGCAATAAGAACATCAGCAGTGAATGATTCGCCAGCCGTAATATCTTCAATATCGAGGTCGTAAAGTGTCCCAAAACCAGTATTGGTAACTTTGATCTCGTAATCGTAGATGATTGAGTCTCCACTTGGTGATAACTCTCCGGTTGGACATGTTAAGTGTACGTGCTCAACTTGTACGTTTAACTCCACTACTTCACATCCAAGTTGATTACAGTAAACATAAATACATCGATAAACTTCTTTACCTATATTGTTCTTCAAGATCCTAATTCGATACTTTGGCATCCACACTATATGGTATTGATACCGCCGCAGCTCTCGCGTTGGTACGAGATAAGCAAGACCTACAATCTATGTTGGTCGATTACTGCTTAATCCACAAATAACGTTCTGACCCGTCCTGTTATGGATTGACACTTTTAGTTAAAACGCTCGATGAACTTCATCGGGCGTTTTGTATTTTAGAGCTGTATGTGGTTTCTGTTCATTATAGAGTTTCACCGACTCAGCAACCATTTTCTTAGCTTTATTCAAGTCATTCGGCTTAGTCAGCAAGTACTCCATCTTTAAGATACCATTTACTCTTTCCGCTAGAGCGTTTTGATAACTGTCGTATCCATCAGTCATAGAGCATGTCACATGATATTTTCTGTGTAATGATTGATATTCCTCAGAGCAGTATTGAATACCTCGATCAGAGTGATGGATAAGCGAACAAGAGTTTTTTCTAACTCTCTTACATCCAATTTACCTCATCGGAAGCTCTCTCTTATTCAAGAAGTCCTTCTTTTAGAAATTGGTGAGGTTATGGTTTTGGATTAAATTGAAAAAATTTTAGAAAAAAGAAAAATGTAATGGTGAAACTCCGATGTGGGTAAGTGTGTAAATCTTTGATTTTCCACTTATCCACATCTTCTATAACAATATATTTTTTATATTTATCTATATTAACTATCTAATCTATATAATGCCGATAATATTCTTTACTTTCAGCTAGTTAAATCAGAAATGGTCATTGTATTTTAGTCTAAATGATCTTGTTTTTAGTCAAACGGCACATCTTTTTAGTCTGAATGATCTTATTCTTAGTTTTTAAGATCTTATTTTTAGTTTAGTGGTCACGTTTTTTTAGTCTTTTTACTATGCTTTTTTAGATGGTTACTCATTTTTAGTGTACATTCTTTTTATGGTCACTTATTTTTAGTCACTTTAATGAATTCCTCTCGTCAAAACATTACTACCGAGTTCTACAAAGAACTTCCTCAAAACTTTTTCAAGAAAAGTCATGAGTTGATCTTTAGTCGGCTTGATCTAACCGCTCGTGAACATGATATGTTAGCGTTGTTCCTTTCTCGGCTTCACAAAGATCATTGGAGCGATTATCAAGCCGGAAAAGATGTCCTAGCTCCTCAATATACTTTCCATTCTGATGTGTTGAAAGATTGGTTCGGTCTATCTTCAAAGCAACTTTACCCTACACTTAAGCCGGTAGCAGAAAGGCTTTCTGGTCGTAAGATAGGCCTTGTTAATGATGAGGCTGAGATGTTTGACTTTTTACCTCTGTTTGGCCGTGTTACTTATAAATCAGGATCATTATCCATCGTTCCAAATGCTGAGCTGATGGCTGCGTATTTAGCGCAATCAGCTGGTCATGCTCAAGTAAACCATAAGTCGTTTAGAGCACTAAAGTCTGAGCACTCAAAGCGTTTATATGCGATTCTCTCTCGCTTTAAGTCTGATAATACTAAACTACACCCTCAAACAATTAGCCAACTTCACGGCCTTTTTGGTCTGCTAGATGAAAGAGGGAACTTATCTAAAAAAAGTTACGCCAATAACAAAGTATTTATTGAACGTTGTATAAGAAAACCTATAAGTGAAATGATGCTGTGCCCTGAAATTTCGGCTGAATTAGAGTTCCTTATAGACGAGAAGTCAGGTTGTTACGGCTATAGACCTATACTACGCGGTAAAAAGATCATACAGCTTGAGTTCTTGTTTAAATGGAACTCCAGCGACAACAAAGGCGAAGCTGCCTACCGTAAACGCCTTGAAAGTGAAACAGTACCGGATAACCCTATGCTTCTCTTAGCAAAAGAAGCTTATCGTGTTGTGATGTCTTACCCTGTTAAGGGGGAATTAACGTCTCACCAAGAACTCGCACTAAAAACGGTTCTAGAGGGAATTGTTTTACTACCTGATGATATGTCTATCGACTCCGGTTTTATGGTTCGTTTAGATCTTATGGGGGTTAAATCGTAGCTATTCGGTTACACTTTTTTAGTCTATTTCAGGGTTAGACTAATTTTTTGTTACCATATTCCCCTCCGCTTGAGTTTTCCCTTCACATTTCTTCCAATGGCCACATAAAATTAGTTCAAAACATAAATTTATGTGACCATTTTTCTTATATAGATGCACATCTTGCGCCATTGCTTGCTATGAAACGTTAGAGTTCATAATGAGATCACATTACCAGTTTAACTCAATTTGTTATTGCAGGTGCGAAAAAATGAGCTATTATTCATTTGGTATAATTTTGGAGGTGTTATGTTACTGAGAAATATTCAAGATCTAGGTGAAAGAGCACAGCGATCTCGTATTGCCCGATCAGAGATACAGCAAGAGGTAAAGCAAGAAGTTACGCAAAAAGTATACTCCCAGAGAGAGTTGCACCGTTTGCTGAAGTTTACAAACAGGCCTATTGCTATGAATACATTAAAAGATGTGATGGTTAGCATGTCTGAACTAGGTGTTGTTTTTCCAAAAACATCGACTAATCAATATAGATTGAGTATGAATGATTGTTATCTGGTAGCTGACTACCTAGGAGTTGAAAAATATCGAGATAAGGAACTGCCTGCTTTTGTTTGTATTCTGCAAAACTTGAAAGGTGGTGTAGGTAAATCTCTCGGAACGAATATGCTTGCCGATGCTCTCATCTCTCTTGAAAGATATGTTTTGCTTCAAAATAGAGTGTTGATAATTGACCTTGACCCACAAGGCACCAGTACACAGCAACTATTACCAGGTTATGAAATATCTGATTCAGATTTAACTTCAATTCTTGCAATGGCGAGCGCTGGGTTATCGAAAGAAGAGCTGTTGACGCACGGGATCAAAAGCACATCCATGAATGGCATTGATATTTTACCTTGTGGCACTGCTGATGGCTTTTTAGCTGATGACCTAGATTCTGAAGATATTTGTGGCAACGAAAAATACTTTAACTTACTGAGAAAGCGAATTATTGAACCACTAAGAAACGATTATGACTTTATTCTACTAGATGCGGGGCCGCATATGGATAAAGTTATGAAGAACTGCTTAGCAGCATCGAGTGGCATCATGATTCCAATTCCACCTACGTTCTATAACTGGGACTCGACCGTCCGCTTTGTTGAGCGATTGCCTGTTGTTATTGAAGATATGGTCAATGATGGATTTTTATTAGATGAGCTGCATTTTATTGGTGCTTATACATCAAAAGATATCAGTAAAAAACAGCAGCATGACATTGATATCTATGAAGGTGCTGTTACAGAAATGTATGAGATATTTGGGCATCAATACGTATTAAAACACTCGTTACCTGCTGAAGAAGCATATGAACGATGTACTGATAGTTCTGCAACTATCTTTTCTATAGCCAAAAAAGATTATACCGGAAGTAAAGATGCGTATAACCGTGCTCTAACAAAGGCTACGTGCTGGGCTCAAGAGTTAGTAGAAATGATCATGCATTACCATAAACAGATTTAGGAGGCATACATATGGCGAAAAGTGCATTGGCTCAGCGTTTAGAACAGAGAAAAAAAGCAATAAATACAACCAGTCCGGAATCTGTTTCCGATGAAGTCACGCAACCGAAAACTCGAAGCTTCAAGTTATCTTCTGGGAAAGTCGTTGAGCTCGAACTTTATACATTTAACGGACAAGCTCATATTGAGTCTGACACTGCTGTTGATAGTTCCAACATCCGAAACCAAGATCAACTGACAGCTGAAAGCTTACAAGACATTTTAGCTAGTATTGAAAATGTACAGCTTTATCCTGCGATTGGATATATCGACAATAAGATGGTGAAAATAGTTGACGGTTCGAGAAGGCGAAAAGCCGCTATTATTAGAGACTGCCAATACTCTGTTGAAGTCGCAAATTGTAAACTATCTCAAAAAGACGCGGAAGAAATCGTTCGCATTTCTGAGCAAAAACGAAAGCTCTCTTATGCTGAATGGGGGCGCTTTTACCAAGCGAAGTTAGATAATGGTATTTATCCTGATGCAAAAACAATGGCGGAATCTGAAGGGGTTTCTACAGGCTTTCTTTCTCTATGTATTAATGCTGCAAAAGTACCGAGCGGATTACTAAATCTGTTTGTTGATAGTAGCTTGGTTGCTTCTCAGAAAAATACCAAGCTACTTATAGATGTTTCTAAAGCACTAGATTCCCAAGATATTGAACTAAAAGACTTCATAGATAATATTGAAGATGAGCTAATTTTGGCATTAGAAAGGGCTTGTACTCCAGAGGAACATACGGAGCTAGTTCTCAGTATTCTTGCTGCAACTAAAGGTAAGTTAAAGCGTAAGAACAGTGAAAAAAGTAAGAAAGTTAAGCCTGAGAACTTGGGTGGTGGTATTACGTTCTCGGTTAAAAGTAAGGACTCTGCTGTCATTAATCTGCGTAAAGTTTCCGAGGAAAAGAGAAATAAAATCAAAGAGTTTATTCGTGAATTAATGCTCTAATGCCGAAATGGCAGAGTGTGTTTAAGCTCTTGTTTTTAAATATTTTTATTCCTTTTTCTGATTAATTTCACGCGAGTGAATGCCGAAGGGATAAATTGATATCCCTTTCCCTATCCCCGTGTAACTGGAGAAGCCAGCGTTTCTTTGCTGCCTGGGCGCGTCACGAAGCAAATCTTGGTAAGGGTAATGCCATGTTTGCATGGTGTAACAAATCGAATAAGACATTGGGAGCTCCAAATAAAAAAGGAGCCATCCAGCAGGGAGTGAGCTCCCTGTGGGTGAGTGATTCGACTCGATGGCCGTAGTTATGGTCGCTAGCGCGACAGTTTCATGCGCAATATCGGCATAAGGTTACGTCGAAACAGCGTCCAATACGCACCAAACCATAGGTGAGGTGCGTGACTTTTCCAAACCAGCCAAAAGACCGGAAAAAAATGCCCCAAAACATCAGGAAACACTTGCCCACAGGAAAGGTTTCCTATGGGGGGAGAGGGTGAATGTCAGCCGAGGCTGGCACTATCAGTGATGCATTCCAACTTCTTATCGAGTAAGAAGCAGCGACACGTTTCAGAACGCCATTTAAGGGGGATAAACCCCGTGTGCTTAACACTGTGCGTCAGTGCTCAACGTTTGACCAATTTAGGGTAAAAGAGGGCCAAGTCATTGTCAAGCTCATGAGAAACCGTATTATCAATATGCGGTTTTGTGAATGAGACTAACGGAATCATCAGTAATGATGCGGTATGGTGCGCATTCGCTCGTCATCCCAGAGCGAACCTAGCACTTACGTTGTTACTTTGACACTCGGGCTTCCACAACTCCCCATAGTGACCGCCAGAGCCCCATTACCCCTCGGCTCTAGCTTATTCTTTTTGCCGGCCTTCACTATTGCGCGCTTTATCAATCACTTAACGCTATGGTGAGAGCGAGAACCCGCGTTTTTTCTTGGCGGCTTGGTATACTTTCCTCTCCCTTACATAAGGGACTACCGACGAAGTTCAGTCTACGGCTGTTTTGTTGAGGCGTTGCCTAGCGTCTCAATCGTTCAATATTCGCCCGTAACTTTCGTTGCGGGCTTTTTTGTCGCTGGATACGACGCAGATGGGTGCGCAGCGTGCTGCGGTGGATACCGAGCATGCGTGCGGCTTTGGCTTGATTGCCTCTACAATGAATGACCACCTCCTCTAAGACGACATCGCGTACAAACGGCACCAACGCAGACATATCTGGTCTGGCGGTGTGGCTGTCACGAGTGTGAGTCCAAGCTGGCCAGCAAATAAGTATTATCAATGGGTTTATAAGGCATGACAGTATCGTGTTGATGGTGAATAGAAACATTATACGACGCACATCAAAAAATGCAGGCGCAAGCGTGAGAAAGGATGTGGCAAGATAAACCTCTGGTCTCGATTATTTTCATTATCATGAGTTCACGTAACGATGCTTTATTGCGCCGCCGTATTGCCCGTATTCTTGAGCGTATTCCCAATGCTTCATCGCAAATGGTTCGCCAGCGTTTAATGATGAGCGTCAAACCGGCGCAGTTTTATGTTCACCTTATTCCTTTTTATGAGCAGCAGCGCATCGATGACAATGCCGACATCACGAAGGCGTTGGCGCGAATGATGGCCATGCACCTTGGGCTCAGCGTCATCGCGCGAACGTTGACCTCGCGATGTTACAACCACCGCCAAGTGGAAGCCGCATTGCTTGAGCTCACGGCGAACTTCGACCACCTCGAACAAGCGCGTCGATGTAAAGAGGCGGCGTTTGGCGTGGAACCTCCGAAGGATGCAAACCACCAATCACAGATGGTCATGCACTTGCAAAAACAAGGTCATCGGTTACCCGACATTTGGCAAGTACTGCGACAAGATGCGCAATGTACATCACGTTAATGGGAAGGTTATCACTCCCTGTCATGGTTTTTGCGAGTGAGGTAATAAGCTGATGATGCCGGTGAGAGAGGGGCTTGCTGAGCGTGTGGCGCTTTTTTACACTCAAGATGCGGCTTTTCAGGCTGTGGGTTAAAGTGAACGCATTGAGTACAGCCATAGGGAAGTACAAGGATGTGGAAAGCCGCCTACTGCTTCTTTTACAGCGTGGTGATGCGCTTGATATGTTTAGTGTAGGTGCCACGACTCACGCCGAGCATTTGCGCGGCTTTGCGTTGATTGCCGTTTGCTAGGCGCAGCGTCTCTTCAAACAACGTGTCTCTGAGCATCGGCAACACCCACGACATATCGGGTGTTGATTTCATGTCATGGCGAGTGGGGTCGAGTAGGCTGTTCAGCTGTTTAATGAGTGTTCGGCGATGAAAAAGTTCAGTCATAGTGTACGTAGTTTGATGGGATTGGAGCGTACAGCGGGAATCGAACCCGCATCATCAGCTTGGAAGGCTGAGGTAATAGCCATTATACGATGTACGCTTTATCTTTATAGTCGTTGATAATCAGTCGCTTGTCGAGTTAGTTTTTTGTCAGAGCCTCAATCCACTTGAGCACGAAACGGTGCTATATTGACATCTGCACTTTGTGACATAAGGGATACATCATGCCGACCTATCAGGTCACCTATTTTAACGCAAAACACACAGTGATGGACAGCGAAGCCATCTTTATGAAAAGCCTGACGAACGCGAAACGTTCAGCGGAGCACCATGCGCCAGATGGGACCCAAAAAAATCGAAATCAAAGATTTGATAGACAAAGTATTGAGTCGATTGACGCTGGATGACGGTTGGGTTGATAACATCGAAAAGTGACGTTGTCTGGTCTATTATGGGTATGGAGTGCTTGGTGTGTCGTGAATAAAGACACCGTCTTGGTTGGTTTTTTGCACTAACTTTTGACACCGTTTCATTTGTTTTTCTGATAAGGCTTGGACACGATCCCCATGTTGTATTACGGGGTAAATTCTACCTAAACTCATGATATTAGGTTTTTAAAGATGGATTAATTGTCTATAATTTCTTTGGCTTAACATGAAACTAAAGGTGTAGTGTGAACATAAACTTTTACAATTTAGACGAGGATTTACAGAATGAATGGGACATTACCTTAAACGAACCTTTGCTAGTAATAGAGAAAGCAGAAAGTAAAGATATCCCATCTGTTGGTGAGTTTAGAGCTATGCTGATTTCTGGTGTATGGAAGAGAAAGGAAGTTGCGGTGTAATCTGTTGATGCAGTTCTCCCCAGAACGATTAACAG